>CAWBID010000001.1:0-707394 GCA_963788715.1 uncultured Solirubrobacterales bacterium
CACCACGACGGGCCCCCTCACGCAGAGCGACCAGGTCCTCAAGATCCGCCTGGCGGGCGTGCCGCCGGCCGGCAGCGCCGACTTCTCAACCCGACTACAACACGCTCGACCTGGCGCTCCCCGTCGCCCTGCGTCGTCGGGCACCGACACCACGCCCCCCAAGGTTCTCTGCGATGCTGGACGGCTTCGAGCAGCCGACGATCGCCATCGGCTACTCGGAGGACCTGCCCGCGATCTGGTCGGTCGAGCCGATCGACAGCGCGCGCTGCCTGGGGAACCAGCTCGACACCATGGCCAACAACATCCCCGACGGACAGTGGATCTGCATGGCGGTCGGCACCGCCGACCTGGCCGGCAGCAAGAGCGTCTCGACCCCGATGCGCGTCTACGTCAAGTACGACGACGCCGGCGGCTTCTGCGCCACGCCGCCCTCGGGACGCCGGCCCGCCCCGACCTGCACCGGCACGCTACGATCCGACGAGCATGCAAGACGGCCGTCGGCTCGGCAGCCTGTCAGACGCTCGAAGTTCACCGGCAACCGAGATCTACTGCGCGCCCGGCGGCTGCTGACGGACGCGCGACCGCGCGACGCGCTATCCTCGGCGACGCATGGGCGCAGCCGGCCGTCGTCGTCGATTCGCTGGTCAAGCGCTTCGGCGCCAAGACGGCGGTCGCCGATCTCTCGTTCCGCGTCGCGGCCGGCGAGATCTACGGCCTGCTCGGCCCCAACGGCGCCGGCAAGACCACCACGCTGCGGGTCCTGGCGGGGATCCTGACGCCGACGCGCGGGCGCGCGCGCGTCGCCGGCATCGACGTGGCGGCCGATCCGCTGGCGGTGCGGCGGCGGCTCGGCTTCCTCACCAACACCACCGGCCTCTACGCGCGCCTGACCGGGCGCGAGCTGCTCGACTACTTCGCGCGCCTGCACGGCCTGCGCCGCCGCCGCGGCCGACGCGCGCATCGCGGCGCTGGCGCGCGCGCTCGATCTCGACGCCGTTCTTCGACCGCCGCTGCGAGGCGCTGTCGACCGGCGAGCGCCAGCGGCTCTCGATCGCGCGCGCCGTGCTGCACGATCCGGCGGTGCTGGTCCTCGACGAGCCGACCGCCGGCCTCGACGTGCTCGCCTCGCGCTTCCTGCGCGACTTCGTGCGCGCCGAGCGCGACCGCGGCAAGGCGGTGGTCTTCTCGACGCACTACCTGGCCGAGGCCGAGCTGCTCTGCGATCGGATCGGCCTCCTGCACCGCGGGCGCCTGCTGGCCGAGGGGACGCCGGCCGCGCTGCGCGCGGCGGCCGGCGACGCGCCCAGCCTGGAGGAGGCGTTCCTGCGCCTGGTCGCGCGCCGTCGACGCGCCCGGCGCGCCGGAGACGGCGCCGTGAAGCTGCGCGAGGTGCGGCTGGTCGCCGGCAAGGAGCTGCGCGAGACGCTGCGCGATCGCCGCACGCTGGCGGTGATGGTGCTGTTCCCGCTGGTGGTCTACCCGCTGGTGTCGCTGGTGACGGCGCAGGTGCTGGCAGCGCGGCGTCGACCCGCGCCGAGGCGCACGCGGCGCGCGTCGCGGTCAGCGGGCCCGCCGCCGCTCGCCGACGAGCTGCGCGCGCGCCTCGCCGCGCGCGACCGACGCCGGCGTCGAGGCGCTCGCGCTGGCCGACGCGGCGCCGCCAGCCGACGTCGACGCCCGCGCCGAGCGTCGACGCCGCGATCGCCGTCGAGAGCCCGACGGGCGGCGCCGGCGCCGCCCGCGGTCCGCCTCTTCTACGACGAGACGCGCGAGGAGTCGACGCACCGCGCGCGACGCGGATCGAGCGAGGCGCTCGCCGCGCGGCTGCCGAGCGCGGGCTGCGCCGCCGGCCTATCGCCGTCACCGCCGCAGGCATCGCGCCGCGCGCGCGCAGGTGGGCGGCTACCTGCTGTCGAAGATCCTGCCGCTGGTCGTGGTGGTGATGGTGATGCTGGGCGCGTTCCACCCGGCCATCGACATCACCGCGGGCGAGCGCGAGCGCGGCACGCTCGAGACGACGCTGTCGGCGCCGATCGACCGCGCCGTCGCTGATGACGGGCAAGGTGCTGGCGGTCGCGACGCTGGCGTCGCTGACCGGCGTGCTCAACCTGGCGTCGATGTCGCTCACCGTGCTCGAGGGGACGCGCCTCGTCGGCGGCGCGGCGCGACGACTGCGCATCCCCTGGGCCGCGCGCGCGCGGCGGCGCTTCGCTGGTCATCCCGCCGACCGCGTTCCTGTTCGCGTCGGTGATGGTGGCGATCGGCGCGCTCGCGCGCAGCTTCAAGGAGGCGCAGACGCTGCTGACGCCGGTCTACTTCCTCTGCATGGCGCCGTCGCTGACCGCGCGGCCTCGGCGACTTCCAGCTGACGCGGCGTCGACCGCGTTCATCCCGGGCGTCGGCGTCACGCTGCTCGCGCGCGATCTGATCGCTCGGCACGCGTCGGCTCGGCGTCGACGCTGGCGGTGCTCGCGCAGCACGCGTCGCTCTACGGCGCGGCCGCGCTCGCGCTCGCCGCGCGGCTCTACGACTCCGAGCGGCTGCTCTTCGCCGACGAGGCGGGCCTCGGCCTCGGCGCCTGGCTCCGCCACGTCGTCGGCGGCGCGCGGCGCGGCGACGCCGCCGACGCGCACGACGACGAGCCGCCGACCGCCGGCCACGCGCTCGCCGCTCTTCGGCGTCGCGCTGCGTGCTCCTGTTCTTCGTGTTCGTTCCGCTGCAGACGCTGGCGGCTCGGACCCGGGCCTGGCGCTGTCCGAGTGGGTCGGCCTGCGGCGGCCTGACCTGGCTCTACGCGCGCGGCACGCGGCCAGCGGCTCGCGCGCGGTGCTGCGCGTTGCGCGCGCCGTCACGCGTCGGCGCTCGCGGGCGCGCGTGCTGATCGGCCTGTCGGCCTGGCTGGTGGTCGGCCTCGCTCGCCGAGTGGATGCTGCCCGCCGCCCAAGGAGGTCGTCGAGAGCCTGCGGCGCGCCGATCGCGCCGCCCGACGGCGGCCGCGGCCTCGCTGCTGACGCTGCTTCCTGATGGCGCTCACGCCGGCGATCTGCGAGGAGGCGCTCTTCCGCGGGCCCATCCTGCGCGGCCTGCGCACGCGGTTCTCGCCGCTCGGCGGCCGCGATCCTGACCGGCCTGCTGTTCGGCCTCTTCCACCTCGACGTCTGGCGCCTCCTGCCGACCGCGCTGCTCGGCGTCGCCCTGTCGGGGATCGCGCTCGCCGGCGACTCGATCGTTCCGGCGATGGTGGCTCACTTCGTGAACAACGCCTGCCTCATCGTCGCTCGCCGCGCCTGCACGCCGACGACACGACGCGCTCGCCGACGAGCACGAAGCTGCTCTGCTCGGCACGCTCGGTGCTGTCGGTCGCTGCGCGGTCGGGGCTGCGCCTGATGCGCGCGGCGCGCAGCCCAAGACGCAGACGCGGTATGTAGCCTACTTCACCAACTTTTCATTGTCCGAACCGCTGGCTCATGCTACAAACGCGTCAGAATGCCGGCGGACGACAAGGAAGGCGATCGGGCTGTTGCGGAAGTGCGACGTGCTGTCCGACATCCCGCTCGACGCGCTCCAGGCGCTGCTGCCCGGGCATGACGATCGGGAACCTACCGCCCGCGCCAGGTCATCTACCTGCCGGGCGACCGCGCGCAGGGCGTCCACTTCCTGACGCAGCGGCCGCATCAAGATCTCCAAGGTCACGCGCGACGGCAAGGAGCTGACGCTCGCCTATCGCACCGAGGGCGACTTCTTCGGCGAGCCCTGCCTGCTCGACGGCGGCCCGCGCGAGGAGATGGCCGAGGCGATGGACGCGTCGATCGACCGTCGAGATCGAGCGCGAGCTGCTCGACGAGCTGCTGCAGAACGACGGCGGCGCCGCCTACAAGTTCGCGCGCGCGCTGATCGCGCGCCGCAAGGATCTCGAGACGCGCGTCGAGCAGCTGATCTTCAAGGACGTCGGCGCCAAGCTGGCCGAGCTGCTGCTGAGCCTCGGCCACGAGCACGGCGTCGCGGACGAGCGCGGCGCTGGTCGTCGGCCTCAAGATCACGCACCAGGAGATGGCGAACCTGATCGGCTCGACGCGCGAGACCGTGTCGCTGACGCTGTCGCAGTTCAAGCGCAAGGGCCTGATCCAGACCGAGGGCCGCAAGGTGATCCTCGCGGACCCCGAAGGCCTGCGCGCGCTCGCGTAGGACCCGTCGCGTCGAGCCAGGCCGGCTCGCCGAGCCGCGCTCGCCGCGCGAGGCGCGGGACCCGCGACGGTCGCGATCGACGTCTACCAGCCGCCGCGGCGAGACCGCCGCCGCGGCCCTCGCCGTAGTCGCCGCCGCCGCCGCCGCCGCCACCGTCGCCGCCGCCGCCGCCGCCACGACCGCCGCCGCCGCCGCCGCCACCACCGCCGCCGCCGCCGTACCCACCGCCACCGCCGCCGTACCCGCCGCCGCCGCCGCCGCCGCGCGGGCGCGCGCGCGCGCGCCTCGCTGACGTTGATGGGGCGCCCCTGAATCTCGCGCCCGGTCAGCGACGAGATCGCCGCCGTCGCCTCGTCGTCGCTGCCCATCTCGACGAACGCGAATCCGCGCGGGCGGCCCGGTGTCGCGGTCCATCACGATCTTCACCTCGACGACGTTGCGGCCCCCTTCGGCGAAGACGTCGCGCAGCTCGGGCTCGGTCACGTTGTACGACAAATTTCCGACGTAGAGCCTGGTTCCCATCTCGTTCTCCTTCGTTCACGGATTCGGATTCGGCGGTTCGGCGCCGTCTCGGGCAGACCAACTAGCGCGGGAAACCTCGGGCGACGGCCGACGACCGTCGCGGCGTGCCGCGGACGCGCGAAGGTCGACGGCACGGTTCGAGCAGCGGCGAGCAACACGCGGTCGGGATCAGCACCGGCCGGGCCGAGAGCGGAAACGGGGGGCGACGAACGTAGCACCGGAGAGACTCGGCTTAACGACCTAACTGTAACAGCTCGACGCTCAGGCTGTCGAGGGGGTCGCCGGGCGCCAGACCGCCCGGACGGCCGTCCGACGATGCGGCGCCAGGAATCTGGCGAGAGCTGCGCTGCGCGCGTGCGCTCAGCTGCGCCGCAGCGCTGCGAGCACCGCGTCGCCCGCCGCCGCCGTCGTCGCCGGCGCCGTGCCCGGCGGGCGCGAGATCGCCCGGCAGCACGCCGCGGTCGATCGCGGCCGCCACCGCCGCCTCGACGGCCGCGCGCCTCGGCCTCGAGGCCCAGCGAGTGGCGCAACAGCAGCGCGACGCTGAGGATCGTGGCGTACGGGATTGGCGATGCCCTTGCCCGCGATGTCGGGCGCCGAGCCGTGAATCGGCTCGTAGAGGCCGCGCTTGCCCTCGCCCAGCGACGCCGAGGGCAGCATGCCCCATCGAGCCGGCCAGCATCGACGCCTCGTCGGTCAGGATGTCGCCGAACATGTTCTCGGTGACGATGACGTCGAAGTCGGCCGGGCGGCGAATGAGGTGCATCGCGCAGGCGTCGACCAGCATGTGCGAGAGCGCCACGTCGGGGAACTCCTCGCGTCATCACGCGCTCGGTCACCTCGCGCCACAGGCGCGACGTCTCGAGCACGTTGGCCTTGTCGACGGAGGTGAGCTTCTTGCGGCGCCCGCGCGCGATGCGCGCCGCCGTGCGCACGATGCGCTCGACCTCGGCGACGGTGTAGACGCAGATGTCGGAGGCGCGGTCGCCGTCGCGCAGCTTGTCGCCGAAGTAGATGCCGCCGGTCAGCTCGCGCACGACGATCATGTCGACGCCGGCCAGCAGCTCGGGCCGCAGCGGCGAGGCGTGCACGCAGCTTCGGGTTGACCGATGACGGGGCGCAGGTTGGCGTAGAGGCCGAGGCCCTTGCGGATCGCGAGCAGGCCCTGCTCGGGGCGCACCTTGGCGCGCGGGTCGTCCCACTTCGGGCCGCCCACGGCGCCCAGCAGCACGGCGTCGGCCGCGCGCGCGATCTCCAGCGTCTCGGGCGGCAGCGCCGAGCCGGTCTCGTCGATGGCGATGCCGCCGATGAGCGCGTCGCTTCAGCGTGAAGGTGTGTCCCCACTTCTCGCCGACCGCCGCCAGCACGCGCCGGGCCTGGTCGACGACCTCGGGACCGATTCCGTCACCCGGCAAAACAGCAATGACAGCGCGCATTCTTACGAATCCTCCGGCGTTCGAGCCGGCGCACGATACAAGAAGGCGCGCAGACCGCAAGGTCGAAGCGCGACTCGGCCATCGGACCTCAGCCGCCTGGGCGATCGGGATAGCGCCGGCCGGGGCCGAAGGCCTTGCCGGTGATCTTGAGGCCCGGCGGCCATCTGGCGGCGCTTGTACTCGCTCTGCTGCACGCGCCGGACGACGTCGCGCGACGACGGCGGCGTCGAACCCTGCGGCGACCAGCGCCGGCAGCGTCGAGCCCGCGGACCAGGTGCGCGTCGAGGATCGCGTCGAGCAGATCGTAGGGCGGCAGGCTGTCCTGATCGGTCTGATCGGGGCGCAGCTCGGCCGACGGCGGCTTGGTCAGCGTCGCCTCGGGGATCACGCGCGCGCTCGGCGTTCACCGCGCGCGCCAGCCGGTAGACCAGCGTCTTCGGGACGTCGCTGATCACCGCCAGCCCGCCCGCCATGTCGCCGTAGAGCGTGCAGTAGCCGGTGGCGATCTCGCTCTTGTTGCCGGTGCGTGAGCAGCAGCCGATCCTGCCGGTTCGAGAGCGCCATCAGGATCGCGCCGCGCACGCGCGCCTGCAGGTTCTGGGCGGTCAGATCGGCGGCGGCCGCCGCGGCCTGCGGGCGCGCTCGGCGGGCGCGAAGGCGCTCGAGCGCGCGGCGCGAGCGTCTCGAGGTAGGCGGCGAACATCGGCTCGATCGAGATCGACGGTGAAGTCGATCCCCAGGTTCTCGGCGAGCGCCGCGCGTCGGCGAGCGAGCCCGGCGACGAGTAGCGCGACGGCATGGCCACGCCGAGCACGTTCGCCGGGCCGAGGGCGCGCGCCGCGATGCAGGCGACCAGCGCCGAGTCGATGCCGCCCGACAGCCCGAGCAGCGCGCGCGAGAAGCCGCAGCGGCGCGCGTAGTCGCGCGTGCCGAGCGCCAGCGCCTCCAGCGCCGAGCGCTCGTCGGAGGTCTCGAACGGCGCGCAGCTCGCCCGCCGCCGCGTCTCGCGCGTCGACGTCGACGACGATCAGATCGGTCTCGTGCTCGGCGCCGCGCGCGATCACCTCGCCGGCGGCGTCGAGCGCCAGGCTGGCGCCGTCGAACACCAGGTCGTCCTGGCCGCCGACCTGGTTGACGAACAGCAGCGGGCGGCGCCAGCGCCGCGCGGTCGCCGCCAGCATGCGCGGGCGCAGGTGGCGCTTCTCCATGGTGTAGGGCGAGGCCGAGAGGTTGAGGATGATCTCGGCGCCGCGCGCGCACCAGCGCCTCGATCGGATCGGCGCGGTAGAGCCGGCGCGGCCAGAAGTCGGCGTCGTTCCAGATGTCCTCGCAGATCGAGATCCCCAGCTTGCGGCCCGCGGAACGGCGACCGGCGCGACCTCGGTCGCCGGCTCGAAGTAGCGCCACTCGTCGAACACGTCGTAGGTCGGCAGCAGCGACTTGCGCACGACGTGCGCGACCCGGCCGCCGTCGATCAGCGCGGCGCTGTTGGCGAGGCCGCGCCCGGTCGGCCGCGTCGGCAGCGCTCGGGGAACCCGACCAGCGCCGCGGTCGTCGCGGCCGGCGCCAGCGCCGCCGCCAGCGCGTCGAGCGACGCGCGCGCCGCCGTCGACGAAGGCCGGCCGCTCGAGCAGATCCTTGGGCGGATAGCCCGCAGAGCGCCAGCTCGGGAAAGATCGCCAGCTCGGCGCCGCGCGCCTCGGCCGCGGCCAGTGCGCCTCGAGCACGAGGCGGCGGTTCCCCTCGAAGTCGCCGATGGTCGGATTGATCTGTCCGAGCGCGATCTTCACGGCTGACTGTCGACGCGATTCTACAGGCGACGGCGCGGCCGCGGCGTCCGGCGTGATAAAATATCGGTGTGAGCCACCGCGAGCGAGGTGATCGCGCGTCCCCTCGAAGCCCCCGAGCCGCGCGCTGATCGACGTCGGCGACGCGCCCGCTCGACATCCCCCGCGCAGAGCCGCGATCTACGTCAACCGCAACCTGCGGCTCGACAAGATCGAGATGGTCGGCTTCGACATGGACTACACGCTGGCGCTCTACAACCAGGCGCGGATCGAGGAGCTGTCGATGCGGGCCACGCTGCGACAAGCTGGTGACGGCCAAGGGCTACCCGGAGGCGATCCGCGCGCCTGGCCTACGACCCGATGCTGGCGGTGCGCGGCCTGGTCGTCGACCGCGAGAACGGCAACATCTTCAAGCCCGACCGCTACGGCTTCCCGGGCCGCGCGCGCCACGGCCTCACGACCATCGATCGCGCGAAGGTCGGCCGAGCTCTACCAGCGCGAGCGCATGCGGCTGTCGAGCCAGCGCTACGCCTGGATCGACTCGCTGTTCGCGCTGCCCGAGGCGGTGCTGTACGCCGTGCTGGTCGACTACTTCGATCGCCACGATCCGCCGGGCAAGCCCGACTACACCACGCTCTGGGAGCACATCCGCGAGTGCATCGACCTCGCGCACCGCGACGGATCGATCAAGGCGATCGTCAGCGCCGAGCTGCCCGAGCTACGTCGAGCGCGACGAGGCGCTGGCCGAGACGCTGCACAAGTTCCGCTCGTCGGGGAAGCGGCTGTTCCTGCTGACCAACTCGGCCTGGGACTACACCGCAGCCGGTGATGAGCTACCTGCTCGACGGCGCGCGCACGGCGCTATCCGTCGTGGCGCAACTACTTCGACGTCGATCGTGGTCAGCGCCGGCAAGCCGGAGTTCTTCACCGAGGAGCGCCCGTTCGTCGAGCTCGACGCGCAGGGGCAACCCGCTGCTCAAGACGCCCGGACGGGCCCGTTCCAGCGCGGCCGCGTCTACTCGGGCGGCAACATCAAGGACGTTCCAGGAGCGCGCGCGCGGCCAGCGGCGATCGCGTGCTGTTCGTCGGCGACCACATCTACGGCGACATGCTGCGCTCGCGGAAGTCGTCGAACTGGCGCACGGCGATGATGCTGCAGGAGCTCGAGCACGAGGTCACGACGTACGATCGGCTGCGCGCCCGAGCTGGCGCGCCTCGACCGGCTCGACGCCGAGCTCATCCACCTCGACTCGGAGCTGAACGAGCGCCAGGCGGCGCTGCGCGCGCTGCAGAAGCTGGCCGGCCGAGCGCGCCGACGGCGGCCGACGGCCGGCGGCAAGCGCGCCGATCAAGGACGCGATCGAGCGGCTGCGCGCGCGAGCTGCGCGCGACCGCCGCCGCAGCACCGCGCGCTCGAGGACGACATCGACGACGCGCTTCAACCCGTACTGGGGCCCGCTGTTCCGCGAGGGCTACGAGGTCAGCAAGTTCGGCGAGCAGGTCGAGGCCTACGCCTGCGTCTACACGAGCCGCGTCTCGAACTTCCGCTTCTACTCGCCGATGCAGTACTTCCGCGGCCCGCGCGACCGCATGCCGCACGAGCGCTAGGCACGGCTCGCGGCCACCCCGAGCGCAGAGCCGGCCGGATCCGCTCGGCCAGCTCCGGCGGCGAGCGCTGGCGGAAGACGCTGCAGCAGCGCGCGACCAGGCCTGCCTCGTCGAGCCGAAGGCGCGGGCGGCGGCGAAGTAGACGACGGCGCCGACGGCGATCGGCACGAAGGCCTTGAGCGGCGCAGTCGACGGTGCCGTGGCCGGGCAGCAGCTCGACGCGCGACGAGACCAGCCCAGACGACGGCCGCCATGATCGCCGACGGCGGCGAGGATCTTCGCGAACGGCGACGAGCAGATCGCGCGTGAAGAGGCCGCGGATCTGCTTCTGGAACGCGACCGCCAGCACGCCGAGGTTCACCAGCGCCGCCATCGACGTGCCGAGCGCCAGCCCGACGTGGCCGAAGCGCCGGAAGGTCAGCGATGTTCCAGATCAGGTTGGCGGCGACCGCCGACGACGCTGGCGATCAGCGGCACGCGCGTGCGCCCGAGCGCGTAGAACGCCGGCGCCACGACCTTGATCGCCGCGTAGGCGACCAGGCCGACGCGCGTAGCCCGACGAGCGCGCGCGCCGTCTCGAGCGTCGCGTGCGGCGAGAACCGGCCGTGCTGGTAGATGAGCCGGATGATCGGCACGCCCAGCAGCGCCAGCCCCACCGTCGACGGCACGGTCAGGAACAGCACCATCCGCAGCCCGCGCCGCAGCGTCGCGCGCAGCGCGTCCCAGTCGCCGCGCGGCGGCGTCGCGCGACAGGTGCGTGAGCGCCGTGGTGCCGACCGCCACGCCGAACACGCCGATCGGCAGCTGCATCAGCCGGAACGCGTACGACAGCCACGAGATCGCGCCGTCGGAGATCAGGCTGGCGAACGACGAGTTGACGACGACGTTGATCTGCACCGCCGCCACCCCCAGCGTCGCCGGCGCCATCAGCGTCGCGATCCGCCGCGTCCCCGGATCGCGCAGGCGCAGATCCGGCAGCAGCCGCGGCCGGAACCCCGAGCGCCAGAGCGGCGGGATCTGGATCGCCAGCTGCGCGACGCCGCCCACGAGCGTGCAGCGCCGCCCAGGTCGATCACCGCCGCGCGCGCCGACGGCGCCGACGCAGTAGACGGCGACGCCGCCCGACGATCGCGACCAGGTTGAACATCGACGACGCGAGCGCCGGCGCGGTGTACTTCTCCTCGGCGTTGAGCGCGCCCATCGCCACCACCGCCAGCGAGATCGCCGGCAGGAACGGCATCATGATCCGCACCAGCGTGCGCGCACAGCGCCGCCTTCTCGGGCGAGAAGCCGGTCGCCACCAGGTGCGACGACCGGCTCCGGGAAGATCATCGCCAGCACGCGCGATCGACGCCGAGGTAGATCGTCAGCGTCGACATCACGCGGTTCGCCAGCGCGTAGCGCCGCCGCGCGCGACCGTCCTGCCGCAGCGTCGCGACGTAGGTCGGCACGAACGCCGTCGACAGCGCCCCCTCGGCGAACAGATCGCGCAGCAGGTTGGGGATGCGGAAGGCGGCCAGGAACGCGTCGCTGTAGACGCCCGGCGCCCAGCGTCAGCGCGAAGATCTGCTCGCGCACCAGCCCCAGCAGCCGCGACAGCATCGTGAGCGCGCTGACCCGACGCGCGCCGCTGGCCAGCCGCTCGCCGCCGCGGTCGCTCGCCGCGGGCTCTGCGCCGGCGCGCCGCTGGCGTCGGCGTCGGCGCCGGCCGGCCACTCACGGGCCTTCCCGTGCGCGCGCGCCAGCACGCCGAGCTCGACCGCGCGATCGCGCAGCGGCGAGGCCGGCCCGCGCCGCAGCTCATCCAGCAGCGCGCGATCCGGCGGGCGTTCCCGCCGCGGCGAGGCAGTCGAGCATCTCGACCGCGTCGGCGGGCGGCGTCGACGGCGCCGCCGCCATCGTCCGCGCCGCCGCGATCGCCGGCGCCGCGCGGCGGCTCGCTCCTTGCCGTTCGCGCCCGGCGCGCGCCTCGACGCGGCACGTCGGCGGCCGCCGCCGCGGCGCTGACGCCCCGATCGCCGTCGGCGATCGCGTCGCGCAGGACGGCCGTCGCGCTCGGCGCCCGGCCGCCGCGACCAGCACCGCCGCGCGCCGGATCTCCGGCGCGCCGGGTCGCGCGCCAGCGAGGCCAGATCGCCGTCGCAGCCGCAGCTCGGCGCCGCCTCCAGCGATGGCGTCCAGCGCCGCCAGCCGCGCGGCGAGCGCCGCCTCCTTGCGCGCCGCCAGCGCACGCAGCGCCGCCGCAGGCGCGCGCCACCAGGTCGGGCGGCACGTCCCAGTCCTCGAGCGCCGTCGGCACCGCGCCGTCGAGCAGCGCGCCCAGCGCCGCCGCGGCCGCCGCCGCGCGCGCCGAGTCCGACGCGCGTCAGCTGATCGGCGATCGCGCCGACCAGCAGGATCCCGCCGCGCGCGAGCGGCACCGCCGCCAGCGCCGCCTCGGCCACCCGCGCGTCGGCGCCGCGCGATCGCCTGCGCCAGCCGCGCCGGACCGATCCGATCGCCGAGCGCGCCCGAGCGCGCTCCGGTCGCCGCGCTTGCGGGCCTTCACCAGCTCGGCGAACGCAGGGACCAGCTTGCCCGTCCGTTCATTGGCGTCGGTGCGACCGCGCCTGCGGCCGCCCGCGGACCGGCGACGACGCAGCAGAGCGGCCGCGACGAACGCGGCAAGAAGGACGAACGCTCGGGGGCGAAACACTCACATCAGGGTTATCACCCCTTTGGCGTAAACGTCTCCTTTTCCGGCAGGGCAGATCGTCCCCTCGCGGAATGACGGCGATCTCGTAGCGGTGCCCGCGCTCGAAGCCCATCACCTCGGTGACGACCAGGTCGTTGATCGGCCAGCTCGTGGTCTGCCCGGGCTGGCCGTCGACCTCGAACATCTTCACCTCGCGACGGTCCTTGGGATCGGTCACGTCGGTCGCGCGCAGCCGAAACGAGCCGCCCGCGGGCGCCGGATCGAGGAACGCCACCATGTGCAGGCGCCAGAACCCGTCCACCCCCTCGACGGTCGTCCGCTTCAACCGACGCAGCGCCTCGCTCATCGCCGGCGTCCGACGGAAACTGAGCCGCAGACGCGATCAGGACGTCGCTGAAGACCACCTGCCCGTGAAACTGCCCCCAGGTTGGGCGGGCGGCGCCGTCACCGCGCGACCGCTGTCGGCGCGCGCCGCCGCGCGGTCGCGGCCGCGAGCAGTCCCGCGCGCCGGTCCGCCCGCGCCCGCCCGCCAATCAGCGCCAGAAAGGCCGACACCAGCAACCAGAATCCGAGTCCCGCCATCGCCACGTCCCGTCGCATCCCGACCTCCGTCCCGCAGCCCTCGATTCAATCTTGGTCGGCACCGCAGCCCGTCAAGAGCGCACCCGACCCGTCGGACCCGTGAGCTGCCCGCCTGTCGCGGTCCATGTTGTATTGCCCCGGGTCCGCGCTAAAAATCTCGAACGGCAGCGTCTTCGCGGCCGCCTATTGTCTTTCAGCGAAGACGCGCCACTCACCCCTGAAAGGCCTTCGCCATGAAGCTTCAATCTGGACTAGTTTTCGTGGGTCTCCTCGCACTCGGTTTCAGCACCTACTCCTGCGCCAACGGTGACACCGTCTCCGGCACGACACCGGCTCGGGCGGCAACGGCGTCCGGCGGCAGCGGCTCCGGCTCCGGCGGCAGCACCGGCTCCGGCGGCAGCCGAACAAGGGCGGCACCACCGGCACCGGCGGCGCCAAGGGCGGCACCACCGGCATCCGGCGGCAACGTCAGCAGCGGCGGCACCACCGGCACCGGCGGCGCGTCAGCAGCGGCGGCACCACCGGCACCGGCGGCAACGCACCAGCAGCGGCGGCACCACCGGCTCCAGCGGCGGCACCACCGGCTCCGGCGGCTCCGTCTCGACCGGCTCCGGCGGCAGCGGGTCGGTCGGGTGCACGAGCTAGCTTCGCTGTCAGCCCGGCTGGCTTCGTCACGATGCCGGTTAAGGGCGGCACTTGCTGGTCCGGCTACGCGTACACCTACGGTGGACACGTACGGGACCACCTTCCTGCCGATGACTCCGACCAGTCTGATGTCGATGGGAAATATCGTGGCCGTGGCAGGTACGAACGTATTCTTTTACGGGGCTTGCGTTCAATCTCGGTCAGACGCAACGCGGGGGGCAATACCAACACCCCGGTGACGCCCAACCGGCACCGGCCTGACGTTCAACTATACGGACAACGTGCCACCGAGCGGCGCTTCCGATACGCGTGCAGATCACCGACGGCACCAGCACCTGGTGCGCGGCGGCCGTCGAACGCGGACCTCCATCGCCTACAGCTCGTTCAACACGAAGTGCTACGACATGCCCGCCGACGGCACCGCCTACGCGAAGCACCCGATCAACGCGATCCAGCTTCAAGTCGCCGGCGGGTCAGCGGGGGGCGCCTACAGTCTCGCGATTACCAGCATCACCGAGAACTAGGTCGACATAGCCGACCCTGCCGGTGTGTCAAGGCCGCCACCGTCGTCCCTACTTGCAGGCGATCGTTTTCCCCCACGGGATGGCCAACGCAAAAGAGCATGCAGCTTGCCTGACATGCTCGAACAGTTGCATCCTTTATCGTCTGGTGTGCCGCACGAGCTCTCTGCGAGATTGGCGTCGATCGACGGACACGCGGGATAGGATCCTGAGCAAGCGGAAGTCTGAGGGTTGCTCTCGACGGTGCCGCTGCAGTCGTAGTCCCAGGTGATGCCGCAGACGCCGCCGGCGCTGGTGGTCTGGAAGTCGGCGCCGGGGTGGATGAGCTTGGCGACGGCGATGTTGGTGGCGTTGTCGCAGCAGTCGCCGTTCATCGACGCGTAGCCGATCGGCGGAGTCGTGCCGCAGAAGCCGGACGGGCTGACCGGCGCCGTAGCCGTCTCCGTCGACGTCGACGTAGAAGCCGGTGCAGACAGCGGAAGCGCAGTCGGCGGCGATCGAGCAGGGCTGTCCGTCTCGAGCGCCGGCGGACCCTGCTTCGCCGCCGCCAGCCCCGACCGGCCCGCCTGCCGCGCCCGCGGTACCACCGCCGGCACTCGCGGTTCCCCCCGCCGTACCGCCAGGTGCGCCGGCCATACCACCCGCTCCGCCTGCCGCGCCGTTGCCCGCAGCGCCGCCGGCTGATCCCGCAACGCCACCGGCGTGCCCGCCGACCGCACCACCGTTGCCCGCCGCAGATCCGGCGGCTCCGCCGTGGCCTGCGGCGCCGGATCCGCCGGCTCCCCCGGCGCCCGCGGTAGCGGCACCTGCCGCGCCGCCGGTCCCGGAGGTGTCGATGGGCCGGGTCGGGCAAGCCAGCGACGCGAGGGCGAGCGCTACGACCAGGAAGACGGGAGCGAGCTTGGCTGGTTTCATGGCCGGCGTTATCGACAAGCACCCTAGTTCGTTGCGCCGGTCGGCTCAACCCTCCGGATTTCCGGGACGGCTGGCGGCCCGCTGCGTGCTGCATTTGGGCCCGTGCGTTTTCGGCGAAGCGCGATCGCAAAATCCCGGGAATATAGGGGTGGTGCTTAAGCCTCTCTTGATCCGTGTTGCCGGCGTCGGGCTCTTGTTTGGCGGGCTGCTGATTGCCTGTCAGGGGCCCGAGGAGTTCTATCGGGAGAGCGCGCTTACCGGGGAGCGGGCGGTCGACACCAGCGGCTTGGGCGGCTCGGATACCGGCAGCGGCGGCGACGCCAGCGGAAGCGGCGGCAGCGTCAGCACCGGCGGCACGACCGGCTCGGGCGGCGCGATCTCCTCGGGTGGCACGACCGGCGCCGGCGGCGTCACCGCGACCGGCGGGCGCGGGCGGCATCACCGGCTCCGGCGGCCTGACCGGCAGCGGCGGCTTGACCGGCAGCGGTGGTCGGGCGGCGGGCGGCGCGGGCGGGCGCATCACCACCGGCTCAGGTGGCGCGGGCGGGGCGGGTGGGCGCGTCGTCACGGGCTCCGGCGGCGCAGGCGGCAGGGCCGGGACCAACGGCGGCGGCGGCGGGCCGGGACCAACGGCGGTGGCGGCAGGGCCGGCACCAACGGCGGCGGCGGCGGGCCGGCGGAGGCGCCGGCGCGAGGCTCGACGGGGACCGGGCCGTGCGCCGGGATCTGCAGCAGCCCGACGGTGCTGACGGCGCAGAACTCCAACGGAATCGAACATGCCGGCCGGCGCTTGCTTCTCGACGACCATCACCATTCAGGGCGCGGAGTGCACCAACTCGGCGGGGTTCACGGTCAACGGAAAGGCCGTCACCTGCAACGGCTCCGCGCTCACGCTGCCGGCCAAGGTGAACGGCGGTTACTGCTTCGAGTTCGGCACCGCCGATCCGTCGTACGGGCAGTTCTCGACCTACTGAGCCGGCCGCAACGCGGATCGCTTTGGCCGCGCGCGCGGCACGTCTATACTGCGCGGATAAAGGAAATCCGCATGACTCGCTTGGATCGCTCGCTGTCCGCGTCGTTCGTGATTTGTACCCTCGCCGTGCTCGGCCTCGCCTGCGCCGGGGGCTCGTCCGGATCGAGCGGCGGGAGCGGCGGCGCCGCCGAGATCGGCGGCACGACGGGATCGGGCGGCGACCTCGCCACCGGCGGCAGCACCGGAAGCGGCGGCGTCACCGCCAAGGGGGGCGCGACCGGCAGCGGCGGCGCCACCGCCAAAGGAGGCGCGACCGGGACCGGCGGCGCCAGTAACGCCTGCGCCAGCTGCAGCGTGACGATCGCCTCCTATTGTCAGACCGGCTCGAGCAGCACGGAGATCAAGGTGACCGTCGACGTGCAGGATGCGTTGATCTCCCCCTTGCCGCTGCCCAGCGTGACGTTCCGCTACTGGTTCATGATCGGTGGGACCGACACGCCGATGCTGTCGATCGACTATGCGCAGATCGGCAGCGCGCTGATCACCTCCACCTTCGTCGCTGTCTCGCCGGCGCGGACGGGCGCCAACGAGTACCTGGAGGTCGGCTTCGCAGCGAGCGCCCCGACGCTGACGCTGTTCGGGGACACCGGCCAGATCCAGCTGCACGCGCACACCGCGAGCTACAGCTCGTTCGATCCCACTCCGACCTCCGATTACTCGTACCGCGCGTGCGCCGCGGGAGACACGGGGAACACCTACGCGGCCGCGCCGACCATCACCGGGTACGTCAACGGCCAGCTCGCCTGGGGAACTGAGCCGCAATAGCGGTTTGTGGTCCCCGGGCGCCTCGGGATACGATGCGGGGCGGTGGATAACGGTCGAAGCGCATCTCGGCGGCATCCTCATCTGCGGCTTGGCGGTGGCGGGGCTCCTGATCGGATGGGGCGGCGGCTGCAGCCACGACACCGGTGATCTGGGGCCCAAGAACACCGGCGGCGACACAGGCGGTGACACGGGCGGCGGCGGGGGCGTTGCGACCGGGGCGGGTGGCGTGATCGGCGGCCACGGAGGCGGTGGGATTGGCGCGGCCGGCACCGCGGGCGCGGGAGCCGGCGCCGCAGGCGCCGCTGGGGCGTCGGCCAGCACGGGCGGCACGGCGGGCGGAGCCGCGGGCGTCTTCGGGACGGGCGGCGCCGGTGGCGACGCGGGAGTCGTCGGCGCCGGCGGCGTGGCCGGATCGCGCGGCGGCGCGGGGGCCGGCGGGACGCCCGGCACGGGCGGGGCGCCGGCGCGCCGCGCACGACGGGGACGAGGTGCCGGACAAGATCGGAGCTGGAGCGGACGCGAACCACTGCGGAACCGGCGGCGCCGTGTGCACCGGCGGCGCGTCGTGCATCGGTGGCGCCTGCAGCTGTAGCGGGGGCCTGATGTACTGCAACGGGAGCTGTGTCGACATCACGGGCACCCTCAACTGCGGCACCTGCGGCAACAAGTGCGCCGCCGGCCAGTCCTGGACGGGCGGCCACTGCGTCGGCGGGGGCTCGGGCGGTCGGCGGGGGAACGGGCGGCGCGGCGGCACCGCGAACTGCGTCGATGCCATCAGGAGGAACGGCTACGCCTATTCGGGCGCGCAGCCGTGCTCGGCGTGTGTCGACAACGCGATCAATCGGTCCGCCGATCTGCCAAGCGGTGATCGATTGCCTGGACATCGACTACCCCTGCAGCGGAACCTGCGAGAGCAATTGCCAGAACAACGCGGGCGCGACCACCGTCGTCATGTCGTGTGTCGACAGCCTCGTCGCCGCGTCGTGTGGAACCGGCGGCTCGGGCGGCGGGACCGGTCCGTGCGCGGGGCTGTGTAGCAATCCGACGACGGTGGCGCCGAAGACGAACTCGGGGCTGCTCGGGTACCGGGGCGACCTGTCAGGAGGTCACGGGCGGCAACCTCACGGGGTTCACGTGCGGCAACTTCCTCGCACCCCGGACCTTCACCGTGAACGGTACGTCCTTCAACTGCGTAACCGGTGGCACGTTCCCTCTCCCGGCGACGCGGAACGGCGGGTACTGCATGCAGGCCTCGGCCGGCGACTACTCGTACGCGTTTTTCACGACGTACTGAGCCGCTCACCCCCCAAGCAGCTTCCAAGCCCGGCGCTTTCGGGGTGGCTGCGCGAAGGATGCGCCGGCGGACGTTGGCGCGCCACCATCCAGGGCGCGACGTGACCGGCGATGAGATCCTGACCGAGGGCGGGACAACGCTCGGCCGCGTACGCGACGTCGTCGTCCTGGTGGGCAGCAACGGAGAGGTGGTCGGCTATGAGATCGACACGGCAGCAGGCGGGACCGGCTACATCCCGCTGCCAGCCCAGTTGGCGGTGTCTGGCAGCACGCTGGTTGTCCCGGAGACGACAAAGGAGTTTGTCGAGGACGACTTGGTCGGGCTGGGCGCTGCGGTGGATGAGTTCCGCTCCAGGTTGGGCATCTTATGAGCGACCGGTTGGCCGCCGCCTCGGGACGCAAAGTGGTCAGCCGCACGAGCGCCGAGGAGCTGGGCCAGCTCGCTCATATCGTGGTCGACATAGACCGACCGCAGGTGGCGTCGCTGGTCGTCGGAAAGGGTCAGAAGGCACTTCTGGTCGCCTGGGAGCACGTCAGCGGGTTCGGGCCGGACGCGGTGATCGTCACCGATGAGAGCGCGCTGTATGAGCCGCGCCGACGAACACGAGCGCGCGGCCGCCGACGGCAAGCTCGAACTGGTCGGCAAGCGCGCGCTCAGCGACATGGGCAACGACCTCGGCTCGATCAGCGACGTCGTGTTCGACCCGGCGACCGGTGCCCTGGAAACCGTCGTGGTCGGCGACCGCGAGCAACCTGCGACGTCGCTCCTGGGAGCCGGCTGATTCGCCGCAATCGTTCGCGCGTCCGCAGACCAGAACTCAGAAGTGACTCCTTAGGGCTCCCTGACGGCCCGTGGTCTCGCCTTGGCGTGCGTCCCGCTGGAGTCGGGCGGCTGGCGGGCAGTTCGGCGTCGGCGCGTTTGGTGAGCTCGGTGGCGCTGTCCTGGGGACGTGAGCGCGGCGCAGCCGACCTTGATCGGGCGTCGATGGTTGTCCGCAGCGAGCGTGGCCTGAATGGCGCCGAAGCGGTGGCGGGCATCCTCGATCGTTACGCCGGACGTCACGCAGGACCTCCGAGAGTAGACGCGCGAGATCCAACGGTTTGTATTTGTCGCCGTCCGCCCGACGAGGCGAACAGACCCGTTCCCTCACCCGCTCGTTGCTGCCCGTTTGCAGACCAATATGCCCTGAGCGTCTGTGGCCTCGCGGACGAGCGAGAGCGGGCCACATGGGCGATGACGCAGCGGGGGTGCTGCTCGAGATCCTGCCGTCCGCGAGCCCCGCCGCACGCCCGCAATGCCCCGAGCCCACGGCCGAAGGGCGACGGCGACAAACGTAAAGCGTTGCCGTCGCGCAGTTGCTCTCGCAGGTCCTAGTTGCTGGCCTTAGTTCGTCCGTCGGACATGATCGGCCTCGTTCCGTTGTGCGGCACGCGCACGCCGCGCTAGAAGTCATTCCGGCATGCTGCCGGCCGGGTTGCGACATCCGTCGAAGTGCGTAGCTTCCGACGGACGGGCCCACCCTGGTGGAGGGGCCTCATGCCTCGCAATTCTTGAGCCTGACTAGGAGCGGCAGCGAATCAATGGACGCGTACAGTGATCCGCCTTACGAAGCAATTGCCGCCGCGAGGACGCCGCACGCGGGCGCGGAGGCCGACCGTCACCGTGAGGCCAACAAGGTCTGGGTGGAGATACACAGAAATGAGGAAGACCTTCCCGACGTTCCTCGAGCAGCTCAAGCGATACTCTGCCGGTTCAGACGAGGGATGGGCGGCACTCGCGTTGCACAACCTTGCGCGGTACCTGTTTTGGGGCTGAGAACAAAGCGTCCACTTCGCGAGCTTATTGGGAGGACACGGATTCACCGAGGCTGACACCCGCCTCTCTCGTCCTAGTCGCGACTGTCGAGGACTTGCGCTTCGTTACTTCCTTGCTTGAGAAGACGACGCTCTATTCGAAATTGTCAGCGCTTGTGACGCCGGACGAGGTGTCAATAGGGTGGGATGGCTGGACACCCGAAGTCACCGTCGGTAACGGAGCTGCGCTTCGGCAGTTGCTTCATGCCAATCTGACTTACTCAGACCTTGTGGCCAACTGCCACTGCGCGATCTTGCCAGCGCGGTTTAGTTCCAGGGACGAGAGTTCGTCAACGTGGTACCGGAGCGATGTCCGCGCCCAGCTGGAGCAGGATGCTGAACGCTAAAGTACCTACCTCTAAATGTCAGCAGACCGAATCCGGCGAGTGACGTAGCCGACGCGCTATTTGTCTACAAAGAGGTGCTACTCCCGTTCTTTCCCGGCGCAGGGCTTGCCCTCGTGTCCAAGATAGCCGAGACAGAAACAGAAGCGTTCCGCCGATTCAACATTTGGCTGGACGGAGCCTGTCAAGCTCGATGAGACGCTTGGTGGTCGGATTTAGTGAGCGACCTCCTTCGTGTCGGGCTTGTTGATCCACGCGGCGGTCGGTAGCTCGGGCGGGACGGGCGGCTTGCGGACGAACCGCTCGGGGTGGCGCGCGTAGGCGGCGTCGAGCACGACGGGCGCGGGCGGCGTGGAGCTGCGTGCGCCTGGCCGTAGTGGACGGCGGCCGGGGTCATCAGCCCGATCCCGGAGTGGCGGTGCTCGTGGTTGTACCAGTCGAAGAACACGCGGCAGTGAGCGCGGGCGTGCTCGATGTCGTCGAACCGCTCGGGGAACTCGGGCCGGTACTTCAGCGTCTTGAAGTGCGCCTCCGAGTAGGGGTTGTCGGTCGAGGTGTACGGGCGGCTGTGCGTCTTCGTGATGCCGAGATCGGCGAGCAGGAACGCGACCGGCTTGGCGCGCTGCGGCGCGCCGCGATCGGCGTGCAACGTGAGCACCTTGGGCGTGATCTGCTGCTGCTCGGTGGCCTGCTCGATCAGCGCCTTGGCGAGCTGGCCGTTCTCGCGGTACTGCACGGTCCAGCCGACGACGTAGCGGCTGAACACGTCGAGGATCACGTACAGGTAGAAGTACGTCCACTTCGCCGGGCCCTTCAGCTTGGAGACGTCCCACGACCACAGCTCGTTCGGCCGCTCGGCGAGCAGCTCGGGCTTCGCGTAGCCGGGGTGGGTGAGCTGGTCGCGCCGCTCGCGCACCCCGCCGTGCTTGGCTTCGAGCAGCCGGTACATCGTCCGCGTCGAGCCAGGTAGGTGCCCTCGTCGAGCAGCGTCGCGTAGATCTGCTCCGGCGAGCTGTCGACGAACCGCTCCGAGTGCAGCACCTCCAGCACGGCCTCGCGCTCGGGCTCGGACAGCGCCCTGGCCGGCGTCGGCCGCGGCCTCGGCGGCCTCGGCTCGGGCGGCCGTGCGCCGGCGGTAGATGGTCGCCGGTGACGCGCCCAGCGCCCGGCACGCCGGCCTGGTCCCGATGATCGGCGTCAGCTCCTCGACGGTGTCGCAGATCATCGCTCGGTGCTCCCCGGCTCGCTCTCGGTACCGAGCATCTGCTCCAAGAGCGCTGAGACGTTTCCCTGAATCTCGATCACCTTCCTGCGCCTTCGCGAGCTCCGCCTCGGCGCGCTCAGCCCGCCGCGCAGCTCGGCGATCTCCGATCACGCCGGTCGGCCGGCTTGCGCCCACGCGGCCGGCCGAGCTCCTTCAGCGCGCCGTCCTTGCGCTGCTTGCGCCAGTACGTCAGATGCGACGTGTACAGGCCCTCGCGGCGCAACAGCTCGCCGATCTCACCCGGCCTCGTGCACGCGTCCGCCTTGGCCAGGATCTCCAGCTTGTACTTCGCCGTGAACGTCCGGCGCTTGGCCTGCTCGACCAGCTCCGGGTCAGGCACCCCCGCCGGCGCGGCGCGCCCGCCGGCCCCGAATCCCAGCTCGCCTACGGCTCGCTGGTCTTCGCGGCCGGCGGCAGCAGCCTCAACCGCTGCTCCAGCTCCATTCGTGCTCGTCTCCAACATGTCCGGCGTTCTCCGTTCTCGCCCTCAAGGTCATTGATTCCTCGATGGTGAGCGTCTCGCCGGACGTTGACAGAGAGGGGGACGCGCGCTCGCGCGCGTGTCGGCACACACTGACCGCGCAGCTGTGGATGACCTCCTCTCGCAGATTAATGAAGGAATTGAGCAGGTGGCCGCGGAGGCACGCCGCATTTCCACGATGAAGACGCTACGAGACATCGATGTCGGATTCTTCGCGTTGAGCCTCGCGATTGCGGTGGAAAATCCGAGACCCACGGCACTGTAGCCGGCCTCATCGGGAGTGCATCGCTCTTCGACCTTCTCAGGGGTTCCGTCGAGCGCCGTGCCGGCTCGCGCGAGCTGCGGCGGAGTACGTTCTATGTGCCTTGGATCGTGCGCGAGTCGGCATTGGCCATCGAGTGAGTTGGACCGCAGGGAGGCAAGGGTGAGCCGGACCAGCGCTGACGCGGCGCGCGTTGGACCGGATGTCGTCGCGGTCGCGGATGCCCTCCGGACCTCCGGCGCAGCAGTCCGTGCCGATCCTGCTCTACCGGGCGGGGCGCTAGCGGCAACCAAAGGCATCTGCGAGCAACCGCCCGCGGCGGCACGGCAGGTTGTCGGCTTCCCTCCAAGCGGAGCGAAGCGGTCACGAACCCGCCATGACTGCTGTAGGCGTAATGCAGCCACGCGAGACGCGCCGGCGACATCGCTGCTCCTGCTGCGACGCGGCCAGGACGCCGGCGTGACCCCGAAATAGGCGTGATGGGGCAGTCCTGTGCGCTCAGAGGACGTGGGCGATGTCGTCTTTGCCGCGGCCGGCGCGGATGTAGCCGGCGAGGACGCGTTGGTCTTGGTGGCGGGTGGTGGCGGCGATCTGGGTGGGGTGGTGGCCGTCGCGGGCGGCCTGGGTGGCGTACCCGGAGCGCAGCGAGTGGCCGGCGAACTCGCGGGGGTCCAGGCCGGCGGCGCGGGCGCGTTTCTTGATGATCAGTGCGACGGTCTGGGGGGTGAGGGGGCTGCTGACCGCGCCGGTGCGGGTCACGCGCGGAAGACCGGGCCGGTGGTGATCGCGGCGGCGTCGATCCAGGCGCGCAGCGCGCGGACCGGGCAGGGCCGCGGCGGCTCGGCGTAGACGACGAGCAGCTCCTGGCCGCGGCCTTGCTGGTCGGTCTTGGAGCGCGCGATCCGGATCCGCATCCCGTCGGGGGAGGGGGAGAGGTCCTCGACCGCGAGCGCGACGAGCTCTGAGCGGCGCAGGCCGACGGCGAACCCGAGCAGCAGCAGCGCGCGGTCGCGCAGCCCGACGGTGGTGGTGGTGTCGATGCGGTCGATCAGCTCGAGCAGCGGGTCGCGCAGCAGCGCGGTCTTCTTGTGCGGCGCTGAGCCGTGGACGCGGGCGATGCCCTCCATGACGGTGAGCACGCGCGGGTCCGATGTCGCGGGGAGGTGGCCGGCCTGGCGGTGCGCGCGGGCGATCGCGGCGGCGCGCCGGCGGATCGTCGAGACCGCCAGCCCGCGCTTGGCCAGCGAGGTCACGTACAGCCCGATGACCGCGGCCGACGCCGGCAGGCTCTCGAGCTGGTAGCGCTCGCACCAGGTCTGGAACTGGTTCCAGTCGCTGGCGTACGCGCGGGTGGTGTTGATCGCCTGCGCGGCGGCGGCGTAGCGCTCGGCGTCCTCGAGCAGCTCGGCGAGCTCGGCGGCGAGGTGCGCGGGCAGCTCGGCCGGGAAGCCCGTCGAGCCGCGCGTCGAGCGCGAGCACCGGCTCGCCGTCGACGGTCTCGATCGGGTCTCGTCGAGCATCGTGGCTGGGCACTTTGAGGGGTCCTCCCCGGCGCTGTCAAGTAGTGGTAATAGCATGTATCGCTAGTTGCAATTTCAGCCTGATCTCGCCCGCTCGGCGGTGTCGATTCGGCCCGTGAGGAACAATGGAACGAAAAGTGCCGCTAAGCGGCTCCAGGGTCCGATCGTGGCTACCGTGCGCGCGTGCCGGTCGAGTTCTTGTCGGACGCGGAAGCGGCAGCGTATGGACGCTTCGACGGCTCTTCGTCGCGGGAGGAGATGGACCGGGTCTTCTTCCTGGATGACGCCGACCGGGGGCCGATCGATCGAGAGCTACCGGCGCGACGTGAAGTGGATCCGCAACCTCCAGGAGGGCCGCCACGCGCTCGCCCGCAAGGGAGCGCAAGAGATTTTCGAAGCGCTCGGCGTGGCTGCTTTGCCTACGAACGCGACAGCCTCGTCAGCGGCGCCGGGCGCTTTGCTGGGGCCCCGCGACGGCGACTACGAGCTAACGGTTGACGCCAGCGCCTCGGTGTTGACGGCGAGTGTCCGCGCCACTATCGCAATCGGCGGGAGGAGGACAGTGGCCGTCAGCTCGTGGTTGTAGCCCGTTGCAGCAGCAGTCGTCCAAGTCGCATGATGGGTCCGCGTAGCGCGGTCCGGATTGGTCTTGGGCTGCGGGAGCGTTTCCCCATCCCGCGCGCGACTAGAGATCAGAGGACTCTGATTGTCCTGGGCGCCGGGCTGTGGTGGCGGAGGTCGGCGCTCGTCAGTTGGTCGCGACTTCTGAGCGCGACGCGTGTTGTGAGGGGAGAGGCCCAACGTGGGCAGGCCCAACCTCGGGAGGTAATCCGAGATGCGAATCTATTCGCTCATGCCGCCGGCCGTCGCCGGCGACCGTCATGTCGGCCGCGGCGCTGTTCATGTCGCTCGGCGGTGTCGGCTATGCCGCCACACAAATCCCCAACGGCAGCGTCGGCACTGCGCAGCTAGCCAAGGGCGCGGTCACGAACAGCAAGATCCGCGACAACGCGGTCTCGTACAACAAGATCGCTAAGAACACCGTAGGGATCCACCGGATCAACACCGACCAAGTCCAGGCCCGCGTCGCGGAAACATGCGCGGCTGGCAGCGCGATCGGCACGATCGAACAGATCGGGAAGGTCAAGTGCAACCCGGCGCTTCCCTTCGAGTTCGGAACCAGCAACAACACCGCGTCGGTTCCGACCACAGCGACCTCCCCGACCAGCGTGACGACTGTCTCGCTCCCCAGCGGCGCGTCCTACCTGGCGTTCGCCAACCCGACCGTGACGGTTACCAGCACGAGCGCCGCTCAGCACGTAAGCGTTAGCTGCACACTCACCGTCGGCTCCAACACCGCGACCCGTGCGGTCACGATCGACACCACCGGGACCGCGGGCACGACCAGCAGCGGCTCAATCCCGCTGCAGGCAGCGGGCCTGTCGGGCACTGCCGGCGTCAGCTGTCAGAGCTCGACGTCGGGCGGCGGAGCTGCGCCAGCGGTGAGCGTCACCTCGGCGATCAACGCAATCCAAACTGCCGGCAACAGCTGATCTTGCGCCGGGACTACCAGCGCCGCGTCACCGCAAGAGCTGCAATGGCGAGTAGTCCGCCGTGCGAGGACCCGCGCTGCAAAGATGCCCGTCCACGCAGCGGCAATACCGCCGCCGCTGACGCAGCAGCGCCCCGCCAGCCCTCCAGCTGGCGGGGCGCTGTCATCTGATCTGGCGAGGTAATGGCCGCGCCGCCGCCGGTGCAGGATGGCGGGCGCTCCCGCATCTCGAGAACCGGGCGGTGGCAAAACGCGAACGGAGCGGAAAGTCCAGGTCCGAGAAGGAATGCTGTGCGAGACGACAAATCGATCGGATCGCTTACCGAGCGCCAACGGCAGGCCCTCGCGTCGCTGCTAACTCGAACCGTTGCCGGCGCCGACGTCGCCCAGAGCCCGACGTCATCAGCCGGGGTGGACTTCCCACATCAGATCACAACTCACGCACGTCTGACCGTGACCCGGACAACCCTTGCGTCCAACCCTCGCTTCTCGATTCGGCTAGTGGCAACACTCAGCCGAGGGGTCCGCCGGCGTACGCGCGCTCTGGCTCATACCCGAGGATGCGGCAGTCGTTCCGGTGCTCGCCGACACCGTCCCACGCGCCGACTACGAAGCTCTCGCTTGGCCGGGCCAATGCACGAGCTCCTGGCCGTCAAGCAGCTCTTTGTTGGCTCTCGCGCCTCGTCCGCTGCGGCAGCGAGGGTTAGCTGGATTCGAGCAAGCACGGCCGGGCAGGGCTGCTCCTCGCGCGGGAAAGCGAGCGTGTCGCAGCGGCGCTCGACGTCCGTGCTGCTGGTCGCCCCGACCAGGAGTGGTATTTGGGTCGCTCTGCCCGTCCGCGACGCCTGGCCGAGCAGCCGACAGCCTCCGGGCTTTCGCGCGGCGTTGCGTGACCGCTCACAAGCCTTGCGCGGCGGGTGGAGCGCAGGCCCGGCGGAGCAAGCGTCCGGGCGCCTTGTCGCACGCGGAGTGCAGCCTGTGACTCGCGGACGGAGCTCAGCCGGCGAGCGGCTGCCCGTACGCGCGGAAGCGCGCCACCCAGGCAACCGTCACGCCGTCGCTAAGTGGGCGCGTCTCAAGGCGTCCGGTGAGTGGTCTTCCTCGTCCCACGACCGAACGGAAAGGTATCGATTTTGTGCCCTTATGTGCCCCTGAGGCCAGGTCTCAGGCCCGCGAAGATCCAATGAACTCGGCACATCGATCGGTCTCTAGCCTTAGCTGTAGCTTCCGTAGACCGACGCTCTATCCATCTGAGCTACGGGCGCTCGCGCGTCTTGCGAACGCCGACCATCGTAGCGTCCCGGCCTGGATCGGCGTCCGGGGGCGGGACTGCCGGCGCTACGCCCTGACCGGCCGGGTCGAGGGGCCGACCGTCTCGGCCAGCCACTTGACCAGTGGGCGTCCGGTGCGGAGCTGGGAGCGGATGAGCTCATCGCAGGTCGGCTCGTGCAGCCAGGGCTCGAGCGGATGGCGGCAGGCGACGGTGAGCTCGCGCCGGCGCAGGTGGTCGATCCGCGGGTGGTCGATCGGGTAGCCCTTCGGCGCACGCTTCAGCGCAGGCTCGGCCGGCGTGAGGCCGGCTCGTCGCGCGGCGGTCAGCCCGCGCGTGAAGCCCCGCGCCTTGCGGTCGTCATCCATCGCCGCGCGAAAGCGCTCGAGCTGGTCAGATGCTGGGTGGTGGAGGCCGGCCGCGACGAGCAGGCCGTCGAGCGATAGATCGAAGTAGAACCCGCCGGCGGCGCCGTAGCCGATGGCAACACCGAGGTGTTCCTTGAGCGGTGGGCCGGGGCGGAAGCGCAGGTTGTTGTAGGGCCGGAAGAAGTGGGGCCGGCCGAGGTCGGTCAACTTGTCGGCCAGCTCACGTGCCGGCGCCACCAGGTGCTGGTCGTAGCGAGACCGGTTGGCCCGGAACCAGTCGCGATCGTTGTTGGCCTCGAGGTCGCGGAGGAACTCGAGCGCTTCAGGCGGCCACACGACCGTTGGGATCCGCGTACCGGGCGACCGTGAAGCCGACGAGCATCGGGACGTGGACCGCGAACACGGCGAGCGAGAGGGTCAGCACGACCAGCGCGCCGCCGCTGACGTGATCGCGGAGGAATACGTACTCGATCATTCCCGCGATCACGACGTAGGCAAGCAGCGACCACTTCCCGACCTCGAAGAAGCGCTGCCAGGCGAAGTCTGGCACGCGGGAGAGCGCGAAGATGTTGAGCGCGAGGAGCAGCGTCGAGGCTGCCAGCAATGCCACGGCGGGCCCGATGGGTACATGGCGGGGGAGGTGGGCGGAGAGATAGATGCCGCCGGCGACGATCAGCGAAAGCGACACCATGCCAAGCTGCGTCACCGGGGGCAGCGGTCGCTCGGCCACGGTGGCGACCTCGGGCGCGCTCACGACGACGCCAGCTTGGTCATGATCACGAGCGTCGCCACCTGCATGGCGCCGAGGATTCCCGCGCAGTAGATGAAGCGCTTCATGAGCTGCTCGATCACGTGCGGGTTGGGCCGGCGCTTCTTCAGCTCGATCAGGACCGCGATGTTGGCCGGCTCGAGCAGCCCGAGCGCGAGCACCGACATCACCCCCACCACGACGAAGCTCGCCACGACCCAGCCGTGCTGCGGATAGCTGGTCAGCACGGTGCCTTCGTGGACCCCGAGCTGCCAACCGGCGGCCAGTGTCGCGGTCACCACGGTCGGCATGATCAGCAGCATCTTCGGCATCAACCGGGTCGTGAACTCGATTCGCGCAGGAACCGACATGCGCCCCATGATCGGGCCCAGGACCAGACCGAGGAACAGGTCGATGATCGTCCAGGCGGCTCCGAAGGCGACGTGGAAGAACGTCAGCGGCCAAAGCTTGTTGACCTCGATCGCCACGATGAGGGCGACGAGCACGGATCGCGACCAGCGCGAGTCCGGCTCGCGGTACGATCTGGAACTCGGGGATCTCGATGGCGGGCGGCCGTGCGGCGGCCTCACCCGCCGCTTCGGTTGGTGGGGCGGGGATTGCGATGTCGGTCATCGCGCCAATCCTATTGTCGGCCGCTTAGCAACGCCAGGGCCCTGTGCTGCCGGGTGGACTGGTTCGGAGCGGAGGGGGCGGGATTCGAACCCGCGGTGCGCTTGCGCGCACTCTGGTTTTCAAGACCAGCGCATTCAACCGCTCTGCCACCCCTCCGGGCGCGCCGGCCCGATGCTAGTACGACCTAAGTGCCCTGCGGGCGCCGATCAGGGTCTAGACTGGCCGCGAACCGGAGAGGTGGCCGAGTGGCTGAAGGCACTCGCCTGCTAAGCGAGTATGGGGTTAACACTCCATCGCGGGTTCGAATCCCGCCCTCTCCGCTGGCTGGCTGGCCGGGCGAGCGCCCGGCGCCGGTCTGCCAGAGAGGCATCGACGCCGGTCGGCCAGAGGCATCGACGTCGGTCTGGCAGGGAGGCATCGACGTCGGTCTGGCAGGGAGGCATCGACGTGGACCGGCTCACGGTCCATGTCAACTCCCTTCCGTGATCGGACTGGAGGTCTCGACACTGGTGGCGGCGCCCGAACGCATCGCTGCCGTCCGCCGGCACCCATATCGTGAATGACCACAGCGTCCGCGAACGGTTGAGGAGCCGCCGCACGCCGTGCCGAACATCCCGCTTGATCTTCCGATTCCGTCCAGCGCGGTCGCGCCTGGTCAGTCGATCGTCGTGCGGACGCGGGCATGGGATGGCGACGGCGAGCGACGCGATCCCGGTTCCTTCCACGTGCTCGCGATCGGCTGGTACCGCGATGAGATCTCGCCGCTCGAGCCGTTCGTCTATCTCGTGTTCGACAAGATGAGCCACGACATCTTCTGGGTCGCGCAGTCGGTGGTGGAGCGAGTCGTTTCCGGGTAGCGGTCCGCCCGGCCGCTGAGACCGTCTTACGCTCGCTTGGCAGCGATGGCCCAACCTCGTTAGCATGGCCGCAACCAGGTAGCTCGCTGTGTGGGCGAGCAAGTTCGACATCTGGGTGCGGGCCGGCGCGCCGGGTGACATGCGGATGCGTGGATTGCTCCGATTCCGACCCCGACTGAGCCTCATGACGGTTGCGGTGCTTGCGTTGCTCCTCAGCGCGAGCGTCGGCGCGTCGGCGCAGGTGCTTCAGGCGAGTTCGCGCGCCTTGCAAGAAAGGTTGCACGGCCCCGCGACCAGGGTCGTCCGCTACCACGGCTACCGGGTCGTGGTTCCCGCCGCATGGCCCGTGTACGACCTCGCCACCGACCCGACGGCGTGCGTGAGATTCGACCGGCATGCCGTGTACCTGGGGCGCCCGAGCTCCCGCCAGCGCTGCCCAGCCCACGCCATCGGGCGCACCGAGGCGATTCTGGTGGCGCCGGTGGCCGCCCACGGCGCTGGCGTGCGCGGCGCCACCGGGCCCGCGCTGCCTTCGACCCGGAACCCGGCCGCCCGGCCCACGCGGGGAGGCTCGACCGAGCTGGCGGTTCCGCGAGCCGGCGTGGTCGTGACCGCGACCTGGGCGGGCGACCCAACCATCGTGTCGCGAGCGCTCGGCGTGCGCTCGCTCGCACCGCACACCGCCGGCCGGTCCGCGGCACCCCGACGCGCGACGCCCCGCGCGCGCTCGGCCAGCGCGCGTGCTCATGCGACGCGTCGCGCCGGCGACCCGATCTACACCGGACTCGGATTCGACGGGTGCTCGACCCCGAGCAGCTCGGCCATGTCCGCCTGGAGCGCGTCGCCGTACCGCGCGATCGGGGTCTACGTCGGCGGCGCGAACGCGGCTTGCTCGCAGCCCAACCTCAACTCCACCTGGGTGCAGCAGGAGTCCGCGGCGGGCTGGGTGCTGCTCCCGATCTACGTCGGGCTGCAGGCGCCGAGGAACGGGTGCGGATGCGCGGGGATCGTGCCCTCCCAGGCCTCGGCCGAGGGCGCGGCGGCGGCCGACGACGCGGTCACCCAGGCCGAGGCGGTGGGTATCGGGCCCGGCAACCCGATCTACGACGATATGGAGAGCTACACCCGCAACATCACCAACACCTCCGCGGTGCTGGCTTTCTTGAGCGCGTGGACGACCGAGCTGCACGCCCGCGGTTACGTGTCGGGGGTATACAGCAGCGCGACCACGGGCATCACCGATCTGGTCGCCCAGGTGGGCACCGGCTACACCGAGCCCGACCAGATCTGGAACGCCGAGTGGAACGGCCAGCAGAGCACCGGCAGCGCATATGTGCCGAGCGCTGACTGGCCCAACCACCAGCGCCTTCACCAGTACCAGGGGGGTCACAACGCCACCTACGGCGGGGTGACGCTGAACATCGACAGCGACTACGTCGATGCCGGTGCGGCGTCCGGGAGCGTCCTGTTCTCGAACGGCTCCTTCGTGCAGGTGAGCGGGTCCCCGGACTTCTACGAGATCGTCGGTGGTGCGCCCCTGTTCGTCAGCGACTGGACCGCGGTGGGCGGCCTGCAGCCGTACACGGTCATCACCCAGCAGCAGTTCGACGCGCTGAATCCGGTCCCAGCCAACGGCACGATGTTCCAGACGAATACCGGGGCGGTCTATGTCGTGGCGGGCGGTGCGCCCATGTACGTGACCAGCATCTCCGTGTTCGTCGGCGCTCCCCAGCCGTTGCTGGTGGACGAGTGGAACGTCGACAACGCGGGCAATCCCGTATCCCATTTGAACCTGCTGCCGGCGAGCGGCACCTTCCTCACCACGACGGCCGGGCAGAACTATCGAGTGGCCGGAGGCGCGCCGATCGCGATCACCAACTGGACGGTGTTCGGGGGCACCCAGCCGTCGGTCACGATCGACCCGTGGGATATCGGCAACATCTTCAATCCCCTCGCGCACCTCGTCTACCGGCCGACGGTCGGGACGGTGACCCAGGGCCTGCCGTCGGGCGCCTACTGGCGGTTCGGCCCGAAGAACCGCTACCTGATCGCGCCCACCGCGGGCGCCGTGCGGGTCGACGATCAAGGCCTGGTGCAGTTCTCGGCGATCCCCTGCCGTGTCCCCGGGCTCGCCCACAAGACGCTCGCGCAGGTAAAGACCGCGCTGCTCAAAGCGGACTGTCACCTCGGCAAGGTCCACAAGCACCTCGTCACCAGGCGCCGGCACGTGCTGCGGGTGATCAGGCAGATCCCGCGGCCCCGCACCAAGCACAGGGCGTACTACACCGTCGGCGTCACGCTCGGGTGAGCCGATCGCCGGCGCTGACTCACCGGCGGCGCAGTCCACTCGAGCACCGCTCCGCCCCGTCCCTGAGCGCGGCGGTGAACGCGGCCGGGTCCAGCGGCTTGTGGAGCTTGTCGTAGTGCTTGGCGCGTCGGGTCTCAAAGTCGGTCGGGAGATCCTCGTCGGGGTTTCGCCATTCCTGCGCGCCGAGCACCAAGCAATGTGAGCGCGTCAATGACGGGCTGGTGGGCCGTGTTGTTGGAGCGGAACTCGAGCACGCCAAGCAGCCGGATCAGGCCGCGGCGGTAGTGGTTGCTGTAGGACGCCTTGAACACCTTGCGCTTCTGGCGCTGATACCCGGTGCCCTTCTGGCGGTACTTGGCCACGAGATCCTGCAGCGCGGCTATCGTCTTCGGTAAAAATTGTCTGGCGTGCGGCCCATGCGCCGCCTTTGGCTGTGCTGAGCGATGAGAGATGCCGTGTTGGTGTTGAGAGAGGGCGAGTCGTTTCGTGCTTGACGTCGTCCGTGTGGTCGCCTCGCGGGGTTGCGGTCGGGCGATCGCGTCGCGCGGCAGGTCGCTCCTCGCTGAGCGGGCTGATGAGGTGCGGTGGTGAGCGTTGGTGAGGACGCGCCCGGGCGGGTCGTGGTCGCGTTGCGTTTGTATGTGGCGGCTGACAGTGCGCCGTCCATGTTGGCGCGTCGGCAGCTTGAGTTGGTGCGCGAGCGGTTGGGGGAGAGGGCTGGGAGGTGGAGGTTGTGGATGTGTTTGAGAGCCCTGAGGTGGCGGAGGTCGACGGGATCATCGCGACCCCTGTTTTGGTGCGGTTGTACCCGGAGCCTCGGCTGAGCGTGATTGGGGATCTGGGGGATTGGCGTGAGGTCGCGAGGATTCTGGATTTAGGGGAGTGGTTTGATGGGTGATCGGGCGGAGCGGACGGAGCGGTTGGAGGCGGCAGCGCGGGGCGGTGGCCGGATCGACGAACTAGCAGGAAGGGTGGAGTTTGGAGCGCGTTGAGGTTGGTATTTCGGGTTTCGATTCGCTGGCTCTGGGCGGGCTGCCGCGGGGTCGCACGACGTTGTTGGCTGGGAGCACGGGGTCGGGTAAGACGGTCTTTGGCCTTCAGTTCTTGGCGCGCGGCGCGAGGGACTTCGGCGAGCCGGGGGTGCTGGTGACGTTCGCGGAGCGCCCAGATGATCTGATCGCTAATGCGGAGAGCTTTGGATGGGACCTTGCGGGGTTGGTGGGTGATGGGCGGTTGGTGATTGTTGACGCGACGCCGGATCCGGAGGCGGTCGTGAGTGGCCGGTTCGATTTCGGGGGCTTGTTGTCGCGGATCGCTCACGCGTTGGCGCAGGTTCAGGGCAAGCGGTTGGTCCTTGACCCGATCGATGCGCTGCTAGCGGGGTTCGCTGGCGCGGCGGAGGTGCGACGGGCGTTCGCGGCGGGGGTGCGCGAGCTACGGGGGCTCGATGCGACGACGTTGTTGGTGGCTGAGCGCGCCGGAGAGGGCGGCTATGTGGCCCGTTACGGGGCCGAGGAGTTCGCTGTCGACAACGTGGTGATCTTGCGTAATGACCTTTATGTGGCGTACCGGCGCCGGACGGTCGAGGTGCTCAAGCTGCGTGGCGCCGAGCACGGGAAGGGGGAGTTCCCGTTTGTGATCGACCCGACGGTCGGGATCGAGCTGGTGCCGTTCTCGATCATTGAGACGCCGCGCGATGCGGCTGCGGAGAGGATGTCGTTTGGGGTGCCGGAGCTGGATGAGATGTGCGGGGGTGGGATCTACCGCGATTCGCTGGTGATGGTCACGGGAGCGACCGGTACTGGCAAGACGTTGATGAGCGTGCAGTTCATCGCGGCGGGGCTGGCGGCCGGTGAGCGGGGGTTGTTGTTGTCCTTCGAGGAGAACCCGTCACAACTGATCCGCAACGCAAGGTCGTGGGGAGTCGATCTCGAGACGGCGCAGAGCGAGGGTCGGCTGCGGATCGTTTCGCGCTATCCGGAGCGCGTGGGGCTCGAGGATCTCCTGGTCGAGATCAAGCACAACATCGACGGGTTCGCGCCGGCGCGGTTCTCGATCGACAGCATGACCGCGTTGGAGCACAACACGCCGCCGAGGGCGTTTCGCGAGTTCGGCGTTGGGCTGACGGGCTTCCTGAAGGCGCGCGGTGTCGGGACTTTGATGACGACCACGCTTCCGAGCCTGTTGGGCGGCGAGCACGCGACGGCGGTGTACCTGTCGACGATCACCGACTCGATCATCGCGTTGCGCTACTTCGACCTCGATAGCGAGATCAGGCGTGCCGTGTTGGTGCTCAAGCTGCGCGGCGGTGCGCATGCCCACGCGATGCACGAGTACGAGATCACCGACAGCGGGATGCGCGTGCTCGGCCCGATTCGCGGGGTGCGCGGGATCCTGGCAGGACTGGCGGAGTTCACTCATGAAGCTGACGGCGCTGAGGGCGGGCACGCGGGCGGGCGGCGGTGAGCTCGCAGCGCCAAAGGGACACGGCCGTGGCCGCCGGCGCGCCGGTCGCCGAGCAGAGTCTGCGGACGGTGATCCGCGAGAACGTCGATGGGATGCTGGTGATCGACCGCGAAGGCGTCGTCGTGTTCGCGAACCCGGCCGCCGAGCGGCTCCTCGGCCGCGCGGCGCAGACGCTCGAAGGCACCCGGCTCGGCTTTCCCCTCGTCCCAGGCGAGTCGAGCGAGATCGACGTCGTTGCCGGGCCTTCACCGAGGACGGCTGAGATGCGCGTCGTCGCGATCGCGTGGGAAGGCCAGCCCGCGGCGCTCGCGGCGCTCAGGGACGTGACTGACCGCAAGCGCGCCGAGGACCAGCTGCGCCGGCTGTCGGGCGAGCTCGAGTTGCGGGTCCGCGAGCGGACCGCCCAGCTCGAAGCCGCCGTGAGCGAACTCGAAGCTTTCAGCTACTCCATCTCGCACGACCTGCACGCCCCGCTGCGCGCGATCCACGGCTTCACCACGATCCTCGAAGACCAACTGGGAGACGACCTGCCCCCAGAGGCCCGTCACTCGATGCAACGAGTCAAGGCGGGCGCCGCGACGATGGCCACCTTGATCGACGGGCTGCTCAAGCTCTCACGACTCGGCCAGCAGCCACTCGGGCACACGACCGTTGACCTCAGCGCCCTGGCGCACGAGATCGTCGCCGAGCTACGCAGCACCGATCCCGGACGCGACATCGACGTCTCAATTCAGCAGGGCCTGCGCGTCACCGGCGACGAGCCGCTGCTGCACATCACGCTCGCCAACCTGCTCGACAACGCCTTCAAGTTCACCCGCCACACCACAGACGCGCACGTCGAGATCAGCGGCGCGCGCCATGGTGAGAACCTCTGCGTGCAGGTACGCGACAACGGCGCCGGGTTCGACCCCGAGCACGCGGAGCGACTGTTCAGTCCCTTCAAGCGCCTGCACGCCCAGAGCGAATTCGACGGAAGCGGCCTCGGACTGGCAACCGTCCAGCGCGTGATCCACCGCCACGCCGGCAACATCACCGCCTCCGCGGCCCTCGGCCGCGGCGCGAGCTTCTCCTTCACCCTCCCGTCAGCCACCGAGCCGGATCCCGCCACGACCAAGCAAACAGCACCATGACGGTGCTGCGGGTGTTCGCTTCGCGGGCTCGCGGCCGGACCTCGGCGACCTGGATCCGTGGACTTCGGCGCGCTCAGCCTCGAGGGTGTTTGTGACCTGCTGGATACGAGACAAGTGCTTCTCCTCGCAGCGCGGGGGCTTTGAGATCGAGTAGCGACGCCTGCCGGGACCGTCGCTTTCGTGGCATCGGAGTGGCGACTGCGCGCGCAGATAAGCTACGTCGCGGCGCTCTGAGGAATGGTATCCCGAGATGTAAATGGAGTACGCGCCGTCGGCGATCGCGGAGGATCACCTCCAAGAAGTAGCCAGTCCTCATTTCTAGTAGGCTCTCGGGTGCTGAGGTTTCGCGGCAACGCTTTGGTGGCGGGGTCGACGCGGTATCAGCGCAGAGGACTGGAGCGCGCTCGAGGCGGCTAGTTGGCGGCCTGTGGGGTGTTGCAGCAGCTAAGTCAATCCTGTTCCGGGGAGCTGTTATGCAACCTTCTTCACGCGTTGCTCTGAGTGAGGCGTTCTGTAGCTATTTGGGGGTATCCGCCGATCGCGTGGCTGGTCCTCTCGCTGCTTCCGACAGCTGCCGCGCACTCGTCAGAGGGGGCGCGAAGGGTCCGGAAGCCGCCAGCCGTGGTGATCGGAGCATGAGCGCGCGACCGCGTCAACTGCCTGACGGCGAGGGCCTGCGTCGCTATCGCGGCTCTGCACCTACCGAGGTCCTAATCGGCGGGTGGCGCGCGGATGTCGGCGCTAAGGCGTTATCCCGGCAGGGCGGGGTGATGTAGCGATGGCTTCCCCAGCCGTTCAGAGCGCAAACCAGGGACGGTCGGCGAGCAACGTTCCAAGCGTGCCAGTGCGGATCGACCGGGTGGCGAGGGCGATGGCTGTTGAGCTGCCTGACCGCCGGCGTTTGAGCTTGGAGTGCTGGCCCGGGGATGGCCCGCCGCTGGTGCTCCTGCATGGCCTGCTGGACTGCGCCGTCGGCTGGAAGCACCTGGCGGGGGTGACGGACCGTCCCTGCTACGCGTTTGACCTGCCCGGTTTCGGCGACTCCGACCGGCCGTCGCGCAACCGTATCTCCGCCTACGCGGAGGACGTGCAGGCCGCGCTGGCGGCGCTCGAGGTTCACGACTTCACGCTGATCGGGCATTCGCTCGGTGGCGCTGTCGCCGCCGGGCTGGCTGAACGGCTGCGCGACGATGTCGCCGCGCTCGTCCTGATGGCACCCGCAGGATTCGGGCGCATTCATCTTGCCGAGGCCTGCCAGCTGCCGGGGGTGCGCACTCTGGTCCGCCACGGCCTGCCGCTTACACTGGCGAACCCAGTGACCGCGTCGGGCCTGTACATGGCGGTCATCGGCAACGGGCATCTGCCGGACCCCGAGCTCGTCGCGCGGCTGCGCAAGAACGCTTACCGCTGGGCGCCGGGGGCAGAGTGCGCGAACGAGGCGATCACCTCGTCGGGGCTCTCGCGCCGCGCGTTTCACCGCCGCCGGCTTGACTACCACGGGCCGGTGCTGGCGCTGTGGGGCGACCGTGACCGGCTCGTCCCGCTCGCGCACCGCAGCGGTGTCATGACCGCGTTCCCGCAAGCGCAGGTCAGCGTCTGGAAGAACATGGGCCACCATCCCCAGCGCGAGCGTCCGAGCGAGCTCGCACGGTTCATCGAAGCCGCCTGCAACCGCGCCCGTCCAAGCGCGCGCCACACCGCGACGGGCTCTAAGCCCCGGAGAAAGCGTGTGCTCGCGGTCCGCTTCACGCCGCATCCGCTCGCGGCTGGCGTGGGCGAGTTGCCGTCCGTCGCCTAGCGATCACGATTCCGACAGCCGCTAGCACCACGTTGGCCCAGTGCCCATGCCGCTCGACGAGATCGAGCGCTACATCAACGAGCGGCCGCTCGACCACGAGCACCGAAGCGCGCTGTGGCCGCTCGCGTGGGCGCACGCGACGAACCCCGCCACGCTCAGTCGCGTGATCGCCGAAATGCTCGCTGCGGTCGAGTGAGCTCTCGATCAGATGATCAGGCCTTTCTCGATCAGGATCCACCAGGACGTTGGATGCCGCGAGCGCCAGCGACCGCCGGCCTACCACGACGTCAGCGATGCCGGCAGCGCGGCGCAGTGGGGTTGGCGAGGCAGGCGATCGCGCGCTCGAGTCTGCGACGAGCGATACCGGTTTGCTGTTCGAGCATTCCGCCTCGCGCAAGTACGATCCGCGCGCGCATCTACACCCGGCGAGCGGGCTCATACACCGGACTAGCGGGTCTTCTTCGGCGCGGTTCCGAACACGTGGTCCCAGAACGGCGCGCTCACCCCGTAGCCACGCTCATGGTTCTGGAAGTGGTGTCGCATGTGGAGCTCGCGCAACCGCTTGCCGAGCGCCGACTTGGGCCGGTGGTGATGCACGTGGTAATGCAGCATGTCGTAGCCCAGGTAGCCGGTCAGGAAGGCCGCCGCGAACGGGAGAAACCCTGGGCTGCCGATCACCAGCGAGAACACCCACACGAACAGGGCGGCGAGCGGGACGCTGAGCGCCGGCGGCATCACGAGCCGCAGGGGATCGTTCGGGTGGTCGTGGTGCACGCCGTGGATGATCCAGTGAAGCCGCGCGCCGATGCCCTTCTCGGGCTCGAAGTGGAACACCACCCGGTGCAGCCAGTACTCGGTCAGCGTCCAGAACAGGTAGCCGGCGGGCAGCCAGTAGGCGACGGACCAGCCCGCCCCGTGGACGAAGCCCTCGATCAGCAAGATCGTGATGATCGGCACGAAGATGATCGGAGGGACGGTCCAGTGGACCCGGGAGAACCTCTCGAACAGCGTCGAGTCGAACATCCGCGGCGAAGCGCGGAGGATCTCGCTACGGCTGAGACCTTCGAGGTCGTCTGCGCGGCGCGTAGTCATCCGAAAACCATACCGCGCGGCCGGCCTCGGGTAACACCCCGGGCCGTCCGGCCTCGGGTAACGCCCCGGGCCGTCCGGCCTCGGGTAACGCCCCGGGCCGTCCGGCCTCGGGTAACGCCCCGGGCCGTCCGGCCTCGGGTAACGCCCCGGGCCGTCCGGCCTCGGGTAACGCCCCGGGCCGTCCGGCCTCGGGTAACGCCCCGGGCCGTCCGGCCTCGGGTAACACCCCGGGCCGTCCGACCTCGGGTAACAAAACACCCCGCGCCGTGCGGCCGCCGCGCCTCAGCCGCCGCTTTCGCCGTCCAGAGGCATGGCCAGGACCACGTGGCTCAGCGACACGGCGAGGAACGGGCGCTTCTGCGACTCGCCGCCGTCGAACGGCTCGAGCTCTACTTCGGTCAGGGCGAGGAACGCCCGTTCTGACGAGTTCAGGTAGTCGGTGAGCCGGCTGCGGTAGCCGTCGCGCGGCAGGCGCAGCATGCCGGTGATCCGGTAGCGGTCGGTCTCGATCACGATGCGCTCGTCGCGGTGCTCCACGCTCCTCGAAGATACCGCCCGGTCCCGCCCGCGGTGCGATGCTTGGACGCATGGCCGACCGCCCGAAGGCGCGCTGGTGGTACATCCGCCGGGCCCAGAACCTCAAGCCGGCCACGTACCGCTGCCCGCTGTGCGGTCGCCACCTGCCGGCCGTCAGCGAGCACATGCTGCTGTTCCCCGAGGGGGATCGCGGCCGGCGCCGGCATGCCCACACCGAGTGCGTGATGGCCGGCCGCCGGGCCGGCAAGCTGCCCACCCGCGAGGAGTGGCTGAAGACCCAGCCGCGCGAGCCGGGGGTGTGGCAGCGGTTGGTGGCGAAGGTTAAAGGCGCGGGACCTGCATAACCTGCCATACGAGGCGCGGGACCTGCATAACGTGCCATACGAGGCGCGGGACCTGCATAACGTGCCATACGAGGCGCGGGACCTGCATAACGTGCCATACGAGGCGCGGGACCTGCATAACGTGCCATACGAGGCGCGGGACCTGCATAACGTGCCATACGAGGCGCGGGACCTGCATAACCTGCCATACGAGGCGCGGGACCTGCATAACGTGCCAAACGAGGCGCGGGACCTGCATAACCTGCCCATACGAGGCGCGGGACCTGCATAACCTGCCAAACGAGGCGCAGGACCTGCATAACCTGCCAAACGACGCGCGATCGGCCGACCGTGGCCGGTTATGCATCTGGTGGATGCGCAACATGTCACGGTCCGGGCCGCGCGGCCGGGATGGCAGGTTCTGCAGGTCGATTGAACCGACTACGCGTCGTGGTAGAGCGCGAATTCCCATGGATGCGGCCGCATCCGGATCGCGTCGACCTCCTCCTCACGCTTGTAGCGGATGTACGCCTCGATCAGGCCTGGGGTGAACACGTCGCCCTCGCAGAGGAACGCGTTGTCCGCCTCCAATGCGTCGAGCGACGCCTCCAGCGACGACGGCACCGTGGCGATACCGGCCAGCGTCTCGATCGGCAGCTCGTAGATGTCGGCATCGAGCGGATCGCCGGGGTCGAGCTCGCGCTTGATTCCGTCCAGCCCCGCCATCATCAGAGCGGAGAACGCCAGATACGGGTTGGCGGTCGGGTCCGGCGAGCGGAACTCGACCCGCTTGGTCTTGGGCGCTTCGTGGTACATCGGCACCCGCACGCACGCGCTCCGGTTCCGCGCCGAATACACAAGGTTCACCGGCGCCTCGTACCCCGGCACCAGTCGGCGATACGAGTTCGTGGTCGGCGCGCAGAAGGCCAGCAGCGCCGACGCGTGCGCGAGCAGCCCGGCGATGTAGTGCTTGGCCAGATCGCTCAAATGCGCATACCCACCGTGCCCGTACATCAAAGGATCGCCGTCCTTCCACAGCGACTGGTGCACGTGCATGCCCGAGCCGTTCTCCTCGAAGATCGGCTTGGGCATGAAGGTGGCGGTCTTGCCGGCCGCCCGCGCCTCGTTCTTGACCACGTACTTGTAGATCATCATCTGGTCGGCCATGCGCAGCAGCGGCTGGAAGCGCATGTCGATCTCGCCCTGGCCGCCCGAGGCCACCTCGTGGTGGTGGAACTCACAGCGGATCCCGAGCGACTCCATCGTGGCGACCATCTCGCTGCGCAGGTTGGCCATCGAGTCGGCCGGTGGCACCGGGAAATAGCCCTCCTTCTGGCGCAGCTTGTAGGCCAGGTTGGGAACCGCGCTGACCGGGCTCCCCGTGTTCCAGAAGCCCTCGCTCGAGTCGACCTCGTAGAAGGCGCGGTGCTGGACCTGCTCGTAAGCGATGTGGTCGAACACGAAGAACTCCGCCTCGGGGCCGAAGTACGCCACGTCCGCGATCCCGGTCGCCACCAGATGCTGCTCGGCCTTGTGGGCTACGAACCGGGGGTCGCGAGCGTACGGCTCGCCCAGCACCGGATCGGCCACGGAGCAGATCACCGACAGGGTCGTGCGCGTGTAGTAGGGATCGATGAACGCGGTCGAGGAGTCCGGGATCAGCAGCATGTCCGACTCGTGGATCTCCTGGAAGCCGCGGATCGAGGAGCCGTCGAACCCGAGACCCGATTCGAAGTCGCTGCCGTCCAGCGCCCCGATCGGCAGGGTCATGTGCTGCCAGGTCCCCGGAAGATCGACGAATTTCAAATCCACCATCTCGACCCCGCGTTCAGCGGCGAACTCGAGCACCTCGGTGGGGCTGGTGGCCCCGGCGGCCATCGCCGTGTGTTCGCTCTCTGTGGTGGCCACGGTTCTTCTCCTTACAGTCTCGATAGGCGCGAGCCTATCCGGGTTGTGACAGTCGTTCTTGGGCCGCGGGTTTTGAAAGTCGTTCTTGGGCCGCCAGGATCTGCGCGGCCTTGAGTCCGAGGCTCAGCCGCTCGCGGCCATCGGACTCGTACGGCGACAGGCCCGAGACCTCTTGGACGCGCGACAGGCGGTAGCCGACCGTGTGGCGGTGCAGCTGCATCGCCTCGGCTGTCTCGGTGGTCGACCCGTGATGGGCCAGGAACGTCCCGAGCGTGACAAGCAGCTCGGTGGCGTGCTCGGCGTCGTAAGCGAGGAGAGGGGAGATCGTGCTCGCCCGCAGCTGCTCGAGCTCGGCCGGACCGCGGAGCAGCACGCCGATCAGGAGCCGGTAGGTCTCCTCCTGGCCGGCGAAGGCCTCGGGGGTGCCGGCCAGCTCGGCCAACAGCATGGCCTCCCGCACGGCCTCGTGCAGCAGCTCGGGCTGGCGGCGCGGGGCGGATACGCCGACCAGCGAGCCCGCGCCGCGCAGCCGCTCGGCGAGCGCCCCGGCCTCGAGTTCAGAACTTCCGGCGAGCGGCACCAGCCCGACCACGCGCCCGGACCCGAGCTCCGCCACCAGGGGAGCGCTAACGTCGGGCACCTCGATGGCGTCTCCCGGCCCCTGGGCGCACACGGCGATCGCGCCGGCGGCCAGATCGACGCCGAGCCGGCGCCCCTGATCGACGAGCGCGCCGGCATCGCCGGCGCGCCCGGCCGCGAGCCCCTCGACCAGCGTGCGCCGCGCGACACCCTCCTCGTCGTACGGCGTGCCCTGCATGAGCCGGGTGACCTCGGCGGCGGCGGCCACGAGCTCGCCGAGCCGCCCCTCCGGGATCGCGTCGGCCGGCCACACCACAGGCGCCTCCGAGGAGGGCACGATCACCGCCACCGGCTGCCCGAGTGCCTCCGACGCCGCCCGGGCGACGCGCTCGATCCCGTCGCCGGCCATAGCACTCGAGACGATCGCCAGATGCGTTGGCTGGGAGGCGCTCGGTTGCGTCTCCCAGCCCTCCGGCCGTTTCGTCTCAGCCGACTCGGCTCGCGACATTCATGCCGTCGATGGTGCCGCGGCCTGGCCGGCCGGGGTGGCGATCCCCGGGATCCCGTGCGGGTACCCGAGCGACGGAACGTCGGAGGGGTACACCTCGTGACCATGCTCGGCTACGTCGCCGATCTCCATGTTCTTCTCGGTCATCCGCAGCGGCACGAACAGCCCGACCAGCTTGAGCAGGATGAACGTCACGAGCGCCGTCCAGCAGATCACCCACGCGGCGGCCAGGAACTGCCACTTGAGCAGGGTGGCGTTGCCGTGGACCAGGCCGGCCACCGCGCCACCGGCGGTCAGTCCGTGCGGACCCGTCTTGTAGAACAGCGCCATGTTCGGATCGGCGAAGATGCCGACCAGGATGCCGCCGGTCAGTCCGGCGAACCCGTGCGTGTAGATCACGCCCAGCGTGTCATCCACGTTGCGGAAGGGGCGCAGGCGGCTCAGGTAGTTCAGGGCGAAGTACACGATCGTCGAGGCGATGATCCCCATCGCGATCGCGCCCCAGCCGTTGACGTAGCCAGCGGCCGGCGTGATTGCCACCAGGCCGGTGATGCACCCGTTCACGCCGCCGATCAGGGAGGGCTTGCGGCCGGTCAGGTAGTCCCACCCGACCCACACCATGAAGGCCACCGCGGTGCAGAGATTCGTGTTGAGCACCGCCGCGGAGGCCGACATGTTGGCCGCGTACGGGTCGCCACCATTGAAGCCGTTCCAACCGAGCCACAACAGGCCGGCCCCGACCGCGACCATTGCCACGTTGTTGGGGGCGTCGATCTCACGATCGCGCTGCAGACGCGGGCCGATCACTGCCGCGGCCACGAACCCGGCCACGCCGGCCGACAGGTGGATGACGTAGCCGCCCGAGTAGTCCACGGCCCCGTGCTGGGCGAAGAACCCGCCGCCCCAGATGAGAAACGCGTCGACGCAATAGACACACGTGATCCACAGCAGGCAGAACGGGATCCATGCCTTGAAGTTCACGCGGCCCAGCACCGACCCGAGGGCCAGGATCGGGGTGATCGCGGCGAACACCAACTGGAAGTAGACGAGCGCCGCATTCGGGAAGGCCATCGACCCGATCAACGGGATGTTCGCCTGATGCTGCAGTTCGGTGTGCGAGAGGACCGGCCCGGGCTTTCCGATGAAGTTCCCGAAGAACCCGTGGTGCGAGAGCCCGTGGAAGGGCGAGCCGAAGCCCATCTTGAAGCCCCACAGCACCCACACGATGAGCACTGTCGCGAACGTGGCGAAGGTAAGCATCATGCTGTTGATCGACCAACGTTTCTGCATCACACCGCCGTAGAGGACGGCCAGACCGGGGACGCTCATCAGGCCGACCAGCGTCGCCGCGGTCATCTGCCACGCCGTATCTCCCGGATTGAGCCAACTTGGTGCTTCGACTGGCAAGTGGATCTCCTTGTGCTCGGGTACGTCGCGCAACCCCTGGCGACGCCAACTTGCCCGAGAGTGTCGTCTCGCGTCCCCGCAGCCACCATGTCCTCACGTCCAGCAAATGGGTAGGGGGTCTGGACATTGGGATAAGTGGATCCCGCAATCACGGGGTTTTTCCGGCTGAGAGCGGTGATTTGGGGCCGCCTGCGGCGGCGTCCGTGGGGCCGGTTCCGCCCGGCATCCCTGCCGGGCGGGGAGCCGCCACCACATCCGGATCGCGCGCCGCCGGGCATGGATGCCCGGCGGAACGGCCCCAGGGACGCCGAGCGAAGCGAGGCCTATTAGGGCGAACCGACCGGCAGCCCCGCCTTGCGGCACTCAGCTGCGATCGTCTGCGCCGCCGGCCGGGCGTAGGCCCCAGGCCTGTTCACCGATCGGCACGTCTCACGCGCGTTCGCGCCGCATTCATGCACCTGCTCGGCGCCGACGACGCCCGGGATCGTGGCGTAGATGCAGCCGTGGCCGGAGCTCGGGCCGGCGCTCACCAGCGAGATGACCAGCACCGCAGCGAGCGCCGCGACCACGCCGAGGACGCCGCCCACCATCCAGCGCTCGCGCGTGGACAGGCGCCCGGCGCTGCCGTGACCGGGGGGCAGGATCAGCACGGCGCCCAGTTTATGTACCACCCGCCGGAGGTACGGGTACCCGACCCGTCGCTCGCGGTGTCGCAGTACCTGTTCCACCACCCCGGGGTCGACTTCATCGGGACGACCGGCGGCCCGAAGGCGGTGGCACGGGCCGCGCCGTGTGCGACGATCGATCGGGTTGCTCGTCCTCGCGCTGCACGTCTTTCGCCACGTCCCCGCCGCCAACATCGACTACGCCGCGCTGGCACTGGGCGCCTTCGTCAGCTGGGCCGGGGTGCCCGGGCCGGGCGAGCCGCTGCTGATCGCAGCTTCCATCGTCGCCGCCAAGCACCAGCTCGATCTCACCCCGGTCCTGATCTGGGCGTTCGTGGGAGCAGAACTGGGCGGGATCGCCGGGTGGCTGTTCGGCTGGATCGCCGGCCGCAGCGTGATGACCGCCCCAGGGCCGCTGCGCGGACTGCGGCTGAAGGCGGTGGAGCGCGGGGAGGAGGTGTTCCAGCGTCTCACGGTGATCGCGATTGTGCTTGCGCCCTCCTGGGTGGCCGGGATCCACCGGGCCGGCACCAGCGTCTATCTGATCACTAACACGCTGAGCGCAGCTCTCTGGGCGGTGGGGATCGGCCTGGGGGCCTACTACGTCGGGCCGCCCGTGCTCGACGTGCTCGCGGACATCGGGACGGCGACCGCAATCGGCCTCGTCCTGCTGGTCCTCGTGGCCGTCGGCTTCGAGCTAAAGCGCCGGCGCCGGCGCCGGACCCACCTCTAGAGGTTCGTCTCCGCCCAGGAGATGATCTTGGGCGCCACGGTCGGTGCTCCCACGTCGAGCTGGATAAGGCGTGGGGCAGCAGCGGGATCGCGCGCGGATCCTGCTTCCAGGCCTTGCCGTTGAGGAACGCGGTGACCTTCCCCCTGGCGCTTGCCACCTGCCGCCTGGGCGGTGGACGTGGTGCTCGTGGCGGTCGTCGACGTCGCGCTGGTGGTCGAGGCGATCGCCGCGCTGCTCGTGGCGGTCGTCGACGTCGCGCTGGTGGTCGAGGCGATCGCCGCGCTGCTCGTGGCGGTCGTCGACGTTGCGCTGGTGGTCGAGGCGATCGCCGCGCTGCTTGTGGTACCGCCGGAGTCGCCGCAAGCGGTCAGGGCGCAGGCAGCGAGCAGCGACATCCCGGTGCTGAGGAGGCGCGCAGGCATCGGAGCGGCGAACGGTAGCGAGCGCGGGGCGGTGCTAAGTTGCGCCTGGATGAGCTCGTCGGGCCCGATCACCGACATGCCGATGACGACCGCGCTCGAGGTGCCCGGCCTGCGCATCCGCGAGAACCTGGGCGTCTGTTACGGCCTGGTGGTCCGCAGCATGGGCATGATCGGGGGCGTTACCGCGTCGTTCAAGGCGCTACGGCGGGGGGAGATATCGGAGTACACGCAGCTGCTGGAGGACTCGCGCCGCCATGCGATCGACCGGATGGTCGACAACGCTCGGCTGATGGGGGCCGACGCGATCGTGGCCGTGCGCTTCGACTCCTCGGAGATCGGCCAGCAGTTCACCGAGATCGTGGCGTACGGGACCGCGGTCAAGGCCGATCCGATCCAGTAGCCGGCCGTGCTCCTGGGCGACGCCGACCGCGAGCTGCTCTACGACACGCTGAAGCGCCACGCCGCCGAGGGACGGCTCGATATGCCTGAGCTCGAGCGTCGCGTCGCGATCGTCGCCCAGGCCGAGACGCGCGAGGCGGCAGCCGAGGCCATGGAGGGACTACCGTCGCTGATCCCGGCGCCGGACGAGCGCCGGCCTCGCTGGGGGCGAGGGCACGGAGAGGCCGAGAAGCCCGAGCCGGACTGGCAGCCGACCAACGAGCGCTTCCGCGATCCGCGCACGCGCAACGTCCTGCGCGTCTGGGTGGACCCGGGTGGCGCCCGCCACTACGTGGCCGAGTAGGCGCTCCGGTTGGCGTGGCCGAGTAAGGCGCTCCGGTTGGCGTGGCCGAGTAAGGCGCTCCGGTTGGCGTGGCCGAGTAAGGCGCTCCGGTTGGCGTGGCCGAGTAAGGCGCTCCGGTTGGCGTGGCCGAGTAAGGCGCTCCGTTTCGCCACATGGCCAAGCGGCCGCGGTTCGCCACCTGGCCGAGCGGCCACCGTTCGACTTGGCCCGGCGGGCGTAGCAGCGCCTGCCCATACCCGATAGACCTCGCGAAAGCATGAGCATCTCAGGCGATGGACTGCTCGAGGGGTACGAGGTTCCCACCGGGTGCTGCGATGAGCTCGTCGACGCCGACGGCGAACCGCTTGCGCACGCCGAGCGACTCCTGAGCGCGCTGGCGCGTCTCGGGCCCGAGCGCCTCCGGGCCGCCGGCCGGCGTCGCGACACGATCTTCATGCAGCAGGGTGTGACCTTCGAGGTCCCGACCGCCGACGGCGAGCGCCGCGACCGGGCCTGGCCGCTCGACCTCGTTCCCCGCGTTCTCACCGCGGCCGAATGGACGGCGATCAAGCGAGGGCTGGCCCAGCGGATCCGGGCCCTGAACACGTTCGTGGACGACGTTTACCACGCGCACGAGATCGTGCGGGCCGGGATCGTGCCCTGGTCGCTGGTGGTGAGCCGGCCTCAGTTCGCAAGACCCGTCCACGGCGTGCGCCCACCGGGCGGCGTCTACTGCCACGTCTCCGGGTGCGATCTGGTGCGGGGCGGCGACGGCCGCTGGCGCGTGCTCGAGGACAACGTGCGGACGCCCTCGGGCATCTCGTACGTGATCGAGAACCGGCTGGCGATGACGCGCCTGATGCCGGAGCTGTTCGAGGGCCACCGGATCCGGGCCGTCGATCACTACCCGTCGCTGCTCCTGGACGCGCTCCGCGAGGTGGCGCCGGGCGTCGACGGCGGCGATGCAACGGTCGTGCTGTGGACGCCGGGACCGATGAACTCGGCCTATTTCGAGCACGCCTTCCTCGCGCGCCAGATGGGGATCGAGCTGGTCGAAGCGATCGATCTAGTGGTGCGCGACGCCGTCTGCTACATGCGCACGACCAGCGGCCTGCAGCGGGTGCACACGATCTACCGTCGACTCGACGACGACTTCATCGACCCACTCGAATTCCGCCCCGACTCGCTGCTGGGGGTCCCGGGGCTCGTGCGGGCCTACCGCGCCGGGACGGTGGCAATCGCCAACGCGATCGGCACCGGCGTGGCCGACGACAAGGCGGTCTACCACTACGTGCCCGAGATGATCCGCTTCTACCTGGGCGAGGAGCCGATCCTGGAGAACGTCCCCACCTACCTGCTGACCGACGAACGCCTGAGACGGTACGTGCTCGCGCGCCTGCGCGAGCTGGTGATCAAGCCGACCTCCGAGTCAGGGGGGAAGGGCGTGTTCATCGGCTCGCAGGCCAGCGAGGAGCAGCGCGAGCACCAGGCGCGGCTGATCGAGGCCCAGCCCGAACGCTTCATCGCCCAGGAGTTGGTGCACCTGTCCACCGTTCCGACCGCAGCGGGCGACGGCCGGCTTGCACCCCGCCACGTCGATCTCCGTCCGTTCGCGGTGTTCGGAGAGGAGATCCGGATCGTCCCCGGCGGCCTCACCCGCGTCGCCCTCGACGCCGGCTCGATGATCGTGAACTCCTCGCAGGGCGGCGGCTCCAAGGACACCTGGGTGCTCGACGACGACGCCGTCGTAGACCTCGCGCCGGGCACGCTCCCGGCCCAGCGTCCGCCGCGGCTTCCCGACGTGCGCTACGGCGGCTGGCACGGCCAGGCGCAGCAGCAGCAACAGTGATGCTGGCCCGCATCGCGCACGAGCTGTTCTGGCTGGGACGCGACGTGGCTCGCGCCGAGCACACCGCGCGAACGCTCGACGGCACGTTTCACGCCGATGTGGCCGGGGCGCCGGGGGAGCGGAGCATCTCGCTCACCTGGGACGCCGTGCTCACGATCATCGGCGGCAAGCCGCCGATGCCGGGCGCGGACGCGCTCGAGGCCGCAACTCCCGAGCGCCATCCACTCGAGCGCAGCGAGACGGCGCGGCTCCTCACGCTCGACGTCGAGAGCCAAGCCTCGATCGTCTCCTGCGTCGCTCGCGCCCGCGAGCGCGGCCGCACCCTGCGCGACGTGATCTCCACCGAGATGTGGGAGGCGCTCAACTCGTTCTACCTCGCGCTCGGCCGCTACGACCTCGCCGCCGCCCTTCAGACTGGGCCCTTCTCCGTCTACCAGGAGGTCAAGGAGCGGTGCGCGCTGTTCTGGGGGCTGGTCGACCGGACGATGCTCCACGATGACGGGCGGGCCTTCCTCGAGGCCGGCGGGCGGATCGAGCAGGCCGACATGGTCCTGCGGATGCTGCTGGTCATCGTGCCCGAGGAATCGGCCGGCGACGGACACGAGAGCGAGGCGATCGCGTTGCTGAGCGCGGTCGGCGGGGCGCAGGCCTATCGCCGCGCGGTGCGGGACCCGCCGACCGTGCTTCCCGTCGTCCGCTTTCTTCTCTACGACAGCTCCTACCCCAGCTCGGTCGCCTCGTCGGTGGCCAAGCTGCGCGATGCGCTATACGCCGCTGACCTCCAGCCGCGCTCCTCGCCGCCCGTGCTGCGCCTGGAGCGGCTGATCGCCGAGCTCGAGCTTCAGCGTCGAACGCCGCGGGGCAGCCTGGGGTTAGCCGGGATTCTCACGCGGGTACAAGGCGAGCTCGAGCTGATCGACCGGGACATCGGGGACCGCTACTTCGCGATTGCCGCGCTCGCGGCGGTACATCTGTAGGTGGCGGCATGATTGAAGAGCTGTCCGCCATGAACTTCGCGATCCGGTATCTGACGAGCTACCAGTACGACGGCGAGGTCGTCGACAACCTGAACGCGCTGCGCGTCAAGCCGGCGACCACCGCCCGGCAACGGTGCGACGAGTTCGGTGTGCGGCTGACGCCGGAGGTCCGGCTGCACCGGCACACCGACTACTTCGGCACCGAGGTCGTGGAGTTCGAGGTCTCGCGTCCGCACCATTCGCTGACGATCGACGTCCGGGCCCGCGTCAGCACCAGGCCGGCGGCGGAGCCCCCTCAGGCCACCTGGGAAGCGCTGGACGACCCGACCTACCGGGAAGCCGGCGGCGAATTCCTCCTCCAGACCGACGACGCCCGCGATCACCCCGCGATGTCCGAACTGCTCGCCACCACCCGCGCTGCCGAGTCGCCGCTGGCCATGCTGATGCTCATCTCCGAGCTGATCCCCGACCGGTTCGACTATCGCCAGGGAGCCACCTATGTCGACTCGACCGTCCGCGACCTGCTCGACGGCGGCGCCGGCGTCTGCCAGGACTTCGTGCACCTGGGACTGTGCCTGCTGCGCCACCACGGCATCGCGGCCCGCTACGTCTCCGGCTATCTGTTCGCGGCCGGCAGCGGCGGCGTTCACGAGTCGATCGAGGTGGACACCCACGCTTGGCTCGAGGCGCTCCTGCCGGTGCCTGGCGAAGGCGAGCCGGCGTGGGTGGGGGCGGATCCCACCAACCGCGATATCGCGGGCGAGAACCACGTCAAGATCGGCCATGGGCGCCAGTACTCCGACGTGCCGCCGATCAAGGGCGTCTACCGCGGGAGCGCCACCGCCACCCTCGAGGCGAGCGTCACCATGACCCGGCTCGACGGAGTGGATCCCGCGTCGATCGCCCGCGCGTGAGCGCTGGGACGGATGGGCTCGTGCCCGGGGTCCGAGCGGATGCCTGCCCGAGCTCTAGCGGCTCCTTTTGGAGGCTTTATCGACGGCTACCCGTGTGCGAATACTCGAACACCTTGGCCAGCACGCGGGGCCAGTGCTCGCGCAGCGCCTCGTGGCCCATGAACAGGCCGAGGTGCCCGCCCGTGCTCACGTGCCGGGTGACGAGCTCGGGCGGGGTGGAGGCATGGGTGGCCAGGGCGAAGACCTGGTCGGGCGGGGTGATGTGGTCGGTGGCGCCGGCCATCAGCTCGAGCGGCATGTCGATGTTGGCCAGCTCGACCTTCTTGCCGCGCACCTCCAGCGAGCCGCTAATCAGCGCGTTGTCGCGGAACAGGTGGCGGACGATCCACAGGTAGAAGGCGCCCGGGACGTTCTGGGTGTGTTTGAACCAGTCTTCGAACTCGCAGTAGCGAGCCACGTGGGCCGGCTCGTCGAGGTGCAGGAGGAGCTCGATCTGGCGTGAGATCTCGGCCCCCGGCTGGATCAGGATGAAGCCGGCCAGCATGTGGCGGCCCTCGAGCACGCCGCCGTCCATGGCCACGAGCGCCTCGTAGAAGCGGAGATCGCCGTCCGGCGCCATTCGTCGGAGCACCTCGTGGATGACCGGCTCGCCGGCGTGGAAGTCGATCGGCGCGCCGGCGATGGTCAGCGTATGAACACGCTCGGGATGCAGCGCCGCGTAGATCGTGGCCAGCCAGCCGCCCTGGCAGTCGCCGATCAGATTCACGCGCCCGCCGCAGTGATCGATGGCACGATCCACCACGTCCATGTAGTCCTCGACCGAGGCGTCCTTGGTGTCCTTGGTCGCGCCCACCCAGTCGAGCGAAAACGCTCGCTCGAGCCCGCACTCGACGATCGTGCGCATTTGGCTCTGCTCGGCCGAATAGTCGACGATGCACGAGTCGTGGCCGGCCTGGGGCGGAAGGACCAGCGTCGGCACGACCCGCTTGCGTGAGATCGAGAAGTCCCGCAGGCGGGCCAGCGGGGCCTCGAACACGACCTCGTGCGGAGTCGTCCAGGATGGTGCCTGGCGCGCGGTGGCGGTGATTAGCCACCGCGGGAGGTCAAATGCCACCGGCCCGCGCTGGAGCGCGGCGGCCCAGCACTTGCCGAGGCCGTCAAGGGTGCTCGCGCATCCCTCGAACCAGCTGTCGAGGAGTCCCGAAGTCAGGCTCGGGGCGGGAACCGGGGGGCATTGGGGGACGGCGCTCACGTACGACCTCCTGGCGAAGAGCCATAAAGCACTATTAAACGACGAAGCACCGGCGGAATTGCCACCGGTGCTTCTATCAGTCACGATGTCGTCTTGACCTACTTGAGCAGGCTGCGGGCGGTCGTGGTGTACGAGCCGGTCAGCTCGCGTGTGACGTCGACCTGCGCCTCGATCAGGCTCTTGAGCCACTCCTGCTGAGTCAGGCCGGCAAGCTTCAGCTGAAGCTCGGTCGTCCGGTCCACGGCCTTCTCGTAGGTGTCGAGGTACAGGTTCCCGGCCTTGCGGGCCGCGGCCAGCACCTGCTCGCCGCTGTCGCGGAACTGATCGAAAGTCGCGTCGAACGAGGGGATGCCGGTCTTGGGCTGAGTGGTGGTTGCCATGAAAGCGTTTCTCCTGGATGTCGGATACCGTGCTTGCAGATTAGCAACAAAGTTGCAAACGCGCAAGCTCGGCGCCCGGGGAAATGCGTTTGCTGCGCTTGCAGCCTAGACGCAAATAGCTAGCGCTGGTAGGCTCCGGCGCGATTTTCGTGGTCTTTTACGGAAGGGGGGCGGTCAGATGACTGACCGCGTGTACTCCGTCAGCGAGATCGTCGGGTCGTCTCCCGGCACGATCGACGACGCGATCCACAACGCGCTGCTGGTGGCGCGCTTCGACGACCGCGCCACCGGCGCCGACGGCGAGGAGGTCTACGCCAACCGCGTGGTGTTGGTGGCCCGAACCGGCTGTTCTTCGGACCCCGCGACCCCGGCCAAGGCCCGCGGCACGTGGACTTCATGTGGCCGATGTGGGCGGTGTTCGATGGCACGCCCGAGGGCCGGGGCGACTGGGACGCGGCTCTCGAGTACGGCGGATAGAGACCACCGCGAGGAAGCCCGATGCAGAGGGTCAGCGTCATCGCCTCGAACGAGTCGGGCCTCCAGATCAGTCACGGCCGCGCTCCTTGGAGTGCTGCCATAGTGCCTTGTCGAGCGTGCGCATGCTGACGCCGGCGCGGCAGGCGAGGCGACGGCAGACCTCGAGATATGCGAGCCAGAAGCTCACTGGATACGTTGCGCGCGCCCTCACGCCGAGCGACTGGAGTGCGCGGACGTCAAGGATTGGATAGTCGTCGGGAAACGCGAAGTACAGCAGTGTCGAGGCGGTCGGGATGCCTACACCCACCAGTTCGAGAAGGGCGTCGATTCGCTCCTCCTCGTCGACCGGGCTCAGCGCGCGAGCGGTGGCGCGGGTAATCGCGAGGGCGGAATTGGCCGCGACCTTGGGCCGGCTCCGGGCGGTCTTCCACGCGCACACCTCGATGAACTCCGAGCGGGTGTAGTGACCGCGGGCTCGGGCGGCCGCGCCGGCGGCGAGCCACCGCGTCTCGTCCGAGGGAGGAAAGCGGGCGGCGAGGGCGGGAACGTCCTCGATCGGGAACTGGAGCCGGAACATCGTCGCCTGCTTTCTCGACATGGGCGTTAATCCTGAAGGTTCGGCCTGAGGGTTCGGCCTGAGGGTTCGGCCTGAGGGTTCGGCCTGAGGGTTCGGCCTGAGGGTTCGGCCTGAGGGTTCGGCCGGCGGCCGGCCCGCGCCTGCTAGAACACGCACCGATGCCCGCGGACCAGTCCGCCGTCGGATGCTTCGGCGAGTTGATCGTCGCCACACGCGGAGCGGATGGGCCGGGTGAGGTGCTGGTCAAGATGCGCGGCGGAACCGAGGCGTATCTGGCCTGGTCGGAGCAGCCGCTGCCTCGGGGGACGACCGTGCTCGTTTTCGATTCGCGTGGAGGACGCACCGTCGATGTGATGGAATGGGCCGACCCGCTCGAGGGGCCCGGGGGCGGGACGACGGCGGATTCCCGAGAGGAGATGTGATGCTTGGATATCGCGTGCCTGCACCCGACGAGGCGATGCTGATCTCGGGGGCACGAGCCAAGGCCAACGGGACGCCGTTCCGGGTGGTGACCGGTCACGGAGCGTTCGTGATGCCGTTCTTCCGGCAGGTCAGGTTCCTCACGCTCGCCATGCGCGAGGCAGAGGTGGCCGAGCAGTGCGTGACCAAGCAGGGGATCTCGCTGCAGGCCCGGGCCGTGATCGCGTTCAAGGTCGGCAACGATTCCGAGAGCATCGTCAACGCCGGCCAGCGGTTCCTGTCCGATCAGGATCAGATGTCGGTGCTGACGGGACGGATCTTCGCCGGCCATTTGCGCTCGATCGTCGGCTCGATGACCGTCGAGGAGATCGTCACCGAGCGCCAGAAGCTGGCCACCGAGGTGCTCGACGGCTCCAAGGCCGAGATGGCCAAGATGGGGCTGGTCGTCGACTCGCTCCAGATCCAGTCGATCGACGACCTGGGCGCCGGGTACATCGATGCCATGGCGGCGCCGCACAACGCTGCCATCCAGCGCCAGGCCAAGATCGCCCAGGCGCAGGCCAACCAGGCGGCCGCCGAGGCCGAGCAGGATTCGCAGCGAAAGCAGGCCGAGTACGCCAGGGAGACCGCGGTCGTGCAGGCCCAGTACAAGGCCGAGGTCGACACGGCCCAGGCCGAGGCGGCGCAGGCCGGCCCACTGGCCGAGGCCAACGCTCAGCGGGCCGTGATCGCGGCGCAGACCGAGTTGGCGCAGCGGCAGGCCCAGCTGCGCCAGGAGCAGCTGGTGGCCGAGGTGGTCAAACCGGCCGAGGCGGACGCCGAAAAGGTTCGAGTCCTGGCGCGGGCCGACGCCGAACGCACCCAGGTCCAGGCCGAGGCGGCGGCCTCGCACAACCGCGTCGCGCTCGACCGGATGCTGATCGACCAGCTGCCTCAGATCGTCCGGGAGGCGGCGGGCGGCCTGGCCAACGCGAACATCAACGTGCTGAATGGCGCCGACGGGCTTGGACAGCTCGCCGCGAGCCTGGTCGGGCAGGGCTTGACGATCTTTGAGTCCATCAAGAGCAATATCTCGAACGGCGGGGACTGGGACGAGCCAGACGAGGCGGCGGTGGACCGGATCGACAAGGCGGAGCCACCCGCGGCCGACGACCCGTCGCGCCGCTCGTGACCGACGAGGCCAAGACCTCGGCCGACCAGGTGGGCGAGATTCGCAAGCTGGTCCAGGACGCGCAGGACAAGCTCGATCAGGTGACGCGCGCGCTCCGCACGCTCGAGGACCGCCTCGCGCAGGACCGGCTCGGGCGCCGGCCGGACTGAGCGGCGGTGAGGCGTCCGACGCCCTGGACGGTCCGCGCCGCCTACGGAGCCGCCGTGGCGCGGGCCATGATCTCGCCGACCACCTCGGTCTTGGCGTCGGCGTATTGCTGCATGTACTTCCAGTTTCGTCCCGCCAGCTCGCGCCCGAACGGCGCAGGGATCGTCGTTCTAACGTCAGCTGACACGACGGACTCGTTTCGAAGAACTTCTGCAGAATCGCTCGCGCGCCGCGGAATTCGGTGCGCGCCGCGCTAGCATAATCCGTGCCGGGGGGCAGTATCCCCGAACGGGCGCTGCTCGTCAGTACGGCCTCACAGGCCCGGGCGCGCCGGCCCCACCAGGGGCGGGAGAAACCTTCGGCTGATCGTCAACCTAGGGCGCTCAGTCGAAAGGAGACTCGAGACCATGAGCATCACAGCGACTCGCTTCGCTACCCAGATTCGGACTTGGCTGCTGATCGCGGCGCTCACCGCGCTGCTGATCGCGATCGGCGGCGCGATCGGCGGCGTTGCGTTGTACGTGTTCGTCGCCCTGGCCGTGCTGATGAACGTCGTCGGCTACTGGTTCTCCGACAAGCTCGCGCTCGCGGCCAGTCGAGCGCGCCCGGTCACGATGCCGATGCAGGTCAACCCCGCGACGGCGTCGCTGTACGCCGTCAACCCGCTACCGCGGAAGGGACTCGCGACGCTGTTCATGACCCACCCGCCGCTGGCTGAGCGGATTCGTCGGCTCCGTGCGCTGGACGGCGAGCGCACGGTGGCCCTGGTGGCGTAGTGCTGACCGAGCGCAGGCTAAGCGACCAGCTCGAGCGCTGGCTGAACGGTCAGGGCGAGAAGACCCTCGGCAGCCTGGTCCAAGCCTTCGGCGACAAGAGCTTCGCGATCCTCTTCGTGCTCCTGCTCGGCGTGCCCGCGCTCCCGCTACCGACCGGGGGTGCGACGCACGTGTTCGAAGTGATTGCGTTGCTAATCGCGCTCGAGCTGATCGCCGGACGCCACGAGGTGTGGCTGCCGAGGCGCTGGCGGGGGCTGGAGCTGGCCGGCGAGAAGCAGCAGCGGTTCCTGGCCGCGCTGATGAGGATGATCCGCCGACTGGAGCGCCTCTCCCGCCCGCGGTTGCGGTTCCTGTTCCAGCATCGCCTCAGCGACATCGTCTTCGCTCTGCTGGTGATCGCGGGTACGGTCGGAGCCTTCGTCGCCCCGCCGTTCACCGGCCTCGACACGCTGCCGGCGCTGGGCGTCGTCCTGCTGTCGCTGGCAGTCCTGCTCGAGGACGCCCTGATCGCCGGAGTGGCGCTGGTCATCGGAGTCACCGGCGTCACGGTCGAGCTAGCGCTGGGCTCCGCGGCGGTGCACGGCATCGGCTCTCTGCTGTAGCCAGCTCGCTTGAGACGCGGCGAGCGCGCGCCTGGCGGTGGCGGCCCACGCCGCGAGCTACGCCATTCTCCTGCTGATCATGAGCGGCCTGGCCGTCCTCACCGCCGCCGTGGTCAGGCACGGCGCACGGGAGGCACGAACCTGAGCGAACCAAGCAGCCTCAGGCATACCACGGCCCCGCTAACGGTTGCGCTGGCCTCCAGCACCGCAGGTGATCCTCCACTTCCGCAACGCCAATCCGATCGCGAAGACGTAGCTCGTCGTGGACCTAGCCACTGACTGGGACCATCTGGCGCCAGTGCCATGCGCGCGGATTACTTGCATCCGACGGCTCGTGCGCGCGTCAGCTGGCGCGCAAGGCGCAGGTGACGGCGCTTAACCCGCGCCGCCAGAAGCATTCGACCTCGTCGAACCCCGCCTCGCGCAGCGCACCAAGCTCGGCGTCCAACGGGAAGTAGCGGTCCTCCTCCGCCCACGACGCGAAGTGCCCGCGGGCCTCCGCGTCACTGATCCCGTGATCGCTCATCCGCTCCGCCATCCGATCAAACACCAGCCCGCTCAGTCGCGCGCCCTCGGTCACCGCGGCGTCGAGGTTCAACAACATTCCGCCCGGCGACAGCGCGTCGTGTATCGCCCTGTACAACGCGGTCTTGGTCTCGAGATCATGGACATGGTGAAGCGCCAGCGAAGCAACAACCGCGTCCGCCGCCGGCAGCGAATCGAGAAAACTTGCTTGCCGAAACGAAACCCGATCCGCAAAGCCGGCCAGTCGCCGGCGCGCCTCGGCGAGCATGTCCGGATCGACGTCAAGCACCGTGACCCGCGCGCCCGGCAGCCCGTGCAGCACAGCCGACGAGAGCCCACCTGTGCCGCCGCCCAGATCGAGGACGTGAGCGTCGGCCGGAGCGAGCGCCGCGAGCACCTCGACACCCGTCGCGAGCATCTCGTCGTAGTGCGGAATGAACCGCCGGATCTGAACGTCATAGCCTTCGGCATCAACGCGAAGATGACGCTTGACCGAATGCGCCTCACCGGACACGACGCGAGCCTACACCTGCGTCCGAGAACAAGCTGAGAAGCGCGAGCCCCAGATCTCGTAAGGCGACGGGCGCCTTGACGTGCTCGAAGGGCGCCCAGCTGCGCGCGGTCAGCAGGTGGTCGGCTCAGTCGATGACGTAGCAGAGGCCTGGGCGCGAGGGGTTCGTGCTCCCGTTCGTCGAGATACCCTTGATGCAACCCCCTGCGGAGGTCTGGGACTCGTAATGGCCATCCCATACGCCTAGCGACGCGTCGCCGGGTCCGGAGAACGTCCCCGCGATCGTGTTCTGCTTCGTCGCCGGGTTATAACCAACAACGCCGGTGCCCGACAGTGTCTGACCGGCGCCGAGAGCAATCGACAGCCCGATCAGCTGGCCGTGGAGCTGACCGTCGACCGCCAGGCGGCGGTTGGACCCGGTCGGCGTCAATGTTCCTTTCAGGTACCCGGTACGGGAGCCGGTGAGGCGCAGGTCGCCTGCGTAGACCGTGCCCGTCCCAGGACCCTGTACGACCCTGGCGGTAAACGTGAGCTTCAGGACTGCGGATGTGACAGTGCGCTGCTGACCCGAGGCGGCGATCGACGACGCGGCGCTTACCGCAAGAGCGCCAATGGATACGACGAGCGCCAGCGGCGCGAGACGACCGAACAATTTCATGACGTCACTCCCTTCGGTTGACATGGCCGAATCGGCCACCTTGTTGCGTAACTATTCGTCGCGACTCGACGAACGGATCACAACTCCGCCGAGAGACAAAGACATGGCAAGACGGTCGCCGCTAGGCTCGATACTGGACCAACATGCCGCCCGCGGTGGTCGGCATGTTCGCTGTAGACAACAGCGCAGGACCAGTTGTTCCGTGAAATCGGGGCGGTTTCAGAGCGCGGTCCGGTGGTCGGCGATCAGGATGCGCGTGTCGCTGAGCTTGGTGGCTTTGTTGTTCATGGCTGGTCGGGTTGTCCTCGATGCACAGGACGCCCAGCGGCCGTCCGCATCGACCGAGAGCGAGCGGTGCACGGCCCTATCGCTCGATCGAGTCGAAAACCCGACTCATCGCCGGAGGTCGTAGCAGGCAACGTTTCAGGCGGAGGAGGCGAGCCCAAGGCGCGCGAATTCCTCGGCCATCCGCGCCCCGACTACCTGCAATGCTGAGGCTGGCCGGAGCATCACCTTCAGCTCCGTGATGCGTCCGTCCTCGTCGAACGTGAGCTTGTCAATGCCCTCGACCTGCCGCCCGTCCACCTCGGTCGCGAACTCCAGGATGGCCACGCGCGCGTCGCTGTCTTCGAGTTGGTTGACGTAGCGGAAGTGGCCGCCCAGCCCCAGCACCGCCTCGGCCGCTTCAAGGACCTTGAGGACGGTGTCGCGTCCCGCGTAGGGCCGGTAGACGACTGGGCTGCGGAATACAGCATCCTCGCGGAACAGTTCGGATGAGGCGGCGAGCTTGCCGGTCTCGACGGCAGTGCGGAAGCGGTCGGAGAGCATCACGGTGGAGGCTACCGGCGGGCCGGTCGGCGCGACACTACATCCACGCTCGACGAGCCTCAGCCGCTGGCAGCGACACCGAGTCGGTAGCCGAGCGCAAACGCTTGGGTCGGGAGAAGTGGAGGTTGGCTCGGCGCGAAGCGGCCGGTCGTCGTGCTGTAGCGCCGGCTACCGCTACGCAGTCGCGGCCGGTTGGCCACGTTGTTCGGATCTCAGCCCGAGGCGTCGCGTCAGCCGGTTTCGCGAGCGGTTTGCGCGTTGAGCAGGATCCCGCACAGGGCCGGGGCCGTCTCCTCTTGGGGGAACGCGCCATCAAGCTCACTTCGGTTGAGCACGTTGTCGTAGATCCCGTTGTGATTGTAATCGATGCCGTGCGCCACGACTACCGCGTTGCCGTTGCGGATGGCGTTCGCGGTGGCGGTCGATACGTTGACGGTGCGCTGGTACTGGATGTCCCCCGCTCGCGGATACCGCGCCGCGGCGAGCATGCTGTTCGGGCTGGTGTCCCCGGTCACCGTCAGCGCGACGGCCATCGGGCCGTAGTATTTGAGTCCGTCGCTTGTGCTGATTGCCAGGTGGCCGTTGTACAGCCTGCCGGCCGATGCGGGTGGGCAGATGCCCTCCCCGAAAGCATGGATATGTAGAGCATGCGGGGCGTCGCCCAGCAGCCTAGTCGTATCGATCGTGACGGTTGCGCGCTGGCCGTCGAGCCGGACCGCCGCTGTCCCGGTGCCGTTGACATGGTTGTCGGGAACGGGGCGGAGCACCGCTTCGAACAGTTGGGCCTTCCCAGTCGAAGAACCGCCCGATGTCAAGACGATGACCGCGGCCGCCGCGACCACCGCCGCCAACAGCACCCCCACCACAGCTAGGCCAATGCGGCGTCGCGGGCTCCTGACGGCGACGTGCCCTGACTCGCCGCCCGGCTCCTCCGCCGCCGGTTGCGGGCCGGACACGGTCGTCGACGGGCTGCGCGTGGCCGGGACTGGCGGGGGATCTCTCAGCGTCTGGGAGACGTCGACAGGTGTAGCGAGCGAAGGCTGCGCCGTATCGGACTTCGGGTCCTCGGCGCTGGCGGGCCTCGCTTCCCCGGTCGCCACCATCGACTGCGCCGTGTACCGGGTGCCTCTCAGCGCAGCGGCGGCATCGCGCGCGAAATCGCCGGCCGAGAGGTATCGGTCGCCGGGCTGCTTGGCCATCGCACGCTCAACCACGGGCGCGAGCTCTGGGTATTCGTCGGCAAGCGGCCCCTCGAGCGCTGGCGGCGGATCATGTACGTGAGCGAACAGTACAGCCACAGAAGTCTCGCGCTCGAAGGGCACCTTGCCGGTAACCATCTGGAAGAAGACGCACCCCAGCGCATAGACGTCGGTGCGGGCGTCAGCTCGATCACCCCTCACCTGCTCAGGGGCCATGTAGTCAACCGTGCCGATAACGCTGCCCTCCACGGTCAGTCCCGAAAGGGTGTCGTTACGCTTGGCAAGCCCGAAGTCCGTGAGGTACGCGTGCTCCTCGCCATCAATGACGGTGACCAGAACGTTCGCCGGTTTCACATCCCTATGCACCAAGCCCTTCGTATGCGCGGCATCGAGCGCCGCGGCCACCTGCGCCAACAGCTCGACCGCCCGCTCAGGCGCCAAAGGACCGGTCTTGAGCAGCAGGTCGCTCAGGTCCGTGCCGTGCACGTAGTCCATCGCGAGGAACAGCAGCCCCTCCTCCTCACCCGCGTAATGGATCGCGACCACATTCGCATGATGCAAGGAGGCGGCCATCCGCATCTCCCGCTGAAACCGCCCCCGGTACCGCTCATCCTCGGCCAGCTCCGGTGCTAGGACCTTCAGCGCGTAGATGCGGTTCAGCGCGACATTGGTCACGCGATACACGACCCCCATCGCACCATGACCAATCAGCTCATCGACCCGGTACCCACCGACCATCGCGCCGCGCTGCAGCCGGCTACCGCTCAGCGGCACGCTCACACACCCCCGCCGCGCAGAGCACCACACAGCGACAGCGACGTCACGTCAAATTGCCAACCCGATGCCTCCTGGTCGTTGACCACGACGTCCGTCATTGCATCTCCGTGCCCCTCTCGGCGGTCTAGTTCGGATCGCGCTCGGAAACGCGCGATGGACGGAAGCGCCCAGATGTCGGTCGTTCCAATCCACCGCCACTCCCACGATGCAAGCGAAGCCTACCACCGCAACCGGCCGCTCGAGACCGAATCCTTAGCTGCTTCCAGCCGCCCGGCTCCCAGCTCACGACGCTGATTCCATACCCCGAACTCCGCAGAGCGGACTGTGCCCCCTTGCAGCGTCGCTTCGACTTGACCGTGCCCCATCGGGTCGGGATCCGCCGGGAGCTGCAGCTCGAGCTACCCGTAGAACCTGATCGATTCGTGCAAATCGGACACGATCACTCCGACGACGTCCAAGCGCGGCATTGCCCAATCATGGCAAAGGCTCGCTACATCGGCAGCGCATCTTGCGGGCGGCGGAGCCTTCGCAGCTCGGATGATCTGGAGCCTGGCAGCCGTTGGGCGAGAGCGGACATCGCGTCTGGCAAGGCGCGAGCGATGTGCTTTGCCGGATCGCGACTAGCTCGTCGCAGCACTCCTGCTCCCATTCGATCCTTGCCTTAGTCGACGTGGCCCGGCGGCGACTCAAACTCTTCGGTCGCCTCGAGCCCGGCGCGGGGGTAGTGAACGGCGCGTCAGACGACGCAGGCGCGGACGTAATGAACGGCCCGCCACCGTGCGCCCGGCCCGTGAAACCGTGCGAGCTCGCGACCGTCGGTCAGGCACACCGCCCAACCCCACAGGATCGGCTTGAGGATGATCGCGGGCGTGCTCTTCATCGCACATACGATCATGGATCGCCTCCCGAAGAGGACCCGAAGAAGTCGCTAGACGCCGCCCATCCCGGCCAGACGGGCGGCGAGTGCACGCCCGACCTGCCCGGCGCCGAACACCACGTGCAATCGATCCTCACTCATAGTGAGTAAGCGCGATGAAGCCAGTGAGGTCAGCGAACAGCATAGTCTGTTCGGTGCACGCGCGCATATCTGCCTAGCGCAAGGCCGGGGCACGCAAGCGAGACCGGGAGCGCAGACGGCCGGAACGCGTCATTCGCCTATCGCTCTCGAGGTGACGGGCTCGCGTGCGTAGGAGGTCGATCAGATCTGCCGTTGGATGAAACGGATCGGCGACGACGGTGCCGTCTGAGAGTCCTAGCGCGCCATGGAGTTGTCCGTCAACCTCGGCGAGCAGGACGGGATGCGCCGGGGGCTTGGAACTGTCGAGCGCGGCAAGTCGCGCTAGCGGCCCCTCATCGGCCGGGGAGGCGAACCGAAGCGTCAAGCTCCTTTCACCCGCACCGGGCTGCCGAGGCTCAGCTTGGCGCCGTTCCAGGTTGTCAGCGACCGCAACTACTCGGCGGAGGTCGGCCACCCTCGCTTCGATGAGGACGCCACGGACTTGCGAGGGAAACGCATCCGCGACCTTTCGGTGACGGCGCGCGCGGCGCCGTTTCAGTGGCCTTGCGTAACGGGGCCCGGGGCGTTGCGGTTGATCGGTGTGCGATCCCCTGACTAACCCGGAGAACCTCGGGAAAGACATCTGATGTCTGGCGGCAATGAACATAACTCCAAGAGACGCAGACGACACAGGGATCCTTCCCTCGCCGGAAACGGCGAGCCCATGTACCTGCGCCTCGCCACTCGCCACGTGCCGCCCGACGGGTCGATCAGCCGAAGATGAGGGTCGGACCCCATTGATGATCGGCGTGCGGAAGGAAACACTTGGGCTCATCGTCTGGACTATGAAACCAAGGACCCTGATGATCGGCGATCGCGCAACTCTTCCTCAGCTGGAGCACCGGCCGTTTCTCACCGACAGCGGCTTGGAGACCACGCTGATCTTCAACGAGGGAGTCGACCTTCCGTCGTTTGCGGCGTTTGTGCTGCTCGAGACGTGGGACGGCCGGCGCCGGCTGCGACGCTACTTCGAGCGCCACGCTGAGATTGCCCGCGAGGCGGACTGCGGCTCTGAACTAGGAAAGCTCACACTGGTCTCGCTAGCACGAAAGCGGCGCATACGACCTCACCGAAAAGCGCCGTGAGAGGGGGCGAGTGGCGCGTTCGCTGCGGGATAGAGCGGTCACCCGTGCCGGCATTGTGCGTGACGCCGGATATAAACCGCGGTCGTGTCTCCGGGACTTGACCGCGACGACCGCGGTCGGGCCCAGGAGACGCGTCTACCTCGTGGCGTGCCAGCCCTGACCGTTGCGCATAACCTGGCCCTCTGAGGCCAGCCGCGGCAGCACGCGGTAGAGGTAGTTGGGCTGAATCTTCATCGCCTTCGCGAGCTCGGGAATGGTGACGCCCGGCTGTTTGCGGACTAGGTCGAGAGCCTGGGCGGCGCGTGTGTTGCCGCCACGGCGGGTCGATCGGGCTGGCGGACCGGAGCTGGTGCGACGGCCGGTGCGTGCCCGCGTAGTGCGGGCGCTCGCCCGGGTGGTCCGGGCGCTTGTGCCTCGCGGACGGCCGGGTCCGCGGCGCCCACCTGTCAACGCAGATCGCGCGGCCTCCAGGCGAGAAACCTCATCCTGCAGCTCGCGGAGCCGCTGATCGATCTCCTTGACTGCAGTGTCAACGAATGCGGGCAACGTTGCCTCCTGTCATTACGAAACGAAAGATCACAAGTAACGATAGCCCGGCAGTCGCCCGATCGAGAGCTGGCGGGCACCGTGCACGATGCTTTGCGCAGCTAAACCTGCGGCGAGCTGAGCGTCGAGTTGATCGGCGAGCTCGGCGATGTCGCGCAGCTCGGGATCCCGATCGGCGCCTCGTTGAGCCCCAACCGCGCGCCGTCAGCAACAGCGACTCGATAGTCACAGACACTCGGCTCTTCTCGATCGTCAGCTCGGAGAATCACGCGGCCGCGCGCTCGATCACCGCCGCGGCGGCGACCATGATCATGGCAATGCCCGACACGCGACTGACGACCGTGGCCTGCCACTCACCACGCGATAGGCCCACAACCACCGAACCCAGATCAATCCACGTGCCCCCCGGCGCCCACCGAGAACCTGCTCGTCGCCAATGTCAAGGCCGGTCGGGCGCTCGAAACGAGCGTGTTTGCCCCCGAGGCGGAATCGACAAGCGTCCGCCGACTGGCGGATCGTTCGCTTCTGGCCGACCGGAACTGGACAGGATAGGCTCGCTCGGAGGTTGCGGATGTCATCTGATCACAGAGAGTCGAGCAACGCTCGGACTCGGTCGCGCTCGAGACCAGCGCGGCCACTGGCGCCGCGAGTAAGCCGCTGCCGGGCCGCAGCATCGTCGCGCACCGTCTCGGCGAGGGCCATCAGGTGTTCATGGTCTCGTGGCGCAACCCCGACCGGGAGCACGGCCACTTCGACTTCGACACTTACGCGGAGGCGGTGCTCGAGGCGCGGCGGGCGGCATCAGAGATCGCGGGGCACGCGTCGGTGCACCTGATGGCGGCCTGCTCGGGCGGGATGATCACCGCGGGTACGCTGGGACACTTGGCGGCCGAGGGCCGGCTCGGCGAGGTCGCGAGCCTGACTCTGATGGTGTGCTCGATCGACAATCAGCAGGCAGGGACGGCGTCAGCGCTCACAACCAAGGAGATCGCCGCCACCGCGATCGCGCACTCGGCGCGCAAGGGCTACCTCGAGGGCGAGGCGCTGGCCAGCGTGTTCGCGTGGCTGCGCCCGAACGACCTTATCTGGAACTACGTGATCAACAACTACATGCTCGGCAAGGAGCCGCCGGCGTTCGACATCCTCTCGGCCAGCGGCCACATCCAGGCGCTGATCAACCCACAGAGCCCAGAGAGCCGCTCAAGCTTCGAGGTCGCGGACGAGCATCCGCCCGATCCGGCCGAGTGGAGCGAGCGCGCCGTGACCAAGCGCGGCAGCTGGTGGCCTGACCACGTCGAGTGGCTTTCGACTCGCTCGGGCGGGCTAAAGCCCGCAACGAACGCGCTTGGCAACCGCCGGTACCAGGCGCAGGCGAAGGCGCCCGGAACCTACGTGCACGCGCGATGAGGCGACCGGGCGAGCGTGTCTCGTGGCCCGCTGCGCGCGGCCGCCGCCGGACGGCTCGCGCTGACCGGCGCGCTACGCCGCGCGAGGTCCGGGCATGAGTAAGACGGAGGCAGGCTGGGAGTCGGCGTTCGTACACGCCAAGGGCCTGCGCTTACGCATCGGACGTCACGGGTCCGGACCCCCGCTGTTGCTTATCACCGGGATCGGCGCTCACATGGACATGTGGGCGCCGTTCGCGCGCTTGGCCGGCGACCGCGAGCTAATCGCGTTCGACGCGCCCGGTACGGGCCGATCGCAGCGGCCGCGCCGCCCGCTGAGGATGGACGGGCTGGCCGAAGTGGTCCGGGCGCTGCTCGATGAGCTCGAATTGGACCAGGTCGATGTGCTTGGCTACTCCTGGGGTGGCGTCCTGGCGCAGGAACTCGCCCGGCGAGCACCCGAGCGGGTCCGCCGGCTGGTGCTGTGCGCGACTGGGCCCGGGGTCCTCGGTGGGACCCCGCCGCGGCCGCTGGCGGCCCTCATGCTGGCCACACCGGCGCGCTACTACCACCCTCGGCTGCTGGCGTTGAGCCTGCCACACATCGCCGGTGGACGCACGGCGCGGGAGCGCGGCGCGCTCGCCGCGCATGCAGGTGAGCGGCTGCTGTGGCCGCCCCATCCGATTGGGTATGCCTTCCAGTTATACGCGGTGACAGGGTGGTCGAGTGGGCGGTGGCTCAAGCGGTTGGTCTGTCCGACCCTCGTCATCGGCGGCGACGACGATCCGAGCGTCCCGGTGCACAACGCGCGTGTGCTCGCCGCTCGGATCCCGAACGCGCGTCTTCACGTCGTCAACGGCGGCGGGCACCTGTTCCTGCTCGACGAGCCGGAGAACGTCGCCGGCGTGATTGGCGCCTTCCTCGACGAAGACCCCTCACCCGCCGGTGGCCCGACCACGACAGACGGCTCGCGACGCTTTCCGGCGAGCTGAAACCGGCCCCCAAGCGTCTCGGCGGCGATCGCTTCGACCGGCAGGCCGGACGCGCTGAAGACCGACTTCACCGGCATGCTCGCGGTTTCCTGGGGACACCACGCTCGCCTGATGTCGCGTTCGGGGCGGCCGCTCGTCGCGGGCCGCTTGACGTGCGTCGTCGTGCCTGATCGAATCGTCTTAGATAGACGGACCACAGGGCGCCGCTGCGTGCCCGTTGTGTCGCTTGGCTGGTCCGGCGGCTCGCCATCCCCGGGCCACCCTCGCGGCTTGACGTGCCCCCTGAACACGGATGAGCCAATGGAACGTCCAGCGGTTGGTCCTACGCGACGCCTGAGGGACGACTCGGGCACTAAGTACGCCTGCTCAGTCGCCAAGCGCATGCCCGAGGCGGGATGCTGCTAGCCCGACTTTCGTGTCGATTTGCAACGCTCGGGCAACAGCCGTACGCTGATGCTTGAAGGCTGGTCCGGTTTGATAAGAACGTCGTCTATGTCCGAGCGCCCGCCGTCAGGCCGCGCAGGTCGCGTCTCGATGCTGGAGCGTTGTCGCCTTGCGCGCTGCAAGCGTCGCGGGGTGCCAATCCATCGAGATCGAGCGGATTAGTGAACGATGAGGGCGCCGCGTCGAATCGTCACGGGCCACGACGCCTCCGGAAAGTCGGTCGTACTGTCCGACGCTCCGACGCCGAAGACGCTCGACATCGGCACCGCGGCGTTCCACGAGATCTGGATCACCGCTCAGACGCCGGTTTAGATCGCGCCGACCGAGCCGGAGCCGACGGACCGGCCCGTGCGGACGCCGCCGCCTGCCGAGGGAGTGGGCGTTCGATTTACCGAGATGGCGCCAGGCGCCGAGTCACCTATGCACCGCACAGAAACGGTTGATGTCGGCGTCGTGCTTGAGGGTGAGACGTGGCTACTGCTTGACGACGGGTCCGAGACGAGGATGGGCGCAGGTGACGCCGTTGTCCAGCGTGGAACGAACCACGCGTGGGCGAACCGTTCCGATCGGCCCGTGCGGATGCTCTTCGTGATGATCGATGACAGGATCACCGACGAGTTGACGGCTACGGCAGCGCCGCTTGAGTTCTTCGACCAAGTCCTCGAGTAGATGCACGTCGACTGACACGCGCACGTCCTGCTACCGTGCCGTCGGCCGACGCCCCAATGCTGGAGCCAACGCCCGCTCGAACTTGTGCTGCTGGCCGCTTCCAGGAAACAGCACGCGTTCGTCAATTAGCGGCAACTCTCGTCAGGAACAGGTCCACGCACGAGGTCAAACACGCGGGCCATGCACTGGAGCGTGTGAAAACTGGAATCGCGCGATGCGCTGCCAATTTGCCTTTCGCTCATCTGAAACGGGAGCGATAGGATCGCGGCCATCGGCTAGCTAATAGCTAGGGGAACTGTGGCTGCCAAGTCTGTCCAAGTCTTACGCTTCGCGGCCGTCGGCTTACTGTCGGTTACGGTGGCTGGCGCGGTGTTGAGCTCACGCGCCGCCGATTGGCGGCCGCTGTGGCTGTTCCTGACCCTTGCGGTTCTCGGGATTGTGGGCGACCAAGTGCATGCGTACACGGGCCGCCTGCGCTTGTCGGCTGGATTGACGATCGTCGCTCTGGCCATGGCGCTACTCGGTCCCGCGCCGGCCGTCCTCATCTGCTTCATCTCGCGCATCTCGCAAGCGATCCAAACGGACGGGCTTCGACTGCATGGGCGCCGGCTTGCGCTTGTCTGGAACCTCGGCATGTACATCGACGTGCTCCTCGGCAGTCTGGCGATCCGAGCTGCCGTCGATGCGGGCGTGGCGCGGGGGAGCGCCGCGTTTGCGCTCGTCGTGGCGGTTGTGGTCAGCGTCGCGAACGTGATCAACTTCGTACTCGCGGCAATCTGGATTCGCGTCCGTCTCGGCACACCGATGGCCGTGCAATTCCGCGAGAACTTCGTCCCGGCTCTCCCGTGGATCACGGCCCCCAACTTGCTGGCTGGCGCGCTGGCCACCTACTACGTGCGAGCCGGCGGGCTCTCTCTGATTCTCGTGCTCGGACTTCTGGGCGCCTTTTACGTGCTGATGGGGGAGCTTCTCAACTCGCAGCAGCGCCGGGAAGAGTTGGAAATGCGCACGCTCCAGCTCGCATCGCTCCAACTGGGCGTTCTCGTGACGATGCTGCGAACCCTGTCGCTCCGCGATCTCTATACGGCGCGGCACTCGGCTGCGGTGGCGCGCTACGCGTACGCCGTGGCGAGAGCCGCAGGCTGCTCGGAGAACGAGCTTCAAACGGTGCACACCGCCGGCCTGCTGCACGACATCGGCAAATTCGCGTTCCCAGACAGCATCCTCTTGGCCGACAGCCGTCTCAGCGACACCGACTACCAGATCGTCCGTCAGCACCCGGTCCACGGCGCCGATCTCGTACGCCGGATCGAGGGCTACGAGGAGATAGCGTCGGTCATCCTGGCCCACCACGAACGAGTTGACGGGACCGGCTACCCGTACGGATTGCGGGGAGAGCAGATCCCGGCCCTTGCGAGGATGGTTTCAGTTGCCGATATATACGACGTGCTCACCGCCCGCGACACATATCGCCATCAGATCTCGAGGTCGGACGCGATCGCCGAGCTGCGCCGCGTGGCCGGCAGCCAGCTTGATGGCCGCTTCGTTGAGCTGTTCATCGAGATACTGGAAAACGAAGGGCTGGGCTTCACGCACACCGAGGACGCCGACTTCGAAAAGGAGCTCGCGCTCGAGGAGCGCATTCGCGAATTGGCGAAGCCTCAGGTCGCGGTCGGAGGCGGATGATCCGTGGCCGGAATACGGAAAACCTTGCGGATCGCCGAGTTCCGGGCGCTCTTGATCTCATACGTGATCAACCGGGCGGGGGACGTCTTCGGAGCTCTGGCGCTCGCCGTCGTGGTCCTCGGCACGACTAGATCCGCGATCGCGATCGCCGCTCTATTCCTGGCGACGCAGTTCTTGCCCGGCCTCGTCGGTCCATTTCTGGTCGCCCGCGTTGGCGCGATTCCGTCGGGTCGACTTCTGCCTCTGTGCTACCTGCTGGAAGCGTGCCTCTTCCTTGTGTTGGCCGCGGTCTCGCGGCACGTGGGCGTGGCGCTTATCGTCGCTTTGGCATTCGTCGACGGGATGCTCGCCTTCGCCGCGCGGTCGGTGACCCGGGCGACGGCCGCCTCAACGCTGATCCCGCACGACCTCATGCCCGAGGGCAAGGCCGCTTTCAACCTGGCGCTCGCTGCCGCCACGGTGGCGGGTCCCGTCCTAGGCGGCGCCGTGCTCGCGCTCGTGGGTCCTGGCGCCGCGCTGGCAGCCGACGGCCTGTCATTTCTGATTGCGGCGATACTGCTCGCCTGCACCCCTGGGTTACGTGCTCGGAACGGCTCGGACCCGAGCAGCGGGACGCCCTCGCGTCAAGTACGCGCCGGCTTCAGCTATGTCGCTGGCAACGCAACGCTCCGTGTACTGATATTCGGAGAAGGGATCGCGTTCATCTTCTTCTACCTCGTCGTTCCAGTGACCGTCATCTACGCGTCGCGTTCGCTCCACGCTGGTCCGGCGGGGTACGCGGCGATCCTCGCGAGTTGGGGCGGCGGTGCCGTGATCGGCTCGACCGTCCACGTCCGTTTCGCGCGCCGCGTCGGCCACGCGACCATTCTGATCTCAACCGCTTTCGTCGCGGTCGCATACTTGGGCACGGCGCTCGCGCCGTCGTTGCTCCTTGCCTGCGCCTCGAGCGTGCTCGGCGGAGTGGGCAACGGCACCCAGTGGGCCTCGGTCGAGACCGCCGTGCACCAGCTAGTCGAGGAGCGTTTCCGCCTTGGAGTCGCGGCGGTGCTGGAGTCGATGGCCGCCCTGGCGCCGGGGGTGGGGATAGTCCTCGGTGGCGCACTCACGTCGCTGTTCTCACCGCGCGCCGCGTATCTCGTCGCTGGACTCGGGCTCGTCGCGCTGATCAGCGCGACGGCGCTCAGCCGCGTTCTTGCCACCGAGCCGCTGGGCGGCGCTGCGGCAGGTCACGGGATCGCCTGGCAGCGGGCGCGCGGCTGAGATTCCGGTGGCCCGGGTCGAGACGGCGGTCGCTAGGAGATCATCGGGAGCAGCATCAGCCTGCGTGGCTTGCCGCGATGGCGCGCCTGGCAGTAGGCGGCCAGCTCGTCGTAGACAGCGGCGCCGCACACGCGCCGAAGCTCCGCCTCCATGGTCATGTACACCGGCTGATCGGCGCTGAACGCGTCCTGATGCTCGGTGCACCACCACTCGAGGATCCCGTCCCCGCCCCAATCGACAGTCCGGCATGCACGCACCACGGTCGTCTTGGTCTTCTCGTCGATATCGAAGAACAGCGGGACCTGCCAGCAGATCCGCGGCTTCCAGTCCACCGGGTTCTCGCCTCGGCGCAGCGCCGCGACGTGAAACGCACAGCCAGCCCCACCGGGATGGTCCACGCGGTTGTGAAAGATGCACGCGGCTCTCGCGTCGATTTCGAGCCCGAAGCTGTGCAAGTTCGGCGCCTTGGTCTGTCCTTCGGATATCAGAACGGCGGTCAGGGGACCGTCGCGCCAACGATCAACGGCAGCACACTCACCATGACCTTGAAGCAGGCGCTGACCAGAGGTCAGGCCGATCGCATCGACGTGATCGCCGGCACCGACCGTGACGAGGATCTCGTGGGGACCGCGACAACGGCCGCGCAGTACACGTCACTGGTTGACACGCACTACGGCTCGTTCGCCTCGCAGGTGCTCGGCCGTTGCCTGCTGAATCACTTCGACTCACCCGGGATCGCCTGGAGTCGGAGCCGTGGCTCGCCGTAAGGGCTCTTGGCGTTCGGGCCGCTGTGCACACCAACCGACATCCGGAGCACCACGTTCGTGTCCCCGGCGCGAATCCGACCGACGTCGCGCAGAATGCGCCGCATCGCCGCCGCCGCGCGGCACGCCCGTGCTGCATGCTCCTGGTCGGTCTCCTGGTCGTAGAAGAGCAGGAGCATGCCGTCGCCGCCGAACTTCACGAGCGATCCGCCGCGGCCACGCGCTTCGGCGGTCAGACGATCAGCAGCTTGCTTTTGTCGTTACTCCAGGCGACGGACTCGATGTAGTGCTCGGAGGCGTTTGGGGCGATCTCCGTCGCGCGGTCGAAATCGCCGTTCTCGATCGACATCACGCAGTCGAGCAGCCGGCCGGCGCCCGTATGGTGGATCAGGGCGTCCCGCATGGCCGGCGTGAGCGGCAGACCCTGCAGCGCAATGAACATCGGGGTGTCGGTGAGGGCGTCGAGGACGGAGAACAGGCCGAGCGTGAACAGCTCCGGCTGCGGACCGTCCTGGCCCCCTCCGGCCTGCTGGCAGAACCGCGCGCGCACGAGCGCGGTGAGGAACAGCTCGCGCGGCTTGTCGCCCACTTCGGCGAAGATCGTCAAGGTCGACCAGCTACGCAACTGCTCGATGCCGAGCAACGCGACGGCTTGCTTGATCGAGCTGATCCCGCCGCGAAAGCCGAAGTAGGCGCTGTTGATGTACTTCAGCAGCCGGTAGCTGAGCGCAACGTCGTGGGAGATCAATTTCTCAAGATCGTGCAGTTGGATCGTGGGGTCCTGAAGGGCGTTTGCCAGCTGCATCAGCGCGATCCGGCTCGGCGGGATCCTGCGGCCTCCGATCAGGTGTGGGCGGCAGAAGAAATAGCCTTGGAACAGATCGGCGCCGGCCGCGACGGCGAGCTTGAAGTCATCGGGCGTCTCGATCCTGTTCGCCGCGAGCATCAGCTCGTACGGCTTGAGCTCGAAGGTGCGCGACATCTTTCTCGCTCGACAGCCGATCACCCAGTTCGCGCATGTCGAGCTTGACGATGTCCACTACCCAATCGGTCCAAGGCTATGAGCTCCTATATACGCGGCGCGTCGACGAACCTAGGCTCGCTGGGGATGGGGCGCTGACGAGCGCGATGCCGCGTCCGACTCCGGAAAGGAGGGGCGGGCATGACGAACCGGCGTTGACGGTATGCCGTGCTCGGCCCACTCCTGCGCCGCGGCTTGCGTGAGACCGCGTACTGCCCACTTGGAGGCCGAGTAGTGGCCGAGCATCGCGAAGCCCTTGTGCGCGGTGGTGAGGATCTACGGGTCCTCGCGGGTGCCTGAGCCGTGGCCGCTGGGTGTGAGCATGAACGCTCCTCGCTCGACTCCTCGCTCGATGATGGTAGCCTGTATGTTACGGTAGCACTGTAGTTACGAATGAAGCGTGCCAACGAGCAAAGGGAAATCTCGTGCCCAGGAGCTACAGCGTTCAGCGGACGATCTCGGCGAGTCCCGAGCGAATCTGGGGTTTGTTGACCGATATCGGCGGCTACCCAGGGTGGAACCCGACCGTGATCTCGCTCGATGGACGGATCGCGGTCGGAGAAAAGATCAAGCTCGTTTCGACGGTGAACCCGAAGCGAGCGTTCTCGCTGACGGTCTCCGACGTGGAGCCCGAGCGGCAGATGGTCTGGTCCAGCGGGATGCCGCTCGGCCTTTTCAAGGGCACTCGGACGCTGTCGTTGCGGCAGCGCGGGGACGGCCGGACGGACTTCGCGATGGAGGAGGTCTACTCGGGGCCGCTCGCTCCGTTGATCATGAAGTCGATCCCGGACCTGACGGGGTCCTTTGGACAGTTCGCGGACGGTCTCAAGACGGCCGCGGAGGATCGGAGCGACTGACGTGGCGCAGGAGCTGCACCGCCAAGCGCTCGATGCCCTAGGTGACGAGAACCGTCGGGCGATCGTGGAGATCTTGAGCCACGGCGGTCGGTCGGTGCAGGAGATCGCTGATCAGCTGCCGATCAGCAGGCCAGCCGTATCGCGGCACCTGCGACTGCTCAAGGACTCGGGGCTGGTGATCGACCAGAGCGCGGGAACCAAACGGATCTACCAGCTCCAGGACGAGGGGATCGACGCGATTCGCCAGTACTTCGCCGAAACCTGGGACGTCGCGATCGCACGGTTTCGCATCCTCGCTGAGAACACCGCCTCCTCGCCCGAGCGCTCCGATGAGCGCTGAGCCGCTGGTGATCGAGTTCGAGGTCGCGGTCACGCCGGTGCACGCGTTCGAGGCGTGGACCGGGAGCTGCGGGGCGTGGTGGCCGGCGTCGCACACGATCAGCGGCGATCCGGCGGCGATCACGTTCGAGCCGCGCAGCGGCGGTCGGATCGTCGAGCACACTCGGGACGGGATCGAGCACGACTGGGGGACCGTGCTCGACTGGCAGCCACCAACGCGCCTGCGGTACCGGTGGCACCTGTTCTTCGACCCCAGCGAAGCGACGGAGGTCGAGCTCACGTTCAGCCGACTTGACCAGGGCACAGCGGTCCGGTTGAGCCAAACCGGCTGGGATCGACTCGGCGACACCGGGGACGAGCGCCGCGCCAAGACAGAGCGGGTCTGGAGCGACTTGACCACGGCGTTCTCCCGTGCGTGCGCGAACACCGATCTAGGCCCCGCGTGATGCCGACCCGGCCGTGCGACCCGATCCTGGTCACCGGCGCCACCCGTCGTGAGGGCGGCGCGGTCGCCCGCAACCTCCTCCGGCAGGGCTTCGCGGTGCGAGCCGTGACCCGGAATCCTGCGTCCACCCGCGCGCAGCCACTCCGCTCGCACGGGTGGCGCTGCTGTACGTACCGTCGAGGTGCTAGTGCGCCTGCGCGAGCTCGGGGTCTGGGTGTCGCTTGATGACTTCGGCGCCGGTCACTCCTCGCTCGCCCACCTCAAGCAGCTCAGGGTCGACAAGCTGAAGATCGACCAGCCGTTCGTCCTGAACATGGCGGACGACTCGCACGACGCCGCGATCGTACGCTCCACCGCCGACCTCGCCCACAGGCTCCACCTGCGCGTCATCGCCGAGGGCGTAGAGACTACGCCGCCTGGGAGCTGCTGTCAGACTGCGCGTGCGATCAGGCGCAGGGCCACTTGGTGGCGCGCCCGATGTCGGAAGAGACACTGGCCGCGTGGCTGCACGTGATCGGCGCGCAATGGGCAAGGTCTGTGCCCGACCACTCGAGGGTTAATGTGGCTTGCGACGGAGAAGACGGTGGCGCGAGACACCGGATCACCACGGCTCGTGCTCGCGGGGCGCCGGTTCGGTGTCTCAGTCGTCCGGGGTGGCGTCGCCCGTCTCCACGCCGCCGGGATACCTGTCGTCGAGGGCAGCGAGCACGGCGGCGTACCGCTTGCGTTTGCGGGGCGCGATGAGTCCGCCGAGAGCGAGCTTCGTCTGCTTGCGGATGTAGGTGTCGAGGTCGAGGTTGCCCTGGAAGTACCAGTGTTTGAGCGCCCAGGCGTGGGCGAGCAAGAGAAGGTTGTACGCGACGAGGTCGGGGTCTACCGGCCGAAAGGTCTCGGTGGTGATTCCGGTGGTGATGATCTGGCGCAGGGGCTGGCTGGTCGCGATCTCGAGGTCCTTGATCTTGCGGCGGCCGTCGGGGGCCAGGGTCTTACTCTCGCGGTATGTGAGCACGGCGGCGTGGCGGTGCTGGTCGATCACCTCGCAGTAGGTACGGAAGGCGGCGATCAGTTGCCGCACCGGGTCCTCGCCGGCCGCGGCGACAGCGGCGGGAATTTCTATCGCGAAGGTCTCGAGCACGTCGACGATGACGGCGAGCAGCAAATCGTGCTTTCCGCCGAAGTAGCTGTAGATCAGGCCGACGCTGACACCGGCTTCGGCCGCGACCGCTTGCATCGACACGGCTTCGGATCCGTCGCGCTCCATCAGGCGAGCCGCGGCGGCGAGCAGCTGCTCGCTGCGTCGCTGCGCCCGGGCCTGGCGGGCGGCAGCGCCGGGATCGAGTGGGACCGCTTGGGAGGTTGCCACACGAGGCTCCGATCAGAGACGGCATGAATCGATGTTCAGATCTTAGCTGTGAGCCCTTGACAAAGGCCGTAGATTGAATCCACATTCATCGTGATTGAACTTTGATTCGATTTGGGATTGGGAGATGGTCGATGGAGAAGCTCAACGACATCACCTATGAGGTGCGGGACGGTGCCGCGATCGTGACGATCGATCGTCCCGAGCGATACAACGCGTTTCGCGCGATGACGGTCGAGGAGCTGATCAAGGCGTTCCGACGGGCGTGGGCGGATCGGCAGGTGCGGTCGGTGATTCTCACGGGCGCTGGCGATAAGGCGTTCTGCACGGGTGGCGATGTCAAGCAGCGCGCCGAGACGGGCGACTACGGGCTCAGCGAGAGCGGGATGTTCGAGATCGGCTACCTGCATAAACTGATTCGGGATATCCCCAAGCCGGTGATCGCGGCCGTCAACGGCGTCGCGGTGGGCGGCGGGCACGTGCTACACGTCCTCTGCGACGTCAGCATCGCCAGCGAGACCGCGCGCTTCGGCCAGACTGGCCCGAAGGTCGGATCATTCGACGCCGGGTTCGGGTCGGCCTACCTGGCCCGGGTGGTCGGCGAGAAGCGCGCCCGGGAGATCTGGTTCTGGTGCCGGTTTTACGGTGCGCAAGAGGCGCTGGCCATGGGTCTGGTGAACAAGGTTGTCCCCGCCGAGCAGGTGATGGCCGAGGCGCAGGTATGGGCGGCCGAGGTGGGGGAGAAGAGCCCGACGGCGATTCGTTTCCTAAAGCAGTCGTTCAACGCCGACACCGACCATCAGGCGGGACTGTCGAACCTGGGGATGTCGGCGCTTGACCTGTTCACTGCCTCGCCTGAGGGACTTGAAGGCGTGAACGCGTTCACCGAGAAGCGAACGCCGGAGTTCAACCGGTACGCGAACTGGCACTAGCGAGCCGGCGATGGACTTCCAGCTGACGGTAGAGCAGTGCCAGTGGCGCGAGAGGGCGCGGGCATTCGCGTGCGAGCAGCTCGCCCCCGGATACCAGCGGCGCGAGCGGCAGGGCCACGTCGAGCGCGACGTCCGGGTCGGAATGGGGGCGCTCGGGCTGATCGCGCCGGAGCTCCCGGTCGAGCTCGGCGGCCGCGGGCTAAAGCGGCTGACCTCGGGAATCATCGCCGAGGAGATCGCGGCCGGCGACTTCAGCGTGTCCTACCTGCTCACGGTCGGCTCGCTCGTCGGGCAGATCCTCGTCGGAAGCGCCCGCGCCGAGCTCGCCGCGAGATGGGTGCCGAAGATCTGTCGGGGCGAGAGGATCGTCGGGATCGGGCTCTCCGAGCCGCACGCAGGGTCCGACGCGGGAATGCCGCGACTGCGTGCGCGCCGCGAGGGTGACGGGTGGGTGCTGACCGGTGTGAAGTCGCTGTCCTACTGCCTGGAGGCCGACGGCGCCGTGTTGTGCGCGCGAACCAGCGACACCGACGCGCGCGGCAAAGACATCAGCGCTTTCCTCGTGCCGCTCGATCTCCCTGGCGTCAGCCGCGAGCCCTATGCGGACATGGGCAGCAGGGCCGTGCAGCGCGGCGCCGTACACCTCGACGGCGTGCAGATCCCTGCCGATCGACCTGATCGGCAAGGAGGGCGAGGGGTTCGCCGAGGTGATGCACGGCCTTGACTTCTCGCGAGCGATGATCGGCCTCGAGTGCATCGGTGTGGCTCAGCTCACCCTCGATGAGACCTGGCGATACGTCAGCAGCCGGACCGCGTTCGACCAGCCGCTGTCCAAGCACCAGGGCGTGTCCTTCCCGCTCGCCGAGAGCGAAACGCTGCTGTCGGCGGCGCGGCTGCTGTGCTACGAGACGCTGTGGCGCAAGGACGCCGGACTGCCGCACACCGCGCAGGCGGCGATGTGCAAGTGGTGGGCGCCGAAGACGGCGTTCGACGTCGTCCAACAGTGCCTGCTGCTACACGGCCAGTACGGCTACCGCAGTGAGCTGCCGATCGAGCAGCGGCTGCGCGACGTGCTCGGACTGCAGATCGGCGACGGCACCGCCGAAATCATGAAGCTGATCATCGCCCGCCACCGGGTCGGCAAGGCGCTCGCGCCCTGACAGCTCCCACCAGCCGCGCACACAAGAACACACGACCAACAAAGGCACAGGAGACATGGGCAAGCTGGAAGACAAGGTCGCGATCATCACCGGCGCCGGCCAGGGGATCGGCCGGACGATCGCGCAGAAACTCGCGGCCGAGGGCGCGATCGTCGCCGTCACCGACATCAACCAGCAAACAGCAGATGCCACCGCCGCCTCGATCGGCGCCGCCGCGACCGCGATCCGTACCGACGTCACCTCACGCGAATCGATACAAGCGATGGTCCAGTGGGTCGCCGACGCGCACCGACGGATCGACGTACTGGTCAACAACGCCGGCTGGGACAAGGCCGGGCCGTTCGTCGACTCCGACCCCGGCGACTGGAACCGGATAATCGAGATCAACCTCTACGGCGTCCTGAACACCTCATGGGCAGTGCTTCCGCTGATGGCGGCACAGAACACGGGCACGGTCGTCAACCTCGCCTCCGACGCCGGGCGAGTCGGCTCCTCCGGCGAGGCGGTCTATTCGGCGGCGAAGGGAGGCGTTATCGCGTTCACCAAAGCGACCGCGCGCGAGATGGCCCGCCACCAGGTTAACGCCAACTGCGTCTGCCCCGGCCCGACGGACACAGCGCTGTTCGCCTCGATCGGCGGTGAGGACCCGAAGCTACGCGAGGCGCTGACCAAGGCGATCCCACTTCGGCGCCTGGCGCAACCGACCGACGTGGCCACCGCCGTCGCGTTCCTCGCCTCCGACGAAGCCCGCTACATCACCGGCCAGACCATCAGTGTCAGCGGTGGCCTGACGATGAGCTGAGGCAACATGACGGCCCTCGAGGCCACCGCTCACCTCACCCGCGCCGACCGAGCGTTACTAGCAAGTCTCTTGATGCGCGCCGGGGCCAGCACCGGCGGCGGCCCGGACGCCGGGGCACGCTGCCGCAGCGGGCTCGCCTGCCTATCCCGCCGACCTCCAGGTGCGCGAGCATCGGCCGGTAGCGACCCGGCCTGACCTGGCGCGTCGACGCCCGTGCCAACGCCGCTGCCGGGACCGCGATTCCCCTGATCGTCATCTGCCAGTGTGCGGTGGCGCGGCGGGTAGTTGCACCGTGACGCAGAGCCCGCCGGCGGCCCGGGGGGTGAGGGTGAGGGTTCCGTCGTGTGCTTGGGTGATGCTCTTGACGATTGCCAGGCCGAGGCCGACACCTGCGTGGTCGGTGCGTATGCGTTCGGTGCCGCGCTGAAACGGCTCGACAAGCGTGGAAACCAACTGTGGGGTGAGCTTCTCGCCGGTGTTCTCGACGGTGAGCACCACACTCTTGGGGTGAACGCTGGTCGTGACCCACACGGTGCCCTGTTCAGGCAGGTTGTGGACGATCGCGTTGTGCACGAGGTTCGTCGTCATCTGCAGCAGGAGCGCGTGTGAGCCGATGGTGGGGGTCATGTCGCCGGAGGTCTCGATGGTGACGCCGCGCTTTTCTGCGAGGGGGAGGAGCGTTTCGGTGGCTTCTTCCGCGATGAGGGACAGGTCGACGTGTTCTCGGGTGAAGGACCGCTGGTCGGCGCGGCTGAGCAGGAGCAGTGCTTCGGTGAGGTCGATCGCTCGGGTGTTGACGGCGTGGAGGCGGTCGACGAGTTCGCCGTTGTCGCGGTTCGGATCGTTGCGGGCCACGTCGAGAAGTGTCTGCGTGATCGCCAGCGGGGTGCGCAGTTCGTGGGAGGCGTTGGCTGCGAATCTCTGCTGTTCGGCGACGTGTGCTTCGAGCCGCGCGAGCATGGCGTCGAAGGCGTCGGCGAGTTCGCGGAACTCGTCTCTGCGGCCCGGTAGCCGGATTCGGTGGGAGAGCGATCCGGTCGCGGCCATGCGTGTGGCGTCGGTGATGCGGGCCAGGGGGGCGAGCATGCGGCCGGCGAGAATCCACCCTCCCACGAGACCGAACACCAGCAGGAACGCCAACACTGCGGCTGCCCTCGGAGCGAAAACGTGCAGGAGGTTGGACCGGACGGGAAAGACACCATGAAGGGCGGTGTCGGCGTTGACGAGGAACGCACGGTCGGGGACGTAACGCAGGAGGAACACCCACACGGCGGCGAGCAGCAAGGCACCTGCGAGCATGAGGAAGCCGGCGTAGCTGAGGGTGAGTTTGAGGCGAACGCTCAAACCAGGGGCTCTATCCACGGTCTCCTCCCTCACGCCCGGTGTCTGGTTGCGTGTCGATGCGGTACCCGACGCCGGCCACGGTGGCGATGATCCAGGGTTCGCCGAGGCGTTTGCGCAGTGCCGAGACCGTGATGCGCACGGCGTTGGTGAACGGGTCTGCGTTCTCATCCCACGCCCGTTCCAGTAGCTCTTCGGCGCTGACGACACCGCCTTCGGCAGCGACGAGAACTTCGAGCACGGCGAACTGCTTGCGGGTGAGCGCGACGTAGCGGCCGTCGCGGTAGACCTCGCGGCGGAACGGATCCAGCCGCAGACCTGCGATCTCTCGCACGGGTGGCCTGTTGTGGGCGCGCCTGCGGTCGAGCGCTCTGAGACGGAGCACGAGCTCTTGGAGTTCGAACGGCTTGGTGAGGTAGTCGTCGGCGCCGAGTCCGAACCCGGAGGCCTTGTCGTCGAGCCGGTCGGCAGCGGTGAGCATGAGGATCGGCATGCCGCTGCCGGAGGCGACGATGCGTTTGGCGATCTCGTCGCCGGAGGGCCCGGGGATGTCGCGGTCGAGGACGGCGATGTCGTAGGCGTTGACGCTCAGCAGCTCCAGAGCGGTGTCGCCGTCACCGGCGATGTCGGCCGCGATCGCTTCCAGGCGTAGGCCATCGCGGATGGCTTCTGCCATATAGGGCTCGTCCTCGACGATCAACACACGCATGCTCTCGATGCTACGAGCCGGCACATATCGTCGGCATATCGAAAACCACATACGTGCTGGCAACACCACGCTGCCTTGACTGGAGGCATGACCTACAGCGAACCAGCACGAACAGCAGCCCGCCGTACCCGATCGACCGTGTACGGCCGGCGCCGCCGCCGCGTGCTGCTCGGCGCGGTACTCGCCCTACTCCTCGCCGCACACGGCGTTCGCGGCAGCCCACCACCCGCTCAACGACAAGGACCGCACGCTCAACGACAAGGACCGCACGTACCTGTCGCCGGTCAGGTGGCCGCGGCGCGGACAGGCGGCGTTGGTGCTCGGCAACGGCCGGCCGGCGGCGAGCCCGCACGAGCAGCCGGTCCCGATCGCCAGCCTGGCAAAGGTGATGACCGCCTACCTGACCCTCAAGCGCTACCCGCTGAGCGGCGCGCAGGACGGGTTCACGATCACCGTCACCGCGGCCCAGGCGCAGGCCGAGGCCCAGGACGCCGCCCAGGACCAGTCGGTCGTGGCGGTGCGGGCCGGCGAGCAGCTGACCGAGCGCCAGCTGCTGGAGGCGCTGCTGATCCCCTCCGGCAACAACATCGCCCGGATGCTCGCCGCCCGGGTGGCGGGCAGCGAGACGCGCTTTGTCGCCGAGATGAACGCCGAGGCCCGCGCGCTCGGGATGGACCACACGATCTACACCGATCCCAGCGGGTTCGATCCGAGCACGGTCTCCACCGCCGCCGACCAGCTGCGCGTCTTCCAGCGGGCGATGCGCTTCCCGGTCTTCCGCCAGATCGTCTCGATGGCCAGCGTGACGCTGCCGGTCGCCGGCACGCTCACCAACTACAACCCCCTGATCGCCGAGGGCTACGCCGGCAAGACCGGGTCGGACTCCGCGGCGGGGGGGTGCCTGGCGTTCTTCACCCACGTGACGGTCGGCGGGCGCCGGCTGACCGCGGTCGGCGTGGTGATGGGGCAGGGGGAGGGCAGCGACACGTCGGCGCTCCTCGCCGCCGCGGGCGAGGCCGCCAAGCAGCTGGTCGAGTCCGTCGCCCCGGCGATCCGCGTGCGCACGATCGCTGCGCCCGGCGCGGCGGTGGCCCAGGAGGAGACGCTGGCAGCCATACGGCCCTCCGCTGCTACTCGCTCCGGTCGCGCCTCGGCACAGAACTGATGTCAACGCACTCACTACCCGCAGGAGAACACATGAGTAGAAGGCGACGGCCGCTGGCCGCCCTTGCCCTGATCGCCATGGTCGCCCTGATCAGCGCGTGCGGTTCGAGCGCACCCGCCGGCACCGGCAGCGGCAGCGGCGGCGGCAACAACACCGCCGCCAATGCTCAGAAGGCGGTGAAGTTCGCCAAGTGCATGCGCAGCAACGGGGTCAGCGAGTTCCCGGACCCGGGCGCGTCGGGCAAGTTCACCATCGATGGGATAGCGAACGGCTCGTCGCTGGACCCGAGCACCCCGGCGTTCAAGCAGGCCATCAGCGCGTGTAAGGACCTGGAGCCAGCGGGGTTCATGGGCAGCAAGCGGAGCCCCCAGCAGATGGACGGCGCGCCCTCAAGTTCGCCCAGTGCATCCGCGACAACGGCGTGAATGCAGGTAGATGGTGGAGGGGTAGCCGTCGAAGCCCAGGTATTTCTTTGCCGCGGGGTAGCCGACTGGTTGTTGGGCGGGGTGACGGTCACCAGGGGCCAGAACGACCGGGTCAACGCCGTCGATGACCTCCTCGCCGCAACCGCCAACCCTGAGAACCCCAGCCAGGGTTCCGGACGGAAAGGGCGGTCAGGATCGGACTGTTTCGGCCGGAAATCGCCCGACTCGGTCCGGGGTTTCGAGCCGGATGGGCGGTACGGATCGGACGCTTTTCGAGCTGACGGCGGGAGAAAGCCCGGCCGAGAAGGGCGGCACAAACCCCGGCAGCCATCGCGCGCGCGTGGGAGGAACCCCAGAATCCCAGAAGACCCCCCGGCCTCCTTTGAAGGGGGACCCCGCCGGACTCGATCTTCGTCGAGGAGACGTACGTCACCGACTGGGGCAGGAGGCGCCGCCGCCGAGTCCGCGTTGACCTCGGGGAGATCGGCCGCGGCCTCTGGTCTCCGACGCCCGCTGACGGTGCCGACTGGGAGCGTGTTCGCGCGGGGCTGGGGGAAGTCGTCGAGGAGAACGCGTTCGGGATCTGGCTGGATCCGATCGCGCTGATCGCGATCGATCCCGACGCGGCGCTGGTCGTCGCTGCGCCGCCGGCGACCGTGTCGTGGGTCCGCGCGCGGTTCGGCCGACGAGGGCCGGAACTGGCTGGTTGACCTCCAATTCCGCGACGCAGTACGAATGCAAAGGCGGACGTAGATGTCGGGCCCGCTGTTGCAGGTCGGCCAGCGCGGGAGCTCGGTCAGCCTCCGTGGCCGTCCCCTCGTCTACTCAGGCCACGCAGTCATCGCGCCTCGTTTCCGCGCATAGGGAGACCGGGGACTCCTTCGCTCTCAGGGTTTAAAGATCGACTTCGATTGCGCCCTCGGGCGCATTGACGCAAGTGCGCACCATCTCTCCTGGCGCTCCGTGTACCCGGCCTGTGCGCAGGTCACGCACTTGGCCTGCCTTCAATCTCCCCACGCAGGTGTGGCAGATCCCCATGCGACATCCGTAAGGCAGGTTGGCGCCCGCCTGCTCCCCGGCCACGAGGATCGGTTGCTCGCCGTCGCTGTGGCCAAGGATGGCGCTGGAGCGGAAGCGGATCTCGCCGCCGGTGCCTCGCTCGCCATCACCGACGTGCTCATCGGGCTGGAAGCGCTCGACATGCAGCCTGTGCTCGCAGTCATGCTCGCGCCAATGCTCGCCCAAGGTGTCCAGCAGCCCGGCCGGGCCACACACGAACGCATCCCGTGTCTCCCAGTCGGGACACAAATCCCCGATGTGGTCTGCAGTCACGCGACCGTGGGATCCGGTCAAGCGCAGTTGCAGGCGATAGCCGGGGTACCGGTTGTCAATGGCCTGCATCTCTCCTGCGAAGATCACGTCCTCGGCGGCATGGGCGCAGTGTAGGTGGACCACGTCCTCGATCTGCCCACGTGCGACGAGGCTGCGCAACATGCTCATGATCGGCGTGACTCCGCTGCCGGCGCTCACAAACAGGAGCTTGCGGGGCAACGGGTCGGGCAGCACGAACGTGCCTTCCACGCCGCCCAACCTCACGATCGTCCCTGGGCGCAATCGACCGTTCAGGAAAGGGGAGACCTTGCCACCTGCAAGGAGCTTGGGCGTGATCGAAATGCATCCGTCTTCGCGGCCGGGCTCGGAGGTCAAGGAGTAAGCGCGCCAATGGTGGATGCCGTCGACTGCGATCCCCAAGCGCACGTACTGCCCGGGAGTGTGCCCCGGCCACTCCCAGCCAGGCTTGATCGTCACGGTCACGGCTCGGTGTGTCTCGCGCTCCACGTGCACGACCTTGCCCCGTAGCTCCCGGGTGGACCACAGCGGGTTGACCAGCTCTAGGTAGTCGTCGGGAAGCAGGGGCGAAGTAAATGATTTGACCAAGGCCATAGCCCGCCGGCGGGCCTGGGGCACCTTGGGGATGGCGCCGCGCTCAGCCATGCTTCGTGGACTGCTCGGCCGCCGGGATCGAGTTGCCGATAGGCACCCCGGCAGTGCTCATTGCGCCGGCACGAGACTCGACGCTGGAGGGCAATCGGGGAGAGGGGTTGGATCGGTGGGATTTCATGGGGAGATCATCTGTTCATAGATCATCTGTTCATGGGAGGATCATCTGACCTGGATCAATGATACCTCAAATGAGGTTACATGCAAAATGGTATCCTGAAACCGAGATGGCTACCTCGCAAACCGACACAGATCGCGCCCCCGCAGAGGACGGTCTCACGATCGAGCAGCTCGCGGCCGAGGTGGGGATGTCGGTGCGCAACATCCGCAACCACCAGTCCCGTGGTCTTCTGCCCGCGCCCGAGGTGAGGGCGAGGGTGGGCTACTACGACGCCGAGCACGTCGCTCGCCTGCGCCTGATCCTCGACCTGCAGGCCGACGGCTTCAACCTGGCCTCGATCGAGCGCTTGATGAGCTCCTCCGGCGGGGTGGCGGGTCGGTTGTTGGGCTTGCGCAACGCTATGACCACGCCCTATGCGAGCGAGGCCCCCGAGATCGTCACCGCCGAGGACTTGGAACGTCGCTTCGGCGAAGTGGACGCCAAGAGCGTCGAGCGCATCCGCAAGCTCAAGCTTTTGATCGCATTGGGTGACGATCGCTTTGAAGTACCCAGTCCCGCACTAATGAAAGCAGCCGAAGAAGTCACCGCCTTGGGGATCCCCTTGCCGGCCGCCTTGGCCTTGGTGGAACGGGTCAGCCGCGACTGCGAGTCGATCTCTAAGGCCTTCGTCAGGCTGTTTCTCAAAGAGCTGTGGGAGCCATTCGAGCAGGCCGGTCAGCCCGACGAGCGCTGGGAGGAGATGATCGACGCGACCGAGGCCTTGCGTCCGATCGCCTCCGAGGCCTTGTTGGCGATCTTCAAGCAGCGCATGACGACCCAGGTCGAGCGCGCCTTCGGCAAGGTGCTCGAGCAGCAGACCAAGCGTTCTGGATGATCGTGCTTGGATAGTCACGAGTCGAGCGCCTGAAGATCCGAGTTGGGACGAGTTTGCGCATCAAATGCGATGGCTCAGTGTTCTTAGGAGCGAAAGTCCACCACGCAGGCCATCGCAAGGGAGGCGACGATGCGTTCACGCACGACCATTCCGGCCATCTTGGCCGTCATATCGCTGCTTGCCGTCGTTCCGGCGAGCGCTTTGGCCCACAAGCATCCTTCGCCCAGTGGTCGCTGCGGGATCAGCATCCAGGCACCGACCCGCATCGCGGCCGGCGAAGAAGTGCTCATCTTCGGGCGTCTGCGTTGCGTCAACCCGGCGAATGCCGCCCACCAGGAAGTCAAGCTATTCCACCACCTCGGGGGCTTGCCCGGGTTCACCTATGTACAGAGCGTCAGGACCGACGCGGCCGGCTTCTATGCAATCTCAAGGGCCGATGGCGTGGTCGAAACGAATCGTGACTGGTATGTGCGGGCGCGTGGTGCCCGCAGCGCTACCAAGCGGATCCATGTTTCCGCCCAAGTCACGCTCAACGGTCCGCCCGAAGGCCAGCTCTCCACCGGCTTTCCCAACCGTGTCACTTTCACCGGCACGGTCTCGCCCGCGGACATCGGCGCGCGCGTGATCCTGCAGCGCCAGAACTCGCTAACAGGCAACGAATGGCACCGCATCGACGCGGGCATCGTCGAGCCTGGGATATCGCCTGGCTCGGGCATCTTCACGATCGTCCACACCTTCATCGTTCCCGGCGACGCCAACATAAGGGTCTTGGTGCGTTCCCAAAGGCGTAACGCTCCCAGCGAATCGAACGTCCTGGCTTACTCGATCTCCCAAGCCCAGAACCCGGCGCTCACGATCCAGTCCTCGGCGGATCCGATCGCGAGCGGAGAAGCGGTCACGATCAGCGGCAAGGTGACCGCGGGTGGAGAACAGCCCGTCACCTTGTTTGCGCGCACCGTCCATCAACCAGGCTTTGAGCCCGTTGTCCAAGTCAAGACGAACGTAGCCGGCGAATACGCTTTTCCTGCGCAAACCCTTCTCAACAGCACTTTCTACCGGGTGCGAGTAGGAGGCGGTGCAGGCTGCTGTCCAGCCGGCGCATTCTGTCTGCGAAGCGCACCGATGTGTCCCGCGACTATCGCTCGTAGTGTGTCCTCGGCCGTGCTTTACGAGGGTGTCAAGGACTTGCTCACTGCGTCCTTGTCGTCGACCACGGTGCAGGCCGGACAGACGGTCACCTTCTCCGGAACCGTATCGCCCGATCACACGGGACACGTCATCTACCTGGAACGTCAGAACGCCCACGTCCCAGGCTTCCACGTGATCCAAGTGTGGTTCATCGGCCCTGGCTCTGCATACGCGATCCCACATCGCTTCTATGAGCCCGGCACCAAGGTCGTGCGCGTCTACATCCCGGGTGGTCCCGAGAATCAGGGAGCTGCCAGCGCTCCGTTCAGTATCGCTGTCACCCCGGCGCCCGCTTCGACCTTGATACCCGAAGCGCCCGGCAACTCGACGCTACCTGCCCAAGGCGAATCGTAGGTCGCTCCGAAAGAACTTCATCGGCTTGTGAGCTTCTCCTAGACCTATGGAGAGCTTCTTGCCGGGAGCTCCTGGGAGCTCCTAGATCAGAGCTTGGTTGGACACCAGGCAACGCATTAGGTTTAGACGGTCTAGGAGCCCAGCCGGCCAGGGCGGCTCAAGGACCGGCCGCTGAAACGGCTGAGTCCCGACTGGGGCCCGTATCCAGGTCGAGGTAACTCGCCGGTCGGTCCCAGTGGCGAGAGCGGCGAGGATCCGCCACGCGAAGACCCGCCAAAGTCGCCGGACTCGACGCGATCCCCTCCGTCGATCCCGGTCATCGGCGCATTGCAGTTAGGGCAGCAATCACCAGCCGCCCAAACAAGCAGGGCGTCGGTCCAATGACGGCACTCCTTGCAGCGCACCCTCTGACGCATCAACGACCAATCTTCATTACGTCTTGGAGCATTCCCGAAAGATCCCTACTCCAAACCGTCCAGCGAGACAGGCTACTAATCACCCGGTTCGGAGGATGTGGCCGCTCATGTGGACGCCTACCGTTCTACGCGAGCGCTTGCAAGCTTTCTCACAACCAAGGAGGCAACCATGGACAGCGGCTACGACGCCCCAACCCAGCCCGCTCGCGGCGGCGGTGTGGACTCGGGGGATTACTACGAAGGCGAAGGGTGGGTTTCGTTCGCCGGGATCATGATCGCGATCGTCGGCGTACTCAACTTCATCTACGGCATCGCCGCAATCTCCAATTCCCACTTCTACGTGCGCGAAGCCACCTACATCATCAGCGATCTCAACACATGGGGCTGGGTCCTGATGATCACCGGAATCATCCAGTTCTGCGCGGCGATCGCCATCTTCGGGCATATCGAGTGGGGGCGCTGGATCGGCATCCTCACGGCGTCGGTCAACGCGATCATCCAGCTGATCTTCATCCCGGCCTATCCCTTCGGGTCCTTGGCACTGTTTGCCTTGGACATCCTGATCATCTACGGCCTGGTCGCATATGGCGGCCGTCAAAGCAGGACTGCGTGAAAGCGTCCCCTCTCCCAGCCGTCCACAAGAGGAGACGACATGCCCATAACTCAGGACACCCAACGCACGCTCGCGGGAATCTCGGCGGGTGACATCGCCATGCTCGAGACGGCTGTCGGCTTGCGTGAGGTAGATCTAGGGGCGAGCGGTCTCGACGGGCGCACCTTCGCGCTCGTCAAGATCGCCGCGCTCGTAGCGCTCGACGCGCCGCCTGCCTCCTACGCCTGGCAAGTGCCTAACGCCTTGGCCGAAGGCGCCACCCCCGAGGACATCACGGGTGTCCTGCGCGCGGTGGCGCCCCAGGTCGGCGGGCCGCGCGTGGTGGCTGCCGCACCGGAGATTATGCTCGCCCTGGGCTTGGACTTGCCCGGCGAGGGCGACTAAGGCTCGGCGACGGCGACTAGGGTCCGTGTTTACTACGTAGTCTCAATCGGTATTCCCGGCTGGTTCGACCGCGCCTGACAGCGGATGCCCGTTCTCAGGCGGAGTCTTACTTTTGTGCGATGTCGCTCGCCGTCAAGAGCGGCCGTCCGATGGTCTGCGCGGACTCGATCGAGCGACCGAGGCTGCTCGCAAGGCTCATTGACGGTCGAGACGCCCCCCTGGTCACTCTCGTCGCGCCGGCGGGTTACGGCAAGACCAGCCTCTTGACCGAGTGGACCGCGCAGGAATCACGCCCAAGTATGTGGTTGGCGTGTGAGCAATGGCACGCCGACCCGGTTGCATTTGTGCACGACCTCCTCGCCCCCTTTGCGGCGATCGAACCCTTCGACGACGTTTTCGCTCGACGGCTCGCCCAGTCCGACCAGGACCTCGTCTCATGCATAGTGCCCTCGCTGGCCGTATCGCTCGAACGACTCTCCCAACCCTTCGCCCTGGTCATCGACGACGCCCAGATACTCGCCGACCAGCTTTCGCTGATGGTTCTCGCCGCGGTCGCCGAGCACCTGCCCCGCGGCTCACAGCTAGTCCTAGCCTCGCGCCGAGCCTTGGCTCTGCCCACCGGCCGCTTGCGCGCCCACCGGGCCTTGCTGGAGCTGGGCCCCTCGGACTTGGCGATGACCGCCGCCGAAGCCGCCCAATTGATGCGAGCCGCCGGCGTCTCCTGCCCGCCGGCCGAAAGCCAGGCCTTGGTGGAGCGCACCGAGGGCTGGCCCGCCGGGCTATATCTGGCTGCGCTCGGTGCCTCCGAGGAGCCCGATCCACAGGAGTACTTGGCCCACTTCGGTGGAGATCGCCTCATCGTGGCCGACTATCTTCGCGACGAGTTCCTGTGCGAGCTGGACTCCTGCCAACTAGATTTCCTGACGCTCACCTCGGTGTGCACTCAGCTCTCGGGCCCGCTCTGCGACACCTTGCTCGATCGCACCGGCTCGGTAGGAGTGCTAGACGACTTGGTCGCCGCCGGTTTTCCGCTACTGGTGTGTGATCGGGACAGCTATCGCCTGCACCGTCTCCTGCGCGAGATGCTCTTGGGCGAGCTCCATCACGCTCAGCCCATGCGTGAGGCCGAGCTGCATCTAAGGGCCAGCCACTTCCGCGCTGCCCAAGACGAATTCGACAGCGCGATCGACCACGCCATTGCGGCACGTCACCCGAGTCGCGTGGGGGACCTCTTGTGGGGACAACTGCCCCGCTACGTATCCGAAGGTCGCAACGACTTCGTACAGGCCCGTTTGGCCAGGTTCTCGGCTGGCGCTATCTCCAGCCACACCTCGCTCGCCCTGACCGCGGCGTACAGTGCCCTTGCTCTTGGCGAGTTGCGCCAAGCCGAGCACTTCGGTTTGGTCGGCGCTGCTGCTCTGGCTCGTGAGAGCCCGTCATCGGAAGTGTCTTCCTTGCCGACCGGAGTCGCCTTGATCGAAGCACTCGTGGCCGATCCCGGCGTGGCCCCGATGGGTCGTCATGCCGCCCGTGCCTATGACTTGGAGGAGGACGACAGCCCCTGGCGCTCTATCTGCTGTCTATTTCAAGGCGTAGCCGACCATCTTCAGGGTGATCGTGCCCAGGCGCGCTCTCATCTCGAGCAAGGCATTCATCGGAGCGCCATCTCGGCCCCCCACGTCGAGACTCTCTGTCTCTCCCAACTTGCGGTCATCGCCGTCGAAGAAGGCGACTGGGATGGCGGCGTAGACCTGATTGCGCGCGCCATCCGACAGGTCGAACGCCACGGACTCTCCTCCTACCCCACAGCGGCCCTCACCTTCGCGGTGGCCGCCGACGTGCGAGCCCACGCTGGGCGCGTCGACGAGGGTAAGCACGACGCGCGTCGTGCCGCCCAACTCCTGGGTCGGCTCTCGGACTTCATCCCCTGGTATGAGGCGGAGACGCGCATCATGCTGGCTCGCGCTGCCCTGCGCCTGGCGGATGTGGCCGCTGCGCGGACGTTGCTGGCCGAAGCATCCCGTATGGCCAGACGAGTCCCCGACGCCGTCGTCTTTGGGGGCTGGTTGGACGACACCTGGGGCTTGCTCGACTCGACCGCCACCAAGGCTTTGGCCGGGCCCTCGACCTTGACGATGGCCGAGCTACGGATACTGCGCTTCCTGCCCACTCATCTCAGCTTTCGCGAAATCGGCCTCCGTCTGCACGTCTCCACCAATACCGTCAAGACTCAAGCCCACGCGGTCTACCGCAAGCTCGAGGTCTCCTCCCGCTCCGATGCCGTTACACGAGCCGGCGAGATCGGCCTGCTCGAGACTTGAGGTTGGGGTGGTTTTGTTGCTTGCGCTGGAGGGTGCCTGTGCGTGCGCGCGCGGGGGGTGTCGTTGGGTTCAGCCCTTGGACTTGTAGCCCAACTGCTTGGAGATCTCCTCGGCGCTTGCCACAACCAAGGGCACGAGCTGCTCAAGCACCTGTGAGCGCCTGAAGGCCGAGTTGGCGGCTGCGATGTCGACCGCGCCTATCACTTCCTTGGAGCGCGACCTGAGCGGGGCGGCTACGCATCGTTGCCCTTCCACGTGGATTTGGTCGGCCAAGGCCCACCCTTGCTCGCGGATGTGTTCAAGCTCGGCGTCCAGCTCCTCGCGCTCCTCCAGTGCCTCGGGGCTGTCGTCGAGCGCCTCGGCCAACTCCGGCTCCGGCAGGTGCGCCAACAGAACCCTCCCCAGCGCCGTCTCAGACGCCGGCAGGCGTGAGCCACGTCCCAGGCGCGCCGTAACTTCGACCTGTCCTTGGGCTGAGCTTCGTGCTCTGTCTACGTACACGATGTCAGTGCCGTCCAGCAGGGCCACGCTGGCTGTACAGGTGCTGCGGTCGCGTAGGGTCGAGATGTGCTCGTGAGGAAGTTTGCCCAAAGTCGTGGAGCCGATCGCCGAGCGACCCGGGTCCCCCGCGCGCATCCCCAGCCTGTACTTGCGCATCGGACCTTGCTCCAAGTAGTCGAGCGCCACCAATGTCGATGCATAACGGTGGGTCGTGGGACGGCTCATTTCAAGGGCTTCGGCGATCTCTGCGATACCCAGCCAAGGTCGCTCGGGGGTGAAGGTTCTAAGGATTGCCAACCCCCGCTCCAGCGACTGCGAGTAGCGGCCCTCATGAGTTGTTGGGAGATGCAAGATGCCTCCGCGTATAGGGGACATTGTCGTCATCCTTGGGCTTCCTTCCTTGCGCCTCGCAACATTCGATTTTGTCGCGCCCACGCGACAGCGACTATGGTGCTCATCGACACCTCCGAGGGCTAGTCAGTGCTGAATGATTCAGCGCTGAACCGCTGCTTGACGGGCCGTCCGAGGCGTCGAGAGCGAGTCTCCACCGATCGCGGGCCGTTCGTAAGGCAGGCCTTCGAGCATCTCCCTCACCCCTTGGAGCCATTCGATGCGAGCGTGCCAAAAGGCAAGCTCGGCGTCCCTTGAGATGACTCTGACCATGCGATCCCACTCCGAGCCCTCGACCGCGTCCGCTTCGGCGGCGCGCTTAAGGTCCTGCACGCGTCCCAAGCAGACTAGCTCCTGGCCTTGGATCAGCTCGATCATGCGCGGCGCATCACGAGGCCTACAAAGGGCGATCCTGAAATGCAGGTCGTCGCGTAGCGGCGGCTCGGCCGTGGTCGAGAGCAACCACTCTTCGAACGAGGCAATCCCTAAGGCGGTTGCCTCATAGATCGCCCGGCGCCCTTGCACCGCGTTGCGCAATGGCTTGCCCTCCTCGTCGACCCGCCTCACTAGTCCTTCGGTCTCGAGCTTTTCCAACGCCCAATAGGGATACGAGTCGGCCAGATCGGCGAAGCGCAGCTGCCTGCGCACGCCGGATGCGATCCGGTACGCATAGCTGGGCTGATCGATTACCAGCCCCAATACGGCGTGCTTAGCGGACACCCGTTCGCGGCCTGCCTTCTAACCAGTGGACTTTGCGCAAGTATGTGACAATAGTTGAAGGCTGTCCCCACAGCGCTTTTTTTGAAGATTCCTGGGTTCGTCGGCCTCATGCGGGCGGTTTCCCGCCGAAGCGCACGCCGGTCCATTGCCCGGTTTGTCCGTTTGTTGCAACGGATGCGGATTGTAGGCAGGGTCATGGAATGTTTCGGATCGTTGCCCAGAGTCGGAAACAAAAGGGGTCTAACTTGGCGTTTTGTGCTCAGGCCGGCGAAGTCTTGAGCAGCGTGGCGATCGATTTGCGAGCGCCCCCAACCCTGCGCCCGGCTTCCATCTCAATCAGTGCGGCCTCCGAGATCAGCGCGACGATCAGGCGAGCGGCGATGGGCGCCGGTGCCATGCCGATTGCGCTCACACTCGGCTCGGCGAGCGCCGCGAACAGGGCCTCGCGATCCTCCATCGTCGTCGTGAGTGTGCTTTGGGCTCGAGTCTCAAAAACGAGTGCCTTGACCGCACGATTCTTCAGGCAGACATCGAGATAGGCCTCGATCGCCGCGAGCAACAGCTCGCGTCCCGGGGGAAGGTCGGCAACGGCCCGTGACACGGCATCGGTCACTTGCGCGTAGAAGCGTTGGTGGAGTGCGTCGATGAACGCCTCGCGATCCTCGAAGTAGAGGTAGAAGGTTCCCTTGGCAACGCCGGCTTGCTTGGTCACCGCGGCGACGTTCAGTCCGGCCAAGCCGGCCCGCTCGGCCACGGCCTCGCCTGCCCCGATCAGCGCCTCCCGTGTGCGGCGCCCCTTCGGTGTTACTGGGAGCCCTTCGGCGCGTACGTGGGACGTCGAGCGCGATGCCATTCCGTGCCACTATAGATGACCGCATCGTCATAAAAAAATGACGGTAGCGTCAGAAAGATGTTAGCGTTCGAACCGAAGCTCACACTCGAACCAGATGTCTTGGAAGGAGCACCATGAGCACTGAGGTCCCCGCCAACACGCCTGCTCACCTTTGGCGCTCAGATGCGCTCGGCCTCGAGGGAGAGGTGTCCTTGCCCCAGGGCCAGTTGCGTTACTTTTGCCGCGGCGAGGGTCCTCCGCTCGTATTCGCCCACGGATGGCTAGCTAATGCAAACCTGTGGCGCAAGGTAGTAGAGCTCTTGGTCGATCGCTTCAAGTGCATCGCCCTCGATCTTCCCTTCGGTGCTCATCGCGTCGCGATGGACCCGCAAGCTGATCTCAGCCCGGCGGCCTGCGGAGACTTGATCGCCTCGGCTTTGACTGCGCTGGAGCTCTCCGAGGTGACGCTCATTGGCAACGACTCGGGTGGCGCCTATTCACAGATCGCAGTGGCGTCCAACCCGGGGCGCGTCGCGCGCTTGGTCTTGAACTCGTGTGAGACTCCCTACAGCGAGTTCCCGCCAGCGCCGTTCGACGGGCTGCCCGCGGTGGCCAAGGATCCCAATGCCCTCGGGCAGCTATTCGAGGCGCTTCGCGACCGCGCGATCCGCGCGACGCCACAGGCTTTCGGCCTGCTCGTCAAGCATCCATTGGATGACGTCGTCTCCGATTCCTACGCGTTGCCGTGCCTCCACGATCGGGCGGTCTTGCGCGACACCGCCAAGGTCATGTCGAGCGCCTCCTCGGAGCCGGTACAGACAGCCGGAAGGCGACTGATCGCGGAGTTCAAGCGCCCTGTCCTGTGCGCCTGGAGCCCAGAAGATCAGGTGTTCGCGCCTGCCGACGCCCGCCGCTATTGCGAGGCGCTGAGCGACGGGCGAATTGCCCTCATCGAGGATGCCTACAGCTTCACTCCCGAGGACCAGCCCGAGTGTCTCGCCGAGGAGATCGCCCGGTTTGCTGCTGTTCGAGCAGCCTCAACCTTCTGATTGGCAGCGCAAACCACAGGACGACAAACGGAAGCGCCCCCAGTACCGTAGTTAGCATCCCCGCGGTCACTCCAAACAACTTGGTTGTAACGAGCAGCAAGCAGCCGCACATCGCAAGCGCCAAAAACGCAAGTCCCGCGATCACCACCCGGTTTGAGCTGAAGACGATGTGCTGCTTGTCGTCGTGGCGGAAAAGAAAACGATGCTCAGCGGAGGGAGCGATTGTGCAGACCGCCGCGAGCGCAGTCAGCACCAACGTCACGAAATACACGGTGCGCTCGAAGCTGCCCACATGCGCGAAACCGGCGTTGAACGGCACGATCAACAGAAACGCGAACAGGACCTGTACGCCGGTGACAACGACGCGCAGCTCGCCGGTCATCTCCTCGAGATTACGGTCGAGGCGCTCCAGCTGAGTCTCGTGGCGGGCCTCGCCACGGCCCTCGCCATTCATGCGCTGCGAGTCCGAGGGACGCCTGGGCGCATCAATTCTTGCCTACCCGCATCGTCACATGTCAAACGCCGCTTTCAACGGTGTCGTTGGCTGCTTGAGCTTGGCGAGCTTGGGTATGAACTCTGTGACCGTTCAGTCCAGTCGGAGGTGCTGACATGCCCCCTCGTGGTGTAAAGCAGCAAAGCAAGCGCGAACGCCAGTACGAGCACATCAAGGACAGCGAGCGTAGGCAGGGCGCGTCGCTCAAACGGGCCGAGGAGATCGCGGCTCGCACCGTCAACAAGGAGCGTGCCCGCAGCGGCGAATCGAAGACCGCCTCGCACAGCTCAATCAACGACATCTCCTCTGGCCGGCGCGGAGGTCTCCGCTCCGGCAAACCCGGGCCACGGGGACGCACCCGCGAACAGCTGTATCAGGAAGCCCGCGGCCTTGGCATAGAAGGCCGCTCGCGCATGAACAAGGCCCAACTACAGAGGGCGCTCGACAGCAAGAAGCGCTAAGCGCCCCGTAATCCGCTCGAAAGCCGGAGACGGGATTCGAACCCGTGACCCCCTGTTTACAAGACAGGTGCTCTGGCCAGCTGAGCTACTCCGGCGGGACTGTCCGAGGGTAGCGATCCGGCCGCTGTAACGCGACCCGCACGAACGGGTATCCCAATACATGGCCGCCTTGAACGCGATCCGCGAAAGGACCCTAAAGCGGGGAGTCAACCCGCTGATCTACTGGCTTGTCAGAGGCATCTTGATGCCGTTTTTCCTGATCTATTTCCGCCTTGAGCGCATCGGCCGCGAGCACATACCCAGCTCGGGGCCGGTGATCTTGGCCGCCAACCATCGCAGTTTCTTGGATCCCTTCGTGATCGGAGCGCTCACGCGTCGGCCGGTCTATTACATGGCCAAGCGCGAGCTTTTCGAGCGCTCTTGGCAAGCTTGGATCCTGGCCAGCTTGGGCGCCTTTCCGATCGACCGGGGCAAGGGCGACGAGCACGCCATGTCCACCGCCCGAGCGATTCTCGAAAGGGGCGATTGCGTTGTGATCTTCCCCGAGGGCACGCGCGTGAGGACGGGACCGCTGGGACACCCTCATCGGGGAGTCGGGCGTCTTGCTCTGCAAACCGGAGCGCGAGTAGTTCCGGTGGCGGTAATGGGCAGCGAGGACGTACGTCGCGGCTGGCGCATCCGCCCACGCAAGGTCAGCCTTCGCTGCGGTCGCCCGCTCGGGTTTCCTCGCGCCGAGCGTCCCTTCCCCTCGATCGCCTTGGGAGTCACCGAGCGGATCTGGGCCTGTGTCAGCCTGCAGTGGCAGTGGCTCGGCGGCGCTGTCGCCCCATCCGATGTTCCTGACCACCAGAGAGAGCAATCCGCGCGAGCCGCTTGAGGTCTTGAGCGAGAGCGCATGGAGGATAGGGTGCGATGAGTGGCCCCCCAAACACAAAAGTCCAAGGCGCAACTGGACGGCGAGTTCTCCGAGCTGTATCGCGCACATCTGAGAGATGTCTACAGCTACGCCTACTACCGGGTCGGCAACCATCACGACGCCGAGGATTTGACCGAGCAGACGTTCTTGCAGGCCTACCGTCACTTCGAGCGCGCCGAACGCGAGTCCAACGGCAGACCTCTGCGTCCCTGGCTGATTCGCATAGCCCACAATCTGGCCGCCAACCTGTATCGCGACCGTTCGCGCAAGCCGGCCTCTCCTTTGGAGGACACCTCAGAGCTGGTCGCCTCCCACACCACCGAGGATTTGGTGGAGGGCCGCGAAGAGCTCTCGCGCGTGCTCGAAGGGGTGCGCCGGCTGCCCGAGGACAGGCGTGAGGCCCTGATCATGCGTTTTGCCTTGGGTATGGACAATCGCGAGATAGCGCGTGCGATGGGGCGCACCGACGGTGCCACCAAGGTCTTGATCCATCGTGCGATCAAGCAGCTCGAGGAGATCGTCGCCGTATCGGATGGGGGAGACCACGATGAGTGAGGCAGCCAACTTCGAGGGGCTTCTACATGAGGCCCTCTCGCCGATCGAGCCGCCCGAGGATTTGGGCAGACGCTTGGAGAGCGCTTTTACGAGCCTGGCGGAGAGCGCGGTCGAGGAGCTCGAGGCATGGGAGCTCTCGGCGATGCGCGACCCCCGCAACTGGGCTCGTCCTGCCGCGGCCGTGGTCGTGGGCGGGACCGCCGGCGTGGCGCTCGTTCTGCTGCGAGTCCGCCACCGGCCTGCTTCGCGGGCGGGCTCGTTGCGTGGCGCTCAACGTGTTGCCGAGCGTGCGCTCGGCGATCTAGGTGAGCAGACTCGTCGCTTGCTTGGCGACCGCTGAGCCTGCTCCGCGCCTGCCCTCAGCGCAGTCTCTTTATCGCTGTGAGCGGCCTCCTTGTGCAACGCCGCTTGCAATTTTGTGACTCAGGCTTCACAGTGTCTAAGTCGGAACGATTCCGACTATCAAGCATATGGCACATCTCGATCGCAGGGGGTCGGTCGCTACTTCGGGGCGGGTGACCCCTCTCCCAGCCGCTCGCGTGGCCATCGGTCTCGAGGTCGCTGGCACGTGCGAACTGCTCGCCGCGATCGCCGACCGTCTGTCCGACCAGGCCCTGATGGCCCTCGTCGTGATTGGCGATCCACAAGCTTTTACCCTCCTCTATCGACGCCACGTGCGCGCCGCAGTAGGGCTAGCCACCCACATGTGCTCGCGTCCAGCGATCGCCGAAGAGGTCGTCCAAGAGGCGTTCCTCTCGGTCTGGCGCTCACGTCGCCACTTCGATGCGCGCAGGGGCAGCGTCCGGGCATGGTTGCTCGGGATCGTGCGTAACCGCGCCATCGATGTTCTGCGCCAGAGCGTCGCCCATGAGCTTGCCGACAGCGGCGATCGCCCGCCCGAGGACTTGCTCGAAGCGCCCGAGCACACGGCGGGCGAGGTCGACCGTCGCGAGCTTGCCCGCGAACTGCTCTCCGCGATCAACGGACTTCCTCCCGAGCAGAGCAGGGTGATCGCGCTGGCCTACTACGGCGGCTACACCCACGCCCAAATCGCCACCATGCTCGATACGCCAATCGGTACCGTCAAGGGCCGGATGCGGCTCGGTCTGCGCAAGATTGCCGGCAGCATTCCTGCCACGACCTGATCCCAGGTGCCCGGCGAGGTCTGCGCCCGGCGAGGTTTTGCGCCGCAGTCTTCCTAAGTCACTCTGCCAAGGGATGCGCTCGCCAGAAGGACTCGCTGCTAGCGTCTGCGCCGCCCATGGCCACGTGCTATCGCCATCCTTCGCGCGAGACGGGCGTCTCGTGCTCCTCCTGCGGACGTCCCATCTGTCCGGACTGCATGACGCCAACTTCGGTGGGCATGCGCTGCCCGGAGTGCGCCAAACAGGCGACCAAGGTGATGACCATGCGCAACATGGCAACCAGGCCGAGAGTGACCTTCGCCCTGATCGCGATCAACGTGTTGGCCTATCTGGGGGAGGAGGGCCAGCTCACCCTGAGTGGCACCTCGATCCATGGCCCTCTGATCGAAGAAGGTGTCCTCTATCGCTATGGCGTCGGGGTGGAACACCAGTACTGGCGCTTGCTCAGCCAGCGCCTTTCTGCACGAGAACCTGTTGCACATCGGTTTCAACATGTACCTGCTCTATCTGCTGGGCATGATGCTCGAGCCAGCTTTGGGCTCGCTTAAGTTCGCCACGATCTACTTCACCTCTCTGTTCGCCGGCTCCCTTGGCGCTTTGTTCGCCACAGCCGCGCCCAGCCTTGGGGCATCCGGGGCCATCTTCGGGCTGATGGGCGCCGCTGTGATCGAGCTGAGGGCGCGCCGTATGAGCGTCATGGAGTCCGGTATCGGAGCGCTCATCGTCATCAACCTGATCTTCTCCTTCACCTTCGCCAACATCTCCGTCGGGGCCCATATCGGTGGCTTGATTGGAGGCGCCTTGGCCGCCCTGGCGATCAGAACCGCCGACGATCGTCATCGGTCCTGGCTCGGCTTGGCGGCATGCTTCGTGCTCTCGGCCGCCTGCATCGCGGGGGCTATCGCGGTGGCCGGCTCCACCGCAAGCGGCATCGCCTGAAGCGTGCTTGAAGCCGCCGGGCGAGGGTATTCTGGTTGAGTGACTCTTCTGCCCGACAGCCAGATCGGTGAGACGCTCGCCACGAGCGAGTGGCATCGCCAAGGAGAGGCAATCGTGCGCGAGTGGAAGTTCGAGGACTTCGCCCAGGCCCTGGCCTTCGTCAACCGCGTGGCCGAGGCCGCAGAGGCCGCCAACCATCATCCGGACATCCTTCTGCATGGCTGGAACAAGGTGCGCCTCGAGCTCTCGACCCATTCAGAGGGCGGCTTGACCGAGGCCGACTTCGAGATGGCCGCTCGCATCGATCGCCTCGCCTGATTGGCCGACCAGCCGTCCTGCTACGGTTGCCGGGTCGGCCACAGATGAAAGAAGACGACCAACCTCCCCGAAGTAGCTTGGCCAGTCCGATGGCCAGTCCGGCGTGAATGGGCTGAAGCTCATCATCGCCCTTGTCTTGGTGGCGATCAATGGGTTCTTCGTCGCCGCCGAGTACGCCTTGGTGCGCTCTCGGCGCGCGCGCCTCGAAGTGATGCAAGAGGAAGGCTCGCGCGGAGCGGCCCTTGCCTTGCATCAACTCGACCGCATCAACGAATACATCTCAGCTGTCCAGATCGGCGTGACCATCACTTCGATCGCTATCGGAGCGCTCGCCACGCCCGCGCTGGCCGACATCCTCAAGGGGGCATTCGGCAGCACGCCCAGCCACGACGCCGCAGTTGCCATATCGGTAGTGCTCGCCTTCGCGCTGATCGCCGCCACTCAGCTGGTCGCGGGCGAGATGGTGCCCAAGCTGTATGCGATCGACCGCTCCGAGTCGATCGCCCGGCGCATCGCTCGGCCTTTGCAGGCATTCAGTGTGCTGTTCCATCCCGTCATCATCGGCCTTACGGCCGTGTCCGGTCGCATCTTGCGCCTGCTAGGGGTCGACATGAGCGCCCAGCGGGAAGGAGGCTCGCCTGACGAGCTCAAGCGATTGATCGCCGAGTCCTATGCCGGCGGGCATCTCGACCCTGGCGAGGCCGGGATGCTCACTGGCGTCTTTCATCTGCACGAGCAGGAGGCCCGCCAAGTGATGACTCCGATCCCGGCCGTCGTCACCGTCGATGTCTCCCAAGACGTTCAGAGCGCTTTGGAGCTGTGCATCTCAAGCGGCCACACCAGGCTCGTGGTGATCGAGGACGAGGACCGCGACAGGGTGCGTGGGCTCGTCCACGCCTCGTCCTTGGCTAGGCGCTTGATGCACGACGGTCCCGATGCCTCGATCGAGCCGATCATGCACGAAGCACCGATCGTGCCCGAGACCAAGCCTTTGGACGATCTCTTGGCCGATTTGCAGCGTCAGCGCACCTCGATGGCTGTCGTGGTCGACGAGTATGGGCGAGTCGTGGGGATCGTCACGATCGAGGACATCATCGAGGAGGTTGTGGGTGAGATCGCCGATGAGACCGATCCCGCCGCGGGCGAGGTGCGCAGATTGGCGGACGGTGACCTGTTCGTACGCGGCCACGTCTCGATCGCCGACCTGCTCGACTACGGGGTGGACCTGCCCATCGACAGTGACGCCTATAACTCTGTCGGAGGATTCGTGTTCGCCGAGCTCGGACGCTTGCCCCGGCGCGGCGACACGATCAGCTCAGGCGCCTTCTCGATCAGAGTCGAGTCGGTTCACCACAACCGCGTCGAGGCTGTCCGCATCAGAGAGCGCAGGGCCGCGCGTGTACGTGAAGCTGAGGCCGACGAGGCGCCGCCGAGCAGCGGGTAGTCAAGCGGACCAAGCTGGGCGTTGCGGGGCGTGCTACCGATCGTCCGGGATCGGCTAGCACGGGCAAGACGTCACGGATGTCCAGCGCCGCGTCTGAAAGACACGTCCGGCCCGCTGGGGGGCGGGCCGGAACGTGTGCACTGGGAGGAGGCGGGTGTGCGTTGCGACTGTGTCGCCCTTTTAGTATCCCCGCCTCGATGAAGCTCACCTAAAAGTCCGGTGAGGCCACTCTCAATAGGAGAGGAACCCGCGCTTAGTCTTGCGCCCGAGCGCGCCTTCGCCAATCAGCGCCTCCACCTTCGGCGGGATCGTCTCCCCGATCGTCTCGCCGATCGCTTTCGAAACGTCCAAACCGACCAGGTCGAGCAAGGCGAAAGGCCCCATCGGATGGCCCGCGCCGAGCTTCATGCAGGTGTCGATGTCCTTCGGCTCCATGCCCGTCTCTTCGAGCAGGCGGACAGCGTTGAACAGATAGGGGAACAGCAGCCGGTTGACCACGAACCCGGGCACGTCGGGCACCTCGACGGCGGTCTTCTCGAACGCTTCGCACAGGGCGAGCGCACGTGTCCGGGTCTCCGCCGACGCCGCTTGCGGGAACACGAGCTCGACGAGCTTCATCTTGGTGACCGGATTGAAGACATGCAGGCCCAAGAACCGCTCGGGACGCCCCGAAGCCTCGGCCAGACGCTCCACCGACAACGAGGAGGTAGTCGAGGCGAGGATCGCCTCAGCGTCAAGGATGCCGTTCAAGTCGGCCAAGAGTCCCGCCTTGACCTCGTGCTCCTCGACTACTGCCTCCACCGCGAACGACACGTGCCCGAGGGCGTCGAGGTCTGTGACGATCTGGATGTGCTCAGGGTCGATCTCCGCCTCCAGGCGGCTCAAGGTCTTCTCAACCGTGGCCTTGGCGCGGTCGGCCGAGGATTGTGAGCGGGCGAGCAGCAACACCGGGCCGTGGTGTGCGGCGGTTGCTGCCAGGCCGCAGGCGATCGTTCCACTGCCGACTATTCCGATGCGTTCGTTCAAGGTCTTTGCTCCTCTGGCGGGTCTTGGGCCGATCTCGGGCCCGTGGGGGCGTTTGGTTGACTGACCAGTCAATCTAGGGGTGCTGAGCGGTACAGTAGAGGGAGCGAGCACCTCACGCGTTCCTGAGGCACGCTGCGGTGGCTCGACACCAAGCCAGGCGAGATGCCCCGGCGGGGTGGGGTGGGGCGCCAAAAAAATCGAGCAAAAGGACTTCCATCATGAGGCAAGCAGACGGCCGTGAGGTCGTGATCGTCGAGGCGGTTCGCACACCGATCGGTCGCGGTCACCTGGAGAAGGGCTACTACAAGGACACCCATCCCAACACCTTGCTTGCCAAGGTCTATACCGAGGTCATCGACCGCGCGGGCATCGAGCCGGCTGTGGTCGAGGACGTGGTGGCGGGTTGCGTCCAACAGTTCGGCGAGCAGGGATTCAACATCGCCCGCAACGCGTGGCTACAGGCAGGCTTGCCGATCGAGACCCCCGGCACGACCGTCGATCGCCAGTGCGGATCGGCCCAGCAGGCCGTCAACTTCTCAGCTGCCTTGATTGCGGCCGGAGTGCACGACACGATGATCGGCGGGGGAGTTGAGCACATGGGCCACTTCCCGTTTGCCGCGGGTATGAAGACCCAGCAGGAGTTCGGCTTTGCCTTCACGCCCGAGCTGATGGCCAAGCACAACATCGTCGGCCAAGGCCTTGGCGCCGAGATGATCGCCGATGAGTGGGAGATCCCACGCTCCGAGCTTGACGAGCTGGCGGTGCGCTCCCACAAACTGGCCCACCAGGCCACTGAGGAGGGCCGCTTCGAGCGCGAGATCGTGCCGTTCGCGGTCAACGGCGACACTTATGTCACCGATCAGGGCATTCGTCCTGACACCAATCTCGAGGCCTTGTCCCAGCTCAAACCGGCGTTCAAGCCCGACGGCAAGATCACGGCCGGCAACAGCTCCCAGATCTCAGACGGCGCTGCGGCGGTCCTGTTGATGAGTGCCGAGAAGGCCAAAGATCTGGGCCTGACCCCGCGCGCGAGGATCGTCGATCAGACCACGGTCGGCTGCGACCCGGTCAAGATGCTCGAAGGACCGATCCCGGCCACGCGCAAGATCCTGGAGCGCAACTCCATGAAGATCGACGACATTGACCTGATCGAGATCAACGAGGCTTTCGCGCCTGTCGTGGCGGCCTGGAAGCGCGAGCTGGGCCCCGACATGGATCGCGTCAACGTCAACGGTGGAGCGATGGCTTTGGGTCATCCCCTGGGCTCGACCGGTGCGCGCCTGATCACGACCCTGCTGCACGAGCTCGAGCGCTCCGACAAGGAGATCGGCTTCGTCACGATGTGCTGCGGCGGGGGACTCGGAACGGGGACTTTGATCCAGCGGGTCTGATCAACCCTTAGGTCCCGCGCCGGTCCAGTTGACTGCGACCGGCGCGAGGGCCAGTAGGGCCTGCCAGGTGGCCGCTTCGGTGTGACCGCTGGCAGCGATGCCACGAGCGGTCTGGAACTGCTCGAGGTTGGCCTTAGTGGCGGCGTCGAAGATGCCGGTTGTAGCCTGCGTCGGGATCGTGGCGGCCAGATGCTCCTGCATCCACAGGACAGGGTCGCCTTTGCTGCCTTCACCCAGTTCCGACCAAGCTTGGTTGGGCGTGACGGTTGTGAGTGACGCCAGTGGGGTCGCCAAAGCTGTCCACAGGCTGCTCGGCGTCTCCTGGAAGTCCCAAAAGGAGATACCTCCCGCCCCGTAAAGAGGGGCCTCCTCACGGAAACGCACCACTTCTTCGGCCGATGGTTTGGAGTAGGTCTGTCCTAGCGGAAAGATCGGCCTGCCGTAGACCCTGTTTGAGATGAACGTATTCGCGTAGGTTGTGTCCACCGAGTTGCCGATGTCCTTCCAGTACATCTGGGGAGCATTGAACTGGGCCCCTTCGGGGCCGAGGAAGACCGAGTAGGGGAAGGACGTGTGGTAGTAGACGTAGGGGAAAGAGGCCAACCCCAGCGGATAGGCCGCACCGATCTTGGCCCTCAGATCGGCGATATAGGTCTGAGCGGCTCCATACTTGCCTTCGTACTCGGACTCGGCGTCGATCACCAAGCAGTCGGCGCCGTTGGTTACCGCCTCGGCGCCCAGGCTTGCCTCGCCGGCCGGATTGGTCCCATACACGTACTGCCACGCACACACCTTCAAGCCGTTGGCATGCAGTGTTTGGATCAATTCTGGACTGAACTGGCTCCAGTAGTTGGAGGATCCATCTGAGCTCTTGATGTAGAGCGTGGTCACGCCGGCAGCGTGGGCTTGGGCCACGATCGAGGCGAGATTGCCGCCGTCGGATTGGCTGACGTACCAGATCCACATGCCTTGGCCGTCGAACGCGGTACCCGAAGGTGTTGTCGCCACGGTCGAGGGGGCGGCGGGTGGCGTGGGTGGATGGAGGGCGTAGTTGACCACGTGGATCGGCCCATAGGAATTGGAGTGGAGCCCATGACTGAGCAGGACCGTGAGCCGGCCCGAATGGGCTTTGCTGGGGACGTGCACGATCAGCCCCAAGGTTGAGTTGGCGAGGTGTGCTGTAGGCGAGTTGCGTGCGATCCGGGCCCCGACGCTATGAGGGAAGGCCACCACCATCCCCCGCTTCAGGCCTTTGCCCTTGACGAGTAGCAGGCCGCGCACGGAGACCTGGTGGGGATTGGTAGAGCAGTGGACCGACGGCGCGCAGGTCATGCTTGTGATCGTGACTTTGCTCGTCGGAGCCGTCGCGTGGGTGGAGGCGTTCGGGGTTGTCGCTCCTGGAGCTGTCGCTCCCGGAGCCGGGGCACCGCCCGCGCCTTTGGTGGGTGAGGAAGCCGTCACCGTCAGGGCAGCCGAGGACGCTTGTGCCAAGTCCGGCGCCGAGGCGGCTCCGAGCAGCACGCAGAGCGCGAACAGCGCCGCCTTGAGGGACTTCGAGTTCTTCGGGTTCGATTGCTTGCGGACCGCCATGCCTACCACGACCACCCATTCTTAGCGACTATGGCCCTCCAAACCGCTGCAGGACACAGAAGTTGCGTCCTGTCCTCTCCACGTTCGCACCGATTTAGTCCTAGCGCTCGACAATCGTCTCTGACTAGCCACGGCGGAGGTCACGATCTCGGTTAGCCGACTATCGGCCAAGAAATCCAAAGGTTCGTCAAATACTTGATGGGGAACGTACTTTTCCGCTTGACATGCCGGGGTCTTTCCTATAGAACGAAATTGCGGCGTGTTCCGATTGCAACAATGGACCGCTTCCTTGGATTGATAAGAAGGAGACGGAACGCAGTCGGTGGGCCATGCGGCTTGGGTCGAGTCGTGTTGGTCCGGGCGACGCTTCGACGTACCAACCAAACCAGGAGGATTAGGATGATTAGAATGGGCAAGCCCCAAACGGGGTTCCTTGTGGTAGCCGCTGCGGCGCTCATGGCGCTCGTCTTCGCGGTTCCCGCGCTTGCTAGCAAACCGACGGGTGACTTCGTCAACTTCGGTGAATGTCCCTTTAACAACCCCTCGGTCAATCAGTGCATCTACGCACAGACAACAAGTGGTCAGTTCTCGATCGGCTCGACAGAAGTGCCGATAACCAAAACCATCACGCTACAGGGTGGTCTGATCGTCAACGAAGAAACAGGCAGTGAAACATTTGTGGACGCAAAGACGCCGAGCAACACACTCTCGAAAACACCTCAGAATGTTCCAGGTGGACTGCTCAAAATTGTGGCACCGTTAGGTTGGCCTGAAATCCTGCAGGTCATCTTCAACGAATTCATAAGCAAAGGCATAACCGGCGTAAACGCGTCCACGGAACTTGTTGGGACGCCCACCTTGAACAGGGTGAATCTGATCTTTGGTTCAGGGACGGCTTTGACTCTGCCGGTACGTGTACATCTGGAAAACTCATTTCTCGGCGGGAAATGCTACGTAGGTTCGGCCTCTAAACCTGTCCTAGTCAACCTGACCAGTGGCACGACGAGCCCCCCTGAACCGAATTTACCAATTTCGGGTAATCCCGGAGAAGGGGAATTCAAGGATGAAAATGCATTGATTATTATTAAGAAAAACTCGCTCGTCGACAATGCGTTCTCAGCCCCGACCGCTGAAGGGTGTGGCGAACAGATCCTGTTCGGACTGTTCACGGGGGCCGTAGATAGCGCGGTCAATTCGGAGCTCGGTCTGCCATCGGCCGCTGGTCACAACACGGCGATCCTTAATGGCCAACTCGAAAACGCTTTAGGATCGGCCGTATTAGCAAGCGAAAAATAGGCCACTGATGAAATAGCAACACCGTGACCTGAAGTTCTTTCGGTGGGTCCAGCCAAAGCAGTTTCGACTGGACCCACCGTCTTGGTTCCTCGGTCTCTGGGGAATCGCCAGCATGCCATGACGACTGCGAGAATGGATCGCTTCGGGATGGAGCGTGTAGTCAGATCTTTTCAGCCCAACGAAAGCCGGTCGCTGAAGTTGCCGGTGTCAGTGGGCTATGCAACAGATTGTGTGGAGGTTCGGGCAGGTTATAGCCGGAGGGCGCCACGTCATTAGGTGCGTCTCCATGGAACAGCGAAGCCAAGTACTGGATTTGGCCGCGGCCGACGCCTAGCTCGAACTGGCCGCCGCCATAGTTGCCGATGCCTTCTCTGGAGCAATAGTCGAAGGCGTCAAGCAGATTCTTCAGGCCGCCCAAGCGCGAGGGCTTGACGTTCACCATCTTGGGTGGATAAGGCAAGCCTTCGATGTCCGCCACCGAGTGGATCGGGGCGTCCCACGAGAAGCGCTCTCGGTGCGCTCCGAGCACCGCGTCGGTCTCAGGCGTGAGCGCCGGATCCTCGATCCATGCCTCCGGGAATGCCTCGGCGACCAGCTTGTAGAGAACCGGGTCGGGAGCTTGGTCGACGATCGAGCCCGAGTAGTAGCCCTTGAAGTCGACAGACTCGACCGCCCCAGTGTCCACCAGTTCGGCGATCAGGGGCTCGCTCCAAGAGCTTGTCGGGTCCAGCTTGAAGCGCAGGCCCGGATAAGTGTTCAGGCGCTTGCGGAGCGGCTCCATGCTCGGAGGCTCGCCCAAGCGCAGCGAGACCACGAAGCGCACCGGCTGTGGTGCGCGACCGAGCGCCTCATGCAACGTGGCTCCCGCTTGGCGCAGCGCCAAATCGAGTGCTGCCGACTCGTACGCCCATACGCGATAGCGCCGAGACACCTCTCGCTGAGGCTCCTTCGGGAACAGCTCGAGCCGGCCCAGATGCTCTGAGAATGAGCCGATCGTCCAATTGCCCCGCAACGGCAGATTCGGTCCGGCGGCTTGCAGGACTTCGTGGTCGACAGCGTCGTAGGTCACGTCCTCGCCCAGGCCTTCGTGGCCGGCGCCGGTCAATCCGACGATCGTGCTCTTGCGCTCAAACTCGCTCGACACGAGCGCCTGCAGCGGCTCCAGGCCATAAGAGTCGATCTGGAGAGGCAAATCGACGAGGCGCTCCCACGTATTCGCGGACTCGGGCACGGCCGCCAGCTTAGACTGTCTGGTGTGGCTAGCCACACCAGAGGTCCCCGGGGTCGGTCGCGCAAGCCGCGTCCCGTCGCCTCGCCCCCCGACACTGCCGCGGCGGCTGGGCAAGCGCCCGAGCAGGGACCAGACTCGACCTCCTCGCGGCTCAATGCCGGTGCGACCACTAAGAAAACCACTGGGAAGCCATCCAGGCAGCGCTCCGAGCAGCGAGCCCAACCACGAAATCGGCGTGGCGCAAGTCGTACGCCCGTGTCTCCACAGAGAACCTTCGGTGAGCGCCCGCCTTCGCCCTGGCACCCCCTGCCGCTCTCAGAGCTGTTGATCCTGGCGGGTGGGGTCGCCTTCGTGATCGCCGTCTCGCGCCTGCGTCACGGGCCCGCTTCGGGAGGGCCGCTCCTGCTCGCCGCGATCGGGGCGGTCGCGCTGGGCACGATCGAGGTCACTTGGCGCGAGCACTCAAGCGGCTACCGCTCTCACACACTTCTGCTCGCCCTCCTGCCCGTGATCGTCCTGCACTCGGTCGTGGTGCTCGGCTACAGCTTCGTCGCGAAGCCGTCCGAGGTCTTGAACGTGGGCATGTTCGCCGTCGACATCGCCGTCTTCGTTGTCTTGTTCAGGCTCCTACGCGCGCGCTTCCTAGACGCCCGCGCTCGCGCCACTAGCCGAGGCTGAGCGAAGGCATCGGCTGCTCGCCCTCGCCTGGGCCCCTCGCCGCGGGTCTCGCCTTCCAAGCCCAAACGCTCCAAGCGCGCGACCTCACGCTCACCTTCCACCGTGCCGGATGATCCTCCGGCAAGCCGGCGATCAGCGTGGCTGATGCGATTGCGCAGTTGCAAGGCGAAGTGGGGGGTTGATGCGCCCATCAGCTCACGCACGTCCTCCACGCTCACCTCCCCGACCTGCTCTTTACGGATGCGGTTGGGGCTCTCTGCTTGACTCACGATCTGCTCACGGTCCTGGTTGGGTTAGTTAGGGTTCGCCGGCTGCCATTTGCCGGCGCCTGTTCGCCTGCCTGAGTGGTGGTCTGTCCCGGCTCCTCGGTTGGGCTTTGTCGTCGATGGGAGATGGGCGTTTCGGGCGCAGAACGCGGCGCTATCTGCAGGCGTTCGTCCAAGCTGGCCTGGGTCGCGGCCGAGATCGCGCTCATATCGCCGATCACCCAACCGTGATTGTAAACCCCGTGGACCGGGCCTGACGGGGGAGAGCCAGGCTGCAGGTCGCTGAGGTAGGAGCTGAGTGGCGCTGGGATTGCGTTAGGGCTTTCCAGCAACAACAGGGCCCATAGTCGCCGGTCGCCGAGAGTGGCGCGGCGGCGGGACCGTCGAGTGGTCGGGCGGAGTTTGCGAACACCAACCCGTGACCAGGTTCGAGTACTCCCCAGCCAAAGCTCCCATTGGTGAAGCGAGCCACCGCGATCGCGTTATCAGCGGGCGTGGTCCCGGCGATGCGAGTCACTTTGCCGAAGTGCGCGAGCCTGGCGGTCACCTGTTCGCTTACCACGCTGGTCGGGCCCACGACGTAGATCGAAGGTCTTCCCAAGCGCCTCAGCTCCGTGGCCGTAGCCCTCGGGATAGAAGGAGCGCCCGACGAACAGGATCGGCGCCCCAGTCTGGGCGGCCAAACCGGCCGCCGGCATCGTCATTGCTGGCGCTCCTTCGGCAGCCGTCACGATCAGCTCGCGAGGCGCCCTTTTACGTGCGATGCTCGCCGCTTGCTCGACCGCGACCGCAAGCGCCGCCGGGTCAGAGCCCGAGATCGAGCGCGTCGCATAACCCGGCGGAGTCGCGGTCGCGCCCACCTGGATGACCTGTGTTGGGGGGGTGGCTGGACCGCCGCTCGCGTTGAAAGCGCTGGTGCCGATCGGTTTCGTTGTGCTGAGCGCGACCACGCTGGACCGCGGCAAAGAGAAACCTTCGCTGTAGAGAAGAGGCGTGTGTAGCGGACTGCCTGCAAGCGTGGAGGCGGCCAATGCCGCCGGCCAGTTGCGGAGATCGACCAGCACCACCGCGCGTGGCCTCGTCGCCCGGCGTGAGGCCGGGGTACACGGTCTCCGCAACCGCGGCCGCGTCGGTCACGCTTTCCGGGCCGCCGAGGCGGGTCGTGTTCTTCGTGGACAGTCCGCCCGCCCCCTGAGAGCTCACGGCCGCCACCGTTCCTGGGCTTGACGGTGACTTGGAGGACAAGCTCTTGCCGCAGCCGCCGGCCAAGCAGACGACGGCAAGCATTGGTGGCGAGCCCAACGGTGCGGGAGACGCAGAGAGCGTGGTCGCATCCTTGCCACGCTACCCGCCTGGTCCGACAACTGCGGCTGCGGCGGGCCGGTCCGCAAAAAGCAGGGAGATTCGCGGGGAAGCTCGAATGTCCTTGTACGACCTTCCGCAAAACCCCGATTTTGCGCGGAAATGGGCCCCCGGAGGAGCCTGCCGCGTGCAACCGTCATTGCACTTTGATAGCTTGCCGCCGATAACGCCGAGTCCTTGGCCAGAAGTCAAGGAACGGGGGACCCAAGTTGTTGGGGCGAATCCCACGGTGACACCGTGAGAAGCGCAGGCTCTTTCAGCGCTAGCCCGTCAGCTAACCCCGCAGGCCGACGAAAGAGGTTGCTGTGCGCTTGCGAGCCCTGGGCTCAACGCTTTTCTGCATGCTGATTGGGGTGGCTATGCCCGCCACCTCCCTTGCCACCACAGGCGGCGCTTCAGTCGGTGGGGCTTCCGCCACGATCGCTCCTGGCGTCGCCGGCGGCGCGACTCCGGCCAAGCCGGTGGCTCCCAAGCGCCACACGGCGCCAGTCACCTCTAAGTCCACGAGCTTCGTCTACAAAGGCCCCATCTTCGAGAAGACCGCGACCGGCCAGGTAGTCCCCTACGTGGCTCCCGAGACGCCCACCGAAATGACCTCCTCTACCGGCGGCAGCGTGGTCGGCGTCGCGCGCCGACACCAAGCCGGAGCTATTCGGTTCCCGGCGCCACCGCCCGTGTGGTCAACGGTCTCGCTGCGGCCCCTATGTCGGCGCCCGCAGCAGTCCAGGAGATCGTTTGGGCCGGCAACCAGATCATCGGCCTGCCCTACATCTACGGGGGTGGCCACGCTTCGTTCATCTCCCCCGGCTACGACTGCTCTGGCACAGTCTCCTATGCCTTGCACGGCGCAAGCTTGATCACTACGCCGATGGACTCCTCCGAATTCATGGGCTGGGACTCCGGCGGTGTCGGCACGTGGGTCACGATCTTCGCCAACGGCGGTCACGCTTACATGACCGTCGCCGGTCTGCGCTTGGACACGAGCGCCGCGGATGACCCCTCCAATCAGCAGGGCCCCCGCTGGCGTCCGTTGCGTCCCGCCAACGCGGGCTTCACGGTACGTCACCCGACAGCTCTGTAGGGCGCATTTGCGCGCCTGTGGAGCGCGCAAAATCGATGCCTCGAATGGGGTTGCCCTACTCACGCACGTGGGGCAAGCCTTTGCGGATAAAGCAACACCCGGGTCGGCTACCCTTGTACTTCACGTCCCCGCCCTACAGGAGGATCACATGGCCGGTTTGACCGGGCGCATGTCAACCGTCGTGAAGGCCAAGGTCTCCAAGCTCTTGGATCGCGCCGAAGACCCCGCCGAGACGCTCGACTACAGCTACCAAAAGCAGGTCGAACAGCTGCAGAACGTCAAGAAGGGCATTGCGGATGTGGTGACCGCCAAGAAGCGTCTCCAACTGCAGGAGACATCGCTTCAGCAGCAGGTCGTCAAGCTCGACACCCAGGCTCGCCAGGCGGTTTCCGCTGGCAAGGAAGACCTCGCGCGGACCGCACTCGAACGCAAGAACATCGCCCAGACTGAGCTGCAAGGGCTCGACACGCAAGTGACCGAACTCGAAACCCAGCAGGAGAAGCTGACCGAATCCGAGCAGAAGCTGCGGGCCAAGATCGAAGCCTTCAGGACCAAGAAGGAGGTCATCAAGGCCCAGTACTCCGCGGCCGAAGCCCAGGTCAAGATCTCTGAAGCGGCCACCGGTGTTGGCGAGCAGATGGCCGATGTCGGTCTGGCTATGCAGCGCGCCGTGGACAAGACCGAAAACATGAAGGCTCGTGCCGACGCGGTGCAAGAGCTCGAAGCGGCCGGTACGTTCGACGACGTCACGGCGCTTGGCCCCGGTGAAGACGACATCGATCGTCAGCTCAAATCGCTCTCCTCGAAGTCGGCGGTCGACGACGACCTCGAGAAGATGAAGGCTGAGATTGGCGCTCCCGCGGGTGGCGCCGGTGAGCTTGGTGCGGGTAGCTCGGGTGGGCCTGCCGCCTCAGAGGAGCCTTCGGCATGATCGTGCGAATCTCCGGCGAGGATCAATACCGCCTCGACGAGGACCTGCATGCTCGCCTGAACGAGCTGGACGCCGCGGTTGTGGGCGCTGTGGACGCGGGCGACGAGGCTGCTTTCAAGTCCTCCTTCACCCAATTGCTCGACTTCGTCCGCTCCAACGGCTCGGTCGTGGGCGACGAAGAGATCGAGACCTCCGATCTGATCCTGCCTCCGGACGACATCACGCTCGATGAAGCGGCGAGCGAATTCACGGGTGAGGGACTGATCCCGGACTGACGGAGGGGATCCGGGGATTGGTTGCGTGCGGTGCTCTACCCGCGCGCGTAGGGGGCACTCAAATTGGAATCCCCCACAAGGGGAACCACCGCTCCAGTTCTGGCTCGATTGGCAGCTCAGAGGCCATCTGGGCCTTGAGCTGCAGCTCGCGCTCGGTTGAGCGTTCGCTGGCCAGAGGCCGGCACGAACGGGTACCAGTAGCCACGCTTGTAGTTGTAGATGAAGTACAGCTCGTGGCCCTTGGCGTCCTTGAAGGCGAACACGGCGCACAACAGGCGCTCTCCGTGTCCGGCCGTCTCGATCGAGCCGCTCACGGCGTTGATGCCCACCGCCAGGTCTTCGATGGAGCTGTCCTTCAAGACCATCCAGCGGTAGCCGAACTTGTCGTCCTCGGTGTGCACTTGGGTGTCGTTCTCGCCGCCCGTGGCCACCACCACTTCTTCCATCTCCTTGATCACGCCTTCGAACTCGCTCGTCTGTAGGGCCTGGAACACGATCGCGGCGGCCCCCGCTGGCTCGATGTCGTGTTCGGTCTGCAGGGCGATGTAGGCCGTTGAGATCGCGAACAGGCGGTCGGGTGCGGGGCCCTTGACCTGGTGGCGGCCCGTGAGGATGTCTTTGAGGCCCATCGATATTGATCAGTGCGTGCGGTGCCTTTGGGACAACGGCTTTGCCGGGGGCACAGGCTAGGCCGCGCTCTGTAGCTGGGACTCCAGCCGGCTGAGCGCCTCCAGGCGCTTCTCGAGCGAAGGATGGTCGGAGAAGATATTCATCAAGGACTGCTTGGTCCGCGCGGGAATGATGAAGAAGGCGCTCATGCCTTCGGCCTTGCGCAGGTCTTGACTGGGGATCCGCTCGATCGTGCCGCTGATCTTCAGCAGCGCCGAGGCCAGCGCGCTGGGCCTGCCGGTAAGCACCGCCGAGCCGCGGTCGGCGGCGAACTCGCGGTAGCGCGAGAGCGCCTGCAGGAGTAGGAAGGAGATCGCGTACACGAGCACCGAGACCACCAAGACGAGCAGGACCCCCTCCTCCTCTTCCTGGTTGCGCCCGTAGCCGCCGCCGAAGCCGCCCCCGAAGAAGAGCGCGAACTGAGCGATCAAAGCCGCCAGAGTCGCAAAGAAGCTGGCCATGGTCATCACCATCACGTCGCGGTTGATCACGTGGGTCAGCTCGTGTGCCATCACGCCTTCGAGCTCAGCCGTGTCGAGCATCCTCAGGATGCCGGTCGTGGCGCAAACGGTGGCCTTCTTTTGCGAGCGCCCCATCGCGAAGGCGTTGGGCATGGGGGTGTCCATCACGCACACCTTCGGCTTGGGCAGATCGGCCTGAACGCACAGTCTTTCGATGATGCCGTGCAGCTCGGGCTCCTGCTCGGGCGTGACCTCTTTGGCGCCGAGCGTGGTGAGCGCGATCTTGTCAGACGTGAAGAACTGCAGGCCCAGAATGAACAACGCGATCACGACGATCGAGACTGCGGCCGCGCCCGCCGCGATCAGGGCGCCCACGAAGACCACGTAGACGAGTCCCAACAGGAACATCGTCAAGAGCATCCGCGCTTGCAGGCCGCCGTCTTTGCCGAACTCTGAACGTCGCTTGGCCATTGACTCGATTGTCGCAGAAGCGTCCCCAGATTCCGCCGTCGAGCATTGTGGACGCCGAAGCGCTTTGGGTCTGTGGATGTCGCCCGGCGCGGTGCGGCGGACGGAGCGGGTCATTGCGTAGAGTCCGCGTATGGAAAGCGCGAGCAGACGACTCAGCCGATGAAGCCCGAAGTCATCGTCTTCGGCATCTCGATCAAGACGTTCGGTGTCACCTTCGCGCTCGGCTTCCTGGCTTGTGGATTCGTGATCGCCAGACGCTTGCGAGAGCTGGAGAAGCCAGTCGATTGGGCTTACGAGATCGTGTTCGCAGCGCTCGTCGGTGGCCTTGTGGGGGCGAGGGGCTACTTCGTGATCCAGAACTACAACGAAGTCAAGCACGACCTGATTGGGCACATCTTTTCCGGCTCGGGACTCGTCTGGTACGGGGGCGCGATCGGGGGCGCGATCGGGGTGATCCTGTGGATGCGCTGGCGCGACATGCTCAACCTGGTCACGTTCGATATGTGCGTCACCGTGCTTGCGCTCGGCTATGGGATCGGACGGATCGGCTGCCAAGTGTCAGGCGACGGTGACTACGGGATCGCCTCCAAACTGCCTTGGGCGATGGGCTATCCGCATGGCACGGTGCCCACGCCCCCGGGAGTCACGGTCCAGCCAACCCCGATCTACGAGACCGTCGCGATGTGCTTGCTGGCCTACTTCTTGTGGCAGCTGCGGGACCGTGTGCGACCGGGGGTGGTGTTGGGTCTCTACCTGGTCTTCAGCGGGTTGGAGCGTCTCTTGGTGGAGTTCGTCAGGCGCAACAAAGAGATCTTGGGGGGTTTGACGGCGCCACAGCTTGAGAGCATCGTGTTGATGGCGATCGGAGTGGTGGTCTTGGCTGTGATGGCACGGCAGGGGGGGTGGACCCTGCCGGGTGGTGGTGTCTCGAGAAGGGGTGCCCCGCGTGCGCGCGCGTCCACTGCATGAAGTAGGCCTTTAAACAGAAAGCACCCGCACGCGGGGCACCCCTTTGCGTAACACACACAACCGCCAAGCGGCGGTGTGTCGATGGACCCGAAACGACGAGACAGGTCGTAATCCGATGGACGCTTTTGGTGGCGTGGTGCTCCGCGCAAAGTTCCGTCCCAGGTGAAGCGCCATAATCTCGACATGGCCACTGGGACGAGTCTTTCGCACGTGTTCCCCTTGGGGAGCCGCGTTAACGAGCGCGGCCACGTCGAGGTGGGCGGGTGCGACACGATCGAGTTGGCTCGAGAGTTCGGCACGCCGGCCTATGTGGTGGCCGAGGATGACTTGCGCGCTCGCGCCCGAGCCTTCGTGCAGGCCGGCCGTGAAGCCGGCCAGGAGGATTTCGGAGTGGTATTTGCCTCCAAGGCGTTTCCTTGTACCGCGGTGCTGTCTCTGTTTGCCGAAGAGGGTCTCTGGTGCGATGTAGCGTCCGGCGGAGAGCTGCACTTGGCCCTGAACGCGGGCTTTGCGCCTGAGCGCATCCTGATGCACGGCAACGCCAAGTCCGAGGCCGAGCTGACTTTCGCCCTGGAGCAGGGGATCGGTTTGATCGTGATCGACAATTTCGATGAGATCGACCGCCTGGGGCGGCTAGTCGACACAGGCCGACTGACACATGCGCTTAGTACAGCTGATCCTGTCCAGTCGGCGCATGCGCCGACTGGCCCACCGGCGCATGCGCCGGTGGGGACCGGGCCGCATGCGGCCCGGTCATCCTCGGAGAGGGAAAAGAAAGACCGTCAGCCTGTACTCATCAGGGCCACCCCCGACGTTAGTGGTGACACCCACGAGAAGATCTCGACCGGCCAGGCCGATTCCAAGTTCGGTTTTTCGATGGCCGACGTCCCGGCTGCGATCGCGCGCGTGCGCGAAGTGCCTGGCCTCGAACTCCAGGGCATCCATGCTCACATCGGCTCCCAGCTTCTGGAGTTGGAGCCCTTTCGGCGCGAGGTCTCTGCTTTGGCTCGGATCGGCGAGGGAGTGGGCGGGTTCTCAACCTATGACCTCGGCGGCGGTCTCGGCGTCGCCTACACCGAGGCCCAACGTCCGCCTGAGATCGAGGCTTGGGTTGGGGCGCTCATCGGTGCCGCCCGTGACGCCGGCATTGGTCCGAACGCACGCATCCTCGTCGAGCCGGGGCGCTCTTTGACAGCCAACGCGGGCGTCACGCTCTACACGGTCGAGTCGGTCAAGCGCAACGTCTCCACCTGGGTCGCGGTGGACGGTGGCATGTCCGACAACCTGCGTCCCATGCTCTACGGCGCCACATACGAAGCCCATCTCGCCGATCGTTTGAGCGGACCTAGCAGCACGACCGACTCGGCCGGTCAGCCTTGTGTGCTCACGGGCAAGCACTGCGAGTCAGGCGATGTGATCGCGCGCGAAGTGTTCCTCGAGGATCCCAAGCCCGGCGACATCGTCATCACACCTGTCACCGGTGCCTACGGCTTCGCGATGTCCAGCAATTACAACGGCGTTCCCCGGCCGCCGGTTGTCTTCTGCAAAGACGGGGAGGCTCGCGTCGTCGTCCGCCGCGAGACATTCGATGATCTGACCGCGCGCGATGTCTTCTAGCGAGATGTCCTCCCGCGGGGCGGCCGCCCACAAGGCAGGTCCCTCGACTCTGGCCCCGGCGTCGCTTGGGGCGGCTGAGGCCGCGCAGCCCGGTGTACGTACCTTCAAAGTGGGCTTGCTTGGCTACGGCACCGTGGGCGCTGCCTTCGCTGGGCTGCTCGAACAGCGAGCCGTCCACGTCGAGCGGATCGCGGGGCGCATGCCGGTCTTGGGCGAGGCCCTCACAACGAGTAAAGGCAGCTTCCCTGAGATCCTTGAGAGCTCGGACGCGATCGTGGAGTTGATCGGGGGAATTGAACCGGCTCGCGAGTATGTCTTGGCGGCTCTCTCCGCCGGCAAGCACGTCATCACGGCCAACAAGCAGCTGCTCTCTCAGCATGGAGAGGCCCTGTTCGAGGCCGCCCGTGCCTCAGGCGTCCAATTGCGCTTCGAGGCAGCCATCGCCGGCGTGGTGCCGGTCGTACGCGTCCTTTGCGAGTCTTTGGCCGGCGCTCATATTGAGCGGGTTCACGGCATCGTCAACGGCACCACCAATTTCATCTTGAGCGAGATGACCCGCGGCTCCACATATGCCGAGGCCCTGGCCGAGGCTCAGCGTCTCGGCTTCGCCGAGGCAGACCCCTCCGAGGATGTCACCGGGCGAGACGCTGCCGCCAAGATGGCGATTCTCGCCCGCCTGGCCTTCGATACCCCCGTTCATATCGATGAGGTGCCTTACGAGGGGATCGAGCACCTCCAGACCGACGACATCCAGTACGCCCGCGAGCTGGGCCTCGGCTTGAAGCTGATCGGCACCGCCGAGCGGCGCGACGGCGGGCTCTCAGTGCGCGTGCACCCCGCCTTCCTCTACTCCGGCCATCCTCTGGCTTCGGTCAACGGCCCCTTCAACGCCGTCACGGTCGAGTCCGAGGCGATCACGGAGATCACCATGTCTGGTCCCGGCGCCGGCGGGCTCCAGACGGCGAGCGCGGTGCTCGGGGACCTGGTCAGCACTATGCTCCCGCCGGCTGCGCCCTCGCCCCCCGTGGACCCGCTGCCATTGGTGGGCGACGTGGAGAGCGGCTTCTACATTCACATGGAGATGGCCGATCGCCCCGGCGCTTTGGCGGCCGTGGCCGGTGTCCTGGGGGAGCAAGGAGCGTCGATCAAGTCGGTCGTCCAGCACGGTCTCGGTGAGCACGCCCGCCTTGTCATGGTCGTCCATCCTTTGGCCGAGACGCGTTTGCGCGAGGCTTTGAGGAAGATCGGGGACCTCGACTTTCTGCGCTCGACCCCCCGTGCAATCCGAGTCATCGAAGAGGAGTACCTGTGAGCAACGCCATTTCCATGTCCAAGAGCCACGTTCCGCTGATCGAGCGCTACCGCGATCGCTTGCCTTTTGAGGAGGGCGATCCGATCGTCAGCCTCCAGGAGGGCTCGACGCCTCTGTTGCGCGCGCCCGTGCTCTCGGAGATGGTGGGCGTGTCGGTGCGCCTCAAGTTGGAGGGCGCCAACCCGACCGGCTCCTTCAAGGATCGCGGCATGACGTGTGCCGTCTCCGCTGCGGTGCGCGACGGCGCCAAGGCCGTCATCTGCGCCTCTACCGGCAACACTGCTGGCAGCGCAGCCGCCTACGCCGCGCGCGCGGGCATCACCTGTGCCGTGATCGTCCCCCACGGCAAGATCGCCGAAGGCAAGATGGCCCAGACCTTGATCCACGGCGCCCGTGTCATCTCGCTCGACGGCAACTTCGACCAGGCCCTGAGGCTGGTGCGCGAACTGGTCGAACGCGACCCGATCGTGCTCGTCAACTCGGTCAACGAATTTCGCATAGAAGGTCAGAAGACAGCCGCCTTCGAGATCCACGAGGACTTGGAGGGAGAGCTCGAGGCTCTCTGCATCCCAGTCGGCAATGCCGGCAACATCACCTCCTACTGGCGCGGCTTCCGCGAGATGGGGGCCTCCCCGAAGATGTTCGGATTCCAAGCCGAGGGCGCTTCGCCCTTGGTCTCTGGGCATCCGGTCGAGAATCCCGAAACGGTTGCCTCCGCGATCCGCATCGGCCACCCCGTGCGCGGCGACGACGCGCTTGCGGCCGCCGCCGAGTCCGGTGGGGCGATCCGCGCCGTCAGCGACGCCGAGATCCTCGCGGCCTACCGGCTCTTGGCCTCCAAGGAAGGCATGTTCTGTGAGCCCGCATCGGCCGCTTCGGTCGCCGGCCTGCTCAAGTACGGGGCCGGTGGGGCCTCCCAAGTCGTGTGCGTCCTGACCGGTCGCGGGATCAAGGACCCCCAGACGGCGATCCTCCACAACGGCGGCAAAGTCATCGACTGCCAAGCCGACATCGGCGCCATAGAAGAGGCGGTTCTAGGGCCCGATCCCGATAGGGCTGCACGTCTGTGACGGCCGATTGCCTTCGCGAGACTTTGTCCTCGGGGCTCGACTTGGCACCACCAAGCCTTCGCCCCTGCGTCCGCGTCTCGCTCGACGCTCACCCGCCCCAGCCGCACACCCCTATCGGGATAGGTCCCAGGTGATCCGTAGGCGGGTGGTGCGTGCTCCCGCCTCCTCGGCGAACCTGGGTCCCGGCTTCGATTGCTTCGCGGCGGCGCTTGGGCTGCACCTTGAGTTGGAAGTGGCCGAGACGGGTCAATTCGTCGTCGAGACCGACTTGGACGTGCCCCGAGGGCGCGAGAACCTGTGCGTCAAAGCGTTTGAGAGCCTGCACCCCGCTGAGGACTTCACCTTCCGCATCGGCTCAGACATCCCGCTCACCGGAGGGCTCGGCTCAAGTGCCGCCGCGATCCTCGCCGGCTTGCTCGCCGCCGATCATCTCTTCGAGCTGGACGTCGACCTCTTGGAGTGCGCCACCGCGATCGAGGGCCATCCCGACAATGTCGCCGCCTGCCTGCACGGTGGCTTCGTAGTCTGCGCCGACGGGGAGGCCGTCCGCTTCGATCCACCCACCGGCTTGGAGGCTTTGGCGGTCGTGCCCCACGAGGCGGTGCGCACCAGCGAAGCTCGCCGTGCCCTGTCCGCGGAAGTGCCTTTGGAGCAAGCGGTCTTCAACGTCGCCCACGGCGCCCTGCTCACCTTGGGCTTGGCGCGTGGCGACTGGGACCTGGTCTCGCGTGGCCTGCACGACCGCCTGCACGAGCAGCGTCGCTCGCACCTGTTTCCCCGCTCCTATGCTTTGGCCCGGCGAGCGACTGAGCTGGGTGCCTTGGGTGCGACCATCTCCGGCGCCGGTCCCACGGTGCTCGTCTGGTGCTTTTACGAGCAGACCGGAGCTGTCGTCGACGCATTGCGAGGCGAGGTCGAGGGTTGGGCGACCTTGATGCGTGCCCCATTTGAGGCCCAAGGCGCATATGTGGGAGAGTTGTAGGGCCATGGACTCCGGTTATTTCCCGCAAGGCGCATCGATATTGCGAGCAGTCCACGAAGAGAAGGCCGTTGGGCTCATGTATGGCCAGCGCGCGCTCTGTGTGGGCGCAATCAAGCCGCTCAACTACGTTGGCACGAGCTTGCACACCCGCAACAAGCGCACCCCCTTCCGGCGCATCAGCCACACGGGCGGTATGTTCGAGAAGGTTTTCTTCGGCACGCGCGCCGAAGCCGATCGAGTCCTGGGCGTGGTCGACGGCATGCACGAGCGCGTCATCGGGGCTTTGCCCGAGGATGCGGGTCCCCACTATCCCCAGGGCACGCCCTACTCGGCGTTCGACCCCGACCTGATGCTGTGGACGGTCGCCGTGATCGCTGATTCGGCTGAATGGTTCTACGACCGGTTGGTCCGCCGCCTCAGCGATCAAGAGCGCGAAGCCCTGTGGCAGGACTACCTGCGCTTCGCCGAGCTATTCAAGATGCCGCTTTCGGGGGCCCCCGCGACCCATCGCGAGTACCGCGCGTGGTATGAGGGCCAGCTCGCCGGTCCCGACCTGTACCTGACCGAGGAGGCCCGCTTCATGGGATACGCATCGGCTTTCGAGATCCCGATGCCCTCCAGTCGCCAGCTCGGCAAGCGTCTGCACGATCTCATCATGCTCGGCTCCCTGCCCGATCGCGTACGCGATCTCTACAGCCTGTCCTACACCAACGCTCAACGTGCCGCCTGCGCCGCCGCACTCGCCTCCGGGCGCTTCGCGCGCCTTCTTACACCGGCCTCGCTCAAGCGCGGCTCCTGCATACCCGAGTTCGAAATGGTCGCTGCAACCGAGCGCAGCCGCATCGAACGGGGCGAGCCCACGCCCCAGCTCGTCGGCTGACTCAATCGAGTCCGGCCAGGCGTGCGCGGGCGTCCTTCATGCCGGGCAGCCGCTCCAACAGTTCGCCCGTAAGGGCCACGTAATCGGCCCCCAGATCGGGACGGTGATCCAGAATCGAGATGGCCCGCTCAGCCGACTCGGCATACGCGATCGAGGACCTTACGGTCGTCTCGAACACCTTCTCGCCGAAGCGCTCCTGTAGCGAAGCCTTGGCCTCACGCGAGTGCACCGTCCTCATATCCGCCAGATTCAGCAGCACCCCAACCAGCTCCAGCTCGTCGTTGAGGCTGTCCCTGGCGAGATCGATCACCTCCAGCGCTTGCTCCACACCTTGCAACGCGAAGTACTGGGCCTCAGCGGTCACGAGCGCATAGTCGGCCGCCACCAGCGCGTTCACGGTCAGCAGCCCCAGCGAGGGTGGGCAGTCCACGAGCACGACTTCGTACTCGTTCTTCACGTCGGCCAAGGCTCTCCGCAAAGTCATCTCGCGACCGATCTTGCCGCCCAACATCAGCTCGGTCTCGGCCAGGTTCAGACTGGCCGGAATCACGTCCTCGTGGATCGCCTGCTTGGCACCGCTTGCACCGCTAAGCACATCGGCGATGGTAGGTTCGACGTCCGGCGGCATATCGAAGTAATCCGACAAGTTGCCCTGAGGGTCGAGGTCCACCGCAAGCGTCTTCACCTCGACCCTGCGCAGGACGTCGGTCAGCGTTCGCACCGTCGTTGTCTTTCCAGTGCCCCCCTTCTGGGAGAGCACAGCGATCGTCTGAGCCATGGTGGCCGATAGTACGGGGAATGCGCCTCTCGGCGCTCAACGGCCCGGTGCGCGACACCCCGGTGTCGTGTGTCGCGTTGGGCGGGCGGTGTGTGTTGCCCTTGGCGCGATGCCTACGCGCGCGCGGGGGGCCTTCAGCCGAGCGTGTGGACGCGCCCAGCGTCCTCTTGCGCGATTGCTTGCGCCGGCACGCTCACGAACGTCAAGCGGTAGCGGCCCACGAGGATCTCGTCGCCGTCGCGCAGCGCTCTCCACTCGACGCGCTCCCCGTTCACGAACACACCGTTGAGGCTACGGTCGTCGAGGACTCGCACACCATCCGCCTGACGCACCACAAGTGCGTGTCTGCGTGACACGGTCGGGTCGTCGAAGCGAACGTCGGCGGCCAAGCTGCGGCCAATACGGGTCCACTCGCGAGTGAGGGGCACCGCCTTGGTCTCCTGCCCATCCTCATACAGCACATACTCGCCGGGCTCACGCAACTCCTCGCGAGCCCGCAGGACCCACTCCTCGGGCTCGTGCTCATGGGCGCGCGGCGACACTTCACCGACCGTCGCGGCCACGTTGAACAGGGACGCCCGCACAAAGTCGTGGCTGCCACAATCCGGGCAGTCGCGCAACGCGTCCAGCGACGTGAGTGTCAGCACATATCCACATCTCTGGCACTTGAACGACCCGCTTCCGGCCATCGTCCCCGAAGTGTGCGACTCCATGCTGCGTATCCCCTTCCTCGTGTTCCCGGACGGTCGGGAACTTTCTGCAGGGTGGAATCTGGTGGCAATCATAACCATCCTGTCAAGCGGGCTTCGACGAGCGCCTACGCGCACTCTCGATGAGCGTTTTCAATTGCATAGTTCGAACCTACCCTGACCATTCCTCAACCAAACTAAGCGCACCGAAAGATCACTGAAGATCAGGTGAAGACTGCATGAAGATCCCGAGCCAGGGTCTGGCGTCTGGTTCTCGGCAGGAGCCGTGCTCGGTACGGCGAACCTTCTTGCATGGCTTCTCCTCACAACGATGTCGAGCAACTCGAGCGCTACCTCCTACGGCGTGGAGTAGGTTCGCTCACGGCCGACCGTCATCGCTGCACAGATTGCGATCGTACGCCCTTGGTGGGCGAGCGCGTACACGTCTACGAGCGCTCCTCGGGGATCGTGTGCGAGCTGTGTCGTCAACTACGCCGCACCGCGCCTTTGCTCAGCGAGATCGTGCGCCACAGCGAGTTGGGCCACACCGTACGGCTCACCGCGCGCGCAGCCTAACCGTCGCGTTCTCCACGCCAAGCCCGCCGGCCATCGGCCGTGCAGCCCAGCCCAATCGACGCACGCGCCGCTTGAGCAGTCAATAAACTGCCGTCCCGTGCACCCCGTCACGATCTCGGTCCTCATCAGCGCCCCGCGCGAGCAGGTCTTCGACTACCTCCAGGACATTGCCAACCACCCTGAGTTCACGGATCACTATCTCGTCGACTGGCACCTGCTCAGGGAGGATTCGGTCGGTCGCGGCGCTGGAGCACGTTTCCGTGTGAAGGCTCCCGGCAACCGCTTCAGTTGGGCCGACTCCACCTTCACCGAGGTGACCCGGCCCCATCGCATCGTCGAGGTGGGGCGCACCGGCAAGACCAACCGCATCCGCACCCTCGGCGTCTACGAGCTCGCGCCCGCGCCAGGGGGCGCAACCCGTGTCCAGTTCACCTTGGAGACCGAGACTTCGGTCCTGTCCGATCGCATCATGGAGGCATTGGGAGGCCGCGCCTGGCTAAAGCGCAAGAACGAGAAGGCCATGCGTCGTCTGCGCTCGATCCTCGAGACAGGCGTTGGCCGCGGAGAGCGCGTCACCGTCGCCGCCGGATAAACTCTCCGCCGCATGAATCGTCCGTCCCGAATCCCCCGCGCTTGGCTGCTCGCGATCTTGCTTGTCCCCGCGCTCGCCTTGAGCGCATGCTCGGACGACTCGCATACCCGCGTCACGACCGGAACCTACGCTGGCGAGTCTGGACAGAACGCGCCCTACCTGAATGTGGGGCCCCTGATCTACGAGGTTCAGCTCTCGCGCGAGCTGAACCCCTCTGACACCGAGGACGCCGCCTACCTGAAAGGCTTGACGCCCGCCCAGCGCCTGCTGCGCCCCGGAGAAGAGTGGTTCGCGGTCTTCATGCAGGTCTACAACGAAACCTCCACGCCCCATCCGGTGTCCACCAACCTGACGATCAGCGACACCCAAGAAAACGTCTACACCCCGATCGTCCCCGGCCCGACCAACGAATTCGCATATCGCGGCGGGCTCTTGGGACCGAAAGAGCGTCTTCCGGCCTTGGATACGGTCGCCGCCAACGGCCCCACCCAAGGTGCGCTCCTGCTCTACAAGATCAAAATCGACTCGCTCGACAACAGGCCTTTGGAGCTGAAGATCGTCGATCCTCTGAACCCGTCCCAGACGGCCTCGGCCGAGCTGGACGTTTAGCCCCACCAACCGTCACCTCAGACGGCTTGGCCAGTGGCTTGGGGCGAGCCGACGTCTAGCGCAAGCCCTCCTCCAGGACTTGCTTGGCGACTGGGGCCGCCGTTTCGCCTCCGGCTCCATCTTTCACGAGCAGCACACCCACGGCGATCCTCGGGTGAATAGCCGGCGCGAACGCCGCAAACCAAGCATCCGTGTTCTGCGGGTTTTTGCTGCCTGAGCAGCTTTCTTCGCTCTTTCCACCTTCAGCCTCTTCGCCGGAGCCGCCGGCTTCAGAGCCGTTTTCGCCTGAGCTCGAGCAGCTCGGCGCTCCTAGTTCGGCTGTGCCTGTCTTGCCGGCCACCACGACCCCGGGAATGGCCGCCGAAGTGCCCGTGCCTTCGCGTACCACGTCGATCATCAGGCGCCTGACCGTGCGGGCCGTGGCGGCGCTTATCGCACGCGGCCGAGAACCTGTGGAGCGATGCGCTTCGAAAGTCGGTTGGGGACGCCGGCCGCTGTCGGCGATAGTGCTTGCCACCGTGGCCATCTCCAAGGCCGAGGCCTGTACCTCGCCTTGTCCGATCGCGGTGGAGCCGACATCCAGTTCGCCCTGGATCTGAGTTGCGGCGGGGAGGCTGCTTTCAACCGCGCCGTCCACCCCCGGCGGGTGGTTGAAGCCGAAGTCTTCGGCGGTCCGCACCAATCGCGCCGCTCCGACCTTGACGCCGAGCGGCGCGAACACCGAATTGCAGGAGACCGCGAAGGCGAGCGCCAAGCTGCCTCCGCATGACTCGCCATTGGCGTTTTCGAGCTTGACGCCATCGAGCGTCGCGTATGTCGCGTATTGAAACACGCTCTTCTGGCTTGCCACTTTCGCTTCCAAAGCGGCGCTCAGCGTGACCATCTTGAAGGTCGATCCCGGCGGTGCTGCAGGTCGTCGATACCAATGCCCGAGACAGCCAAAATCTCCCCATTTGCCGGGTCAAGCGCGACCACCCCTCCGAGCTGCCCACCGAGTGCTTCGGTCGCCACCCGCTGCAAGCCTGGAGAGATAGTGGTGCGAACGGGCGGGCTCGGCTTGGCCCCAGCGCTTGCCAGCACACGATTACCCGCGAGCAGCTCGCCGCCCGGTCTGCCACGCAAGCGCTCATCCAGCGCCAACTCCAAACCGCTTGTGCCCACGATCGCCCGCGCCGGCACTCCTTGCGCCTCTAGTTCGCCCTCGCGTTCCTCAGGAACCGGCCCCACTTCGCCCACCACCGTGGCCGCCGCCGCTCCAAGAGGAGACTCGCGCACACCGGCTCCGGGCGACTGGCCTTCGGCCAAGACACTGCCGTCACGAGCCAAGAGGGCCGCACGCGCAGGCAAGCTCATGTTCCTGCTCAACGACTCTCCAACCTCAAGGCCCGGGAAAACGAGCGCGTGCGACCACAACACCCGTACCCCTTCAGGCGTACCGGCGACCCTCAAGCGCAGGTTCTCCCTAAGGGCACCCCAAAGACGTGTCTGCACCCGCATCGGTACAACGAACGCCCCGCTTTCAGCGCGGGTACGGCCGATCGCCTTCAGTTCGGTCTCCGTAGCGGTACGCGCCGCCTGTCTGTAGGCGGCCTCGAAACGACTTGCCGAGATGCGTCCGCGCTCGGCAGGGTCGACATCGTTGTACATCGTCGCGTAGTCGCCCTTGGTCCATGCCGAGACGAACTGTTCGCTCAAACTCTGTCCGGCCGAGCCTCCATGGCCCGACCCCACGATCGCCCCGATGAGGAATGCGATCGCCGCGAGGGCCATCACCGGCGTGGCGCGACGCAGGCGCCGATGATGGTCACTGGAGGTGTTCACAGCTCGGGACGGTAGAACATGATCAGTGACCCGGCTCGATTGGATCATTGTCGCCTTCGCTGCCTTGCTCGCCTTGTTCGGGTTCCGCCGGGGCTTCATCGTCGCGGTGCTCTCCTTCTGCGGCTTCGCCCTTGGTTCATTCATCGGAACTCGTCTGGGTCCTCTACTTGTGCCGCGCGGCTCGGCCTCACCGTATGCCCCGGCGTTCGGGTTGATCGGCGCGCTCCTGGCCGGGGCGATCCTCGCCACTGGCTTCGAGGGCGTCGGTCTGCGTCTGCGTCGCGTACTCGTTCTGCCCGGGCTCGGCCTGCTTGACGGAGCCTTGGGCGCCTTGTTGAGCGCGGCCTTGGGTTTGGCGATCGCATGGATCCTCGCTGCCGTCGTTCTGCAAAGCACGTCCACCCCGCAGCTACGGGCCGATATCCAGCGCTCCGCGATCCTCAGCGAGCTCAACCAGCTGTTGCCGCCCACTGGCCCGATCCTGCACGTCTTGGCGAGCCTCGATCCGCTCCCTTCGATCTCAGGCCCGTTGCCCGGAGTCTCGGCGCCGCCGCCTGCCATAGCTCATAACCCCGGGGTCTTGGCGGCCTCGCGAAGTGTGGTGCGTGTGCTGGGGACCGCCTGCGGCCTTGCAATCGAGGGCTCCGGGTGGGTTGCCGGGCCGGGAGTCGTCGTTACCAACGCCCATGTCGTTGCCGGAGAGCAAGACACGACCGTGGAGGTGGGCGGCCACGAACCGGAGATGAGCGCCTATGCGATCGCTTTTGACCCCACCGACGACATCGCGATCCTGAGGGTGCCCGGCCTCAGCTTGCCTGCACTCATGTTGGCGGCCTCATCGCCATCCGGTCGCGCGGGCGCCATTCTTGGATACCCAGAGAACGGCCCGTTCGACGTGCAACCCGGACGCATCGGCACGACTCAGAAGATCATCACCGATGACGCCTATGGGCGCGGCCCGGTATCGCGCTTGCTCACTCCTTTGCGAGGCCTGGTGCGTCCCGGCAATTCAGGGGGTCCCCTGGTCGGCCGGGACGGTCGCGTGCTCACCACAGTCTTCGCCTCCACCACAGGCGGCGGGCCTCGCGGCGGCTACGGTGTCGCCAACGCGACTGTCGCCCAGGTGCTGGCGGGGGGTGGCCACATGGTGGGCACCGGCGAATGCTCGCCCGGATGAGATCAGGCGGTTGAGGGCCTCGTCCGCGGACGCGCACGGGCGGCTTTGTTCGTCGTCCCCGGTCTGTTTTGTCTCTCCGCGTCCCGGCCGTCGTCCTTTCCTTGGACATCGGCGCCCTGGGTGACCTTGCGTGCGCGCGCGGCCGCAGTTTGCGCGTCGCCTTGCGGATCCTTGAGTAGCGGCTCGGCCGCAGCCAGTCGGCGCACCAGCTCGCCGCGTACGCCTTCCAAGTCCTCGGCGCTCAGCAAGCGCGGCCCCGCATGCCTGTGTGGCTTGGAGGGCGTCGGGATCAAGCCCGGATGGCGTGCCTGTATCTCTGAGAGCGTCTGCTCCAGGGCGGCGATCTGAGCGCGTAGTTCCTTGCGACGCTCGGCCAACTGCCTACCTGTGGGCCCTGTGGCCCGTCCATCGGGGGAGGCTCCGGCCTCAGCCGGTGCCTCGGTGGTCACATACAGCGCAGCCGCCACCTCACGCGGGTCCACCCCCGTCCTGCGAGCCTCCTGTGCGGCGTCGGCCGCGATCTGGCCAACAGCGGACGGCTCTTGCGCGATTCGCGCCACGAACGTGCCGGTGCCTTGACGGCTGTCGATCAAGCCCTCCTGCTCCAGTCGCTGGTACACGGCTCGAGCCGTATTGGCGTTGATGCCAAGCATTTCGGCCAGTTCGCGCAGGCCCGGGAGCCTCTGCGCGGGCGCCAGTCTCCCGTCGCCAATCCTCGCCCGTAGCGCCCATGCGAGTTGTACCCCGATCGGGATCTCTCCGTCGCGATCGATCTTCAGATCTGCAAGGTCGAATTGCGCTTCGGCGCCGCCCGTCTGGGCACGGGAGCCGGCGGGTGTTCGAAGGGGCGCCTCTGACGGCCTTGCGTCTCGATGGTCGCCTCTTGCCATGACCCCAACTTTAGTCGCAATCCTTTACAAAAACATAAAGTGCTAGTGAACTAGTACACTATTTCTATGGGTGGGTTGGGTCATCAAGAGCTGGGCAGCGTGGGTCCCGGTGAATCGAGTCAGAGCGGTTCTCCGGCGAGCGGTGGGGGTGGCGTCAGCCGGGCGAAGCTCCTCAACCGGGCACTACTCCCTGCGAGGAACGCACTCGACGAAGTCGGAGACATGATGATCCTCGCCGGTCGCACGATCTCCTCCGCGCTGCGTCCGCCCTACCCCTACGGCGGCGAGTTCGTGTGGCAGTTTCTATTCATCCTGCGAGTCTGCTGGCTGCCGCTGCTGGTGTCGACCTTCGCGCTCTCCTATGGGGCCCCCGGACTGCAGGCCGCCAACTTTCTGAGTTTGTTTGGTGGGCTCGACCGCCTCGGCGGCTTCTTCGTGCTCGCCGTGGTCCGCGAAATCGGCCCGATCATCACCGGGATCGTGCTCGCGGGGGCGGCCGGCACCGCAATTACGGCCGACTTGGGCGCGCGCAAGATTCGCGAGGAGCTCGACGCCTTGCAGGTGCTCGGTGTCGATCCCGTCAAGAACCTGGTGGTCCCGCGTTTCCTTGCGCTGATGCTCGCCACGGGCCTGTTCAACATCTACGCGGTGTTGTTCGGCCTCTTCGGGGGACTCCTGGCCGCGGTCGTCAACCATCAGCCATTGGGTCCCTTCTGGGTGACCTTCTTTGCCAATACCTCCACTACCGACCTGTGGGGCTCCACCTTGAAGACGACCGTGTTCGGGGCGATCATCGCGATCGTCTGCTGCTACAAGGGCATGACAGCCTCGGGTGGAGCGGAGGGCGTCGGGCGTGCGGTCAACCAGGCCATCGTCGTGTCATTCCTGGTGTTCGGGGCCTTCAACTACGCGTTCACGCAGATGCTGCTCGCCACGCACCCCAACATTCTGGTGATCAGGTGAGCTCCCCAGGCATCTCAGCCCCCCCGTGGCTCGTCTCCACGGGCGAGATGGGTCAATTCGCCGGGCGAATCCTGCGCGACGTTTTGGGCCTGCGGGTTCTGCGCTTTTTCGGCGAGACAGTGCGCCAGTCGGGAATCCTGATCCTGACCTCCACGGTCGTGATCTGGACGCTCGTATTCATCATCGGACTCGGCGCCTGTGGCACCGAGGGTGCCTACTTCACCCAGTCCCAGGGCGCTCCTTCCTATGCGGGCGCGTTTGCCGGATGGTGTGACCTGCGCGAGGCCATTCCCTATGCCTTCGGCTACATGATGGCGGCCAAGATCGGCACCGGCATCGTGGCCGAGCTTGGCGCCATGCGCATCAACGACGAGGTCGACGCACTGGAAGTCATGGGGATCGACTCCATCTCATATCTGTGTGCCACCCGTCTGCTCGCCGCATGGATGGTTCTTCCGTTCGTCTACGCCACCGGGGTCGGCGTGGCTTTCCTTGCTTCTTACATAGCCGTCGTTCATCAGGTCGCGTCCGTCACATCCGGTGGCTACCTGTTGATTTTCTGGCAATACCAAAACCCCACTGACTATCTCTACAGCATGATCAAGGCGATGACGATGGCCACGGTGATCGTGCTGGTCTCTTGCTACTACGGCTACAACGCTTCTGGAGGGCCCGTTGGCGTGGGCACCGCTACCGCGAAGTCGATGGTGCTCAACATCGTGCTCGTCACCATCATTGGGATGCTCGGCACGCAGATCTTCTGGGGTGCCAATCCGAGGGCTCCGATCGGCGGTTGATCGCTTAGGCAGGCGCGCCCTGCCAGGATGACCCGGCGAGGGCGACGGGTGTGCGTCGCGGCGGAGCGGGCCAGGGTGCGGGATATGAATTGACTCACCCGCTACGCTGGCGCCATGTCGAAGACGCTCGTGATTGCGGAGAAGCCCTCCGTGGGCCGCGACTTGGCCCGAGTCCTGCCGGGCCCGTTCGCCAAGCAAGAAGGCTGGCTAGAGGGTCCCGACCACGTGATCACGTGGGCAGTGGGCCACCTCGTGCAGCTGGCTGAGCCAGACGAATACGAGGCCAAGTACAAGCGCTGGCGAATGCCCGACCTGCCGATCGTGCCATCCAAGTTCAAGTTGGTGGTGCGCGACGAGCGCTCGCGCAAGCAGATGTCGGTCGTCACCTCTCAGCTCGGTCGCGAGGATGTCGAGATGGTTGTCAATGCCTGCGACGCAGGGCGCGAGGGCGAGCTGATCTTCGCCTACCTGTTCGAGAAGGCCAAAGCCAAGAAGCCCGTGCAGAGGCTGTGGTTGAACTCGATGACCACGGCCGCCATGAAGAGCGCTTTTGAGTCCCTGCGACCCGCCGAGGACTACGCCCTGTTGGAGCAGGCCGCCCGGTCTCGCTCGGAGGCGGACTGGATCGTGGGCATGAACGCCACCCGGGCAGCCTCGATCCGCCTGAAATCCTCCTTCGACGGCGCCGTCTCCCTTGGCCGCGTGCAGACGCCGACCTTGGCGATCGTGGCGCGTCGCGAGGAAGAGATCAAGGCTTTCGTACCCGAGCCCTACTGGCTCGTGGACGCCACCTTCGACGCCGGTCCACTCGACGACGACCAGCGCGTCTATGAAGGCCGCTTTCATATGGGCGCAAAGCCACGTCTTGCCACCGAGGCGGAGGCCTTGGCGATCGTCGAGGCCTGCCAAGGCAAGACCGGCACGATCACCAAGCTGGACAAGAAGGAGCAGCGCGAGCGCGCGCCCATGCTGTATGACCTCACAAGCTTGCAGCGCGAGGCCAATACGCGCTACGGCTTCTCCGCGCGACGGACCTTGGCAGCGGCGCAAAGGCTCTACGAGGAGCACAAGGCGCTCACCTATCCGAGAACGAATTCGCGCTATCTCACGACCGACATGGTCGAGGAGATCAAGCCCACCGCCGAGTTGGTCGGCGGCCAGAAGGAGTACGCCAAGGCGGCCGCCTATGTGACCGGTCTGGACGTGCTTCCCCTCGCGCGGGTTGTCAACAACGAGAAGGTCACCGACCACCACGCAATCATCCCCACCAAGGCCGAGCACGCCGTCGATCGCATGGGCGACGACGACAAACGCGTCTATGACATGGTCGTGCGTCGTTTCCTTGCGGTCTTCCACCCCGAGGCCGTGTTCGAGAACACGCGCGTGGAGACCACGGTTCTGCCCGCGGGGGAGGACGCCGGTGGCTCGGTGTTCCGCACGCGAGGCAAGCTTCTGCTCGTGCCCGGTTGGCGCGGCGTCTACGGACAGATGCCTTCCGAGGCAAAGTCCGCAGCCGAAGAAGACGAGGGCACCGATCAGCAGCTTCCCAAGTTGGAGCACGGCGAGCAGGTCCAAACCCTGGAGATCGCGAGCGCCCGCAAGGAAACTAAGCCGCCTCGGCGCTACAGCGACGCATCGCTCCTGGGCGCCATGGAGACCGCCGGCAAGCTGGTCGACGACGAGGAGACGCGCGAGGCGATGAAGGAGTCTGGCATCGGCACTCCCGCCACACGCGCCGCGATCATCGAGCGCCTAATCCAGGTCGGCTACATCGAACGCGAGGCGCGTGCCTTGGTGGCCACCGACAAGGGTCTCAACGTGATCAGACTGCTTGGAGAGCACGCGCTCACCTCGCCGGACATGACCGGCCAGTGGGAGCACCGGCTCGACAAGATCGAGCGTGGCGAGGACTCCCGCCAGAAGTTCATGAGCGACATTGCCGGCTTTGCCGAGATGACGGTCAAAGAGCTGGACGAGAAACTCAAGGACGTCCGCATCCCGCGAGCCAATCTGGGCCCTTGCCCGATCTGTGGGCACGACATCAAAGAGAACCGCAAGGGCTACTCCTGCTGGGCGCGCGACGATCCAGGCTGCGGCTTCGTTATCTGGAAGGGCAAGTCGGGCAAGCAATTGTCGATTGCGATCGCCAAGGAGCTGATCAGCTCCGGATACACCTCCAGGGCTGTGACCGGCTTCAAGGCGCGCTCGGGACGCACCTTCCGCGCGCACCTGGCGCTCTCCCAAGACGAAGAGGGCAAGTGGCGCGTCGAGTTCAACGAGGCCTGGGCCCGTGAGGGCGCCAAGCCTCCGGAGGCCGAGGCCGAGGCCGAGGGCGCCACAAGCGAGGAGAAGGCGGCTGTAAGCGAGGACAAGGTGGCCGCCAGCGCGGCGTAGGCGTCGGGACGGTGCGCCAGGATGGGGAGTGTGCCCATCGCGCTAGTCACCGGACCCGCCAACGCGGGCAAGGCACGCCTCGTCTTGGAGGCGGTCAGGGCCCACGCGGCGCACGGCGAGCACCCGCTCCTGGTCGTTCCCACCGAAGCCGACCAGGCCCGCTACCGGCGCGAGCTTGCCGAGGGAGGATTGGCCCTCGGCGTGCGCGTCGAGCGTTTCGAGGGGCTCTTGCGAGAGGTGCTCAGGCGCGCCGGTGAGAACTCCACGCCGCTCAGTCCGCTTGCACGAGAGTGCTTGCTCGGGCGAATCGCCGGTGTAGGCCCAGGCGCGGTGGCCGAGCTGGCCAAGCTGGTCGCGGACTTGGAGACCCAGCGGATCGCGCCCGCACGCCTACGCGGCGCCCTGCGCGCCTGGGGGACTGGTGGCGAGACACTCGCCTGGGTGTGTGACGCCTTCGAGCGCTACCAGGCAGCGCTTACCTCGATGGGCCGAGCCGATCGCGAGTTGCGCCTGACGAAGGCCTTGGACGCTTTGCGTCGCAACCCGTCTTGGTGGGGCGCCACGCCGGTAGCCCTGTACGGCTTCGACGACTTCACCCCGTTGCAGCTCGACGCAATCGAGACCTTGGGCGGGGCGGTTGACGCGCGCCTCACGCTCTCGCTTCCCTATGAGCCCGGCCGGGTCGTCTTCGCCGGTCGCGCTGCAACCTTCCAACGCATCGCTCCGCTGGCCGACGCCCATACCGCGCTGGAGGCCCGGGCCGATTACTACGAGCCGAAGTCCCGCCGGGCACTGCACCACCTGGAGCGCTCTCTGTTCGTCGGCGCCATCGAGCGCGTCGATCCCGGCCCCGCCGTCAGCTTGCTCGAGGGGGGCAGCCCGCGGGCCGAGCTCGAGCTTGTCGCGGGGGAGATACGGGCGCTCCTGGACGAAGGGATCCAACCCGAGGAGATCGCGATCGTCCACCGCACCCCCGAGGCGATCGCCGCTCTCCTCGGCGAGGTGCTCGCCGACTTCAACGTACCCCACAGCCTGCGCACCCGCACCAGCTTCTCCCATACGACTTTGGGTCGCGCCTCACTTGGCATCCTGCGCTGCGCGCTTGGTAGGGGAGAGCTGGGCGACCTCTTGGCATGGCTGCGCACGCCCGGAGTGCTTGAGCAGCCTGGCCTGGCGGACAGCCTTGAGATGAGTGCACGTACACGAGGCGTTTCCGACGCAGCGGGCGCCATGATGTTGTGGGAGACGCAACATTGGCCTCTAGATCGCGTCCAGCGGCTCTCCGTCGCGGTCGAGCGGGGTCTCCCGGCCCTTCTCGAAGCCTTCCTAGCCGAGCTAAATCGTCTATTCGCCACTCCGCACGCGGGCTCCGCCTCTTTGCTCGATGGGCCGGAGCTCGCCGAGGCAAGCGCTTTGGTGGTCTCCAGGCGCGTATTGGACGAGTTGCGTGAACTGGCGCGAATCGCGCCCCCGCTGGTCGCGACGCCGGCTGAGGTGCTTGAAATCGTAGAGCGGCTGGAGCTGCCTGTATCCGGTTGGACCGGACCGATGGGGGAGGCAAGGGTGGCGGTTGTCGATCCTCTCTCGATCAGGGCGCGCCGTGTACGCATGGTGTTCGCTTGCGGACTGCAAGAAGGCGTGTTCCCGGCGCCCCCCGTTCCCCAACCCCTGCTCGGGGAGGATCAGCGTCGTGGGCTCGCAGCCGCCTCGGGTTTGGCCCTGCGTGGCGTCCCCGATCCGCTCGCCGCCGAGCGCTACCTGCTCTACGCGCTCGCTTCGCGGCCTCGCGAGCGCCTCGTGCTCAGCTGGCACAGCGCCGACGAAGACGGCACCCCGCTGGCTCGCTCGCTGTTCGTGGATGACGTCTGCGATCTGTTCTCTCCCGCGCTCGGCGAGCGTCTCATTCGTCGCTACGCAGGCGCATCGGACTGGCCCGGACCGGGAATGCCAAACGGAGCGTTTGCCGAGCGTGCCGTCTCGGTAGGCGTGGGACCGGACGGCCTGACGCCTCCTCCGATCCAGCCGCTCGGCGACGAGCGTGTGCTTGGCGACCTGCGTGCTCGCCCGCTGTGGTCGGCTTCCTCCTTGGAGGCCTGGGCCAGTTGTCCCGTCAAGTGGTTCGTAGAGCGCTTCCTACGAGCGGGCGAAATCGATCCGCGCCCGGAGCCGATCGCCCGCGGCGGGTTGGCCCACGCTGCCTTGAAGAGCACGCTAGAGCGCCTGCGTGAGCGAACAGGCTCCGCGCGTCTCACCCCGGGCAGCCTAGGCCTTGCCAAGCGACTGCTGGCGCAGGCTTTGGCCGAGCACGAGCCACTCCACCCGCTCTCGGTCGCTCCCGAGCGCCTCCCCGGCGCGCGCAGGCGCTTGACGGTCGACTTGGAGCGCTACCTGCAATACGCGGCCGAGCAGGCCGGCCCTCTGGAGCCGACACATCTCGAGCTCGAGTTCGGCTTCGAGCAGGACGGCCTTCCCGCGCTCGACCTCGGCGAAGGAGTCCGCTTGCGCGGGCGCATAGACCGCGTCGACACCGGTGCCGAGCAGGCGATCGTCTACGACTACAAGGGCAGCTCCGCGCCCCCTGCCGCCCGCTGGATTGCCGACGGCTCTCTCCAGGTGGCGCTCTATATGCGCGCCACCCACCAGTTGCTGGGGCAAGAGCCAGTCGGTGGCTTCTACCAGCCTCTCGCCGGGCGTGAGATCAGGGCGCGGGGTGTCTTGGACGCAGACAGCGGCCTGGAGCTCGACTGCGTACGCACGGATCGCCTCGCCCATGAGGAGATGCAGGCGCTGATCGAGCAATGCGTCGATGTTGCGCGCCAAGCCGCGATCGAGGCTCGCTCCGGCGCGCTGCATCCGCGCCCTGACACCTGTGCTTACAGCGGCGGATGCGCATACCCCACGATCTGTCGCTGTGAACGGTGAGCGATCCCGGCCAACAGCTGACTTTCGAGTATGCGCCCTCGCGTGCATCCACCGACGAGCAGGAGCAGGCAATTGCGCGCCGTCGCGGCTCACTCCTGCTAGCTGCCGGTGCCGGCAGCGGTAAGACCTCGGTCTTGGTCGAGCGCTTCGTGCGGGCCGTGCGCGAGGACGGGATAGCGCCCGGACGGATCCTCGCGATCACTTTCACCGAGCGGGCCGCCGGCGAGTTGCGCGAGCGAGTCAGGGCTCGCCTTCTGGACTTCGGCGAGCGCGACTTTGCGCGCGATGCGGAGGCCGCCAACGTGTCCACGTTTCACGCTTTCTGTGCGCGTTTGTTGCGAATCCATCCGCTCCAGGCTGGAGTCGAGCCCGGCTTCCGGATTCTCGAAGAGGGCTTCGCCGAGCGTCTGCGCGTACTTGCCTTCAGGGAAGCTTTGGCCAGTTTCCTGCAAGGAGATCCGCCCGAGGCGGTCGATCTGATCGCCGCCTATGGCCCTGACCACATGCGCAGTATGGTCTTCGGCGCTTACGCCCAGCTGCGTAGTCTCGGCCAGGTCCAACCGCGCCTGCCAGTGGTGGGACCCGCGGTGGCCGAGGAGCGGGGAGTCGGAGCGGGAGGTGGTGCTGACGCCGGTGAGACCGACAGCGATGAGCGTGAGCGCGGTCAGCGTGAGCAGCGGGCATTGCGTGTGTGTGAGCTGATCGGGGACTTGATCGAGCACTTCGACCATGCCTACGCCCAGCGCAAGCAGACAAGCGCAGCGCTCGATTTCGACGATCTCGAGCTTAAGGCTCGTGTGCTCTTGGATCGGCACCCCGATATTCGCGAAGCGTGGGCTGAGCGCTTCGACCTGTTGATGGTGGACGAGTTCCAGGACTCCAATCCGCGCCAGCTCCAGATGTTGGCGGCCTTGGATCGCGACAACCTGTTTACCGTCGGCGACGAACTGCAGTCGATCTACGGCTTCCGTCACGCCGACGTCGGTCTCTTCCGCGAGCGCCGCTCTTTGCTGGCTCGGAGGGGAGCCAGTCTTGCCCTGACGCGCAACTTCCGTAGCCGTCCCGCGATCCTCACGGCTGTCGAGCGAATCTTCGCGACCCGGATGGGCGCTCGCTTCGCAGCCTTGAGCGCCGCGCGCGAGGAAGACTCGAGTGAGGAGCCGGTCGTCGAGCTTCTGCTGACCGACAAGCGAGGCTGGGACCCCAAGTCGGTCTACGACGATCTGCGCGGCATGTCCGATGCGACTCCCTGGCGTCAGGCCGAAGCCCGCCTACTCGCCGAGCGCGTGGCCGGGTTGGTCGCCGCTGGTCAGGCCCGGCCGGGAGAGGTCGTTGTTCTGCTGCGAGCGCTTGGCGACGCCCCCGTCTACGAGAGCGCTCTGCGACGCCACGGTCTGCCCACATTGGCGGGTGTGGGGGGCTTCTGGGGACATCAACAGGTGGGCGATCTGCTTGCCTGGTTGCGCACGCTAGCCAACCCTTTGGACGAGATAGCTCTCTACTCCACTTTGGCCTCACCCCTGGTTGATGCTTCCAGCGATGCGCTTGCCACAATCTCCCGCTTCGCGCGTGAGCGGGAAAGAGGCGTGTGGCGCGTCCTGCACGAGAGCGCGTCCGAGCTAGAGCCTTTGCTGACACCTTTGGATCGTGGGCGTGTAGCCACATTCCGCGAGCTGCTTGCGAAAGAGCGCAGTAGCGCGACGCTGCGCCCTCTCTCCGAGTTGTTGCGACGGGCGATTGTCGCCACCGGTTATGAAGCTCATGTTCTGGCATTGACCTGGGGTGAGCGACGGCTAGCGAACGTCCACAAGCTCATACGTCTCGCCCGGCACTTCGAGGCTCAGGAGGGGCGCGACCTACGTGGCTTCCTCGACCACATCGCCCACCTCGAGCGGGCGGCCGGGGCACGTGAGGCGGACGCGCCAGTGGGTGACGGTGAGACCGAGGCGGTGCGCTTGATGAGTATTCACGCCGCCAAGGGCCTCGAGTTTCCTGTCGTCTGCGTAGCCGATCTGGGCCGTGACCCGAACTTGAGATACCCCGACCTGCTCTTGGATGAGGAGGGTGTCAGTGTGGGCTTGCGCCTATTGGAGCTGTCCGACCCCGAGCCGGCTCCCACGCTGGACTACGAGGTCCTGCGCGATCGCAAGCGCGTCGCCCAAGAAGAGGAGGAGGACCGCGTCCTCTATGTCGCCTGTACGCGTGCCCGAGATCGGCTTCTCTTGAGCGGCTCGGTCGCGTTTGAGCGCTGGTCCGCGCCTCGTGCCGGCCTCGCGCCGATCGCTTGGTTGGCGCCCGCACTCGTCCCGGATGCTCCGTCTCTCCTCGCTTCCGAGCAGCCTCCGGTCGGCGCCTTCACAACGAACCTTGGCGCCGGTCTGCGGGTTCGCTGCGTCTTTAGCTCGGCCTCCCAACCGGGGTCGCCGAGCGATCTCCGTGCGTCGAGCCGCGGTGAGCCGGACGCGCGACCGAGCGACGCCACCGGGCGGGAGGGAATTTCCAACGAGCCCAAGAGGGCCCCGTCTGAGCCACGGAGCGTCTCGATCGGTCGCAGTGTCTCCACGACGATATCCACCGATTGGCCGGGCGACCGCCCTGCCGAGGTCGGCGACGGCCTCGCGCGTCCCCTGCTCGACCCTGACGCCACGATCAGCTACACCTCCCTTGCCGAGCTGGAGCGCTGTGGCTATCGCTACTACCTCGAACGGGTTCTGCGCCTGCCCGAGAATCGGGCGGCCGCCCGGGCTAGCGAAGACGGTGGCATAGAGGCCCGCACGCGCGGCACGATCGCCCATATTCTGCTCGAGTCGATCGACTTCGCGCGCCCCAAGGCGCCCACTGAGCGAGACGTGGAGGCAGTTGCCAGGCGTATCGGAGCACGCGTCGCTCCTGCCGAGCGGGAGGAGATCGCCAAGCTGCTCTCGCTCGCTCTCGCCGCCGACCCGGCACAGCGTCTTGCGCGCGCGAGGCGCCCTCGCCGTGAGCATCCGTTTGCCTTTGCCTTGGCCTCCACAGAGCCTGTGGTCACGGGAGTGCTCGACCTGATCGTCGAGGAGGAGAATGGCGCGGGTCTGATCGTGGATTACAAGAGCGACAGGCTCACCGAGAGCGCCGAGCCGACCGGCCTAGAGGACCTTGAGCGGCTGGTTGAGCGCGACTACTCGATTCAGCGACTGCTCTACGCCCTCGCGGCGATCGAAGACGGGATCGAGCGCGTGGAGGTGGCCCACTGGTTCTTGGAACAGCCTGGAGCCTGGGTATCGGCACGCTTCGCCGCAAGCGAACGATCCCACTTGCGCGAACAGTTGCAATCTCGCATTGTTGACGCGAGAGCCGAAGGCTTCGGCGTAGCGAAAGACCCACACCGCTCGCTCTGCCTGACCTGCCCCGGGCGGGGCAGTCTCTGCTCATGGAGCCAAGAGCGAACCATGGTCGAGTAGTAGCCGCCTGAAAACCCGCACCCTCGCTGAACATCGGGCGAGATAACGGCTCGCCAAGGCCCGAGCTGGGGGCCGTGAGCTGAAGGTTCGGCGGGGGAAACCCGCAGCTTCAGTGAGCGGTCCGCCACATTGGAATCTTTTCGCGAAGGGGGTAATCTGACTTGGGAATCGCTTGTTTCGCGATCGTGCGAAGCATTCGAGGCCAGGAGGAGCATCGCAGTGGAACTGATGCCAGCGCCAAGATCAACGGCTACGGTCACTCAGATGCCGTCGCTGGTGCCCGATCTCGAGCTGTTTGCTCGTATGCGCATAGACGGCGATCCAGTCGCGCGCGAGGTATTGGTGGAGCGCTATCTACCGCTTGCCCGTCGCTTGGCTCGGCGCTATCAGCACACCGACGAGCCGATCGAAGATTTGGTGCAGGTCGCCTCGATCGGATTGCTCAAGGCAGTCGACCGATTCGACTGTTCGCGCGATGTGATGTTCTCCAGCTACGCGGTCCCCACCATCCTTGGCGAGCTCAAGCGACACTTCCGCGATCGCACCTGGTCGGTGCGAGTCCCGCGCGATCTGCAGGAGCTGGCGCTGCGGGTGGATCAGACGGTCACGCGTCTTTCCCTCGGGCGTCGTCGCTCACCCTCGGTTGCCGAGATCGCCGAGGCTGTCGACGTCTCCGACGAGCAGGTGCTGGAGGCAATGGAGGCGATGGGCGCTTACCGCACGACATCGCTCGACTCTCCCCGCTCCACGCGCGACGAGGAGACCGAGAGCGTGGCCGAGGGTCTCGGCGTCCCCGACCTTGGTTTCGAAAGGGCCGAGGAGCGAGCCACCTTGGAGCCATTGATGAGTCGCATCTCGGCGCGTGAGCGCACGGTTTTGCGTCTGCGCTTCGGCCAGGATCTAACCCAGGCCGAGATCGGTGAGCGGATCGGCGTCTCCCAGATGCAGGTCTCGCGCCTGATCAGGCAGGCCTTGACCCGTCTGCGTGCCGGCGTCGATGCCGGCGCTTCTCCACCGCCTTGACGATAAGGCTTGACAATGTCCCCGATAGAAGTCAACATGTTTCTTGATGCAAAGAGCAATGTGGATGGGGACCCTGAGCTTCGGCTTGGTGAGCGTGCCCGTGAAGCTGTACAGCGCGGTCACGCGCCGCACGGTCCATTTCAACCAGATCCATTCGCTGGATAGCGGGCGAATCCACCAGAAGCACGTCTGCTCGCTCGATGGCGAAGAGATTCCGCTGGAGGAGATCGTCAAGGGATATGAGATCGCCCCCGACCGCTACATCCCGGTCGATGCACGCGAGCTGCAGGCTTTGGAACCCCTGTTCACGCGCACGATCCAGGTCGAGGACTTCGTCGAGCTGAACGAGATCGACCCGATCTATTTCGATCGGCCCTACCACCTTGTGCCCGGTATCGCCGGCGCACACCCTTATCGATTGTTGCAGCGAGCCATGCAGGACACGGGCAAGGTGGCGATCGGGCGCATAGTCATGCGCTCCAAAGAACGTCTGGTCGCGATTCGGCCGCGCGGGGAGGCTCTATTGATGCTCACGATGAGCTACGGCGAGGAGGTCAATCCCACGACCGGCCTGCGCGAGCTGGAAGGACTCGACGGGGAGATCGACGAGCAGGAACTGGACGTGGCTCGTCGCCTGGTGGCGTCTGTCGCGGAACCTTTCGACATCGACAAGTACCAGGACACCTATCGCGACGCCGTACTCGACTTGATCGATCGCAAGGCGGCTGGTGAGCCGATTCCCTTGGGCGCCACGCCCGAGCCCCCGCCAGACTCGCCCGACGTGATGAAGGCTTTGGAAGCGAGCCTGGAGCGCGTCAGTTAGAGCTCGGGCCCGACGTGTAGGTCCTAAGCACGAGCACTAGCAGCGATCCACCGTCCGGTTCCGTGTGCACCGACACGTTCTCGGCGATGCCTTCGAGCACGTTGCCGACCACCGGCAGCGTCGCGTCTCGCAGAAGATCGGCCGCTCCCCCGTGGCGCAATTCGCTCATACGCAGCTCCGCTTCGCGCTCGTCGGCCCTCACGCTCAAAGCCACCCACTCCGCCCGGGCATGTCCAGGCGCGTGGGCGCTCAGCGCGTCGCAGACCAGTAGAGCGTCGTCGAGCCCATCCAGCGGCCAATCCGCCCGCGCGAGCACAATCGAGACCAATCGCCGCAGGACAGGTCCCACGAGTGGGCCGTCGGCCACCCGCACACTGATCGTGCCGTCGGTCATCGAAAGCTCCCGCTCGTTTACGTCTCCGTCGTTCACGGCCGCCTCGGCCGTCCCGGTCCGGGTATCGCTCATCGCCTCGCTCACGCACCCTGTCCGTTCGTGCCTGCCACAGCGTTTGCGCCCGCGGCGTCCTCCAGCGCGAAAGTCATCTGAACCTCGGTGCGTTTCTCCCCGTCGTGGCCCAACTGCACCGACTCGGCTAGCGCTGCGATCAGCGACAGACCAAGACCAAGGCCCGGACTGTCCGGACGCGGCCTGATCCCGCACCCCCAGTCGCGCACCAGCACTGTCAGGGTCTCGTCCTCCATAGCCGCGACGACTTCCATCTGGCCTTCTTGGCCGTCCGGGTAGGCATGCACCACCACGTTCGCACACGCCTCGGTCACCGCCAAGCGGATGTCCGAGAGCTTCTCCTCGGGCATCTCGTACGCCTCACCGAGACCGCCAAGGACGTGCCGAACTATCGCTATGTTCTCAGCCCGCGCCGCAAGCGCGAGCTCCATGTCCGGCATTATTGCCTCTCCTGGCGCTCTGCCGTAGGGATACTGCCTGTTGTCCTCGCACATAGTGATGCCCGGCCAGGACGGATTTCACACCTCGCGAGCGTGGTTCGCAAGCGATCTCGATGCTACCCTTTCAGGCTCCGCCTCAGGTGCCGACCCCCCATGCCACGAAGGTGGCGCAGTCCTCCTGGACGCGTCGCCCGAGGGCAGCACTCACATGACTTCGCACACATTGCCATCACAGGCCGCTGGACTCTACGACCCCCGCTACGAGCACGATGCGTGCGGCGTGGGCATGGTCGCACGCCTTGACAACACGCCCACACACGAGGTCGTCACGCGCGCCTTGGCCGCGCTGGAGAACCTGGAGCATCGCGGAGCTTCGGGCGCGGACCCCTTGACCGGAGACGGTGCGGGCATCCTGATGCAAATGCCCGACGAGCTGTTGCGTGCGGTCGCGGGCTTCGAGCTACCGCCCAGCGGCTCCTACGGGGTTTTGATGTGCTTCCTTCCGACCGAGAACTCTTCGCGCGCGCGTGTAGAAGACGTGCTGGAGCGGACCGTCGCTGCCGAGGACCAGCGACTCCTTGGCTGGCGCGACGTGCCCGTCTGTCCCGAGCACACCGGCGCCACTGCCGCAGCCTGTCGCCCGGTCATCCGCCAACTGTTCGTGGGGGCCGCCGATGGGCTCGAGCAGGATGTTTTCGAGCGCAAGCTGTACGTGATTCGACGAGTCTGCGAACAGGCCATATCCGCATGGCCAGAGGACGAGCGCAAGGGTTTTTATGTCACCTCGTCCTCTTCGCGCACGCTCAACTACAAGGGCATGCTCATTTCCTACCAGCTCGGTGCCTTCTATCCCGACCTGCGCGACGAACGCTGCAAGAGCGCCCTGGGCTTGGTCCACTCGCGTTTCTCCACCAACACGTTCCCCTCGTGGGAGTTGGCCCATCCCTATCGGGTGATCTGCCACAACGGCGAGATCAACACCGTCATGGGCAACGTCAACTGGATGCGCGCACGCGAGTCCGAGCTTGCCTCGGAGCTGTTCGGTGAGGACTTGGAGAAGATCCTGCCAGTAGTCGACCCAGGGCAACTCCGACTCGGCCACGTTTGACAACGTCTTGGAGCTCTTGATGCTCGCGGGTCGCTCGCTCCCGCACGCGGTCATGATGATGATCCCGGAGGCCTACCGCTCGCGCTCTGACCTGCCGGAGGAGCTGAAGGGCTTCTACGCCTTCCACTCCTGCCTGATGGAGCCTTGGGACGGCCCGGCCGCCGTGGCCTTCACCGACGGGCGGGTCGTCGGGGCTACCCTCGACCGCAACGGCCTACGCCCCGGCCGCTGGGTTATCACCAAGGACGGTCACGTCGTGCTCGGATCGGAGGCCGGTCTGCTCGGGGTGCCCGCCGGGGAGATCGTTCGTCTCGGACGCTTGCAACCCGGCAAGCTATTCCTGGTCGACTTGGAGCAGGGCTGCGTGGTCGACGACGGCGAGGTCAAGCGTCGCATCTCCACCCAGCAGCCCTACGGCGAGTGGTACGCGCGCAACGCCGTGCGCTTCGCCGAGCTTGAGCCCTCCGAGCAGGTCACGCTCTCGGGTCAGCCTTTGCGCCGTCGCCAGCAAGCATTCGGCTACTCCCAGGAGGATCTGCGCGTCCTGCTTGAGCCGATGGCCCGCGAGGCTGCTGAGCCGATCGGATCGATGGGCAACGACCTCTCCCTGGCCGTGCTCTCAGACCAAGCGCCGCCGCTGTTCTCCTACTTCAAGCAGCTGTTCGCCCAGGTGACCAACCCGCCGATCGACCCGATCCGCGAGGAAATCGTGATGAGTCTCTCCACGAGCCTTGGCACCGAGCACAACCTGTTCGACGAGACACCCGAGCACGCCCACAAGCTGGAGTTGGAGCAGCCGATCCTGCTCAACCGGGAGCTTGAGACCTTGCGCCACATATCGAGCGATGTCTTCTCCTCGCGCACGCTCGACATCACATGGCCGGTCGCCGACGGTCCCGAGGGGCTTGCGAGCGCCTTGGAGCGTGTGTGCGCCCAAGCCCACGAGGCGATCGCCGAGGGGGTCAACATCATCATCCTCTCCGATCGCCTGCTCAGTCCCCGTCGCGCCGCGATCCCATCGCTCTTGGCCGTCTCCTCGGTCCACCACCACCTCGTGCGGGAGGGTACGCGCTTGCGCGCGGGCATTGTCCTCGAGTCCGGCGAGCCGCGCGAGGTACACCACTTCGCCACCCTGATCGGCTACGGGGCCTCGGCGATCAACCCTTACGTGATGCTCGAGACCTTGGACGAGCTCGTCGCCCAGGGGTGCATCGTGCGCACGGAGAACGGTGCCACCGTCGCTTTGACCCCCGAGCAGGCTGCCCAGAACACGGTCAAGGCGATCGGTAAGGGCCTGCTCAAGACGATCTCCAAGATGGGGATCTCCACGATCCAGTCCTATCGCGGCGCCCAGATCTTCGAGGCTGTGGGCTTGGAGCGAAGCTTGATCGATCGCCACTTCACGGGCACCGCCTCGCGCATCGGTGGGGTGGGCTTGGAGGTCTTGGCGATCGAGGCTTTGGAGCGCCACGCGCGCGCCGGGTGGGCGGAGTCTTCTCGCAAGCCCGACAGCCTGCTACCGGTGGGTGGCGTCTACGCGTGGCGGCGCGACGGCGAGCACCACATGTGGAACCCAGAGACGATCGCGCTCGTTCAACACGCGGTCCGCTCGGCCAACGGCAATGTAACCGCCGCGCTTGAGGGCGATTCTGCCGCCCATGAAGAGGTACGCGACTCGCCGGCCTTCCAGAAGTATCGCGAGTACGCCGCGGCGGTCAACGAGGACGCCGCCCGCAAGGCAACCCTGCGGGGCCTCTTGCGGATCGGACCCGGCGACGCCGGCGAGCAGGCACGCGCGGGGCGGGTGGGAATCCCAATCAATGAGGTGGAGTCCGCCAAGGAGATCGTGCGTCGCTTCTGCACCGGCGCGATGAGTCTCGGCTCGATCTCCCGTGAGGCCCACGAGACGCTTGCGATCGCGATGAACAGATTGGGCGGGCGCTCTAACACGGGCGAGGGCGGGGAGGACCCGGCGCGATTCCAACCGGACCCCAACGGGGACAGGCGCCGTTCGGCAATCAAGCAAGTCGCCTCAGGTCGCTTCGGGGTCACGATCCACTACCTGGTCAACGCGGACGAGCTGCAGATCAAGATGGCCCAGGGCGCCAAGCCCGGGGAGGGCGGTCAGCTGCCGGGACACAAGGTCGACGCCTACATCGGCTCGATCAGGCACACGACCCCCGGTGTGGGTCTGATCTCCCCGCCGCCCCATCACGACATCTATTCGATTGAGGATCTCAAGCAGCTGATCTACGACTTGCGCTGCTCCAATCCCTCGGCTCAGGTATCGGTCAAGCTGGTCTCTGAGGTGGGCGTCGGCACGGTTGCCGCCGGCGTCTCCAAGGCAAACGCGGACCGAGTGTTGATCGCGGGCCACGACGGCGGCACCGGCGCATCGCCGCTGTCCTCGATTCAGGCTGCAGGCATCCCTTGGGAGATCGGCCTGGCCGAGACCCAACAGACCTTGCTGCTCAACAACTTGCGCTCGCGGATCGTGGTGCAGACCGACGGGCAGCTAAAGACCGGACGCGACGTCGTCATCGCCGCGATGCTCGGAGCGGATGAGATGGGCTTCTCCACGGCTCCCCTGATAGCGACCGGCTGCATCATGATGCGAGCCTGTCACCTGAACACCTGCCCGGTCGGGATTGCGACACAGGACCCCGAGCTGCGCGCACGCTTCAAGGGTCGCCCCGAGCATGTCGTTAACTTCTTCTTCTTCGTGGCCGAGGAAGTTCGTGAGATCCTCGCATCGCTTGGTCTCAGGACCTTGGACGAAGCGATCGGCCGTGTCGACCTGCTCAGCGCCCAGGACGCGATCGAGCACTGGAAGGCACGCGGTGTCGATCTGACCCACGTGCTGGCCCACATCGACTTGCCAGAGGGCTCCGCGCGTCATCGCATCGAGTCGCCCCCGTCGGTGCTCGAGGACGCGTTGGATTGGGAGCTTGTGGAGCGCGCGCAGGCGGTCATCGAGGCAGGCCCAGACTCGGGTTCGCCGGGTGGCGCCTCGAGCAATGGCGCCACGGAAACGGGCGGCCCAGTTGCCAGCACGAGTCAGGCCGTTGAGATAGACCTCCCAATCCGCAACGTCAACCGCTGTGTGGGCGGCATCCTCTCCAGCCACATCGCCCGCGCTCGCGGCGCCGAGGGCCTGCCGCCCGACTCGATCGTGGTTCGCTTCAACGGCTCGGCCGGTCAAAGCTTCGGCGGCTGGCTGGCCCCCGGGGTGACGTTCAAGCTGGAAGGCGACACCAACGACTACACCGGCAAGGGACTCTCCGGTGGTGTCGTGTCGGTGCGCCCGCCCCGCGACATCGGCGAGCACTTCGTGGCCCAGGAGAACGTGATCGTCGGCAACACGGTCCTCTACGGGGCCACTGCCGGGCGCGCCTTCTTCAGGGGGCTTGCGGGCGAGCGCTTCGCGGTGCGCAACTCGGGCGCTTGGGCGGTCGTGGAGGGCGTTGGGGATCACGGCTGCGAGTACATGACCGGCGGGCGCGTGGTTGTGCTCGGTGGGACCGGGCGCAATTTCGCCGCCGGCATGAGCGGCGGGATCGCCTATGTCCTGGATGAGGAGGGCGCGTTCCCCGACCGCTGCAACATGGGCATGGTCGGCTTCGACGAGATCTCCCCAGCCGATGCGATCGAGCTGAAGGCGATGATCGAGGAGCACGAGGCCCACACCGACTCGTCGGTCGCGCGCGATGTGCTCGCCCGCTTCGAGCAACTGCTGGCCGAAGGTGCATTCGTGAAGGTGATGCCCCACGACTACAAGCGCGTCCTGCGCGAATTGGCCGAAGCCGAAGCCGGCCAGTCCGAGGGCGAGCAGGCCGAGGGAGTGCCGGCATGACCCTCTTTCAACGTCAACCGACGCCGAAGGCGAAGTTGGTCTAGATGGGCAAGCTCGGCGGCTTCCTGCAAATCGAGCGTCATGGGATCCCCTATCGCGATCCAAGCGAGCGCGCGCATGACTACCAAGAGTTTCTCGTCGAGCGTCCCGTCGGGGAGCTCAGAGACCAAGGCGCTCGCTGCATGGAATGCGGGGTGCCCTTCTGCCACAACGGCTGCCCGCTCGGGAACCTGATTCCCGACTGGAACGACCTCGTCTACCGCGACCGCTGGCCCGAGGCGATCGCGCAGTTGCATGCCACCAACAACTTCCCCGATTTCACCGGCCGTTTGTGCCCCGCGCCGTGCGAGGCCGCGTGCGTGTTGGAGATCAGGGAGGGCGACTCGGTCACGATCAAGCAGATCGAGCTGGCGATCGTCGACCGGGCCTTCAGGGAAGGATGGATCGGACCCGAGCCGCCCAAGCGTGAGATCGGCCAGTCGGTTGCCGTGATCGGCTCCGGTCCCGCCGGCATGGCAGCAGCGCAGCAGTTGCGTCGCATCGGCTATGCGGTCACGCTATTCGAGCGCGACGAGGCGGCGGGTGGCTTGGTGCGCTTTGGCGTGCCCGACTTCAAGATCGAAAAGCGGGTTGTGGAGCGGCGGGTCGAGCAGCTCGTCGCGGAGGGTGTTGAGTTGCGCTGCGGCGTGGACGTCGGCACGGATTTGAGCGTGGAGGACTTGCGTGGGCGCTTTGACGCCGTCGTGCTCGCGACCGGCTCGCGGGTGCCCCGCGACCTCGGCGTTCCCGGGCGCGAGCTGGGAGGCGTCCACTTCGCAATGGACTACCTCTATCAGCGCAACCGCTTCGTGGCGGGGGAGTACGGCCCCGAGCCGACCGTGGCCCAGCCGGCCGCGGGCGAGCCAATCAGCGCAGCGGGCAAGCACGTGGTTGTGATCGGGGGCGGCGATACTGGGGCCGATTGCGTTGGCAATTCGCTTAGGGAGGGTGCCGCCTCGATCGTTCAGCTTGAGCTCCTGCCCGAGCCGCCCGACCGTCGCCCCGACGCACGTACGCCTTGGCCGGAGTGGCCTTTGAAGTACCGGCTCTCCTATGCGATGGAGGAGGCCCGCACAGCCGGCGTCGGGGAGCAGGACTATTCGGTCACGACCACCCATTTTTCCGGCGACGCTGACGGCAATGTCGCCGCCTTGCATATCGCCCAAGCCGACGTGGCGCCTCCGTTCGCCCCGGTTGAGGGCTCCGAGCGCGAGTTGCCGGCGCAGCTCGTGTTGCTGGCGATGGGCTTCCTGCATCCCGAGCAACCACTACTCGACCAGCTCGGCGTTGAGAAGGACCCGCGCGGCAACGTCAAGGCGGTCAAGCCTTATACGACCTCACTCGACGGCGTGTTCGCGGCTGGCGACGCGCGTCGCGGGCAGTCCTTGATCGTGTGGGCGATTAACGAGGGTCGCCAGTGCGCGCGCATGGTAGACCGCTATCTGGCCGGCTTGCGTGCCGATCCCGCGCTTGCGGGCGCGGTCAATGGGTCGAGTGTGGGTGGGCCTCAAGACAATGGAATAGCCGGCCACGCCGACGCCGACGAAGGGCCCGAGGGGCCGCCCCAGCATGTGGGCCGCGGGGTTCCGGCGGAGTAAGCATCTTAGGTAGCCTATATACGAATATTCGAATATTCGTATATAGTGCTATTCATGATCTTCTCGGTTCCCACGCTTGGACCAGATCTGGCTGAGCGTCTGGCGACGCTGGACGAGTTGCGCCGCCAGCTCGGTGAGCGCGCCGGCGGCGTGGCCATGCCCTGGCTTGGGCAATTGCGGCGTCACGTCAAGGCGGCTGCCGCACGCAGCTCCGTTTCGATCGAGGGCTACGAGGTCTCCGAAGCGCAGTCCGTTGCGCTCGCCGGCGGCGAACACAGCGAGGATGGCGGTGAGGCGCAACTCGCCTTGGCTTCCTACGCCCGAGCTATGGATCACGTCGGCGTGATGGCCGAAGATCCCGAGTTCAGCTGGTCTGAGCGGGCGATCTTGGACCTTCACTTCGACGCCTGTCTGTTCCAACGCGACAAGCGGCCCGGGCGTTGGCGCGACGGTCCTATCAGCGTGACATCCCCCAATGGCGGGCCCCCCGAGTACGTCGGGCCGCCCGCCGAGCAGGTAGCTGGCCTGATGGGGGAGGTGGTCGATTGGCTGGATCACGGAGATCTCGACGCCCATGTCGTCGTAAGAGCCGCGATGGCTCACCTGAACGTCATCTCGGTGCATCCATTCGCGGATGGCAACGGCCGCGTCTCGCGCATCGTGCAGTCGCTGGTGCTCGCACGAGCTGGGTTGCTCACACCGGAGCTTCGGTCGATCGAGGAATATCTCGGCCACAACACGGACGCTTACTACCGGGCCCTGCGCGAGACGCAGGGGGGCAGCTACCAGCCCGATCGGGACGCAAGCGGTTGGGTGGGGTTCTGCTTGGAAGCCCATATCGTGCAGGCGCAGAAGCGCCTCGCGCAGATCGAACAGGCGGCAGTGCGCTGGGGTTCGCTGGAGGCGTTGGTCGAAGAGCGCGGCTGGCCCGATCGGTTCGTCATCGCGTTGGAGCAAAGCCTGTTCGAGGGCGCCTCCAGGCTTGCCTACAGCACCGAGGCCGGCGTCTCATCGGTGACGGCCGGGGGCGACTTCCGGCGGCTGTTGGACGCCGGTTTGGTGGCGCGCGAGGGTCGCACCCGCAACACGCGATATGTGGCAAGCGAAGCTCTCAGAGGAGAGGTCGAGCGTGCGCTGTCGAGCCGCGCTCTCGAGCGCTAGACTGGCCACGTGGCCAACCCCTCTGAGAACGGACGTGCCGTGGCGGGCGCCGCTGACGGGAACGCAACTGCGAGCGCTCTGCCTCGCACCTGCATCATCGGCGCAGGCTCCTCGGGCATCGCGGCAGCCAAGGCGCTGTTGGATCGGGGGGTTCCCTTCGACTGCATCGAGAAGTCAGACCAGGTCGGGGGAAACTGGGTGTTTGGCAACCGCAACGGGATGTCGGCTGCCTACAGGGACTTGTTCATCAACGTCTCGCGCGAGCGGATGGCCTACGCGGACTATCCGATGCCCAGTTCTTATCCGGACTTTCCTCACCACACGCACATCAAGGAGTACTTCAACGACTACGTCGACCATTTTGGTCTGCGCGAGTACATCTCCTTCGAGGCGGGCGTGGAGCACGCCACGCGACGCGCGGACGGCGTGTGGGAGATAGCGATCGAGCGTGGCGAGGGCGAGCGCGAAGTGCGCGAATACGACGCCCTGCTCGTGGCCAACGGCCACCACTGGGACGCGCGTTGGCCCGAACCGGCCTTTCCGGGCGCCGACGCTTTCCAGGGAACCCAGTTGCACGCTCACTCCTACGTGGATAACTCGATCTTCGCCGGCAAGGACGTGGTGGTGCTGGGCATGGGCAACTCGGCAATGGACATCGCTGTGGAGGCCTCATATGTGGCGGCCAACACTTATCTGGCGGCGCGCAAAGGCGCTTGGATCATTCCCAAGTACGTGCTCGGCAGGCCAGTCGACCAGCTGCCCAACAATCCTCGGGTGCCGTTCGCGATCAGGCAGCGGATGATCCACCAGACGATCAAGACGATCACCGGGCCGCCGGAGCGCTATGGCCTGCCCACGCCCGACCACAAGTTCGGCGAGGCCCATCCCACGGTCTCCGGGCGGATCCTCGATCGGATCGCGCACGGCACGATCGCCCCCAAGCCGAACATCGCCTCCCTGTCCGGCGACACCGTCAGGTTCACGGACGGCAGCGAGGTGCACGCCGACGTGGTCGTGTATTGCACCGGCTACAAGATCACATTCCCGTTCTTCGGCAAGGACTTCTTGGCCGCCCCCGATAACCACATCGAGCTGTTCCGCCGCGTCTTTCATCCGGAGATCGGTGGGCTCTTCTTCATCGGCTTGCTGCAGCCCCTGGGCGCGATCATGCCTTTGGCCGAGGCCCAAGCGGCCTGGGTGGGGGACTATTTGAGGGGCGAGTACGCCTTGCCCTCCCCGGCCGAGGTCCATCGCGACATAGCCTCAGACCAGGCCGCGATGCGCAAGCGCTATGTGGCCTCCAAGCGCCACACGATCCAGGTCGACTTCAACGACTACCTGTACGCGCTCGAAGCCGAGCGACGCTCCGGGGCCGAGCGGGCACGGACGCGGGGGTTCGCATTGCCGGTTAGGTCGCACACGGCCGTTCCAGTCGCTTAGCGGCCAGGAGCTCGAGCTGAACGCCGTGGACGGTCGCTTGGAGATCGAACACCAGGCGACTCCGATGCGGTTGGAGCGACGCGGCAAGCGACTGGTCGCGGTCGCCGACCGTGAGATGCCGACGCTGACCGCAGAGACGGTGCGCGAGACCTTGGAGCAGGTTCGCCGTTGACGCCGGACACCAGCGTCGTGATCGCCGCGTTCGCGAGCTGGAACGAGAAGCATGACGCGGCGGTCGAGGCGTTGGGCGACGTTCGCGACCTTGTGGCGCACGTGGAGCTCGAGGCTTACTCCGTGCTCACCCGCCTGCCCGAGCCTCTGCGGGCCGAGGCCGGCAGGGGGGTTGACTTTTGCGCAGTGCATGGTATAAGGTACCCATGTGGTCGTTGCAGTCCTGGGCGTCTACCAAACATAAGGTCAGGTAAGGGGTCGGTCTTCGTGGCCGGCAGCTTGAAACGTTTGACGGGGACCTTTGGGAGAGGGACCGGGTCGCTTCTGAGAGGGAGTTGTATTTCGCGTGCATTCATTTGGGGATCATGTGCTTGAGAGTCCGTGTGCCATTGGCGGGTCCGTAATAGGACGCGTCAGCGTCGCTGACGCGTCTCTCTCTCTCTCTCTCTCTCTCTCTCTGGGCTGGCGCTGCTCTAGGCGCTAGGCCCTCTCGCCGCGGCAGCATTGCGCGGTCGGCCGAGCCTGGGGCTCGGATAGGTCACTCGCGCGCGAGATGCGCGTGTGTGGACTCGTGTGCCGTTGGTTGTGTGCCGGCGGTTGATTCTTGGCGTCCGTGTGTGGGCGCGCGTCATGTTGGTGTTTTTCGACAGGGCGCGCGTTCGCGGCTGCCCGAGAAGGGGAGGGTTCGATGAGTGCTCACAGGCGGTGGGTATCGATTGCTGTTGCGCTGTGCGCGGCGTGCTGCAGTGGGGGGCTGGTGGCTGTCGCCCAGGCCGCGTTGCCGGATGGGCGCGCGTACGAGTTGGTGACGCCACAGGAAAACTACGGTAGCGAAGCCTACCAGCCGCACTTGAGCGAAGAATTCGCCGAATATGCAGGGACGCAGACGGGGCTTCATTTCCAGGCGGCAGCGGACGGTAATCGTGTCGCTTTCGTGGCAGGGCCGACTATCGGTGGCAACGAATCGCAAGGCAACAACGGCGGCAACGAGTATCTCGGTGCCCGCTTGCCAGACGGTGAATGGAAGCAGACGAACCTGTCACCGGAAGACCCGGGTGTGAGCCTCTCCGAAGAAGACGCCAGAGATATGGTCTACGAGGATTTCTCTAGTGATCTCTCGGTTGGTTTCTTGGAGTCGGTGGTGCCGTTGGCCTCGACGGCGCCTGGTTACGGCGAACCTCTGCCCGAATACAGTGGACTCTATGACGTGCTGTACTCGACTCACACAGAAGGTGGTGGTGGTTATACGCCTCTGTTCACCACCAAGCCACCGTACAGGAGCTATGGAGCATTCAAAACGGTTGGGGGGGTACGCGCCCCTGAAGTCGATCCTGGCCATCATCTTGCTTTTGCGGGTGCGTCGAGTGATCTGACCCATGTTCTGTTTGAGGCAAACGATGCTTTGACTGGTGCTTCTGAAGGTCGTCCTGTGGCCGAAGGTGGTGCAAGTGCCAGTTTCGCTGAAGAGAACAATCTGTATGAGGATGCCGACGGGCAGTTGCGGCTGGTCAATGTGTTGCCCGATGGTACGACGCACGCTAATGCCGTATTCGGCAGCGGCAGGATATTCCACCATGTCATCTCTGAAGATGGGTCGCGGATTTTCTGGACAGACCTCGCTACCGGCCATATTTATGTGCGTGAGAACGGTACGAGCACCGTGGAAATAAGCTCAGCTGGTGAATACCAGACCGCGTCCAGCGATGGCTCGGTCGCGTTCTATACCAATGGCGATCTGTATGAGTACGAATTGGCGGGTGCTAAAACGGTCGATCTGACTCCTGGTGTTCCGGTCGAAAAAGTGGTCGGCGCGAGCGAAGACGGCAAATACGTTTATTTCATGACGACGAGCCATGAGCTTGAGTTGTGGCACGACGGCGCCACGACGACGATCGCTGCTCATCCCCAAGTCTCCTTCAACGCCGAGGTGGCGCCAAGCGGACGTAGCATGGTCTACACGCAAGGAGAATCCAGCGCCCCTTCGAACATCTATGTTTTCAGCGTGGATACGGGTTCTGTGTACTGCCTAGGGTGTGCGGCGGGAGGTACCCGGGGAGCGCTGCCGGACACCAGCAGTTGGGGCGATTACGAAACCCGGTGGATCTCTGAGGATGGCGGTCGTGTGTTTTTCGACAGTCTTGCGGCGCTTGTCCCGCAGGACACCAACGGGAAGTTGGATGTGTACGAGTGGGAGCGGCTGGGGGCGGGTGGTTGCATCGAGGTCGAAGGTTGTATCTATCTGCTCTCGGAAGGCACCAGCGTCGATAATTCTTATTTGGCTGATGCGAGCGTTAGCGGCGACGATGTGTTCATCGTCACGCGTGCGCAGTTGGTGGGCGCCGATCGGAACGATCTGTTCGATCTGTATGACGTGAGGGTGGATGGTGGTTTGCCGCCGTCGCCGCCGGCGTGTACGGGTTCTGGTTGTCAGGGTGTGCCGAGTGCTCCGCCGATCTTTGCGACTCCGTCGAGCGTGACGTTCGCGGGTGTCGGTAATTTCTCTTCGACTGAAACTGTCGCTAAGGCGAAGTCCGAGCCGAAGAAGAAAGCGAAGCTGAAGAAGAAGACCAAGAAGAAGTCCAGGAAGCGGACTGGTGGCAGGTCTAAAAAGGCAAATAAGAGCGCGCGCAAGTCTGCTCGTAAGCGTTCGGGTGCAAAGGGGGGACGGTCATGAGCAAGCGCTCTTTCAAGCAGGTATTCCTGATCGCGCTGTTGGCGATAGTGGTGTTCTCGGCATTGGCTGGTAGTGCGTTCGCGCTGGAAGCGAAACCGGGTTGGGAGTCGAACACGCGTGTATATCCGACGAACCTGAAGCCGGGCGGCAAAGGAGTCGTCGTGGTGCAGGTCTTCAACACCGGTGCGGGGTCTACCACAAGCCCTGTCACCGTGACTGACGCGCTGCCTCCGGGATTGGAAGCAACGGAAGCCGGTGCGCTTGAAAACTTTGGAGGAATCAACAGAGAACTAGTCGAAGGCTACGAAGAGGGTGAAGTCAGTGAAAGCGTGGAGCAGTTGCGTGTGTGGGATTGCTCTGGCACTACGGTCGTGACGTGTCATACGGGCCCGGGGGCCGGGGGTGTCGAACGGCCGATCGGATCGGGTTTTGCGGGGCGTATCGGGATCAAGGTGAACGTTGTGGGCTCGCCCGGCGCTGGGACTAACCGGGTGACGGTCAGTGGTGGTGGGGCGTCCAGCGCTTCTGAACGGACTTCTGATCTGACGATCAGTCCGGCTAGTCCCGGGTTTGGTCTTGCCGGGCAGTTCGATGGATGGTTCGACAAACGCCGACGGCACACCGGATACGCAGGCTGGGTCGCATCCGTATGAGATGACGCTCAACTTCGCCCTCAACAACGCTGGCGGCGTACACCCGGCGGGTGGTCCGTTGCGTGATCTGTCGATCAAGTTGCCGCCTGGTCTTGTCGGCGATCCGCATGCGGTGCCGCAATGCTCACGACAACAGTTCATCTTGGGTCTGGGGGGTGAATGTCCGCCCGATACGCAGGTTGGGACGGAGAGGCCGTCGCTCAACCCCAGAGGCGAAGAAGGCTATGGGGACTGGGCGGTGCGTCTTCCCGTGTATAACCTTGTGCCGCCGCCGGGTGAGCCCGCGGAGTTCGGGTTCCAATTCGCCGGGTCGCTGATCTTGATCGATACGAGTGTTCGCAGCGGCTCTGATTATGGGATCACCGGCACCGCTCGCAACCTCGCGCAGCAGATCGTGTATAACAGCATCACGTTCTGGGGCGTGCCAGACGAAGCGAGTCACGATCACGAACGATGCCAGAACACGGCTTGCGGCTACTCGGCGGGGAGCGCTGCACCTAGACCATTGTTGACGTTGCCGACGTCGTGCGAAGGAACACAGGCATTTGGAGTCACGGTCGACAGTTGGAACTCTAGCCTGCCCGCGGCCAAAGAAACGTTTGCGACTCACGATCAGGATGGTGCGCCGAGTGGACTCACTGGTTGTGAACACCTTGGGTTCAACACGGCGTTGAATATCGCTCCGGACACGTCGTTTGCGGATACGCCCGCTGGTTTGACCGTCGACATAAAAGTCCCACAGGAAAACTTGACTAATCCTAGTGGTGTCGCGATATCGAATATCAAGGATACGACTGTGGCGTTGCCTGAAGGTGTGGCTATCAATCCTGGTCAGGCTGCCGGTCTGGATGCGTGTGGTCCTGGCGAAGACGGTTTGACCACTGAAGCTGAAAAGGCTGAAGGTAAGGAAGATAACGGTCCGCCGCATTGTCCGAACGCTTCTCATGTCGGTACCGATGAAATAGAAACACCGTTGTTGAGTAAACCGTTGAAGGGCAACGTGTACGTGATGCCGTCGAACCCGCCGCACGTACAGTTGTTGGTGACCGCTGAAGGCGAAGGAGTGTTCGTCAAGCTCGTCGGTGACGTGCACCTAAACGAACAGACAGGCCAGCTCGTCACGACGTTCACTAATACGCCCGAGTTCCCGTTCACTGATTTCAAATTGTCGTTCAGTGGTGGCGCGCAGGCGGCATTGTCCACACCGACGCTGTGCGGGACATATACGACCACGAGCGACTTCACGCCATGGAGCACTCCGGTTGTGGAAGACCTGTTCCCGCATAGCAGTTTCCTGATCACTGCTGGCACCAATGGTGCTGCTTGTCCTTCCTCGCCGTTGCCGTTCAGCCCGTCGATGATTGCTGGTTCTACGACCGATCAGGCTGGTGGGTTCACGGACTTCTCGTTGTTGTTGACTCGTCCTGACGATCAGCAGCGGGTATCGAACCTTCAGTTCAAAACACCCGAGGGTCTGTTGGGGATGATCGGCAACGTTCCGCTCTGTCCCGAAGCACAGGCGAATACTGGTACTTGTTCCTCGGCGTCACAGATCGGGCATACGGTTGTTGAGGCTGGTCCTGGCCCGTACCCGTTGGTGGTCCCGGAACCGGGTCAACCACCAGCACCGATCTATCTAACCGAAGGGTATAAGGGCGCACCATACGGATTGAGTATCGTGGTGCCACTGCACATCGGACCGTTCGTGCTGCCCACACAGGTGGTGCGCGCGAAGATCGAAGTAGACCCAAGGACGACTGAACTAACGGTCACGACCGATCAGTTGCCGCAGATCATTGCCGGTGTTCCCGCCGATCTGCGTGCGATCAACGCCGTAATAGACAAGCCCGGGTTCATGTTCAACCCGACAGGTTGTGAGCCACAAAGCTTCTCCGGTATCGCGACAGGGACAGAAGGAGCAAGCGTCCCTATCGGCACGCACTTCCAGATGGGTTCCTGTAAGAGCTTGACCTTCAAGCCTGATTTCAAGGTGTCGACGAGTGGGAAGACCTCTAGAAAGAATGGTGCGAGCCTAGACGCGAAGATCGTCTATCCGAATGGTCCGTTCCCCGATAATCAAGCGTCGATACAGTCAAACGTAAAAAGCATCAAGGTAGACCTGCCAAAGCAACTACCGTCACGGTTGACGACGCTGCAGAAGGCCTGCCCGTCAGCGACGTTTGAAGCTAACCCAGCGTCTTGTCCGTCAGACTCGAAGGTCGGGACGGCTACGGCGATCACACCGGTATTGCCGGTCACCTTGACTGGTCCGGCGTATTTCGTGTCCTATGGTGGCGCGAAGTTCCCCGAACTAGTGATCGTCCTACAAGGCTACGGCGTCACCGTGGACCTACACGGCGAAACGTTCATCAGCAAAGCTGGGATCACCAGCAGCACGTTCCGTCAGGTGCCAGACGTCCCGATCACCAGCTTCGAGCTGAAGCTACCCCAGGGTCCGTTCTCGGCGTTGGCGGCGAATGGGAACCTGTGCACGAAGAAATTGTTGATGCCCACGGCGTTCACGGGCCAAAACGGTGCCGTGCTCAAGCAAAACACACCGATCACGGTCACCGGCTGCACAACGCACAAGACAACCAAAACAAAGACCAAGAAGCACAAGCAAACCAATGCTCACAACAAGAAGACCAAGAACAAATGAGATGAGCGTCAAGGGCAGGGCGCGCCCCGCGAGCGGCCCGGCGCGAGTGCTGGAGATCCAGCGCTCGCGCATCCTTGCGGCGATGGTCGAGGAGTGCGCCGCGCGGGGTGCCGCGAATGTGAGCGTGGCCCACGTCGTCTCGCGCGCCGGGATCTCCAGGCGCACCTTCTATGAGATTTTCACCGACCGTGAGGACTGTTTTCGAGCTGTCTTCGACGAGGGCATCGCGCGAGCCTCGCGCTACGTGCTCGGTGGATATGACCCGGCGGCAAGTTGGCTCGAGCGGATCAGAACGATCCTCGGTGGGCTGCTCGCCTTCCTCGATGCCGAGCCTGACACCGGTGAGCTGTTGGTGGTCGGATCGCTGGGCGCCGGGCCCGCAACTATGGAGCGCCGCCGGCGTGTGCTCGCCCAGGCGATCGCGACAGTGGACGAAGGTCGTGGCGAGGCGAGCGCGGGCAAGGAGCTTCCGGCCCTCACCGCCGAGGCAATCGTGGGAGGCGTGTTGTCGGTCCTGCACTCGCGTCTGCTCGACCGGGACAACGAGTCGTTCCTCGGGCTGGCTGGGCCTTTGACGAGCATGGTCGTGCTGCCCTATGTGGGCACGGCGGCGGCTCGTCGCGAGTTGGCACGGGCCGCGCCCCCGCAGCCCCGCCTGCAGCCGGCTCCCGGCCCCGACCCTTTGCGTCAGCTGGGTATGCGACTCACCTATCGCACCATGCGCGTGCTAATGGCGGTGGCCGCGACCCCCGGTGGATCCAACCGCCAGGTCGCCGACGAGTCGGGTATCGGCGACCAAGGTCAGATCTCCAAGTTGTTGGCGCGGCTTCATGGTCTCGGCCTGATCGAGAACGCCGGCGCTCCCACGATGCGCGGAGGGCCCAATTCCTGGGTCTTGACCGATAGGGGCTGGGAGGTACAGGCTGCGCTTGCCTCGCGCTAGCGTGTACCTGTGACACAAACGTTCTGTCGCCACAACCGCTTCATTCAACGCTGCCCGATCTGCCGCGAGACAGTGCCCGGCTTGGAGCCGCCGCCGCCGCCCAAGCGCACCAGTTCCGCGGGCGGAGGCACTCGCCCCGGCGGCCGAACCGGAGCGGGAGCGAGCACGCGCGCCGGAGCCACCTCGCGTGCCGGCGGCGCCGCTCGGCCGACGGGCCGCACCTACACCCGCCGCACCCAGGAAGTACGCGTTCAGCGCGAGGCTCGCGCCGAGGACGACGGTTACCGCAGCGAGCTCGTCCCCGGCCTGCACTCCTCAGAGGACGCCAAGCGGCTCGTGCGCGAGATCGGCTTCTCCTCGGGTCGCCTGCTCACCCTGACCGCCGCGCCGCCCAGCCTGTATGCCGAGGCGCGCGACTGCGAGGACGCCGAGCAGGCAACCTGGATGTGCTTCCTGGCTGCCTACCTCTCGCCCCTGCAGGGTGAGCAACCGTTCGCGGGCGCGCGGGCTGCGCTGCTCTCCAATTGGGCATCCGGCACCGTGCCCGAGCTGGACGAAACCCCACTTGGCCCTCGCTCCTCGCACGACCCCGCGCGTGGCGCAGAGACATTGGTCGCCTACCGGCGCTTCGCCGAGCACGCCGGCTCACAACAGGCAGCTTTCACGGGCGAGGCCTCTTGGACTCCCCAGCGGCGCTTCGAGCGCGTATTCGAGCGACTAGCCCTGCCCGGCTTCGGCCGAATGGGACGCTACGACCTTCTGATCACGCTCGGGCGTCTAGGTCTGTACGAACTCCGTGCCGATTCTCTGCATCTCGGCACGCGCACATCTTTGATCACCTCCGATCCCACACCGCCGGCCGCTAAGCGTGTCTTCGGGATCGGCGATCCGATCCACATCGAGCGGCGCGCAACCGCACTGGCGCACGCGATGGACATCCCCATCGAAGCGCTCGATTTGGCCTTGGCGAACTGGTCCTCTGAGGAGCGTGTCACGCTCGGTTTCCCCGAGGACACGAATGACCCGCACGCCGTTGAGAGGGCCGCCGTCGCGCTTGAGATCTGAGGCAGTTTTGCCGTCCACACCGGTCCCTATGGTTTTGCTGGTCATGTTCTCCTTTCCGCAAGACCGAGGAGCCGCCATGCCGCTTTGCTTCATCGAGCCCCACGACGCGATCAGGGTGATCGCGGACTCCGTCGGCCGCGAGGCCCGCCGGCAACTGCTCGGCGAGGTTGTGCGCGCGTGGGTCGACGACCTGCCCGACCAGGAGCTCACGTTCCACTACGAGCGCGCGATCGCCGGCCTGGACCAGGACGACCTGCATCTGCTTGCCGCCTGGCACGCCTCCCTGGAGGTCGGCCAGCCGGTGCCCAACACCGCTTTCCTGGTCGGTGTCTTCCCCAGTCTCGGCGAGAATCGCCGCGAGGCCCTGAAGATCGCAGCCGGCTTCAAGGGCGAGGAAGCCTTCGACGCCGGTGTCGCCGAGGACCAGGCGCTCGACACGGTCCTGCCCCATCTATCGCGTGAGCGTGCGATCGAGTTGGCCTCCGAGTGCATCCAGCTGTATCAGTGGGACAGACTGGGCTCCATGAACTGAAGAAGGGTCCCGCTGCAGTGCATGGCGGCGAGAGTAGTACGGGTAGACTAAAGCGATGGAAGAGACGACGGTCACCGCCGATGACGTGATGGATGCCCTGTCCAACGTAATCGACCCCGAGCTGGGTCTCGACTTCGTCGAGCTGGGATTGATCTACGGCGTTGAGGTCTCAGGCGGCGACGTCCAAGTCACTTTTACGCTTACGACGCCCGGTTGCCCGATCGGACCTCAGGTCACCGAACAGATCGAAGAGTTCGTCGGCGAGCTTGAAGGCGTCGCCTCGGTCGAATCGGAGATGGTGTTCACGCCTCCGTGGACGCCCGAGAAGATGTCCGAGGACGCGAAGTTCGCTTTGGGCTACTAGCCGGCTTGCCGTTCGACTTGGCTGTCTTGTTCTTTGGCTTGGCCCGGACGGTCTGCTGAGCGGCCTGCTTTTCCTTGGCCAGCGCCACCAGTTCGGCCAGCTCTGCTTTGATGCTCTCGCCGATCGAGTCGATGTCGGGTAGGGCGTCGAAGTCGCCGAGCAGGCCGAAGTTCATCTCACCTGCGTAGGACATGATCGCCACCGCGAGCGCGTGGTTTTCGGGTAGGAACGCGACCGGGAACACCCGCTCCATGCGTCGTCCCAGCACGTACAGCGGGAACTGTGGTCCCGGCACGTTCGTCACGATCAGGTTGAACAGGCGCGTCGAGAAGTTCAGACGCGAAGCCTGCGCCAAGATCGTGGGTGGGGCGAAATTCTGGGCGCCCGCGATCACCTCGGCTCCTAGCGCCTGCTTGGACTCCTTCAGGCCGTCCATCGCGTGGCTCACGAAGCGCAGGCGATGGAGCGGATCGGAGATGTAGACCGGCAAGGGCCCCCGCATCACCACGATCCGGTTGCCGCCCTCGTGGCGCTCGCCTACCGTTCGTACTGAGACCGGCACGAGCGCCCTCATCTCCATGCCCTCCGTGCGCACCCCCCTGGCGAGCAAGAACGAGCGCAAAGCGCCGGTCACGACCGCCAGTACCACGTCGTTGACAGTCCCCCCGAAAGCGTTCTTGACGAGCTTGAAATCCTCCAATTGCGCGGCAATCCCAACGAAGCGCCGGTGCGGGCCGATCTCCACGTTCAAAGGCGTCTCCGGCGCCGGGTTGAGGCCCGCCCACACGATCTCGCCGATGCCCTCGGCCGCCTCGCGTGCCCGCTCCAGAGTGTGCTCGGGATGAGTGAGCGCGTGCACCGCGCCGCTCACCATCTCCACACCTGCCCTCACCGCTCCGCGCACGCCGACCGCTAGGAGGTCGGTCGTGTCCGGCTCCGGCTTCGGTTTCCAAGCTCTGCCCGAGTGGCGCAGCGGCTCCGGTTGCGGCGAGAGGTCAAACAGGACCGTGGCCAGATCCACGCCCGCGATTCCGTCGATCAACGAGTGGTGGGTCTTGGAGATCAACGCGAACTTGTCGTCCCACAGCCCTTCGATCAGCCACATCTCCCACAATGGCCTCGAGCGATCCAACGCCTGCGAGAAGATGCGAGCAGTGAGGTTGCGCAGCTGTTCCCAGCTACCCGGCAAAGGTAGGGCACTATGGCGTACGTGGTACTCCAGATTGAAGCCCGGATCGTCCACCCACACTGGCCTGCCGCTATCGAGCGCCGTGTAGGCCAGCTTGTGGCGGTAGCGCGGCACTAAGTGCAACCGCTTACGGATCTGCTCCAAGAATTCCTCCATCGAAGGAGGAGGCCCCTCCACGATCGTCAAGCCGCCCACGTGCATGTGCGAGGTCGGCCCCTCCTGGTGCAAGAAGGAGGCATCCACGGCGGTGAGTCTGTCGAGGTGGCGCTGTGCCATCCGCCAAGGGTACTGACCGTGAGCCCCTCGACCGTGCCGGGGTGCGTCCCTGCTCCGCCTCTACAATGAGCGTGGTGCCCAACACTGTGGAAAAGCTGTTGCTCGCCGCGCCGCGCGGATATTGCGCCGGCGTGGATCGTGCCGTGCAAACGGTCGAACGAGCACTCGACCTGCACGGGCCGCCCGTATATGTGCGCAAGCAGATCGTCCACAACAAGCACGTCGTCGACCTGCTCTCTGAGCGCGGTGCCGTGTTCGTCGAGGACATCAGCGAGGTACCCGAGGGGGCGTTGACCGTGTTCTCGGCGCACGGTGTCTCGCCCAAGGTGCGCTCCGACGCCAAGGCGCGCAACCTGGACACGATCGATGCGACCTGTCCGCTGGTCACGAAGGTCCACCGCGAGGCCCTCAAGTTCGCCGAAGAGGGCTACACGATCGTGCTTGTCGGTCATGCCGGCCATGAGGAGGTACAAGGCACGATGGGGGAGGCTCCCGAGCACATCGTCCTGGTCGAGAACGAGCGGGACGTGGATGATCTCCTCGTTGCCGATCCCGAGCGCGTTGCCTATGTCACCCAGACGACGCTCTCGGTTGACGAAACGACTTCGATCGTCGCCCGCCTACACGAGCGCTTCCCCTCGATCGCGGGTCCCCGCACCGACGACATCTGTTACGCCACCACCAACCGTCAGGCCGCGGTCAAGCAGATGGCCGGGGACTGCGACCTAATGCTGGTGATTGGCTCACGCAACTCCTCCAACTCGGTTCGACTCGTCGAGGTCGCCCACGACTGCGGCACCGAGGCCTACCTGATCGACCACGCCGGCGAGGTGCGTGAGGAGTGGCTCGCCGGGAAGCGGGTGGTCGGCATCAGCTCCGGCGCGTCCGCCCCCGACGACCTCGTGCAGGACCTGCTCGCCTTTTTCAAGGAGCGCGGCGTGCAAGACATCTCCGAGTTTCACGTGGTCCGCGAGGACGTTAGGTTCATGCTGCCGAAGCCGATCCGCGAGGCTGCAGCGGCGGCCTCTTGACGGCTCGTACGATCGCCAGGGCGCGGATGGTCCGCGGGCGATGGTTGCGCCGAGAGCGGATAGCGAACGAAGTGGGCGAATGCGCACGCTAGTCCTCTCAGACTTGCACCTCGGCGCTGCAACTGGGACCGACGTGCTGCGTCGCCCCGGGCCACGCGCGGCCTTGATTGAGGCTTTGGTGGACATCGAGCGCCTGGTCCTGCTCGGAGACGTGTTGGAGCTGCGCCACGGGCCGCGTCGCGACGCTTTGGCCGTAGCGAGGCCGTTCTTCGAGGAGCTGGGCCGCGCCTTCGCTGGACGGGAGATCGTGGTCGTGGCCGGCAATCACGACTACGCTCTGGCCGAGTCGTGGCTGCGCCAGCGCGACGAAGATCCCGTGCACGAGCCGCTCGGCCTGGAGCAACGCTTCGCCGCCGAGGAATCGTCTGAGATGGTCGCGGCGCTCGCCTCCTGGGCCCGACCTGCCAAGCTCACCGCCGCCTTTCCCGGCTTGTGGTTGCGCTCTGATGTGTATGCCACGCACGGCCACTACCTCGACTGTCATCTGACAATCCCCACAATGGAGCGCCTCGGGATCGGCATGACCGCCCGTGCCCTGCGCCGCCCTAGCGAGGAGTTTGCGCAGGTGGGCGACTACGAGGCCGTGACTTCGCCCGTATTCGCTTGGGTCGACGCGGTGGCGCGCCAAGCTCCGACAGGATCGACGCTCAACGGGCAGACCACGGTACGTGCTTGGCAGGCTCTGGCGGGCGAACGCAACGGCGACGGCAAGGGTTGGGGGGATCTACGCGTGCGTGCGCTGGCGGGCGCGTTCCCGTTCGCGATTGCCGCACTCAACAGGGCCGGTCTGGGCTCGTTCAATGCCGACATTTCCACCGACGAGCTGCGTCGCGCCGGTTTGCGCGCAATGGGCGAGGTGGCCGCTCGACTCGACCTGGAGGACGCCCACGTGATCTTCGGTCATACCCACCGCGCCGGGCCGCGACCGTACGACGTGGTGGCCGAGTGGCGCGGGCCCGCCGGCGCCCGGCTGATCAATGCAGGCTGTTGGACCTACGACTCCTACTTCGTCACGGTCAACCCCGGCGAGAGTCCCTATTGGCCGGGAGGGGCGGTGCTCGTGAACGACGACGGACCGCCCGAGCTGTTGCGCCTGCTTGAGCACTGCTCGAACGAGGAGCTCGTGCCGCTGGTGGCGTGAGCAGGGCTCAAGCCACGATGTGAGCAGGGTTTAAGGCCACTCCCGGCGTGAAGCAGGTCGCAAGACATTCCACGCCGGGGCCTACGTCGAGTGTGAGCGATGCCTGCGTGTGGCACCGATGTTCGACAATCTTGTAGACGCCCGGATGCTCGACCACGATCGTGATGTCCTCGTTGACCGTTACAACTCCCGCCTGTCCCCGCACGGGGGATCCGGCGTGGGGTGTGCTCTCTGGACTCTCTCCAGAGAGTGCGAAGACGCCCCACACGCCGCCCGCTTCGTAGGTGCCCGACCATGCTCCCTCGTGCTCCTCGCTCTGGCGCGATAGCAAGGCGTCGGGGGCGTCCTCTGGGCGCAAGGGCGCCAGCGGCTCGCGCTCCACATCGAGCAGCTCTTGGATCGCCAGCTCGGTTTCCAGGTAGCCGCCCTCGCCGTAGTGGTACTCGAACAGGCGCGCCTTGCCGTCGAACAGGTAGCGAGCCGGCCAGCCCCGGTTCTCGTACTCCTGCCACACCTCGAACTCGCTGTCGATCAGCACGGGGTATGCGATCTCCAGGCGGGCCACCGCGTCGCGCACCGTCTGCTCGTCGCGGCCGGGATCGAAGCCAGGACAGTGGACCCCGATCACCCGCAGGCCCTCCTCGGCATAGCGCGAGTGCCACTCCTTCAGGTAAGGCAACGTCCTGATCGAGTTGGGTCTACAGAAGTCCCAGAACTCGACCAGCATCGGCTGTCCCCGCTTGAGGATGCTCGCCTGTGCCCCGTTCGTGTTCACCCACGGCAGCTTCGTGGGGAACAGCGGCGCGGCGATCGTGTCTACTGGGGCGCGCAAATGGGAAGGAAGCGCTCGGAAGGATCGGCGCCGGGGGCTTCGTCCGAGGTGGGTCAGCCTATGGAGCCGACCATCTCCAGCTGAATCAAACGGTTGAGCTCGACCGCGTACTCCATCGGCAGCTCCTTGGTGACCGGCTCGATGAAGCCGTTGACGATCATCGCGGCGGCCTCGTCCTCGGTGAAGCCGCGCGAGCCCATGTAGAAGAGCTGGTCGTCTGAGATGCGACCGACCGTGGCCTCGTGGGCGACCGCCACGTTGGGGTTCTGGATCTGGATGTCAGGCCACGTGTCCGAGCGCGATTCGCCGTCCATCATCAAGCCGTCGCACTGGACCCTGGCCTTGGAGCCGGCCGAGTTGGCGCCCATCTTGACGAGGCCCCGGTAGCCCATGATGCCGCCATCCTTGGAGATCGACTTGGCGAGGATGTTCGAGGTCGTATTGGGGGCCAGGTGGACCACCTTGGCGCCCGTGTCCTTGTGCACGCCCTTGCCGGCCACGCCCACGTTGAGGTGGTCGGCCCGCGCGCCCTCGCCCATCAAGAACGAGCCGGGATAGAGCATCACGTACTTGGCGCCCATCGAGCCACCGACCCACTCGACGGTGCCCTCGGCGTCCACGACCGCACGCTTGGTGTTGAGGTTGTAGACGTCCTTGGACCAGTTCTGGACGGTCGTGTAGCGCGCCTTGGCGCCCTCGTGCACGAAGATCTCCACCACCGCTGAGTGCATCGAGTTGACCGAATAGGTCTGGGCGGTGCAGCCCTCGATGTAGTTCACGTCCGAGCCCTCGTCGGCGATGATGAGCGTGTGCTCGAAGGTGCCCTCACCGGCGCCCTCCATCCTGAAGTAGGCCTGCAGGGGTAGGTCCACCTTGACGCCCTTGGGCACATACAAGAACGAGCCGCCTGACCAAACCGCGCCGTGCAGAGCCGAGAACTTGTTGTCCTGGGGCGGGACGCACTTGTTCATGAAGTACTTCTGCACCAGGTCCGGATACTCGGTGATGGCTGTATCCATCGAGCAGAACAGGATGCCCAGCTTGGCGTACTCTTCCTTCAGGCCCTCGTACACCGGCTCTTGGCGCCAAACGCCGACGACGCCAGCGAGCTGCTCGCGCTCGGCCTGGGGGATGCCCAAGTCCTCGTAGGTTTTCTTCATCTCCTCGGGCACGTCGTCCCACGATTTGAAGCGCCCGGCGGTGGGCGGGGAGTAGAGCACCAGCTCGTCCAGGTTCAGGCCGCTCAGGTCGGGACCCCAGGTGGGGATCGGCTTGCGTTCGAAGATTTCAAGTGACTTGACGCGCTTCTCGGCCATCCAAGCGGGCTCGCCCTTGACCTTGGACAGCTCTTGGACCACCTCGCGCGAGATGCCTTTGCGCGCCAGCAACTGCCCCTGCTCGTCCTCGACGATCGGGCTGGGCTTGGCGATCTGCGTGCGGTCTAGTGTGGCCATGGGAACTTCCTCTCAGAATCCTGTGCTGTGGACTAGGAATTGTATCGCGGTCATGTCGGCCAGCTGTTATCCCCGGTGACTGCTCCCTTGACGACCTTGAGCCCAAGCAACGCACACTTGCGACGAGTTGCCGAAACGGGGATGCCGAGCAGGTCTATCGCCCAGTCGGCGTCAAGCTTGCCGACCTCCTCCAGTGGCATACCCACTAGCTCCTCTGAGGAGATCGAGGCCGACGCTTGAGAGATCGCGCATCCGTGGCCGTGGAAGCGCAGGTCCTCGATCTTGCCGTCCTTGACCTTGATGTGCACGCCCAACTCGTCCCCGCATAGGGGATTGTGCTCGAGTCCCTCCATGTCATGTGGGTCGAGCTCGCCGAAGTTGCGTGGGCGCTTGTAGTGGTCAAGGATGTAGTCGCGGTACAGGTCGTCCATTAGCTGTTTCGTTTCGGATGCGTATGTATTGGGATCGTCGTCGTGCGTGTCGGTCTAAGCGAGCTGGAACACGCGTCTGCCGTTGAGCAACGACTCGACCAGGGCGTCGATGTCGTGCCTCTCGTTGTACACGCCCACGCTGGCCCTGGCGGTGGCCGACACCCCGAGGCAGCGCATCAGGGGCTGCGCGCAGTGATGGCCGGCCCTCACGCAGACCCCTTCGCGCGAGGCCAGCTCGGCGATGTCGTGGGCGTGCATGCCCTCGATCGTGAAGGACACCAGCCCGCCACGGTTCTCGGCCTCGGGCGGGCCCACGAAGTGCAGGCCCGGCACCTCTTGCAGGCGGGCAAGCATGTAGGCGGTCAGCTCGCGCTCATGATCGCGCACGCGCTCCATGCCGAGCTCCTCCAGGTAGTCGATGGCGGCACCGAGTCCGACCGCCTCGGCGATCGGCGGGGTGCCTGCCTCGAACTTGTAGGGCAGCTCGTTCCATGTGGCCCCCTCGAAGTCGACCGACGCGATCATGTCGCCGCCGGTAAGGAAGGGCTCCATTGCATCGAGGATCTCGGCGCGACCGTGCAACACGCCGATACCGGTCGGTCCCAGCGCCTTGTGGCCGGTCCAGGCGTAGAAGTCGGCACCGATCGCGGCGGCGTCGACGGGCATGTGCGGCACAGCTTGCGCGCCGTCAACCAGTGAGAGTGCGCCGGCCGCGCGTACGCGCGCGACCATCTCGGTGACGGGCAGGATCGTGCCGAGCACATTGGAGACGTGAGTAAAGGCCACCAGCTTCACGTCGCCTTCGGCCAACTCGCGGTCGAGCTGCTCCAAGGAGATCTCGCCCCGCTTGTCCACCTCCAGATAGCGCAACTGCGCGCCCTGGGCCTTGCATAGCTGCTGCCAGGGCACGATGTTGGCGTGGTGCTCCATCTGCGTCGTCACGATCGCGTCACCCTCGCCCACGTTGGCGCGACCCCAGGCATAGGCGACGAGGTTGATCGCCTCGGTCACGTTCTTGGTGAAGATCGTCGTTTTTGGATCCCAGCCCACGAACCGCGCCACCTTTGTGCGCGCCCCGTCATAGGCCGCGTCCGCTTCCTGGGCCAGGGGATAGACGCCGCGGTGGACATTGGCGTTGCGCTGCCTGTAGTAGGCGTCCATCGCCTCGATCACGGTCCGTGGCTTCTGGGAGGTGGCGCCCGAGTCGAGGTACACGAGCGGCTTGCCCTCGATTTCGCGGGAAAGGATCGGGAAGTCGCCGCGCACGTCCAAGGAAAACGAACCAGGACCTGAGTCCGCAGGGCGGGCGCCCATCCGGATCGTCTCGTTTGCCGCGTCCGTGCCGGCTTGATCAGTCGTGGACGTGATCATGGCTGCGTCCCGTCCCTCATCGCGCGGTCGCGTAGGCCTCGATGTCGTCCTTGGCGCGAGCCAGCTTGGCGGCGATCTTGCCGCGCACCAGCTCTTCCAAGGGCTCGTCTTCGAGCTGGCCGAGCACCGGCTCGAAGAATCCCTCCACGAGCAGTCTCACCGCTGTGGGGCGATCAAGCCCGCGGCTGGCCATGTAGAAGATCGAGGCCTCGTCCAGCTCGCCCACGGTGCCTCCGTGCGAGGCCGACACGTCGTCGGCTGACACGAGCACCGAGGGGATCGCGTCCAAGCGAGCCTTAGGCGAGAGCATCATCGTGTGAATCTGCAGGTAGGTGTGCGTCTGCTGGGAGCCCGGATCGATCTGGATCAGGCCCTCAAAGCTGGCCCTGCTCTGCCCAGTGGCCGCGCCGCGCCAGTGTACGTCGCCACCACTTGGGCCGGTCTCGTGTAGATCGACGGCAAACGTGTCCAAGTGCTCCTGGGCCTCGGTGAAGAACAGCCCCCTAAAGGCCATGTCGCCACCCGGCTCACTTACCGCCAACTCCAGATGGTGGCGCACCAAGTGGCCGCCCAGCAGGGCCGGCAACCAGTGACAGTAGGCATCCCTGCCGACACCCACGAAGCGGGTCGAGGCGTCGAATACGTCACCGTTGCCCCAATCTTGGACCTGGGCAAGGCGGCAGCGTGCGTTGTCCTGCAGGTACAGCTCGAAAGCGCCCGCATGCAGGGACTGGTTCTTACCGCCCTCACCGTCGGCGCCGGATCCCTCGAAGTCCGCGGCCAGGTCGTGCTCGTGCAGCTTGAAGTCGCTCCCCTTGCCACCAATCGCCAGCGTGCGCCCGTACTGAGCCACGCCCGGTCCCGAGATCGCGTAGACGACCTCAAACGGGTCCTCGACAACGAGGCCATCGGGCACATACAAGAACGCCCCACCGCTCCAAAAAGCGGCATTGGCGGCCTCCAGCTTGTGCCTATCGATCGTCAACCGCTTGGAGTACCACGCTTCGAACAGCTCCGTGTGCTCAGCCGCGGCCTCTTCCAGCGAGCACAGGATCACGCCTCGCTCGGCCAGCGCCGGGTCGAGCTCGACGTCCACGACCGACTCGTCGACTTGCACGATCCGGCCCGCCTTCGGGCGGTCGGGGATGGCGCTTGCCACAAAATCTGGGATGCCCTGTGCGCGCGTGGGGGGCTTCTCCGCGTCGTTAGCCCGGTCGCCGTCGAGCAACCCCTCGTCGAGCTCGGCGAACGTAGTGGTCCAGAAGCCCGAGCGGCGCCACACAGGCAGCTCGCTGCGGTCGTACGCCTCCAGCGCCGCGCCGCGCAGCTCGGCCAACGTGCGACCCTCGCCCGCTCCCGCTCCCGCCAGCGCGTGGTAAAGGGAGGCCTCGCGGTGGCGTCCCGGCTTGACCGCCACAGGAGCAGCGCCGTTAGCCGGGGCGCTTGGCGTCGTGGTGGTCTCAGGCGGCACCGGCACCCACCTCCTGGCGAATCTGGTCGTAACCCTCGCGCTCCAAGCGCTCCACCAGCTCCACGCCACCCTCCAGCACGATGCGCCCGTCCATCAATATGTGCACGAACTGGGGCTTCACGTAGTGCAGGATGCGCTGGTAGTGGGTGATGATTAGCGCGCCCAATCCCTGCTCATCGTGCAGCTTCTGCACTCCCTCGGCGACCGTCCTCAGGGCGTCGATGTCGAGTCCCGAGTCGGTCTCGTCCAGGATCGCCACATCAGGCGAGAGCATCGCCATCTGCAGGATCTCCGCCCGCTTCTTCTCGCCGCCCGAGAAGCCCTCGTTGAGGTGCCTAGAGGTGAAGGCCCTATCCACGTCGAGCAGCTCGATCGCATGCTGCAATTGCTGGCCGAACTCCTTCACCCTGATCGGCTCCTCGCGCTTGGCGTTGATCGCCATGCGCAGGAAGTTGGCGACCGATACGCCTGGAATCGACACGGGGTACTGGAAAGCCAGGAACAGCCCCGCCTTTGAACGCTCGTGCGGCTCGGCCTCGGTGATGTCCTCGCCCTTGAAGATGACTTTGCCCTCCGTCACCTCATAAGAGGGGTGGCCGAGCATCGTGTTGGCGAGCGTCGACTTGCCCGAGCCGTTGGGGCCCATCAGGGCGTGGATCTCACCCTTGTCGATGCTGAGGTCGACGCCCTTCAGGATCTCCCGATCCTCGGTGCGTACGTGCAGGTTCTTGATTTCGAGGTCAGCCATGATTCCTTTGCTCTGTGCGGGGACTGGGACGAAAAATGGGCTTGGACAGGTGGATTGAACGGGGTTGGCTAGATCAGGCGGGAAGGGAGGGGAGGGGAGCCGAAGCTGCCATCGGCGCGGTCGCCATCGCCGTGTTCGCCATCGCAAGCGCCTTGGGCACGAGCAGGTCCGCTAGCGTCGTCTCTCGCAGGGTCTTCACGATCGAGCCACGCACCCTCGTCCACAACAGCTTGGTCGGGCACACGTGGCTCGGATCGGACTCCCGCGAGCACACGATGCTGCCGTCGGCGCTCTGGGAGATGCACTCGATCGGGGCGATTGCGCCCTCCAAAGCCTCGACCACCTCGGCCATTGTGATCTCCGCGGCCGGGCGCGCCAACATGTAGCCGCCGCGCGAGCCCCTTCTACTGTCGATCAATCCGGCCTTGCGCAACCGCGCGACCAGATGCTCCAGGTAGGCGAGCGGCATCCCGTCGTGCTCGGCGATCTCCGCGAGCGGGACAACGGACCCGGTGCCGTCGGTGCATTCCCCGGCCCTGCGGGCCAGCTCCACCATCACCCTCACGCCGTACTCGGCCTTTGTCGAAAACATCATCCTCAAATACCTACCTGCCGACTAGGGTATCAGTCGGCAGGATTCGCCCTATGGGGCCGATGGGGGCAGGGGAGCGGCGGGTATCAGCCGTGTTCGAGTAGCCCGATGTCGTGGCTCAGGCTTTCCGGCGTGATCTGTTCGATCCCGAACGCGACCCGCTCGAATCCTCGCCTGTCGACCAACACCACCGTCGTGGCCGCTTCCGCCTTCGAATCGTTCGCGGCAGGCAAGGCAATGCGATACGCACGCCAAACCCTCCCCACCCCAACCTTGTCTCCCGTCAGGTACTCGGCCCGGGTGGACAGCGACGTCTGCGCCAACAGTCGATTTGCGCTCCCGCCCACGGGTAGCTCGCCGCTCACGAAGATCGCCCGCGTATCGCTCTTCGACCCCAGTTCGTCGAGCGCCCCGCGGACCTGCTGGGCCACGAGCACACAGGTGCGACATGTCGCGTCCATCCCCGAAGGCGCCCCCGCCGCCAGGAACACGAGCACCGCCACCCGTCCTCGATAGGAGTTCAGTGAGACGGCCCGCCCGTTCCTGGGTGCTCAGCGTGAAGTTCGGCGCCTTCACGTCTCCCGGAATCGCGGCCCCGTCGAATCCACTCGCTTGGCCGGCGGTCGAATGGCCTCCTTTGGAGGCTCCTAGTACGAGCACTCCTACCAACGCGATCGCCAGCAGGGCCGAGATGGCCGGCAGTAGGTAGCGGTTTCGGGGTAGCACGTGAGCAGCCTATGAGACCCATTCAAAACCGGCGCCCGCCTCGCTACACTTTGTGAAGTCCCATGAATCCCGACCGCAATTCAGGAGTTTTCTCATGAGCCCGTCCAGCGCGGATCTGTTGCGCCAGGTGAAGAGCGAAATCGACGAGATCGACCCCTCCCAGGTCAACGAACTCCTGCAAGAGGGAGTCACGATCATCGACGTGCGTGAGGCCGAGGAGCTCGCGTCCGGCCTGCTGCCCGGAGCCAAGCACGTGCCGCGCTCCTACCTGGAGACGCGCATCGAGGGCATCGTGCCCGACCGCTCGGCCCACGTCATCCTCTACTGCGCCTCCGGGAACCGCTCCGCCTATGGTGCCCGCACCCTGCGCGACGACCTCGGCTACGAGCACGTCGAGTCGATGACCGGCGGCATTGCCCTCTGGAAGGACCGCGGCTACGAGGTCGACGTGCCCCGCACCCTCACGGCTAAGCAGCGCGATCGCTACTCGCGCCACCTCCTGATCCCAGAGATCGGCACCGACGGCCAACAGAAGCTGCTAGACGCCAAGGTCCTCCTGCTCGGCGCCGGAGGCCTCGGGTCGCCGACCGCCCTCTACCTGGCCGCGGCCGGTGTCGGCACGCTCGGGATCGTCGACGACGACACCGTCGACCTCTCCAACCTGCAGCGCCAAGTGATCCACTCCACCCAGCGCGTCGGCATCCCCAAGGTCGACTCTGCCGAGGAGTCGATCCACGCGCTCAACCCGGACGTGAATGTCGTCAAGTACCCGGTCCGCCTGGACGCCTCCAACATCATGGAGATCATTGAGGGCTACGACGTGATCGTCGACGGGGTCGACAACTTCCCCACTAGATACCTGCTCAACGACGCCACCGTGCGCCTCCAGATCCCCGTCGTGTCCGCCTCGATCCTCGGCTTCGACGGCCAGTTGTCCGTGTTCAAGCCGTACGAGGGCCCGTGCTACCGCTGCCTATTCCGCGAGCCCCCGCCCGCCGAGTTGGCCCCTTCGTGCGGGGCCAACGGCGTGCTCGGTGTCCTGCCCGGCACGATGGGCCTCTTGCAGGCCACCGAGGTCGTCAAGCTGATCCTCGGCATCGGCGACCCCGCGATCGGACGCCTCTTGCTCTACGACGCCTTGGCCGCCACTTTGACCGAGGTCAAGGTCCACCGCGACCCCGAGTGCCCGATCTGCTCGCGCCCACCCGATGAGATCTCCGACGAGGAGATGGGCGTGTTCCCCGATTACGAGGCGTTCTGCGCAGCTGCCGGTTAGCGGCCGCTAACCCGCCCAATGTCGATACCTGGTAATCATTCCGCGATGGCCAAGATCAAGATCCCACCGGTACTGCGCCCCTCCGTGGGCGGCGAGCGCGAGGTATCCGCCTCCGGCGGCAACGTCGGCGAGATCCTGCGCGACCTGGCCGACTCGCATCCCGCGACCGCCGACCAGCTGTTCGCCGAGGACGGCGAGCTCAACCGCTACGTCAACGTCTACCTCAACGACGAGGACGTCCGCGTGTTGGACGGGTTGGACACGGCGGTTGGCGACGGGGACACGGTTGTGATCCTGCCGGCCATGGCCGGCGGGCGTTGAGCGAGCGCCGCTCGTCTTAATACGCGCCAGCGGCGCTGAACGTCCAACTTTTCGGCCAACGCTAAATATTCCGACCGGGCGCACGACTATGTTCTCGTGCCGATGGGAACAGGTCAGCTCCTCTATCCGCGAGGCCTTAGGGTCGTTGCTTTTGCATTCGCCTTGATGCTGACGGCTTTGCCGGTCTGGGCCGTCTCTGCCACGCCAGCTTCGGCCGACAAATCCGCGCCCGAATACTCCCTCTCGGTCGTCGAGGGGGCCGACACACAACCCGAAGACTCGATTGAGCACGTCAGCGCAGGCGCTAGTCAGAATGCCGAAGTGTCAGTGTCGCTCACGCACAACGGTCTCGTTGTGGCACAAGACACAGGCAAAGGGGGCGCGTGGCTCTCGCAGGTGCCGCAGGTGGGAGATGTGGTCACGTTCGTGTCCCAGGGCTTCACCACGGCTGTCACCTATGACGGGCTGCCATCGATGGATCCCACGGTGTGCGCCGGATCAAACAACTTCTCCGGTCAGCGTACCCTCGGCTACACCGTCGAAGGCGGCTACTACACCGTGACCCCCGCCCGGCGCCACACCTACTACTCGCAGCACACCCTGGCCCAGATACAAGTGCTTTCTGGGTCTGCCTTCGGCGGCAGCTTCCTCAACCCACTTCTCAGCGGTGAGACCATCTACGCCGTCGAGTCGTTGACCTCTCCACTCCCGGGTGGAGCCACGTTCACCTATTCCAGCGAGAACGACCGTCCGGTCGGTGGCTGCCCGCCGCCACCACCCCCTCCACCGCCGCCGGCCCCGCTAGCCCTTGCCGGGGCATTCTCGAAATTCACGAGGATTACGATCGCCCAATTGCTTCGCTCTGGATGGACCACGCACGTGACGATCAACCAGCCGGGACAGATCGTCGAGGACCTCTACCAGCACAGCGGCGCGGTGCCTGCATTCGCGGCGACAAGCAAACACAAGCGCAAGGTGCGCAAAGCACTGCTGCTCGCGCGCGGCACGACGACCGCCAGCGCGGCAGGCACGCTGACGGTCACGATCCATCTCACATCCGCCGGTCGACGCTTGCTCAAGCACGCACACAGCGCCAAAGTGGTGCTCGTTACGACGCTTACGGCCAAGTCGGGCGCCAAGCTCGCGCTCGCGCGCCGCTCTCTCACCCTGCACCGCTAAACGCGCCGGCCGGCCGTGCCCCGGGTTCTGCGGACAGCCTCGGTTCTGTTCTCGGTCATCGCCTGGCTGCAGCCCGCTTGGTTGCAACCGCCCGCCGTACTGCCCCTGCCTTCGCGCACCGGCGCCGACGGGCCGCCGCGGCCGTTCGGTGCCGAGCCGCCGGCGGGCGCCCTACCTGGCCACACCGCCCGTTCGTGGGCCCGACAGCAGAACCACGCCTTGCTGTATGGCCCCTTCCCACAAGGAGGGCTACTGCGAGGGGTCTCCGACGGCGTGCCCATGCTGAGCGAAGACCCCAGCGTTCGATTGCTCACGATGAGCCGCACAAAAGCGCTCGGTGGCTCTATCGCCCGCATTCCCGTCGACTGGCGTGACACCGTTGAGGCCTCCCCGCCTGCTTCCTTTCAGGCAAGCGACCCGGCGAGCCCCTCCTACCACTTCGCCCGTCTTGACGCGGCTGTGCGTAGCGCCGTCGTCGCCGGCCTGCAACCGCTCCTGGTCGTCTCGCACGCTCCAGGCTTCGCCGAAGCGCCGCACCCCTGGCCCTACGCCTATCGCGGCAGCTGGGCGCCTAGTCCACTTGCCTTCGAACAATTCGCGATGGCCTTGGCCCGCCGCTACAACGGCACTTTCCCCGATCCGCTCGACCTTGGAGGCACGCTGCCGCGCGTACGCTTGTTGCAGGCCTGGAACGAGCCCAATCTGGCGCGTTATTTGGAGCCCCAGTGGGTGGCAAGCGGGAGGCACTGGAGCGCCTTCTCGCCTGTGCTCTACCGTCAGCTTCTGAACGGTTTCTACGCCGGCGTCAAGGCAGTCGAGCCCAGCGACACCGTGATCGCCGCCGGCATCGCTCCCGAGGGCGAACCCACGGGAGTGGGGGCAATGGCTCCCGTCACGTTCCTGGAAGGCCTGCTCTGTCTTGGCAACGCCCGCGCAAGCTGTCCTGAAAAGTCTCACCTAGACGTACTGGCCTTTCATCCTCTGTCCGTGTTCAACCCCGACGTCCCAGCCGTCTCCTCGCTGGACGGCGCCGTCTCGGATATCGGCAAGATCACCGGACTGTTGAGGCAAGCTGAGCGCCTGCATACGGTTCTGCCCTCGGGGCGTAAGCCGGTGTGGGTCACCGAGCTGAACTGGGAGAGCGCCCCGCAGTCCGCAACCGGTGTGCCCGAATCCCTGCAGGCCGCCTGGGTCTCACGAGCTCTACACCGTCTCTGGGTGGCGGGAGTGAGTCTCGTCGACTGGCAGTTCCTGGTCGATCCCTACGGCGGGACTTTGCTGTCCGCGCCCGACGGAACCCTCAGCCCCTACCCGCGACCCGCTGGCCTCTACTCGGCGGGCACTGGCGGGGATCTCGCTTTGGCCAAGCCCAAGCCGTTTTTGCAGGGATTCAGCCTGCCTTTCGACCCGCTGCGGGTGAACCGGCGACTGGTGCGCGTCTGGGCGTTGCTGAGATTCGGCCGTGAGTTCGCCCAGTTGCAGCGCAAGGGGCATAGCGGCCGATGGCACACGATCGCTCGCATGCGTGGGGACCAGGACGGCGTGCTCAACGTGCTCTTCAAGTGGAGTGGCGGCGTACGTCTGCGTCTGCGTGTCGATGGCGTGAGCTCGGCGCCCGACTGGGTGCCACAGACCCAAAGCCGCTTGTGAGACCATACTGAAGGTCTGAACATTCGCCTTATCGCGACTGTATTCCATCTATCGATGTCGTGTAGAGTCTCGCACGGACGGGTGACGGAGCGACGATCTTCATGGCGAAACCTTGGGCACCAGCGTGGGCGGCAGTCGCGTCCTCATGCGCGATTTTCGCGGTAGGCACGGCGTCGCCTGCCCACGCCGCGTCGGCTTGGCTCAGCCCATTTTCCGTAGCCGAAGCTGGTCAGGGGCCTAATGCGCAAGTGGCCGCGGCCATAGACGAAAAGGGGGACACGTTGGTTGTATGGGTGCAGACCAACCAGGCGCACGGCGTCATTGAGGCGGCTTGGCGACCCGCGGGTGGGACATTCCAGGCTCCTGTGGATCTCTCGCCGGGAGATGACGCAGAAGCAGAAGATCCAGTCGTGGCGATGGATGCACAAGGCGACGCGACAATCGTATGGCGAGCTTTTGACTACCCTAACTTCCGTAGCCTGAGATCGGTCACTCGATCTGCCTCCGGGCAGTTCGGAGAAGTGACGGAACCGGACAACACCAGTCACGAAGACTACGATCCTCGCGTTGTCATGGATCCACAAGGCGATACGACGATCGCTTGGGTTCTCTATAACAACAATAATGATCTCATTGCCGAGCAAACCCGCCTAGAGGGAGAAAAATTCGGACCACTTAAATCCGTATCCCTCCCCGAACTCTATACCACGCCGACAAGCAACGCAACGGCGCCGGCCCTGGCGATGAATGCTTCGGGAGACACAGGAATTGCTTGGCTCGACGTAGCCCCACCTCAATACTTCTCGCCGCCCGAACCCGCCTGGGTGCCAAGTGTTCAACTTGCTACGCGACCCGCCGCAGGCAGTTTCAGTGAGCCCGTTGGGCCGTATGTTCCGTCTTGGGAACCTGTGATAGCGCAAGGTCCTCCGACCATCGCAATGGATCCTAGCGGAGAACCAACTGTCGTATGGTCGAGCCTCAGAGCAGGTGAAAAGCAGTCAATTGAAGTCTTTTCGCCGACCCCACCCCACGAAGCTCCTCGGACCTCGGGTGTGCTCGCGAAAGAAACCGGAGCAAGCTTGTTGGAACCCACGATTGCCATGAACGCCGGAGGCGCCACCACGGTCGCTTGGTCGTCTCCCTCTCAGGCTGTCACGGCTGTCACGCGTCCGGCCGGTGGCGTGTTCGGCAATCCAATCACGATTACGGGACCTAGTGCATGCGCCGGAAAGTTGGCGGTGGCGGTGGATAAAAGTGGTGACAGCGTTGTCGTCTGGATGGGAAGCGGAGGCTTCGTGGAAGCGTCGACCAGGGCAGATGGAGGCTCCTTTGGGGTTCCTGTGAAGCTTTCCGCGGGTGGCGAAACATTAGGGCTCATTACGGCAGCCTTCGATTCACAAGGCAACGCTATGGCTACATGGATGAACTTCGATGGGACAAACGATATTGCCCAGTTGGCTGGGTATCAAGCAGATGGCCCGAGCCTGGAAGGGGCACAGATCCCGACCGAAGGGCAAGCAGGCATCCCGCTCACGTTCTCGGTCTCACCGTTGAGCCTATGGTCGACGATGAGCTCTACAAGTTGGTCCTGGGATGATGGAAGCCCCGATAGCTCGGGTGAAAGCGTGACCCACGTTTTCGGCGATCCAGGTGTATATAGCGTTGCCGTAAAGGCCGCAGATGCACTGGGCAATGTCACCAGCACCGCCCGTTCGATTACGATCAGAGCGTCTACCGTGGACCCGCCAGGGACGATCGTTCTACCTCCTATCGATCCACCCCGTGTCAAGCACAGGCACCTAGAGGCGGCTGTGGCTGATTTTACGCCACTATTTGCAACACGGGCCGCTACTGTCGGCAACACGCTTGGTCTACTCGTGGGGATCGCGGCGGTAAGGGGTGTCCACATCGGCGATAAGGTTGTGATGCGCTGTATCGCCGGGTGCCAGCGGCGCCTGCAAGAATCACTTCTTGTCGGTGGGCGTCGGAATAAGCATGGCACGATAACCATATCTCCGCCGTTGCCACTCCTTGATGCGACCAGGATCGAGATGCAGGTGCTGGCCCGAGGTCGTGTTACTCGTTTTGCCCAGTATCGGTTCGTACGTACGCGGCGTGGCGTGATCGCTTACGTGGCCCATCAGGGCTGTCTTTCCTCCACAGGGCGATCACTGCGTTGTCCCTGACAGGTTATTAAGCATGAATTCCGGGATCAGACTGTTTCTGAGCGTTCGCGTTTCTCAGATCGACACAGGTGTCGACGTTATGGTCGAGGCCGAGGAGGGCACTCGGATTGAGGATCTCAGCCATGCCTTTTCTGATTATTTGGGGGTGTCTGGCCGCTCGCCGCTAGTTGCAGGTCCTGAGGATGCGACTGCTTTGCACTGCAAGCGTCTCGGTCTGCTCGCCCCCGACCAGGAAGTGCTTGAGGCTGGACTGCGCTCGGGAGACGAGCTTGTGCTGGTCACAGGCGCCGGATTTGCAGATGCAGCCGATGGCTATGCAGCAAAGTCAGTGCGGATCAGGGAGGGCACAGTCAGCCTCGTCGTTACCGCCGGTCCGCGGGCCGGTTTGCGCATAGAACTGCGCCCTGGGCGTTATCTGCTCGGACGCGACCCTGGCTGCGACATAGCGCTCGACGATCCTTCGCTCTCCCGTCGGCATTTGGAGATTCAGGTTGAACCGGAAACCGTCAACGTTCGCGATCTAGGCTCGCGTAACGGCTCATCGGTGGATGGACATCCGCTGTTGGACGATACGCAATTGACGCCTGACGGCGGTTCCCAGATTGAGGTTGGTCGCTCGGTGATCACGTTCAGCAAGCAGACCATTCACCCCTTTGAAATGGGCGCTCTCGAGGGTGGGTCGATGCCGTTTAACCGGCAGCCACGCATTTTTGGGTCTTACCAAGCCCCAAGCTTCCAGCTTGAAGCACCTCCGCCAGAAGCATCCCGAGTTAGGCTGCAGGTCGGTGCGGCGATACTACCTTTGGTGCTCGGAGGAGCGTTTGCGGTGATCTTTGCACAGCCGGCACTACTGCTGTCCATGCTTCTTAGTCCTGCAACACTGTTGTGGTCGTATATAAGCGAGCGTCGTCACGGAAGGCTCCTTTTCCAGCAGAACATGACGCGCTACAACAAGCATCTGGACGAGTTGGAAGGGCAGCTGGAAGCCGCTAGGGCGAAGGAGGGAGCGATAAGGAGGGCGTCGGCCCCTGACGCCTCGGAGCTCAGTGCAAGGGCCTTGGAAGTGCGCCCCGAGCTTTGGGAGCGCCGAGGCGAGGACGAGGATTTTTTGACCCTGAGGATCGGAGTGGCTGACCTTCCGTCCGAATTCACGGTCGACACGCACCAACTCTCAATGCCGTCCAGAGCGCAAGAACTGCTTGCCACTTATGGCACCACGCCGATGGTCCCCGTAACGGTTTGCATGAGGCGGGTAGGCAGTATGGGCTTGGTAGGGCCCGAGGCCCGCGTGGACGGTCTTGGATTGTGGCTTGTGCTTCAGCTGGCGGTTCTCCACAGCCCGCGAGAACTTTCGATTGTCGCCGCGGTTGACCCGGACCAGCGTGAAGCATGGGACTGGTTGAAGTGGCTTCCCCATACCAGAGCGGATCCGTCGCCGATCGACAGCCCTCGGCTTGTTGACGATATCCAGGCGACAGAAGAGATGCTTCTGCAGATATTAAGGGTCATGGCTGAGCGATATGAAGGGCCAAACGGTGATTCATCTTCGAGTGCGACCGCCGCGCTCGTGCTGTTCGTCGACGAGGATCTTGTTCGTGAGAGAGGTGCGATTGGTGAGATTCTCAAAAGAGGACCTGCGGTAGGGATTTACACTATCTGGCTCGGCCACACGCGGCGTGGACTGCCCGGGGAGTGTGGCTCGATCGCATTGTTGGATCAAGATATCGCTCGTCTTGTCTTCGTCAAGATCAATGAACCTGAGCAGTTTGACGACGTAGCCGTCGACGCTGTCACCGCTGATCTGGCGCTCGGGGTTGCTCGTTCACTGGCATCGATTGACGACACAGGCTCATACGTTCGATCTGCAATGCGCTGCGAGGGGAAGGGGGCTTCGATGGCACAGACAAGATGCAAGGAGGATCGTGTTCCTCCTGCCATGGTGAGCATTACCCAGCTTGGGTGGTTCCACGGAGGCGCTGCCAGGTCCGAATCGTTTGCGTGGGACCGGCCGCGAGCTGACATATAGTCTCATGCACCGACTCCGAGATGCAAAATGAGCTCTAGCTTTCGGCGGCGATCTGAGCGTTGGATAGCGGGTTATTGATCATGGCATCATCGATACTGCGTCCTGGCGACGTTCTTGGTGGATATCGTGTAGATGAGGTGATCGGGCTAGGGGGTACGGCAATTGTTTACCGTGCCGAACAGATCTCGCTGGGACGCCCGGTGGCGCTTAAGGTTCTTTCCGATCACCTTGCTCGCGATGACGCGTTCCGGGAGCGCTTCCGACGCGAGGGCAAGCATCTCGCCGCATTTGAGCATCCCAATATTGTTCCCGTCCACGATTCCGGCGAGCGAGACGGACTGCTCTACCTAGCCATGCGGTTCGTTGAGGGCACTAATCTCGCTCAGCTGATTCGCGATAGGTCGCTTGATGCGCAACGGACCGTCAGCATTCTTATCCCCATAGCTAACGCTCTCGACGCCGCACACGCCGATGGGCTGATACACAGAGACATCAAGCCGCAGAATATTCTCATCACTGAGCGAGGACACCCTTACTTGGCGGACTTTGGCGTCGCCAAGGGTTCAAACACCTACGGTCTTACGGCGACTGGCGGTTTCGTTGGAACCGTGAATTATGCCTCGCCTGAGCAGATAGAAGGCTCGACGCTGACCAACGCGAGCGACATCTACGCGCTTACCGCCGTGCTCTATCACTGTTTGACAGGGGAGGTCCCTTATCTGCGCGAAACTGATCCGGCCATTATGCACGCCCATCTGCATGAGCCGCCTCCGACGTTGCCTGGCAGCAGCGACGAGGAGCGCGAGCTCCGCGATGCGATCGTTCGCGGTATGGCGAAGGAGCCAAGCTCGCGTTACCCCTACGCCCGCGATCTGATCGGCGCTGCCTCCCACGCCGTGAATCGCATGCCGCAAACTCGACGTCATTTGATACCCGCTTTCAAGCAGACGGTCGATAGCGGCGTGTATCGTGCGCCCCAGCGTAAGGTGCACTCAGGCTTGGCGGCGCCAACGGCGGCTGACCAGCGGCGAAAGGCGCCCGATGCTACGCCCTCTCCATCAGTGGTTTCATCGTCTCGATGGCCTCTGTGGGCGGTTGCTGGTGGGTTGTTGGCCGTGATCCTTGCTGTCTGTTTCCTTTTGCTTGACAGGCATGAGCCCAGTGCGAAGGCGGTACACAGAGCTGTTCCGGATCTCGTCGAGAGCCTAAGGCCGACGACCCTGGCGCGTGCGAGACTTGGCAGGGGGCCCTCACATGACGCTCGCGCTCTCTCGGCAGTGGAGAGCTTGCTCGCGGCAGGAGATGACAGCGCGGTGGCGCGACTCTTAAGGGTCTCTGGCGTCTCCCGAGCTCAGCGAACAGGCGTCACGACATTGGCGGACTCGCTAAGTAATGAGGCCGACGTAATGCGCTCTCTCTCAGAGGCTGCTAAGCGCGACGATCGAGCGCGCTATGCCAGTTCGGCGGCATCAATCCCGGCGATACAAACGAGCTTGGCTCGTGCCATTCGCGAAATACGGGCAGCTGGGTTTACGGCACCGACGCTAAGCGCCGTCACGGCCAAGGCATTGAAGCTGCCCACGCGACCTAAGCGCAAAACTCATCACCGACCAGAGGCAATTGTCCATCAGGCTGGAGGTTCAGTAGTCAAATCTGCTCCTTCTGTGGTTTCAACCACGCCCGAATATGTGCCACCGCCCGTGGTCAGTCATTCTGCGCCGGTGCATAAAGGATCTTCCGGCGCGTACGCCCCAACTGTCGTCGCGCCTCCAGTTGGTTAGCGCGCGAGAGCGTAAGTGGCCTGAGGGTCAGGCCGCTGCGGGTTGTGAGGCATGCTCTGCATTCACCATGCCCGCTGCCGGCACATGGCTCATCGCATGCTCGGCCAGCGCCGTGATCGTCAGGCTCGGGTTGACGCCTACGTTCGCCGGGATCGCCGAACCGTCGCACACCAGCAGATTCTCGTAGCCGAACACGTGCTGGTGTGCGTCCACTACACCGTGCTCCGCGTCGGCGCCGATCACCGCCCCGCCAAGGATGTGGGCGGTCGTCGGAATGTTCAGGGCGGCCTCGGTAAACGAGCTTTGGGCAATCCCGCCGGTGCGCTCCGCGAACCATTCGGCGGCCTTGTTGGCGACCGGAATAAACGTTGGGATTGGACGCTCCGGATCCTGTTCGGTGCTCAGCCACAGCGTTTTGAACGGCCCCTGTTTCGGGCGCAGCGCGATCGCGTTGTCGAGCGTCTGCATCACCAGGATGATGATCGTCCTGCGCGACCAGTTCTTGGGCCTGACCAGTTGCGCGAAGCGCTTGGGGTGGCGCACGATCTGCCCCAACAGCTTCAAGGGCCGTGTCGCCCGCGTTCCGTCGCCCGTCAACAGTGTGTTCAGACGACTCATCGAGTCGCCATCGTTGCCATAGGTCACGGTCTCGATGTGCGTGTGTGGGTCGGGATAGATGCTCGAGGTGATCGCCACCCTTTTGATCAAGTTCTCCGGATAATCCTCCGGCACGGTCACCGCCAGGATCGCCTCACTGTTAGTCCGCACGAGCTCGCCCAAGCGGGGGGAGATACGTGGTAGAGAGCCGCCCAGCCTGCAGCGCTGCAGCAGCGTGTTGGTGCCGAGTGGCCCGGCTGAGACGACCACGCCCCGCGCCCGCTGGACCCTGCGCTCGCGCCGCAGCCAAGCTCCCGAGCGCACGCTTTCGACCTCATAGCCTTCGCTGCCGTTGCCCCGGCCAAGCGGCCTGATGTCGATCACGGTGCGTTCCGGGCTCACCTTCGCGCCATGCTTCTCAGCCAGATACAGGTAGTTCTTGACGAGCGTGTTCTTCGATCCATGCGGGCAGCCCACCATGCAGCGCCCACACAGCGAGCAACCGGTCCGGTCCGGTCCCTCGCCGCCGAAGAACGGGTCGGGCACCGTCTTGCCGGCCTCGCCCTCGCCGCCGAAGAACACTCCCACCGGAGTCTTTTTATAGGTGTCAGAGACACCCAGCTCCTCACCCAGTTCCCGCAGCAGCTGGTCAGCGGGGTCGTCATGCGGATTCATCGTCACGCCCAACATCCGCTGCGCCTCCTCGTAGTGGGGCGCCAGCTCAGACTCCCAAGCGGCGATCTCAGCCCACTGGGGATCCTCGAAGAACTGCGTCGGCGGCACGTACAGCGTGTTGGCATAGCCCAAGCTGCCGCCGCCCACGCCACAACCGCTTACGACTGAGACGTCTTTGAAGGTGGTCAGCCGGAAGATGCCCTTCCAGCCGATCCTTGGACGCCAGAAGTAGCGCTTGTAGTCGCTTGTCGACTCAGGAAACTCGTGGTCGGCGAAGCGTCGGCCACACTCCAGCACGCCGACCTTGTAGCCCTTCTCTGACAACCGCAGCGCCGACACGCTCCCGCCGAAGCCCGAGCCGATAACCAACCAGTCGAAGTCGAAGTCCCCTGCCATCTCCGCTCTTCAGCATATTCGCTTCTTGGCGCTATGGCCAGGCGGCGCTATATTCCGTGAAGTAATGGCTGTCGAGCGGGTCGCTAACAAGCCCTGTGGGGGTCGCTACGGCGACATCGTCCAGTCGATCGGCAATACGCCGCTCGTCGAGTTGCCGCGTCTCTCGCCCAAGCCGGGAGTACGCATCTGGGCAAAGCTCGAGTCGCGCAACCCCACCGGTTCGGTCAAGGACCGCGTGGCGCGCGCCCTGATCGACGACGCCGAGGCCCAGGGCGCGATCATGCCCGGCCAGACGATCCTCGAGCCGACCTCCGGCAACACCGGCATCTCGCTCGGCATGATCTGCTCGCGCAAGGGCTATCGCTTGAAGGTCGTCATGCCTGAGAATGTCACGCCTGAGCGCACCCAGCTCTTGAAGATGTACGGCGCCGAAATCGTCTACTCCGAGGGCTCAAAGGGTTCAAACGGCGCCGTCGAGATGGCTTTGGACATGGCCGAGAAAGACTCCTCCTACTACATGCCCTACCAGTACGGCAACATCGCCAACCCCAACGCCCACTACAACGGCACCGCCCTGGAGATCCTCGAGGAGCTCGACGAGGTCTCGGCCTTCGTCGCCGGTCTCGGCACGGGCGGAACCTTGATGGGCAACGGTCGGCGCCTGAAGGAGGCCTTCGGCGACGCCTGCAAGATCGTCGCCGCCGAGCCGATGCAAGGTGAGCCCGTACAGGGCCTGCGCTCGCTCGACGACGGTTTCATCCCGCCGATCATCGACCTCTCGCTCCTAGACCGCAAGATCTTCGTCACCAACACCGATGCGATCCTGTGGACGCGCAAGCTGCTCGACGAGGAGAGCGTGTTCGCCGGCGTCTCCTCCGGCGCGATCGCCCGCGTCGCCGTGCGCATCGCGGGCGAGCTGGACGAGGGCAACGTCGTGTTCGTAGTAGCCGACGACGGTTGGAAGTACCTGTCGAGCGGCATCTACACCCTGCCAGTCGAGGAGATCGAGAACCTCGACTCCACCGTTTGGTGGTGAGCCGATGGACATCTCCGCTGAGATGCTTGGCGAGATCCTCGCCCACGCGCAAGAGGAGGCCCCCAACGAGTGCTGCGGCGTCGTCGGCGTCCTCCCGGCGTCCGACGAGGAGCCCGCCAAGGCAATGCGCGTGCGGCGCGCCCGCAACGTGCATGCAAGCCCCAAGCGCTTCGAGATCGACGGCCGCGACGTGATCCACGCGATGGGCGAGTTCGAAGAGGCCGGCTGGGAGATCGGTGCGATCTACCACTCCCACACCCACACGGCCCCCTACCCGTCGCAAACCGACATCAATTTTGCCGCTCACTGGCCCGGCGTCGAGTGGATCATCGTCGGGCTGGCCGATCCCGATGAGCCGGAGATTCGCTCCTACCTGGTCGAGGAGGGGGTCGTCCGTGAGGCGACTTTGGCGCAAGCGCGCGTCTGAGCCGGCTGCGCAACTCGTCCAGGTCGGCTACGCGCGCAACCTACCCGAGGCCGAAATGATCCAGGGACTGCTCGCGCAGGAGCAGATTCCCAGCATGATACGCCGCAACCCCGGTTCCGACGTGCCCGATTTCCTTGCTGCGGGCGGCCGCGACATCTTCGTGTCGGTCGCCCACGCCGATCGCGCTCGCGATCTCCTCGCCTAAGCACCTTCCCGATGGAGCGTGCCAAGCCAGTGGACAGGTCTCCCACAGGCCTCTCCCGCGGGGAGGTGTTCTGCCTTAACCGTTGCGGTCCCGGTTGGCAATCGAGTACACGTGGAATATGCCTACCAGCCACGCACCCAAGAGGATCGGAATGCCGATTAGGAAGGCGGCGGTGAGGATCCCAAAGAAGATCACCACCGCGTAAAGGGCCGCAAGCCCCCAACGCTTGACAAGCAACATCCCGATCACTGGGCTCGTAATCAGTGTCACGACCGCCGCGAGGCCCGGCTCGATGCCTTCACCGTTGCCCCCCCGCTGCTGCTTGACGCCGCATTTCGGGCACACGAAGGCGCGCGGGTCAACCCGATCTCCACACGCGTGGCAATAGGTCGAGGATCCCGGGGGTGCGACAACGTCGCCGGTTTTAGCGGTCGCATCGGTCGTGTTCTCTGGTGGAGCGCCGACCCCGCCACGCATCGATCCGTCCGCCGTCCCCGTCTTTGCCGCGGTGGTAGCCCCAGGCGTCAGTCCTTCCGACGGTCCTTGCGGCTCTGTGCTCGTCGATGTGGACTGAGCAGACTCACTGGTATCCACGAAAAATCCTCCGTCCTGGTAGGTGCGGGCCACCCGTTCGCCCGCCGTTGCTGGCCGCGAGCATACCGTAGTGTCCGGTAGTGCGAATGTTGTTGAAGTGTGAGCGGAGTCGAAGGCCGCGGGTAGCCTTGGGTATCAGCTCACGCTTCGCGTGAATCGCGCGAAGCGGCATACGGTGGAGGCGCCGCTGAGGTCAGGCATGGAGGCTGACCTCCTATTGAGGTCACGGTGCCGTCGAGGACAACGCCCGCAGTGGGATGTGCCTGCGCGGACGAGCGACCGATGAGGCCGATCCGCGTCGTCTCAGACGAGTACCGGCTGGCCCATTGGCTGGCCAGCCTCGCGCGTGATCGCCTCGATCTCTTCGGCGGCGCGCTCGAACTCGCCGTCGGAGAGCACGGGTGTGCCCTCGAAGGGCAGTTCGCGTTGAAGCTCAAGCCAAGAGCTGCAAACCCCGTACTCGTCCTTAACCTTGACGGTCACCGGACGGGGGATCCTGTATGTGCGTAGCAGCAATACATGCAACGGATGGCGTCGCTTCCATTCCAGACGCTTCTCGGCATAGTCGGGTGTCCACACATAGAACGGGGACAACGCGTCCACGCAGCGTGGGTCGGAGATCGTGAAGTGACCGGCCACTTCGGCCCAAGCCCTGATCCTCACACGCTCAGGCTGCTGGATGCCGCCTTCCACGCTGAATGCCTGCACTGGCGGCTCGCCGTCATTCCACACTCCTTCCTCGAGCGCCCTGCGTAGCTCAGGTTGGTGGGACTCGCGCACGAGGTCGTTGCGCTGATGGTCGAACGTGGGGTACAAGAAGAAGCGGTCATGCTCGAGCTTGAAGTGCTTTTCTGGCTCGCGAATCCCGCCCTTGCGCAGGGTTATTAGCTGCTCGCCTTCGGCGAGGGCGCGGACGGTGACCGCCCATTCCTTGAGAGCAATTGGCATCTTGAAAACCTGAATACGAGGATCGTCTGAAAACCGCGCTACCCCGTCCGTGCCGCCCCTAACAGGCCCAAGCACAGGGTGTCGCCTCCCTTAAAGATACGAAATCCGAGCGAAAATCCCAAATCGCCTGCAAATCGAGGGTTTTTTCCGGCGTTCAGGCTCCTAACGATGTTGAGCGTAGGCGTTTAGGGGGAAGGCCGACGGCCTATTCAGGTCCTTGAAGTTTTGCGCGAGGGCGCCTATAGACGGCGCCCCGCGAGCCCCTCGGCAGCCTCGATCAGCGAGGCATAGTCATCGGCACCGTGGCCCCGGCCGACCGTAGCCGAGAGCAGGTCTCGTGCGTGCGCGGCGGCGGGGAAGGGGACGCCGGCAGCCTGTGCTTCCTCCAAGCACAGGCGCACGTCCTTGAGTAGGTGCTCGGTCTTGAACAGCGTCGTGTAGTCGTGCCCTCGCATCGCCTCTGACTTCATCTGCAGCTGCGCTGAGGCGCCTGAGCCGCTCATCGTCACCTGTACGAGCGCGTCGAGGGCCACACCGGTGGCGTCGGCCAACAGCAGCGCCTCCGCTACGGCGACCGCGTTGGCGGCGCCCAGCGAATTGTTGATCAGCTTGAGCATCTCACCCTGCCCCAGCTCGCCGACGTGCACCACCAGCTCGCCCATGCTTTCCAGCACCGGCCTCACCCGCTCGAAGTCCTCCGGCTCGCCGCCGGCCATGATCGTCAGCGTGCCGGCCTCGGCTCGCGGCGAGGAGCCGGTCACGGGCGCGTCCATCATGCGGACGCCCTCAGCGGCCAACCGTCCCGCGATGCGCCGCGTGTCCGTCGGGGCAATCGTGGACATATCCACGCAAAGCAAGCCTTCGTGGGCGCCGCGCGCGACGCCCTCCTCGCCGCAGAGCACCTCCTCGACCTGCGCACCGTCCACGACCATGCTCACCACCACGTCGCTCACGGATGCCACCTCGGCGGGCGTCGCCTTGGCACTCGCTTCGTGATCGGCGGCCCACCGCTTGGCCTTCCCCGGCGTATGCGTCCACACGTTCAGCTCATAGCCAGCCTTTGCCACGTTTGCAGCCATACGCGAGCCCATGATGCCGAGTCCCAAGAATCCGATGCGCTCATGTGCCATATCCGCCTCCTCCCGGGGTTTCGATGCGAAGTCGCTCGCCGCCGCGAAGCGTACCCGTGACCTTCGCCGGCAAGCGCTGAGCGTGACCGTTCGTTGCGATCCATGTGTCCTGGCCGGGCTGACCGGGCGCACCCCCGTACGCGCCCGGCGGCGCGTGGCGGCGGCGCTCGGCGATCAGCGAGAAAGTCATGTCCGTGAGCGCTTCGACCTCACGCACGACGCCCTCGCCGCCTCGGTACTTACCCTCGCCGCCCGAGCCGCGGCGCAGCGCGTACGCGGTCACGCGCAACGGCAATTCGCGCTCCAGCGCCTCGATCGGCGTGTTCAGCGTGTTGCTCATCGCGACATGCACCCCGCTGGGCCCGTCCGCGTCCTCACAGGCCCCTTGGCCGCCTCCGAGCGTCTCGTAGTAGGCGAAGTCTTCGTTGCCCAGCGTCAAGTTGTTCATCGTGCCTTGCCCTAGCGCGCGCCCGAATGCCTCAAGGACGAGGTCGGCCACGCGCGAGGAGGTCTCCACGTTGCCGGCCGCGACCGCCGCTCCCGGCCTGGCGTTGAGCAGCGATCCCGCCGGCACGACCACCTCGACCGGCCGGTAGGCCCCAGCTGAAGGCGGGATGTCGGGATCGGTCAGCACCCGCACCGCAAACCAACAGGCCGAAAGCGTTACTGCCGGCGGGCAGTTCAGGTTGCCCTCGTGCTGAGCGGCCGAGCCCGTGAAGTCGAGCACCAGCCGCTCCCCTTGCACGGTGGCCTTCAGGCGCAGCACCAAGTCCCCCTCGGGCGCCTCCAGCACGTCGTCGGCTTCGCGTACGCCATCCTCCAACGCCGCGATGCATGCCCTAGTGCGTCGTTCCGCGTAGTCAAGTACGGCGTCCATCGCGGCTTGGAGGTGCTCGACGCCCGAGCGCTGTGCCACCTCAACCAGCCTCTGCGCGCCGATCCGGTTGGCCGCCAGCTGCGCCCTCAGGTCGGCTCTCCGCTCCTGCGGTTGGCGCATCTGCCCGACCAACTCCCCGATCGCCTGCTCGGTCAGCTCGCACGGGTGGATAACCACGCCCTCCTCAGCGAGCGTTCTGCTGTCCGCCGGCATCGACCCAGGCACCTTGCCGCCGACGTCGGCGTGGTGTGCCCTGCTAGCCGCGAATCCAATGAGGGTGTCCACGAACACTGGCGTCACCACCGTGATGTCGGGCAGGTGCGTGCCACCTTCGAACGGGTCGTTCAAGACCCACGAGACCCCCGGTCGATGGTCGCGATCGAGCACGGCCGCAACCGCGGCTGGCATCGAACCGAGGTGCACTGGAATGTGCTCAGCTTGCATCACCATCTGCCCCTCCCTATCGAATAGCGCGGTCGAAGCGTCTCGGCGCTCCTTGATGTTGACCGAGTGCGCCGATCGCACCAGGACCGCCCCCATCTCCTCGCAGGCAGCTCGCAAGCCACCCACGATCACCTGTAGTTCGATCGGGTCTAGTGCCTTCAAGCCACCCGCTCCAGTAGAACGGTTCCACGCTCGTCCACAGTCCCGTGCCAGCCCGGCGGCACAAGCAGAGTGGACTCGGGCATCGCACACACCGCCGGACCTACGATATGGGCGCCCGAAGGCAGCTCGCCGCGCCACAACTCGGCCTCGACACGCTCACCGTCGAACACCACCGGCGTGCTCGCCCGTTCAGGCGTCTCGCGCGTGGCACCGTCCAGCGTCAACGCAGGCCGCGCTCCCAGCGCCGACACGCGGATGGTCACCAGCTCCACTTCGGCCCCTGCGTCGCGGTAGCCGTAGCGAGCCTCGTGAGCATCCTCGAACGCTGTTCGCAGATCGCCGATCTCGGCTTCCACGCCCAACTCGAACGATTGGCCTCTGTAGCGCAACTCATAGCGAACCCCGACGAAGCTTGCCGGTTCCTCCAGCTCGCCGACGGCTCGCTCGATCAGTGTGTCCAATTCGTGCTTCACCCGCTCGTCGGTGAAAGCGGTGCCGCTCAACATCACTGTCAGCGCGGCGTCTCGCCGCGCTGCCGCCGCGGCCAGCCCGAGCGCCGAGAGCACGCCGCACGAGCGTGGGCACAGCACCCGCCCGATCCCCAGCTCGGCCGCCATCGATGCCGCATGCAGCGGGCCGGCGCCGCCAAACGGCATCAGCGCGAAGCGGCGCGGGTCGATCCCCCGCTCGACCGTCATCACCGCTAGCGCGCGTCTCATCTCGGTCTCGGTGATCTTCACGATCCCCTCTGCGCAAGCTGTCTTCTCAAGCCCCAGCTCATGTGCCAGCGTTTCCACGGCCCGTTCGGCCGCGTCCAGGTCGAGCTGTACCCCGCCGGCCAGAGGCGTGTCGGCGAGCAGCCTGCCGAGCACCAGGTTCGCGTCGGTCACGGTCGCTCGCTCTCCGCCCTTGCCATAGCTTGCGGGTCCTGGATCGGCCCCAGCCGACTCCGGTCCCACGCGCAGCGCGCCGCCCGCATCGCACCAAGCGATCGAGCCGCCGCCCGCGCCAACCGTATGGATGTCCAGAGCGGGCAAAGCCAACGGTCGTCCCGCCACCTCCCTCTGCGCAGTCTCGGCGACCCTGCCTGCGTCGATCACGCAAACGTCGCAAGAGGTGCCGCCCATGTCAAAGCACAACACGTCCTGCGTGCCCGTCGCTTCGCTCAACAGCAGTGCTCCGCCGACCCCTCCGGCCGGCCCCGAGAGCACGGTCAAAGCGGCGTGAGATGCCGCACGATGAGAGTCGGTGAGTCCGCCCGAGGATTGCATCACCTGGACCGCGGGCAGCCCCTCGGCCGTGGCCTGTGTCCCGAGGCGCTCCAGGTAGGTCTGTAGCAAGGGGGAGAGGGCCGCATCGACCTCGGTCGTCGCGCTCCTTTCGTACTCCCTGAAGGTGCCCACCAGCTCGTGCGAGAGCGACACATGCGTGTATGGGAGGCGATCGGCGAGCAGCTCACCGATGCGCTGCTCGTGAGCCGGATGAGCGTAGGAGTGCAACAGCGCCACCGCAACCGCTTCCGGTTCGGCGTCCGCCAAGCGCTCCAACAGCGCCGCGGTCGCCTCTTCATCGAGCGGCACGAGCGGCCCTTGCGGCCCCGTTCGCTCGGATGCCCCGAAGCGAAGCTCGCGCGGGACAAGCGGCTCCGGGCCCGCCTCACACAGCTTGTATAGGCTCGGCCGTGCCTGGCGCCCCAGCTCGACGATGTCGGTGAAACCGTCGGTCGCGATCAGCGCGGTCTTAGCGCCTACGCCCTGAAGTAGCGCGTTGGTGGCGACGGTCATCCCGTGCGCGAACCTTCCGATTGCTCGGGGCTCCACGCCAGCCTTCTCGAGCACCGCTGCGATGGCGCCCAGCACGCCCTCGTGCTGGGCCCCGGGGGTACTTGGGGTCTTGGCGCTGTAGCTCGTCCCGTCGTCGGCCACCACTACAGCGTCTGTAAAGGTCCCTCCAACGTCTACCCCGAGCAGCATCGCCGGAGCCTAATTCCTGCGGGCTCCTGACGTTTGACGGCGTTTGCGTGCGTGCTGGTGGCACGTGCGCAAACGGCGGCAGGTGTCAGGCCGCGGCCAGACGCTCCTGGTGCTCGGTATCCGCTAGATGCTGATGCGAGGGGCAATAACCGTTGTGGGGCAACGGCACCCTTTGACAGGTGGAACCCTTGCGGGTTGTCGCCCGGCAGGTGGGCGGCTCGTCGGTTACGGCCGCGTGCGCCTCGATTGGATGCTCCACCAAAAATCGCTGGGCCAGACCTACGTAACAGCACACGGTCTGCAATACGCGCTCTTGGGCGCTCATCGGGAAATACGTCCTGATGTCGCAGAACAAGGTGCGCGCCGGCTTTGCGAAGTAGTGGCGATCGGTGGCCAAGCGCTCCATCGCCGACTCGCAAGCTTCGAGTACGTGTCGGTGATTGGAATCAACCGCGTTGGGTCGAGACTCCGTTATATACGGAGCCAGATCCCTGTAGATGGCTCGACTGAATTGGTACATGGGCTATACCTGCCTGAACACCCCGTCCGGTCTAAAGGACCGGTTTTGTCAAGTATCCAAGCCATTCCTAAGCGGCACAGAAGGAATTCATTAAGCCCAGGTTAGGTTTATCGTCAATCCGCCCAATCGAGGGTCTACTGCCAGTCGTGCCACTCCAGGCGGTCGTTCTCGTTCACAACCACGTGCCGCCCGTCCAGTTGGGCTTCGCGCTCCGGGTAGTCGCTGCGCGTATGTGTTCCGCGGGTCTCCTCCCGCTCCAGTGCCGCACGCGCGATCAAGCGCGCTAGCGGGTGCGCGTCCCTCGACAGCGCCTTCAAGCCTGCCGCCGAGCGTACGATTCCCGCGTGCTCCCACAGCGCCGTTCTGGTGGTCTGTTCAACCACGGTCGGACCAGACTGCCCGGCGAGCGCCGCCTCTGCCGCTTTTGGCTGATCTCTCACAATGGCTCTCTTCGCCTCCTCGCTGCCTGTCGAAGTTGGCTCGCCGATCGCGTTGTTCTTGCTCGCCTGCGCTGGCTCTTCCAACGCCGTCAAAGCCGCCCGGCGGCCGAATACGAAGCACTCGCTCAATGAGTTCGAGGCGAGCCGGTTCGCCCCATGCAGGCCCGTGCACGCGGTCTCGCCTACCGCGTACAGACCGTTCACGCCCGAGCGTCCGTATAGGTCGGTAACGACGCCGCCGATTGTGTAGTGGGCGGCCGGGGCGACTGGCACCGTCTTTCGCATCGGGTCGAGTCCTGCCTCGCGCAGTGCCCCCACTACGTTGGGAAACAGGACCGGGTCGATCGAACGCATATCGAGCTGTACCGCCTTCTCGCCCTCCGTCCGCAGCTTGGCTTGGATCGCGCGCGAGACCTCGTCGCGCGGTGCCAGCTCGTCTACGAAACGCTCGCCGTCCGCACCGTGCAGCGTGGCGCCCTCGCCCCGGATCGCCTCGGTGATCAGGAACCCTTCGCGACCCTTCACGCCGATCACCGCTGTCGGATGGAACTGCACGAACTCCAGGTCCGCCAGCGTCGCTCCGGCGGCGTGGGCGAGCAGCAGGCCTTGACCGATCGAGCCCGGTGGGTTAGTCGTGCGCGCCCACAGCGCGGCTGCTCCGCCGGTGCTCAACACCACCGCACGCGCGCGGACAGTGCGCTTGTGGGCCTCGGCGCTGCCGCCGCCGGCGTGCTGTTGGCACACAACCCCGCCGCAGCGACCCTCCTCGCAGAGAAGACCGCTCACCCGCGCTCCCTCGATCACCTCCACGCGCTCGTCGGCCACGACAAGAGCCGATAGCTCGCGCAGCAGGCGCCGTCCGGTGGCGCTGCCACCGGCGTGCACGATGCGACGCACCGAGTGTCCGCCCTCCAAGCCGAGCGCCAGGCGCCCACGGCGATCGGCGTCGAAATGGAAGCCGAGTAGCTCGAGGTCCTCGACGCAAGCCGGCGCCTCCCGCACGAGCACCTCCGCGGCCGAGCGCCGTACAGCGCCGCGCCCCGCGCGCTCTGTGTCCTCGAGGTGTAGATCCAGGCTATCGTCGGTCGCGAGCACCGCCGCCAGGCCGCCCTGAGCCCAATAGCTGGCTGTTTGGGCCAGTGGCATGGCGGAGAGCAGTGCGACTTTGCCTCCCTCACGCGCCGCGCAAAGCGCCGCATACAGGCCGGCCGCCCCGGCTCCGACCACCACCACGTCGAAATCCGTGCGTCTTTGCCCCGACGCCCGGGCCGCCTTCATCGGTCGATCATCCGGCGAGCTGCACCAAGGCCGCCGCAAGCACGCCCAACGATGCCACGACGATCGCGACGAAAGCGAGCGCGAGCGCCTTCCATTTCGGCTGCGCCGCAAGACGGGTCCGCGCGGCCGCGCCGCAGCGCAGGCACCAGCTTTGCTCGGATCGCAGCTCGGAGCCGCACAACGGGCACGCTTCAGTGGCGGTTGGTGCGACCGCGCTCATTGCTTCGTTGGCGTTGGGCGGATGATCTGTGTCGGTTCGTCCTCCTGTGTCGGTTCCGGAGCACGGACCGGTGTTGCCATCGGGGTTGCGGGCGGTCGTACAGACGGTTGTACGGGCTGTGGTGCGGGCGCTGTCGCAGACGCCGTGGCCGGCGGGGTGAGGGGCGCAGCGGGTTGACGCTGTTGGTTGACCGGGGCCGTGGAGATCGGACGGTCGGCCTTGGCGTCGAAGGCGAGGCCGCAGCCGGGACAGAAGCGGTCGTCGCTGCCGTGGATCGCGGCACAACGCGGGCACGCGGCGATCCCCACTTCGTGCAGCACCGTCACCGGCCTATAGTCGTTCAGCACCGCTTCCAGTTCGCGTACCTCGGTGTCGATCTGGCGCAGCGTCGCGAGCTTGGCGAGCACCAAGGGGTCGTTGCGCTGACCGAAGCGGTGCAGATCGAATACGAGCCCGCCGAGGTCGCGGTAGGCCAGCTCGCGCGCCTTGCGCAGGAAGCGCGTCCTGCGACGCATGCGCCCACGCTCGCCGAACCCAGGGGCTTGGGGGGGCTGCGTCTCCTCCCCCGCTTCATCTGCGTCTGCCACGGCTTCCATGCTATCCGGCCTTTGCGACGAGTGAGCGCCATGCGCTTGCCACGCGCTCGGCCATGCGCGTCGCCGAGAATGCCTGCGCGCGCTCGCGGCCCTCGATGCGCGGGTCGGGCTCGGCCAAGATCGCAGCGAGCGATCGGCGCCAGCGCTCCAGGTCGTAGGGCTCGCATAGCGTCCCGCTAAGCCCTGTCAGCACCTGCGCATGGATACCCACGGGCGTTGCCAGGACGGGTACGTCGCAGGCCAAGGCCTCCAGCACCGCCAAGCCGAAGCCCTCCCGCTCTGAGGGCACCAACACCGCGTGTGCGGCGTTCACGTACAAAGGCACCCGCTCAGGCTCTACTCCGCCCAGCGTGAGCAACTGCGCCCCGACGGCCTTGGCGAGGGCCTGAGCGCGATCAAAGCGCTTCTCGGCGCGACTAGGGTCGGCGGGAAAGAGAAGGTAGGGGGGTTGTGGGTCGGCCCTGTTGAATTCCAAGCCCGGGTCGATGGCCGAACGCCGCGGTTCGGCCATCGGGCGGGGGTCAGGGCTCGTGTGATGTGGTTCCAAAAAGAGGGTGCCCTGCGCGCGCGCGCGGGGTGTGGGCTTAAAGCGCTCCATGTCCACACCGCAGGGAAGCACTTGCGCACGGGCGCGAGCCCGCCTCCCGGGTAGTTCGCGGACGAGCGCCTCGGACACGGCGGCGAGTAGTCCCACTGTGGGCATCGCGGCGCGTGTGGCCAAGCGCGTGCGGGGATGGCGCACATCGGTGCCGTGCATGGTCAGCGCTCGTGTACGTGCTTTCACGGCCAAGGCCGGCCAGGCGGTCAGCCCGAAGTGGGCGTGCACCACGTCGAAGCGCTCGCCTTTGTAGCGTCCGCGCAGGTCCCGCGCGGCGTGGGCGAGGGCTCTCCCTCCGGGCGCGAACTCGTACAGCTCGATCTCTAGCTCCACGTTCGCGTCTCCCAATGCTCGCAGCGCGCTGACCTGGTCGCGCACGAAGCGACCCCGCTCGGGGTGAGCCGCGTCGGCGAGCATGTTGGACAGCACGAGCGCGCGCACGAGCGCTGACGGTAGCGCTCTGGAATGATGGGCCGCGTGGCGAGTGTTCAGTCCAGCGACCCCCGTGCCCGTCCGATCGGCGTGTTCGACTCCGGCGTGGGCGGGCTCACCGTCTTGCACGAGCTCCTGGTGCGCCTTCCCCGCGAGGACTTCCTCTACCTGGGTGACACCGCTCGTTTCCCCTACGGCGAGCGCTCCCCGGAGGAGTTGGCACGTTTCGCCTCGGAGATCGCCGAGGAGCTGTTGCGCCGGCGTGCCAAGCTGCTTGTCATCGCTTGCAATTCGGCTACGGCGGCGGCCCTGCCGATCTTGGAGCGGCGCATGATGGAGACTACGCTCGGTGTCGACGTGCTCGGCGTCGTACGCCCCGAGGCTCTGCGCGCGGTGGCGGCCACGCGCAACGGGAGGATCGGACTGCTCGCCACGCCTACGACCGTCGCCAGCGGCAGCTACGAGCGGGCCGTGGGCACGGTCGACCCACACGTCACTTTGCACGCGGTGGCCTGTCCGACGCTCGCCTCTGTGATCCAGGAGGGCCGCCAGTTCGACGAGCACGCGGTCGAGACGGTGCGCGAGGCGTGCGCGCCGCTGCGAGAGACGGGCGTGGACACGGTGATCCTCGGTTGCACCCACTACCCCTTGATCAGTCCCATGTTGCAGCGGATGCTTGGTCCCGGAGTGAAGCTCGTGAGCTCGGGGGGAGCGCTCGCGCGCCAGGTCGAGCACGCCCTGTCCACGCGCGGCCTGCGCAACCCGCGCGAACAGGGGGAGGGCGACTATCGCTTCCTGTGCACCGGCGACGTCGACGCTTTCAAGGAGCCGGGCACGCGCTTCCTGCAGATGCCGCTCGGCGAGATCGAGCACATCGATCTGCACAGCGTGGGGGCTTTGGCGTGAGCGGCGAGGAGATCTTGCCGGCTGCGGCGATGCCTGGTCCGCGTGTGCGCAAACGCAGTTACGGTCGCTCCACGGGCGAGCTGCGCCCGGTTGAGATCGAGACGGGCTTCGTGCGCACAGCCACAGGCTCGGCTCTGATCTCGATGGGCGAGACGCGTGTGATCTGCACCGCCTCAGCGCAGGAGGGCGTGCCGCGCTGGATGACCGGTAAGGGCAAGGGCTGGTTGACCGCCGAGTACGGGATGTTGCCTGCCTCGACCGGAGACCGCAAGGCACGCGACATCTCCAAGGGACGCTTGGATGGGCGCTCGGTGGAGATCCAGCGCTTGATCGGCCGCTCGCTACGCGTCGCGATCGACCTGAAGGCGCTCGGCGAACGCACCGTCTATCTGGACTGCGACGTGCTGCAGGCCGATGGGGGCACGCGCTGCGCGTCGATCACCGGCGCCTACGTCGCCCTGGCGCTCGCCTGCGCGCGATTGCGAAGCGAAGAGAAGCTCGAGGGCTCGCCTTTGATTGGCTCGATCGCGGCCGTCTCGTGCGGGATCGTGGGCGAGGCGGCGATGCTCGACCTCGATTACGGCGAGGACTCCAATGCCGAGGTCGACGCCAACGTGGTGATGACTGGCGAGGGTGGGCTGGTGGAGGTGCAGGCCACGGCCGAGCGCACACCGCTCTCGAGAGCATCCCTGGACGAGCTATTGGCTCTCGCCGCGGTCGGGATCGAGCAGTTGCGGGCCGTTCAGGAGCGCGTTCTCGCAGACGCCGCATGAGGTTGGTGCTCGCCACGCGCAACGAGCACAAGCGGCGCGAGTTCGCGCGGTTGCTGCCGGCTGTCGAGGTGGACGTGTTGCCCGAGGAGGTGGTCCTACCGCCCGAGGACGGCGATACGTTCGCGGCGAATGCGCTCGGCAAGGCACGAGCGGCGGCCGCGGCGACTGGCCGGGTCAGCATCGCCGACGATTCGGGCATCGAAGCGGCGGCGCTCGACGGTGCGCCCGGGGTGCGCTCGGCGCGCTATGCCGGCGAGGATGCCACCGACGAGCAGAATCTGGCCAAGCTGCTGGGCGAAGCACCCATGGGCAGCGGGTTGGCCTACGTGTGCGCGCTTGCCTACGTCGATCCGGCCAGCGGCGAGGAGCGCATGTTCGAAGGTCGCTGGACGGGCCGCTTGGCTCAGACGCCGCGCGGAGAGCGCGGTTTTGGCTACGACCCGGCTTTCGTGCCCGATGAGCATCCGGATATGACGGCAGCCGAGCTGAGCGACGAGCGCAAGGACCAGCTCAGCCACCGTGGACGCGCCGTGGACGCGCTGCGGGGCTGGCTCAAAGCAAGTTGATCGCGGCCGAGCACGCCACCGCCACGCTCAAGGCGGCGTAGCCGGTGTAGTCGGACAGCAGTAGCAGTAGAGCCGTGATCAGAGCCACGAGCACGGTCGCGATCCAGCTGAAACGGGTTAGCGGCGTCACGCAGGCGTATTCTCCCTGATCGTGTCCCAACCTTCTCCCGCGCCAACCTCAATCGCCCCTTTCGGGGACCTGCTGAGTGCTCGCGTGGCCGAGCGCGAGTCCCAGATCGTGCTTGGGCTTGACCCCGACCTGCTGCAGCTGTGGCCGAGTGAGGACACCTCGCAGGACAGCTGCTCGGCCGATGCGCACGCTTCGCCAGCCGAGCGGGCCGCCGCAGCGGTGCTCGTGCACTGTCGGGCCCTGATCGACGCCGCCGGCCCGGCTTGCGTGGCGGTCAAGCCGCAGTTGGCGCGCTTCGAGCAGTTGGGCGCGTCGGGGTGGGCGGCCTTGGAAGGCATCGTCGAATACGCCCACGAGTCCGGCCTGCTCGCGATCGCGGATGGCAAGCGGGGCGACATCGACGTGACCGCGCGCGCCTACGCACGGGCGCTGCAAGGCTCAACCGAAAGTCCCTTCGATGCGGTGGACGGGCTAGGCGCGGACATGATCACGGTCAATCCACTGATGGGCTCCGACGCGGTGGAGCCGTTCGTCGCTACCGCACGCGGCGCGGGGCGCGGGGAGCGCCCAGCCGGAGTGCTTGTACTCGTGCGCACGTCCAACCCTGGCGCGGCCGATATCGAGGACCTGGAGCTGGCCGGGGGTGGGCGCGTGTGGGAACGGATCGCGATGCTCGTCGAGCGGCTTGGAGCCCACGGCGTGGGGGAGAGTGGTCTCAGCGATGTGGGGGCCGTGGTCGGGGCGACCCTGCCCGAGCACTTGGAGCGCGCCCGCGAGCTGATGCCGCGCGCTGTCTTTTTGTTGCCGGGCGTGGGCGCTCAGGGAGGGCGTGTCGAGGATCTGGGAGCCGCCTTCGCGCCTGGTCGCGCGGGCGGTCTGATCGCCGCGTCGCGCTCTGTCGCCAACGCCCATATCGCGAACGGGGGCGCTCCCGGCGAAGCGGCGCGCGTGGAGGCCGAGCGTTTGCGGGAGTTGGCTTGGGGCATATCCGGCTAGGTGCCTCGTGGCCAAACGGCTTGCGGGGCCGGTCTTTGATTTACCCAGTTTTTCTGAATCGAGGTTCTCGGTCCGGTAGCCTCTGTGGAGCCTCAGGCGGCGCCAGTGCGGCTCCGGTCACGCAGAAGACGGAGGTGATGGACAGATGATCATCACGGTTACGCTCAACGCGGCGATCGACAAGTCGCTCTCGGTGCCCAACTTCCGCCTTGGACGGCGTCACAGGACCGTCGAGCAGCGCACGATGGCGGGCGGCAAGGGCGTCAACATCGCCCGCGCCCTGAAGGCGCTGGGACAGCCGGTGATCGCGACCGGCCTGGCTGGCGGGGCGACGGGTACGCACATCGTGGAGCAGCTCACCGAGGAGGCGATCCTCAACGACTTCGTGCGCATCAGGGACGAGTCGAGGACCAACACATCGGTGCTTGACCCCACCAATGGCGAGCAGACCGAGGTCAACGAACGCGGTCCATCGGTCTCTGAGCAAGAGGTCGAGCTGTTCCGCGACAAGCTGCTTTACCTGGCGCGCGGCGCGGCCATCGTGGTGCTGGCTGGCTCGTTGCCTAGAGGCGTCGAGCCGGATCTGTACGCGACCTTGATCCGCGAGCTGCAGAAGGCGGGCGTGACCACGGTGATCGACACCGACGGCGATCCCCTCACACACGCTGTCAGGGCCGAGCCGGATGTCGTCTCGCCCAACATCCTGGAGGCCGAGGAGCTCGTCGGTCACGAGTTCGCGGCCGAGGAGGAACGCCTCTTGGCCGTCCGCGAGATCGTCGGATTGGGGCCGCGCGAGGCGATCATGACAATGGCCGACGGCTGCGTCGCAGACGTCCTGATCGACGGCAAATCGTGCTTGCGCAGAGCCCGCACCGCCCCGCGCGACCCGATCGCCAAGCGCGGCTCCGGCGACGCGTTCCTGGCCGGCTACGTGGCCGCCCGCTACGAGGGCCGCCCGCCCGACCAGTGCCTACGCTTTGGCGTTGCTTGCGGGGCAGAGTCCACCGGGCGGCTGGGGGCTGGGCTGATTGACCCCAAGGAGGCACGGCGGCTGTTGGGTGAGGTCGAAGTGGGAGCGGTAGAGTTGCCGGCCGAGGTGGGCTGAGAGCCGGTCAGCCGTTGGACGCGGGTGGCCGTCCGCGCCGGGCACGCACAATCACCACCAGCTCAATCGTGAGATCGCGCTCGCGGGCGATTGATCGGATGCGTCGACCGATTCGTCGCAGTCGGGGCAACACCAGCGAGACGGCCAGCGCGGCCAGGACCGCCGGTCCCATGGCTTGCGCGAAGTTGATCCAGATGTGCATCGGGCTGCCTTTCGAAGCGTTCGACACGAGGTGTGACGGGCTTCATTGTGTGGGCTCGATCGTGCGATCTGGCTCACACGAAGGTGTGAGACTCGCACACCCCACAGCATTGCTCTGGCGACCGGCGGCGGAGCGGTACCTTTGCGTGATTTGCACAGCTGAGCCCACGCTTCTCAAACGGGAATCCGTCGGGTCGTTAGGATTTGGTGCCCCTGCGCAAATGCGTTACGCAGTCGGTCGATTCCCATGGAGCAAGAGGCACCCACAAGAACACAGTCGGCCCTGTACAGGAGCTCGGCTCGCGAGATCAAGAGCGTCGTCGAAGCCGAAGCCGCCGGTCTGCCCTTCCTGGTTTGGCGCGACGGGAGCGATGCGCAGCGGATACTCACGCTCGATACCCGTCGGCGCCTGACGATTGGACGACGATCATCCAACGACATTGTGCTCGAGGACGGCGAGGTGTCTCGTGTGCATGCGGAGTTGGAGCCGATGGCCGCCGACTGGGCGGTGATCGACCTTGGGCTCTCCCGTAACGGAACGTTCATCGGGCGCGAGCGCATTTTGGGACGAAGACGTCTAAACGACCGAGACGAGCTGCGCTTCGGGAGGACCGTGATCACCTATCGCCGCCCGCGCGCCGGCGCTTCGGTGGCGACGTCCGTGGCGAATTCGCCTCCCGAGCTGACCGATACGCAGCGGGCGATACTGGTGGCCTTGGCTCGTCCGTACAAGGTCTCCGACAGGCGCTTCGCCGTGCCGGCCAGCAACGCGGCGGTCGCCAAAGAGGTCTGTCTCGGCCTGGACGCTGTGAAGGGTCATCTCACGGTGCTCTACAAACGCTTCGAGCTCGACCGCTGCGCGCAGAACGAGAAGCGAGCACGACTGGTGGCGTGCGCGCTTGAGTGGGGTCTGGTGTCGGAGCGCGACCTGTGAACAGATCCTGTTCTGCCTGCGGCGCCGAGATATCGGCGACGGCCCGGTTCTGTCGCGTGTGTGGTCGCGCACAGCCGCCGGCACCCTTCCAGCCATCGGGATCGCCGCGGATCGCGGACGGTATCCCCAATCACGAGGACAGCCCCACGATCTTCTCCTGCGAGCCGGCCGACGAGAGCCAGCACGCGCACGATGCGCTACCTGTGACAGATTCATCTGATGTGACAGATTCGTCTGGTGAGCGTGAAGTCGAGCTGCCGGACGTTCAACTAAGCTGCGAGATCTGTGGAGCCGCGGTGGTGGGGGGCGAGGCGCTCTGCCTGCCGTGCGCGCGGTTGATCGGCTCTGAGGAACGATTGGGATGACTCGGCGGGCATGACCGATACTGTCTTTTGCAAGTTGTGCGGGGAGCCGCTCCCCGCCGACTCCAAGTTCTGTGAGCACTGTGGCGCGGAGCAGGAGCAGCGCAAGGCCGGCTCCAGGTTCTTGCCAAAGATCCCGGCTGACGCGGTCGCGCTCAAGCGGATTGATGCCATGGCGCCCGGCACCGGAGAGATGGCGTCACAGCTTGCGGGACAGTTGCGAACACCGACGGTCACCACTTCATTGGTTGGCGGAGGGCTCGCGGCCATCGGCACGATCTGTGTCGGTTTGGCGTTCGGGCTGATCCTCTCCGATCACTCTGCCCTTGGGCTGGTGGACCACGGCAAGGGTCTGTTGACCGCCGGATTCGCGCAGGTGCTCAACTTCCTACAAGTGGGCTATGGCGACGGAGTGGGCAAGTTGGGGCCCGCGCTGTTCGTGATCTTCCCGATCGCGGCCTGCGCGATCGCCGCAGCGACGCAGGCCCGCCGGACGCTTGGTCTGCCGCCAACCACACGATTGGCCGCCGGCGCGGGCGTCGGAGTCGTCTTTGGCCTGGCGATGCTTGTCCCCGCCCTCGCGGCCGGGAGCCTCGGTGGGGGGCAGAGCACGATCGACCCGGATGTCTTGGGAGCCGTGCTGCTGGGTGTTCTGTGGGGCGTGATCGGCGGGCTGCTGGGCACCTACTACGTTATGCGGCCCGCCCTGGAGCGGGGGTTCCCAGCTGACATGGTCCCCGCTCAGCTGCGCGAGGCGGCGCGCACCTGCTATCTCGCTCTGCGCCCGCTCGCGCTATTGCTCGCGCTGATGACCCTCGCCGGGACGCTCACATGGACGGTCGAGACGCTGCTCAAGGCCGACCTCAGGGACGGAGACTCCACGCCCGTGGCCACGATCGACCACGTTGCGTACGCCCTCGAGCACGGCGTGCATTGGACCGAGCTCGCGGGTCTCGCGCAGTTTCGCCTCGTGGGAGACGGCGGGAGCTCAACGCGGGTGCCGGTGCCTACCGGGGACCTCGCCGCGATCAAAGTCGACAATTCCGGCGATTACCGCATATTTGCGTTCGGTCGCACCATGCCGGTCTACGCGTTCGCTCCCCTATTGATCTTCATGCTCGGGAGCAGTCTGCTGCTGGCGCTCAGCGCCGGCTTCGCGGTAGCAAGATCGCGGCTGCCCGACACACACTGGAAGGCCGCGGCCTGGGGGTCTTTGGTCGGGCCAACGTGGGCGTTGACGCTCCTGATTCTCAATGCTCTGCTCGTCAGGGACATTTTTGGTCGGGCGAACGGCGGCAGTGTTTTCGGAACGTTCCTGCTCGGCGGGGTGATCGTAGGGGCTGGGGGCGGGTTGCTCAGCGTTCAGGCCCGACGCTGGGAGGCGCGGGGCGCCGCCGCCTCAGCGGTCGTCGCCGCTGGCGGAGCGCGTGGACCGGGTCTGCCGTGAGCGAGGAGGCACTATTTGAGCCCGGCACCGAGGCCGCCGGTTACCGGATCGAGCGCTTCGTCGCGCGCGGAGGGATGGGCGTCGTGTACGAGGCGACGCAGCTCTCGCTCGAACGCCGTGTCGCGCTCAAGGTCATCGCGCACGACCTGGGTGACGATGTGCGCTTCCGCGAGCGCTTCCAACGAGAGGCCCGATCGGGCGCCGCGATCGACCACCCCAACATCCTCCCCGTCTACGAGACAGGGGAGCTTCCCGATGGCTCGCTGTTCCTGGCGCTTCGCTTTGTCGACGGCCCCGACCTGGGCAGCCTGCTGCGCGAGCGCGGGCCGCTCGATGTGGCGGAGGCGGTTGCGATCCTCGTCCAGATCGCCAACGCCCTCGACGCGGCCCACGAGCGAGGGCTGGTCCATCGCGACGTGAAGCCGGCCAACGTGCTGCTCGAAGCGCACCGACAGGGTTGGCACGCCTATCTCGCCGACTTCGGCTTGGCCAAGCCCGCCGAGGCGAGCGGCGAACAGACCCAACCGGGCGAGATGTTGGGCACGGTGGATTACATGGCCCCCGAGCAGATCAACGGCGAACATGTGGACGGGCGGGCCGATGTCTACTCGTTCGGCTGTCTGGTCTATCGCTGCTTGTGCTCCGAGCCGCCGTATAAGCGCGAGACTCGCACGGCCACTCTGCTGGCGCACGTCAACGCGCCTGTGCCCAAGCCAAGCGAGGCGGTGAAAGGCTTGCCGTCTCCGCTCGACATCGTGGTCGCGCGCGCCATGGAAAAGGAACCGGCGAAGCGCGCCGCCTCAGCCGGGGCGCTCATGCGTTGGGCAGCCGCGCAGCTTAAGCTTGACGTGCAAGCGCCTGCATCCTCCGACGACGCCGTGTTGGAGGAAGTCGAGCCCGGGCGGTCCGAGCCCGGGCGCAGGCGGTTGTTGCGCGCCTCGCTGCTCAGCGCGGCCGTGTATGCGCCCATTTGGGCGGCCACCTATCTTGTTGGGAGGAGTCTGTGAACTGGAAGGCAAGCCTGCTTGGAGCGGTACTCGTCGCGATCTCGGGGCTCGTGGTTGGCGCCGCCATCGGCGGTAGGAAGACCACGAGGGTCATCACGGTGACGGCACCGACGCCTGTCGCCGCGACCACGCCTGCGACGCAGGCGACCAGCACCACGACCACCTCGGGCGTGAGCACCGAGGAAGCCGGTGAAAACACGTCGAGCACGGAAACGTCTTCCACGGCCGACGAATCTCCGGCGGAAAGCGGCGGGACACAGGAGTATCTCGCCGAATATCTGGCCGCGCAGAACAGTGAACAATTGGGCAAAGACGCAAGCGACGTGTCGCTGTCGCAGGAAGCCTCCAAGCAGGAGCTCCAAGGTCAGACCTATCAGCAGGCCGTGGCTTTCAACATCGATGGTTACTCGAGCACCGCAAGTTTCCAGATGCCCACGCCGGGCTTCAGTCGGTTGACGTCGAAGGCGGCTGGCCTGGAGATCAACTCGAGCGCCGAAACGGACTACAAGCTGACGGTGTACAAGAACAACGACAGCTCTCCCAGTTCGGTCGTCCTATATCGCTCGAGCTTTCACGGGCCCAGCGAGGTGCATAAGATGGACTTCGCGCTTCAGGGGGCCACAGATCTACTGTTCGTGTGGACCAGGCAGGGCGCCGAACAATCCGACAATCAAGACATCTTCATCCTCGCCGAACCGGTGCTGGCGCGTTGAGCGTGAGCGCGCGCTGACCGCGGCGACCTAGCCGCCGGCCACATCCCGGCGCAGGAACACGAGGTACGCCGCGAACAGAGACGGCACCGCGTACAAGGCGCATACCCATAGCGAGTGGAGCACGGGCGCCCAGTCGGTGGGGGTGCGCAGGAGGCCGTGCCAGTTCTCGAACTGTTCGGTGAGCAGGTAGGGCTTGATGCCTTCGAGACCGGGTATGCCGGCGATTATGTAAAGCAGGATTACGACGCCCACCGCGCCGACAACCGAAGCGGTGCTGTTGCGGGTGCTGGTGGATAGCAGCACTCCGATGCTCGCCACCGCGAACAGGGGAATCAGGTAGCAGGCATTGGCGGCGACCACGAGCAGGAGGCCTTCGGAGGCCGAGACGGTGCTGCCCGAGAACGTTGTGATCGAGTGGAAACCCCACGAGGCGATGCCGCCGACAGTCGCGACCGCCGCCGACAGGAACACCGCGATTGTGGCATAGGTGAGCGCCGTGAGAGCCTTGGCGGCGAACACCTGGCCGCGGTCCACCGAGCGAGTGAGGATCGTCTTCAGCGTCCCGTTGCCGTCCTCGGCCGCGACCACGTCGCCGGCCACCAAAGAAGCGATCAAAGGCAGAAAGAAGACGGACTCGAACAGCAGCATCAAGACCGGCGTGGCCAAGCCCGACTGGGTGATCTGGCCGGCGAAAATGCTGTCTCCGCCGCCGTGGCGTGTGTGGACGTTTTGCACGATCACGAAGATGAGGGGCAGGATCACGGCCAGGCCGAAGCCCATGTAGGTGCGCTTCTGGGCGCGCAGCTTGCGCAGCTCCCAGCGGTAGACGGTAAGCGTGGAAGGGCGCCGTGTGCGGGGCACGGCCGTGGGCAGGGGAGGGGAGGCGGCCACGCTGCTCATGGGTGGGCTTTCGGCACTCGGGGGGCGACGCGGACGCGGGAAGGGGTTGACGAGCGGAACTTCATGGCGCTCCAACCAGGGAGTCGGCGGCCGGGGGGGTTTCGCTTGGAGACGGCGCGGACGGCTCGTCTCCGTTGCTCTCGGTAAGGCGGAAGAACAAGTCCTCGAGCGTGGCCAATTCGGGCGTGAGCGCGAGGATCCCGATGCCTGCCTGACCCAGCGCGAGCGAGAGCGGGCCGACATCGCTCTCCTGGGCTTGGAAGGCGATCCCGTGTGGACCGGCCGCGACGTGCTCGACGCCGCGCTGTGCGCTGAGCACTCCCAAAGCGCGTGGGTCGTCGGTCGTGCGCAAGCGGTATCCGGCCCCTCCTTGGCGGCGCAGATCGGCTAGGGCGCCCTCGTAGACGACTTTGCCGCGGTCCACGATCGCGACCCGGTCGCACAGTTCCTGGACCTCGGGTAGCTGGTGGCTGGAGAGCAGGACGGTAATGCCTTCGTCGGCCAAGCGCCTGATCAAAGCGCGCATGTCGCGCATCCCGGCTGGGTCCAGGCCCGTGGCGGGCTCGTCCAGGATCAACAGGCGCGGGCGGCGCAAGAGGGCAGCGGCGATCCCCAGGCGCTGGCGCATCCCGTGGGAGTAGCCGCCGACCTTGTGCTTGGCGCGCGGGGTCAGCTCGACGACCTCCAACACCTCCTCGACGCGGGCCGAGGCGCCGTCCCCATCCAGAGCGGCCAGCATTTCCAAGTTCTTGCGCCCGGTCATGTAGGGGTAGAAACGAGGGGCCTCCACGAACCCGGCGACGCCCTCCAAGGCACGCGCGCCCTCGCGTATAGGGTCGCGTCCGAACAGCTCCACGACCCCTTCGGAGGGGGTGATCAATCCCAAAGCCATGCGCAAGGTCGTGGTCTTGCCCGCGCCGTTGGGGCCGAGAAAGCCGTAAACGTCGCCGGTCTGGACGTTGAGGTCGATGTGGTCGACCGCCAGGACTTCCTTGTAGCGCTTGACGAGCCCCCTTGCCTTGACCGGCTGGGCGTCGGTCACACTAAAGGCCTCGCGCGAACGCCTCGATCGAGGCCGGGGTGACCGAACCAGCGAGCACATAGCGCACGCCGGCGCGCTCGAACGTCAAAAGCGTGCCGAGCGGTGTCGGTAGCTCCGAGGCGCTGGTGCCGTTGACATCGACCTTCGGCAAGCTTTCCAGCTCGGAAGTAGGTTCTTCCTTAGAGCCTGTCTTGACCGGGCTTTCCAGCAGCACGATTGACCCAAGGCCTTGTCCGTGGGTGCTCACCTTCGGCTTTTCGCCGATCCCGCTGCCGTTTGCATCCGAGCGGTGCTTCGGAAGCGTCACTTCCTCGACCTTGGCATTGGCGGGTGCAGCGAAATCGAGCGTCGAGGCGGCGACGGGCCCGTAGGAGACTTCGGTGGCTGCCAGTTCGATCGTGGGCGAGGAGCTCGTGGTCGAGTAGAGCGCGGCTCTAAGCGGCACGCCGTGCACCGCGTCCCAGGACAGCTCGGCGCCGGCGATCAGGCCGCCATTTTCGCGGGGCGAGACCCTCACGGTATAGGCGGCCTGTCCTGCCACGTCGGTGGGTGTGGCGGAGGAGATATTGGCGTGCTTGGCCACATGCGAAAGGCTTTCTTCGATTTCCGCGACTGTCGATGTTCCACGGGGGCTCGTACCGATCGCAGAAGGCGGGCCGTCCGCGGAGGACCCACCCGAGCCGTCCGGACCGGGTTCGGCCTGTTCGACGGGCACATAGCGGTAGAGGGTGTTGGTCGAGGCGTCGTACAAAGAGGCTGTCTTGCCGTCCCACAGGATCTGGGTGTCGCCCTTTTCAGATTGGAGTTCCAGGCGGGCATGGCCTTCGGCGCCGATCCACAAGCGACCGGAGGCGCCCGACATGAGCGGGCTGGAGCTGAGCTGGCCGGCTTCGCCGTTGTCCCCGCTCGCCAGGTTGGCGCCTTCGAGCAGGTGGTTGGTGAACTGGATGCGCGCGCTCATGCCTTCGACCTTGGGCGCCGCTAGCGCTTCGTGGAGGGCGTCGGCGAGCGGCTTGGGAGGCGGCGTCGGACCTGTGCCGACCGCCAAGGCCAAGGCAGTGGCTCCAATGCCGACGACTACGACCACGCCGCACAGGAGCAACAGGCGGGAGAGGGGCAGGCGGCGCAGGAGGTTCATGTGAGCAGGTCCTTTGTTCTCGACGAAGATCGAGCCACATTCAGCGTAGCGCTGTACCTACGGCTTGCCTAAAGACAGCTGAAGAGATCTCTCATCGGGTGCGCCACGGCGCGTCGCGAGAGCCGGGACCTGATGTATCGTGCCGACCCCATGGTGGTCTTCGGCGTAATCCTGCTCTGGGTCGTGCTCGGCCTCGGCGTGTTCTTCGTGGCGATGCGCGGCGGGCCTCGCGGTGCCCGGGGGGCCTTGCACACCGAGTCGAAGCTAGGCCAGCGGGTCGTGATGTTCGGGGTCATCCTGGTGTTCGCGTTTGGCTTGGTCGTTCCGGTGCTGGTGCTCACTGCCAACGGAAACAACAAGGCGAGCGCCGCCGTCGGCGGTATCCATCTGGGCGCCGAGGAGCAGCATGGTCGCGTGCTCTTCTCGGAGTCCTGCGCGGTCTGCCACACCTTGGCCGCCGCCAATGCGGAGGGTCACGTCGGGCCCAACCTCGACGTTAGGCTTGGCTCGGAGATCTCCACCGAAGCGGGACGCAAGGCGTTGGTTCTGAACGCGATCGCCGAAGGTAGGGCCCGTGGCCTCGGACAGATGCCGGCTGGCCTCTACCAGGGTCGCGACGCCGAATCGATCGCCGATTTCCTGGCCGCAACCGCCGGTCACTGAAGCTCTCGGGGGTCGTGAACGAAAGTTCTTCGCTCCTCGACGGGTTCTTTGCGCTTGTTGCGGCGAAGGCGCTTTTGGCCGCCGGGAGCGCTGTTAGCATCACGCGCCGATGCCACGAGCTTCCGAGGCCCGCTCTTGGTGGGCTGACGTCGAGGATGTGCGCGAGCGGATCGAAGTGCGCCGCGCCCGTGAGAGCCGGATCGCGGTCAGTTCACGCATGACGGCGGCTCCGACGAATCGTCGCGGCGTGCGCGAAATCAGGCCTGGGCAGCGCCTGATGTTGGTTGAGAGCGACGCCGCCGCGGCCCGCGAAGCACAGGAGCGACGGCGAACCCGTCCGCGCGCGCCGCGTGGCTTGGGTCCTCATCCAGACCGGATCGCGGCGTGGGCGGTAGTGCTTGGCTTCCTGCTCGTATTGGCGGCCGTACTGAGCGCCCACAGCTAAGGCGTTCTCGGAGCGGCGCGACGCTTATGTCCTAGCGGCCTGTCGTTTACGTTTAGCCAGCCGTCCAAGGCGAGGCGCTGGCCCATCCACTACGCTGCGGCGAGATGCCCGCCAGCGAGCAACCGAAGAGTGCCCAGGACGTCAAGGATCTGGTGGCCGAGCGCGACATTCGCTTCATCCGCTTCTGGTTCACTGACATTCTCGGTCAGCTGAAGTCGTTCTCCGTCAACTCGCAGGATCTCGACGACGCATTCGAGGCGGGCATGGGCTTCGACGGCTCGTCGATCACCGGCTTCAACGCGATCGAGGAGTCGGACATGATCGCGCTGCCCGATCCGAGCACGTTCGCCGTGTTGCCGTGGCGCCCCGAAGAGCAGGGCGTGGGCCGCATGTTCTGCGACGTGATCACGCCTGAGCGCACGCCGTATGAGGGCGATCCGAGGCACGTCCTGCGTCGCGCGATCGAGCGGGCCCACGCAATGGGCTTTGACACGTTTAACGTGGGGCCGGAGCTTGAGTACTTCCTGTTCAAGGATTCCAAATCGACGGAGGTCCTCGACAAAGGCGGCTATTTCGACCTGACCACGCTCGACGCCGGCACCGACGTGCGCCGCGAGACGGTGCTCGCGCTCGAACAGCTAGGCATTCATGTCGAGTACACCCACCACGAGGTCGGACCCTCCCAGCACGAGATCGACATGCGCTACGCCGATGCCCTGAAGATGGCCGACGACTGCATGACCTACCGCATCACGGTCAAGGAGTATGCGGTCAAGTACGGCTGGCACGCGACTTTCATGCCGAAGCCCCTGTTCGGCGAGAACGGCTCCGGTATGCACACGCACCAATCGCTGTTCGCGGGCGGCAAGAACGCTTTCTATGACGCCGACGATCAATACTTCCTGTCCGACATCGGCAAGGCCTTCATCGCGGGTCAGCTCAAGCACGCGCGCGAGATCTGCTCGATCTTCGCCCAGTGGGTCAACTCCTACAAGCGGCTCGTGCCCGGCTATGAGGCGCCGGTGTACGCGGCCTGGTCGCGGCGCAACCGCTCGGCCCTGGTGCGGGTGCCCCTGTACCACCCCGGCAAGGAGCAGGCCACGCGCATGGAGTTGCGTTGTCCCGATCCAGCCTGCAACCCCTATCTGACGTTCGCCGCGCTCTTGCAGGCGGGCTTGGAGGGGATCGAGAAGGGCTATGAGCTGCCCGACCCGATGGAGAAGAATTTGTACCACCTGACCGCGGAGGAGCGGCGGCGCCTGGGCATCGATCAGCTGCCCGAGTCCTTGGGTGAGGCGATCGAGATCACGGCTGAGTCCGAGCTTGTGTTGCGGACTCTGGGCGAGCACATGTTCAACCGCTACATCGAGATCAAGCGCCAGGAGTGGGAGGACTACAGGGTGCAGGTCACGCAGTGGGAGTTGGATCGCTACTTGGCGATCCTTTAGCGCTCGCGCGTCCGAAATGACGGATAGCATGCCCGGATCTTGCGTTTGCGCTCTCCCCTGATCGCGGTTTCATTGTTGCTCCTGGTGCTCGTGGCCCTGACTGGCTGCGGCAAATCGGGCTCCTCAAGCAACGACATCACATCCAAGAGCGCCGAAGAGATCATCAAGGAAAGCAAGGCAGCGGCAGACGCGGCAACCGCTGTGCACGTATCGGGCTCGCTCAAAAGCGGGGGTGCACCCGTCACGCTCGATTTGAGCCTCGTCGCCGAAAAGGGCGCCCAGGGCGAAATCTCCCAAAACGGCGCCAGCTTCAAGTTGATTTTGGTCGGCAACACCGCCTACATCAGTGGCAGTCCCGCTTTCTACCGCAGTCTCGGCGGGTCGGCGGCTGCACAATTGTTCAAAGGCAAGTGGCTGAAGGCATCGGCCGCGAGCGGCGAATTTGCCTCCTTCAAGCAGCTGGCCGACATGCGTCAGTTGATCGACACCACGCTGGCCGCCCATGGAACCTTGGTCAAGGGCGCCACCACGACGGTGAACGGCCAGCCAGTCATCGCGATCACAGACAGCACCAAGGACGGCACTCTCTACGTGGCCACGACCGGCAAGCCCTACCCGCTGCAGGTCGCTAAGGGTGGTTCGGAAAGCGGCACGATCACCTTCTCCAAGTGGAATCAACCGGCCACGATCACGGCCCCCTCAAACTCCGTCGACCTCTCCGAACTGAAGGCGCTAGCAGGCCACTGAGGGCCGAAGGGCGGCGGTAGTCACGCCTAGCTTCGGGGCGGCAAGGCGCATGCAATCGGGCGCATCGGGGCGAGACTCCAGTGCATTGCCTGCAAGAGATGGCCGAACGCGGCGGGGTGTTTGACGGCGATCGGGTGCAGTAGCTCGATCACGCTCGCTCCGTGCTGCTCGTAGCGCTGCTCGCCTGTCAGCTGGGCCAAGCGCAACAGGCCCATCGCGGCGCTCGAGCCGCCCGCCGGGATCGGCGAGTCCTCCAGCTCCTTGCGTCTTGCGATCAACTGTTCGCCGTCGGCTGCGGTTGAAAAGAACCCCCCGTTTTCGGTGTCTGCGAAACGCTCGATCAACTCGTCCGCGAGGACTGTTGCCTCGGTCAGCCAGCGCTCCTCGCAATTGGCTTCGAACAGGACCACAAAGGCCTCCAGTAGAAAGGCATAGTCCTCGAGGTAGGCATCCAGCTTGGCTTCGCCCGGGCTATAGGTGCGCAGCAAGCGTCCCTCCGGGGTCCGTAGGTCGCGCAGCACGAACTCGGCGCACTGCACAGCGGCTTGGAGGTATGTCTCGCCGGGGTTAGGGATCGCGCTGGAGCTGGCGGAACGCTGGTCGGCAGTAGCGCCGTCCAGGTAGGCACCGGCCTCCGCCAACGCCGAGATCATCAAGGCGTTCCAGCTCGTCAGGCGCTTGTCGTCGAGTCCCGGTCTCGTGCGCGCGCCGCGCGTCTCCAGGAGTTGGGTGCGAATGCGTGCACGCGTCTCGGCGTCCGGGCGCGGTCCACGGTCCTCGAGCACGTTCAGACCCGGCGCGGGATGGTGCGGATCGACGAAGTTTCCCTCCTCGGTCGCGCCCAGCCAGCGGATCGCCGTGTCCGCCAGTCCAGATCCACCCGGCGCGCCATCTCTCGGTTCGCCTTCGCCGAGCACCCCTTCCAGCTCGGTCGTGGTCCACACGTAGAAGCGACCCTCGACACCCTCCGAATCTGCGTCCAAAGCGCTGTAAAAGCCCCCCTCGGGGCCCCTCATCTCGCGCAAAGCCCAATCCAAAGTGTCTTCGCATACACCCAACAGAGCCGGGTCGCCAGAGAGCCGATAGCCGTGCAGATAGGCTCGTGCGAGTAGAGCGTTGTCGTAGAGCATCTTCTCGAAGTGGGGCACCGTCCAAGTCGTGTCGACCGCGTAGCGATGAAAGCCGCCGCCGAGGAGGTCGTGGATGCCTCCACCCGCCATCGCCTTCAACGAGTACAACGCCATCTGGGCCGCGCTCGAATCGCTATCCGCATGTCCCGACGTGTCGGTTTCGGCCCTGCACATCAAAAACTCCAAGACCGACGCCTGTGGAAACTTTGGCGCTCCGCCAAACCCACCCTGTACTGAGTCATAAGACAGCCCCAAGCGCTCGACGGCGGCATCGAGCGAAGCCTTCTCAAAAGGCGCGTCAGAGCGCTTCAGCAATGCTCCACCGGACAAACGCTCTCGCAACTGCTCCCCGCTTGCTCTGATCTCCTCGCCGCGCTCGCCCCACGCTTCGCTCACGGCAAGCAGGACTTGCCTGAACGAAGGCATCCCGGGTCGGTCCTCCGGCGGGAAGTACGTGCCGCCATAGAACGGCAGGCCTTCGGGCGTCAGGAAGACGTTGAGCGGCCAGCCGCCATGGCCAGTCATGCTTTGGACCGCCTCCATGTACAGCGCGTCCACGTCGGGCCGCTCCTCTCGGTCCACCTTCACACACACGAAGGATTCGTTCATCAGCCGAGCGGTCTCGGTGTCTTCGAAGGACTCGCGCTCCATCACGTGGCACCAGTGGCAGGCCGAATACCCGATTGAGAGGAGCAGCGGCACGTTGCGCTCCCGGGCGATTCGAAGAGCGACCTGGCCCCAGGGCAGCCAGTCGACCGGATTCCCGGCGTGCTGACGTAGGTAGGGCGAGCTCTCGGCGGCAAGCGCGTTGGGCATGGCCTCAGGGTAGACGCGCGAGCGGGGGCGTCGGGAAGCCCAGATCGAGCGGCAGATCGCCCATCGCCGCAGTCGGCGTGGCGCCGGTACGCGCCAACTTCACTTTGGCCAAGCTGACGTCGAAGCGATGGCCGCCCAAGGTGCCGCTCACACTCGTGCTCGCGCCAACCCTGACCGTGCCGGTCGCGGCACGCGAGCCTTCCACGCGCAGGTCGGCAGGGCGCAAGTGACCTTTCACGACCGGGAAGGAGCCCGTGATCTGCACCCCGTTCACAAACGACATCCGGTGCAGTCGCAGCGCCGAGGAGGTGATTTGGGCGTAGCCACCGCGCAGTCCGCCGAAGCTGGAGCCGCTGGGCAGTTCCTGGTCGGCCTGTAGTGTCGCCCCGACGACTTGTCTTTCGAGGTCGAGGATCGTGTCGAGTACCACCGCCAAAGTACTGCCCGGTGCGCCGCTCAACCCACCCACCGGTTTGACCGCCGTCAGCTTTGAGGGCGTAATGGGTGTCGGCGCGAACGGATTATGGATCGTGCCGCACTGCCCGGCCGTCTCGCTTGAGAAGAAGTCCTTCAGGGCAGTCTGGGCGCAGCCGCTGAAGTCGGTCCCAAGTACGGAGTGGCCCGTATAGGGCACCACAACCAGCTGAGCTCCCGGGATGCGGGCCTCGACCGCTTCTGCGCCCGCGGTGGGCGTCCGCAGATCCTGGGCGCCGCTCAAGATCAAGGTGGGCACGCTCGGCAATGCCCCCACCGGGGGAGGTGGCGGCGCCGCGTTGGGCCACTGCACGCAGCCCGGCAGCACGCTATCCGCCCACGCGGTGCTCGCGTCAAACGGATAGAAGTCGCTTGTCGGCAGCGCCCGCAGGGCAGCGAGGCCTTCGGTGAGTCTGGTCTTCGGCGCTGCTCCCCGTTGCCAAGGCAGCGCGGACTCTTCGCAAGTGGTGTCCACGAACAGCGCTTCGTCGATCCCGTCCGAGCTCGCGAACGGCGTGCCCGGCAAATTCGGGATCAAGCCCTCCGACAACAGATTCAAGCGCAGCAACGGAGCCGGATCGCCGCGCAAGGCCGACTGCACCGAGGCCGGCAGCAACGCCCTCAAGGCTGGGTTCAAGTCGCCGGCGCCGATCAGATTCAACAGATCCACGTTCGAGACCGTCGCGCGGTGGCGGTGCCCCGTACCGTCGTACACCCAGCCGCTCAAAGCATGTGTGTGCAGGCGAGCCGCCAAGCGCGCCATGTCGCCAAGTGGGTTCGAGGTGATCCCGTCGCAGGACCCGCCCGAGCAAAGCTCTTCGAAGACCGGCTTCATAGCTTTGAACATCCCCACCGAGAACGGGTCCGCGCGTTCGGGCGGCACGACCGAGTCAAGCACCAGCGCTTCCACGTTCTGTGGATAGCGTTCGGCATACTCCAGTGCCACCTTGGTCCCATAGGACACGCCGAACAGCACCAGCTTTTCGTAGCCGGCTGCTTGGCGCAGCGCCTCGATGTCAGCGACCGATTCCGGGGTCGTATAGGCGCCTCGCCGCGGGCCGATCTGTTGCGCGCAGCGTTCGAACGCCTGGCCGATCGAGCCCAGCGCTTCGGTGCCTTCCAAAGCCGGGCAACTCAGCGCGCCGGAGCTGCCCGTGCCGCGCTGGTCAAACACGACTAGGTCTCTCGTCGTGAGTGCCGGGGCGATCGTCCTGGCCATTCCCGCAGCCAGCGGCACGGCGGCCTGGCCAGGTCCGCCGGCGAGGGCCACCACGGCCGCTTTACTGGGGGTGGAGCCGACCTGTAGGCGCTCCACGTCCAGATTCACGCTGCCCCCCACCGTGCCGCTTCGCTCGAGCGGCACGCTCAAGGTCGCACACGAAAAGCCGCTCGCCGACGCACTCGTGCAGGGTGTGAAGGTCATCGCGTCCGCCGGGGTTGCCGAGGCAAGAATGACGCCCCACAGCAGCGGCGCGCCAATCATCGTTGTCAAGATCGGCCGCCGCACCGCGACAGACGTTAGCGAGCGAATCGCAAGGGTCCGTAAAGAACCGTTCGCAGGTCCACCGGTATGGCGTCGGCCTTCAGTTCGCTCGTTTTGGGAACCCTCACGTTCACCCGCTGCCCAGCGAGCCTGCCCGTCAGGGTGCCATGGGCGTTGAACTCGATCGTGCCGTGTACCGCCTTCGCGCCGCCGATCTCAAGCTTTGCGCCGGAAGCCGTGATCTTGCCCGACACCGTCACTCCAGGCACATAGGAGTAGCCGTGCAATACCATCGCGTCCCCTGCGGTCCCGCCCCAGCCCGCGCGCAAACCGCCCGCGCTAACCGGCGCTCCCAACAGGTTTTCGCTGGGATGTTCGAGCAGCGCCAGTGTGATCTGGCGCTCGAAGTCGGCCAGCGTCATCACAACCGCGCCGGCCGTGTGGCCTGCCGCGCCGTGGTCGCCGCGCACGAGTGGGCTTTCCTGCAGGCTTCGCGGAGGCAGCGGCGTCGGCAGCAACAGGAGAGGTGGCTTACGCTGCGTGCACTTGCGCACCGGCTTGCCCGCGAACAGGGCCTGCAATGCCTGCTCAGAGCAGTTGGTGGGGTCTGAGCCGAGCACCGAATGCCCCGTATTGGGCACCACCAGCAGCTGGGCGTCCGGGATCTGCGCCGCTACCTGTCTAGCGTTGGCGGTGGGAGTGCGTAGGTCGTCCGCCCCGCTCAGAATCAGCGTCGGCACGTCCGGCATCGTCCCCGTGCCCGCTTCTGGAGCGCCCCCCGTAAACGGCCACTGCGCGCAGGCCGGCGCGTCGCTCAAGTCGAGCGCGTTGGCCGCTGTAAACGGCGCGAACGTCCCCACCGGTTGCTTAAGCAGTGCCGCAACCGCTTCGCGCATCCGCGTTCTCGGGCCCGCCGCGCGGCTCCAAGGGAAGTCGGTCTCGTTGCAGACCGTCGCGAAGTAAAGCGGCGAATCGAACCCCTCGCTCAAGCTTTCTTCGCTTTCTTCTGGCCCTTCGGCTCTGCTCAACAAGCGCGCCAATGCCGCTGTGTCGCCACGCACCGCCGAGCGCACCGCCGCCGGGAATTCCGAGCGCAGCACCGGGTCCAGATCGCCCTCGATCAGCGTCCCGACCAGGTCGTTGCTGGAAATACCGACCTCGTGCGCCTTGCCTTCACCGTCGATCGCCCGCCCGCCGATCTGCCCGCCGCCGATACGTTTGACCAAGCGCGCCAAGTCGCTCACGGGCGACTTGGTGATGCGTGCGCAAGCGCCGGCCCCGCACAGCTGCCTAAGCACGCGCCCGACCGCTTCGAAGGTCGTCAAATCAAACGGTTCCGGGCCTGCAGGTGGCACGACCGAGTCGAGCACGAGCGCTTCGACGTGGCTCGGATAGGTCTGGGCGTAGCGCTCGGCGACCTTGGTCCCATATGAGGTTCCGTACAGCACCAGCTTTTCGTAGCCCCCTGCTTGGCGGATCGCCTCTATGTCGGCGACAGTGTCGGCCGTCGTGTAAAGGTCGCGGGTGGGCCCGATCTGCCCCGCGCAGATCGACACCGCCTCCGGCGAGCCGCCGCCCGTCAAGTGTTCGAAGGCCGGGCAGGACAGCGGATGGGACAATCCCGTGCCGCGTTGGTCGAAGGCGATCACGTCGCGCGTGTCCGCGATCTTGCCGAGGATCTGGCCGAACTGGCTCAGGAACGGGATCGCCGACTGTCCCGGCCCGCCGGCCAGCGCGATCACCGCGTCTTTGGCTTCGCCCACCGGGGCGCGATGGCGGCGCATCGCCAATGCGATCGTGCCCGGCGTCGTGGCGCTCGGGTCGATCGGCACGGTCAGATGGCCGCAGGCCACATTGTTGGAGTCCCCACAACGAGTCCACGCGATCTGGGCTTGAGCGACCGTCACCGGTAGGGCCGCACAAGCCGCGCTCGCCAGGAAAGCGCCCACAAGTGTCCTGGCGACTCGTAGCATCAATCGGAATCTAACGGACCTTGTGTGTCTGTGCTTCAGTGGCTCTCCGCGCAAGAGGGAGTGGTCGGAGCGAGATGAGGAGTGGCCGGGTACGCTCATGATCCAGTGGCCTATCCCCGTGAAACGATCGACGCACCTGATGCCCCCGACGCGATCGGTCCCTACTCCCATGCTGTTCGCTTCGGCTCGCTTCTGTTCTGCTCGGGGCAGATCCCACTGGACCCCGCTAGCTGGGAGATCGTGGGGGAGACCCCTGCCGAGCAGGCGCGCCAATGCCTGCTCAACCTCACCGCCGTATGTGACGCCGCCGGGGCCTCGTTGGCCGACGCCGTAAGGCTCACCGTCTACATGACCGACCTCTCCGCGTTCGCCGCAGTCGGCGAGGTCTACGCCACCTTCTTCTCCCAAGACCCGCCCGCGCGAGTGGCGGTCGGCGTCGTCGCCCTCCCGCGAGGGGCCCAGGTTGAGATCGACGCGATCGTCAGCCTCGCAGTTGCGCCCGCTTGATCTTGCCGCTGGCGGTCTTCGGTAGCTCCTGCGCGAACTCCACGATCCTCGGGTACTTATAAGGGGCGGTTTCGCGCTTGACGTGCTCCTGCAGCTCCTTAGCCAGCTCGGGCGAAGCTTCATAGCCCTCGCGCAGCACCACGATCGCCCGCACGACCGCCCCGCGCTCCTCGTCAGGCGTTGATACCGCCGCTGCCTCGGCCACCCCCGGGTGGGCCACCAGCGCCGACTCCACCTCGAACGGCCCAATCCTGTAGCCCGCCGAGACAATCACGTCGTCGGCACGGCCTTCGAAATGCAGATAGCCGTCCGCGTCTTCCTCCACCTGGTCGCCTGTCCGCCACTCCCCGTCCTCGCGGCGGTCGTCGATCCTCCAACCAGCACAACCTTCGCCGTCCGCATCTCGGCAACGCACGACCCCCTCGCCGAGGTAGCCCAAGAAGAACGTCCCCACGCTCCTCGGGTCCGCCACCAACTCCCCATCCCTCACGCTCAACCGGACACCCGGCAAAGCCCGTCCCATCGATCCGGCACGAGCAGCAATCCCTATCCCCATGCCCGTCATCTGGCCGGTCTCGGTCTGTCCGTAGCCGTCCCTTATGTCCAGCCCCGTGGCATCCCGCCAGACCTTGAGCACCTCGGGGTTCAGCGCCTCGCCCGCGGCCACCATGCCCTTCAAGCGCGGCAGCTCACGCAGCGTCGCGCGCTTGGCGATCACCCTGTACTCCGTGGGCGCCATGCACAGGATGTTGACCTGCTCCCGCTCGAGCAGATCCAGGCGCTCGTGCGGGTCAAAGCGCGCGTCGTGCAGCAAGGCCGTTGCTCCCATCAACCAGGGCGCGATCCAAGCGTTGCGAGCCGACTTGCTCCAACCGCTCGCGGCCGTGCACCAAACCAGATCTCCCGCCTCGGCACCCAGCCAATGCTCGGCTTGATTGCGCTGGCCGTACAGATAGCGCTGTCCATGCACCACCGCCTTCGGCTCTCCGGCCGTGCCGCTCGTGAAAGTGATCAGGGCCGGATCGCCCTGCTCCAGCTCGGCGAATGGCGCCTCCTCGGAGACGAGGAGCGACTCATCGGGCACGTAGAGCACCGCGGGAGCGGGTTCGGCTGCCTCGAGCTGTTCACGGTTCCGCTCGTCGGCGACGATCAGGCTCGGCGCGGCCACCTCCAAGCGCAGACGCAAGTCCTTTGCGCGTAGCTGCTCGGTGCAAGGCAGCACGACCGCGCCGATCCGAAAGCAGGCCATCATCGTCAGCACCCACTCCGGCCGATTGCCGATCAAAGTCATCACGACATCGCCACGCCCGACACCGCGCCGCACGAGCGCTCCCGCCAGGCGTGCGCTGCTCGTCTCGATCTCGCCAAAGCTCCACGTCCGTCGCGCGCCATCGCGTCTGAGCTCGACGAGCGCCAAATCCCCGGACGGACGAGCGGCAATGAGGTCTCGAGCGAAGTTCATGGCGGGTATTCTCTCGATACCCGACGAAAAGCGACGATGGAGCCCAACGCATGGCTGTAGCCCCCGCCCCCTACACCGAGAAGACTGACGAGCAGAAGGCCATCACCGAGATGGTCCACCAGTTCGCCGACGAGCAGATCCTCCCCAACGCCGAGCACTACGACCACGAGGACCTGTTCCCCGAGCCGATCGTCGAGCAGATGAAGGAGCTTGGCCTGTTCGGGGTCACGATCCCCGAGGAGTACGGCGGTATGGGCCTCGACCTCACGACCTACGCGATGATCGTCGAGGAGCTCTCGCGTGGCTGGATCTCGATCTCAGGCGTGATCAACACCCATTTCATCGGCTCTTACCTCTTGATGAAGTTTGGCTCCGAGGAGCAAAAGCAGAAGTACCTGCCTCGCATGGCTACGGGTGAGATTCGCGCCGCCTTCTCGTTGTCCGAGCCCGAGCTCGGCTCCGACGTGCAAGCGATCAAAACAGCCGCCAAGAAGGGCGAGGACGGCAAGTACGAGATCAACGGCCAGAAGATGTGGGTCACCAACGGCCTGATGTCCTCGCTCGTGTTCGTGCTCGTCAAGACCGACCCCGACGCGCAGCCGCGCCACAAGGGCTTCACCTGCTTCATCGCGGAGAAGGAGGGGGGAGTCTCCAAGAACACGGGCGACTACTCCGGCTTGATCGTGCCGGACAAGCTCAAAAAGATGGGCTACAAGGGCGTCGAGTCCACAGAGCTCGTGTTCGACGGTTACCGCTGTCCGGCCGAGAACATCCTCGGCGGCGAGGACGTCGGTCTCAACAAGGGTTTCGCCCAGATGATGGATGCCTTGGAGGTCGGGCGTGTCAACGTCGCCGCGCGAGGCGTCGGCATCGCCCAGCGCGCCCTCGAGTTGGGTCTGCGCTACTCCCAAGAGCGCAAGACCTTCGGCAAGCCGATCGCCGAGCACCAGGCGATCCAGTTCAAGCTCGCCGACATGGCCACCCAAGTCGACGCTGCCCGTCTGCTCACGTTGCGCGCCGCGCGCCTCAAGGACGCAGGCGAGCGCTCGGACCTGGAGGCCGGTATGGCCAAGCTGTTCGCCTCCGAGGCCGGTCGCTTCTGTGTCGAGGAGTGCTTCCGCATCCACGGCGGCTACGGCTACTCCAAGGAGTACGAGATCGAGCGTCTCTACCGCGACGCGCCCCTGCTCTTGATCGGCGAGGGCACCTCCGAGATCCAACGCATGGTGATCGGCAAGAAGCTACTCCAGCGCCACAAGATCTAATGGCGATTGCCCATAACCGCAACGGGGAAGAGGTAGCCGATGGCTGGTGACGCCAAGGACCTGATCGAGACCGCTGCGCGGCGCTTCGTCGAGGAAGTGCCCGCTCTTGCGCCGATGAAGATTGTCGTTGGGGTTGAACTGCAAGGCAAAGGCGACGTCCAGTTCTTCCGCCTGGAGATGCCCGACTTCAATGTCATCAAGGGCCCAGCCGACGACGCCCGCATCAAGGTTGAGATGCGCCGCGAGTTCTTCAACATCATGGCCCTCGAGGGCAAGGTCCCCGACTGGATCGAGGCCTTCACCTACGGCAAGGCCAAGGCCACCGGCCCTTCCCAGTTCCTCAAGCTGATCTCCACGGTCGTGGATAAGCAGCAGGAACGGGAACGGCTCAAGTCAGCAAGAAAGCACGCCTGACGCTCGAGACCAGCGTCTAGACGTTCGCTGAGCAAGCCAGACAAGGACGCAGCAAGTGAAGTGTGCTCTGCACACGAACGAGCGAGGACGCAGTATGGCGCCGCTCAGCGAACGTCTAGTGGTAGGCGAGGATCTGCTGGGCCAAGAAGGCGAGTGAGGCGAGCATGAACACGCACATCACGATCAGTGAGAAGTTTTCGCTCACGGCCTCTATAGCTTAGCGGTGCGTGCGGCCTCTGTGGTCTCTCAACCGACGTGCATTGCGGATGAGGTGCCCAGCACGTTGCCGTTTGCGTCGAGTGCTCTGGTCTCGATGTAGGAAGCGCTCGTGCTCACGGTCGCCGTCGTTTGAAAGCCGCTCTTCGGCACCGTCGTCACCGGCGCCAACAAGGTGGGGGAGGAGCCCCCGAACACCTGCCACGAAGCCACGCCCGTCGCCCCATTCCAGCTGGTGCTGACCGTCACGCTTGACCCGCTTCGCTTCGCGGCGAGGGCGGGCTCTGTTTCAGGCTGGCCGCTCCAAGGCGCCAGGTAGGTCCTGAAGTCCTGCACGTTGTGTCCAAGCGTGCCATCCAGCAGCACATGACCGGCCGAGTCGTACTCGGTGAAGTTGGGCAGGTTTCCATAACCCATGAGCCAGTTGCCTCCTGGCAGCGACAGAGTGTTGCCTTGCGCGGGCGCCAGCAAGGTCTTCGTCGGGTTCGTAAACGCCTTCGCCAAGGCGACCGTCTTCGCGCCATAGTCGGGCTTCAACAGCACGCCCCTGGACTGCTTCTCCTTGGGTGGGGTCGAACCGTTGTCGAATACCGAGATCAGGCCTCCCGGCTGCCATTCGGCGTCGTGCTGCCAATACGTTTTCGTGCCCGGCCCCAGCTTGAAGGTCGAGTGCTTGCCGCCCAGCTGCCAGTTGAAGGCGCCCGTCTTCAGATCGATGTCATACAACGCCCACGAATTGCGCGCCGAGATCAACAGGTCGTTGGAGGTGCCCGGGTCAGCCGAGTTGACGTGGATGTAGTCCCACGGATTGTCGTTATGCGGGATCGGGTTATTGGAGTCGCTCAGCGGGATGTGTCCCAACGCATGCCACTCCCACATGACCAACCCCGTCTTGACGTCGATCTCCTGGATCACCGAGTCGGTCAGCACGCCGCCCGCTCCCTTCAGCGAGGCGGTTTTCATCTCGATCGGGTCGAACTCGTCGATCCAAGCAGTGCCTTCCGGGGTCAGCCTGATCTCGTGCAGGTCGGCCTTATAGCCGTTGCCGGCCCTCACGCTGCCGACGCGTTTGTAGGAGGTGTTGTAGATCACGTCTTCGCCCTGCCCAAAGCCCACCTTCAGGATGCGCCCCTGCCACCAGGTCAAGACCGGCTTGCCATCGAACTGCTGGACCTGGAAGTTGGTCGACTCATAGCCTTTGGGTAGCGGGTGAAACCAGACGAGCGCCCCATCTTGTTCGGCGATCATCGGTCCCGGCGTGCCCTCGCCCTGGTAGGGAGCCAAGAACAAGTCGCCCGGTGCCGTCCCTGCCTGTGCTTTGGTCGTGATCGTCACGGTTGAAGGCGTCAGGCTCGGCGCCGAGGCGTAGTGCTGGATCGCGTGCGAGTCGCCCGGGTTGTTGGGGAACTCGACCTGGCTCACATTCGCCTGGTGGGCGACCGTGAAGATCGTCGTCACCGGCTTTTCCGGGGTGGCCCCACCCGCGCCCACGAGTGCGTGCACAGCGACCTGCTCGCCCGCCCTGAACGGGGTGTTCGGCACGAAGCTCTCGCCCGTTCCGGTCGAGTAGCGCTTTAGTTTGCCCGGGTGGTTACCGCTGCGAGAGCCCACCACACTCACGTTCGACACGGTCGTACCCGCTTCTCCCAAGAAGCTGATCTGGGTGTCCGGCGAGGCGTCCTCGGTGCCCGGCATCGGCGATATGGCGACAGAGTTGGCCTGTGCCTCGGCGCGATCGGCCGTTGGGGTGAGTCCTTTCGTCGACGCGCTGCTGGCCCCGCTGTCGCCGCACGCACAGAGGGCGCCACACAGGGTCACAGCCGCAACCAGCACGCTCGCGCGCATCGTCCTCGAACCGTTCTCACCCATCATCGAATCCCCCTGCTAATTGTCGTCGAACGCCGCGAGCCCTGTTTGGAACGCCTCGCGTGTCATCCAGCCGCCGGCGAGAACGGCCGCGAAGTGCCGATCACGCGACCTTTTATGTCCCTTGCCTGCAACTCGAAGCTCCGATCGCTACCCACCACCGGTATTTCCGTCTCGAACCCGGCCTTGGGGGCGAGCGCCACGGGCTTCAGACTACCGGTGCCTGAGCCCGCCAGCACCCGCCAGGAAGCGAGCTGCGTGGCGCCGTTCCAGCTCGCGTACACCGTGGTCTTGCCCCCCGTTTGGAGAGCCGCTCCGGCAGGCTTGGTGAGCGGCAGCCCCACCCACTGCTCGATCGTCGAGCGGTAGCTCAGGTCCGGTCCCGGGAAATGGCCTTGCAACAGCTGCTTGCCCGTGCGGCTGTACTCCGAAAGATACGGTTCCGAGCCCCAGCCGATGAACGCGTTGCCGTTTGGCAACGGCTGGGTGTCGCCCATGTATTCGGTTTCGAACTGATCTCCGCCCGGGTATTGGGCCGCGAGCTTTGCCGTCTTGGCGCTTTCGTTCAGCTTGAGTACGAGTCCGCGTGAGGCCCCCGTAGCCGGGACCGAGGTGCCGCCACCGGTCAGCTGGCAACAGTGATCGTCGAACAACGTCACCGTAGAATCGGAATGCCCGCCCACCCCGAACGTCACGTCGTGCTGCCACTGGAATTCCGCGCCTTTGCCGAACGTGAAGCTCGAGCGCTTGCCGCCCAGCGTCCATTCGATCCGTCCGCTGGCGGCGTCGACCAGGTAGGCGGCCCACGTGTTGCGCATCGACACCAAGAACTGGCCCTTGTCGGTCAGCGAGATCGAGTTGACGTGGTATGCGTCCCACGGGAACCCATTGGTCGGCACGCTGGCATAGGAGTCCTCCAGCGGAATGTGATCGAGCGCGTCCCAGCTGCTCAGCAGCTTGCCCGTCTTCAGGTTGTACTCCTGCACCGCCGAGTCGATCAGCGCGCCATTGTAGGCGCCGCCGTACTTCGACAGGTCCTTAGCGATGTTCTTGTTGGCTGTCACCCAAGCGTCTTCGCCTCTGATCACGATCTCGTGCAGCGTCAAGACCCAGCCGTCCCTCCCTTTCAGGCGGGCGACAGGTTGATAGTGCTGGTTGGCGATCACGTATTCGCCGCTCTCGGTCTGGCCGGTGTTCGTGACGACCCCCTGCCACCAGGCGAGCGCCGGTTTGCCGCCGTAGGTTTGCAGGCTCAGATTGGAGGCCACCGCCTTTTCGGGCACCGGCTGAAACCACACCGGCTGCAGGTCGTGGTCGAGGATCAACGGTCCGCTCTGGCCGACCAGCGGGGGATAGTTGAGGTTGTAGAAGTTGGCGGTGAAGATGAATCCCGGCGCCAGCGCCGCGGTTTGGGTTCTACCTTCCGTTTGCAGCTTGGGCGGATGCAGCGTCGGCTCGGTCACGAAGCTGTAGGCGCCTTTGGTCGTATACGCCCCGACTGGCGCCCCGTGCGAGCCCGCGAAGGCCAGATCGACCGCCACGAAGACCACCAGCACCGCCGCGATCGCGACCGCCAGCGGGCGAGCCGAGCCGGTCCCATCGGGCTTGGCCATCGCCGTGAACGTGACCAGTGCCGCCGTCGCTGCCAGCCCAGCGCCGATCAAGTAGGCCAGCCTGAAGCCGTCGGTCAGCGCCTGCGGCACAAGCGCGCCCGCGCCGATCAGTTGGCTGGAGTGTTGGGTCGCCAGCGTGACCAGAACCGCCAGTCCGAGCCCGCCGCCGATCTGGCGTGAGGTGTTTACCAGGCCCGAGGCCAGTCCCGTCTGGTCCTTCTTGGCGCCCTGTGTGGCGGCGATCGTCGAGGGCACGATCGACAGCGCGATGCCGGCGGCGGTCAACAGCCCGGGGATCATGATGTAGACGATCGGGCTGCCGCTGGCTCCGATCCGCGACAGCAGCAACATCCCGCCGGTCAGCAGGACCAGCCCGCCGCCGAGCACCGCCTTCACCCCGAATTGGCCTACAAGCTTGCCCGCGCGCGAGGCCACCAACATGATCATCAAAGTCATCGGCAGGAAGATCAGGCCGGTGTGCAGCGGCGAGAGCCCCAACACCTGTTGCAGATAGAGCGAGCTCACGAACCACATCGGGAACAGCGAGGCGCTGAACAACAGCACGATGTTGTTGGCGACCCGCAGTGGCTTGGTCAACTCCTTGAAGGGGATCAAGGGTTCCGAGGCGACCCACGTCTCGATCGCGACGAACACGCCCAGCAGGGCGATGCCGCCGATGATGGGGCCGAGCGCGGCCGTAGTGTCCCAGCCGGCCAGGCCTGCTTCGACCACACCGAAGACCAAGACCATCTGGCCGATCGTTAGCGTCAATGCGCCCGCGAGGTCGAAGGTGCGTCCTGGGGCTCTGCGGCGCTCGCTGACGACGGCGTAGGCGATTGCGGCCGCCACGATCGCGATCGGGGGGTTGATCAACAGCACCCAACGCCAGCTCAGCTCTTGGGTGATGAGTCCCCCGAATAGCATTCCCGCCGCGCCGCCTAGCCCGTTCATGGCGGCCCAAGCGCCGATCGCGCGATTGAGCTTCGGCCCGGGCGCGAATGAAGAAGTGATCACTGCCAGGGAACAGGCGGCCATCAGGGCGCCGCCGAGACCTTGCGCGGCGCGGGCCGCGATCAGGGTGGTGCGGTCGTTGGCGATGCCGCCGGCCAGCGAGGCCAGCCCGAACAGGAGCAAGGCCAACACAAACATCTTGCGCTGACCGAAGTGGTCTGCCGCCCTGCCGCCCAGCATCAAAAAGCCCGCGAACGTGATCGCGTAGGCGTCGACGATCCACTGCAGTTCCGGCGCCGTGAAGTTGAGGCTCAGCTGGATCGAGGGGAGCGCCACGTTGACGATGCTCAGGTCGAGGATGACCATGAACTGCGCCACGCAGCACACGCCCAAGAGCCAAGCCTCTCGTGAGCCCAGCTTGCGTTTGGGCGGCTGCGGCTCGGTGCTCTGTGGGTTTGTTGGCGCGATGGTGCTCATGCCCGGCGCTCCGAGGCGGAGCAGGCTGGGGATTGTGTCGCGCAAAGGGGTGCCCTACGCGCGCGCGGGGGGTGTCGCGGTGGGTGTGGTCCAGGGTTTGCTTCGGAAAGGGGTGCCCTACGCGCGCGCGCGGGGCCTCCTGGACGGCTGGTAGGGTGGGCCCCGAAATGCGCGAGCGACAACGAGAGGCCGGCCGATGAGACGAACGTCACTGGCCGCCATGCTAACGCTACTGGCCGTCCTCGCGGCCACTTTGGCGGTAGCAGGGTGCGGCGGCAAAACAACGAACACTTCGACCTCGACGTCGACCAGTGGCTCCACGAGTACCACTGGCACGGCTCCGCACAAGCACTCCACCAAGCCGGCCTACTAAACCGCGGGTTCAGCGGCGAGCCGAGTTGCCGGCTTGCTGCGCAGGCAAGCCGATGGCAGGTTAGCTGGGGTGGCGTGCTCATCCGGTGGAGGGCAGGGCGGCGGCGTACGAGGTGACTGCGACGGGCTTCGAGGTGCCAAGCACGCGGCCGGCTGAGTCGAGCGCCTGGACCGCGGCGTAGGCGTACTTTTTAGGCAAGGTCGTAGAGCTTTCAAAGCCGCTCGCCGGGATCCTGGTCTGGGCCTTGAGCGAATTGGGCTTCGGTCCCGCAAGGACCCGCCAGGAGGCCACTGCGGTGGCCCCGTTCCAGCTCATGTGCACGATCGTCTCTTCGCTCGTGTCGTTCAGGTTGGCCAGCGCGGCCGGCGGGCTTGCGGGGCGCCCGTTCCAGACGAAGCGGAAGGCCCTGTAGAAGGACATGTCATATGGCAGGTGGGCGTCGAACAGCAACGAGCCGCCTGTGGCGAACTCGCTGATGGCGGGCAGGCCGCCATAGCCCACCACTGCGTTGCCGTCGGGCAAAGTCTGCATGTTTCCTTGGCTAGGAGCTAGCAGCGGCGGGTTAGGGTGCGTGTAGTTGGAGACGAGACGCGCTGTATGGGCCTTGAAGTCCAGAGCGATCCGCAAACCACGCGATTGTGAGTGGATCGGTGGGTTTGAGCCATCGTCGAAGAACGTGACGAGCCCGTTAGAAAGGATGCGCCCGTCGTGCTGCCAGGCCGTTTCGACGCCGGGACTCAGCTTGAACGAGCTCTTCAAGCCGCCCAAGCGCCACAGGATGTCGCCGCTGCCCGCTTCGATCTGGTAGCCAGCCCAGGTGCTGCGCGCCGAAATGAAGATGTTCCCACCGGGCTGTACGTCGATCGAGTTGATGTGAAACCAGTCCCATGGGGTTGGCTTGGTGGGCGTGGTGGTCTCGGACTCCGAGGCGGCCACGTGGTCGAGGCTGTGCCATTCCCAGCGCACCAGACCCGTCCTCATGTCGATCTCCTGGACGGAGGTGTCGAGGATTACCCCGTCACGCACCCCTTCAACCGAGGAGAGGTTGCAACGGATCGGATTGAAGGCGGTCGTGTAGGACACGTCTCCTGGGGCGATCTGGAAGTCGTGCAGGTCGGCCTGCAGGCCATTGCCGCCCGGGACTTTGGCGATCGTCTGATAAGCGGAGTTCAGTACCACGTCTTCTCCTTGGCCGAAGCCCAAAGAGAGCACCTTGCCACGCCAGAAAGTCAAGGCGGGATGGCCTTCGTAGCGCTGCACGCTCAGGTTCTCTGCGGTCTGACCTTGAGGCATACGGTCGAACCAAACAAGCTTGCCCAGCGGCGTGTAGATCAGTGGCCCGTACTGCCCAGGGCCCGGTCCGTTAGTGGTGAGGATCTCGCCGGCTCCTGGGTCGCGATCGGCAGTCGTAACGCTTAGAATCGGGGCCTGGGCGCCGGGCAGAGTGTCGAAGCTCTCGTAGTCCGCGGGCGCGGCTTGAGGGTTGGGGAAGGGGGGAACGCTCGTCGTCGAATAGGGCATGTCCACGCGAAATCCGAAGGTGACCGTCTTTTCGGCGTGCGTGCTCCTCGATGCTCCCGTCGCGAGGATCGTGGCACGCACGCTCACGTGCTCCCCGGGCTCGAACGGGGCGTCGGGGAGAAAGCTGGCCCCGTCGTCTTGCGAATAGGCCCTCAGTCGGCCGGGGTGAGCGCCGCTTTGCGTGCCCGTCACCGACACTGCGCGAATCTGACCAGCCGGGATCCCCAGAAAGCTGATCTGGGTGTGAGGATTGGCCGTGCCCGTTTCTGGTGCGGGCGACACGTCGAGCGAGGTCCCGGGAAGTCTGGCGTCGTGGTTGAGCGTGCTCGGTAGGCAGGCGGGGGAGGAGGCTTGGGCGGTTCCGCCTTTGCCGGAGCCCGAGAGGGCGCCGGTCGCGAGCAGGACGGCAACGACCGCGATCGCGGCGAGTGCCAGCGCGAGGAGAAAACGCGATCTGCTCATCCCGGATGGACTCCGGCGTCTGGAGTCGGCGCCTGCCGCACTAAGCCGTCGCGGACTTCAGCGCTTCAGACTCCTCGGCGCGCCAGGTTTGCAGCGCGCCCAAAGCGCCGTCAATCACACGACCGAGGAACGTCTCGCGGTCGTTGACGTGGGGCAGTGGTTCATCTGGCGTCGGAACCTCCAAAAACTCGCACAAAGGACCCCAGCCTTCGCTTACGTTCCACACGAGCAACCGCTCGCTCGGCACGGTCGCTTCGACGGCCGCGTTGTGGCGCTTGAACCCTTCGATCAGCTGCTCAGGGCGCTCGTGCCCGGCGGCAAATGGGGCCTGCTCAATCCAGAACATGCGCTCGACCAGCTGCAGGTAGCGCGCCCAGCGGGGATCGACCTGGGCGCGGGCGCTTGAGAGCAGGCGGATCAAGGACTCGCCGTAACACATGTTCCAGATCGTCTCCCTGAAACTGGGCTCCCACTTCTCCGGGTCGCGCACGCTCAACAGCACCTTGGCATCCGGGTAGCGGTCCATCAGCTCGTGCCAGAAGTACCCGCCTGGCCAGTCCACCGTGGCCTGGGCGTCACCGAACACCTCATCCCAAGGAGCCTCGCCATCGAGTGCCCGATTCCACACGTCGACCTGGTCGAGGTCGGCGATCACGTTGACCCAGTGGTAGCAGGGCTCAAAGCCCAGCGTCTCGAGCGCCACCTTCTGCGTCAGCGTGCCCGTGCGCGGCATTCCGGCCCCGATCAATCTCATCTACGTCCCTCCGGCTCCATGGCTGTTGTAAGTCCTTGCAGGCTATTCATGGACGCCTGTCGAAGGGTTTATGAAGAAACATGTCGATAGGATGAAGAGTCTATGAAGAAAAGCCAACGAGGGGCCGCTCTTTCGCGGTTGCCGACGGGTTGCTCACGTATCCTCGTTTTCTGGCCCGCCCACCAGTCTGCCCTATGAACCCCCTAGACAGTCCAAGGGATCCATCTTGAAGGCTATAGCCGATCTCCCCGGTTTGAGAGCGCAGCCGCTCGACTGGGTGCAACCAAACACCACCGGACTTCCTCACATCAGCCGGCTTGCCTTGGCCGGTCCCGAGACCTCGTTCACCCAGAGCGATGTGCTCGGTCTGCTCGGGCTCTCAGATGATGAGTTCGCCCAACGCATCTTCAGCCGTTGCGGCGTACAGCGCCGTCGCCTGACCTTGACCGACGAGTTCCTGGCGACCACCGTTCAAGGTCGCACCCACGCGATCGAGCAGCACCTGCTCGACTACGCCGTACGAGCGATCGATGAGCTCCAGATAGACCCTGCAGAGATCGCCGTGGTTGTGAGCGCCACGCTCTACTCGCTCGGCGGGCCCACTATCGCCCACCGGCTCGTGGACCACTACGAGATGGATCCCTCCACCGACAAGTACCACGTCGTGGGCGTTGGCTGCGCGAGCGCGGTGCCGCTTGTCCGCTTGGCATCCCAGGCCGTGCGCGAGCAGCCTGGCAAGAAGGCACTCGTGGTCGCGGCGGAGAGCATGACGGGCATCCTCATGGGGGCGGCCGAGGACGACGAGCGCAGCAAGACCGTGGGCTCCTCGATCTTCGGCGATGGCTGCGCCGCCGCTCTGATCGAGTTCGACGGTGGAGCACCCGCCAACACCGATGCCACCCCAGCCGGTCCGGTGGTGCTCGACTCTAAGGTCCACCAAGTCGCCGGCACGTTGGGCGCCGTAAGGATGGAGCTGACGCCCGAGGACAGCTATCTCCACTTGATCCGCGAGCTGCCGGACGTGGCCAGCGAAGGCTTGCTCGAGTTGGTCGAGGACTTCCTCGCAACGAACGGCCTCGAGCGCGAGGCGATCGACCACTGGCTTGTGCATCCGGGCGGACGGCGCATCATCGAGAGCGTCCAAGAAGCGCTTGACCTCTCACGCGAGGACGTGGCGGCCAGCTACGACGTGCTCGCCGAGCACGGCAACATGGGTACGCCTTCGATCTTCTATGTGATGAACCGCGCCGTGGAGCTGCGCCGGCCGCTGGCCGGCGAGCTCGGCTTGATGGTGACCGTCGGCCCAGGGGTCACCGTCGGCTTGATGCTCCTGCGCTGGTAGCCGTCGCGGCTTAGGCCGGTGTGAGGACCGCGTCGTTGTCGTAGAGCTTGATCACGCTCACGGTGCCCTCCGGCGCCGCGGCCAGGCACAGTCCGCACAAGACGCACTCGTCGAGGTTCTTCTCGACGATGCTCACGCCGCTGTCGGCCTGGGCGAAGATGTCAACCGGGCAGGCATCGCTCAACTTGAGCGCAAGCTCTGCGTCGCCGGCGACCGCGTCGTCGACTTCGACGGCGATGAAGATTCCATCGGCTCTCATACCGGGCTCCCTTGCTCGATCTTGGCACGGATCATCCCGGGGATGTCCTCGATGCGCTCGGCCACCGTGATCCCTGCCTGAGCCAGGCGCGCGATCTTCTCGGAGGCGGTGTCCTCCTTGCCTTCCACGATCGTGCCGGCGTGGCCGAAGCTCATGCCCGGCATCTCGTCCATGAAGCGCCCGGCCATGAAGGCAACGATCGGCAGGCGCGATTTGTTGTCGGTCACCCAGCGCGCCAGCTCAGCCTCCATGCGTCCGCCCGGCTCCGTGTAGATGACAATGCCTTGCGTCTGCTCGTCGGCCTCGAACAGGGGCATCAGCTCCGCGTAGGAGGAGCCGATGATCGCGTCGCCGCCGATCGACACGGCCGTGGACTGGCCGAGGCCGGCCGCGCTGAGCGTCGAGGACATCTCGGTAGTCATACCGCCAGAGCGTGAGATCACGCCGATCGGGCCGGGGGTATAGGCCTGCGCCGCGTTGCGCGCGGGGCCGCCGATGCCCCCCATCTTGATCACGTCGGGGACAATGATCCCGAGACAGTTGGGGCCGATGATGCGAGAGCCCCTGAGCGTGGCCAGCTCGACCATCTCGGCCACGTCACGGCGTGGGATGCGCTCGGTGACGATCACGATCAGCTTTATGCCGTTCTCGATCGCCTCGAACACGGCGTCCTTGGTGAAGGCGGGGGGGACCGTCACGACCGAGCCGTAGATCGGCGCGCCGTGATGCTCGACCGCTTGGGCGACCGTGTCAAACACAGGTACCCCATGCACATCGCGCCCTAGGCGCCCAGGCGTGACGCCGCCAACGACCTTGGCGCCGGCGCCGTAGTCCAGGCACTCGCGCGTCAGGTTGACGGCCTCGCGGCCGGTGATTCCTTGGACGATGAAGGTTGTGTCTGCGTCGATCAGGATGCTCATAGGTGCTTCTCCGTTCGGCTTGCGCTCGTCATGCCGCGACTCCTTGAATCTTCTCGACCGCTCTGCGCGCGGCCTCGTTGAGCGAGACTGAGCGGTCGGCATAATCGACGCCGTACTTCTCGAGGATCTTGAAGCCCTCCTCCTCCCAGGCGCCTGGGATCCTGAAGATCGCGATCTTCTCGGAAGGATCCATGCCCAACTCCAAGCAGGCCTTGATTACGCCGCGGGCGACGATGTCCACGCGGGTGTTGGAGACGATCGACATCATCACCGCGATCTTGTCCACGCCAGGCTTCTGCAGCACCAGCTTGGCCAATCCGCACGCCTTGGCGACCGAAGGGTTGCCGCCGATCTCGCAGTAGTTGGCGGGGTCGCCACCGTGGGCCCTGACTGCATCGAACAGTGTGAGCGAACCGCCCCCGGCGCCGATGACGAGGCCGAGGTTGCCGTCGAACTCGGTCACGTTGCCGGCGACACCACGGTGATCGGTGGCGTCGACTTCCTCGCCGGCCAGCTCGAAGGGTGTGGCCTCGCGCGCTTGGCGGGTCTCCTCGTCGCCGACGCCGAGGTCCTTGAGCAGCTTCTTGTGGCGGCCCCTGGCCTCGTTCTCGATGTCCATGTGGGCGTCGAGCGCCACGAACGAACCGTCCTTGAGTTGGCCGAGCGGGTTGATCTCGGCCAAGGTCATGTCGTTCTCGACGAACAGCTTGGCCAAGCGCGTGACGATCGGGACGAGCTTGTTTAGGGCCGACCCGGTGACGCCGGTGGAGGCGATCACCTCCTTGGCCTCAAAGGCGCTCAGAGGCAGGATGTTGGAGAAGTGCCGGCGCCCGACCTTGTCGGGCTGCTCCTCGGCTACCTGCTCGATATCGATGCCTCCGACGGGCGAGAAGATCATCACGGGCTGCTTACGGATTCCGTCCCACACAACGCCGGCGTAGTACTCCTGGGCGACCTCGGCCTTGGGATCGACGAGCACGCCACGCGGCATGTGGCCGTTGATCTCTAGGGCGAGGATCTCGCGGGCATACTCCTCGGCCTGCTCGGGCGTGTCGGCAAACTTGACGCCACCGGCCTTCATGCGCCCGCCGGTGAGCACTTGGGACTTGATTACGGTGGGTCCGCCGATACGTTCGGCGATCTGCTTGGCCTCGGCTGGGTCTGTCGTAAAGCCGTAGTCAGTGACAGGGATACCGGCGCGCTTGACTACCTCGCGCGCCTCAAACTCGAAGAATCTCATCGCGTCCTTGGTTGCTTGGGGACGGGGCGTCGGAACCCTACCGGGACGGCCGCTCACATGCGCTCGCGGCGACCGTCCCGTACACGGACGTGAGGTGTTTACATGACCTCGATCGTCTCGTACACGTCCACCTTGCCGCCCGCGGCGATGATCGGGCAGTCGGCGACGAGGCTCGCCGCAGCGTCGAGGCTGTCAGCGGCGATGACCGAGTAGCCGGTCAGACCGGATCCTGCCCCGCCGTTGCTGCCCGAAGCGCTCACGGACGTGGATGCGCCGACCGGATTGCCGGGCGCGACGACCGCCGAGCCGAGCTTGCCAAACCACTGTCCCCAGGCTGCCATCGCCTGTTCGCGCTCGGCCTCCGTTGCTGCCATGCCGCCGCCGGTGTATGCCAGCAGGTAGTTCGCCATCTTCTTGCTCCTTCTATTGGTGTGTTTGTTAGGACGTATGTGCGGCGCGCTCGTTCAGATGCGTTTGGAATGCCTCCAGCACCCCTTCCCAACCGTGTCCGTGCGAGTCGCGCGATTCCAAGGACTCAAGGCCGGTGTGTTCGAGCACCACGGTCGTCTGCTCCCTGTCGCCGCGAAAGTCGACCGCCACGGTGCTGGAGTGGCTGAGCTCGCCATTTTCCTGTTCCCACTGCCAGCTGTACACGAGCCGATTGGGGCGGCTCACCTCGCTGTACTCGCCTCCCGCTGTGTATTTTTTGCCGCTCTCTGGGTCTTCCATCGAGATGCGATAGCGCCCACCTACACGCAGGTCGACCTCGGCAACGGGCGTAATCCAGGCGGGATTCGCCTTCCACCAGCGGCGCAGCACCTCGGGGTTGGTCCACGCGTCAAATACATCCTCGGGAGGGGCGTCGTACGTGCGCTGCAGACGCAGGCTCGTCTCGTTCGGCTTGGTTATCTCGGTCATTTCGACTCCTTCGCTGGTTTGTTCTGTTCCTGTGGCGGTCCCTGCTGGGGCTGTTGGCGCTCCTTCTGCTCGCGCAAGTACTGATCGACGGTGTCGAGCTTTCGCTCCCATAGCTCGCGCTGATTGGTCATCCACGCGTACGCCTCGTCGAGTGGCTGCTCGCGCAGCTGCAGGCGGTGGGTACGCCCGTCGACCACACGTGTGATCGCACCGGCCTCCTCCAGCAGCTTCAGGTGCTTGCTGATCGCGGGCTTGGACACGCCGAAATCGCCGGTCGCCTCGCCCACCGTCATTTCACCGTCGGCGAGGCGTTCGAGGATGCCGCGTCTTATTGGGTGCGAACAGGCGACGAAGGCGCGGTCCAGGACGGCATTGTTAGCCATATGGTTAACAATAGCATGGTCCGGCCTGCGCGGACGGCCTTGGGCGCCGCCCCGATGGTGCGTACTATGAGCTACAGAAAGGTGTAGCGCTGATACGATGGGCAGACGGTTATCAGTCGTCTGCGCTCGGCCCGCTCTCGCGGGCCGCGTCGTTTAAGGCAACTGGACTACGGCGTACGTAGTGACCGGCGCTAACGTGCGACTAGGCCCCTGCAGGCACGAACCCATAAGCCTCGGCCAACTCGGGATCCTTGCGCGCGAGCATCTCGGCCAGTTTCACCATCACCTGGCACTGCTTCCAGGTGGCGTCGTCCTGCATCTTGCCGTCGATCATGTGCACGCCACGCCCATCTGGGATCGCCTGGATCACCTTCTTGGCGAAGATGACCTCCTCGGGGTCTGGCGAGAACACCTTCTTGGCGATTCCGATCTGCACGGGGTGCAGCGACCATGCGCCCACACAGCCGAGCAGAAAGGCCGCGCGGAACTGGGTCTCGCAGCCGAGCTCGTCCTTGATATCGCCATAGGGGCCGTAGAAAGGGAGAGCGCCGACGGCGGTGCAGGCATCGACCATGCGCGCGATCGAGTAGTGCCACGGGTCCTGCTGGTAACTGGGGCGTGGCAGCTCTGGGTTCTCGGCGTCTGGGTCGGCGATCGTGCGATAGCCAGGATGCCCGCCGCCAACCCGGGTGGTCTTCATGCGGCGCGAGGCCGCTAGATCGGCGGGGCCGAAGCTCATGCCCTGAATGCGCGGCGACGCGGCCGCGATCTCCTCGAGGTTGGCTACGCCGAGGGCGGTCTCCAGGATCGCGTGCACCAGGATCGGTTTCTCGATGCCCGCCTTTGCCTCCAGTTGAGCTAGTAGGCGGTCCACATAGTGGATGTCCCACGGACCCTCGACCTTGGGGACCATGATCACCTCGATCTTGTCCCCGATAGCACCCACGATTTCGGTCAAGTCGTCAAGCACCCAGGGGGACTCGAGAGAATTAACGCGCGTCCACAACGCAGTCTCGCCCATGTCCATCTCGCGGCCCACCTTGATCAGACCGGCGCGCGCCGCCTCCTTGCGGTCCACCGACACGGCGTCCTCCAGGTTGCCGAGCAAGATGTCCACAGTCGGTGCGATGGCGGGCACCTTTTCGACCATTTTCTCGTTGGAGAGGTCGAGGAAATGGATCATCCGCGACGGCTTGAAGGGAATCTCTCTCGCCGGCTCGGGCGCGCCGATGGCAAGGGGCTTGTCGAAGGCTCTGGGGTTGCGCAAGGCTTATCTCCTGGGTCTGATGGCGCTCTCTGGGGCTCCACAATAGAGTTCCAGCCGCTTCAACGCCCATCACGCACACCACAGGAGACACTCCCCACCCATGAGCGATACCCACACCGTCGAGACCGAGCAGGCCGCCCGCGAGGCTTCGGGCGCACATCCCTATGGCCGCTACTTGGAGGAGTTCGAGGTCGGCGCCACCTACAAGCATTGGCCCGCCAAGACGGTCACCGAGTCAGACGATCACCTCTTCTGTCTGATCACGATGAACCACCATCCCTTGCACTTGAACGACGTATATGCCGCCAAATCGCAGCAGAAACGCAATGTCGTGGTGGGTCCGCTCGTCTACTCGCTGGCGCTCGGCATGTCTGTTTCCGACGTCTCTGGCAAGGCGATCGCGAATCTCGCCACCGAAGAGCTGAAGCATCCTGCGCCCGTGTTCCACGGAGACACGCTGTTCTGCGAGTCCGAGGTCTTGGAGAAGCGCGAGTCCCAGTCAAAGCCCGACCGCGGCACCGTCAAGGTGCACACGCGCGTCTACAACCAAGACGGGGTTTTGGTGGCTGAGTTCAAGCGCTTGGTCCTGGTCCCACGTCGAAATCCAGGTTCCGCCCACCCTGCCGGCACGGCGGAGGGGAACGTGGAGTAGCGAAAGGCGCCCCCGAGGCAGCGGGAATCGTGCCTCGTGCGGGGAGAGCGTTCGAGTAGACCGCCTCCCCGCGGTGCGATAGGCTTGCAAGTACACGCCCCGCACGGGCGTTTTTCGCTTGTAAGTATGCGTCCTCACGGGCGTTTTTCCGTTCCAGGTTGGAATGAAGTCCCACCCACCCAGCCGCCGCGCCACGGGCGCGGCCACCGCGACACCGAGGAGCCGCTCGCACGTCATGGAGACCACCGCCACCGCCGCCCCCAATACAAATCACAAGCGCCTGTTGACGTGGGTTGAGGAGATTGCCGCCCTCACCGAACCAGACGCGATCTACTGGTGCGACGGGTCCGCCGAGGAGTACGACCGCCTTTGTCAGGTACTCGTCGATGCGGGCACCTTCCAGCGTCTCTCCGACGCGAAGCGCCCCAACTCCTATCTAGGTCTCTCAGATCCCGGCGATGTCGCCCGCGTCGAAGACCGCACATTCATCTGCTCGCAGACCGAGGAGGAAGCGGGGCCGACCAACAACTGGCGCGAGCCCGAGGAGATGAAGGAAGCGCTCAAAGAGCTATTCACCGGCTCCATGCGTGGCCGCACGATGTATGTGGTGCCGTTCTCGATGGGCCCAATCGGCTCGGACAAGAGTCAGATCGGTGTGCAGTTGACCGACTCACCTTACGTAGCGGTCTCGATGCGGATCATGACCAGGATGGGCTCCGCCGCGCTCGACGCGCTCGGCGATGAAGGCGACTTCATCCCTTGCTTGCACTCGGTCGGCATGCCACTCGAGGACGGGACGGAGGACGTGCCCTGGCCGTGCAATGCCGATAACAAGTACATCGTCCACTTCCCGGCCACCCGCGAGATCACCTCCTACGGCTCCGGCTACGGCGGCAACGCGCTGCTCGGCAAGAAGTGCTTCGCGCTGCGGATCGCCTCGGTGATGGCGCGCGACGAGGGCTGGATGGCCGAGCACATGCTGATCCTCAAGTTGACCTCGCCCGAGAAGGACGTCAAGTACATAGCGGCCGCGTTCCCGTCTGCGTGTGGCAAGACCAACCTGGCGATGTTGATACCCACCCTGGAGGGTTGGGAGGTCGAGACGATCGGCGACGACATTGCCTGGATGAAGTTCGGCGAGGACGGCCGGCTGTACGCGATCAATCCCGAGGCTGGCTTCTTCGGTGTGGCGCCCGGGACCGGCGAGCACACCAACCCGAATGCGATCAAGACGATCGAGTCGAACACGATCTTCACTAACTGCGCGCTGACCGATGACGGCGACGTGTGGTGGGAGGGGCTGACCGACGATTCGCCTGCCCACTTGATCGATTGGCGCGGCAAAGAGTGGACGCCCGCCTCGGAGACGCCGGCCGCACACCCCAACGCTCGTTTTACCGTCGCCGCCGCACAGGACCCGGCGATCGCCGCGGAGTGGGAGGACACAGCTGGCGTACCGATCTCGGCGATCCTGTTCGGAGGCCGTCGCTCGACGGTGGTGCCGCTTGTGACTGAGGCATTCGACTGGGAGCACGGCGTCTTTCTGGGCGCGACGATGGGCTCTGAGAAGACCGCCGCCGCCGCGGGCACGGTCGGCGAGTTGCGCTTCGACCCATTCGCGATGCTGCCCTTCTGCGGCTACAACATGGCCGACTACTTTGCGCACTGGCTGAAGATCGGGCGCGAAGCCGATGCGGCGAAGCTGCCTAAGATCTTCTATGTCAACTGGTTCCGCAAGGATGCCGAGGGCAAATTCCTGTGGCCAGGCTACGGTGAGAACTCACGCGTACTGGCTTGGGTCTTCGCTCGCTGCGCTGGTCATGGCGCCGCCGCGGAGACGCCGATCGGTCACATGCCGCCTGTCGGCCCCGATGGTCTCGACACTCGCGGTGTCGAGGTCTCTGACGAGGACATCGCCGAGTTGCTGCGCGTCGACGTCGCCGAATGGAAGGCTCAGCTGCCCCATTTCCACGAGCATCTTGGCAAGTTTGACCGCTTGCCCAAAGAGCTGCACGAGCAGCTCTCGGCGCTCGAGCAGCGCCTATCGGCTTAGACCACTCGCCGGGCGTCGCCCTAGCGGTCCCTCCGTTGGGGATATCGGATCTGGGGCGCTAAAGCGGCTCGGCTGCCGGCTCGCGGCGACGCCAGGTGACGGTTAGGGCCACCGCCTGAGTCATAAGCGCGCAGCTTGTGGCCAGCAGAAAGCTCTCGGCGATGCTCAGCGATTCCAGCGACACCGCCAAGGCGAAGCAAAACAGCGAGTAGGCGACCAATCCAATGACGAAACCGCGCATGATGCGCAGCAGGTCCTCCTCGCCGTGCTGGGCATGCGTGAACACTGCCAATACGCTGGCGATCACAGGGAACGGCGCCAACAAGCCGCTCAATTTCGCTCCGAGCTGACCCGCGAGCGCCGTCAGCGCAAGCACCAAGGCAAGTGCGCTCAGGCCACGTAGCGGCAGATCCCACGCCGGCAAGCTGGCCGTGCTCAGCCGTTCGCCCTGCGCCTGCGCCTTAGGCAGCACGAGGAGCGTCAACGCGATCCCGCCGAGTACAACCCCAAGCGCCACATCAGGTCCCACCGTGACGGCGCTAAGTGCGCCTGTCATCGCGAAGAATGCGCCCCAGCCCAAGACCAAGCTCAACGCCCAGCTCGCTCTGCCAGCCAGGTGTGAGTAAACCAAGATGAACGCCAGCAGCGACACGATCCCGAGCAGCGTCCCCGCGGCTGCCTCGGCCGCGAACGCACGTCCGTGACTTAGCGCGAACACCAGCAGGATCGGCCCCGCCACAACGGGCAAGCCTCCCACCAATCCGCCGATCCTCGCCCCATAGCGCCTAGCCGCAAGCGACGCCGCCATCACAAAAGTTGGCGCCAGCAGGATCTTCGCCGCAAGCACGCTCACCGGTTAGATGATGAGCCTAATCGTGTTCGTGCGGTTCGCCGGCCGATGCCGGCGGACGTGACTCCTCGGCCAGCGAGGTGATCGTGAGTGCTCCACGGGCGGCCGACTCGAGGACCTCGGTCGCCTCCTCCAAGGACCGTGCATACAACTCGACGAGCAGGTGCACCACGATTTGGTCCTCCTCGTGCTTGTGGAAGCGCACGTGTGTGAAGAACTCCCTGACCCCGTACTCGCCGAAGGCGGCGTAGGAGAGGGCGTCGCCCGCCTCCGGGCCGGAGCAGATCTCCACGTCGTCGGCCTCTACCGTGACCGTGCAGGACGCCACCCATGGCGTGCCGGCGATCATTCTTTCCCAACGGTCCTCAATCGGCTCGACGCGACCACCTGAAAAGCCGAGGTGGGGCTGATCGTGCATGCAGTCCAAACACTGGACTACTGCCTCCTGCAGCTCGTCTACTACTTCTGAGCGCTCGCCCGTGTCGGGATCGATCTTGTGAATGCCCTCGTAGTGGACCTGTACCTCGAGGTTCTGCGACCAGCAGCGGTAGCAACGCAGCCACGCTCGCGCGGTGGTCTCAGGTGCGGGACCTCCCTCCATGGGAACCATTGTATGCCCCCTTGGGGATCGGTCCGCTATCCAAACGTGAATGCATAGCCAGACACGCCCGGCGCGAAGCGCAAGCTGAGTCGGTGTTCTTGGTCGGCAGGCAAGGACACCAGCGAGTACAAACGCTGACCGGTGACCGTGACAGCACCGTCGTGCACGTCGGCGCCGGCGTCCTTCGCGGAGATTGGCTTTCCGTCGAGCAGGACCTGTACTTGACGTGGGCTTTCACCGGCCGAGCTGAGCACCAAGTACACGTTCTTGGCCTCGAACTGCATGTCTATGCCCGCGGCAGAGACCGCGGTGGCGGGTTGTTCAGCGATGTTCCAAGTGCCGCTATAGGCGAATTCGTTTAGGCCCAGCCGTGCCGGCAGGCTCGTGCCGTAATCGTGGATCCCTTCCTTGGGCGCCACACGCCAACCTTGGGCGCGGGCGGTTCCCAAATAAGTCTCCGGCGTGGCAACTTCGCTGGGCACGATCACATCGGCGGGGTGACTCTTGCCGCCAACTGAGGCGCCCGCTTCGGCGAGCAAGGCCCTGATCGCCGTTTCGGTCTGGCTGTAGTCGCCCTCGCCCGCCGCGGCATAGCGTACGTCGCCTTTGGCATCGATCAAGTAGTCGGCGGGCCAGTACTCGTTGCCGTAGGCGTTCCAGGTTCCCATTTCGTTGTCTTGCGCTACTGGGTAACGCAAGCCGAACTGGTCGATTGCGTCTTTGACGTTGGAGGCCTCCTTCTCGAAGGCAAACTCCGGCGTCTCCACACCGACGACCGTGAGGCCGTCCTTGCGGTAGGTGGCATCCCAGGCCTTCAGATAGGGGAGCGTCCTGATGCAGTTAATGCAGGTGTAGGTCCAGAAGTCCACCAACACCACGTGCCCCCGCAAACCGGTGAGGCTGAGGCGGCGATTTCCAGGCGTGTTGAACCAGTCCTCGGTGTTCTCGAATTCGGGGGCCGGCCCGAGATTCTTCAGGCCTTGTGCGTCGGCGAGTAGGACCGCGTCGCTCGCGTTGCGGGGCGCCGTCGGTGTTTTCGCCCCGGTTGCGAACTTGGCGCCATGACCCGTCAGTGAGGGCAGGCGACTTTCTACTGCTTTGGATTTCTCAAGGCCGGCGGTCAGATTGACGTTAGGGATGTGTTCGGCTACGTATTGGTCGAAGCGCACGTCCACGCCCACGACGATCGCCAAGGCCGTCGCCAGCATGATCACGCCGAGTGTGCGCTGCAAAGCGAGACCGCGCCCGGCGGCGCGTATGCGGTCGAACAGCTTGCGTCCACCGAGCGTCAGGGCGAACAGCACGGCCGCGCTGCCGAGCGAATAGGCGAGGGCCACCGCCACCGTGCGGCCACTGGCCGCGCTCACCGAGATGACCGCGGCCAGGATGGGTCCCGCACAGGGCGTGTATACGAAACCGAGCGCCGCCCCCACCACCAAGCCCGAGCGGAAGCCGTCGCCTCTGTTGGACGCTCCGCTTGCCCCGAAAGCGGCGATCCGCGAGAGTCTTGCCTCCAGCCGGTCGGCCAGGCCGGGCACGATCAAGGCAAGGCCGGAGGCGATCAGGACGGCTACGGCCACGGCTCGCAACGGGTCCGAGCCCAGACCCACACCATCGACGACGTCGGCGACCCCCACGATCGTGACCGTGAAGGTGACGGTCAACCCGATCACTACACCCAAAGGTCTGCGCTTGCCGCCGACGCCGCCGGAGGCCAGGAGCGCCGGCAAGACCGGAAGCACGCACGGCGAGAGCGCGGTACCAGCGCCGGCGAGAACCGCGAATCCGATCAAAATCAACATTGCGAGATACAGCTTATGGCGGCCTGCGCCGCTCGGCGCAGGTCAGCGCTTGAGCAATACGTAAACGGTGGCCATCGCGAATGCGATCTGCCCGAACGCGAGTGCGGTGCCCAGATTGACTGCGCCCAGGGCTCCAGCGAGAGCGCTCGCAAGCAAGAGCGCGCCGAACATGATCCCCAGGTCGCGCGTCACTTCAGCCCTCGCCCTGGACAGCTTGCTCGAGGGCCTGCACGAGTGCTTGCGAATCCAGCCCGGACGCTTGGGTCTCGAGCAAGCGTTCAGCCGCGCGCCGTCCTCCAAGCGCACGCAGGCCGCGCTCGCCGTGCTCGCTTGCGAAGTCAAGCAACGCGCCCGCGCGACGGGCGTGCAAGCGGCGCCGGCTGATGTCAGCCGAGCGGCGATGCTCGTCCAGGGCCTCCACCAGATCATCGATGCCTTGCGCCGGGGGGAGCGAGGAGACCGCAAGCACACGTGTCTTGGCGCCATCTTCTCGGGTTCCCAGCGAGCGAAGGGCGGCGCTCAGGTCGCGCTTGGTTGCCAAAGCGATCTGGCCGAGGTCGGCCTTGGTGACGACGAGCACATCGGGAGTCTCCATGATCCCGGACTTCAAGAACTGCAGTACGTCGCCGCTACCCGGCTGTACGACCACAGCGACCGTGTCGGCGACATCGGCGACCTCGGTCTCGGCCTGGCCCACACCGACCGTCTCGATCACGACCACGTCGAATGCTGCCGCCAACGCTTGGGCCGCAGCACGGGTCGCGGGTGCCAGTCCGCCGAGGCGCTCGCCGGCCGCGGTCGAGCGAATCAGGACGCCGCTGTCGGCAGGGTCGAACTCGATGCGGGCCCTGTCGCCAAGCAGGGAGCCGCCTGAGCGCTTGGAGCTGGGGTCCACAGCGAGCATCGCCACGGTCTGGCTCTCGCCTTGACGGGGCTCACGCCAAGAGTGCAAGAGCGCCGAGAGCAGCGTGGACTTGCCGGCTCCGGGTGGACCGGTCACGCCGACGATGTGGCCATGGGCCTCGCCACCAAGCACGGCAGGGGAGACCTCGTGTAGCAACGCCTTCGCCTGCTCGCGATCGGCGGGGGCTGTGCTCTCCAGCAGGTTCAAAGCTGCAGGCGCCGCGCTCAGATCGCGCTCGCGCAGCCGTTTGCCGATGTCGGCGCCGGTCATTGGGTGTTGGCGCCCAGCGTCGCGCCCGTGTCGCTCACGCGGGCGCGGGAGCGACGCCCCGCTCGCCGACGAGCTCCACGATGTCGCGCACGATTCGCGTGATCTCGAAGTCCTTAGGCGTGTATACGGCCGCCACACCCGCCTGCTTAAGCGCCGCCACGTCTTGCTCGGGGATGATGCCGCCGACCACGACCGGCGCGTCAACGCCCGCCTCGCGCAAAGCGTCGATCACGGCCGGGATCAGCTCGCGGTGCGAACCGGAGAGGATCGAAAGGCCAATCACGTGCACGCCCTCCTGCAGAGCCGAGGCGGCGATCTGGGCCGGGGTTAGCCGGATGCCTTCGTAGACCACGTCCATGCCCGCGTCGCGTGCTCTCACGGCGATCTGCTCGGCGCCGTTTGAGTGGCCGTCCAGGCCGGGCTTGCCGACGAGGATCTTGGGGCGGCGGCCGAGCCTCTCGGTGAGTGCGGCGACCTCCTCACGCAAATCCTCCAACTCCCCGTCGGCTGGCGCTCCGGTTGCCTCGCCGACTCCAGTGGGGGCGCGGTAGCTGCCGAACACTTCGCGCAAGGTCTTAGCCCACTCGCCCGTGGTCGCGCCCGCGCGGGCTGCGGCGATCGTGGGCGCCATCAGGTTCTCATCGATGCTCTCGCTTGCCGCGACGCGGGCCAGCTCGGCCAATGCGTCGTCGACTGCCTGTTGGTCGCGCTCGGCCCGCCAGCGACGGACCGACTCGATTTGCTCGGCCTCGACGGCCGGGTCCACCACGAGAATTCCACCCTCGGCGTCGTCGGTGAGGGGGGAGACCTCGGTCTCGGTGAACCTGTTCTGTCCAACCACGATTTGCTCGCCGGATTCGATGCGCTGGATGCGGGCGCGATGGGAGTCCACGAGCGCCGCCTTCATGTAGGGGACGGCTTGGACGGCGCCACCGTGCTCGGCCACGACCGCCATCTCGGCGCGAGCGCCCTCCAACAGCTCGGCTACGAGCCCCTCCATGACCTTGGAACCCTCGAAGATGTCTGGATACTCGAGTAGGTCCGTTTCGTAGGCGAGAACTTGTTGGATGCGCAAGGACCACTGCTGATCCCAGGCGCGGGGCAACCCCAAGGCCTCGTTCCAAGCCGGTAGCTGGATCGCGCGAGCACGGGCGTCGCGGCCCAAGGTCACGGCGAGCGCCTCCAAGACGATGCGCTGCACGTTGTTCTCGGGCTGGGCCTCGGTCAGGCCGAGCGAATTGACCTGCACGCCATAGCGGAACCTCAGCCGGCGCTCGTCGGTGACGCCATAGCGCTCACGTCCCAACTCCTCCCACAAGATCCCCATCGCGCGCAGCTTGGCGTGCTCCTCGACGAAGCGCACGCCGGCGTTGACGAAGAAAGAGATGCGCCCGAATACATCGCCCATCAACTCGTGGGCGTGGCCGGCCGAGTCGGTACCGTCGTCTCCTAGGCGCTCGCGTGTGGCATCCAGCACCGCGATCGCATTGCTCATCGCATAGGCGATCTCCTGGATGGGTGTGGCGCCCGCCTCCTGCAGGTGATATGAGCAGATGTTGATCGGGTTCCACTTGGGCACGTGCTCGACCGTGTAGGCGATCATGTCGGCGATCAACCTCATCGAGGGGGCCGGCGGGAAGGCGTAGGTGCCGCGCGCCAGAAACTCCTTGATGATGTCGTTTTGGGTCGTCCCTTGCAGCTGCTCTTGGGCCACTCCTTGGTCCTCGGCGGCGACGATGTATAGAGCCAAAAGCCAGGCGGCTGTGGCGTTGATAGTCATCGACGTGTTCATTGCGCCGAGCGGAATCCCCTCCATCAAGGCGGCCATGTCTCCCTTATGGACGACCGGCACGCCAACCTTGCCGACCTCGCCGCGGGCAAGCTCGTCGTCAGGGTCATAACCGGTCTGGGTGGGTAGGTCGAAGGCCACGGATAGGCCTGTTTGGCCCTTGGCGATGTTGCGCAGGTACAGCTCGTTGGAGGCCTTCGCGGTCGAGTGGCCCGCGTAGGTGCGCATCATCCAAGGACGGTCGGGCTCGGGCAGGCGGGGGGAGTGCTCGTCGCTCACGCAGTCAATTGTATGTCGGCGGTCTATCCTGGCGCGGTATGAGCGAGACGATCGAGCTGCCGCGCACCAGCGGCCCCGGTACCGGCACGGGCGGGTCGTGGCGCGTGATAGTGCGCAACGACGACCACAACACCTTCGATCATGTGGCCCGTACGCTGGCGCGTTTCATCCCGGGAGTGAGCCTGGAGCGGGGGCATGAGATCGCTTCGATCATCCACAACTCGGGTCAGGCGATCGTCTTCGCCGGGCACAAGGAGCCGGCCGAGCACTACTGGGAGCTACTCAAGGGCGCCGGCTTGACGATGGCTCCACTGGAGCAGTGCTGAAGAAGGCCGGTTGTGAGGGCAGAAGGTCCGCTGAGGAGCCGCGCCGAGATATAGCCTTCGCCGAGTGACACGCACGCGACCGCCGATTCGCAAGATCCTGCTGTGGGGCGTGCTCGTGCTGGCCGTGGTCGTGGTGGTACTCAACTGGACGTACGGGCGCTTGCCGACCACGCCTCATCCCAGCGGCAAGTTCCTGCAGCTGACAGGCGTCAAGCTGCGCTATCTGGAACGACCAGGGCCCGAACCGGCGGTGCTCTTGATCCATGGCTTGCCCGGGACAGCCGAAGACTTCGAAGACGTGACGCCCTTGATCGGGCACAGGACGATCGCGATCGACCGGCCCGGATATGGCTTCTCGACCGGTGGCTATTTTCCGTTCAGCCGCCAAGTGCAAGCTGTGCACGAAGTGATCGAACGTATGCACCTCGGCCACCCGATCCTCGTTGGTCACTCTTATGGGGGCTCGATCTCACTTGCCTATGCCGAGCTGCATCCCACCGAAGTGAAGGGTCTCGTGTTGGTCGACGCCGCGGCCGGTCACTGCCCTCGCCATGACGACGCTTTCACCCGAGCGCAGGCGCACTTCATCAAGTTCATGGAGTTGCCGGTCATCGCCCAGCTATCAGACGTCACCTTCTCTCAGCTGCTGCGCACTGTCTCTTCTGAACCGGAGGAGAGCGAAGCGTTCTCGCCGGCTCCGGTCAATCCGCGCCATCGTCACCGCGTGCTTGCGATCAACCTCAAGCATGGCAACCTGGAGGCTTATGCGGGCGAGATATTGGCGGCCAACAAAGAAATCGAAACCGTCACTCGCGGTCTCGGTGGCATCCGCGTACCCACAACTGTGATCCAAGGGACACAGGACAAGTTGGTTAAGCCCGAATGCGGGCGCAGCATCGCGGCAAGCGTGCCGGGTGCACGCTTGCGGATGGTGCCGGGCGGGCACATGGCTCCGTACACTCACCCAGCGACAGTCGCGGCGGCGGTGCAGGCGATCGCTGGTAAACGGGCGCGGTAGGTCGTCGATCGGGAGATCATGCTGATTTGGGAGGGGTAAACGGCGGCGGCGTCAACATGACCCTGTCGACCTTTTCATTTTCGTAGCCGCCGTTCTTCTTCGGTTTGCCCCACACGGTCGTTGCGGTAATGAGAGCGCTGGCCGGGTCGGTCGGCCAAGGGATCTTGAATTCGCTCTTGGCGGATCCGTCCTTGCCAGGTACGGTCGTGATCGTCCCAAGGCTCTTTTGTGGGTTCGCGGGATTTGTGAGCGCAATCGTCACGTGGGCGTCGCTGGGAAGTTTTTCACTCGTCACCACTGCATCGAGGAGCAGGCGGGCACCCGATCCGTCCCACGTCGCAGATATTGCGGATGTGGGACCGGGAGAGCTTGCCACGAAGAACACCACGAATCCGAGCAGCAGAGCAACTATCAGGGCACCTGTCGCTATGCGTGCCCATAGGACGCGATAGGCGATAGCCGACTTGTACGCTGCGGCAACCGCGACTATGTTGTTGCTATTCAGGCGGCTCTCCTGACGGGGCAAGAGCCCTACTACAGCGGCGACGAGCGCTGCAAGTGCAAACAGGACGATAGCCCCGAACAGTATGGGTTCTTGGTCAAAGCCACCCTTGGTATTGCTGAAGATGCCGAAGCCTCCGGCAACGAGCGCCACAAGGGACACGTTCGCGATAACGTACTTTGCGGAGTCGCTTGCCCGCGTCAGCGACTTATCGGGTCCAAGTTCCTTGGCCGCGTTGGAGAGGTAAGTGTCCATGTCGGTTGGAGGTCGCCCAACGATCGTGATGTACCCATCACTCTGGGGATGGACGGCGAGAGTTTGCGAGGAGAAGATATTGCGACAACTGTCCTTTGGACATTCGACGCCGACCTCCCACTTGGCGGCCCTAACGGCTTCGTTGCGATCTGCTTCTCGGATGCCTCCGACGACATCGCGTATTCGCTTGTCGATCTGAGGGCTCTTCAAGTCATCTGGACTTAGCTCGAGCAGCACCGAAACATCCGGGTTGGTCCCAGAAAGCCGGCTGCGGGCCTCTCTCCCCGACGTCGAGGTGAGACCCATGACGATTGGCACGACAGTGTCGCCGGAGCCGGCATCGCGTGCGTGCTTTACCAGTTCGGTCAGGTCTGTACCGTCCCGGTAGCAGCTGTAATTAACGATCGCCACGGTCTCGTGGCCGATCATATCGAATCTAAATATCTATCGGAACTTCAAACGAGCTTGCTGGCGGGAGCGCCGTTTGTGTGACCATTGGTGTCCATCAAGGCGGCATGGGCCTCCTCGATCGAGCCGCCCGCGGTGCGGTCCCACCAGCCATACAGCACGGGGACCTGGTACCAGGTGGAGTGGCGCACCCTGAAGTCGACCATCTCGGGCCCTTCCCAGAAGCGTTCCCAGTCGGCGTGGCTGTCGAAGTGGGCGAGCTGCTGGAAGCGGTAGCGGTCGTCGCGGAAGCGGTAGACCGCGTATGAGGTGGCGCCGTAGCGCAAGGCCACAGAGGCGACCTCGTTCAGTGCCTCCTCGAAGTCGTTGGCCCTGAAGCCGGTCGCGTACCAGGGAACGATCACGGTGCCCGCCATATCAGCCTCCTACCTCTGCGTGGATTGCACCTGGGCCGTCCGCGGTCTTGCCTTCCTCTTCGGACTCGGCGCCGACGAGGATCGAGATCTTGCCGAGGTGCTTGTTTTCGAGCATCAGTTGGTGCGCTTCAGCGACGCCCTCGAAGCCCAAGGTACGCCACAGGACAGGCTTGATCTGGCCCGACTCGATCAGCTCGTTGGCCTTCATGCACTCGTATGCGTTGGCGAAGTGGGAGCCGAGGATCTCCTTCTGCTTCATCCACAGGTAGCGCACGTCGAAGTCGAGGTTGAAACCGGTCGTGCCGGCGCAGATGACGACCTTGCCGAATGGCTTGACCGTGAACACCGAGGTCGGGAAAGTGGCCTGACCGACGTGCTCGAAGACGATGTCGGGCGCGTCGCCAAGGATTTGCTTGACACGCTTTGAGAACTCGCGCGAGGCGAGGAAGCGGGCCTTCTCCTCTTCGGGGCTCTCACCGCCCTTGCGCATCATCCCTGCGAACTCGGCCCGGTCGATGTAGTCGACGGCGCCGAGACGCTTCACCAGCTCGCCCTTCTCGGCCGATGAGACGACACCCACACAGTGGGCTCCCGCCGCGGCGCACAGCTGCGTAGCGAACACACCAAGGCCGCCCGCGGCACCCCAGATCAAGACCTTTTGGCCGGCCTGCAGTTTGCAGCGGGTGATCAGCATGCGGTAGGCGGTGAAGTAGACGAGCCCATAAGAAGCGGACTCCGACCAGCTCAAGGCTTGTGGCTTGGGCAGGAGCTGCTGGGCCTGGACCTTGGTGAATTGAGCGAACGAGCCCCAAGTCGTCTCATATCCCCAGATCTTTTGCGATGGGGCCGCCATGGGGTCGAGGCCGTGCACCTCGGGATCCTCATAGGAAGCCTGATTACAGTGCACCACGACCTCGTCGCCCGGCTTCCAGCGCGTGACGCCGGGGCCGACCTTCCAGACGATCCCGGAGGCGTCCGAGCCGCCGATGTGGTGGCCGTACTGAGGATGGTCGCCGTACTTCATCACCGATACGGGCTTGCCCAAGGCGGCCCACACGTTGTTGTAGTTGACCCCGGCGGCCATAACGCGGACTATCACCTCGAAGGCAGCGGGCTCGGGGACCTCGATCTCCTCTAGCTGGAAAGCGTCCTTTGGTTCGCCTTGGCGCTCCTCCCGGATGACCCATGCGGCCATCGTGGCCGGCAACTCGCCGGGCTCGGCGTCGACTTGGGAGACTCGTTGAAGATCGATTGCCACGGTGCGCTCAGACCTCGCGTGTAGGGGACGGGATCGTCCAATCCTATATGGGCTTGAAAGGCAACTCGGTCACGGTGGCGTGCGCGCCCGATGTCCGAGCTCGAGAGCCGCGCCAGGCTCGGCCTCGCGGCGCACCATAGCCAGGCCGATGGGGCCGAAGGTGGGCGAGAGCACCGAGCTGCCGAGGTGTCCCACGGGGCGCTCGCCGAGGCGCAGCTCGGCGCCGGGCTCAACCGGCTCGGAGAGGCGCAGGCCGCGCAAGTGACGGTTGGGTTTGCCCTTGTAGTGGAGTCTGGCAACGGTCTCTTGGCCGACGTAACAACCCTTGGTGAAGCTAACGGCGCGCTCGTTGAGGCCGGCCTCTTGGGGGATCGTGGTCTCGTCGAGGTCAAGTCCGTAGCGCGGGCGCCCGCCCTCGACACGCACAATCTCGGCGGCACCCTCGCTCACCTCGACAGCGCCGGCGTCCACCAGGGCTGAGCGGACCGTGTCGGCCGCATCGGCCTCGAACAGGAGGTCGAAGCCCAGGTCGGTTCCGATCAGGCGCATCTGGTCCTTGCCGAGCGCGACGAGGCAATGGTCGTGTTCGTCCTCAGGGACTTCTGACCCGAATGTCCTCTCCGCGAATTCGCTTGCCTGGGGTCCGATCAGCGATAGCAGCGAGCGCTCCAAGGTGCGCTTGTGCAGCTCCACGTCATAGCCCACCTTGAAGTGGCGAATCATGTCGAACAGGGCCTGCAAAGCGGCCCGCTCGGTGTCGAGCAACAGTTGGCTCGGCTCGGCGTCTGGATCGTCGCCGACCGCGAGGATTCGCAGATCGCCGAGCATCTTGCCCTTATGCGTGAGAAAGGCCGCATAGCGGCCTTCGCCCGGCTTCAGGCCGACGAGCTCGTTGGTGACCTGACCGTTCAAGAACTCGACCGCTCCTGAGCCGGTGAGCGCCAGCTTGCCGCGCTCGGAACGATCCACCAACCCGCAACGCTCGGTCAAGGTCGCATACGCCTCGAGCGCCGCTATATCCGTTGTCGCCACGGTTTCGAGGATAGCCTGCCCTTTGCGGGCGTTGATGGGCAGTGACATCCGGGGTGTGACTTGCGGGTGGAGAGTGGCCGCGTGGGCCGCTAGGCTTCCGCTTATGGCCCTCGCAGATACGTTCCAGCGCATCGTGGACTCGCTCCCAGACGATTGGACCGACCTCGAGTTCGACCTGCGCGTCGCCGACGAGTCGAGGTACATTGACGCGAGCGTGTATTTGGTGACGTGCAATGCGAGGCCTTACTCCCACCACGACTGGCATTGGCGTCTGCTGGTGGCCCACCGCTTTGGTCACGCGGCCTCCGCGCCAACCACGCACGGTGCCCTGCGCTTGCTCGACGAAGCCGGCATCGAGGGCGAGCTGGCCTTGCGCGAGCAGCGTGTGGGACGCGTCGAGGTGACACAGATGTGGGGCCGTCCGCACTCCGTGCGCGAAGAGTTCGCGCGCTTGCGCGCCCAGTAGAGCTGCACGATGGCCCACGTGGTCGCTTTCGTGCCGGATCTGCTGTTCGGCTCGCAGGTGCAGGGAAGCCTGCGTGCGGGAGGTCATACGGTGGATTTGGTGGGGGATGAGGAGGGCGTGCGTACCGGCTTGCGCTCGGCCGACGTGTTCGTCCTAGACCTCACCGACGAAGTGGCGCGTCGTGCGGGACTGCTCGAGTCACTCTCCCGCGATGAGCGAGCCGATGTGCCCACGTTGGCCTTCTACTCGCACGTCGATGTCGAGGCCCGTCGCCTGGCCGAGCAGGCTGGTTGCGAGCTCGTAGTTCCCCGTTCGCGCATGGCGCGCGAAGGCGCGGCGCTCGTGTCCAAACTGGCCCAGGGGCAGGAGGGCGAGGGGGCCTGAGCCGCCGACACCGTTCCTCTCAGCTGGGCGGCAAAGCCTCGCCGCCGCCCATATCGGCGTGTGCTGCCTCGACCGGATCGAGTGGGACGAGTGCCGCGTTGGGCACCCGCTCGGCCAGTGCCACCTTGTGGCCGGCGCGCTGGAAGAGCGCGATGCGAATCACCACTCCGTGGCAGACCACGAGGGCCGGAAGAGTGTCTCGCTCCACGTCGGCGAGCGCCGCCGCGACCCGTATGCCTTGTTGAGTGAATGACTCGCCGCCCGGGAACGCGAAGTCCGGACGCCCTTCGATGAAGCCCGCAAAGCCGTCCGGGTCCTCCGCCTGCACCTCGCTGAACAGACGGTCTGTCCAGTCGCCTGCGTTGGTCTCCATCAAGCGCGGCTCCTCGCGCGGCTCCAGGCCCAGGCGGGCCGCCACGATGTCCGCCGTTTCCCTGGCCCTCAGCAATGGGCTGCACCACAGGGCCACGAACGGCGTGCCGGCCGCGCCGGCGATGGCCCGCTCGGCCAAGTCCGCTGCCTGTGCTCTGCCGGTGTCGTCGAGCGGGACGGGCAGATGTCCTTGAAAGCGACGCTCGAGGTTGTAGGCGGTCTGGCCGTGCCTGGCCAGGTAAACGCTCGCCACGCTCATATCCGCCGGTATTCCGAATCGACGACCCGGAACACTAGGTCGCGGCGGGCTCGACTCCGGGCTTGCGCAAATACAGGAACGCGTACAGTCCGGCGGCAACCGTGGCGCCGAGCAGCGGTCCCGCGTACCAGACCCAGCCGTTGGCCCAATGGTCGCCCACAAGCTGTGGTCCGAAAGCGCGCGACGGGTTCATCGCGGCGCCCGTGAACGGGCCGCCGAACAGCACGTCGATCGTGATAGTCAGACCTATTGCCAGTCCGGCCACGACGCTGAACTGGTTGCGCGCGTCCACGGCCGAGCCAAAGATTACGAACACCAGGAAGAACGTCAAGATCGCCTCCAGCAAAAAGCCCGAGCTGGCATTGACGCCATGCCCCAGCGCCGGCACGCCCAGCTTGACCGCTTCAGTGGTTGCGCGTGGGAGCAATTGCTTGACGAGCAGCGCCGCCAGTGCGGCACCGCCGAACTGGGCAACCCAATAGACAGGTGCCAGGGCCGGCTTGATCTTTTTGGTGATCAAGAAGCCGAACGTCACGGCCGGGTTGAAGTGCCCGCCAGAGATGTGGCCCAGCGCGCAGACCATCACACCGATCGCCAAGCCATTGGCGACCGCCACGCCGATCAGGGACGGGTCGGAGATGACGCCGGAGGCCGCCGCGGCGCCGGCGCCGATGAAGGTGAGGGTAAAGGCGCCGACCATCTCGGCCACGGCGCGACGCAAAGTGTCTTCGGACATGACCAAAACTTATGAGCAGGGTCGGACGGACATACACTGAGGCGATGCGTCGCCGGGTCACGTTCTCGCGCAACCTCACGCTCTCGCTTTCGCGCACGTGTCGCTGCTACTGCAAGTACTGCGCTTTCGCCACCCACAAGGCACATCTGTACGCGCCAGATGAAGTGATCGAGATTCTCGACGGCGCCGCCCGCCGCCAGGTCAAGGAGCTATTGGTGCTCACCGGTGAGCATCCCGAGGTCAACCCCGAGGTGCGCCTGCGCCTGAGCGACTACGGTCACGAGGACTTCACCGCCTACGTCGTCTGGACATGCGAGCGGGCTTTGGAGCGAGGGCTGCTGCCGCACACCAACCTGGGTGTGCTCACAAGCGAGGACTTGGCCCGTCTCAGAGAGGTCACCGCATCCCAGGGCCTGATGCTCGAGTCTGTCTCCGAGCGTCTCATGCAGACCGTGCACGCCGGATCCCCCACCAAGCACCCAGCCCGGCGCTTGGACACGATCCGCGCCGCCGGTGAGCTCCAAATCCCCTTCACGAGTGGCATCCTCGTCGGCATCGGCGAGACACCCGAGGAGCGCATCGCTTCGCTGGAGGCCATCGCAAATGTGCACGCCGAATACGGCCACATCCAAGAGGTGATCCTCCAGAATTTCGTGCCCCACCAGTCCTACTATGGCCAGGAGCCGGCCCAGATTGCTGAGGAGGCCGCTCGCGCCTACTGGCGAACGGGAGTGGGGCCTGGAAATGCGAATTCGCGGCAGACGGGCCCGCGTTCCTCCGAGGGGGAAGCCGGGGGGCACGCGACCCGCACGAACGACGATCCTCACCCCTCGGCACTTTACCCCCAACTGCCTCTGCCCCCGTGGGCCAGCCCCGTATCGATCGAGGACATGAAGCTCCTAATCGGCGAAGCGCGGCGCCTGATGCCCGAAGTCGGTATCCAGATCCCGCCCAATCTGGCCGACTGGTGGAGCGAGCTGGTCGCTTGCGGCGCGACCGATCTAGGCGGATTGTCGGCCAACGGCGATCACATCTCGCCCGAGCATCCGTTCCCCTCGCCCCACCAGGTGCGCAAGCGTCTGCAGGCCAGCGGCTACGCGCTGACGGAGCGACTGTGCGTCTACCCCCAATACATAGACCCTGCGTGGGTCTCCCAAGGTGTGCTCGACACGATCAAGCTCAAGTACTGGAGCTTCATACCCAGGCGCGGCTCCGGTCGTACAGACCCGCCTGTCCCGATTCGCCCCGAGCTCGTTAGCAGTGCGATCGAGAAGGGCCGTGACGGTCTTCCGCTGAGCGCCCAGGAGCTGACCGCGATGTTCGCCGAGACGCGCCCCGAGGTGATTGAGCAGATGCGCGTGGCCGCGGATGAGTTGCGCGCGGAGCTCGCGGGGGACACAGTCACGTTTGTGGTCAACCGCAACATCAATATCTCCAACGTCTGCACTGTCGGTTGCGCGTTCTGCGGCTTTGGGCAGGGCAAGCGCTCGCCCGACGCCTACCAGCACGACGAGCCCGAGTTCGTGCGCCGCGTGCACGAGGCGATCGACTACGGCGCCTCCGAGCTATGCATCCAGTCAGGCATCCACCCCGATTGGGAGCTCGAGGACTATTTGGGCTGGCTGCGCCTCGCCAAGTCCACTTCGCGCGAGGCCGGTAGCGAACTGCACCTACATGCCTACTCGCCGATGGAGATCGCCCACATGTGCGACATCTCCGGGCTACCTCCAGCCGAGGTGTTCGCACAGTTGCGCGACGCCGGGCTCGACTCAACCCCTGGCACTGCCGCCGAGGTCCTGCACGACGGGGTACGCGAGCGCATCTCGCCCAACAAGCTCCCTGTCACGCGCTGGGTTGAGATCATCGAAGCCTCACATGCCGCCGGGTTGCGTTCGACCTCCACGGTCATGTTTGGCCACATCGAGGAGCCCTGGGAGCTCGCCGAGCACATGCGTGTCATCCGCGAGCTGCAACAGCGCACCGCTGGCATCACCGAGTTCGTGCCGCTCTCGTTCATCCCGTTCCAAACCTTGCTCGGGCGCACGCACGGGGTGGAGGAGATCTCCCGCGAGGAGAACCTCAAGCACACCGCCGTCTTCCGCCTCGCGCTTGGGCGTACCATCCCGAGCCTGCAGGCCTCGTGGGTGAAGATGGGCCTTGACGCCGCCACCGAGTCGCTGCGCTGGGGCGTCAACGACCTCGGCGGCACCTTGATGGAGGAGTCGATCTCGCGGCTCGCCGGCTCCTACCACGGCACCAAGCTCGACCCCGACCAGCTCGTCGCTGCTGCCCATCAGGCGGGACGACCGGCGGCTGAGCGTACGACGCTCTATGACATCAGGCGTCGCTATCCGTTGGAGGGATCGCCCCCCGTGCCGGTTGCTGCTTAGCGGCTCTGGAGCTCGATCTCCAGCGGCACGCCGTGCTCAAACCAGTTGCGGTGTAGCTCGTCGATCTTGGCGCGCGTCGGGAATCCGCCCCGGTGGAAAGCGCACTCGACATAGTCAAACGGATGGATCTTCGCGCAGTACGCCTCGGCCGCTGTCCTTATCTCCGCGGTGTCGTGCAACTCTCGCGCCACACCGGCGAATGTGCCGCCCCTGATTCGCAAACGCACTTGGGGGTTTGCTCGTATGTTCAGCACCCATGCCGAAATCGAGCGATTCTTGATCGCCGCTGGGTTGGGGCGAAGCATGACGATGTAGGCCTTATCGCCTCTGCGCACAACGTGCATGCACTTGCGCCGAGTCCTCCCGGTCTTGCGGCCTGTTGTCGTGAGAACGCCGAAGCCTGCGGGGGGTCGAAGCAGGAAAAACGGAAGCATCAGCGCGCTGAGCCTTCGACCGCCCTGAGGCGAACGCGTAAACGGGTTGGTTTTGCGCTCCACCAGTCCCGGCTCGCCCTGCTCCAGGATTGTCTGCGCCGCTTGCTCTCCGGGCTTCGGCAGGTCAGACATCGGATCGCGTGGGGTCGAGTTCGATGTGTCGAGCGATGGTCATATGCATAGTTCCTCCAGAATGGTCCGAATCGGATGATACGCACTCTCTCCTCGAACGGCTGTCAGAACCGTCAGCGGAACAGATCCTCCTCCAGCGGGCGCAGCAGCTCCGCCGCGCCCGGGCCATCCGCCTGCGTGACGAAGCGCTCCAAGCCCTCCACGATCACGACCGGTTGTTTCGAGTCCTTGGCCCGCGCCAGGTCAGCCATCCCCGCGATCGCATCGGCCACAGCCAGCCAGGTCGCGCGCAGCTCCAGGCCCGCAGCGTCGGTGCGCCCGCGCCAATCGTCGAGCGGCGCGATGCCCGCGCAGCCGATCGCCACGTCGCATTGACCGTGACGCCAGGCGCGCCCGAAGCTGTCGCTGATCAATACGCCGATCTTCGCCCCGGTGAGCTCGTGCAAGCGCCGACGGATCGCGCGGGCCGACCCGTCGGGGTCGAGCGGGAGCACGATCAGCGTGTCCTCGCTCGCAGCGTTGGATGCGTCCACGCCCGCGTTAGCGCACACGAAGCCGTGCTTGGTGCGACAGATCAAGACTCCGTTCGCCTCGCGCAAGATCTCCTCAGACTGATCGATCACGACCTGCACGGCCCGCGGGTCCTTGTGTTGTCTCTCAGCTATGGCCCCCGCGCGCGCGCGGGGCATCACATTTCGCAAGTCCACCACCGCCCCCTCCGCCTTGGACACGGCCTTGTGGGCGATCGCCACGATCTGGCCGTCCCGTAGCGGTCGCAACGGGCTCTCCGCGGTCAGTGCCTCTCCGATCAGCGCGCCCAGGTCCGCGCCCGCGACGATCTCCGGCAGTCCGCTCAGACCGCGGGCGCTCAGGCCGCCCACAGGCTCAGGCTGCCTCTGATGGGCGGCCGGCTCCGCCGAGGCCCGTGGCGGCTTCGTCGGGCAAGGCTCGTGCGAGGACCGCACGCGTGCGCCGCGCTCCCTTACGCGTGCTCGCCAAGCGCTCGCGCAGTACCTCGAGGTCCTCGCCGGTATCGATGTCCAACAGCAGGCATGCAGGCGCCTCGATTCGACAGCGAACGCCAGCCTCGTGCGCCAGTCGCTCATGGCGCGTGCGGCTGTCCGGCCCGAAGCTCGGATCGATCGCATCGGGTGGTGTGAGTAGCAGCCCGTTGGTGCCGGTGCCGTGACGGTCGGGCACGATCGTGAGTTCCGGCATGAGGGTGCCTCGCGCGCACACGCGGGGTGTGTCCTCCATGTTTGGCGTTCCGTCTCCGTCGAGCGCCCGGGTGGTGAGTAGCTCGGTCAGCTCCGCCGGATCGAGCGTCGGACAGTCGCCCGGCACGCACAGTGCCCTCTCGAAGCCCTCTTCCATAGCCTTGGCGAGACCGAGTGAGGCGGCCGCGCTCTGTCCAGCCTCAGCCGTGTCCTCGACGACGATCGTCCCCGTGTAGCTGGCCGCGAGCGCCGCCACCGAGGACTCGCAGGTCACAACGATCGTCGCCTCGATCGCCCCGCATTCCCGCAGCGCGCTCAACACGTCGCCCACCATCGCCTTCGCCAGCTCCCCACGCAGCGAATCCGCGACGCTCGCGCCCAATCGTTTCTTTGCCTCCGGAAAGCGCTTCACTGGTAGGATTGCTGCCGTGCGCATGCGTATGGCAGCGTATCCACGAACGGCCATGGTGGCTTTGGTCGCTCTCGTATTGACGTTCGCATGGGCGGCGGGATCGGCCCGCGCCGCGGTGCTCGATCCCGGCCCACCTTCGATTGAAAGCCTCTCGGTTTCCCAGCTGAGTTCACACCGCGCCACGCTCGTGGCGCAAATCGACGCGGATCAGCTGGAAACGACGTTTGAATTCTGGATCGAGTACGCCAACTGCCAGAACGTCCCGCCAGGCTACGACGCATGCGACTCGATCTCAGTGCGCAAGGTCGGCGCAGGCACGATCCAGGCAGGTCCAAACGGGCAATACGTGAGCGCCACCGCGAGTCATCTGCAGGGCGAATACGTCTATGGCTACTGGGTGGTGGCGACCAATTCGGCCGGCGAACGCAAGAGCGCAGAGCAGACGTTCAAGGCGCTCGCGGAACCGACGGTGGAAGCCGAGTCAGTCACCGGGCAGGCGCCTAGCCCAATCGAATTGCACGCCACGATCGATCCGCAAGGGCAGGCCGTCTACTACCAGTTTCTGCTCGTCTCCAACACAAGCGAATACGCCTCCGAACTGACCTGCCCCGAACTTGGGGTGGAGCCCGTCAGGCTGCCCGCGTGCACAGGCGAGTACGCCGCGGGCGCTCTACCGATCGGGCGGCTGGAGGCAAGCGGCGGGCCGCAGAGCGTCAGCCTGAACCTGGGCGGGGCGGGCGTTGGTCTGAAGGTCGGCGCGACCTACCATTACCGTGTGCTGGTGGCTCCGGCGGTGCAGACGGAAGACACGATCCAGTGGGAAGGCCCGCCGATTGTCGGTCCCGACCAGAGCTTCACGCTCGGCGAAGACAACGCGACCCCGCAGGGCAAACAACCCGTTTCAGGAACGGGCGACGATGACTCCGGGCCAACCGCTGAAGACGGTCCGCCAGCGCCCGCCGGCTCGAATCAGCTCAGCGCGCCAGCCCCCCTGCAAACGTCAGTGTTCTCTCCGCCAGTCGCGCACATCCGGCGACATCGGCCATCGCCATGTTCGTCCGCAAAGTCGGCAAAGTCGCGACGTCTTCATCGGCAATCGCACCGGCGAGTAGGCCCGGCGCGATGCGCTCGTAGAACGCCGCGACACCGACGGCGCTGACCGGCTCGCCGTAAACGGCGAGAAAGGCAGCCGTCGGGCCCTTAACGATGCTGCCGTCAACCACGGGGCTGACATAGACGACCGGGGCCGTGAGATCTCGGAGCGCCCCGCCGAGCACGTGCAGAATCGGCCAGATCGAGATCACCGGGTTGCTCGGTCCGATGATGACAGCACGCGCCGCGCGCAGAGCTGCGAGCACCTCAGCCGTGGGGGTGGCAGGGGCTGCGCCCGGATGGCCGAACGCCACCTCGTGGACAGTCGCCGCGGCCCGGTCGCGGATCATGAACTCCTGGAAGGGGCGCCAGCCCGCGTCGGTGCGCACGCGTGTCGGCTGGGGCTCGTCGCTCATCGGCAGGACGGTGGCGCGCACACGGATCGCCTCGTTCAGGCGGGCCAGAGCCTCGGTGGGGCGCAGCCCCTCGTCGGTCATGCGCTTGCGCTCCAAACACCAAGCGAGGTCGCGGTCGCCGAGGTTGAACCACACGTCCTTGCCTAGTGCGCGCAATCCATCCATCACCGCAAACGTGTCGTCGCGCAAACCCCAGCCGCGCTCGTCGATCTCATCGGCAAGCCAGAACGACACGAGATCCGGATCGGGGGAGACGTGCGAACCGTAGATCTCGATGTCATCGCCCGTATTGGCGATCACCACCAGATCTTTCGCGCCGACCACGTCCAACATGCCGCGCGCCAACTTCGCTCCACCGGTGCCACCGGCCAGCACCACGACCGGTCCGTCCGGGGAGCTCACTTCCAGTCGTCGTCGGGCAGGCCGGTGATCCGGACGCCCGCGTGCGTTTTGTGCTTGGCGTTGATCGAGATCATCAGAGCTGTCATCGACTCGGCGATGCGCGCCATCTCCAAGCGTCCGCAGTCCACGCAACGCAAGCCCTCGATCCTTTGAAGCAGAAGCGCCGCCTGGATCTTGTCCTTGCGCGAATCGCCACACACGAGCACGTCCTGGGCGAGGTCACAGTCGAGGTCGGTCAGCGAGGCGGCGCTGACCGTGTGCAGGGCCGAGACGAGTCTCACGCCCTCGGGCACCATCTCCAGCGCCGCCTGAGCGGCCGATCCCTGCCATACACCCAACATGCGCGTGGCGCGCCCGCTCACCGCGGCGGCGAGCGGCACGGTGGCGTCGATCAACAGCTGGCCGGGTCGGAGCGAGCCCTTCAGGTTTTTGAGCGTCTCGGACTGGCTGCGAAAGGGGACGCTCAATATCACGGTCTCGACGGTTTCCACGGCCTTTGAGTTCTCCGCGCCCGTGAACCTGCCGTCGGGCACAGCCGCGCGAGCCTTGGCCGCGGCCTCGACCGCACGTCCCTCCTCGCGCGAGCCGATCACGATCGGCACGCCAGCGCGTCCAAGCCGAACAGCCAAGCCGAAGCCGAGCGCCCCCGACGCTCCGATGATTGCGACAGGGTCTGCAGGAGTGGGCTCCACGGCGGCGCAGTATAGGCTTGCACGATGCGATTCGAGGGCACCACTGCGCTAGTCACCGGCGGAGCGTCCGGGATCGGAGCCGCCACTGCCCGTCTGCTGGCCGCCGAAGGAGCTCAGGTAGCGATCGGCGACGTCAATGAGGACGGGGCCCATGAGTTGGCTGCCGAGCTCGACGGCTTCGGCTGCAAACTCGATGTGACCGACACTGCCTCAGTGCGAGCGGCGGTCGCCTCGATCGAGGAGAAGCTCGGTCCAGTCGGCGTACTCGTCAACAACGCCGGCACGGACCTGTTCTCCTACTTCGTCAACTCCGATGAGGGTCTCTGGGACTTCGTGTTGGGGGTCAACCTGCGCGGGGTCTTGGCCGTCACACACGCGGTGCTTCCCGGCATGCAGGAGCGCAGGGCAGGCGCAATCGTCAACGTCGCCTCCGAGGCGGGTCGCGTCGGCTCGCAAGGTTCCTCGGTCTACTCCGCCGCCAAGGCCGGCGTGATCGGCTTCACCAAGGCGATAGCGCGAGAGTCCGCGCGCTATCGGGTCCGCTCAAACGCGGTTGCGCCCGGCCCGATCGAGACACCGCTCTTGAACGCCGCGCCGCAACTGCTGGGCGAGCTCGGAGAGCGCTTGAAGCAGGGCATGGTCAACCAGACCGTGATGGGTCGCTCGGGCGAGCCCGAGGAGGTGGCGGCGGCCATCGCCTTCCTTGCGTCCGAGGACGCTTCATATGTGACGGGCCAGACGCTGAACGTCAGCGGCGGCCTATCCATGTGGTGATCCCCACAAGAGTGGACATCCGCGAGGTCGGCCCGCGCGACGGCTTCCAGAACGAGCCGGAGGTCATCCCCACCGAGCGCAAGGTCGAGCTGATCGACATGCTCGCCCGCACGGGCCTTCGCCGCTTGGAGGTCACGAGCTTCGTGCGTCCCGACGTGATTCCCCAACTGGCCGACGCTGAGGAGGTGTTGGCCCAGATCGATGTGCCCGAGAGCGTTTCGCTCAGTGTGCTGATTCCCAACGAGCGCGGTTTGGAGCGTGCCCTGCAAGTCCGCGAGGCGCTTGTCGAGCGACCGTCGGAGGGATCTTCGGCGGAGCGGCGCCCGCGACCGGCATTCGACGAGATCAACGTCTTCCTATCCGCCTCCGAGACCCACAACCGCAAGAACGTCAATCGCTCGGTCGAGGAGTCGTTGGCGTCCCTTGAAGAAGCATTGCGCCGCGCGCGCGGGGTTGGTTTGCGCTGCGAGGCGGTCATCTCCACCTCCTTCGGCTGCCCGTACGAGGGTCGGGTTGCGCCCGAGCGGGTTCTGGAAATCGCCCAGCGCCTACGCGACGCAGGTGCGCAGGAGATCGGTTTCGGCGACACCACCGGCATGGCCAACCCGATTCAGGTCGCAGCGTTCTTCGAGCTGGCGTTCGATCGGCTCGGAGTCTCTGACGGGAGCGCCTCACGGACTGAGCGTGGCGGGACCATTGAGGAAGGCTTGCAGCTCACTGCGCACTTCCACAACACTCGCGGCCAGGGCCTTGCCAATGTGCTTGCCGCGCTTCAGACCGGTGTCTCCAGTTTCGAGTCGAGCTTCGGCGAGCTGGGCGGTTGTCCAGTGCCGGCCGGCGCCACCGGCAACATCGCCAGCGAGGACCTCGTCTCGATGCTGCACGAGATGGGCATCTCCACCGGTGTGGACTTGGAGGCCCTACTTGGTTGTGCGCGCCGCGTCCAGGAAGTGCTCGGCCGTTCGCTCGGCTCGCACACTTTGGTGGCCGGGCCCGTGGACTGGCACTAACCAGCCGCGATGGCCTGCGCCTCACGGGCGCTCTCTCGCATCGCGGCGACGCAGTACTCCTGCACCGCCACCTCCATCTCCAAGGTCTGTGCGAGCGCGGGTCGCGCTGAGGCGTCGATCACGCGCTTGGCACGGCCCACAGCCACGTGAGAGTTGGCCAGCAGCTCGTCCACCAAGTCCTGTGTGGCCTGCTCCAGCTCGTCAGATGCCACGACCCGGTTGACCAGCCCGATGCGCTCGGCCTCGGCGGCGTCGATCATACGGCCGGTCATGATCAGCTCCTTGGCTCTGCCCAGGCCCACCACCGCAGGCAGACGAGTCGAGCCGCCTACGTCGGGGATGATCCCGAACTTCACCTCAGGCAAACCCAATTGGGCATCCTCAGAGGCGATCCTCAAATCGCAGCCGAGCGCCACCTCCAAGGCTCCTCCCACGCAGGTCCTATGAATCTGGCAGATCACCGGCTTGGGCATCGCTTCGGCCAGGTTCGGGCATTCCAGGAACGTGTTCCTGAACGGGCGCAGCCTGCCCGGCTCGTTCGCCGATACGGCCAGCTCCGGTAGATCAACGCCGGCCGAGAACACCGGTCCTTCGCCGCGCAGCACCACGCAGTGGACGGCGTCGTCGGTAGAGGCCTCGCGCAAGGCGTTTGCCAGCGCCTTCAACAGCTCCTGGCTCATTGCGTTTCGCTTCTCGGGGCGGTTCAGCACGATGTGGCGTGCCGCTCCGCGGTCTTCGGTGATGACGATGCTCATCGGCTCGATTCCTTCGTGTCGGGGTTGTGAGCTGGTCGGATGCTGTGCGGGGCTTGTGGTGATGTGTTTGCGCAAAGGGGTGCCCTGCGCGCGCGCGTATAAGCGCCGGCACTCGCGGCGCGAGGGTCAACTCAGATCTAGTACCTGTGTCGGTGCTTCGATCTTGCCGTCGTGGCCCTCGCTGGGCACGATCGCGGTACCGACGGCGAAGAACTCGATCGTGTGGCTGCCCCAGCCGTGGCTCTTCTCCTGCAGGTCGACGCCGACGATGCCCTCCGCGCTCAAAGTCTGTGCCTCCGATTGCATGCGCTCCATCGCCAGCTCGCGCGCGTCGTAAAGGGCCTGGGTGAAGTTCGCAAGCTCCACGTTGCGCCCTGTTTGTGCCATCGACTTGAGCATCCCCCTGTGGGCGACGTGGTAGACGCAACTGCCCATCACCATGCCAACGGGGCGATGGCCAGTGCGCAATAGCGTCCAGAAGTCCTGGCCCGATAGGTCGCTGGTGAACGGGCGCCCGTTGGGCGCACGGTGCAGAACTCCCTCGCGGTGCTTGACGGCGGTCCCGATTGCGATGAACTCGGCCATGTCTTGGCCCCACTCGTAGCGTCCGATGTCCAGGCGCACGCCAACCACGCCGTCGGCCCCGAGCTGGTCGGCCTCCTCCTCCATGCGCGTCATCGCGAGTTGCCGCGCGCCGTACATTGCTTCGGAGAGCACCGTCATCTCCTGGCTCTTCTTCCAGCCGGCCACCTGGATGCCGATGTGGTAGATCGAGCTACCGACTACCAGTCCGACCGGGTCGAAGCCGGCCTGCTTGATCAGCAGGAACTCGTTCACACTCAGGTCCGAGGTGAACAGGCCCGCGCGGTTTTGTTGCAGGCGCGCCCTGCCCGCCTCGGGAACCCCCTCGAGCGACGTGGGGTCGTAGGCGCTCTCGCTCTCTTCGACGTCGCTCATGTCGCTGCTCCTTCGGTTGGGTTCATGTTCTGGTGCTCCTCTAAGCTGTCAAATCGACAATGGTCTCGGGTGCAAACGGGATCGTCGCCGGGTCCTCGCGGACGGCGGTACCGATCGCGTGGAAGGTCACCATCAGCCCGCCGCGCGAATAGGTGCCGGCCCCGACCGTGGTGCGCTGGATGCCATGGGCGATGCGCACGCCGATCACGCCGCTGGCGTCGAGCTTCGCCGCCTGGTGGGTCAGGCGTGCCACGACGCTCTCACGCGCGCTGTAGACGCCTTCGGTGAATTCGGGTAGCTCCTGGTTCTGGGTGAAGCCCAAGCCGCCAATGCCGCTCATCATCTGCGTCGAGTAGGAGGCGCCAACGAAGAACACCGAGCTCCACGCGACCACTCCCAGCGGCTCCACGCCGGCGCTGAGCAACTTCGCGTAGTCGGCGACGGACAGCTCTGTGAGAATGGGGGCGTGGCGCTCGCGCCGGCCGCGGCCGGCGGGCCTGCTGCCATGATCGTTCGTCTCATCGGCCGGTGGGCTGCTCTTGTCGTGCCGAACGGCCGTCCCGATCACGACGTACTCGATCGCGTTTTCGGCCCAGTCATGCGCGCCTGTGTTCAGATCGACGCCCACCACCGCGTCCGCCCCAACGTGCTCCGCCTCTTGGGCGAGGCGGCCAAGAGCGAGTTCGCGCACTTCGTTCCAAGCTGCTGAGAGTGCTTCCATCTCGAACATGAAGCTGCCGCCCATCGCCGATGGCCAAGGCGTCGTCTGGTAGCCGACCTGGTAGATCGAGCTGCCCATCACCTGGGAGACGGGTTTCAGCCCCAATTGGTGGCACAGAGCGAAGTCGCCGACCGACAGGTCAGATGTGAAGGCGCCGCCATGTTCGCCAAGCTCGCGAAGTCGTCGTTCGGCTCCCAGCGGGATGCCGCCTCGCTCGACTTGCGCCAACGATTCGGCCTGTTCGGCCGCGCTCTCGCCGGGATCCGCCGGCTCGTCATCCTCGTCGACGTCGAGTGGTGGATCGTGCGCGTTCATCGCGCGTCGCTCTTGTGCGCGATGCGCCGCTGGGCAGCGGTCTTCGCAACTGAGCAGGTTGGGCTCATCCGACCAGCTTCTCGAGCGCGGCCCGTGCATCGGCGCTGCGCTCGGCCTCTTCACGCAACTGGGCGGCAAGCTCGCTGACCCATTGCCCGGCGTCGAGTTGCTCGCGCTTGATCGCGATGCCGCCGACCTTGCGCTCGCGGCTGCCCTGCACACGATCGCCTTCGACCGTCAATTCGTATGACGTCTCACCAAGGTTCACCTCGATGCGACGCACCTGCTTCTCGCCACGTCCCAACAGGCCGCCGCCGCGTCGCTCGACGCGCGTACGCGCGGGCAGCGAGCTCTCGAGCTTGCTTGCCAGTACGGCAACCGAGATGCGTAGATCCGAACCATCGGCACGCAGCCCGGCCGCGGAGAGGTCGAAGTCATCCTCGGCTGACATGAACTTAGAGGCTACTCCGACTACATTCTGGGTATGCCTGATCCTGGCCAGATACGTGTATCCGACGCCGAGCGCGAACGACTGGTCGAGGAGCTGCACGAGCACACAGTCTCGGGCCGGCTCACCGCCGAGGAGCTGGAGGAGCGCTTGGGCGCCGTCTACGCGGCCCGCACGCGAGCGGATCTCGACGCTCTGCGCGTCGATCTGCCGGTCAGCACGGTGGCGGCGCGGGCCGCTCTGGTCGAGCGCAAGTCGCATCTACGCCGCCGTCTGGTTCAGGAGGCGGGAGCGTCGGCTACTGCGTCGCTCGTGTGCGTCGCGATCTGGCTCGCCAGCGGGGCGACGGGGGCCTTTTGGCCGATTTGGGTGATCATTTTCACGTTGTTGCCCCTGTTGCGGGACAGTTGGCGGTTGCTCGGCCCTGGATCGGACATCGACGTCGTGGAGGCGCGCCTGCAGGCTCGACACGAGCGCCGGCTCGCCCGCGACCATCGCCGCTCGCGCTATCGGCGCCTGTTGCCCTGAGTGGGGCCGACCAGGGCCGACCAGGGCCGACCCCGCCCAAGATCATCTTGCGTCAGTGCAGTAGGTCCAGTGTGTTTTCGGCATCGTTGACGAAGTAGACGCCTTGGCGATAGGGCGCCACAGCGAGCCCGAACAGCCCGCCTTCACCGGCGCCGGTATCAAAGGGCTGGAACTCCGCGCCGATCGGTGTCGTCTCGACGATGTTCCCATCGTTGGCGTTGGCTGTGAGGATGTCGCCATTAGGAGCCAAGGTCAGCCCGAGCGGGTTGTTGAGGTAGCCGCCCACGGCGATCGTCGTGCCCGCACCTTCAAGCGGCGTTTGCCTGTAGAGGGCATTTGGCACGGCCGCAATACGATTGCCCTGAGTATCCGCGACATACAGTGTGCCTTCGTAGCCGAGCGCTACACCCGTGGGGCCGACCACAAGCGCGGCAGGGTCGGTGCGCTCGGGGAAGCCATTCGCGACCACTTCCATGGCGGCGACCACCGGCGGATGGTGTTTGCCCTCGATATTCAGGCGAACCCGCACCACGGTGCCGCCGTCGGTTGGAGTTTCTCCCGATGCGACAGTACCGTTCAGGACGTTTGTGACAAACAGAGTGGCGCCCCAGCCCTCATCGACAGAGGTCATGTCCCAAGGACCGTTGATCGGCGGACCGGAGATCGTCTCGACGACCTTGCCGTTCTTGTCGAGCACGATCAGGCATCCCGCCTGTGCAGTGGCTGCGTTTCCGTCCGCAGTAGGCAGGCTTCCGACTACGACATAGCCGCGTGGCAGGATCGCGAGGGCTGTTGTCAGACCGACTCCGCCCGGGCAGGCACCGGGGAGCTTGGCGGGATTGATTTCGGCGAACAGTGACAGGCTGCCGGTCGGACTCACTTGCACGATCGTGGTGCCCGTGCCTTGCAGGTTTTCGGCGTTGTTGAAGTTGCTGATAAGGATGTCTCCTCCCACCAGTGAGCCTGTGCTCCTGGGCACGATCACGATTCCGTAGGGGTTCACGTCTCCGTTCCCCGGCACGGTGCTGCCCACCGAGGAGACCGTCGAGAACTGGCCGATGAACGGGTGGTCGAATGCCAAGGCCGCAGCGGGTGAGAGCGCGAGGCATGCAATCAGAGTCGCGAGTAGTGCCAGCAGCGCGACCTTCGCGCTGCGCCGTCGCGCTAATCGGCAGCTGCGGGCCTGAGTGGTCTGTTGGAGTGGAGATTCCGGGGTATGACTGGACATGAAGACGCCTCCTTCTGGGAGATGGCTCTTTTAGACGACTAGATTCCGGCGGCTGGACTTCGGATCGCCTGGGGTATTGCCTAGCGTTCCCGATTCGGGCGGCGCGTAATAGGCTCTCGGCGTGTCCGATCTGCGCAAGGCGACCGACCGAGCCCTTGCGGGTGGGCCCGAGCGCCACCACGAGAAGGCTCTCGAGCAAGGCAAGCTGCCCGTGCGCGAGCGGGTTAGCCTGTTGCTCGACGAGGGCTCCTTCTCCGAGGAGGCCTTGCTTGCCAACTGGAACGAGGACGGCCTCGGCGCCGACGGCGTCGTCACTGGCGTTGGCACGATCGAAGGTCGTCCGGTTGCCCTGATGGCCAACGATCCGACGGTCAAGGCGGGCTCCTGGGGGCCGAAGACGGTCGAGAAGATCCTGCGCATTCAGGAGCGTGCGTCGAGCCTGTGCATCCCAATGGTCTACCTGGTCGACTCGGCTGGCGCCCGCATCACCGAGCAGGTCCAGATGTTCCCGGGACGACGCGGGGCGGGGCGGATCTTCTTCAACGAGGTGCGCATGTCAGGCGTCGTGCCCCAGGTGTGTGTCCTGTTCGGGCCGAGCGCCGCGGGCGGCGCCTATATCCCGGCCTTCTGCGACATCGTGATCATGCGCGATGGCAACGCTTCGATGTACCTGGGCTCGCCGCGCATGGCCCAGATGGTGATCGGCGAGGACGTGACCTTGGAGGAGATGGGCGGGGCCCGAATGCACACCGGCGTGTCCGGCTGTGCCCATCAACTGGTCAAGAGCGACGAGGAGGGGATCGAACTAGCTCGACGCTACCTCTCCTACTTCCCAACCAATTGGGAGTCGGGCCCGCCCTCGGCCTCCTCGCTCGCGCCGGCCGCGCTGGCCGACGGAGGTGAGGTCGCAAGTGTCATTCCAGCCGACGAGAACAAGCCTTTCGACATGCTCGCCTTGGTCGATGCGCTCATCGACGACGGCTCGCTGCTACAGGTCCATGCGCGCTGGGCCAAGGAGCTGATCGTCGGCTACGCGCGCCTGGACGGCCGCGCGATCGGGATCGTCGCCAACCAGCCCAAGCATAAGGGCGGAGTTCTGTTCTCAGACTCCGCCGATAAGGCCGCGCGCTTCATTTGGACTTGCAACGCCTTCAACATCCCCTTGCTGTTCTTGGCCGACGTGCCGGGCTTCATGATCGGCACGCAGGTCGAGCGTGCGGGCATCATCAGGCACGGCGCCAAGATGATCAGCGCCGTCTCGGAAGCCACGGTGCCTAAGATCTCGGTGATCGTGCGCAAGGCCTACGGCGCCGGTTTGTACGCGATGGCTGGGCCCGCCTTCGACCCGGACTGTTGCATCGCATTGCCGAGCGCCTCAATAGCCGTCATGGGACCGCAGGCGGCCGTCAACGCCGTCTACTACAACCAGCTGCAAGCGATCCCCGATGGCACAGAGCGAGTGGCCAAGACCGAGGAGCTGAGGCGCGAGTACGCCGAGGACATCGACCTCTTGCACCTGGCCTCGGAACTGGTCATCGACGCCGTGGTCGAGCCGGAGCGCCTGCGCGATGACTTGATCGGGCGCTTCGCTCACGCCTCGGCCAAGCGTCGCGAATGGCCCGCCAAGCGCAATCCCGTCACACCCGTTTAGCATTCGTTCGATGGACGCCACCGATCTAGCATTCGCAGGGATCGCCCACCAGGCAGAGGCGATTGCCGCGGGTGAGATCTCCTCACGCGAGTTGGTCGAGCTGTACCTGGGGCGCATCGAGCGCTACAACCCGCAACTGAACGCGTTTCGGATCGTGTTCGCGCAGCGGGCCCTGATGGAAGCCGATCAGGCCGACGCGCGCCGTCGCGCGGGCAGCCCGCCCTCGGAGCGTCCGCTGCTGGGAGTGCCGATCGCCGTCAAGGACGAATTCGACGTGGCCGGCGAGGTAACCACGTTCGGTACCAACGCATACGGCGAGCCCGCGCGCGAGGACTCGGAGATCGTGCGCCGGGTGCGAGCGGCAGGCGCCGTCATTATCGGCAAGACACATATGCCCGAGCTGGGCGCCTTCCCGTGGACCGAGTCGCCCACGTGGGGAGCGACACGCAACCCGTGGCGGCTGGAGTACAGCCCTGGAGGCTCCAGCGGGGGTAGCGCCGCGGCGATCGCCGCGGGTCTGGTGGGCGCTGCACTGGCAGGCGACGGCGGAGGATCCATCCGCTTCCCCGCGGCCTACTGTGGTCTGTTCGGGTTGAAGACCCAGCGCGGACGTGTACCGCTCGCGCCGCACCTGGGCGCTTGGCATGGCCTGGTCGTGAATGGAGTGCTGGCGCGTTCGGTGCGCGACACCGCGCTGTTCTACGACGCGATCGCCGACGGGCCGAGTGATCCAGGCGCCGCACCTGTCCCGCCGAGCTCGTTCCTGCGGGCGTTGGGGCAAGCGAGAGCCAAAGGCAAGGACGGGGCGTCGTCCTCATCGGAGGATGGTCCGGCGAGGGGTCTGCTGCGGATCGCGGTGGCGAGCAAGTTGCCGCCTTCGCCGCTGACAAAACTACACCCCGACAACCGCGCCGCGCTGGATGAGACGGTGGCATTGCTGCGCAGGCTCGGCCACGAGGTGGAGGAGCGGGAGATCGACTACGGCCCGCTGGTGCCGCCGCCCGAGTTCACCGCTATCTACCTGCGCAGCGTCCATGAAGAGGCCGCCACGTTCGCTCACCCGGAGCGCCTGAAACGACGCATTCGCACGCTTGCCCGCCTGGGGGGAATGCTTCCATCTGGGGCTGTCGATTGGGCGCTTGCTCGCCAGGCCGACTACGCCGCGCGTGTGAACGAGCCGCTGGCAGACCACGATGTGTTGCTGATGCCCGTGACGCCCGCGCCCCCGCCAAGGATCGGCGCTCGCGAGGGTTTGGGCTGGTTGCGCACAACGGTTGCGGCGTCCGCGACCGTTCCATATGCAGCGCCTTGGAACTTCACGGGACAGCCCGCCTGCTCGGTGCCCGCGGGGTTCGCGGCAGACGGTCTGCCGCGCGCGGTGCAACTCGTCGGCAAGCCGGGCGACGAGGCCACGCTGCTGGCGCTTTCCGCCCAAATCGAGGCGGAGCGTCCTTGGGCGCAGGACCGCCCACCAGCGTTTTCGTGAATCAGGAGCAACTGCTCGCACTCGCGGTCGATCTGGCACGCGACGCGGGCGCGCTTCTGCTGGAGCGCTTCGAGGGAGGGCACGAGCATGCGCTTGCCAGTAAGAGCACGCCCACCGACCTTGTCTCCGAGGCTGACCTCGCCTCCGAGCGCCTGATTCGCGAGCGGCTGTCCCAGGCGCGACCGGCGGACGGCATCCTCGGCGAGGAGGGTGGAGGCAGGGAGGGGACGAGCGGCCTGACATGGATCGTGGACCCGCTCGACGGCACCGTCAACTTCCTGTTCGCGATTCCCCAGTGGTGTGTGAGCGTGGCGGTCGCCGACGACTCAGGATCGCTCGTGGGAGCGATCTATGACCCCTGTCGCAAAGAGCTGTTCAGCGCGACGCGCGATGGCGAGGCGCGCTTGAACGGCGATCCGCTCGGGGCATCCGAGCGCGCGCCGCGCGCGAGCGCGGATCTGGCCGGGGCGATGGTCGCCACCGGCTTTGCGTATGACTCCTCGGTGCGAGCTGCCCAAGCCGAGGTGCTGGCGCGGCTGATCCCGCGTGTGCGCGATATCCGCCGCTTCGGCTCAGCCGCCCTCGACCTGGCTTGGACTGCGTGCGGACGCTACGACGCTTACTTCGAGCGCACGACCAAGCCTTGGGACATCGCCGCCGGCACGTTGGTCTGTGAAAGGGCGGGGCTCACGGTGATGGAGTTGCCGGAGCACGAGCGCTTGCCGCTCGGTGTGCTCGCGGCAGTACCTGGGATCGCCGGCGAGCTGTTCGAGCTTGTGTCCTGAGGCGATTCGTGCCTATCGAGTCGATGCGGCGGGTGGGAATCGAACCCACACGCCCTTTCGGACAATGCCTTTTGAGAGCATCGCGTCTACCGTTCCGCCACCGCCGCAACGAACCTCAATATACGCGTAGTCGAGCCGGCGCGCGGCTAGACCGGGCGCCGCGTAATCGGTCGGGGCGCTAGGCCAGCACTCACGTAACCGAGGCAGCGCGACTAGGCCGGGCGAGCCAAGGCGTCGTGCTCGGCTCCGGGGTCGAGCTGCTCGAGCTCGATGTTCCAGCCTTGGGCGAAGCCGCGCATTGCGAAGGCGATCAACAGGATCTGGACGGGGATGAGCACGAGCGTGAGCACGCCGAGCAGGCCGGCGGGAAGCGCTGGTTCGGCGAAGCCGGCCTTGTCGCGCGCGAACCAGCTGGGGGCGGCGACTAGGGCGAAGACGAACAGGAGCAAAGCCAAAGCGGCCGCCATCGGCAGCACGCCACGGCTCCAGCGCCATGCGAAGAAGGCCATCAAGAAGTACACGATCACCCAAACCAAGAGGATCGGGATGTCGCCCTCCAAGGTGCTCCAGCCTCCGATCGTCACGATCAGAAGCAGTGCGGCCGAGACGATCAGGAGCAAAACAACCGTGGCGCGGGTGGCTATAACCGCCGGCTTATCGCGGTTAGGGTGCGTCACGATCACGCCGTCTGGCGTGTTTCTCCCCGAAGTAGAAGCCATCTCATCCATGACCTTACAATCTAGAGCGGTCCTCATGCAACCGAGCGGGCGTGGTGGAACTGGTAGACACGCTGGCCTTAGGAGCCAGTGGGCTTATGCCTTTGGGGGTTCGAGTCCCTCCGCCCGCATTTTCGGAGTCCGTGCGCTTCTTGTTCAAACCCTGAGCGGAACTCGGTGAACAGAGACGCAAGGCAGAGCGCCCCATCAGCCCGTTAAGCCTGTCGGCCCAGCTTATGGCGACGTGGACACGGTCCGGAGCAGCCGCAATACTGCGTCTCATGGAGCCCCGAGGCGCATATACCGCCGAGCGAGCCGCCGCGCTTTCCGGCGTGCCGAAGTCGACCGTCCACTACTGGGCAAGGCAGGACATCCTCATCCCGAGCGTGTCTGCCGAGCGCGTGAAGCTTTGGTCCTATGGAGATCTAATGGCTCTGCGCACGATCTATTGGTTGCGGCAGGCCAAGCACGACAGGAGCGGGCACGAGGTCCCCAGAACCGCGATGAAGGCTGTCCGCCGCGCATTGCGCGAGATAGCAGCGCTTGAGCTCAATCTTTGGAGCGAGGACGACGCCCCACTCGTTGCCGTTGACCGTTCCGGTGTCATCGTTATCCAGCACGACGGGGAAGCGCAGCGTCCCGAAGGCCAGAGCATCCTTGAGGCTGGCATGCTCGATCTGCTCGCACCCTTCACTTCACGCGAGGGCCTGCGTGGCCCTAATCTGAGCGCACCGCGCCCGCGGCTGCGGATTGTGCCCGGCAAGCTCGGCGGCTCCCCCACGTTCTCCACACCCGACTTGAGTCCCAGGCGCTCGGCGCTCTTGCCGAGAGCGGCCTTGCGCAGGCGAAGATTTACAGACTGTACCCGGACGTAGAACCTGCGGCGATCGAGGACGCCCTCGACTTGGAGCGGCAGCTCGCACAGAACTTGCATCCGACGCTGGCAGCATGAGAGAACGCACGCATGCCGCGCCTGTTCGCGCTCGATAAGAACTTCCCGCAACCCATCGTCAGCGTCCTGTCTGACTTTCAGGCCGACGCTACGCTCGTTCCGCTCGACCATGTCAACCCACGCATGTCGACGCTCGATGACTGGGAGCTGCTGCTCGCGCTGCACCATCACACCGAACCGTGGGACGGCCTCATCACGACAGACACCAGCATGCTCGCTCAAGGACCCGAGCTTGCGACGCTCATACAGACGAGCTCACGCTTGTCGTGGCAGTCGCCGCCGGGCACAATCCGGTCAAGGCATCTGGGCTCCTGTTCGCGTACCTCGCTGGTATCTGCCAACGCACGACTCCGGACCGGGCGCAGGTATGGCGTCTCAACGCTGCAAATCGCCCGTCGGAGGAGCCGTGGGACTTCCTCAAGCGCTTCGCCGAACACAACGACCGCTCGGCCGATCGGGTGTGGACTGAGTTCAAGCTAACGTCCACAGAACTGGCGCGCGACCCGCTGGGTTGAGTCTCACCGGTCACTCTAACCTCAACCTTTGATGCCGCGCGATCAAAGTCCGCCTTGATCGGCCAGCCGCTATGTGCCGCAAACGATCGGTAAGTAGGGTCTTGAGCTGGCTTCGGACCCTCTAACCACCCCCTGAGCGGAACGCGGTCCCGTGCGGCTCCAACGAAACTCTCTGATCTGCGTCAGCTTGCGATCAGTGCCGAGGGTCGCGACAGGGCGTCTTCGGCCGCGCGGACCGATTCCACGAAGATCTCAACTCCGCTCAACAAAAGCTGGCGCGTGATCGTGAGGGGGGGCAGGAAGCGGGCGACGTTGCCGAAGTGGCCGCCCACCTCGATGATGACGCCCTTGCGGAAGCACTCGGTGCGAACTTGGGCTGCCATCTCGGGCCAGGGCTCCTTGGTGTCGCGATCATGGACCAGCTCGATGCCGATCATGAGCCCGCGTCCGCGCACGTCTCCGACGCAGGGAAGCGTGACTTGGGCCTCGCGCAAAAGCTCCAAAGTCAGCTCGCCGAGGGCAGCGGCATGGCCGGGCAAGTCGACTTCAAGCATGAAATCGATGGCAGCCACGCCGGCGGCCATCGCGACCTGGTGGCCCCTGAAGGTGCCGATGTGGGCTCCTTGCGTCCATGTATCCAGCTTGGAGTCATAAGCAATGCAGGAGAGCGGGTAGCCGATCCCGCCGAGCGCCTTGGACAAAGTCATGACGTCGGGTTGGACGCCGTCGTGTTCGCAGGCGAACATCTTGCCGGTGCGCGCGAAGCCGGTCTGGATCTCATCGCAGATCAAGGGCACGTCGTGCTTGGAGGCGATCCGGCGCACCTCGCTGAGATAGCCGGCGGGGGGGACGATCGTGCCGCCCTCGCCTTGGATCGGCTCGATCAGGATCGCGGCGGGCTTGGGGATGCCGCTGTGGGGGTCCTCCAAGGATGTGTCGAGCAGCTTTGCGCACGCCGTGTCGCATGAGTCGGGCTTGAGGCCGAGCGGGCAGCGATAGCAGTAGGGGTAGGGCATGAAGTGCACCGGGGAGGAGGTGGGTCCGCCGAAGCCGACGTCGCTGGTCACCGACAGGGCGCCGGCGGTCATGCCGTGGTAGGAGCCTTGGAAGGCGATCACGGCATCGCGGCCGGTGTGGGCGCGCGTGAGCTTCAAGGCGGACTCGATCGCGTCTGAGCCGGTGGGGCCGCCAAAGTGGAACTTGGCGCGCTCGCGCAGAGCGCCCGGCAGCAAGTCCTTGAGGCGACTCATCAAGCGCAGCTTCGGCTTGGTGGGGAAGTCCGAGGCATGCACCAGCTTGCGCTCCTGCGCTGCTGCCGCGGCCAGAACGGCTGGATGGCCGTGCCCGACGTTGAGCACGCCCGCGCCGCCAAAGAAGTCGATGAACGTGTTGCCGTCGGGGTCCTTCATGGTGGCGCCCCGTCCCTCTTCAATCGCGACGGGCACGCTGCGTGGGTAGGAGCGGGCGCTCGACTCCAAGGCGTCCTGTTCGGCGAGCATCTCGCGCGAACGCGGTCCGGGCACCTCGCCGACGAGCACCGGGGCGGGCTCGAAGTGCAGCTCCTCGAAGTTGTGCTCCCCTTGGCTCATGCTCAAATCTCAGGCGACTATAGCTTTCGCGGGGCTCTCGCCTGATTCCCGGAGCCCGTGTCTAGCCTGAAAGCTCGGATGAGACGGGCGCGGGATCTAGGGGAGGGTCGTCGTTCGTACCTTCTGCGCTACGCAGCTCACGCATAACCGGGAACGGTGCCACCTCCCGGAGGGTGTCGTGCCCTGTGAGGATCATGAGCAGCCGGTCGACCCCCATGCCGCCACTGGCGGACGGCGCAAGGCCGTACTCGAGTGCCCGCACGTACTCCTCGTCGTGGGGGTGGGGAGCGTCGTCGTCGTCGGCCATGGCGCTGCTTGCGCTGGGCCACGAAGCGCTCGTACTGCTCGACCGGGTCGTTGACCTCGGAGTCGCCGCTGACCAGCTCGATGCCGCCGATGACCGCGTCGAAGTGCTCAGCAAGGCGAGGGTCATCGGCGTGGGCCTTGGTGATCGGGAAGGAGTCCAAGGGGAAGTCATAGACATGGGTGGGCTGGTTCAAAGTGGGCTCCACCAACTTGGAGTAGACAGCCTGCACCACTTGGGCCCAAGTCGCGTCCGGGTGGATCTTGCCCTTCAGGAGCGCTGCCAGCTCGTCGCGGTCGGCGGCCAGGAAGTCGATGCCGCACACGCGCTGTATCTCGGCCTGCATGGTTGTGTTGCGCCAAGGCTTAGCCAGGTCGATCTGCTCGCCGCCGCGCTCGATCACGGTTGTGCCGAGTACGCGCTGGGCGACGTAGGCGACCATGTCTTCGGTGAACTTGGCCACATCGGTGTGGTCGGAATAGCTCATAAGCCACTCGAGCATCGTGAACTCGGGGCTATGCCTGTAGGAGATGCCCTCGTTGCGGAAGCACTTGCCTAGGTCGTACACGTTCTCAAGGCCACCGATCAGACAGCGGTTGAGATACAGCTCGACGGAGATCCGCAGCGACATCTCCTGGTCCAAGGCATTGTGGTGAGTGAGAAACGGTCTTGCCGAGGCTCCGCCGGCCAAAGCCTGTAGGACGGGCGTTTCCACCTCGATGAAGCCTCGCTCGGCCATGAAGGACCTGAGCGCGTCGATCGTCTTGGCTCTCGTCACGAACAGGGCACGGGTTGTCTCGTTGGCGAGCAGGTCGAGCTCCCTGTAGCGATAGCGGGTGCCCGTGTCGCCGAGTCCGTGGCGCTTGTCGGGCGGCGGTCTAAGGGCCTTGGTAAGCAGGGCGCACCTATGCACCCCGAGAGCGAGCTGGCCGCGCTGGGTTATGTAGATGGGCCCTTCCGCTTCGACGATGTCGCCGATGTCGAGATCGACCGTGCGCTCGTAGGCCTCCTCGCCCAAGGTGTCGTGGCGGACGGCCAACTGGATCTCGCCGGAATAGTCCCTCAGGTCGATGAAGGTGGTCTTGCCGTGGCCGCGCCTAGAGGTGACACGCCCGGCGATGCGGTAGGAGAAGTGGGGATGCTCGCCGGCCTGCAGCTGCTCGATGGATCGTGGGCTGCGTGCAGCTTGGCGATCTCGGTGCGCTCGGTTCGGGGAATGTGAGGGAAGGGCTCGATGCCCTGCTTGCGCAGGCGCTCGGCCTTGGCCAGGCGCTCGTGTGTGACGGCATCGTCGAGAGCGTTATCGAGCACGGGAGATCACCCCAGCAAGGTACCGCCCAGAAGCTTGCTTGTGTTTTCACAGTGGTGTTTCTGTAGGCGAGCCTCGATGATGCGCTCGTGAGACACACGAGCGACCGTGAGATCGACGCGCAAGTGGGCGCTTTCGGCGAGAACATGCGCGCGGCGCGCCACGAGGCGAACCTCTCGCAGGTGGCGCTCTCGGAGGCGACTAAGCTCGACCGCGCGGCCATCAGTTTCTTGGAGCGGGCCGAGCGTGCGCCCGACCTGTCGACCTTGGTGAGGGTGGCTCGGGCACTCGGCACGACCCGTGCAGAGTCTGCTCGCGGAGGTGGGCTTGCCGCCCGGTCGTGTCGGCGCCGGGTCTGCTGATGCGCAGAGGTCTCGCGATCCGGGGACGCGCTTCGGGGAGAACTTGCGGGCCGCGCGCACCGGGGCCGGTCTCTCCCAAGAGGCGCTCGCCTATGAGGCCGTGGTCGACAGGGCCGCGATCAGCGTGTATGAGCGCGGTCGCCGCGAACCCAACTTGAGGACTATCTTGAAGCTGGCGCGAGCTTTGGGGCTGAGCCCGGTGGCTCTGCTGGACGGGGTCGCGTAGGAGACAGGGCTCCGGAGCGCCTGAAGTAAGCAACGAGATCCACGCTGGAGGATCAAAAGCTGAGCTCGGCGGCGCGGACCGCGGCGCGCGTGGGGCGATAGAGGTCGTTCTTGCATTGGGCCAAGCCGTCGTTCAAGAGGACCTCCAAAGCCGCTTCGACTTCGTCCAGGTCGGACGGGTCGCTCGGATCGCGCTCGCAGGCCTTGGCTACTTGGACGGATGTGAAGCCTTTGCGGGCTTCGTTGACGAGGACGTGCAGCACCACGGCCGCCAATGGATCGGGGTCTTGCGAAGACCGCGTTTGCTGTGGTGTATTCGCCACATGTTGAAACTACACTACAGATCGGTTGGAGCGGTGTAGGAAGGCCGGAATGCGCGAGCGGTCAGAGCGCTCCGTCGGAAGGGACCCGCCGTCAGGTCCGCCTAGCCGCGGTGGTGATTCTCGAGGCTAGCCGCCGGTAGGAGCGGTCTCGCGTGCGACTTTCCAGCCGGCGTTGAGCGGGCTCAGGAAATAGGGGGGCTCGTCGACCGCCAAGCGTTCGTCGTAAGTGTAGTTCTTGAGGTAGCCAGTGGAAACTTTCGTCGAGGTACCGGTGCCGACGATGCCACGGTAGTCCTGGGCGATAGCCCCGTACACATTGAGGTTCCCGAGTGGTTCGCCGAGTTTATTGTTGTCGACCACGAAGGAGTGCTGGGTAGAGAGGATCGCTCCATAGATCCAGAGATTTTCCAGCGATCCCGGCCCGTTTTCACCGCCGCCACTACAATTGGTGTGCCCAAATTTGTATTCGCATTCTTCTTCGGTGATCGGGTGGTAGACGCGTACATATTCGTTGGCGATCAATCCCAGCGACACCGTGCCGCTTGGCGCTTCACCCAATGTTTTGACACTTGAGGGGTAGATACTGCCGTTGATGATCAAATCGTTTTCGGCGGCGATCGTGAGCGAGCTAGAATACTTCCCGTTGACATATACGGTGCCGCACTTGGTCTCTTCGGAGACCTCGCTTTTGGCGTCAGAGCCTTCGGACGTGTAGACGTAACCACAGGCTTCTTTCTTGTTTGGCCTGCGAACGTAGATCAGGCCGTTCGAGGGAAGCGACATTTCTTTTACTTCTTTTTTGGAGTTTTCCACTTTCATCACAGTGCCTTCGAGCGTGATATGGGTCACTCCACTAAATTCGTATTCTTTTTCTACGTACGTGCCTAGCGAGCTGTCGCTTTGCGGCGGGATCAGTTCTTTGCCTTTAGTGTAGGATTTGGTGGCCGTGTAGTACGTGGGTGTGCCGGTGCAGCTCGACCCGTATGTGCCTCCATTGATTTCGACAACGTCGGCGGGGAGGTGGCCGGAGCGGCCGAACGTGGCCGCACCGCAGACATAGGCGGCGTCGTTGGTGTGCATGGGGCCGTTCACTGAGTCACCGGTGGTGAACTGGATATTCGTGCAGCCAGATGGCCGTTCTTTGTAGAATTTTTTGGTACAGCCGCTAGGCGCAGGTTCGTTTTCGGGGTATAGGCCAGGATCCTCAGTCTCGTAGTTAGTGTAGTAGACGTAATTGAGGAAACCGGAGACCTGGAAGGTGCCGACGAGCGAACGTTTCTTGGTGCCCGCATAGCCGGTCGATTCGATGCGGAAGGTGTTGGCAGCGGCGCCTTTGGTCTGGATCACCGATTCAAAGGGTTTAGATGTACTGCATTCTTTTGTTCCCACGGGCGCGGTGCTGGCTACGAGCAGTTTGACTTCGTAGCGTTCGGTCGAGCCTTCCGCGACTTGTCCGCTGGGCGCTTTGCATGATTGCCAGTAGTCGGGGTTGACCTGCATCTGGTACTCGTATACCTGGATGCCCGCAAGAGCCGCGTAGTAGGCCTGCTTCTGGCTGTTGTCTTCATGGGTGAGATGGATGTCGCCGTTGGCCGCGGTGAAGGCAGCGACGGCGAGCAGGCCGGTAACGAACATGACGCCGATCGTGATGATCATCGTGAAGCCGTCCTCCGCCAGCGTCGAGGTCTTCGCCGTTAGAACGCGAAGGGAGCGGGGGAGATTTCGAAGCTTGGTTATTGACATGGTGCGTCGAGGATGGGGGTTTCGGAGTTGGGCACGCTGAATGAGAAGGTGACCTGGCTACTGAGGTTCACGCTCCTTTTGACGCTCGTGCTATTGCCGTCGGGGGTGGCCTGATTGAATTCGACCTTCACAGAGGCGGCTTCGGCGGCTTCGGTTGTGCTGAGCGCTCCTTTGCCTTCGACATATTCTAGTGTCGTCAGCGGCTTTTCGGATCCTTCAGTGGCTTTTCCAGAATACTTGTAGTACGTAAATATACCTTCTTCTTTCGTTCTTTTGACGATCGAGACATTGTTGGCGAGCAATACTTTGGAGGTAACGCTGGCAGGATAGGTAAAGTTTGGCCACGAGCCCCCTTCGCTCTTGTAAATGCTGTCGGTTAGCGTCTGCGCTGCACTGTTGTATTCGATCTTGTGCTTTTCGGCGCTTGTAATTTCCGCCGCGCTGCTGTACGACGATATGAAGATCAGTTCGTTAGTGGTGCTCCCGGGCTGTATAGGCGCAAAGCTGGGCGCGATGCAGGCCGAGTGGAGCTCGTCGACAACCTTGGTCATGGCGATGCGACCCATTTGGTCGGCCTGCACCTTGTCGACAAGGTTGGTCGACTGTCTGAGCGAGACTTCGAGGATCGCAAACAGGGCCCCGATGACGATCAGACCGGCCATCATCGCGACCATCAGCTCGATCAGTGTGGTACCCCGATCGTCGCTCACGTACAGCGATCGCGCAAAGCGATGTATGACAGACGTCAACATTTGGTCTGTCCGGTATTGATCGTAACGCCGTTTTCCCCAGATTTGCCGCTCAAATACACGTTAAGCGTAGTGCCGGCGACAGTGGTGTTTTCGTATTTGAGCGTGTAGGTGTTTTTAGAGCTGGAGTTGTATACGCATAGTTCGAAGCCCCCGAAGGGCTGGTAGGGATGTTCGAGGGCGCCAGATTTGAATTCCTGTTCATGAATGTAGTGTGCGGCGGTTGCGTTGTTGGGGATTGCGGATTTGCACAAGGTGTTGGTGATCTTCACGGGGAACGGCCCCGATTCGGCTTTACCCAAGCTGCTTGGCTTGCTCCCGGAATAGACGTTGAGCGTGAGTAGCGACAAAGGGACCTTGACCGTTTTGGGGAGGCCTTCTTCGACGGTCACCGATTCCGGTTTGATCACGGCTTTGGTCACGGTTTCGGGATTGTTGGCCGTGCAGTCGCCTGCGTACACGGCCCACGCCGTGGGAAACGGGAACAAGTCGCTGGCGGTTTTTGCTTCTTTGGCGAACGTCTTGCTCGCTAGCGTGCTGGGGGTCCCGCCGACCTCGAAGGTCGAGGCGGTGTCCATCTTTTCGTTGTAGGCGACGAACGTATCGCCTTCCACGGGGCTGCCTTTGTAGGTGAATTCGCCGATGATCGAGCCGGCAGCGGCGAGTTCGACCGGGTAGTGGGTCGTCAGGTTGGGAGCGATCGAGATTTCGTTGACCGCCACCTTGTTCGCCCCGCCGGGTGTCACGTAGCCTGTCTTGGACGCTTCGATGTTGGCGCTTGTTGCTGGGATCGAACCGTAGATCACGCAGCCACCGGTGCCCGTAGTCGTCTGGACTTCTTTGTTGAGAAGCACGGTTACCCCTGGCACCGCTTCGGGAGGTTCGGCGCCGTTGTTCACGTCGACCTCGAGCGAGGAGCCGTCGGGTGGAGTGATGGTGCTGGTCTGGGTCAGGGGAGGACGGTTGGCTGCTTTCAACTGCGGCCATGTGACCGAGGAGGTGATCTGGAAATAGCGTCCGTTTTCGGTCGATTCTTCGCCGCCGGCGGCCGCGCACGCGGCTCCACCATTGGTTGGGTTGACGAGCTTTGCTTCCTGGGTGATCGTGAAGGTCTCGCCGCCGACTGTTTCGGTGTATTTGTGCCCCGTTGACTGGATGGTGTCAAGTGCATTGGCCGCGTCGCTGCGGAGTGCCTCTTGCGACTTGGAAGCCGCCAGTGCTGCCTCGCTGTGGAAGCGCTCGTCGGCGGTTGCCCGTCCGGCGGCGTCGAAGCCGGTCAATGTCGCCACCACGATCAGGGCCACCAAGAAAGCGCTGATCACGACTTCGATTAGGGCGAAGCCGTCGTCGTTTGGTGCCGTCTGGCGAAAGAAAGTGCGAAAAGTCACAAGGGTGTCCGTGGTAGGTCGTTTGGACACCTTTTCGACCGATCTCCAAGCTTGCTTGAGTCTTGGAGGGATCTGTCGAATACCGCCTGCCCGGTCTGCTGGCAGGGTCTAGGGCCTGCCGTTCAAAGGCGACTGGCCGTTTGAGGCGCGGTTGCGCGAGGCTCTGCTTGCCAGTAGCTGGGGCGACCGCGGCTGGCGCTACCGCTACTGGTTCAAAGCCAGTACTTCGAGCAACATGTTCCAGTCGCTCTGCCCGCGTGAGAATTCGAGTTCGCCGTAGCGATTGGCCAGGTGCGCCACGCGCGCCACCAGACCCCTGTCTGAAGCCTGCTCATAAGGAGCAAGCAGCCGTTGCGAGGGTTCCTTGACTTCGATCGCTTCCACGTGGCGATCGAACTGTTCGGTACTCGCCGGCGCGGCCTTGAAACCGGCAGCGCTCCAGGAGTGCACGTCGCCGCAAAGGTTGGGGACTTGAAGGGCGATCATTTCGCGTAGGCCCTGCGTGTAGTGGCGCACTCCACGGGCGATCGCGGCATTGCTCCAATGCAACGAGCCGACCGTTTTGACGAACCGCTGGATCGCTTTGGCGTTGGCCCCATAGACCGTGGCCCACAGGGCGCCAACCACCTCGGTGCTCAGCTTCTGTGCTTCATCACTCTGTGGAGATCCGGCCCCTGCGGACGGGCATTCGCCATGGAGCTTCTGCTCGAGGGCCCTGATCTTCGCTTCGTCGGCGGGCCATCCGCTCACCACCGAGTGGAGCACCGCATAGTTGGCCTCCAAATAGGCGTGGGTCGAAGCCACGTCCTGTTGACTCGCGGCGGCGCTCGCGGGAGCGAGATCCGCTCCCGCGGACACGAGCCCAAAGGCGCCAACGACTAGAGCTATTGCCAACCTCCCCAACATCCCACCCAAGGGTAGCCGCAACAGTGGATCCCATGCCTCACACCATCTGCTCGTCCGAAGACTTGGCCTCGGGGATCGTCGAGGCGCCCTAGTTGTGGCCTACGGAGTTGCTGGGCGTCCTGTGCGCCCCGCCTGAGTGCTCTGTGCGGACTCGGCGGCCAGGCGGCGCGAGGACCGGCCTGCGAAGTCTCGCCTAAGATTGACCATAGCGATGACCTTCTCCGGTGTGTCGCAGACCAAAATAGCCCGCAAAACGGGCCTTTTGGGGGACTGGTGTAACGGTAACATGGGGGTCTCCAAAACCCTTGCTCGAGGTTCGATTCCTCGGTCCCCCGTTTTGCCGCCTTTGCGCGTCACCAAGGATTTGGAGCTTCCTTCAGCCGAGATCACGGTGCGAACTAGTCGCTCCTCCGGTCCCGGAGGACAGCACGCAAACGTCACGGCCTCCCGCGTCGAAGCCAGCTTCGACGTGCTCGCCTCAGGCACGCTCAGCGAGGCCCAGCGCAGACGGCTCTTGGCGCGCGTCGGGCCCAGAGTGGTTGCCGTCGCCCAAGACGAGCGCTCCCAGGCTCGCAACCGCGACCTGGCCTTGGCGCGCTTGGCCGATCGCGTGGCGAGAGGCTTGGCCACGCCGAAGCGTCGACGTCCCACCCGACCTACCACGGCCTCGCGCGAGCGGCGCCTCAGTGCCAAGCGCCAAGCCGCCGAGCGCAAGCGAGAGCGTCGGCCGCCCCAGGAGTAGGGGTTCGCGCCCAAGGAGTAGGGGTCGGCAGCAGCGTCGGGTCTGGGAGGCTCGTGAAAACTACGGATGGGTGGTGCGGCACTCACGCGATGGCACCAGACCTCGGCCGCGTCAGGCTGTGCGCTAGTTTCTCACTCCACAGGCGCTTCGCGCTCCCGGCCTCTGGCCGGGGAAGGCTTCTTTCCCTCGACCGATAAGGACGGTCCCGATGGTTCTTGCCACAAGCTATCCGTTTCTCGAAGTGTTCTGGACGATGTTGGTCTTCTTTGCGTTCGTCGTATGGATCTGGATCTTGTTTGTGGTGCTGGGTGACATCTTCCGCCGTCACGACACCTCGGGCTTCGCCAAGGTCCTGTGGATCATCTTCATCATCATCCTGCCCTATCTCGGCGTCTTCGTTTACCTGATCGCCGAGCAGCGAGGCATGGCCGAGCGGGCCCAGAAGCGCTCGAAGGACGCCCAGGCCCACTTCGAAGACTACGTTCAGTCGGTGGCGCCCAAGACCGACCCGGCCGAGCAGATCAGCAAAGCCAAGGCCCTGCTCGACAGTGGCTCGATCACCCAAGCGGAGTTCGAGAGCCTCAAGCAGAAGGCTCTCGCCAGCGCCTGATCGTCGATCGATTCGGCGGCTTGCCGGGCCAGGGCTTCCTATCGCCCGCCCGGCAGGCCCGCCGAGCGTTCGCTCAGCTGGTTGAAGTCATCACCTCAAGCGGCTCTGGCGAATGAAGGGTCTCCTTGCCAGGGCTCAATTCGCCCACGCCCATCGACTCGGCCTCGCCGCGCAGCCGCCTGTAAGGCCAAACCACATTGCAATAGGCGATCACTCTGCGCCTGTCCTCCTCCGAGCAGCCCACGATCTCGGCGCCGATGCGCCACTCCTCCGCCGCGGCCCTGCAAGAACGCACCTCGATCTCCAAGCGAACGGGCGCCGCTTCGCCCGAGGGTGCCGGAAGCTGCACATTCAGACTCGCCCCGGCACCCAGCGGTAGAGGTCGCGAGAGCTCGAAGCCCAAGCCGCTAGTCGTGATGTCGCACATGCGTCCCAACAGCGACGGTTCGGTCTCCTCGGCGAGCCCCTCCTCAAGCACGATCACGGCCGCGGCCGTCAACTCGGTCCGGTACTCCCCCCGCAACTGTCTGCGCTTGGCCACAAACGCCAAAGTACGACTCACCCGCCGCAACTCCACCAAACCCAACAATGGCACGAACCAGGCGGCAAACCCCTTCATCGCGGGCAGCACGGGCGCACCCGTATCGGTAGCCACTCGCAACAAGACCCCCGTGCCGAGCAGTATCCCGAGGACCAACAGAACGCGGAACTGGCGCACGGCTTCCCAACCACCACGATCGATCCCCTCCTTAGGAGTCACCTTGAACTTCGTACGTCCGGGACGAACCACACAGCGCAGGGCCTTGGTAAAAATCTCAGCCGTGCAAAGTTCGTAGTGGGTCGCCTCACCGCTCCCCTGTTGGCCCCTGCAGAGGGCCGAGCCAGCCAGAACCATCAATACCGTGGCCGGAGCCCACAGGCCCGCCAGCGCCAGCGGTGAGATCAACAAAGGAAGCGCGCCTGTCCAAAGCACGACAGCCAAGATCGACAGCATCAGCAACCGCATCGGACCGGCCAAGTAGGAGGCCAGGCTCGCCAGATAGCTCAGCCTCTGACGAGCGCTCAACCCGTTCGCCCGCAGTGGACTCTCCGACGTCGTGAATACCGCCAGGTTGCCTCTCGCCCATCGATCGCGCTGAAGCAAGTATGCGGCCAGGTCGTGCGGGGCCTTGCCCTGGGCGATGATGCGCTCGTCGTAGTGGGTCCTCCAACCGCGCTTGTGCAGCTTGATCGTTGTGTGGAAGTCCTCCGCGATCGTCTCCGTGGCCACCCCGCCGACCGACAGCAGCGCCGAGCGCCTGATCAAGGCGCCCGATCCACACCAGAACGAGCCGTTGTGGCGGTCCTTGCCCAAGCAAATCGCCGAGAAGAAGACCGACTGCTCGTGACGGCCCATGTCGTAGTGCTGAATCGAGTCGTGGTTGGAGAAATCGTGCGGCGTCTGCACCAGCGCGACCTCGGGATCCTCGAAGTAGCCGACCAAAGTGTCCAAGGCGTCGGGCAAAGGCACATGGTCGGCGTCCAGCACCAGCACGAACTCTCCGCCCGTAAGCGGCAACGCGTGGTTGATGTTGCCCGCCTTGGCATGCTCTTTGTCAGGACGGGTCATGTATTGCGCGCCCCACTTCTCGGCCAACTCCTCGACCTCCGGGCGAGCCCCGTCGTCCAGCAGCCAAGTCGTATGCGGATAGCGGATCGACTCGCACCCCGACAGCGTGGCCTCCAGCACCGAGGCAGGCTCGTCGTACGTGCACACGTACACGTCTACCTCGTGACCCTCTCGACTGTCCGGACGCGGCCCAGGCTTCACATCCCAAGTCAGCCATGCCAGCGTCGCCAGATTCCAAAGCCCGTACAGCTCGGCGACCAGCAGGCCCACCCACAACGCCGGGTTGGAATTTCGCCAGCTCCAGCCCGCGCGCCAAGCCAGATAGGCAGCCGACCAGCACAGCGTCACGATCGCGAGCGCCTTCAGCGACTTCGGATGGCGCGCCCACCAAGCGCCCCAGCTCCGCACCACGCTCGCGCCCTCCGCCGAACGGGTCGTATCCGTGGGCGTCCTGGGCAGACCCAACACCGCCCAGCCCAGCGCCGCCCGGACTCGCTCAACAGGTCGCTCGTCAACTTGCATGTGCTGCTCATCGGCCCTCCTCGGCCTCCAGTTGAGCCCCGAAAGTCGCGATGACACTCGATTTGCGAGCCTTAGCAGCGTGTATCACCTCGAGCTGCGTCAGTTCCCCCACAACTTCTGCCATTTCAACCTCACCGAGCAAGCGCTCCGCGAGACGGTTCTGGACGCCTGGGCGCGAGGCGACTGGGTCGAAGTGGGGGAACGCAAGTGGAATTCCCAACAAGCCAACCTGACGGTGATTGAAGGCCCCGAGCTACCCGTCGAGCAGCTCTCGATGGGTCGCGGCTGGCGCAATGCTTTGCGTCAAGGAACCGATGTAACCGCCGACCTCTTGGCCGACGCCCGTGCCCGCCGGGGTATTCCCAGCGAACCCGCCGCCGAGGAGACTCTGGCTCGACAGCTGCTCTCATTGCTGGGCGAGAATCCAGGTCCACTCCTGCGGGCATGGCAGCTCGCGCTGGAGCAGCATCCCGACCGAACGCCCAGCCAGTGCTTGGCCTTGGCCGAAGACTTCGTGCGCCGCTGACACGCCGCTACACTGCCGCTACCGCTTGGTGGGCGTAGCTCAGTTGGTAGAGCTCCGGGTTGTGGTCTCGGCGGTCGCGGGTTCGAATCCCGTCGCTCACCTCTTAAGAAGACCTGTATCTCTTGCGATTGTCCGCGACAATCATGAAATGAGCGGCACTGAGATTGGGCTGGCGCTGTCGGTGTTCCTCGCCTGCGCAGTGGAGGCCGTTGAGGCGCTCACAATCGTGCTCGCGGTCGGCACGACGCGCAGCTGGTCCTCAGCGCTGAGTGGCGTCGGCGCTGCGCTGCTCGCGCTCGCAATGATCGTGGCGGCATTCGGGCCGGCCCTCACTTCTCTACCGATCGACGTGCTAAGGGTGTTGGTCGGCGGCCTGCTGCTGGTCTTCGGGCTGCAGTGGCTGCGCAAGGCGATCCTGCGCTCTGCGGGACTACGGGCCAAGCACGATGAGGGCCGGATCTACGAAGAGGCGTCCGCTGCGGCACGCGCGGCATCCACAAGGACCGCAGGCTTTGACGGCTATGCCTTCACGATCGCGTTCAAGGGGGTGCTCTTGGAGGGCCTCGAGGTCGCCTTCATTGTGCTCACGTTCGGCGCCAACCAGCACCATGTCCCTCTGGCGACTGCTGCCGCCGGACTCGCCATTCTCGTGGTCGTCGCAGCGGGCGCCGTTGCAAGAGCGCCGCTGGCCAATGTGCCCGAGAACACGATGAAGTTCGCGGTGGGTGTGATGCTCAGCTCATTCGGCATGTTCTGGGGCGCCGAGGGAGCCGGCGCGAGCTGGCCCGGTGGCGAGGCTGCACTGTTGGCGATCATCCCCGGCCTATCCCTCGCGGCGATCGCGCTGTCCAAGGCCGTGGCCCGCAGCTTGAGCTTGGCATCCCCCGAGTTCACCGGTTCCTCGTCCGCCGATACAACCGACCATGTGACGGTGAGTCCGTGACACGAGCATCAACGTTGCTCGCCGGCGTGTGGGAGTTCGTCGTTGGCGATGACTGGCGCACCGCCCTCGGCGTTGTACTCGCGCTCTCGCTGACAGCACTACTTGCCGGAGCCGCCATCTCGGCATGGTGGGTGATGCCGATCGCGGTCCCCGGACTGCTCGCGCTTTCGATCCGCCGCGCACTTCACGCCAAGGATCGGGCGCCTAGTCAGGGGCGGTGTCGAGAGCCATGAACAGCCCGAAGCGAGCAGGCTATGTGCGACCGCAGGCGAACGAGAAGCCGATGAAACCGTGTCGTGCGTCAGTTGTGCGAGGGCGTGATCAGTCCTGTCTCGTAGGCGAAGACCACGATCTGAACACGGTCACGCAGGCCAAGCTTCGAAAGGATGCGCCCGACGTGGGACTTCACGGTCGCCTCGGAGAGCACGAGACGCTCGGCGATCTCGGCGTTGGAAAGGCTCGCCGCAATCTGCAGGAGCACCTCACGCTCGCGCGCGGTCAGCAGCGCCAGACGCTCACGCTGGCCCTGGTCCGGCTGGCCCGACACCGGCAGGCGGTGAGCGTAGTTGGACAGTAGCCGACGGGTTACACGCGGAGCCACAACGGCATCTCCGCTGGCGACCGCGCGAATCCCGGAGAGCAAGTCGCTCGGAGGAGTGTCCTTCAACAGGAAGCCGCTCGCTCCGGCCCTGAGCGCGGCGAAGACGTACTCGTCCAGGTCAAAGGTGGTGAGGATGATGATCCGCGTGGGCACACCCGACTGGACGATCAGCCGCGTGGCCTGGACGCCATTCATCTCGGGCATCCGCACGTCCATCAGCACGACGTCGGGCCGCAGCCGCTCAGCCGCGGCGACGGCCTCCGTGCCCGTACAGGCCTCCCCGAGGATCGACATGTCCGGCTGGGTGTCGATCACCATCCGGAACGCCATTCGCATCAGCTCCTGATCGTCGACCAGCAACAGGCTGGTGCTCACGGCAGCGCACCCTCAGCGTTGGGGTCTAGTCGCAGGTGCACGCGCCAGCCGCCCTGCGGTCGAGGACCCACGTCGAGCTTGCCGCCGTAGCTTGCCGCGCGCTCGCGCATACCGTGCAGTCCACGCCCACTGGAGGATGCAACGGCGGCCCCGGCGCCCGTATCGGTTACCTCCAGCTCGACCCGACCGGGATGGCAGCTCAACGCGAGATGTGCGCGGGTGGGACGATTGGCGTGCTTCAAGGTGTTCGTCAGAGCCTCCTGGGCGACGCGGAACACGGTCAGCTGGACACCGTCGGCGAGCTCATGCGGGTCACCCTCGAGATCCATAGTCACCGGGATTCCGGCGGCATTGACCCGTGCCAGCAGCTCGTCCAGCCGGTCGAGGCTTGGCTGGGGCTCCAGCGGATGCTCCGCCGTCTGCTCGCGCAGCACGCCGAGCAGGCGGCGCATCTCAACTAGCGCCTGGCGGCCAGTGGCGGAGACCCGCTGAGTCGCCTGCATAGCGCGCTCAGGAGAGGAGTGCATCGCGTAGCTAGCGCCGTCGGCCAGCGCGATCATCACCGTCAGGTTGTGGGCCACGATGTCGTGCATCTCGCGCGCGATACGGGCTCGCTCGGCGGCGGCGCCCAGACGGCCCTCCTGGTCGCGCTCGAATTCGAGTCGCGCAGCCTTCTCGTGCAAGGAGACCAGCAGCGCTCTACGCTGACGGATCGAGACGCCGAGCACGGCGGCGGCGGTCGTGAGGCCGGTCAGCCCGACCCAAACCTTGAGCGGCTCAGACGGTGACCAGCGAAGCGACGCCATCACCGCTCCCAGCTCGAGCGTGGCGGCGGCGGCCGCTCCCTCGAGCAGGCTTCCGTCGAGCGCGACCCAGTAGAGGGCGACGAGCAGCGCGGCATCCGCCAGCTGCGGGCCGGCGAGCAGCCACTGTGCAAACGCGACGAGCGCGATCGTCGCAAAACAAAGAATCGGGCTGACGCGACGCAGCAGCAAGGGTGCGCACAGAGCGCCACAGAAGATCAGAGCTAGCGGGTCCACGCGACCCTGCGTGGCCAGGCCGCCGACGCTCAACGCCGCGATAGCCAGGCAGATCGCGAGATCGATCGCAAGCTGATGGTCAGTGCTCAGCCGGTTCAGCCGTTGCGCCCGCTGGGTCAGCCAGGTACGAGCGAGCTCTTCGACTGAGTCGTTCATGAGTGCATCTTGGCGGTTCGCGATCGACGATCGTGCTACTCCCCCGATCGTCGTCCAGTCCCGAGGTTAATCGAGCTCCGCCTCGAGGACCGGGCTTGGATGGGTATGCGCGTGATATGGATGAAGGTGTGGCGTCGCTTCATATCGAGGGTCGCCCTGAACATCGCGCTTGGTGAACGCCACGTAGGCCACGAGCGCAATGAACACGACAAGTGCGATCGCGCTGACGGTCCCGTCGCCGAGGCCGAGGCCGGTTTGTGCAGTGGGCTTGGAGAACCAGTCCGCAAACGAGGCGCCGAGCGGACGGGTGACGATGTAGGCAAACCAGAACGCGAAGATCGGGTTCATGTTGAAGCGCCACCAGCCGAGCGCCGGAATCGCGATGATCGCGGCGAACAGCAGGACCGAATCGAAGAAGCCGATTTTCAGCGAGATCGCGGTGAGATCGCCGGCCGCGGTACCGAGCGCGAACGTCGCCAGGACGGCGACCCAGTAGAAGCTCTCCCGGCGCCTAGTCGTGATGCTGTGGATCGAGAGCGTGCCCTCGCTGCGGTGCCAGAGGAAGAACACACCCGCCACGATCAGCGCGAAGAGCGGGGTCGTCACAGCGTAGGACAAGCTCGCCCCGTCATGGACCCCATCGGCAGCCATCGTGCCGAAGATCGCGACCATCATCACCGCGAACCAGTAGATCGGGGCGCGATATTCCCGCTGGCGCAGCTGCCAGCCACAGCGCGAACCACAGCCCGAAGATTCCGACGGCCCCGGCCAGCGGCACGCTCTCTTTCCCGAGGAAGTCTGACATCGCCTCTCCCATCCCCGTGGTCAGGAGCTTCAGGACCCAGAAGAGGACGATGATCTCCGGGACCTTCGTCAGGGTAGTTGGGGCGATTGGGCGTGTGGGTGCTGGATTGCTCATGATTTGTGGAGGAAGGAGTTGGTGGAGGAAGGGTTGGTTGGGTGGAAGCGGGGGTGGCCTCAGGCGTCGCGCCTCGCCATCAACACGAAGCTGCCCACCCGCTTGCGTGCGCCTTCATGCAGGCCGACCATCGATCACGAACCTCACCGTACGGGGTGGTGCGCATGCCCACAACGGTCGCGAGAACCATCTTTGTAGATTCGTACATCAATCGAAGGTCGCCATCTCGCTGCTACCTAAGGAGGACTCATCGATTCGACGGACGTTCAACTACTCAGCCCCACCAGACCCTTCACGATCAGATATATGCCCGCGCCCACGCACGCAAGCATCCCCAGGCGACGACCGTTCTGGATGAACCATGCGTTGATCTGCTCGAGAGTCCTTCCTGCGCGCTCGGGAACGACCAGCAACAACAACATCGGCAGCTCGATCATCCAAAGCATCACCGCCAACGTCACCGCCAAGACCAGCAACTGGCTGCTGGTAGAGAGTTGTGCATCCGCGATCGTCTTGACCGCTCCCACGTAGATCGGCGAAGGCAACGCATAGAAGGTCAAGCCGAGCACGAACGCCAGTCTGCGGCTCTGCAAGCGACGCTCCAGCTTCGATTCCCCACTCGGCTTGGCTCGAGCCGCCCGGGGGTGGCTCAGACGTAGCGCAAGACCCAACAACAGCACTCCCAAAGCAAGATCGACTGCGGCACTAGGTGTGTAGTGCAGGCCGGTAGCACCCACATCCTTCAACACGAACAGGATCAGCACGCCCATCGCATAAGTCACGACGATGGCCGCCGCCACGAAGGCCAATACGCGTGAGCGCACTTGCGTACCGCGACCCAAAGCGATCACGGCGACGAGCGCCGGTGGGTAGATCGAGGCGGCAAACGCCAGGGCAATGGTTTGAGGAGGCATCTCGATGGCCGATTCCCCGGCCCGCACAACAAGCGGTATCCAGGATCCCGGGGGCGCCAAAGCCTATGGGTGGCGGGGGACACGGCGGTCAGAGACATTCCGCGAGACCGAAAAGCCCGAAATAACGCGTTTTGCGCGCAAATCGAGGAGCTCGGGTTGCGAGCAGCGACACCAATCGTCAGATTCGCGGATTGACCTGAGCGGGCAATCGGCGGTGCGACTGCGTAGGGAAGGTTTGGTGGTCATCGGAAAGCGAGTAGGAGACACGGCTCGACTTGAGCGGTCGAACCCGTGAACCTCTGTAAGACGCGCAACCGGGGCACGGGCTGCCCCAGGTTCAGCGCACGTGGCAGGGCTCTGTGCCGATCAGCCGCGGAATTCGTGTCAACGTAGAAACAGCACCGACCAGGCAGGGAAACATGGCTTCCATCAATCAGACGCGCTCCAAAGGGCCAGTGTTGCAAGCCGGGCACGACGGGGTGCCGCGCGGTCATGTCACCGAGATTCAGCGCGCGCGGATGCTCAGCGCGGCGGTCGATGCGATCGAGGAAAACGGGTACGCGCGACTCACCGTCGCGCAGGTGATAGGACGCGCCAAAGTCTCGCGCAAGACGTTCTATGACCTCTTCGTCGATCGCGAGGACTGTTTCTTGGCGGTCTTCGAACGCACGCTCGAGCAGATCCGCTCAAGAGTAGTAGAGGCTTACGAGCAGGAGACCACCTGGCGGGAGAAGATCCGCGCGGGCTTGGCCTCCCTCCTCGTGTTCATTGACGAGGAGCCCGAGTTGGCGCGCCTGTGCATTGTGGACGCGCTCGGCGGTGGAGCACGTGTCCTCGAGGAGCGCGCCCGCGTGCTTGAGCAATTGCGCCAGGTGATCGATCAAGGCCGCACGGCCGCCACCGTCAAGCGCGAGCCGCCAAGCGTGACGGCAGAAGGAGTGATCGGCGCCGCTTTTGCGGTGATACACACGCGCCTACTCGAACGCAGCTCCAAGCCTTATATCGGCCTTCACGGTTCCTTGATGAGCATGATCGTGCTTCCTTATCTCGGAGTACGAGCCGCAAGTCGAGAACTTTCCCGTCCCGCGCCCGACGTGCGCCGGCGTGGCAGAAGCGAGGCCGGTGTCGGCCAAGACCCTATGGCGGGTCTTGAGATGCGCCTCACCTATCGCACCGTGCGTGTACTCACGGCGATTAGAGAGCATCCAGGAGCCAGCAACCGCCAAGTGGCCGACGGAGCCGGCATCGCCGACCAAGGTCAGATCTCCAAGTTGCTGTCTCGGTTGGAGCGCCTGGACCTGATCGAGAACATAGACCGCGCACAATCGAAGGGCGCTCCCAACGAATGGTGCCTGACCGAGCGAGGCGAGCGAGTGGAGAGAGCCACCAGACCCATGTGAGTCTGCCGACGCTAGGCTGATGTCCACAAAGCTCTGGAAGTGGGGTCGCCGGTGCTGTTGCAGGGGTGGAGCAGGCGTCGTAAGGCCGACGAGGCGAGGGAGCTTCTGGCCGCGGCCGGAGGGGCTTTCGATCGCTCGCTTGATCCTCTCCAGACGATGCGCACAATTGCCGAGGTCGCGGTACCGCGTCTCGCGCCGATGTGCACGATCGATCTGCTCGGCGAGGATGCCACGATCATCGACACAGTTACCGTGTCTGAGCGCCCTGACCTGGTCGAGCCGTACGAGCAGCTACGCGCAACCAATCAAGTCGACGCCATAAGCGAGAACCCGGTGGCCCGCGCGATCCGCTCGCGTGAAGTGGTCCTGTCCGACCTGAGCGACGCCCACCTCTTTGACCCCGATACGCCCGAGGCGGGCCACTTCCTCGCTCGCAGCGGCTATCGATCGATTGTTGCGATCCCATTGATCGCTCGCGGCCGCGTCCTTGGCGCGCTCAGCTTCCTCTATCCGGATCCCGCCAGCCGTCACGACGCCGAACACACCGCGCTCATGCGCGACCTCGCCAATCGCGCTGCCACGGCGCTCTACAACGCCAACATGTATGTCGCACGCACCAACCTGGCACGCACTCTGCAGCGAAGCTTGCTCCCCGAGACCTTGCCGGTCCTGAAGCAGTTGGCGCTAGCGTCGGCCTACCACCCGGTCGGCGAGGGCAACGAGGTTGGCGGTGACTTCTACGACGTATTCACAACCCCTTTGGGTTGCTGGCTGGCCGTCGGCGACGTGTGTGGCAAGGGGCCCGAGGCAGCAGCAGTCACGGCCTTGGTACGTCACAGCATCAGGGCTTTCGCCTTCGTACGCGCAAGCCCCGCCCAGGTCTTGGGGGCCGTCAACGAGGTGATGCTCGGGCACGCCTTGGCGCAACGCTTCGCCACGGTCGTTCTAGCGAGGCTCGACCTGTCCTCTGAGCCCGTTATGGCCGTAGTGGCGGGCGCGGGACATCCGCCCCCGATCTTGTTGAAATCCGGAGGTACAACCGAATGCCCCGCCACCAGTGGAACCATGCTCGGGGTTCGTTCCGGTTCGAACGTGAGAGACCTCACGTTCGAACTCCAGCCTGGCTCCACGCTCGTGCTCTATACAGACGGTTTGCTGGACGCGGGCGCGCCCAGGCGCGAATTGACGCCTCTGGAGCTGTGCCACATTCTGGCGGCTCACACCGGAGCTGCTCCCCACGCCGTCGTTCAGCAGCTCGAGCGGTTGGCCTTGTCGAGTGGTGCCGGTCGCCTACGCGACGACGTAGCAATAGTGGCCGCTCGAGTAGTCGGCTGAGGGTCGTCGCGAAATAGGCGTCCCGTCACGTCCTGCCGGTCGGATGAGTAGGTGTGGCGCTCTGCGCGATCTCCCCACACATCCCTTCGGCGATTACCGCGGCCGCGGAGGCCGCCACCTTCCTATGTGCGTCGTGCGCTTCGTCGATTGGCGCCCTCCGCGTACGGGCGCGGCGAAACAGGCGCTACATACGCCTACGTGTGGTTCCCTATCGCGGCGACGATCCGCCGATCGCAGGGATAGTGAGCATGTACGAGACCCTTCACAAGCGGCTCCTGCGTCGCTGGTGGCGTCGCCTACTCGCCGGACAGCCTTCGATCGGCCTTGAGCTCCACTGCGACCGCGGGGCCTGGTGCTCGCTCACCTGCCCCGTCGGCACCGAGTCCATCGTTGAGGCCGCGCTGCGCAGCGCCTATCCCAACTGTCGCCTTAGGAGCGCACCCTGTGCTCCAGGCATCCCGCCCCATGTGTTGCGGCTCAAGAAGCACAGCTCCTTCACTAAGCGCTCCAAGCGCCTGGACCGCTTCGAGCACGATCGAGCGCCCACGGCCAACAGGTTGATCACAACGATGGCTGCCTGTAACGAGCCCGCGTTCGTGCAGCTCGCCTTGACACCCACACCGGCTCTGTTCGAGGGCCACTCTAAGCGCTCCTACAAGCGCCACGAGCACCATCTCTCTCGTGCACGCAAGCTGCGCATACCTCCGCTCGACCCCTCCAAGGTCGAGAACGAGGAGCTGATCGGAGGATTGGACATCCAACATCGTCCCCTGTTCTTCACCGATATTCGAGTCATCGGCCCAAACAGGGCCGTATGCGAGCGAGTCGCCTCCGAGCTGCGTGCCTGTGGCGCGGAGAACCGTTTGGTCGAGCGTGGCACCGGATTGCGCCACGGCCGGCTCGGCCTGTACACCAGGCGTATCCAGCGCGGAGAGGGCAATCCGCTGCCCTCTCCGCGCAAGGGCGTGTTCGCATCGACCGAGCTTGCCGCTCTCTGGCACCTGCCCTCGCCCGACTACGCCACAGTCCCTCTCGCGCGCGATCCCTTGCCCGTGGCGCCGGCGCCGCTCGCGATCCTGCGCCCAAGCGAGGGTTTCGGTAGCTTGCGCGACGCTCAAGGACCCGTCTCCATCCATCCGCGGATGCGTCGCCAAAACACGGCGGTCCCCGGCACCGTCGAGCAGGGCAAGTCGAGCTACCTGGTGGCCACCGTCGCCGAGGACCTGCTGCGTGAGCGTTGCTCAGTGATCGTCTTCGACCCCAAGGGTGATGCCGCCGAGGCAGCCGTCAGCCTGGTGCCGCGCGAGCGCACCTGCACTTTGCTCGACTTTGCCCATCCAACCTGCGGCTTTAATCCACTCGATGTCGACGCTCCCGCCGACACGATCGCCGACTACGTGGTTGCCTCGCTCAAGCAACTCTTCAGCGAGGGGGACATCAAGGCAAGCTCGGATCGCTACTTGCGCAACGCGATCATCGCGGTGCTCGCCTACGACCGATCGAGCACTTTGTGGGACGCCGCGCGTCTTCTTTCCGTCGGGGAGGAGGGCTATGCCTACCGGACCCGAGTGGCCGCAAGTCTGCGCTCCCAACCGGAGTTCAAGGAGATCTCCGAGTTTTTCACCGGCGAGCTCGCGGTCCAACTGGCCGACGCACGTGGTACTACCACCGCCAAGCTCGACGCGCCCGTCAACAAGCTCGCGCGACTACTCAACTCGCCTTCGATCAAGCGCGTCCTGCTTAACGATTCCCTCAGGGTGGACTTCGACGAAGTGATTTCCGACCGGCAGGTCTTGGTCGTCAAGGGCGCCCTCGGCGCCATGGGCTCGGGCAACACGAGCGTGCTCATGCAGCTGCTCGTAGGGATGTTGGACGCCGCATTGGCTCGTCGTCAGGACGGGATCCCTGCCGCAGAGCGAACCGCCGTGGCCCTAAAGATCGACGAGGCGCCGCTTGTCGTCAATCGAGGCTTCGCCGAGACCTTGGCGCTTAAGCGCTCTGCGGGCTTGGAGACCGTTGCCTGCTGGCAGACCGACGCCCAGTGGATCGATCGTGACGTACGCGCTCAGCTCGATGCCCTTTTTGCCCACCGCGTTTATTTCGCCACGGCGTCTGTCGAAGACGCACGCAAGGCCGCCAACCTGATGATGGCCGAGTTCTCCGACACGGTTCGTCCCGGGATCCGCAATCTGTCCGATCTCGGTAGGCCCGACGTGCGCTTGCACCTGCCCAGGCACAGCGCGCTCGTAAGCTGGGTAACCCCGGAGGGACGCCAAGCACCTTTCGTAGCACACACGCTGCCTTTGCCTTTCGACGAGCAGCGTCTGGCCTTTCATGCTGCCAGACAGGGGGAGCGCGGCGGGCGCTTCCTCGAGGACCTGTCCCAGCCACACTGGCTCAGGCAGGAGCCTAGAGAGAAGTCCGCGCCGGCCCAGCCGCCGGAGCCATCGAGGCAAATCTCCGCGCCCTCAAGGACGGTTGAGCCGGTCGAATCCACCGAGCTGGTCGAGTCTGCAGGGCCGGTCAACTCCGTAGGGCCGATCGAGTCCGCCTTATCGAGTGGGGCATCCACTTCCCACTCCCAGCCGATCGAGAGCTATACCGAGCTAGTGGATTTGGACGCGGCGCACAGCGTCCGCTGGGCAAAGCCTGCCACTACCTTGCTCGCCATCGAACCAGAGCTGTTGGATATCGAGATCCTCACGCTAATCGCCTCGATGAGGCACGTCCTGAGCAGCCAGATCCATCGTCGCTTCAATCCAGGACGCGCCGCGACCACCACCCAGCGTCGTCTCAAGCGCTTGGCCGACGCTGGTTTTGTCGCGCGCTTTCAGTTTCACCGGCGCGACGGGGGAGGAGTACCCATGTGCTACACGATCACTCCCGCCGGCCTACAGCTGGTGCGAAAGCAAGACACGTCGCAGGGGCGTGAAAACATCGAGGGGATAGACCTTGGAGGTCGCCATCAACGAGTCTCGCCCAACGATGAGCGCCTGCTTCGTCAGGCACGCCACGAGGTTCACGTTGTCGCCTGGATACTCGCTTTGCAACGCGCCCTCCCCGACGACTATTCGGGCAAGCTGCGAGGTCCCGAGGAGTCCGCGATCGTGCCCCCTTTGCACTCCCGAGGCGGCGAGCGGAAGATGCTCTCCCTCTCAGAGCTATCGCTCCCCGGAGGGCGAACCCCGCACGACTTCCTGCGCACCCTCGATTCAGGCATCCGAGTTGAGGTCGAGAGCTTCCAAACGATTCGTCCTGACGCCAGCCTGTGCACCGGCGAAGGTCGCGAACTGCTCGTGGAGCTAGACGACCGTCTCCCTGAAGGCTCCGGCGCCGGGAAGCTGGAGCGCTACGACCACTTTCTCGCCGGCTGGTCGGTCCATCTCAAACGCTACAAACGGTCGGAGGTGAACCCACCGACAGTGGTATTCGTGTGTCGCGACGGCGCTCGAGCCCGCGAGTGTGCGCGCCGCGCCGATCGCGTCCTAACCGCCTGCCGTGCCTACCCCGGAGAGTATCCCGTCGACTGGGAATATCCGGGGCGAGATCGCGTCTTCTACGCGGCCGAGCGAGACATCCACCACGGATCGCTATTAGCTTGGGGCCTGTCGCGGCTTCCGCCCGAGGTGCGTGTCGTCGTCGCTGGTGGCGATCCACGAGCGAGAGACCCCTCACTTGAGGAACGAAGGCTCGGACTCTGAATTTGATTTATACGCATAAGGTCATCTATTAGATTTAGAGTCGTGGATGTTGGAAACAAATTGTGATTACTTCCACGCTCCTCTTGACACCCCCATCTGTGTCACAAACAATGCCCACCAGACCCGGACGCGGGTCGATACGACAGAAGCCGCGGCCTCTCTGACCAAGTACGGGTGTGCCGTGGCTACTGGGCCAACCACCCTGGAGGGCCGGCTGGCGAGGTCACAAGACCGGTGAAAGCCTCCCGGCTTGTCCGTCGCCCAGTCGGTCCTCTCATCTTCTTGTTGTGCGAGCCCATGAGTCAGGAACAAAAGAGCGGAATTTTCCCGAGAGATTTGACAACCCTTGAAGGATTGCCGATGATGGCGAAGTCGTCAGCGCGCAGGCGGCGTGGCCCGGCCCGGGATGTCTTGCGGACTAACGTCCCTGTGGCCGGCCAGCCCTCACAGAGGGCCGGCTGGGGCGCGACCGCAAGAGCCGGAGGAGGCCTCCCGGCCGCTGTCGCTGACCCAGTCGGCCCTCGTGCAGGCGGCTCGCCTCGATGTAGGCAAGCATGATTTCGTGCAGTCAGATCGGCTGTATGACACGCGTGAGCGACCTTCGTGGATCGACCTTGACAGGGTCGCTCCTGTGTGCAACTATCACTCTTGATCCGAGATCCGGAACGGTATCGGGTTGGCATATGGTTTGGTCAGGTAGAAGCAACCTATGTCTCGTCGAATCGCATCAAGGGTGGAGGAGTTAAGACTTCCCAGGAACCGAATGGGCGGACAAGGGAAGAGGGTTCGGATCGTGGTCACCCCCCGCCGCGAGGCCGAACGAGCTGCGGCGTGGCGCTTGTGTGCCTTGCGCCGGAGCACAGGGCCCGTGCGGCGTGTGTGGTCATGACCTGACGCTACGCGCGCTGTGCGGAGCCCCCTATCGCGGTTTCGATCGCTGTCGACGCTCCTCTGGTCAACTCGTCGCGGGGGCCTGTCACTCGATACCGGCAAGCAACGTAGCCGGTGGCACTTCGAGTTTCCAAGCCAGCTTCAACACGGTACGCAGGTTCGGTTCGCGGCCGCCGTTCTCATACACGCTGATCGCTGCCCGGTCCACTTTTGCGTCGAGTGCCAAGCGCTCCTGAGAGATGTCGATGCGGCGGCGCGCCCACTTCAAATTCGCACCGAATTGGCCGGCTCTACCGACCTTGCTCCCCAGTCGGCCAGGGCCGCGGGGTGGGCGTCGCCTCGGCCCAACCCCATTCACAAGCGCCGTCGGCTGTGTCCCCAGCGCGGTGCACAACCGCATCAACGTAGGCATGTCCGGCGCTCGCTCGCCGCACTCCAGTCGACTGATCGCCGCCCGATCGAGTGGTGTCGCGCGGGAAAGCTGTACCTGCGTCAAGCCTGCGTCCAAGCGTGCTCGGCGTAGGTTTTCTCCAAACGCACGAATCTGCTCGACGATCTCCCGATGGTCTACCTCGGCCACAGCGTCATCATTCACGGCTGATTACAAAAGAGCCACGGAACAAACGCCACAATCCGCCGACTCATATTGGTCGCAACGGTGTGGCCTTTGATGATGGCTGCGCTTTGAGTTCACGCCCGCGAATGCTCAGCGCCCACTCGCGCCGCCGAATGGTCGCAATGCGATCTCCTCTGCGAAGGTGGCTAAACCCGGTAGTTCACGCGTTCGCTCAGCTGCTACATAGACGAAGCAAAGCTCCAACAGCGCTCCAGTTGTCGCCTCGACCGCCATGCTCGCGGGCCGGTTACCGTTGAGGTTGAGCTCAAGGCCTGGCTCGAGCATCCCCATGTAGGACCTCATACCGTCATGTGCAACCGCTGCGGACTTCGCGCTGGCGGTCAAGGCGTCGATCAAAGCCAAGTGTGCATAAGCCGGCTCGGAGGCCAAGAAAGCAAACAGCGCTTCGATGCCGGCAAGGACTGCCGAGGACCAATCATCTTGGGATTCATAAGCCCGCTCGACGATCGCAAGCGCCTTGCGGTGCCCCAACTCGTACGCGACTAGAAAGGCCTCCTCCTTGCCCGAGAAATGCTCGTAGAACGCCTGCACCGACACGGCCGCCTCCTGCACAATCTCTGGGATCGTGCAAGTGCCGTATCCCTTGGCGGCCGCTAGGTTCGCCAACGCGTCGATGATCCGCTCTCGTTGGTTGTGGACCACGAAGCTGCGTGACACGTTGCCTTCGCCGCGAGGTAGGCCTCGGCGTTCGATCGCTCGCGAGCTGAGCGACAAGGTCCCCGGCGCACGACCGCCAACGGGCACTCCACCGATCTCCTGCTCGACTGTTGGTCGCGACGGTCCGGAGCTCGAATCCGACCTGTATGAGGATGCCCAGTCAGCTACCTCCGGGGTCAGTTCCAGCAACTCGCCACGCCGCGGGCGGCGCACCCGCTTGCCTCGCCTCGCCCGTGCGTACAGGATCCGCAGGATCGCCCCGACGATCACACGTGCGACCAACTCGCCGTCCTCGGAGCTGTCGCCGAGCATTTCGCGCAACGGCTGCGCGAGCCGTGCGAGCGTTCGCTCACGGCGCTCGATTCCCGCCGGTCCAGCGGCGGTCAACTCGACTGCAATGACCCTCAAGGCCGGGGGGCTCTTGAGCGTCAAGGCGAACAGCGCATCCACGTAAGCGTCGATCCCCTCTCTCCAGTCGACTTCGCCGTCGCGAGCGGTCGCCACCTGCTCGATCCACTGCTCCACGATCTCGTCGCTCATCGCAAAAAAGCAGGCTTGCTTGTCCTCGAAGTGTTCGTAAAACGTCTTGCGAGAGGCCACCGCCTTCGCGATCACATCCGCCACGACGGTCGTCGCGTAACCCTGCTCGCCTACGTTTGCAAGCATCGCCTCGAGCATCCTTGCGCGAGGGTCGGGCGCCGACCGTGCGCTCTTACCCCCCTTGCGGGGCCGTGTTCGGCGTGGCTTGGCAGGCTCCGCTGTGCGTCGGTCGGTCTTGTCCACTAATCGACATTGTGACTACCTGCGGCGATTCATGCGAACTGCTCACTCTTGCGTCTAGCTCTTGTCAGGCTCCCCCACAAGCTCGTTGGCGCCGAAACGCTCGCGACTCTGCCCAGTTTTAGTTGCAGACGCCCCCAAAAGTGGTGCAGTTGCCGCTTTTGTCGACTCGAGCTTCGGGCAATCGCCCGACAATCAAAAACCAGCCCGACTGCAGGTTCCGGTGCGGGATCGCTCCGTATCTACGGGCTATTGAGTCATGCAGGCGCCCTGCGCGCTCAAGCAGCCGCGTCGTTGGATATCTCCAAGGTTGGCTACCTGCTTTAGCCCCGCTAGGCTGCGAATCCTCTTTCTCTCCTCCCCAAGTGCAGTTCGACCGTAGCTGTCCGCAACAATTCGTCTCCGCGAAAGTCAGAGACATACGCCGCATCGGCTTCGGCCGCCAGCGCTCGGCTTTGTCCAACTCGCCCACCGTTCGTCCCGCTTGCTCTAGGTTCCCGCACGCCCTCCGAATGCGCTGAACCTTGGTAGCGAATCTCGGCCAACTTCGATTGTCGATCCCAACTCCCGATCGAATCTCCGAGACCCCTTAAGGGGGCTCGGACTTCCGGCGCAACCCTTTCCGGTACTTCCTCGCCAACTTGACGAAGGTACGCCGTGGGCCTACAAGGCGCTCCACCGACCACTTCGGCCACGCCTCAAGCCGTGGTCTCGACTGTCAGGAGTCGTCCATGTCTCACTCCACAACCTCGCCGTTCTCGTGCCCTTCGCCCAAGACCAAAGCGCGACGTAGTTCTCGTCGCAGCCCGCTCTCCGATGTCGCCCCTCCACGCAGGGGAGTCGTTGCAGCGGTAAAGCCGTTGGCGAGCTATCTCGACGCCGACGGTCGTCCCCGAGAGCTACTCGCTCTACCCGGCCACGCTGGCAGCGTGCTAGTCCTCGACCGCGACGCCACTACCCTCGGCGATCGGCGACTCCTCGCCCATCTAGCGCCCGACGAGTCGCCCGAGAACGCAGCCTTGGTTTGCCAGCTCTACCTGGAGAACACTGCCGGGCGTTGGTGCCGACGGGTCGAGCCGAGCGATCTCGAACTAGCGCCCTTCACATTCACCGAGCGTCCCACCCAATCCGATTCGGCCGCGTTTGACGTGCGAGTCCAAGCCTCCGGCTGCGTCTATCGCCTGGGGCCGGTTCTCGGCAAGCCCACGACTGCCCAGCTCTGCTGGAGCAGAGGCCCGAGCAGCGGCGACAGGTGCGAATGGGAGCAGGTCAAGTTGCGCGACGTGGTTGGCGCCCTCGAAAGTTATGAGCCCGTTCGCACGCTCACTGAGCAGGCACTTGCACGCCATCGCGAGGATCCGTCGGTGCTCTCTACGCGCCTTCGCGACGAATTCGAACGGCTCTGCACGAGCCCGATCGTCCTCAACCGCGGCCTGCGCGAAGCGGTGCTGGACGCGGTCAAGCGGCGTGGCATGACGATGAGTGAGATCGCTTTGCGTTGCGGAATCGTCAAGCACGACCGCCACGGCAACCCGAGTGGAGAGACCAGCTGGCTCGCGCGTCGAGCAGGCCTCATGCCCGAAGGTGGGGCGCGATCGACAACTCCTTGGATCCACAGCGACGTGCTCGCCGCAATTGCGCGTCTAGGACTCGGTATCAGCCCTCGCGAGGTCGAACTTCAGTGAGCGCCGAGCTGCCAGGTCCCGTGTTTGCGCCCGGACTTGGTGGCCCGGGGCAGACGACGGTTTTCTGTGTCGAGACGAACGCCGACTTCGGGCGCCAGCTGGTGGAGCAGTTGCGCGCGGATGGCTATGACACCACCTATGCCCGCACCGCCGAGCACGCACGAGTGCTCGCCCGAGCCGGTTCGCCACAAGTCGTCCTGCTTGGGTCTCTCGAGGGCCCCCGCGCGACGCTTGACCTACTCGAAGAGATACGCACACCGGCTTTCCTGCCGGCCGAAGCGATTTGGGACGAGAACCTGCCTGTGATTGTCCTCAGTCCCGGCGCCCCCCAACTGGATCTGTTGCGAGCCTTCGAGGCGGGCGCCGACGACTTCATCGCCACCGAACGTCACCCTTACCTGGAGCTACGTGCCCGATTGAAGGCTCTGCTTCGACGCACTCAGCGGCCCCATCTCACCTGTATTCGCGTTGGAGCCCTGCGTGTCGACACGCGTGCTCGCACGGTCTACGTTGCTGGGACGCCGGTCGAGCTAGGCCCCCTCGAGTATGAGCTGCTCGTGCACCTGGCGCGTGACCCGAGCGCCGTCTCCTCCAAGCAGGAGCTGTTGCGCGCGATCTGGCGCCAGCGTTGCCCGTCTGGGACTCGCACCGTCGACAGTCACGCCAGTCGCCTGCGCCGCAAGCTTCGTGCGGCAGGCGCTTTCGGATTCGTAGTGAATGTCTGGGGCGTGGGCTACCGCCTGCTCTGAGGCTCCTCTGCCTGCTCGAGGCTCTAACGCTCGACGGTCCTCTCTCTCCAGTCCTGTAGCTCGACCCGACTTCGCGGGTTCTCAGACCACCTCGCACCATCGCGGCGAGCCCTCTCGGCTCGCCGCTTCTCGTTAACCCCCCCAACGACCGGTCTCGACCGGCTCAAGAAAGGAGCGGCTCATGCCGTCCTCTACACCCCCCTACACCACCGAACCGCCCGTCAACCCCTTGGAGCCATTGGCCGATCTGCTCGGCTGGCTCGGCTCAACCACCGCCCACGTCGCGGTTGGCCTGCTAGTTGGGGCGCTCGCCGCGTACCTGATGCGTCGTCGTCATCTGCGCTGGACTTGGGCCGGTGCGTTCATCGTTCCACTGTTGCTCATCCAGTCCAAGCCCTCGGGCTGGGTCTTCACATGCGGCACAGCCGGCGTCTGGGCCGCGGTGCGTGGACGCCGGTGGCATCGCGAAGACCTGCTCGCCGGCGGAGACTTGGCCGAGACAGCGGCTGCCCGTCGGGGGCCACTTGCAGCGATGCGCACGCTTGTCGGTGCCCTCAGGCAGCGTGTCGCTCCGGTATCGCTCGTGGCCATGCGTGAAGAGAGAATGAGCGTGGGGCGCACAGAGAACTACGAGCAGATCTCGATCCCCTTCGGGGTTTGCGGGGGCGGTAAGCACAGCTTGATCGTCGGGGCAACCGGCTCCGGCAAGACCGTCACCGAGACCTGGATCGCGACTCGAGCCATCGACGCCGGCTTGGCGGCCGTCGTCGTCGATCCCAAGGGCGACGCGCGGATGCGCGAGCAGCTCGCCCTGGCGGCCAAGCGCAACGAACGACGTTTCCTGGAATGGACGCCGCACGGACCGTCGGTCTACAACCCCTTCGCTCACGGCGCCGCCAGTGGCGTAGCCGACAAGGCCTTGGCTGGTGAGCTGTTCACCGAGCCCCACTATCAGCGTCAGGCTCAGCGCTATCTTGGCCACGCGGTGCGGGCGCTCCGCGGCGCCGGCGAGCAGGTGAGCCTGCGGGCGCTCGTCGACTCGCTCGATCCCACAAGCCTCGAAGCGCTTTGCGGCACAGTGCCCGATCAGCAAGCCAGGGCCACACACGACTATCTGACCTCGTTGACCAGGCGGGCGCGTGGGGAGTTGGGCGGCGTGCGCGACCGGCTTGCGATCATGGTCGAGTCCGATGTCGGGCCGTGGCTCGATCCCGCCACTGCGGGCGCGCCCGTGTTCGACTTGCTGCAGGCAATCCGGGAGCGAGCTGTCGTCTACTTCTCTCTGGAGGTCGACGCCTGGCAGCTATTGGCCCAGATGCTGGGAGCGGCGATTGTTCAGGACCTGCAAGCCACGATGGCCGCCCTGCAGGCTGAGCCGATCCCCACGGTAGTGGTGATCGACGAGTTCGCCTCGATAGCCGCCGAGCAGGTCGGACATTTGTTCGGTCGTGCTCGCTCGGCCGGGATCAACTTGCTGCTGGGCACCCAGGAGCTCTCCGACCTGCGCGTGAAGGATCGCCCTGAACTGTTGGAGCAGGTGCTGGGCAACCTCTCCTGCCTGTTGGCCCATCGTCAGGTCGTGCCTGAGTCGGCAGAGCTGATAGCACGCCTCGGCGGCAGTCGCGGTGTGTGGCGCACTTCGCGCAGTGAGGCCGGGGGTTGGACGCGTAGCCGTTCGAGCAAGCCACGGCTCTCCGTCGAGGAGATCCGCGGCCTGCAGCCGGGTTGGGCGGTCGCACTTGACCTCGCCGCCGGCGGCGAGCCGCGGATCATGCAGGTCTTCTCATCCCTCGCGCCAGAGGCCTCCGAGTCGCGTCCTTCGCGTCTGTGCTCGCGTTTGTCGGACCTCATCGCGTCGGCCTGAATTTCGCCGACGCCCAGTCTCAGCCCTCGTCGAGAGGCCAAGCGCTCGATCGCCGAGGGCGCGTTGCCCTGGCGGGCACGCCCATCTACCCCCACAACGAAGGAGATCATCATGCGTCAAACGCATCTTTCAATCACGCCCGAGCAAACCGACCTCATGTACTGGACGGCGTCCTTGGGAGCCATTACAGCCGAGGCCTTGGCCTTGCGTATGGACATCACGCCAGCTTCCGCCCGCGGCCGTCTTTCGGCGATCGTGCGGCGTGGACTGTTGGCCAGGCAGCGCCTGCTCGTCGACGCTCCCACTTTGTACACGATCACGAGAGCTGGTCTGCGGGCGTGCGGCGCCTACGGCATCGATCCATGCCGCCTTTCGGCTGGTGGCGCCCACCACGTGACTGCTTGCGCTGAAGTGGCCGCCGCGCTGGAGCGCTGCTATCCCGACCACCGACTCGTGGGCGAGCGCGAGCTACGCCGCGATGAACGCGACCTCGGACGACCGCTCGCGAGCACCCGTCTGGCGGCGGACCGACTTCACTATCCCGACCTTGTCTTGTGGCCCGAAGCACCGGGCGAGCTGCCGGTGGCGGTTGAGGTCGAGCTGACGATCAAGGCGCCACGGCGTTTGGCGAACATCTGTCGCGCCTGGGCGCGCTGTCCCACTGTCTCCGGCGTGCTTTACCTGGCGCCCGATCAGGTCAGACGTGCTCTAGAGCGAGCAATCGAGAAGGCGCACGCCCAGGAACGAGTCGTAGTCTTGCCGCTAGAGGCGCTCCCATCGCTGGCTCGAGCGTGAGCGGGTGCCGGAACCCGCCTTTCGGCCTAGCGCAAGCCGTCGCGTCGCTCGGCGCGGGTTGATGGTCCACACGATGGGGAGTTGGGTTGTTGTTCTCACAAAAGGGTGCCCCGCGCGCGCGTAGGGCACCCTTTTTTGTTTGACATTCACCTGGAGCGACAGGCAATAGCGTGGGTCGCGTCTTGTGGCCGTAGGAGAACCGATTTTGCCCGCCAAATCGGGCCAAAGCACCGTTTGGGGCCTTCGCGCAAAAAACCGTCGCACACTTTGCCTACCTTCCATTGCGGGGCGAGTCAACAGCAAAGGAGAAGCTCACCATGTCCTACTCGAACATCAACAGGGTCGTTCTCGTTGGCCGTCTCACCAGCGACCCCGAGTTGAGGGCCCTGCCCTCCGGTTTGACGGTCTGCAACTTGCGCCTCGCCTGCAACGGCTCGCGCAAGGGCCCCGAAGGCGAGTACACAGAGAAGCCCAACTTCTTCAACGTCACTGCCTTCGGCGCGTTGGGGGAGTCGGTCCACCGCTACATGAGCCGTGGTCGTCGCATCGCGATCGACGGGCGCTTGCGTTGGAGCGAGTGGGAGGTCCCCGAGGGCGGCAAACGCCAGGCGGTCGAGGTAGTGGCCGAGACCGTTCAGTTCCTGGACGGTCGCGGCGAGGTCGGCACGCTGAAAGGCTCCTCCGAGGAGGAGCACGACGCCGACGGCGCCGACGCGGCTGAGGAGCGCGAGCTTGTGGGCGTGGGCTCAGGGATCGAGGACGACCTCGTCTTCTGAGCGTCGCTTTTACAGTCGTACGACGGCGGGGTGTCCGGTGCGACATCTCGCCGTCGGCGCCTCCGGGCGCCTTTTTGCGCTTAAGGGCCGTAAACTGGCCGGCCGCAGTTCTTTTGCAAGCAGCGCGTGGGCTCATGCGAGCCCGTCATCCTCAGTCCACAAGGAGCCCTCCCGGTGCCAGTCAACACCAAAGCGATCGGAAAGACCTACGAGCCCACCACCTACGCGGTGGGTCGAGAGAAGATCAAGGAGTATGCCCGCGCGGTCGGTGAGACCAACCCGCTCCACCTCGACGAGAAGGCCGCGCGCGAGGCCGGCTACGCCGACGTGGTCGCCCCGCCGATGTTCGCCGTCGTCTATAGCTCTCCGTCAGTAGCTCCCTCGCTGTTCGACCCCGAAGTGGAAATGAACTTCGCGATGATGGTTCACGGAGGTCAGGAGTTCGAGTGGGGGCCACTTGTCGTGGCCGGCGATGAGATCACCACAACCGCATCGGTCAAGGACATATCCGAGCGCGACGGGCGTGGTTACTACGTGTTCGAGTCTGTCTCTGTAAACCAGCGCGGCGAGCAGGTTTGTCGCGGAACCTGGACCAACATCGTCCGAGGAGTGTGAGCGCAATGGCAGATCTATCAATAGGAGCCCAGATCCCAGAGGTGCGAGTCACGCCCGATAAGTACCTCACCGCCCGTTACGCGGGTGCGTCCGGTGACTTCAACCCAATTCACATCGACGAGGAGTTCGCTCGCGCCGTCGGGCTACCCGGTCGCATCCTGCACGGACTGTGGTCAATGGCCCAGGTCGCGCGCGCCCAGACCGAGGCGGCGGGCGGCCCTGCGGCCCTGAAGCGACTGTCCGTCCAGTTCAGGGGCATGGGTGTGCCCGAGCAAGAGGTTCTTGTCACCGGCACGGTACGCGAGGCCGGCGACGGTCGTGTGATCGTGGACACCGTGGCCGAGCAGGCGGGCAACCAGATCATTCGTAACGCCGAGGCCGAACTGACGGTCTGAGACCGGCGCGCCGCTCTGGACACCGGGGTGGCGCCTACAATCGATCACATGCTCACCCCCCGACAGGAGCTAATCCTGCGCAAGGTGGTGGAGGACTACCAACGCAGCGGACAGCCGGTTGCCTCCAAGACGATCGCGGCTGACCCTGGCCTCGACTGCGGACCCTCGACCGTGCGCAACGAGCTTGCCTTGCTCGAGGAGCACGATCTGCTCGCCCATCCACACACCTCCGCGGGCCGCGTGCCGACAGAGGCCGGTCATCGCTACGTCGTCGACAGGATGCTAGGAGCAGGCCGCGAGCTCGTCCCGAGCAGCCCGCTCGCACTTTCGTTGACGCGCAGCGAGGTGGAGGAGGCGATGCGCGTCACGAGCGTCGCGATCTCCCAAGTCACGAGCCTGTTGGCGGTCGTCTCGGCGCCCTCGTTGAACGCGGCGACCATTCGGCATATCGAGGTCTTGGCGTTGCAGCCGCAGGTCGTGGTCGTGGTCGTGATCACGTCGAGTGGAGGGGTTTCCAAGCTGCTGAGCACCTTCGATGTTCCAGTCGATCAAGGCCTCGTGGGGTGGGCGGGTGAATATCTCAACGAGCGTCTCGTCGGCTACGGCTTGGGTGCGCGAATGCTCTCCAAGCGTCTGGAAGATCCGAGCATCGGGGCGAGCGAGCGCGCTTTCCTCGACCGGCTCGTATCCGCCTTCGACGGCCTGGCGAGTGAGACCGAGGACACCCTCTACGTTGATGGTGCCGCCCACCTGCTCTCGAGCCCGGGCATCGGCGACATCACCCAGATCAACGAGTTGATGAGCCTGCTCGAGCGCCGCGCCGCTTTGCTGAGCGTGTTGAGAGCGGCACTCGGCGAGTCCGACGTGTACGTGCGCATCGGCAGCGAGAACGAGATCCCCGCGATGCATTCTTTGGCTTTTGTGGCGGCGGGCTATGGCTTTGCGCGTCGTAAGCTCGGTGCGGTGTCCGTAATCGGCCCAGTCCACATGGACTATGAAGGTGCCATCGCCACGGTGCGGGAGGCTGCCCACGAGCTTTCGCGCTTTGTTGAAGACGCCTACGCTGAGCGCTGATGAGCGCCACAACCCCACGCGACCCCTACGAGGTGCTCGGCGTTCCCCGTGACGCCGCCGAGCAGGATGTCAAGAAGGCGTTTCGTCGTCTTGCCCGCGAACTGCATCCGGATGTCAACGCGCACGACCCGGGTGCGGAGGAGAAGTTCAAGGAGGCCGCGGAGGCGTATGAGATCCTCTCCGATCCTGAGCGACGGGCTACCTACGATCGCTACGGCCACGACGGTTTGCGCTCGGGTGGTTATGCCCCCAATTTCGACGGATTCGGTTCGATCGGCGACCTTTTCAACGCGTTCTTCGGGTCCGGTAGTCCGTTTGCCGGTAACTCGGGATCCTCGCTCGGCGGCGACATCGCTGTAGCGGTCGAAATGAGCTTGCTCGAAGCTTCGACCGGGGGCAAGGTCGAAGTCTCCTTCGAAGCGATCGACCGGTGCGAGCACTGTCGCGGTAATGGCGCCGAGCCTGGCACGCCGATCGAGCGCTGCGAGCGCTGCGGTGGCGCCGGTCAGGTGCAGAGCGCAGTGCGCACACCATTCGGCCAGATGCTGCGCACGAGCATCTGCGACGCCTGCCACGGCGATGGACGCTTGCCCACCAAGCCATGTGAGGAATGCCGTGGACACGGTCAGAAGACGGTCAAGCGCCGCGAGCAGGTCGCCGTCCCAGCGGGAATCGCCGACGGTCAGCGCATCAGGGTCAGCGGTCGCGGGCATGCCGGCGAGCACGGTGCGCCACCTGGCGACCTGTATGTGCTTGTTCGTGTCCCCGCCGACGAGCGCTTCGTTCGCGAAGGCGACGACCTGATCACCGCGCTGGATGTCGCCGCGCCGATGGCCGCACTCGGGACCACGCTTGAGGTCACCACGCTCGAAGGCTCCGCGCCGGTCCAGGTGCCCGCAGGCACGCAGCCCGGCGCAGTACTCACCATCCGCGCCCAAGGAATGCCCTCGTTGCGCAGCGGCCGTCGAGGCGACCTGCGTGTCGTCGTCAACGTCGTGATTCCCAGACGGCTTAGCGACCACCAACGCGAGCTGCTCGGGCAGCTCAACGACACGCTTACCGAGGAGAACCTCCGCTCGGAGGAATCGATGCTTTCCAAGCTACGCCGCGTCCTGCGCCACCAGGCCGCGTGATCGACCCGCACTCTCGCCGGCACCTCGCATGATTCGCCTGGCTTTGAGGGTGAGGCGAGGACAGGCCGACTTGGTGCTTGCCGAGTTGCTCGAGCTGGCGCCGGACGGGGTGGAGGAGATCGAGTCGGCGGACGCGGATGGGGGAGAGGGCTTCGTTGAATACGCGGTCTATGGCGCTCCGGGGGAGTTGCCCGAGCTGCCCGCCCTTGAGGCTGCCGCGGGAGGTGCATTCGTGGAGGTCTCCACCAGTGAGGTGCCCGACGACTGGTCTGAGCGCTGGAAGCGTTTCCACCACCCCGTCCTGATCGAGCCTGACTCTGCTGACGGCCGGCGTGATGTTGTTCCCGCTTTGCACGTGCGACCTCCCTGGGAGCCCCCGACCGAGCGGGCGGACGTCCACGAGATTGTGATCGATCCAGCTCAAGCCTTCGGCACGGGTGCGCACGCGACTACTCACCTATGCCTGGAGCTGCTCCTGGGGCTCACTGCGGAGGACATACCCGGTGTGGACGGCACGCCCAGCAGAGAAGGCACGCTCAGCACAGAGGGCACGCTCAGCACAGAAGGCACGCGCGGGTCCGTGCTTGACGTTGGCTCCGGCTCTGGTGTGCTTGCGATCGCGGCGGCCAAGTTGGGCTATGGCCCGGTCTTGGCACTGGACAACGATCGCGAGAGTGTGCTCGCGATCGCCGACAACGCAGCACGCAACGGTGTCCAGATCGAAGGACGCCGCTTCGATCTGCGCCGCGAAGAGCTTCCCCTGGTGGACGGTAAGCCGGCACCGGTCGTGCTCGCCAACCTGCTGAGACCCTTGCTGCTCGACTTGGCCAACACGATGGCAACTTCGAGCGGACCAGCCGGTCCTGGTCATCTCGATTTGATCGCCAGCGGGCTGCTCCGCGAGCAGACCGACGAGGTGGCCCGCGCCTTCGCTAGACGCCTTGGCTTGCGCGAGCGAGCGCGTCGGGAGCGTGGGGAGTGGGCTGCCTTGTGGCTGACGTCGGCTCGGTAGCGGCCCTTGCCATCGCCCTGAACAGGAGATCTATCGCGGGGCGCTGGCCGCCTTCGTTATCGAGCAGAGCGCGTGCCGCGATCAAGGCTGCTCCGATTGCGTCGAGCGTCTCGCCGCTGTCTCCCGGATCGGGGTCTCTGCACACAGCGATTGCGAGATCGAGCATTCCCTGGGCCTGCTCGGTCGCGCCCGCAAACAGGGCTGGCCCGGCGAGGCTGCCATAGCCGTAAGCCCGAGCCAGTCGTCCCGGCAAGGTCAGCTCGCTGGAGCCGCGCGGTGGGGAGCTAGGGGGCAGTCCCCGACCATCGACCAAGCCGCCCATTGTGTCGCCCATCACGGCGCTGGTCGCTTGCGCGTCGAGTCCCACGTGGGCCGCCACCCGCAAAGCCAAGTACAGGCCGCTGGCTGTAAGTCCATAGGGAGGATCGGAGGCGAACACGATCCGCTCGGCCGGCACCCGCGCGAACAGCTCGATCACGTCGATCGGGAAGAAGCACGAAGTGTCATACAGCACGCCCGGATGGTCGGCCAGGCGCGAGGTGAGGATCCCCTGATCGCAGATCGCGCCGTGCGCCAAGATCAGGACTACGTCCGGGTGGCGCAGACTGAGGTCGGCCAGGCCGTCCGCGATCGGCGGCATTCCGCGCCCCGCGTGGATCAGGATTGGAACTTGGGCTTCTTCGGCGAGCGTGAAGATGGCGTCCATCTCAGGGCCGTCGAATGCGAATGCCTGGGCGCGCGGATGGAGCTTGATCCCGCGCGCACCCTTGCCGATGCTGCGTTCGCCCTCGGCGACCGGATTTTCGGCCGGGTCCAAGCGACAGAAGGGGATCAGGCGACCTTCGCTCTCCTGCGCCCAGCTAAGAACGCGATCGTTGGGAAGGCTGTAGGAGGGCTTGCGCTCGGGGTCGTGCAACGGGAAAACGCATGCTCTGCGCGCGTGCGCGTTGTCCAATTGCGAGAGCAGCGTCTCCAGGTCGAGCGAGCGACCGTCCTCGTCGAGCCCAAGGTGGGTGTGGGCGTCGAAAACTTCGCCCTCGGCCGGCCTCAAGCGGTCGGCTTCCGCGAGAAATGGAGCCAAGGCATTGGCGTAGATGGAGGCGCTCACAGCTCCATTCTGACGATTGCGGGGTCGCGACGACGGCTCCTCTTTCGGACAAAAGCGCGGGATCGACACAAAAGTCTCGTCTGCTCGGCGTATCCTGAGCTGAGGATGGCGATACTCGACGAAGTGAAGCTCGACCTGAACAGTGCGATGCGCGCCGGCGAGAAGCAGCGTGTGGGCGCTTTGCGCATGGTCCTGTCCGAGCTGCAGAAGGCATCCAAGGAAGGCTCGGATGACGAGCTAGCGGTACTGCGCCGCGAGCGCAAGCGACGCCTTGAGGCCGCCAAGGCATTCAGGGACGGCGGACGCGAGGAGCTCGCGGCCGGTGAGGAGGTAGAGGCGGAGCTGATTGGCGACTACTTGCCCGCCGAGCTTTCCGAGCCGGAGCTGCAGGCGATCGTTGAGCAGGCGCTCAGCGCCAGCGGCGCGCAATCGCCAAAGGACATGGGCATGGCGATGAAGAGTGCGATGGTCGCGGTGGACGGGCGTGCCGACGGCAAGCGGGTCTCCGCACTCGTTAAGGCAGTCCTCGCGGGATGAGGAACCAGATCGAGCTTCCCAACGAGGTTGCCGCCGAGCTGGCGGGCAGCCAAGACAGTGTGTTGCGAGCCTTGGAGGGTCACTTGCAGTGCAAGGTCTTCTTGCGCGGCAATCTGCTCACGCTTGAGGGCTCAGAGCAGGAGGTCAAGACGGGCGAGCGTGTTGTGCACGAGCTCTCGGACCTGATCGCCCGGGGCCATCAGGTCGCGCCTGGGACGATCGCTGCCGTTACGGGCGCTTTGGATGCACACGAATCGCCGGCACGCGTGCTCGAGGATGTCGTTTGGCGCCATCGCAGCCTCCAGGTGGCTCCCAAGACGGTCAACCAGAAGCGCTACGTGGACTCGATCCGCTCCAGCACTGTCACTTTTGGGGTGGGTCCGGCCGGCACCGGCAAGACCTTCTTGGCGGTGGCGATGGCTGCGGCTGCCCTCTCGCGCCACGAAGTCAATCGCATCATCCTCACCCGACCGGCTGTCGAGGCCGGCGAGCGGCTCGGCTTTCTGCCTGGGGACCTGATGGCCAAGGTGGACCCCTATCTGCGGCCACTGTTCGATGCCCTGCACGACATGCTCGACCCCGAGAAGGTCTCTCAGCACCTGGAGCGCGGGGTTATTGAGATCGCGCCGCTGGCATTCATGCGCGGGCGTACGCTCAACGACTCCTTCGTGATCCTCGATGAGGCCCAAAACACTACGCCCGAGCAGATGAAGATGTTCCTTACGAGGCTTGGATTCGGCTCGAAGATGGTCGTCACCGGTGACATCACCCAGGTCGATCTGCCGCGCGAGCAGCGCTCGGGTCTGGTTGTCGTAGGGGAGGTCTTGGAGCGGATCGAAGGCATCGAGTTCGTGCGATTCGGCGGAGAGGATGTAGTTCGCCACAAGCTCGTCCAAAGGATCGTCGAGGCCTATGACGAGCACGATCGTCGCGAGGCGCCGGAGCTTCGTCCGGCCGAGCGCCGGGCTTAAGTTTGAAGACGCCCCTCAGGCCGTGAGTATCGCGACGCTCGAAGTAGAGGTGTTCGGCGCAAACCTGCTTGCGGGTCCGCTTCCCCAAGTCGAGGTCGAACGCCTGTGCGCGCTTGCGCTCGCTTCGGCGGGAGTGCAGGACGGCCATTTGGCCGTCCAGTTTGTGGGGGTGGGACGCATCGCTGAGCTCAATGAGCGCCACCGTGAGAAACGGGGACCCACCGACGTGCTCTCCTTCCCGGTCGACGGCGCTGAGGCGGACGCCCCCGGGGAGGGCGTGCCGCGCGAGCTGGGAGACATCGTGATCTGCCCGCAGCACACTGAGGACGTGAGCGAGGCGATCGTGCACGGCACTCTGCATTTGGTGGGCATGGATCACGAGACCGACGACGGTGAGATGCTCGCCTTGCAGGCGGAGATAATGCGATGGGACAGTGCGTGACCGACAAGCCGAGCGCGCGCGGACCGACGGGCTGAACGATCAAGTGACCGACGGCCTGGAAGATAGAGGCGAGCGCGCGCCCGTCACGAGAAGCGGATTCGTGGCGCTTGCGGGGCGTCCGAACGTGGGCAAGTCGACGCTCGTCAACGCGATCGTGGGCGGCAAGGTCGCGATCGTGTCCGACCGACCCCAGACCACGCGCCGTGCGATCAGGGGCGTGCGCACCGACTCCGCGAGCCAGCTCGTCTTGGTCGATCTTCCGGGGGTGCAGCGGCCCCGCGACGCCCTGACTGAGCGGATGGCCGGGCGCGTGCGCGAAGAATTGGAGGGCTCCGACGCAGCTCTGCTCGTACTCAATGGCGAGCAGGGGGTGGGTCCCGGTGATCGCTATATAGCCCAAGCGCTGACCGACGCGAAAGCGCCGGTCGTGATCGCGGTCAACAAGGTGGACCGGCTCGACCGGGGTGCCACCGTGGCGATGCTTGCCGCGACAGCCCAGCTGGAGGTGGGGGAGGAGATCTTTCCGATCTCGGCGCGCACCGGTAAGGGTGTGGAGGCCCTTGTCGAATATCTGGCCGAGCTGATGCCTGCAGGCCCTTTCATGTTCCCGCAGGGAGCCATCTCCGATCAGCCGTTGTCGGTCGTGTTGGCCGAGCTGGTGAGAGAGGCCGCGATCAGGCGCACCTTCCAAGAGTTGCCCCACGCCCTGGAGACGATCGTCGAAGAGGTCGAACACCCTCGCGAGGGCTTGGTTCGGGTCAGGGCTTTGATCTGGGTCGAGAGCGAGTCCCAGAAGGGGATCGTGGTCGGGGCCGGTGGGCGCATGATTAAGGCGATTGGTAGCGCCTCACGCAAGGAAATCGAACGTGAGCTTGGCTGCCAAGTCCACCTCGATCTGTCGGTACGTGTCAGGCGCGACTGGCGGGGGGACGAGGGTTTGTTGGATCGCCTCGGGATCACCTGATCGATCGCCTCGATCACTGCTCGCTATAGCTTGCGCTCGATGCCGTCCGCGAGCTTGCGCACGGCCACGAGGTCCAAATCGGGTGTGAACACGAACGGGATCGTGATCACATTCGGCGGCCGACCGTCGGCGAAGCGCTGGCGGCGTAGACGCGCGATCTGACTCTGCTGCATGCGTGTGCGCTCATAGGTGGTGTGGGCGGCGCGCACGGCACGATCCACGACATCGGAGGAGGAGCTCGGCGCCAGCTCGTCGATTCGCGCCATCTCTTCGCGCGTGAACCGCCGCGGCAATACGCCGTTCACCAGCACCGCGTCGAGGTCCTGGTCGAGCAGGCGGCGCAAGCCTTCCTCCAACTCGAGCGTCTCGGTGACTGCCATCTCGCTGCCTTGGGCGACGGCGATGTAGGCGCAGCGCTCGCGGTCGCCGAGTAGGTCCCGCACACCTTGTGCCTGGTCGGCCAGGGGGCCGACGCGCACGATTGCCGAAAATGTTTGTGGAGAGCCCAACATCGCGAGGGCGTGGCCGGTCGCCGGCGCGTCGAGCACCACGAAGTCGTAGGCGCCGTCGCAGAGCTGGAGCAGCTTGATCATGCTCACCAGCTCCTTGGCTCCGGGGGCCGCGGCGGCGAAATAGTGGAAGGTGCTGCTGGCCCCAAGCATGCGCGCGGACAGCCGGCCAGCGAGTGTGCGCAGCCATTCGAGCAACGCCTTGTCTGGGTCGATCGAAATGCTCCACAGGCCAGCCTCTAGCTCGACCTCTACCCCCGTCTCAGATGCCTCGGCTGCTCCAAAGAGAGCTGGCAGGCGGTGATGGCCTCCGAGCTCGACCACGATCGTGCGCAGTCCGTGGCGGGCTCCGAGCAGGCCCAAGGCGCAGGCCACCGTGGTCTTGCCGGTGCCGCCCTTACCCGTCACCACAATCAGCTTGCGTTCAAGCAATGAGGCCATCGTTGTCCTGCAACCTACAATCCGGTGGATGAGCACACCGGTGCAAGCATCCGTGGAGGACCTGCTCGTCTATGACGAGCAGGGCTTGGTGGCATGCGTGGTCCAAGATTGGGCCACGGGCGAGGTCTTGACTTTGGCCTACATGAACGCGATCGCGCTGGAGCGCACGCGGGCCACCGGCGAATTGCATCTGTGGAGCCGCTCGCGGCAAGAGCTGTGGCACAAGGGCGCGACCAGCGGTAACACCCAGGCGGTCAAGGCTTTGAGGGTGGACTGTGACGGCGACGCTCTGCTCGCGCTGGTGGAGCCGGCCGGTCCGGCTTGCCATACAGGCGAGCGCACCTGCTTCTACAGGGGCGATCTCGCGACGGGCGCACCGCACGAGACCCTGCCCGCTTTGGAGCGCACTCTGAGAGAGCGCGCGCAAGAGCGCCCGGAGGGCTCCTATACGGTTGAGCTGCTCGACGATCCGGGACGGATCGGCGAGAAGGTGGAGGAGGAGGCCGAGGAGGTGGCCCGCGCCGGCCGCGAGGAGACGGACGAGCGCGTCGCCGAAGAGGCTGCCGATCTGCTCTATCACCTGCTCGTGCTCTTGCACAGCCGGGGCTTGGCCTTGTCTGACGCGGAGGGCGTGCTCGATGAGCGCCGCCAGTAGTGCCGCCCCGTCGCAGGCTCCCACGGATGCCTACAACCTGATCCCGCTACAAGAGACGTTCATCGCTGACTGCGAGACGCCGGTCTCCGCGTTTTTGAAGCTACGCGAACTGGCGCCCGGTGAGCCTGCATTTCTGCTGGAGTCCGCCGAGCAAGGTCAACGCATGGGGCGTTACTCGTTCATTGGCTTTCGGCCGCGCGCTGTCTTGCGCTGGTCCTTGGGCGACCCGGGCGACCCTTACGCGTTGGCGGCCGCGGCCGTCGCCGAGTCGCGCCAAGCGCCCCTCCAGGACGGTGAGAGCGAGCTGCCGTTCATGGGCGGCGCGGTGGGTTTCTTCGGCTATGACCTGGTGCGCACGGTCGAGCCCTCGGGTTCCCCGAACGAGGACCTGCTGGGCCTGCCTGACATGGCTTTGATGCTGACCGACGCGGTGGTCGCATTCGATCACCTCAAGCACACGATCACGATCCTCGCCAACGCGGACCTGGACGCCGAGCCGGACCTGGAGCTCGCCAAGCAAGCCGCGACGCGCACGATCGCCGAAGTGAAGGAGTGCCTCGCCGGTCCGGTGCCGCGAGCGAACGTCGGGCCACGCGAAGGGCCCCACTTCGAGTCGAACATGACAAGAGAGCGCTTTGAAGCGATGGTCAAGCGGATCGTCGAGTACGTGTATGCCGGCGATGCCTTCCAAGTCGTTCCATCCCAGCGCTGGTCTGCAGAGGTGCCGGTCGAGGCCTTCTCTATATACAGGGGCTTGCGCACCGTCAATCCGAGCCCTTATATGTACTTCCTGGACTTCGGCGACTTCCAGATTGCGGGTGCCAGCCCCGAGCCGCTCTTGACTGTGACTGGCCGGCACGTATCGACGCGTCCGATCGCGGGCACGCGCCCGCGCGGGTCGAGCCTGGAGGAGGACCGGCGCATTGCTGACGATTTGCTCGCCGACGAGAAGGAGTGCGCCGAGCACATGATGCTCGTGGACTTGGGGCGCAACGATTTGGGGCGAGTGTGCGCGTATGGCTCCGTCGTCGTGGACGAGCTGATGCAGGTTGAGACCTACAGCCACGTCATCCACATCGTCTCCTCGGTGTCGGGCACTTTGAGGGACGACGTTGGCGCGATGGACGCCTTGCGCTCTGCCCTGCCGGCGGGCACCCTCTCGGGGGCGCCGAAGGTGAGGGCGATGCAGATCATCGACGAGCTTGAGTCGACTAAGCGTGGAGGCTATGGCGGGGCGATCGGCTATCTCAGCTACAACGGCGACCTCGACACCGCGATCCACATTCGCACGGTCGTGATCGAGGACGGCGTGGCCCACGTCCAGGCGGGCGGCGGCACTGTTGCGGACGCCAAGCCCCAGTACGAGTACGAGGAGTCGGTCAACAAGAGCAAGGCGGTCCTACGGGCCGTGGAGCTGGCCTGCGAACAGGCGGACTGGGGATGATTTTGGGGGAGGGCAACGTCGTGCTCCTCAGCGCGACCGGGCCGGTCTCGCACATGCCCGTGCGTAGTGGGGGGTCGACGCCTTGAGGGTCCTCGTGATCGACAACTACGACTCGTTCACCTACAACCTCGTCCAGTACTTGGGTGAGCTGGGCAGCGAGGTGTGCGCGGTCCGCAACGACCGCGCCACGGTCGACGAGCTGCTCGACTCAGGCTATGAGCGCTGTGTGATCTCGCCGGGCCCGTGCACGCCCAACGAGGCGGGCATCTCGCTCGAGGTCGCCAGGCGCTTGCCTGAAGCGGGAATCCCCACGCTGGGCGTGTGTCTGGGGCACCAGTCGATGGCCCAGGCTTTCGGCGGAACCGTCAAGCTGCACGATCCGATCCACGGTAAGGCGACCACGATCGAGCACGACGGGCGCACCATCTTTGCGGGACTCTCCTCGCCTTTGACGGTCGGGCGCTACCACTCGCTAGTCGTGGCCGACGATTTGCCCGCTTGTCTTGAAGAGTCCGCGCGAGGCGGCGGCGTATTGATGGCGTTGCGTCATCGTGAGTTGCCCGCCGAGGGCGTCCAGTTTCATCCTGAGTCAGTGCTCACCGAAGAAGGTAAGCGCTTGCTCGCGAATTTTCTGAAGACGGACGGACTCACGCCGAGCGTCGATGCGGCGGTCAAGGGCCTCGCGAGTACCGGTGCCGCTGAGGCCTGATGCCCAATCCCGTGCTCACCAGCGCGATTGATGCGCTCGCTTCGCGCCGGGACCTCTCCGAGCAGGAGGCCTCTGAGGTGCTGTCGGAGATCATGCACGGCGAGGTGTCCGAGACCCAGATTGCCGGGTTCTTGATCGCGCTGCGCACCAAGGGCGAGACGGTCGGGGAGCTGGCGGGTCTAGCGCGCACGATGCGCGAGTTGGCGTCCCACGTGCCGACGGAGCGCCGCGATCTGCTTGACACGGCCGGCACGGGCGGGGGGAGGCGTACCTTCAATGTGTCCACCTCCGCGGCCTTGGTCGCCGCGGGCGCCGGCTGCGCGGTGGCTAAGCACGGCAATCGCTCGGCCACCAGCTCGTCAGGATCGGCCGACCTGTTGGAGGCCCTAGGAGCGCGTATAGATCTCGGTCCGGCGGGCGTGGCCAGCTGCATCGAAGAGGCCGGCTTCGGCTTCATGTTCGCTCCCGCCCACCACCAGGCCACGCGATTCGTTATTCCCGTCAGGCGTGAGTTGGCGGTGCGCACGATCTTCAACCTGCTCGGCCCGTTGACCAATCCGGCGGGCGCCACACGTCAGCTGATCGGCGTGGCCGACCCCTCCTTCATGGAAACGATCGCGGGTGCCTTGGCCCTGTTGGGGGTGGAGCGAGCCTTGGTTGTGGCCGGCGAGGACGGCCTCGATGAGGTCTCCACTTCGGCTCCCACCCGTGTGATTGAGGTCAACGGAACAGAGCTCACTCGCTACAGCGTGACTCCCGAGGAGGTGGGCATCGAGCTAGCCGATGTCTCTGACCCGCGATTGGGGGGCGGCTCGCCCGCCGAGAACGCCCAGGTCACGATGGCCGTGTTCGAGGGCGAGCAGGGTGCTCATGCCGACCTAGTCGCGATCAACGCGGGCGCCGCCATCTATGCGGCCGGCACAGCTGCCAGCATCGCCGCCGGAGTCAAGGTCGCCCGCGAGGTGATTGCATCCGGCGCGGCCGCTGCCGCCTTGGAGCGCTACGTCCAGGCGAGCAACGCCCACGCGCCTGAGCAGATCTCATGACGAGCGTGCTCGAGCGGATACTCGAAGAAACGCGTGTCCGCGTCGCCGCAAAAAAGCAGACGACGCCACTCGGCGAGCTCAAGGAGCGCTCCACACAAGGGCACACTAGGGGCTTCCGCCACGCTCTAGACGGTCCCGGGATCGGCGTGATCGCCGAGTTCAAGCGCCGCTCGCCTTCGGCCGGGCCTCTGCGCGAGCACGCCGACGTCTCCGAGATCGCTGCCGCATATGAGCGAGGGGGAGCAAGCGCCATGTCGGTGCTCACCGAGGAACACAATTTCGAAGGCTCACTCGCCGACCTGCGCACGGCCCGAGCCGCTTGTGATCTGCCGCTGTTGCGCAAGGACTTCGTCGTCGACCCCTATCAGCTATATGAGGCCCGGGCCGCGGGGGCGGATGCGGTGCTTTTGATCGTGGCCGCTTTGCGCGCCTCAGAGTTGGCTTCGCTACACGAGACGGCTGTCAGTCTCGGCTTGGACGTGCTCGTCGAGGTTCACGACAGCGACGAGCTGGCAGTCGCCGCGAGCGCCGGCGCGAGTTTGATAGGCGTCAACAATCGCGATCTGCGCGACTTCTCGGTCGACATCTCACGCACCTCCCAGCTCTTGGCCGAGATGCCCTCCGGCGCGACCGTGGTCTCGGAGTCGGGCATTTCCACACCCGCTCAGCTGTGCGAACTGGAGGCCCAGGGCGTCGCCGCCGTACTGGTGGGGGAGACCCTGATGCGAGCGCCTGACCCTGGAGAGGCGCTCGGCATCCTGCGCGGAGCCGTATCTTTTATGAAGCCGCACGATTCTCTTTAGTTCAGATTGATCGCAAGCCGTCATCCTTTGGTCCAATGAAGCGCATGTTCGCCATTCCTTTCGTCTCGGCCCTGATCGGGGGAGGGATCGTCGTCGCCGTGATCGCGGCTGCCGGCGGCCTGTCGTCCTCGCAGAAGACGGTCACGGTCGTCCAGCAGGCCTCCCCGATCGCGCCCTCCAACGCGTCCCAGCAGAGCACTGGGTTGACGCCGCACCAGATTTACGAGAAGGACGCGCCCGGGGTTGCCTATGTGACTTCCACGATCGTGCGCCAAAGCGAATCTCCGTTCGGCCTGGGCGGCGGCGAAAGCCAGCAGCAGGGCACGGCCACCGGTTCGGGCTTCGTCATCAACAGCGATGGCACGATCCTCACCAACTATCACGTGGTCGAGAACGCGGTCAAGGTCACCGTCTCCTTCGAACACGGCAAGACGGTCGAAGCCAAAGTGGTCGGCAAGGATCCCTCCAACGACCTCGCTGTATTGCGCATCCCGACCGAAGGCCTCACCATGCACGTGCTCACCCTGGGCGACTCAAGTAAGGCCGAGGTCGGCGATCCTGTGCTCGCGATCGGCAACCCTTTCGGTCTTGACCGCACGCTCACGACCGGCGTGATTTCCGCTTTGCAGCGCGAGATCACCGCGCCGAACGGCTTCACAATCAGCAACGTCCTGCAGACCGACGCCCCGATCAACCCCGGCAACTCCGGTGGGCCCTTGCTCAACGAGGCCGGCGAAGTGATCGGCATCAACTCCCAGATCGAGACCGGCGGCAGCGGCGGCGGCAGCGTCGGCATTGGCTTCGCGGTTCCGATCAACACCGCCAAGTCCGAGCTCTCCCAACTGGAGAAAGGCGGCACCGTGCGCGCCGCTTACCTCGGCGTCTCCACGCTCACGATCGACGGCTCCTTGTCCGCCCTCAACTTGCCCGTCAAACAGGGCGCCCTCGTCGAGACGGTCGAAGGGGGCACCCCTGCCGCCAAGGCCGGTATCCGCGGTGGCAACCTAGAAGTCCAAACCTCCGGCGGCAAGGTCGCCGTCGGTGGGGACATCGTTGTGGCCGTCGACGGTAAGACGATCGCCAACGCCGAAGACCTGACGACGGTAATCGGCTCCAAGAAGCCGGGCGACACGATCTCCGTCGAGGTCTTGCGTGCCACCGGCAAGGGCTCCTACGAACACAAGACTTTGCAAGTGACCTTGGCCGCCAGGCCCAACTCGATCAAGAACGCCAACACGCCCGAAGGGTAGGGCCGCTACCGTTGGAGCATGTCCGGCGGCGATACCCAAATCAAGATCTGCGGCCTCACGCGACTGGCCGACGCCGAGCTGGCCGTCGAGTTGGGAGCCTGGGCGATCGGGATGGTCTTCTACGAGCCCAGCCCTCGCCGCTGCTCGCTTGCCGAGGCCCAAGCGATAGCTGCGGTGCTGCGACGCAAAGTGGAGCTGTGCGGCGTGTTCGTCAACGCACCGATGGAGGAGATCGTCGAGGTCTCCGAGCAGGTTGGCTTGACCTTGTTGCAACTGCACGGCGACGAGGGTCCTTCCTTCTGCGCCGAGGCGGCTAGGCGCACCGGGGCGCGGACGATCAAGGCGCTGCAGGTCTCCGGGCTAGCCGATATCCAGGACGCATCCCGCTACCACACCGATTTCCACTTGCTTGACGCGCGCTCGACCATTCCAGGACGAGAGGGTTTGCGGGGAGGCACGGGCGAGACTTTCGACTGGGCGCTGCTGGCTGGACGTCGCTCGAAAGTCCCCCTGATTCTTAGTGGAGGCCTCGGTCCCGAGAACGTGACCGAGGCAGTTCAACGTGTGCGCCCCTACGCAGTGGATACCGCCAGCGGAACTGAGAGCGCGCCCGGACGTAAGGATCCCGAGAAGCTGAGCGAGTTCTTCGCTGCTGTGCAGCGTGCCTCGTTCGCCGCGGCCGTGGCTGAGCCGCCCGATGTGGGTGGCACGATGTCCGACGCCCAAAGCGAGCCGCCGGTAGGCTCGCCGGCGTGAGCGCCGTCCCCTCGCATAGCGCGCCCCAAGGAAGCGTCGAGCACCGCTTCGGAACGCTATGGCGGGCAGTACGTACCCGAGACTTTGATGCCCGCCTTGGCCGAGCTAGAGCTGGTATGGACGCAGGCGCGTGAGGACCCTGCTTACAAGGCTGAACTGGATGGACTGTTGCGCGACTTTGCGGGTAGACCGACCCCGCTCTACCGAGCTCACCGCCTCTCCGAGCGGGCCGGGCGACCCGTATACCTCAAGCGCGAGGATCTCAACCACACCGGCTCACACAAGCTCAACAACGCTCTGGGTCAGGCCTTGCTGGCCAAGCGTATGGGCAAGCGTCGCATTATCGCCGAGACCGGGGCCGGTCAGCATGGCGTGGCGACCGCCACCGTGTGCGCTCTGCTCGACCTGGAGTGCGTGATCTATATGGGCTCTGAAGACACGCGCCGCCAAGCCCCCAACGTACAGCGCATGGAACTGCTCGGCGCTCGCGTCCAAGCGGTCGACGCAGGCGCGCGTACCCTCAAGGAGGCGACCTCGGCGGCGATCCGCGACTGGGTGACCAACGTTGGCGACACCCACTATGTGATCGGCTCGGTCGTCGGTCCCGCGCCCTATCCGGCCTTGGTGCGCGACCTGCAGCGGGTGATCGGCGACGAGGCGCGCGCCCAGATGTTGGAGCGCGAGGGACGCCTGCCCGCGCGCGTGGTCGCCTGCGTCGGCGGTGGGTCGAACGCGCTCGGGATCTTCACCGCCTTTCTCGATGATCCCGACGTGGAGCTGGTCGGCGTAGAGGCCGGCGGTGAGGGGATCGACACGGGAGGTGGGGCTCCTCGTCACGGCGCTCCCCTGACCGTGGGCGGTCGTGCCGGCGTCCTGCACGGCGCCCTCTCGGCGGTCATGCAGGACGAGGAGGGTCAGATCATCGAGGCCCACTCGATCTCGGCCGGCCTCGATTACCCGGGCACCGGCCCCCAACATGCCTTCCTGCGCGACAGCGGCCGCGCGCGCTACGAGGCGGTCACAGACCGCGACGCGCTCGCAGCGTTCCGCGAAGTCTCGCGCCTTGAGGGCATTATCCCCGCCTTGGAGACGGCCCACGCTTTGGCCTGGGTCTTGGCCCAAAGCAGTGGCGATTTGGACTTGGTGTGCCTGTCTGGACGCGGCGATAAGGACCTAGCCGAGGTGCTCGCGCAGTGAGCGCGACCGCTACGACCGGTATCGACCGGATCGCCCAGGCTTTCGCCTCCAGCGGCAAGCAGGCCGCTTTGATGCCTTACCTCATGGCCGGCTATCCCACCCTGGCCGAGTCTGTGTGTATCGGGGAGGCCTGCGTGAGCGCGGGCGCTGACCTCTTGGAGCTCGGCGTGCCCTACTCAGATCCTTTGGCCGACGGTCCTGTGATCCACGAGGCAGGTACTCGTGCCTTGGCGGCTGGGGCCACCTTGACTGGTGTCTTGGAGGTGGCTCGCTCGCTGGCCCCCAGCGCTCCAGTGGTGCTCATGTGTTATGCCAACATGGTTTTCGCCCCGGGGATCAAGTCGTTCGTGGAGCGTCTCTCCCAGACTGGCGCCAGCGGCCTGATCGTGCCCGATCTACCGTTCGAGGAGGCACCGGCGGTCTTGGACGCGTGCGACGCCTATGGGATCGCTTTGGTGCCTTTGGTGGCGCCTACCACGCCGCCTGAGCGTCTCGCCCGGATCGGAGCCAGGGCACGCGGCTTTCTCTACACGGTGTCGGTGGTCGGCACGACCGGCGAGCGTGCGGCCTTGGCCGACAGCTTCGCCGATGTCGTGGCCCACGCCAAGGCGAGCACCGAGGTGCCGGTCGCGCTCGGCTTCGGCATCTCCACGCCCGAGCAGGCCTCGCAAGCGGCGCGGGCCGGAGCCGATGGTGTGATCGTCGGTACGCGGCTCGTGCGTGCGGCCTCCGAATCGGAGGACCCGGCGGCGGCCGTCGGCGAGGTGGTAGCGAATCTGGCCGGCGCCCTGTTATAGGATTGCCGCGCAATGGGATTGGTACTCACTGTCACCGCCGGCCTGATCATCTGGATCGTGCTCTGGGCGCTCGGCGCCAAGGGCTTCGACTCCTTCATGCTCGCCGCGGTAATCATCGCGGTCGGCGCCTCCTTGAAGATTCTCGCCGGCTACTTGCCTGGCCGCCGCGGCGACTAGTCAACAGGTGCGCGTCCACCGGCTGTGCCTCGGGCTCGCCGCGCTCGCCTTCGCGCCGGCCCTGGCAGGCTGTGGGGGTGTGGGCACCTCGCCGGTCTCGCAAAGCATCGGCAATCAGCTCACGATCTATTCGAGCCTGCCCCTGCAGGGACCATCCGCTGCGATCTCGCGCCAGATCGTCGGCGGTGAGAAGCTGGCCTTGGCTGACGCGGGCGGGCACGTGGGTCGCTTCACGATCAGCTACGCCTTGCGCGACGATTCCAGCGCCACCAGCGGCGAGTGGGATCCCGACGTCACCGCCGCCAACGCCAAGGCCGCCGCGCAAGACCCCACCACGATCGCCTATCTGGGCGACTTCAACTCCGGCGCCACGGCCATCTCGCTACCACTCACAAACGCCGCCGGCATCCTCCAGGTCAGTCCCGCCAGCCCTTACGTCGGTCTGACTTCCTCTCTCGATGCGGGGCAGGGCGAGCCGGAACGCTTCTATCTGGCCGGCAAGCGCACGTTCGGGCGGGTTGCTCCAGGCGATCCCGTGCAGGCAGCGGCGCAAGTTGCTTCGATGCAAAGTTTGGGGCTCCACAGCGTTTACGTGATCGCAGACCAGGACCCATTCGATGCGCCGCTCGCCCAGATCGTTGCCAGCGACGCACAGAAGGCCGGAATCGCGGTGAAGGGCGAGGACACAATCGCGGTTCTGCCGGGCTCCAACTTCAGCGGCGAGGTTGCCAAGATCGCCGAAAGCGGGGCCCAAGCGGTGTTCATAAGCGCCACGGCCACAAGCGAAGCCGCCTACCTGGCGCGTCTGCTTCATTCGACGGCGCCCCATCTCTCGTTGCTCGCATCGAGCACGATGCTCAACCCGGTGTTCACCGCCCATCTCGGGTCCGCCGAAGCTGCCACCTTCGTTGGCTCGCCTGTGCTCGCAACTCGGCTGTACCCGGCCTCGGCTCGACGCGTGCTCGCTGAGTACACGCGTCGTTTCGCCTCCGCTGGAGAACCGTATGCCCTGTACGGCTATGAGGCAATGAGTGTCGTGCTCGCCTCGATCCGGGCGGCCGGAGCGCACGGCGACGATCGCCAGGCCGTGATCGGACGCTTCTTCGCCACCCACGACCGCCATTCAGTGCTGGGTGTCTACTCGATGCAGCCCAATGGAGAAACCACCCTCTCGACCTACGCGATTGACCGGCTCGTGGGCGGCGCCCCGGTGTTCTGGCGCGCTTTCGACACCTCGGGCTGATCTCAGCCCAGCGCGGCTCGCAGCGCCTCGTCGAGCTGGGGATGGCGAAACTCGTAGCCCAAGACCAACGCTTTGGCTGGCAGGACGCGTGCGCCCTCGGTAACGACTTGGGCCATCTCGCCATACATCAATCGCAAGGCCACGCCGGGCACCGGCAGCAGTGCAGGGCGATGCAGGGCATGTCCAAGCGCTTTTGAGAAATCGCGGTTGCGCTGTGGCTCGGGGGCAGTGGCGTTGATCGCTCCATGCCACTGCTCGCCATCGATCGCGGCGAGCACGATGCCGACGACGTCATCAGTGTGGATCCACGAGATGTATTGACGCCCGCTCGCCACCGGGCCACCGACGCCGAGCTTGAAAGGCGGCAGCATCTTGCCGAGCGCTCCTCCTTCACTGTCGAGCACTACACCAGTGCGCACCTTCACCACACGGACCCCGAGGCGGGCGGCCATCTCGGACTCGGTCTCCCATTGCGCGCATGTCTGTGCCAAGAAGTCCTTGCCCGCGGGCGACTCCTCGTCGATCGGCTCATCGCCGTGCGCGCCGTAGTAGCCGATGGCCGAGCCGCTCACGAGCACTTTCGGGCGCTCCGTTTCGGCCAGCGCTTCGATGCCCAACACGAGATTGCGCGTGCCGAGCACCCTGCTCTCGCGGATCGCCCGCTTAGCCGACTCGGTCCAGCGCTGGGCCACGTTCTCGCCGGCGAGATGCACTACCGCGTCGGCGCTCTCCAGCGCGGCTCGCGGCGCCGATTCGCGGTTGGGATCCCAGCGCATCGCCGCCGGCGAGTCGGCGCGTGGGGCACTCGAATCGGGTCTACCCAGATCGGCCTTCGCGCGCTCGGGGTCGCGTGAGAGAACCGTCACCGCATCGCCACGCTCCAGCAGCGCCGCGACCACTCGCCGGCCGATCAGGCCAGTCGCTCCGGTAACCGTCACCCGCATACTCTCGGGCCCTGCCCTTCGGCTGTCAGTTGTTGGTGGTTACGCGATCGCCCATCCCAGTCAGCCTATCGCCCTGGGCGAAGCCAACCTCCTGGCCGGCAAGCGCATTGCCACTCGCGCGCGCCTGCTCGGCCACCGCGGCAGCCACGGCTGGGGCCACGTCGCGGTTGAACACCGAGGGCACGATGTAGTCGTCGCGCAGCTCGGAGTCGTCGACGATCGCGGCGATCGCGCGCGCCGCCGTCATCTTCATCTCCTCGGTGATGGCTTTGGCCCTCACGTCGAGCGCGCCCCGGAAAATGCCCGGGAAGCAGAGCACATTGTTGATCTGGTTGGGATAGTCCGAGCGACCGGTCGCCATGATGCGCACGTACGGCGCGGCCTCCTCGGGGATCACCTCGGGGTTGGGGTTGGCCATCGCGAAGACCATCGCGTCCCCTTTCATCTTCGCCAGCGCTTCCACAGGTAGCGCCCGTGCGCCAGAGAGGCCGACGAGAAGGTCGGCGCCCTCGATCACGTCGGCGGGCGCCCCGCCGCGAGCCTCGTGGTTGGTGGACTCGGCATACCAGCGCTTGACCCAAGTCATCGTGCCGTCCAGGTAGTCCTCGCGCTCGGTGCCCAAGGCGCCGCGCGAGTCGGCTCCGATGATGTCGCGCACGCCAGCCTCAAGCAGGATCTTGGTGACGGCCACGCCGGCGGCGCCCAGGCCGATCACCAGCACTTTGAGGTCCTCCAGTTTGCGGCCGGTCAGCTTGACCGCGTTGAGCAGGGCCGCCATCACAACGACGGCCGTGCCGTGCTGGTCGTCGTGGAACACGGGAATGTCCAGATCGCGCCCCAGGCGCTCCTCGATCTCGAAGCAGCGCGGCGCCGAGATGTCCTCGAGGTTGATGCCCCCGAAGGCCGGCGCGATCAAGGTGACGGCGCGCACGATCTCGTCGGTGTCCTTGGTATCGAGGCAGATTGGGAAGGCGTCCACGCCAGCGAACTCCTTGAACAGGCAAGCCTTGCCCTCCATCACCGGCATCGCCGCCGCTGGGCCGATGTCGCCGAGTCCGAGCACCGCCGTGCCGTCGGAGACGACCGCCACCGTGTTGCGCTTGATCGTGTACTGGAAGGCCTTATCGGGATCATCCTTGATCGCCGTGCACACTCTCGCCACGCCCGGTGTGTAGGCCATCGAGAGGTCGTCCCTGGTCTTCAGGGGATGCTTGTTGTGCTGTTCGATCTTGCCGCCCACGTGCAACAGGAAGGTGCGGTCGGTTGTGTCGATCACCTCGACACCGGGCAGTGAGCCGATCGCCGAGAGGATGCGGTTCCAGTGATCGCGGTTGCCGGCGTCCACGACGATGTCCCTGATGCTGTGCTCGGCGCCGGCCTCGACCAGGTCTACTGCGACGACCATGCCGCCCTGCTCGCCGATCATGTCGGTCACTTGGCCCAGCATGTTCTGACCCTCATCGATCTTGACGCGGATAGTCAGGCGGTACTGAGCGCTGGGTGTGACGTTCACGGAGCTGTCCTTCAGTTGTGGTCCACCCGCGTTGGGCGGCCCGAGCTGTTGAGCGGCCCGGCATCTTATTTGCTTGGGGCCGATGAGCCCCCACCCCTTGCTGCGGGCCTATTTCGATAGGCCCTAATAGAGTGCTCGAAGTGGAGCGCCGCCTGTTCCTAATCGATGGTCCTAGCCTCGTCTACCGGGCCTTCTACGCCTTGCCCGAGTCGATCGCGACTTCGACCGGCGAGCCGACCAACGCGATCTTCGGTTTCTCCTCGATGCTCGTAAAGATCGTGACCGATCACGGTGTGCAGCCCACGATCGTGGCCTGGGACGCCGGCACTTCGGGGCGCACCGAGCTGTTCGCCGAGTACAAGGCCGGCCGGCGCTCGCGCCCGGACCTGCTCAAGGCGCAATGGCCGGCAGTGGAACCGTTGGTCGAGGCGTTCGGCTATCGCAACGTGAAGCTAGAGGGCTACGAGGCCGACGACGTGATCGCTTCCCTGGCCGAGCAGGCGCGCGGCGCGGGCGTGCCGGTGACGATCGTGACCGGCGATCGCGACGTGTTCCAGTTGATCGACGAGGCTGGGCTCGTGCAGGTGATGGCCACAGCCAGGGGCATCACCGAGACCAAGTTGTATGACCGCCAGGCCGTGATCGATCGCTATGGCTTGGCGCCCGAGCTGATCCCTGACTTCTACGGTCTGAAGGGCGACACCTCCGACAACATCCCTGGGATCCCCGGTATCGGCGAGAAGACCGCCAGCGAGCTGATCCAGCGCTTTGGCTCCTTGGAGGGGGTCCTCTCGCATGTGCGCGACATCGGTGGTCCCAAGCGCAAGCAGAATCTGATCGACCACGCCGAGGACGCGCGCTTGTCTAAGCGCTTGGCGACCGTCAATCGTGACCTGCCGGTCGATTTCGACCTCAAGAGCGAGGCCTCACGCGAACCCGACCGCTCGCGTCTGCGCGAGGTGTTCCGTCGCTGGGAGCTGCGTGACCCCTTGCGCCGCCTGGAAGAGGCGCTAGGTGAGGCGGAGATCGCCAAGACGACCTCCTCTGACGAGATCGCGCTTAGCGGGCGTGTGCGGGGTGGCGCAGTGGCGGACATCGCCAATCTGAAGACGGCCAGCGGCACCGAGCCCGAGGAGCTGTGTATCGCTGTGAGCGCCGCCGAGGTTGAGGAGGGCGAGCTGTTCGCCGTCGGCTCACCTTGGCGTTTCGCGGTGACCCCGGACCCGCCTCCTGCAGGGATTGTGCAGGGCAAGAAGGCGGCCGCCCGTGTCTCGCGCGCCGGTGTGCTGCTCGGCGATTGCCCCGACCCGGGGGAGGTGGTGCGGGCTTGCGGTGAGCGGGCGGTCGTCGCCCACGACGCGAAGGTTCTCGGCGTTGTGCCCGTCCGGTTGGCGCACGACACGATGCTGGGCGCCTATCTGCTCGAGCCGGCGCGTCGTGGCTACCCCTTCGCCGAGCTGTGTGAAGAGCGCGGCTTTGTCGCCGAGGTAGAGGATCCCTTGGCGGGTGAGGTGCTCCTGTTGAGTGCGCTTGCCGCTTGGCAGCGCGAGCAGATCGCAGAGCGCGGGCTGCAAATGATTATGGGAGAGATCGAGTTGCCTTTGGTGGCGGTCTTGCGCGAGATGGAGCTGCTCGGCGTGCGCTTGAACCTGGAGCGTTTGCAAGAGATCACAACGCGTGTGCGTGAGGAGATCGCGGGCTTGGAGCAGCGCATCTACGAGCTGGCCGAAGAGGAGTTCACGATCGGCTCTCCCCAGCAGCTGGGCGAGATCCTGTTCGTCAAGCTGGGGCTTTCGCGCAAGCGTCGTGGCAAGACCGGCTTCTCCACCGACGCCCGTGTCCTGCAGGCGATCCGCGAAGAGCACGAGATCGTGCCCCATATCGAGCGCTGGCGCGAGCTTTCGACCTTGATCAAGACTTATCTTGATGTCCTGCCCGAGCAAGTGGACGACGGTTCTCGGATCCACACCACATTTCTGCAGGCTGGCGCCCAGACGGGACGTCTGGCCTCGACCAACCCGAACATGCAGAACGTCCCGATCCGCACGCCTTTGGGCCGCGAGATCAGAGGCTGCTTCGAGGCTGAGCAGGGAAGCGTGTTGATCTCGGCCGACTACTCCCAGATCGAGTTGCGCGTCCTGGCTCACATCGCCGAGGAGCCCGTCCTGGTAGAGATTTTCAAGCGCGGCGAGGACGTGCACACCGCGACCGCTTCTCAGGTGTTCGAGGTTGCTCCAGACCAGATCGATCCGGGGATGCGCTCAAAGGCGAAGATGATCAACTACGGAATCGTCTACGGACTCTCCGACTATGGGCTCGCCGATCGTCTGAACATCCCCTTGGAGGAGGCCAAAGAGTTCATCGACGCCTATCTGGAGCGCTTTCCGCGCGTGGCTGCTTTCATCGCCGAGACGGTCGAGTCAGCCAAGCAAGAGGGTCACGTCAAGACCCTGTGGGGGCGGCGACGCCAAATACCGGAGCTCCAGGCCCGCAACTATCAAGTGAGAACGCTTGGCGAGCGCCTCGCGGTCAACACCGTGATTCAAGGCACCGCTGCCGACATCATCAAGTTGGCGATGGTCCGCTGTCACGACGCCCTCAGGGAGGGCGGTTTCTCCACCCGCTTGATTCTCACGATCCACGACGAGCTCCTCTTCGAAGCGCCGCCCGCCGAGCGCGAGGCCGCGTGCATCCTGATCGAGGAGGAGATGTGCGGAGTGTGGGATCACTCCCCACCTCTCGGTGTCGACATCGGCGTGGGCCAGAACTGGCTGGAGGCGAAGTGACTCGCACGCTCGCAGTCGCGCTGGCGGCTGGTGCAGGCGTCCTCGTGGGAATGCAGGCCCCGGTCAACTCGCGCCTGGGGCGCAACGTCGGCAGCGTGCAGGCGGCCACTTTCTCTTTCCTGGTCGGTAGCCTCGCGCTCGTCCTGATCGCGTCGATCGCCTATGGCGGCCTCGGCAGCTTCGCCGAGGTCGGCAAAGCCCCGGCATGGGCTTGGATCGGCGGATTGCTCGGCGCGGTGTATGTCACGGTCGCGATCCTCACAGTGCGCACCCTCGGTGTGAGTGCTTTGACCGCGGCGGTCATCACCGGTCAGCTGGGCGCCGCCGTTGTGATCGACCGGTTTGGCTTGCTTGGGGTCGCCAAGCAGTCGATCGACCTGGGTCGGATCGTCGGGCTCGCATTGCTGGTCGTAGGGGTGTTTCTGGTGGTGCGTCGTTGAGCCGGCGCATGGCGCCTGGCTGATCCGATCAGTCGAGTGCGGTGCGAAATCCCTGCCGCCACGAGACGTGCTCTGGCCGCCAGCCGAGCTCACGCTTGGCAAGTGCATTGGAGGCGCCTTGCGCCTCGGTCATCATCCCCACCCCAAAGCTTCCGGCGAGGAGCTGGGCGATCGTGACGGGTAGTTTGAACGGTCGCGGTGCGTGGATGGCTTGTGCGAGGGCTGGTATCCACTCCCTCACCAGAGCGGGCTCGTCGTCGACGATGTTGTAGACAGCTGGCCCGTCGTCCTCGAGCGCTCGGACGGTGGCGCGCGCGGCGTCATCGACGTGAATGAACGACCACACGCCCGTTCCCTTGCCCACTATGGGGAGACGTCGCTTGAGGAGATCTTCCACAAGCGAGCCCGCGGAGGAGATGGTGCTGTCCGGGCCATAGAAGTAGCCGCAGCGCAGGACGATGCCCTCAGCGCCGAGCACGGTGCGCTCGAGGTCGGCCAAGGCTTGCGCGGTGCGCCTGAATACTTTCGGCGCCTGCTCCAGCAACATCGGGTCACGCTCCTTGCGCAGTGTCCCGGGAGAACCTGGGGCATATGCGAACGCAATGCTCTGAGCCACGATCTTCTTGGCCCCTACCGTCTGTGCCGCGGAGACGAGAAACTGGGTCCCCTCGCTGCGCAGACGATCGTTGAGCTCCAGGTCTCGTCTGATGCGGCGCGGGTCAAAGCGTTGAGGCAGGGCTGTGAGCTCGTGGATGACCGCTTCCGGCTGGGCGGCTCGTAGAGCCTGCTCGACTGCCTGCCTGTCGAGTGCGTCCGCCACCACCGGCTTTGTTCCTGCCGCAAGCAGCTGCTCGACCTTCGCAGGCGTCCGGGTCATGCCCGTCACCTCGTGCCCAGCGGCGATCAGGAGCGGCAGCAGCCTGCGGCCGATGACCCCAGTTGCGCCCGCCACGAAGACCTTCATGCCTCACCTTCGTTGTGGGCAAGCCACAGCAGAGCGTCCCAGCAGAGCGGTGCCCAGCGCCCAAAGAGAAGAAATCGAAGTAGCCGTTCCAGGCGGGGTGTGCTGCACCGATGTCCACCAGGTGATTGAGGCTGTGAAGCGCGAACTGGAGCGTCGTGAGCGCGAGCACTGGGACACGCCAGGAGTGCTTGCGCAGTGACACGAGCAGCGCCGCTCCGATGGCGGCGTTATAAGTGGCGGCGTCGCGTATGTAGTGGCTGTTGAGCACTCCGAACGGGCCGATGTCCTTGAAGAAAGCGTGTGGGGAGATCGCCATGAAGAGCGCGAGCGCCAGGTGGTACACGACGAACAGCGCGATACCGACTCTCAGCACCGCCTCCTGGTTGCCCACTGGGCCCGTCTTTGCACGAGCGTCCCCGCTGGTTGCTGCCATTGGCACGCACGTTATTTGTCACGCCTCGCTCCGTACAGGTCCATTGGCCAGATGCCCATCAGGACCAGTTGGTCGATTTCCGGCACGCTCTTCAGTGTCAGTTGAAGCTGCTCACAGCTTGCGCAAGGCATCCGCGAGCAGGCGCACACCCTGCTCGATAGCCGGCTCAGAGAGGTTGCCGTAGCCGAGCAGCACGCCAGGCGGGCCTCCATGGGTGAAGCGATGCCCGCGAGGCCCTCGACGCCCACACCGTGCTGCGCCGCGGCGGTGATCAAAGCGGACTCGTCCACTCCATCGGGAAGAGTTATGAGCTCGTACAGACCAGCTTCAGCGCCGCTCGAGCGCGCCTGTGGCAGCCATTGCCCGAGGGCATGGATGAGTGTCTCGCGACGCTCTTGGTAGAGCAGGCGCATGCGTCGCACGTGCCTGTCAAGCTCGCCGCGTTCGATGAAGTCGCAAAGGGCGAGCTGCCCAACCGTCTCCGAGCCACCGTCCTCGGTCGCCTTAGCTGCAATCAAAGGCCAAGCAAGCCAGGATGGCATCAACAGCCAGCCCAGCCGCATGCCCGGCGCCAGGCGCTTGCTGGCTGAGCCGATGTAGAGGACTCGCTCGGGAGCGAGTCCCTGAAGCGCGCCGACGGCGACGCGGTCGTAGCGGAACTCGGCGTCGTAATCGTCCTCGACGATCAGTCGCTCGCCGTGCTCGGCCCATTCGATCAGGGCGGCGCGCCGCTCGCGACTGAGGACGGCGCCCGTCGGGAATTGGTGTGAGGGTGTGACGAGCACCGCGCGCGCGTCGGTGGCGGCGAGCGCGGACACGAGCAATCCGTGCTCGTCGACGGGCACGGGGATCGTCTGGAGTCCTGCTTGCTCGGCGATCAGCCGGTGCACGTGCCAGCCCGGGTCCTCGACAGCGATCTCGGTGATACCGCGTGCGTACAGCCAGCGGCACAAGATCGAGAAGCCCTGCATGAAACCTGTGCAGACGAGCGTGTTCTCCGGGTCGGTGGCAGCTCCTCGGACCCGGCCCAAGTAGTCGGCGAGCGCTTCTCGCAGGCGCGGGGCGCCGCGCGGGTCGCCATAGCCGACAGCGTCCAGCGGCGACTCGCGCCAGGCGGCGCGTAGCGAGCGAAGCCAGCGGTCACGCGGAAAGCCGGCCAGGTCCGGCAGCCCAGGATGGAAGTGGTAGCGGAAGCTCGGGAGCAAGGAGCGGGCCTGGCTGCGGGGGACAGCGCTGCGCACCGCACGCGCCACCCTGACCGCCGCTCCTTGCTTTGTCTCCAGATAGCCCTCGGCGGCGAGCTGACCATATGCCTCGGTCACTACTCCGCGTGAGATCCCAAGCTCCGCCGCGAGACTTCGCGTCGAAGGAAGTCGCATCCCGGCCGGCAACCGTGCGCCGCGAATGTCCTCTCGCAGGGCCCGCTCGAGCTGCTCGTGGAGCGGAAGCTCGCTGTTGCGATCGATCTCAACCAGCAGTTCCGGACCTACGACTGGACCTGTCGCAGATGTCATTACTGGAACTGTATAACGGACCAGTAACGGAGTAGCTTGGCTGGGGCAAGCAATCCAGGAGGATCGTCATGAGCAGGCCAGGCGGAGCGAAGAATCCCATCACGATCGTCGGCGGTGGCATCGCCGGGCTCACCGCCGCCATCACGTGCGCGGAAGGTGGTGTCCCGGTTCTCTTGCAAGAGGCCCACGATCGTCTTGGGGGCAGGGCTCGCACCGACGGAGGTCTCTACAAGGCGAACTTCGGTCCGCACGCGCTCTACAAGGATGGGCCTTTCTGGCGTTGGATGGCCGAGCGGGGCATCTTGCCGCCAAACAGGGGCTTGCCCCTCGCTCCGGTGAAGCTGCAGGCTCGGCGGCGAGATCCGCCGTACGCCGCCCTTGACTGTGATTCCTTCGGTCCTGAGACTGCGAGGCCGCGAAGCCCCGGTTGACCTTGACTTTCACAGTTGGGCGGCGAGCCACACCGACGAGCGCACTGCCACGCTCCTGTCGGGCGGGGCCGGCGTCTACACCTTCTACCACGACCCTGGCGCGCTGTCTGCGGCGTTCATATGGCCGCGTACGGTGCGTACCCTGCTTACTCCTCCGCCGGCGGCGCGCTATGCGATCGGTGGTTGGGGCGCACTGGTGGATTCGCTCGAGAGTCGCGCACGCGAGCTGGGCGTCGAGATTCAGATGGGAGCGCTGGCGGAGGAGCTGCCTGAGCCGCCCGTGATCGTCGCCACCGAGCTCAGCCAGGCGCGTGCCCTGCTCGGAGATGAGACGCTTCACTGGACGAGCGGGCACACGGTCTGCTTGGACCTCGCCTTGAGCCATCGCCGGGGCGACCCGTTCGTGGTGTCGGACATGGACGAGGCCGGCTGGATCGAGCGCTTCAGCGCGGCTGACTCCTCGCTGGCTCCGCCCGGCGAGGAGCTGATCCAGGCGCAGATGCCGATCAAGCCTGGAGAGAGCGTCGAGCAGGCGGCCATGCGTCTGGAGCGGCTGATGGACGCGGCATATCCGACCTGGGGCGAGCGCGTCACCTGGCGACGGCGTCAGGTAATGGATGCTCGCAGCGGCGCGCTCGACTTGCCTGGAACCACATGGCGCGATCGTCCGGCAGTGGATCGCGGCGAAGACGTTTTCTTGGCCGGCGACATGGTGGCGGCGCCGGGCTTGCTTGGCGAGGTGGCATGGGCGAGCGCGGTTCAGGCTGGCCAACTCGCGATTAAGGCGTACGCGCAGGCTCAACCGCGCCTACGCGAGATTGCATGAGTTTTAGACCGTCGCGGGTGTGACTGCGGGCGCGCGCGTAGACGGACGACTCGGATCGTCGCCCACGAACGAAGGCGGCGCGATGTCGAGGTAGCGGTTGAACGCCCAGGCGCAGAAGCGCTCGTTCGCCATCGTCCGTGCCATCACCGTGACTGCACGGCTCGGCGTCAGACGTCCCACCGCGCGCTGGGTGTTGAGCAGCCAGCGGTACTTGCGCTCGTGCGCGTCGGAGAAGGCGCCATAGCGACTGAGCGCCTGCTCACGCGTGGAATGGCCTTCGAGCACCGGTCTCATCTCGCGTGCGCACGCCAGACCGAAATAGAGGGCGGTGCGGATCCCCTCGGCGGTGAGCGGCAGGCAGTGACCCGCGGAGTCCCCGACGAAGAAAACCTCGTCCTCCACCGCTGTGCGCAACTGGTGGGGGATCCAGTTGCCCTGGTAGCCTTCGGGGGGCAGGCCGAGATCGCCCGCGAGACGCACCGTGGGCTCCTTGACGTGGTGGGACGGCCAGAACGAGCCGACGCCCACACGCAGCTCGTCGCGGGCGGGAAAGCTCCACGCATATCCCGCTCGGACGTACTTGGGATCGATCCACAGCTCCAGCTCCTCGCCCGCGCCGTGGGGGTGCACCTCCAGTCCACGCGAGAGGCGGGCGTTCGGTGGCTGGATCGGTGCTTTGTTCGACAAGACGCGCCGCCAGCCGAGGGCGTCCACGATCAGCGGTGCGGTCAAATCTCCACGGTCGGTGTGCACGGTGTCGCCGTCACGGCTGCTGACGGTGGCCGTCTCGAACTCGGTGTTCTCAGGTTGTGCCTGGGTCCAAAGCAAAGCGCACAGCTCGGCATAGTCGAACGTGGAGAAGGTCCAAGGCAGGCGCCAGCGCGCAGTGGTCCAAGGGGTGTGCACGACAAGCTCCTCGAAGGTCTGACGCAAGGAGCCGCCCAGGTTGAGTGCCTGAAGCCAACCGGTGGGGATCCCGCAAGCCGAGGTCTGACGCTCACCGATCTCATAGCGATCGATCACCAGCACGCGTGCTCCCGTATCGGCCAGCTCGCGTGCGACGGCGAGGCCGGCAAATGAGGCGCCGCACACGAGCACGTCGCAATCGCGTTGCAGCGGCGTGCGCTCCGCCCCGCGCTTCGTTGCTCTCACAGGCATAGGGCAGCCAATGATACGGCTGCGCTAGGCTTCCGTCGGTGCAAACACTTATCGAGAATCCCCAGGCCCACGTGGTCGAGGGGTCCAACGGACTCCTGCTTGAAATCGACGGGCAGATAGTCCCCAACTACGACGCCACGATGCAGCCCTTCGAGGAGGGCGAGGTCGTTACAGGCAATGTCGTACGCATCGACAAGGACGAGGTCCTCGTCGACATCGGTTACAAGTCGGAGGGGGTCATCCCCGCCAACGAGCTTTCGATCCGCAAGTCCGTGGATCCGCGTGAGGAGGTGTCGCTTGGCGAGGAGGTCGACGCGATGGTCCTCACCAAGGAGGACCAGGATGGCCGTCTGATCATGTCCAAGAAGCGCGCCCGCTTCGAGAAGGCGTGGCGTCGCATCGAGGCCGCCGCCGAGTCGGGCGAGCCGGTGATCGGCTCGGTCATCGAGGTTGTCAAGGGCGGCCTGATCATTGACCTTGGGGTGCGTGGCTTCCTGCCCGCCTCGCTCGTAGACATCAGGCGCGTGCCGAACCTCGACGAGTACATGGGTACTCAGATCGAGACAAAGGTGATCGAGCTCAACCGCTCTCGCAACAACGTGGTGCTCTCGCGCCGCGCGGTGCTCGAGGAGGAGCGTAAGGAGGTGCGCCAGCAGATCCTCGACCGCTTGCAGCCCGGCTTGGTCGTGGAGGGGCAGATCTCCAACATCGTCGACTTCGGCGCTTTCGTGGATCTCGACGGGATCGACGGTCTCATCCATATCTCAGAGCTTTCCTGGTCGCATGTCAACCACCCGAGCGAGATCTTGGGCATTGGAGACACGGTGCAGGTGAAGGTGCTCGATATCGACCGCGATCGTCAACGCATCTCGCTGGGCCTGAAGCAGACCCAGGAAGACCCGTGGCAACGCATCGTGGACACCTACAACCCCGGCGACGAGCTTGCGGGCAAGGTCACCAAGGTCGTCACGTTCGGGGCTTTCGTAGAGGTACTGGATGGTGTGGAGGGCCTCGTGCACATCTCCGAGCTGGCGGGCCACCACGTCGAGAGTCCTCGCGAGATCGTTCATCCGGGGGATGAGATCAGGGTCAAGATCCTTGAGATCGACTCCGAGCGCAGGCGCCTGTCACTGTCGGCCAAGCGCGTCGAGGACCAGATCCTTCCCTTGCCCCGACCGGATGCTCCGGCCGCCTCGCCGGCCGAGCCGGAGGCGGTGGCGGATGAGCAGGTGGTGCTCGAGGACTCGCTCGATGTGGCAGTGGGTGAGGACGCCGGCGAGCTTGCTGCAGATGCTCTCGCCGCAGAGGTCGTTGGGCAAGCGCCTGCTGATGAGACGCCCGCCGTCGCCGAGCCGGCAATGGAGGAGCCCGTCGCGGAGCCCGCAGCCGACGTCGCGGTCGCGGACCCTGTCGAGCCCGAACCCGAGCCCGTCGCGGAGGCCGCCGTCGAGCAGCCGGCGCCCGTCGAAGAGGCGGCTGAGACGGCGCCTGCCGAGGAGCCTACGGCTGAGACGTTGTCCGCCGAGGAGCCTACGGCTGAGACGTTGTCCGCCGAGGAGCCGACGGCTGAGGCGTTGTCCGTCGAGGAGCCGACGGCTGAGGCGCTGTCCGCCGAGGACCCGACGGCTGAGGAGCAAGCTGAGCCGCCAGCGGCCGAGGTCGCTGACGAGCAGCCTGCGGCCGAGCAGCCTGAGCAGGCTGCCGTCGATCAAGCGCAAGACTGACGAGCGGACCGGTGCAGCCGGTGGTGCCGTTCGTCGGATTGACCGGCGGCATGGGGGCCGGCAAGTCCACCGCCCTGAAAGCGCTCGCTGCTCTGGGCGCGCAGGTGCTTTCCACCGATACGGTCGTACATGAGCTCTATGGCGACGCCCAGGTTCGAGACGCAGTTCTCGCGCGCTGGGGAGACGACGTCGCGCCCGGTGGAGTCGTCGATCGCTCCGCGGTAGCCACTAAGGCGTTCGCCGGCGGGGATGAGGATCGCCGCTGGTTGGAGGGCTTGCTGTGGCCGCTCGTGGGTGCGCGCATCGCTGGTTGGCTAGAGCACGTGCGCGCGCTGCGGCCCGCGCCGAAGGCCGCAGTGGTCGAGGTCCCGCTGCTGTTCGAGGCTGGAATGGAGCGCGGCTTCGACGCTACGATCGCTGTCGTCGCAGCCGAACAGACGCGTGCTGAGCGGGCGGCCGGGCGCGGCCATGCCCTCGTGGATGAGCGTGTCGCCCGCCAGCTCTCCCAGGAGGAGAAGGCCAGTAGAGCCACCTTCGCCGTCCACAACGACGGCAGCGAAGCGGACTTGCGGCGCGAGCTGGCCGGGGTGCTTGCCAAGCTATCCGGATGAGCTATACGCGTTATTCGGCTGCTCCCGGCGCGCGGGGGCGCACACGGGGGAGCCGTACGGCGAGGCCCTCGCCACGCCGTTCGCTTGTGCGGATCGTGGCTGGGCTGGCGCTCACCGTGGCGCTTATCGTGGTGGTCGCCTCGCGCCTTCAGCATATGGCGGGCAATTCGAGCCTGCCGCTCAGCGACGCGTCCGTGATCCGCGAACAGGCGGCCGACAAGCATCTCGACCCGGCGCTGATCGCGGGCGTGATCTATGCCGAGACGAAGTTCGACCCGCGCACCTCCTCGGCGGGAGCCCTGGGGCTGATGCAGATCCTGCCTACAACGGCCGACTACATCGCGCACCTGTCCGGCGGTTTTCGATTCACGACTAGCGATCTGGCGACGCCGAAGATCAACGTGGCCTATGGGAGCTGGTATTTGCGCTATCTGCTCAACCACTACGAAGGTAACGAGATGGAGGCCGTGGCCGCTTACAACGGAGGTCTGGCGAACGTGGACGCGTGGGTGGCCAAAGCACACGAAGAAGGGCGTCAATTGACTACCGCCAACATTCCCTTTCCTGAGACGCAAGCGTATGTGCGGCGGGTGTTGCACGCCCAGGCCGAATATCGCTCCGTCTATGCGCGCCAGCTCGGGCTAACGTAGAGGGGCGATGCCGCCCTTCAAGCTCGATCCGGTCTTCACGCCCACTGCTGACCAACCCAAGGCGATTACTTCGCTGTCAGAGGGAGTGCGCGAGGGCGAGCGCTTCCAAACGCTCCTGGGGGCGACCGGCACCGGCAAGACGATGACGATGGCCGGGGTGATCCAGGAGGTTCAGAAGCCGGCCTTGGTAATCGCGCACAACAAGACGCTGGCGGCGCAACTGTGCAACGAGTTCAGGACCTTCTTCCCGGAGAACGCGGTTGAGTACTTCGTGTCCTACTACGACTACTACCAGCCTGAGGCCTACGTCCCGAGCAGGGACCTGTACATCGAGAAGGACTCGGCCATCAACCAGGAGGTGGACCGGCTGCGCCACGCAGCGACGGCTGCGGTGTTCGCCCGCCGCGACGTGATCGTGGTGGCGTCGGTGTCTTGCATCTACGGCCTGGGCTCGCCCGAGACGTATGAGATGAACATGCAGATTCTGCGCAGGGGAGAGGAGATCGATCGCGACAAGCTGTTGCGCAAGCTTGTGTCGATCCAGTACACGCGCAATGACAGCGTGTTGGCGCGTGGCACGTTCAGGGTGAAGGGAGAGACGCTCGAGGTGTTCCCCGCGTATGCCGAGACCGCGTTCAGAGCGACCTTGTTCGGCGATGAAGTGGAGCGCTTGCAGCACTTCGATCCGCTCACGGGGGAGCTACTCGAAGACGACATCGAGCACGTGGCGATCTGGCCGGCGACGCATTACAACGTCAAGGAGGGCACGATCGACGATGGCGTGGCGGAGATCGGCAGAGAGCTGAACGAGCGCTGTGAGCAGTTGGAGGCCGACGGTAAGCAACTGGAGTCCCACCGCCTTAGGCAGCGCACTCAGTACGACATGGAGATGTTGCGCGAGATGGGCTTCTGCTCAGGGATCGAGAACTATTCGCGCATTCTCGATGGACGCAAGCCGGGCGAGCGGCCGTACTGCCTGATCGATTACTTCCCCAAGGATTTCGTGTGCTTCATCGACGAGTCCCACCAGACGGTGCCTCAGATCGGGGGCATGTTTGAGGGTGATCGGTCGCGCAAGCGCACGCTTGTCGACTATGGCTTCAGGTTGCCGAGCGCGATGGACAACAGGCCGCAGACCTTCGACGAGTTCCTCTCGATCACGCCGCAGCTGGTGTTCCTGTCAGCTACGCCCAGCGAATACGAGCGCACGCGCTCGCAGCGGATCGTGGAGCAGATCGTCAGGCCTACGGGGGTAGTGGACCCGGAGATCGACGTGCGCGAGACCCGCAACCAGATCGACGATCTGATGAACGAGATCCGCAAGCGTGTGGACGTGAACGAGCGGGTGCTCGTAACGACCCTTACGAAGAAGATGAGTGAGGATCTATCGCAATACCTGATCGAGATGGGCTTCAAGGTGCGCTACCTGCACTCGGAGATCGACACGCTCGAGCGCATCCAGATCATTAGGGACCTTCGGCTCGGCGAGTACGACGTGCTCGTGGGCGTGAACCTGCTGCGCGAGGGCTTGGACTTGCCGGAGGTCTCGCTGGTGGCGATCCTCGACGCCGACAAGGAGGGCTTCCTGCGCGGTGAGACCTCGCTGATCCAGACGATCGGCAGAGCAGCGCGCAACGTGAAGGGCAAGGTGTTGATGTACGCCGACAAGGAGACCAAGGCGATGAAGGCGGCGATCGAGGAGACCGACCGCAGGCGCGAGATCCAGGTCGCCTACAACGAGGAACACGGGATCACTGCGTCGAGCATCGTGAAGGGCATCTCCGACATCGCCGAGTTCCTGCAGGCCGAGTCGAAGGTGCCCAAGGGTCGTCGGCGCAAGAATGCCACTCGGGCGAAGGCCAAAGAGATGCCAAACCACGAGCTGGAGAAGATGATCGTCGAGCTCGAGGAGGAGATGATTGCCGCGGCCGACGATCTCAGGTTCGAGTACGCGGCCCAAGTGCGCGACGAGATCAGGGAGCTCAGGCGCGAGCTACGCGACGTCCAGGCGGTCGAGGGTCCTGGCGACGTGAGCGAGGGCAGGGAGACGCGGAACGATGACGCGGAAGAGGCAGAGCCGGAGATAGTGGAGGCTCCGTCCGGCGAGGTTGCATAGGATGGGAGCCGTGGAGCTGGACCGCCAGGTGATCGAGAGGCGCGACTTCCCGATCGTGCGCCGCGGGTATGACCCGGCGAGCGTGGACGCCCACCTGCGGGCGCTTGCGGCCGACGTGGAGGAGCTGCGCCTGCAAGCGCAGAGCCGCGGAGGAGATTCGTTGGCGGCTGTGGCTGGCACGCAGGTGCAAGGTATTTTGGAGGCGGCTCAGGCGACGGCCGAGACGATCGAGCGCGAGGCCGCCCAGGCCGCCCAGGCCACGCGGGCCGCGGCCGACGCCGACGCGCGTCGTATTCGCGACGAGGCGATCGCCCGCGCTCAGGAGCGTGTGGCGGCGGTCTCACAGGCGACCGAGGTGCTCTTGGCGCGGGTCGCCACGATGGACGGCGAGACCCAGACATTGGTTGAGAGTCTGCGTACCGGGGCGGGTCAACTGGCGAACGACCTGGCAGAGGTCGAGAGCAACATGAGCGTCCTATATGACTCGGCCGCGGGACGCACCGAAGGTGGTGGGAGCGCTCAGAGCGTCGAGCTGGGGGCGGAGCCGCAGGTGCAGTACGTCGCGGCGGACGATACGCCCGTTGTGTCGCCGCCGGCCCAACCTCATGAAGCTCCGCTCGTGGCGCCGCCTGGCGAATCGCACGAAGGGATGCAAGGCGATCCTTACGCGGGACTGGTGCAGGGAGGAGGAGGAGGAGCAGTCCAATTGGCGCAGGACGAGCAGCGTCAGGAGGCGTCGCTCCCAGTTGCGAGTCCGATCGAACCGGCGGTCACCTCCTCCTCCGAGGATCTCGACGGTGCTCGCTTGGTGGCGCTCAACATGGCGCTTAACGGCGACTCGCGCGAGGAGACTGGCCAATACCTGGCCGAGAACTTTGCGGTGTCCGACCGTGAGCGGCTGCTCGACGAGGTGTACGCGGCGATCGAAGGCTGAGGACTCCCGCGAAGGTCCCGCGTCAGGATGCGATGCCGGTCGCGCCCCAGTAGTTGCCGGAAACGAGGTCTCAGGCGGCGCGGCTTGTTCGACAGTGTCGCTGCTTAGTACTTACCGGAGACGAGATCCCAGGCGCGACGCAGCTTGTTCGACAGTTTCGAGCTGGCGTCGGTCGGATCGTCTGTCAAGACCGCGGGATTCTCGCTTGGCTGAGGCAAGGCGCTGCAAGCGGCGGCGTCGAGCTTGAGCGTAACCGCCCGCTCATGGATGGCGCCGATGTCGTTGGCGTCGGCGAAGCGGTGTCCGTCTGGGCCATTGTGCACCGCGATAACTATCCCGTCGAAGACATCCTCCTCGGGCACGCTGAGCACGTGGGCGACCTCACCAAGGACCTCCCCGTCGCTGCTGCAGACGCGTGTGCCGGCCTCGAGCACCTGATAGGAGATGGGGGACCCTGGGTCATCCATGGTGCCCAGCATACAGTTCCTTGAGAGGCGCAACCCCTCGCCGGTAGCGAAGAATATACGAACATCTGTTCGCTCTTCTACAATGGCTGCGCACATGGCCTCAAGCAACAAGATCGTCGTCTCCGGGGCGCGCGAGCACAATCTGAAGGACATCTCTCTGGAGCTGCCCAGGGACGCCTTGGTTGTCATAACCGGCCTGTCGGGATCGGGCAAGTCGAGCTTGGCCTTCGACACGATCTACGCGGAGGGCCAGCGGCGCTACGTGGAGTCCCTGTCCGCCTACGCGAGACAGTTCCTGGGACAGATGGACAAGCCAGACGTGGACTCGATCGAGGGTCTCTCGCCAGCGATTTCGATCGACCAGAAGACGACTTCGCGCAACCCCCGCTCCACGGTGGGCACGGTCACCGAGATCTATGACTACCTGAGGCTCTTGTGGGCGCGGGTGGGCAAGCCCCACTGCCCGATCTGCGGGCGCCCGATCCAGGGGCAGTCGGCCGAGCAGATCATCGACCAAGCGATGGGCTTGGCCGAGGGGACGCGCTTCATGGTCTTGGCTCCGGTCGTGAGGGGTCGCAAGGGCGAGTACGGCAAGCTCCTGGAGGAGCTGCGAGCGGACGGCTTCGCGCGCGTGAAGATCGACGGACGCATCAGGATGCTCGAGGAGTCGATCGTCTTGGACAAGCGCTACAAGCACGATGTCTCGGTCGTGGTCGATCGCTTGGCGATGCGCCACGACATCCGCAAGCGCTTGGCCGATTCGATCGAGGCAGCGGTCGGCTTGGCGGACGGCCTCGTCGAGATCGAGATCGTAGGGTCATCGCGCGCGGGCATGAGTGGGGAGGGGGAGGGCGTGCCTTCCTCTGAAGATGGCCAATCTCATTCATCCGGCGCCCTAGGCGTGAAGGCGGCGAATGCCCAGATCGTGCCGGGCGCCAAGCCAGATCCTGGGACCCTGTTCACCTTTTCCGAGAAGTTCGCCTGCCCTGAGCACGGGCCGTCCTTGGTCGAGCTGGAGCCGCGAATCTTCTCTTTCAACTCTCCCCACGGCGCTTGCGAGCGGTGCACGGGCCTCGGCTCGCAGATGGTGATCGACCCCGACCTGGTCGTGCCCGACCCGAGCCTGTCTGTAGGCGAAGGAGCGATCGCTCCTTGGGCCAACAGTGCCTCCAACTACTACGAGCAGGTCACCGAGGCGATCGCCAAGCGCTACAAGGTCGATCTGAGCGTCCCCTGGGAGGAGCTTTCACAAGAGCACCGCGACCTGTTCCTGTCGGGTACGAACGGGGATCCCCTCCAAATCACTTACCGGAACCGCTTCGGACGCACCCGCTCATATGGCACGCGCTTCGAGGGCGTTCTGGCAAACCTGCAGAGGCGCTATCGCGAGACCGACTCCGAGTGGACTCGCGAGAAGATCGAGGAGTTCATGTCCTTGCGTGCCTGCCCGGAGTGTGGCGGCGCACGCTTGCGGCCCGAGTCCAGGGCGGTCCTGGTCGCGGGCACGAGAATCGAGGATTTCTGTGCGCTATCAGCGCGCAGGGCTTTGGCTTGGCTCGAGCAGGTCGAGTTGTCTGAGACCGACCGGCACGTGGCGCGCTTGATCTTGCGTGAGATCTCGGAGCGTCTCCAGTTCCTCGAGAACGTGGGCATCGGCTACCTCTCGATGGATCGTGCGGCCTCCACCTTGTCTGGCGGCGAGGCCCAGAGGATTCGCCTGGCCACCCAGATCGGGTCCTCGCTAGTAGGCGTGCTCTACATCCTCGACGAGCCCTCGATCGGCTTGCACCAGCGTGACAACGAGAAGTTGATCGCCACTTTGGAGCGCTTGCGAGACCTGGGCAATACGGTGATCGTGGTCGAGCACGACGAGCAGACGATGCGCTCAGCCGATCATCTCGTCGACCTGGGACCGGGTGCGGGCGAACACGGCGGCTGGATCGTGGCCGAGGGGACCGCCGCCAAGGTGCAGAAGGTGAAGGAGTCTTTGACCGGCCAGTTCTTGGCAGGCACGCGCACGATCGAGGTGCCGTCCGAGCGTCGCACGCCGAGCGGCTACGTGGAGATCTTGGGCGCCTCCCAGCACAACCTCAGGGATGTCGACGTGCATGTGCCCTTGGGGACTTTGACGTGTGTGACGGGAGTGTCGGGCTCGGGCAAGTCGACCTTGGTCAACGAAGTCTTGTACAAGGCGATCGCCAATCGCCTGCATAGAGCGCGTCAGCGGCCGGGTGCTCATCGGGCGATCAAGGGCCTCGATCAGCTCGACAAGATCATCGCCGTCGACCAGTCCCCGATCGGGCGCACACCTCGCTCAAACCCGGCCACGTACACCGGGCTGTTCGACGTGATCAGGGATCTCTTCTCAAAGACCCAAGAGGCACGTGCCAGGGGCTACAAGCCGGGTCGCTTCTCCTTCAACGTGAAGGGAGGGCGCTGTGAGGTGTGCAGGGGAGACGGGCAGATCAAGATCGAGATGCACTTTCTGCCCGACGTGTATGTGCCTTGCGAGCAATGCGACGGGCGGCGCTACAACAAGGAGACCTTGGAGGTCAAGTTCAAGGGCAAGAGCATCGCCGAGGTTTTGGCGATGCCGGTCGAGGAGGCCCTCAAGTTCTTCGAGCACATCCCCAAGATCCGCCGGCGCCTGGAGACCTTGGACGCGGTGGGTCTTGGCTACATCAGGCTGGGCCAGCCAGCCACCACGCTTTCCGGCGGTGAGGCCCAACGCGTGAAGCTCGCCACCGAGCTCTCCAAGGTGGCGACCGGCATGACCTTGTACATCCTCGACGAGCCCACCACCGGCCTGCATTTTGCCGACGTGCAGAGGCTTTTGGAGGTCCTACAAAGGCTCGTGGATGCCGGCAACAGCGTGGTCGTGATTGAGCACAACCTGGACATCATCAAGTCCGCCGACCGCCTGATCGACATGGGTCCGGAGGGTGGAGAGGAGGGTGGCATGGTGATCGCCGCCGGCACCCCCGAGGAGGTCGCCGCCGAGCGAGGCTCGCACACTGGCGAGTTTCTGCGCGAGCTGCTGGTGGCAAAACCCAAGGCCAAGCCGCGCGCGAGAGCCGCAAAGACCAGCAAGGTGAGCACGAACGGCGCATCGTCCAATGGCGCCTCGGCCGGGAAGCGCAAGGCCAAGTCGGCGGCGCGCGCGTGAGCGAGTTGGGCCGCAAGGCCCGACTGTGGGCTATCAAGTGGCGCTGGTATGAGCGCAACTCGCTGCCTTGGAACCGTGTGGCGATCCACCGCGAGTTCCTGCGCCGCGAAGCCTTCGCGCGCTGGCCGGTGCACGGCAACGTTCTGGAGGCGCTGCGCGAGGGACGCTTGGAGATCGGTCCCCACGCGCTACTTGAGCCGGGCGTTTGGATCACGCTGCCGGGCAGCGCGCGCGTGCGTATAGGCGAAGGCACATTCCTGAACATGGGTGTGATGGTGGCCGCCGAGCAGCTGGTCGAGATAGGAGACCACTGCATGCTCGCCAACGGCTGCTTCGTCTCAGACGCCTCGCACCGCTATGACGACCCTGAGAAGCCAATCACTTGGCAGGGCTTCGACAGCAAGGGGCCGACCAGGATCGGGGATAACTGTTGGCTGGGGGCCAACGTGGTTGTTACCAGCGGTGTGAGTATCGGCGAGCGCTGCGTGATCGGTGCCAACAGTGTCGTCACCAAAGACATTGAGCCATTCTCGATTGCGGCGGGAGCGCCGGCGCGGGTGCTGCGAAAAGTCGAATACCCCGAGCACCAAGTGTCGGCTTGAAGCGGGCCGCCGGACGCACGATGGCGACCAGCGGCCCGTCGCCTAGGTCAGGCGAGCAGCGTATGGAGCTCGGCCAGCTCGCTCGCGTCGATCGAGTAGCCGTGCTCCGGGCCCGGATAGCGGCCTGAGCGCACGTCCTCGGCGTAGGCGCTGACGCCGGCATCCATCTCGTGCTGGATGTTGGCGTAGCGCTTGACAAAGCGCGGTCCCAGACCATCCCTGATGCCGAGCAGATCGTGGAAGACCAGTACCTGGCCGTCGGTGTCGGGCCCCGCGCCGATGCCGATCACGGGCACGTCCAGGTGGGGCATTAGCTCCTTGGTGACTGCGCTTGGGATCGCCTCGAAGACGATCGCAAAGCAGCCGCTTCCCTGCAGGGCCAAAGCCTCCGAGGCGATGCGCGCCGCCGCGGCTGCGGTGCGGCCCTGGGCCTTCCAGCCACCTAGCGCGGTCGAGCTCTGGGGGGTCAGCCCGACATGGCCCATCACGGGAATCCCGGCGCCGATGATCGCGCGAGCCCGACTCGCCGAGGCGGGACCTCCGCCCTCGAGCTTGACCGCGTCACAACCGGCCTCCTTGACCATGCGCACGGCGCTGGTAATGGCCTGCTCGTCGCTGATCTCATACGAGCCGAACGGCAGATCGCCGATCATCAAGGGAGTGTTCAGCCCGCGTCGCACGGCCCGCGCGAGCACCAGCATGTCGTCGAGGCCGACCGGCGTGGTCGAGTTGTAACCGAGGATCGTGGTAGCGGCCGAGTCGCCCACGAGTACCAAGTCCACGCCGCCCGCCTCTGCGGCGCGAGCGCTCGGGTAGTCATAAGCGGTGACCATTACGAGCGGCTCGCCCAAGCGCTTCTTCTCGGCGAGTAGCGGCAAGGTCATCGGCAAGCGGCCAGGATCGGACGGAACGGATCCGATCGCGGGGCCGGTCGCGGCTCCGACCTTGGCGCCGGTCGCGGCGCCCGCGTGTGCTGGGGTGGGGTTGCTGGGATGGCTTGACATGTGAGTCCTCTCTGACGCCGTTGACGCCTCGTTCAGCCTTGCGTCGCGGTCTCGAAAGGAGCCGCCACAGAGCTGAGCAGGGTCGCCACCGCGTCGTCGACGGTGATGATGCGATTGGTCTTGGCCTCGACATGGACCACGCGAGGCTCGTACTGCTCCATCTCCTCACGGTCGTACTGACCGTAGGAGATGACGATTACGGTGTCCCCCTTGTGCACGAGTCGGGCGGCCGCACCGTTGACCTTGATGTCGCCTGAGCCGCGCTGGCCCGCGATCGTGTAGGTCTCAAAGCGAGCGCCGTTGTCGACGTCGACCACATGGACCTGCTCGTCCTCGAGGATGTCAGCCGCCTCGAGCAGGTCTGGGTCGATCGTGATCGAGCCGACGTAGTGAAGGTCGCAATCGGTCACGGTGGCCCGGTGGATCTTGGACTTGAGCATCACACGCTGCATATGGCTCGGGTCTCCCTAGGGGTCGCGGGGTTGGGGTGCACAACAGAATGATCGGGGTCCACGGCAAGACGGTTGGGATCTACAGCGGAACGGTCCATCTGTGCGTCGGGATCCAAGGTCACGTTGTCGATCAGGCGCGTCGAGCCAACGCGGGCCGCAATCGCCAGCAGCGCCGGCTCATCCAGCTCAGAGACGGGCTCGAACGTGTCGGGGCTGACGAGCGCTACGTACTCAGGCTCCACGTCGAGGCTGCCCATCGATGCGCGCGCAGTCTCCGTCAGCTGCTCGGCCGAGCGCTCCCCGTCAGAGACCGCTGTGCAAGCGGCAGCCAAGGCCTTGGACAGGGACAGGGCGCGAATGCGCTCGGCTTCGCTCAGATGGGCATTGCGGCTGGACATCGCCAGGCCATCGGGCTCGCGCACGATGGGGCATGCCTCGATGCGCACAGTCATGTCGAGGTCCTCCACGAGACGCTTGATCACAGCAACTTGTTGGGCGTCCTTCTGGCCGAAGTAGGCCACGTCCGGGGACACCATGTTCAAGAGCTTGGTCACCACCGTCGTGACCCCCTTGAAATGGGCGGATCCGCGCACGGCGCCCTCGAGGCGGTCGGTCAGGCCGAGTACCTCCACTGAGGTAGAGAAGCCCTTCGGGTAGACCTCCTCGGTTGGCGGTGCGAACAGCAAATCGCCCCCGGCCATGTGCGCGAGCTCGCGGTCACGCTGCTCGTCGCGGGGATAGCGCTCCAAGTCCGCGGCTTCGTTGAACTGGGTGGGGTTCACGAACAGCGAGACCACGACCACGTCGCACTCCTCGCGCGCTTGGCGGATCAGTGAGAGATGACCCTCGTGCAACGCTCCCATCGTGGGAACCAGGCCAATCGTGTGACCCACGCCACGAGCCGGCTCAAGCGCCGCTCGCAGTTCGCCCACGGTACGCAAAGTCCTCATGGGCAGATCGATGTGGAGATCGAAAAGTTCATCTAGGCTCGGTCCAGTTCCTTGGGGGATACCGGTCGCGACTGGCTTAAGCATAACGTCTTGAGGCTCCGATGACTACCATCCGCCGCAGTGTCTTCAGCGGAGGCCAATCAGCGGCGTGAGGCGCTCAAGGAAGTGTTCGCGCAGGCGAGCGTCTGCGTACGCTGTCAGGAGCTGGCAGCAACACGCAAGAACGTGGTCTTCGGTGCCGGCAACGCCGACGCGGACCTGATGTTCGTGGGGGAGGCTCCCGGCGCGAGCGAGGACGAGCAAGGACTTCCGTTTGTGGGGCGTGCGGGCAAACTCCTGGAGACCTTGCTCAAAGAGATCGGTTTGGAGCGCGCGGATGTGTTCATTGCCAACGTCCTCAAGTGCAGGCCTCCCGGCAACCGAGATCCCATGCCGGTCGAGATCGAGAATTGCCACGAGTACCTCTACCGCCAGGTCGAGTTGATCCAGCCGCGCGTGATCTGTTCTTTGGGCAACTTCTCGACGAAGCTACTGCGGGACGATCCAACCGGGATCACGCGCCTGCACGGTCGCCCAGAGGAGCTCACCTTGGGCAAGCGCACAGTTCGCCTCTACCCGATCTTTCATCCGGCCGCCGCTCTCTACACGCCGCGCATGCTCGAGACCTTGCGCGAGGATTTCTCGCGTCTGCCCGAGCTCTTGGCGATGCCCGAGCCGGAGCAGGACGGCCTTGAGGTTCCGCCCATGGAGCAGCCACCGGTTGGAGGCGCCGAGGGCACGTTGGACCAACTCGATTTGTTTTGAGGCATCCAAAATCGCAGCACCTGCGTATTAGATCTTGGTGGGTTCACGTTGGGCCGCTAAAGCAGGCGGAGCGGCCTGTCGATACAGAAGTCACCTCCATCCTCCCAAGCACCATGGCCGGCTCGCACTTCCTCTTCTGCGAGCCGGCCATATTTTTGGGTCGCGCGGAAGCTTGATGCGGACGCATACTGACTAGGCTTAGTGCGTGGCGACCCGCGTCGTGGAGACCTCTGATTCGCGCCAAACCGAAGCGCTCGGCGCTGACTTGGCAGCCGGCTTGAGCGAGGGTGACGTCGTGCTCGTGACCGGCGACTTGGGTGCGGGCAAGACCACTTTCGTGCGCGGCGCCGCGCACGCCTTGGGCGTCACCGATCCGATCACCAGCCCCACTTTCTCGATCGGTCACCGTTACCGGGGAAGAGACGTGACCGTGTCCCACCTCGACTTGTACCGCTTGGCCGGCCTTCAAGCAGAGGAGCCCGATCTCCTGGACGACTATCTCGGTCCCGGCCGGATCGCCTTCGTGGAGTGGCCGCAACAGACGGCTTCAGAGCTGCGCCAAGCACGCGTGCAAGTCACCCTCACCCATCTTGGCGAGGAGCGCAGGCGGGTCGAGCTGCGTGAGGGCTCGCGATGATGATCGTTCTGGGTGTGGACACCGCCACATCGGCCACGGTGGTGGGCCTTCGCTTGGCCGATGAGACCGTGTTGCAGGCGCGCGACGATCCCAAGCCAGGGCAGAGGCCAGGGCACTCCACCAGGCTACTTCCCTTCGCACACCAGCTCTTGATCGAAGCAGGCCTTGGCTGGGACCGTTTGGAGCGGATCGCCGTGGGGGTCGGTCCAGGCACGTTCACCGGCCTGCGCATCGGGATCGCCACGGCGCGAGCTTTGGCGCAGTCCTTGGATATTGAGCTGATCGGGGTATCCAGCCTGCACGCGCTCGCCTATGGAACGGGTCAGGCGAGACGGGACATGACCTCTGGCGCTGAGCCGGTCCGCGTATTGGCGGCGATCGATGCGCGCCGAGGTGAGGTTTTCGTGGCGGGCTACGAGGGCGAGCGTAAGCGGTTGGCGGCGCGCGCGGTGCCCCCGGATCGGGTGCCCGAGTTGCTTGAAGGCGCTTTGATCGATGCGAACGCCGAGGAGTGGATCGCGGTTGGCGACGGGGCTTTGCTTTACCGCGATTCGTTTGAGCAACTCGGCCTCCATGTTCCAGGAGACGGCTCAGAGTGTCATCGGATCCAAGCGTCGGCGATCTGCGCTTTGGCGATCGATTCCCTTGACAGCGGAAGTGGGCAGGCGGTGGTGCCCGACTATCTGCGCCTGCCCGACGCCGAAGTCTCCTTGGAAGGAGTTGGTTGATGGGGTCGTCGATGGTCGAGATGAGGACGGACGGCTCTTTCTATGTGGACATCAGAGAGCTCACCTACGCCGATCTGCCACGCGTGATCGCCGTCGAGCGGCGCGCTTTCCCTACACCCTGGTCGCTTGCGATGTTCGTTCTGGAGCTGTCCAAGTCCTCGGGTGTCTGCTTGGCGGCCATCCATGAAGGGCGTCTGGTGGGCTATTTGATCTGCTCGCGCTATGACACCGTGTGGCATGTGATGAACGTGGCGGTCGATCTGGACCACCGCCACCAGGGCGTCGCCTCGGCGCTTTTGGCCGAGCTGTATGAGCGCGTCGGCGACGATTCGGCGCGCTTCACCTTGGAGGTGCGTCGCTCCAACCGCGTCGCGATCCACCTGTACGAGCGCGAGGGCTTTCGTGCCGCGGGTCTGCGCCGGCGCTACTACCAGGACAATGGCGAGGACGCCTTGGTCATGTGGCGCACCCCGGCCACCCTCGCTGGATCGTTGGACGACGTGCCCAACCCGGGGCCCGTATGAAGATCGTCGGCTGGGGATCCGCGGCAGGTGCGGTGTGAGAAGTGAGCCGGTATGACGATCCTCGCACTCGAGACGAGCTGCGACGACACGTGCGCCGCGGTGATCGGCGAGGACGGCTCGATCCGCTCCAACGTGATCTCCTCCCAGCGAGCCCACGACCGCTTTGGCGGGGTGGTGCCCGAGATCGCCTCCCGCCACCACCTCGAGCTGGTCAACCTCGTCGTACAGGAGGCTCTCGCCGAGGCCGGCACTGCGCTGGAGGGGGTCGACCGAGTGGCGGTCACCCAAGGTCCCGGCCTGATCGGAGCCCTCTTGGTCGGTCTCTCGACGGCCAAGGCCTTGGCGGCCGCCGGGGAGCTCCCCCTGGTTCCGGTTGACCACCTACAAGGACATGTGGCCGCCAACTTCCTCGTATCCGAAGATGACGACGAGCCTTTCGAGCCGCCTTTCGTCTGTTTGATCGCCAGCGGTGGACACACTTTGCTTGCGCGGGTGGAGGACCACCAATCCTTCAACACGCTCGGACGCACATTGGATGACGCCGCCGGAGAGGCCTTCGACAAGGGCGCACGAATGCTCGGTCTCGGCTATCCCGGCGGTCCCGCCTTGGAGCGCCTAGCCGCCGAGGGTGACCCTCAAGCTTTCGAGTTCCCCGCCTCCGGCTCGCGCGCGAAAGGTGGGCGTGGAGCTACGCGCCCGTTCGCGCGCAGTCTCGACTTCTCATTTGCCGGCCTGAAGACATCTTTGCTCTACAGGCTGCGCGATTTGGAAGGCGCTGGTGAGCTGGATAAAGCCAACGACCGAGGCAAAGACGGGGCCAAAGGCGCAGTCAAAGACGGGGCCGAGAATGGGGTCTTGGATAGGGCCCTGGCGGCCGACTTGGCGGCTTCGTTTCAGGCCGCGATCGTCGAGCACCTCGTGGTGCGCGCCCAAGAAGCCTTGGAGCAAACCGGCCTTGACCGTCTAGCGGTCGGTGGCGGCGTCGCCGCCAACGGCGAGCTACGCCGGCGCTTGGGCGAGCTCGGGGCAAGCGTGCACGTGCCCGCCAAGGCGCTCTGTACCGACAACGCCGCGATGATCGGCGCCGCCGCGTGTTTTGCTTCTGGTCTTGCCTATCCCGATTACCTGGGGATCGACGCTTACGCGACCGGTGAGCGTCCCTCTTGAGGGTCCTCACGCTCTATTCCAAGCCCGACTGTCATCTCTGCGTCGAGGCTCGCGTTGCGCTCTTGGAATTGCGCCCCGAGCTGGACTTCGAGTTGCGCGAGGTTGACATAACCACTGATGAGGCTCTGCACCGGGCGTATTTCGAGCGTATTCCCGTGGTCGCTCTCGGCGAGGAAGAGCTGTTCGAATATTTCGTCGACGAGGCTCTACTGCGCAATCGTTTGGGTTCCATCCTCTAGAGTCACACCAGATGGCCTACCACGAGCTGGCAACTCCGATGAGCGCGATCCCCGACGAGGAATCGATCGTCGGGGACAGGCTCTCCCTTGGTGTTGCCGCGCGCCTCTCGCGCTATCTACAGGTGCTCACTCAGGCCCGCAAGATGGGCAAGGAGACGATCTCCTCGCAAGAGCTCTCCGACTACACCCACGTCAACTCCACCCAGATCCGGCGCGACCTGTCAGGTTTCGGCAAGTTCGGCAAGCGCGGTGTCGGCTACAACGTGGAGTCGCTGGTCTCCCAGATACGCAAGATCCTCAGGACCGCCGGTCAACACAACATCGCCTTGCTCGGCGCCGGGCATCTCGGCAAGGCGATCGCGTCCTCGGACATCTTCGCCGACCATGGGTTCAGGGTCGTCGCGATCTTCGACGTGGACGAGGCCAAGGTCGGCACCGAAGTTGGCGCTCAAGTTGTGCGTCACACCGGCGACTTGGCCCAGGTGGTCGAGGAAGAGGACATCGTCGTGGGAGTCTTGGCCGTCCCCACGCGTGCAGCCCAAGGTCTCGCCGACGAGCTGGTGGAGGCGGGCGTGAAGATCATCTTCAACTATTCGGAGTCGTTGCTGGCGGTGCCGCCCGAGGTCACGGTCCACACCTCCAGCCCCGCGGTCGATCTGCTCTACGCGCTGTACTTCTATTTGACTTGAGCCCTATCCCAGTCCGGCACGCACGCCCGGAGATCGTAAGCTGGGAGTCATCGTGGAGCGAGTCGCGCCAAATCGCACGCCCCAACCCTCCCCAAAATGACCAGCTTGGACTTCGACAAGGCAGTTGACGCGTTCGCGCAAGCGACCGACCTCACCGTGGGCATCGAGGAGGAGTTCGCTCTGCTCGACCCGGTCACACTCGACCTGGTGCCCCGCTTCGAGGAGTTGCGCGACTGCGCGCGCAGCCAAGATCCGCTCTTGGCCGAAGGCATCACGGGCGAGCTGATCTCCTCGGAGATAGAGATCATCTCCGGTCGTGGCGAGAACCTCGCGGACGCCTTCTCTCATCAGCGCGAGCGTCGCCGGCGCTTGTTCGCGCTCGCCTCGCGTCAGGGCGCTGCTCTGGCCGCCACCGGCACTCACCCGTGGGCTGATTACCGCCAGCAACCGATCATCGACACCGAGCACTACCGGCGCGTTGAGCAGGGCCTCAAGTACGTCGCTTGGCGCAACAACACCTTCAGCCTGCACGTTCACGTTGGTGTGCGCGACATCGATCGCGCGGTGCTCGTCTGCGATCGCCTGCGACCGGTCCTGCCTTTGCTTTTGGCCGTCTCAGCCAACTCGCCCTATCTTGATGGCCGCGATTCGGGTCTGCACACCGCACGCACCCAGAGCTTCACACGCAACTTCCCTCGCTGTGGCATACCCGACGCGTTCGGCGGGTGGTCGGCATATCGGGAATACATCGAGTTTCTGTTGCGCACGCGCTCGATCGTCGAGTTCACGCAAGTGTGGTGGTCGGTTCGCCCTCATTTCGAGTTCGGTACGGTCGAGGTTCGGATCTGCGACGCCCAGGGCACCGTGTCCGAGTCCGAGGCCTTGGCTGCGCTGATGGTTGCCTGTGTGGCTCAGGCAGCGCGCGACATCGACGAAGGCGTACCTTTCTTCGATCCGCCGTCGCGGCTGGTCGAGGAGAACATGTGGCGGGCCATACGTCACGGCCTCGACGGCCACATGATCGACCTGGAGCGCGCCGAGGAGTACCCGGCTGCCGCGATTGTCGAACGGCTCGCCGCGTGGACCGAGCCGGTCCGCGCGGAGCTGGGGATCGAGCCCAGCTTCCCCGAGCGCAATGGAGCCCAGCGCCAAAGGCGCATGATCGAGACCGGCGCCTCCCGCGAGGAGGTGTTCGCCGCCTCGGTGCGTGAGACCCTACAAACATATTCTGCGGAGGTGACCGTTTGATGGATGACCCAAATGCTTCGCCCAGCGCATCAACGACCGAAACACAGTCGGGGCCAGGTGCCGACGAGCAGCCCAGCGAGCAGGAGCTGCGGGCTGCCTATGAAGCCGAGCTGAATCGCATCACCAGTGCTGACTTGATTCTTCAGACCACGGTTTCCTTGATCAATATAGGCGGTCGCCGTCTCGGTTTGACCGCGCCCGGAGCGGCCCCCGCCGAGTCCGAGCGCGACCTGGAGCAGGTGCGCGACGCGATCGACGGAGCCCGGGCTTTGATGCCGATCCTGGAGCGGCACATGCCAAACGAGCTCGGCCCCATGCGCGACGCGATCGCCCAGCTGCAGATGGCCTACGCACGCGAGGCCCAGGTCGCTGCTGCGCCTGCTGCCGCTGCCGCCGCGCCCGCCGCTGCTGCCGCACCCGCCACCCCGGGAGCTCCATCTACACCTCAGAAAGAGCAGTCTGTGACTCCCGACGGTGAGTCCCAGAAGAATCCCGGCCCCGCGCAGGCGAGTGGGCGGCTGTGGGTTCCGGGTCGTTGAGAGCTGGTGTCCGGTCGCTGAGAGCGGGTGTCAAGGGTTGCCGAGAGCCGGTGTTTTGTTTGGCGCTGAGGGATGCCTACGCGCGCGCCCGTGGGGTGTGTGGCTGTGGCTAAGGACCCCTTGACTGCCTTCCGCCTGCGCAAACGATAGACTGCGCCCGCCTTTACGCCGGGTGGTGCGCTCGTAGGGAGCGGCCCGTGCGAGAACTGTGCCCGCGAACTCCTTCGCGCAGCACGACAACCAGACCGCGGAGGATTTCTGTTGAGTAGCTTTCTGACGAACCATGGGGTCGTCGTTGCCCTTGTGTGCGCCACCTGTGCTGTGGTGTACGGCCTCGTGACCACCCGCGCCCTGCTCGCCCTCTCACCGGGCAACGAGCGGATGCAGAGCATCTCGCGGGCCGTCCAAGAAGGCGCCCGCGCCTACCTGAATCGCCAGTACCTGACGATCGCGGTCGTCGGCGTCGTGATGTTCGTGGCGTTGATCTTCATTCAGAACATCGCCGTGGCCTGTGGCTTTGCGATCGGCGGGATCTTGTCCGGCTCGGCCGGCTACATCGGCATGAACGTTTCGGTGCGCGCTAATTCCCGCGTCGCCGAGGCCGCCCGTGGCGGCATCTCGCCCGCGCTCAGGGTCGCCTTCCAGGGCGGCGCCATCACCGGCATGCTCGTCGCGGGGCTGGCCTTGATGGGCCTCGCCGGCTACTACGGCCTGCTCACCGCGGTCTTCGGCGACAGCCAGAAGACGGCCGTGGACGCGCTCATCGGCCTCGGCTTCGGCGGTTCCTTGATCTCCGTGTTCGCCAGGCTGGGCGGCGGCATCTTCACCAAGGGCGCCGACGTCGGCGCCGACATCGTCGGCAAGATCGAGGCCGGCATCCCCGAGGACGATCCCCGCAACCCGGCCGTGATCGCGGACAACGTGGGCGACAACGTCGGCGACTGTGCCGGCATGGCCGCTGACCTGTTCGAGACCTACGCCGTCACCGCCGTCGCCGTGATGTTGCTCGGTGTGCTCACCTTCCATGAGGCCACCAAAGTCGTCATGTACCCGCTCGTGCTCGGCGGCGTGGCGATCATCGCGTCGATCATCGGCACCTTCGCCGTGCGCTCCAAGAGCGGCAATGTCGAGCGCGCCCTCTACCAGGGCTTGATCGTCTCGGGCATCATCGCCGCCGCGGCGTTCGCGCCGATCACATACTGGCTGATGAAAGACCTCACCTTCAGCCAGGTCGGCAACGTCGTGAACCCGCCCTCGTGGGGCAAGTTCTACCTGTGTGCGCTGATTGGAATTGCCGTGACCGCGCTGCTGTTCGTGATCACCGAATATTACACTTCAACACGCTTCTCGCCGGTCAAGAAGACGGCCAAGGCGTCGGTCACCGGTCACGCCACGAACATCATCCAGGGCTTTGGATCGGGCTTGCAGGCAACCGCTCTGCCGGCAATCGTGCTTGTGCTCGGCATCTTCGGTGCTTGGAAGCTCGCGGGTGGTGGCACCACCGGCATTTACGGCATCGGCGTGGCCGTCATGGGTCAGCTTTCCTTGACCGGCCTGATCGTCGCGCTCGACGCATTCGGCCCGATCACCGACAACGCCGGCGGCATCGCCGAGATGGCCGAACTGCCCGAGGAGGTGCGCAACGTCACCGATCCGCTGGACGCGGTCGGCAACACGACCAAGGCGGTCACCAAGGGTTACGCGATCGGCTCTGCCGTGATGGCGGCTGTGGTGCTGTTCGCCGGCTTCCGCCAGGAACTGGCCGACCACACCCATAAATCGATCGAAACGCTTGTGTTCTCCATCAACGAACCGCCTGTTTTGATCGGCCTGCTGCTCGGTGGCCTGATGGTGTGCCTGTTCGCCTCGCTCTCGATGGAGGCCGTCGGCCGCGCCGGCGGCGCCGTCGTCGAGGAGGTGCGCCGCCAGTTCCGCGAGCACCCCGGCATCATGGAGGGCACTGAAGACCCTGACTACGCCACCTGCGTGGACATCGTCACCAGGACCGCCCAGCGCGAGATGATCCTGCCGGCGCTGCTGCCGATCGCCCTGCCGATAATCGTCGGCCTGATCGACACCAAGGCGCTTGGCGGCCTCCTGATCGGCGTGATCGTCGTCGGCTTCTTCTTTGCCGTCTTGATGACCGCCGGCGGCGGCGCTTGGGACAACGCCAAGAAGCTGATCGAGGATGGCGCCTTCGGCGGCAAGGGCTCCGAGGCCCACGCCGCTTCGATCACGGGCGATACGGTCGGCGATCCTTTCAAGGACACGGCGGGCCCGGCGATCAACCCGATGATCAAGGTCGCCAACATCGTCGCCATCTTGATCATCCCGCTTATAACTTGAGTTTCTGCCCTAAGCTCATTGAAGAATGAGATGAGCGGCAGGCAGGTTCACAGGGCAGGTACCACTGTGCTGTCGTCGGCGATGGTCGCGATCGGCATTGCGCTGGCGGTCGAGGCGATCGCCAGCGAAGGTACGTTCTCAGCTCGTCTGCTGCTCGGCGTTCTGTTCGTAGCCGGCGGCTCAGGACGCCTCTATATACAGGTCAGGAAGGGCCGAGGAGCATGAGCCAAGGAGAGGAGGGGCCGGCACACCCCCGCGCAGCTGAGCTGAGCGAGCGAGGACGCACGACTTTGCGCCACAGCTTGGGCTCGCCGATCCTGTTCGCGGTCGTCTACACCTCACTGGCCTCCGCCGTCTTCTTCTCATTGGGAGTCGTGGCCGATCACGCGTTGGGTCTCACCCCGGTGGTGTTTCTGATCGCGGCCGTCATGTTCGGCGTGACCGCGATGACCTACATGGAGGGCGCCTCCCTGCACCCCGAGCCGGGCGGATCGACGGTGTTCGCTCGCTACGCCTTCAACGAGATGGTCAGCTTCATAGCCGGCTGGGCGATGCTGCTCGACTACGTCATCCTGATCGCGGTCACGGCGTTCGCCGCGACCCAGTATCTGAGCGTGTTCTGGGCGCCGCTCGGCCATTCCGGCGAGGCGCTGCTCTTGTCGATCGGAGTCATCGCCTTGGTCGTGTTCGCCAACGTGCGCGGATTCAACTGGCGTCGCGAATTCCGTATCGGCCTGGTCGTCGTGGGCGCGCTCGTACTCGAGCTGGTCGCGATCGCGATCGGACTGGTCCAGTCCTTTGACGCCCACAAGCTGGTCTCCCAGGTGCACCTCGGCACCGCTCCCACATGGTCTGGCTTGATCTTCGCGCTCACGGTCACCACGATCGCCTTCACAAGCGTCGAGTCGGCTTCGGGCTTGGCCGGCGAGGTGAAGGCCGGCCGCGGCGCGCTGCGCAGGTTGATCGCCAGCGGGACAGTGACTGTGATACTTGCCTATGTTGGCATTGCCATCGTCGCCGTGACGGCGCTTCCATTGCCGAACGGGAGTGTCCCCGGGCACGATTTCACCGACGCTCCGGTGATCGATGTGCTGCGAGCTCTCCATCCTCACTGGCTCTCCCAGGCACTGGTCTACTCGATCGGCCTGGTTGCCGCCGGCACCTTGATCGCGGCCGCCGACTCGGCGATGCTTGGGCTCTCTCGCCTTGCGTATTCGCTGTCGACCAACCGCCAGATCCCCAGCGGCTTGGGCCGCTTGCACCCGCAACGCTCGACCCCTTATGTCCTGATCCTGCTCGCGGGGTTGATCGCGTGTGCGCTGGTGATCCCAGAGAGCCTCGACTTCCTGGTCGGGATCTACGCCTTCGGAGCCATGCTCGCTTTCACGATCGCCCACGTGTCGGTCGTGAAGATGCGCTACTCCGAACCGGGCAGCGATCGTCCCTACCGAACGCCTTTCTCGGTCAAGCTGCGTGGTGGGCAGCTACCCCTGTTGGCCGTGTTCGGGGCGATCGTGTGCTCGGCCGGCTGGATCGCGACGATGGTTGTGCACGAACCTGCCCGCTATGTCGGGCTCGGCTGGATGCTGGGGGGGATCGTGCTCTACGTGGTCTATCGTCGCGCCGACCAAGCCTCCTTGTGGCGGCGCGTAACTGTGCCGGCCGAGGCCCTGCGTGTGGAACATCTACCCGAACGCGAGTACGGGTCGATCCTGGTGCCTTTGGGGGGTACACGCCTGGACGAGGACATAGTGCAGACGGCGGCCCTGTTGGCGGCGGGCAAGCCGACCGATGAAGACGAGATCGACAGCTCCACGATCGAGGCGGTATGGATCTTCGAGATGCCGATGTCGCTTCCGCTCGACGCTCGCCTGCCCGATGCCCAGATCAAGCACGCGAGGACCGCGTTGGCGCGCGCCAAGGCGGTGGGTGAGGAGTACACAGGCGTCCAGGTGGCCACGGCCACGATCAGGGCCAGGCGCGCTGGACAGGCGATCCTTGAGGAGGCGCGCAGACGCGGTGTAGAGGCAATCGTGCTCGGCGCCGAGGAGCCCTCTCGCATCCGCGGCGGTTCGCGTCTTGGAGGACGGGGAGGGCCGCTTGAGAACTTCGTGGGCGATGTGACCAAGTATGTGGTGCGCAAGGCCCAATGCCGGGTGATCGTGACCGCCCCCTCGGCTCCCGAAGACGATACGCCGGCGGACACCTTGGCGCCGCCCGCGAGCCCTCCCAAACCGGTCCCCGCGGCGTCTGGAGCGGAGCCTGCCGCTGGGCTTGCCGGCGCGCCCGTCGCCGGGGCGATCGAGCCTGGGGACGGACGGGGCGATGGGTCCATCGTCTAATCTCCGCGCCATGTTCCCCTGCGGCAACACGTCCAAGCGATTGGTCCCATGTTCATCCTGATCGTCGGCGCCGGACGCGTCGGTTCGGCCGTCGCCAAGTCGACCTTGGCCGCTGGGCACGAAGTGTCTGTGCTGGACGAGGATCCTCTCTCGCACGAGCGCCTAGACGCGGGTCAACGCGACAGCTGGGAGGAAGCGGGCGGGCTGTTCACGCTCGGCACTGCTCTGGAGACAGATGCGCTCGTCCAGGCGGGTATCGAGCGCGCGGATGTGTTCATCGCATCCACCGATGGCGACAACACCAACCTGATCATCGCCCAGATAGCTCAGCGGCGTTTCAGCGTGCCGAAGGTCTTGGTGCGCGTGATGGACCCCGCACGTGCAGGCTGGTACGGGGAGCAGGGCCTGCACACGATCTCGCCCACCAAGCACGCGATCGAAATGTTCGAGAGCGCTCTGGCCGAGTCGACCTGAGTCGAAGCTGAGGGAGCCGAGCGTGTACGTAATCATCGTCGGGGCGGGCAAGGTCGGGCGCAACCTCGCGCGCGAGCTGATCCTCAAGGGCAACGAGGTCACCCTGATCGAGTCCTCGCGCCCCCGCTATCTGGTGATCGAGGAAGAGTACGAGCACGCCGTCCAGTACGGCGATGCGACCGAGCTATGGGTTCTGGAGCGCGCCGGCATCCAAAGGGCCGACCTTGTGATCGCCGTGACCGGCGACGACGAGGACAACATGCTCGTGTGCCAGGTCGCCAAGGAGAAGTACCTGTGCGAACGGATCATCGCCCGCGTCAACAACCCGCGTAACTACGACCACTTCAAGCTGCTCGGCATCCAGCCGGCCGTGTCCGCCACGGACCTGATCCTGCGTCTGATCGAGCACGAGGTACCCCGCTACGGGCTCGTGCATCTACTCGCCTTGGAAGAGGAGCGCTTGGAGATCATCGAGCTGGAGGTCTCCGCGGGCGCGCCTGTGGTCGGGCAGCGCGTGTCCTCAATTGCCCTGCCCGAGGGAAGCCTGATCATCTCGGTGTTGCGTGCCGGGGGCGGCTTCGTGCCTAAGCCCGACACCGTGATCGAAGCTGGGGATGAGGTCCTGCTGGTGCTCGATCCGGGGCTCGAGGAAGCGATCACGGCGTTCTTCGCGCCTAGTGGGAGTCGGGCGGAGGCGTAGGCAACGGGACGTCTCGTTCCGGGAGCTTCGCCTGGTGAGTCGCTATATTCTTTGCCGCAACACGCACTGTCCGGGATAGTCCAATTGGCAGTGACGCCCGGTTCTGGTCCGGGAGATTGGGGTTCGAGTCCCTGTCCCGGAGTTTTTGAGACCCGCTCGCCCCTAGCGGGTGGGCTCAGGGCCGATGCGATAGACCGCTCCGGCGGTGTCATCGGTCACGTACAGCGCTCCGTCGGGACCGGCGACGGCGTCCGCCGGGCGCCCCCAGCGCGTGCCGGAGGGTTCCTGGAAGCCGCTGACGAGTGGAGTTGCTGCACCCAGGGTGCGCTTTTTGCTTTCCCACGGCAGCCAGAGCACCGCGGGCGCGCGGGGCGGGGTGCGGTCCCAGGACCCGTGTACGGCGACAACCGCACCGCCCGACCACGGGGCCGCCATCTTGGTCTTCTCCAAGAAGTTGAAGCCCAAGGGGGCGCTGTGCGCCGGCAGTCCCCGCTCGATCGGCTTCAGGGTGGAGCAGTTGAGCACATTTCCGTTGGGGTTAGTCTGCGCATCGTCGTCGAAGCGAAGGTTGGCGTATTGCATGGCCGTGGAGGGATCGCCGGGTGTGACGTCGGGGTCGGGATCGCAGAACGGCCAGCCCAGGTTGCGACCGGGGGTCAACCGGGCGATCTCATCGGCGGGGTGATCGTTCACATAATCCTCGATCACCTGGCCGTACGCTTCGGCTTCTCCACCGTAAGAGCGGTGAAAGGGATAGGGGACTTCGTCGCGCTCATTGACCGCCGTCCACAGCGAGCCGTCGGGCGCGAACGATAGTCCCTCGCCGTTGCGCACTCCGCGGGCGAACACGCGCATATGGGTGCCGTCCCGGTTGTAGGCGAGGATCGCGGCGCGCGGAGGAGATTCGCCTACTCGGGTGGGGGTCGCGTTTGAGGCGCTACCGGCCGTCACGTAGATTGTATGGTCGGGACTGATGACGATGCTCTTGGCGCGGTGCACGTCGTCCCCTGACGGATCGGTGTCGGGCAGCCCGCGCACGAGGATGGTGCGCGGGCCGAGTGTTCCGTTTCCCCTCCACACGTAGCGGTCGATCTGGTTGGTCTCGGCGACATAGAGAAATTGAGCGCCTTTGAAGCTCTCAAAGGCCATGCCTTGGGGGCCTGAAAGTCCTGATACGAGCACTCTTTGGCTCGCTGCTCCCGTTTTTCTACCGGGAGTCAGCTCGACGATCTGGCCGGATTCGGAGGCACTGACGAGCAGATCGTGTTGTGGGGTCCAGACGGCAAAGCGGGCATCTGGGATGCGAGCCCATACTTCGACGCTCCAACCGGAGGGGACGGTCAGCTTGTGGGACACATCGAAGGGTGCGCCGCCGTTGCCTGGTGGGACCCTTAGTGTCGTTGCCGCGAGGCTGGTGGAGTTGGCATGTGGGGGCGAGGCGGGGGGACGAGGTTCCGTTGCGCTCGCGGCTGTGGCGCTGTGCTCATGTCCACTGCTGTCAGCGCTCCCCGTGCCCGACCCGGATGCACATGCGGCGAGCAGCAGGCCGGTGAGCGCGACAGGGGCCACCAAACGGGCGAGAGTGAGTGCGGGAGTCCGGCGGTGCGTAGGAATATCCAAGCCGATCAAGCGGCCGCGTGCAAGGCCCAATCTCGGTAGAGGTCGTAATACCGTCCCTCGGCCGCGATTAGCTCCTCGTGGGTGCCTTGCTCGACGATGTGGCCGTGTTCGAGCACGACGATCCGTCCGGCGCCGCGAATCGTGGAGAGCCGGTGTGCGATCACGATCGAGGTGCGTCCCGCCAAGAGACGACGCAGGCCATCCTCGATGCGGGCCTCGGTGTGCAGGTCCACGTTGGAGGTGGCCTCGTCGAGGATCAGAATGCGGGGGTCGGCGATCAGGGCACGCGCGAAGGCGAGCAACTGACGTTGGCCGGCCGATAGCTGGGCGCCGCGCTCGCCGACCTCGGTGTCGTAGCCAGAGGGCAGCTCTGAGATGAACTCGTCCGCGCCGACGGCCGCGGCCGCTTCGTGGACCTGGTCGGTGGTGGCGTCGAGGCGCCCGAAGGCGATGTTCTCGGCGATCGTGCCCGAGAACAGGAAAGCCTCTTGGGGCACGATTCCCATTTGCGAGCGCAAGGAGGCGCTTGCGAGATCGCGCAGGTCGTGACCGTCGACGAGCACGCGTCCCTCGGTGGGGTCGTAGAAGCGGGCGACCAGCTTGGCCATTGTGGACTTGCCGGCTCCGGTCGCTCCAACCAGGGCCACGGTCTGTCCGGGTGGGATTTGCAGGTCGATGTGCTCGAGCGCCAGGATCTCCTCGGAGCGACCGCGGCGCTCATATGCGAAAGAAACGTCCTCGAAGTCGAGCTCGCCCCGGATTCGCTCCAGAGCGAGCGCTCCGGGCTTGTCGGTCAGCTCAGGTTGGATAGCCAAAAGCTGGAAGATCTTCTCCAAGGCAGCCATGCCCGACTGGTAGGTGGTGTACAGCTGGGAGAGCTGCTGGATTGGTTCGATCAGGTATGAGAGGGTCGCGACAAAGGCCACCACCGTGCCCGCTGTGATGTTGCCTGAGATCGCCTGATAACCGCCGTACAGGATGATCAGAGCAACGGCCACGCCGGAGAGCATTTCGACGGCGGGGAAGTAGGCGGCGTTGAGTCGCACCGTGACCATGTTGGCCTCGCGATTGTCCTCGTTCAGCTCGGCGAACCGGGCTAGGTGGCGAGGCTCCTGGCCGAAGGAGCGCACGACTCTGATGCCTGACAAGGTCTCCTGCAGGTAGGCGGTGATCGAGCCGATCGTCTCCCTCGTGCGCCGGAAGGCGCCGGCTGAGGTGAGCCGAAACCAGAAGCTTCCGGCCGCGATCAAAGGCAGGATCAGGAAGGTGAGCAAGGCGAGCTTGACGTCCAGGTAGAGCAAGACCGCGACTGCGCCGACCAGGGTGAGTCCGGCCTGGAAGAGCGTCACCACTGAATCGGTGACGAGACTTTCCAGAGCCTCGACGTCGTTGGTGATGCGCGAGATCAAGACACCTGCGGGGCGGCTCTCATAGAAGCCGATCGGCTGGCTTTGCAGGTGGGTGAACAGTCTGATGCGCAGATCCGCCAAAACTCTCTGGCCGACCCAGCCGACGAGATAGGTTTGCAGATAAGTCATCAGCCACACCAACAGTGCGGCTGCCAGGAAGGCGATCACCACCAGGACCAAGGTGTGGAGCGTCGTGGCGCTCGATGCCTTCGTCGATTGCGGCCCTGGCGAGCAGGGGAGGGGCTAGCGAGGCTGCGGTGCCGACCAGCAAGGCGCTCAACATGCCGGCGACGCGTAGTCGGTAGGGGTGCAGCAGGGCTAGGAGCTCGCGCAGGTTGCGCCCCCTGCTCTCCTTGCTTGCCCGCTCCCCGTCCCACTGGGCGCCACCGCGTCCCATGCCGGGGCCAAGGGCGCGCGAGCCTCCGCGGGCGCCCATGCCGCCGCGACCGCCGTGGGCACTCACAGGCCGCTCACCTCCCGCTCACGCGTCTCCCTGGTCAGGAATACCTGCTCGGGAAGCCCACGTTCGACGATCTCGCGATAGAGGTCGGACTCCTCGAGCAATTCCTCGTGGTTGCCTTGGGCGACGATGCGGCCATGATCGAGCACGACGATCTCGTCGGCCAAGGCGATCGTGGAGAGGCGGTGGGCGATCACGAACGTGGTGCGGCCCGCCATCGCCTCGGCCAGAGCCAGCTTGATCGACTGCTCGGTTGAGGCGTCCACTGAGGAGGTGGCGTCGTCGAGGATCAGGACGCGCGGGTTGGCAAGCAAGCGCGCGCGCGATCGCAAGGCGTTGTCGTTGCCCACCGGAGAGGGACAGGCCGCGCTCGCCGATCTGGGTCTCGTAGCCGTCGGGCAGTCTGGAGACGAACTCGTGCGCTTGGGCGCGCCGTGCGGCGTCTTCGATCTGCTCGATCGAGACTGAGGTCCATCAGCCCGGGCGTAGGCGATGTTCTCGGCGACGCTCGCCGAGAACAGGAAGGGATCGTCGCTGACGACGGCGACAGCGGAGCGCAGCGATTGCAGGCCGACCTGAGCGCACGTCGGTCGCCGTCTAGGAGCACCTCGCCCTAGACGGGGTCGTACAGCCGCGAGATCAGAGCCACCAGACTTGTCTTGCCTGAGCCGGTTGCGCCTACCAAGGCGACTGTGCGCCCGGCGGGTATGTCGAGGTCGATGTCGTGCAGACGGCGCGCCTGGCCGGCGCCCGCGTGTCTGGGGGTATCGCCGCGTCGTCCATGCCCCCCGCGCGCGCGGGGCATTCCGTTTTTCGCACATCGCTCCCCTGCGCCTCAGGCGTCCTTGGCGTGCTCGGTCTGCTCAGCAAGCGCATATGTGCCGACGTTCAGCTCGTCGTGGGGGTCGTCGTAGCGCAGCGTCACGTCGCGCAACTGTACGTGGCCGCTGCCAGCCGGCAGCGGCGGCGCGTCGGGGGGATCGGCCAAGCGTGGGCTCGCGGTCGAGGATCTGGAAGATGCGCGCGCCCGAGGCGGTCGCCCGCTGAGCCAGGTTGAGGGTCACGCCGAGCGAGCGCAGTGGGCCCGATCAGCATGTTCAGGAGCAGATAGAAGGTTGTGAACTGCCCGAGCGTGAGGTGGGCGTGGATGACGGCATTGCCGCCGAGTAGGAGTACGGCGGCGATGCCGAGCTGGGGCAGGAAGCCGATCGCGGGGTTATAGGTGGCTTCAAGGCGCGTGGCGACCATGGCCTGCTCGAACGTGCGCCCGACGAGCGGCGGAAGCGCTCCAGTTGGCGCGGCTCGCGCGCGAAGGACTTGACGATGCGCACACCTGAGATGTTCTCCTCGGCGTCGGCCGTCAGTTCGGCTATGCGCTGTTGCACCTCTTGGATGGCCGGTCGGGCGCGACGACCGTAGCGATAGGAGATCACGACCACAAATGGCGCTGGCGCCAAGGAGATCAAGCCGAGCCAAGGGTTGATCACGATCATTACGATGCCGGCAAGCACGATTGTGAGCACGAACTGCAGGATGAACACGAGGCCGTAGCCCAGGAAGAAGCGCACCGCGGGCAGGTCGACAGTCGCGCGCGACATCAATTGACCGGTCTGCTGATGGTCGAAGAAGCCAAGCTCCAAGCGCTGCAGCTGACTGTAGAGGCGCTCGCGCAGGTCATACTCGACGCCTAGCGAAACCTGGCCAGCGATCATGCGCCGCCAGTAGGTGAAACCCCAGCGCGCCATCACCACGCCCAGGATCGCGAGGGCGAGGAGTAGCAAGGTATGGCGGTCGTGCGAGCGCAAGCTCAGCTCGTGCAGGCGATTGTGGCTTGCTCCCTTGTTGATCGTTTCCACGGCGCGTCCTGTCAGGACGGGGAGCAGGACGCTCATCGCCATCGCGAAGCTCGCCAGGATCCAGGACACGACCACCCCCCGCTTGTAGGGGTTGAGGAAGCCAAGTAGTCGGTAGAACGTACTCATAGTTGCTTAGTCAACTATTATTGCAGGGGAGGGTTGGGCGTGCTGGTCGGTCTACGTGGGGCCGTCCCACATTCCGTACCTGCGATGTCCGGTCGTGCGTGCCGGTTGGTGTGACTAGGCTCTGCTTCATGTCCCCTCACGATCCGTCTCGTTTGCGTCCGTCTGCGCCAAACGTGGGACTGTGCGACACGTGCAAGCACCGTCGCCTCGTGCCGAATACGCGCGGCTCGGTCTTCTTGCTGTGCATGCTTTCGCGAACGGATCCCCGGTACCCGCGCTATCCGCGGCTACCGGTCTCCTCGTGCACCGGCTACGAGCGGCTCGCCGACTGAGCTGGCCTGCGGGGCGGGTGGGGCCTGGCCTTCGCCGGCGCTAGAGCTGACGAAGTCGCGACTACGGACCAGGATCAGGGCCAGGATCGCGCCGACGAAGGCGATGCCCGCGGCGATCAAGAGGATCGTGTCGAACGCTTCGGTGAAGCCGACTCGATAGGAGTGCTTCAGCGCGACCTGGGCGGCGGGGGAGAGGGTGTGGAGAACCTGCTTGACTTCGCCTGACTGGAGCAGCGTATTGAGGTGCCCGTGGGCCGCGGCCTGCACCGCGGGCAGCTGCGCGCCGAGCTTGGTCGTCGTCGTTTGCAGCACCTCGTGTTGGAAGACCGCGCCTAGCCCGGCGATGCCGGTGGCTATGCCCACCTGGCGGAAGGTCGAGTTGATGCCGGAGGCCATGCCGCTGCGCGAGTAGTGCACCACGCCGATCGCCGTCGAAGCCAGCGGCGGGTTGATCATGCCGATGCCCACGCCCGTCACCGCGAAACCGGGGATCAACGTGGTCCAGCCGGACGTCGAGTCGATCGCGGTCATCGCGAGCAGGCCGGCCCCGACAAGCAGGAGCCCGCCGCCGAGCAGATAGCGCACCGGCATACGCACGCTCAGGCGACCCGCGATCGGGGCCGCCACGAACGAGAGCAGTGTGATCGGCAGGAAACGCAGGCCCGCCTGCAGGGCGGTGTAGCCGAGCACGTCCTGGATGTACAGCGTTAGGTACAAGAACATCGCAAAGATCGAGGCCGAGACGCTGAAGGCGACGATGCTGGCGCCGGTGAAGGCCGGCTTTCCGAACAGCGAGAGGTCGAGCATCGGCCGCGATTGCTTGAGCTCGGCGACCACGAACGCGATGAAAAGCACGAGCGCCCCAAGCAGCAGCGAGACGATCTTGGTCGAGCCCCAGCCGTCTTCGTTGCCCTCGATCAGGGCGAATACGAGCGCGAATAGCGCGCCCGAGAACGTGACGAGCCCGATCCAATCGACGCGGCGCGCGTTTGGATCGCTCGACTCCACGACGCGCGACAGGGTGATCGCGACGGCGGCGATGCCGATCGGCACGTTGATGAAGAAGATCCACTCCCAGCCGATACCGGACGGTGATGATCCCGCCGACGACCGGGCCGATCGCGACGGCCGCGCCCGTGACAGCGCCGAACACGCCGAAGGCGGTCCCGCGCTCGCGGCCGTGGAAAGCCTGGGCCAAAAGCGCGAGCGAGGTGGAGAACATCATCGCGCCGCCGACTCCCTGCACGGCCCGCGCTAGGTTGAGCATCAGTGGTGTGGTCGACAAGCCGCAAATGGCTGAGGAGGCCGTGAACACGATCAGCCCGAGCACGAACACGCGACGGCGGCCAATCAGGTCGGCGACCGATCCCGCCGTGAGCAGGAAGGCTGCGAGCGTGAGCGCGTAGGCGTTGACGACCCACTGCAGGTCAGAGAACGAGGATTTCAGGGACCGACTGGATCGAGGGCAGGGCGACGTTGACGACGGTGATGTCGAGCAACAGCATGAAGATCGCCACCGACACGGCGATCAAGGTCCACCACTTACGCTCCACGGCTTGCTCCCTTCGGTGCGTCAGGACGCTGGATTCACTTCACTGTAGGAAGGCGCGCCCGTAGGCCTCAAAGACCCTGGGCATGGGTAACCATGCCCGTAGGGCCTCAAACGCCTTGGGCATGGGCGACCAAGTGCGGCGTCTCGGCTGAGGTCGCCTGCTCGCGCAGCTTGCGGCGCACGCGCTTGCGCGTCTGGAACAACTCCTCGCGCAGCTTGGCCAGCTCGGTCGTGCGGTGCTCGACCAGGTCGAGTTGGCGTTCGATGTGGCCCAAGGCCTCCTGCAAGAGCTCGCGACGGCGCTCGGGTTGGACGTCTTCGCGCTGCAGCTCGGCGCGCACGGCCGCCCTGGCCTCCTCGGCGGTGAGCAGATCCTTGAGCTCGTCCAAGGTCACGCCGAGCAGCTCCTTCAGGCGCATGACCTCGCGCAGGCGCTCCACCTCGGCTGGGGTGTAGAGGCGGTGGCCACCGGCTGGTCGCTCGGGAGCCTCGGGAAGTAGGCCGATCTCCTCGTAGTAGCGGATCGTGCGCGGTGTCGTGCCGGCGAGCTTGGCCACGTCGCCGATGCGCAAATTAGTCGAGGTGCTCACGCGCGCGCTCCTGTGCCGACAGCTGTTCGGGTTCGGGTCACCGCATCGGTGCCCCCGTGTGTGGCGGTGCTCATGCGCGCGCTCCCGCGCCGATGGCTCCTCGGGACTCGTCGCCTAGCCGCGTCTCGCGTGCTTCCTGCTCGCGCTCTTCGGTTTGGAGCGTGGCCTGGCTGGGGCGCAACATGCACACCACTGCACCTATCACCGACGTGCCAACAAGGACCCACAAGGCCACGTGCATGTTGGAGATGAAAGGTGCAAGCGCCTGCGTAGACAAGCCCTCTGTGACACCAGAGAAGACGGCGAACAAGGTCGCCTTGGGTACCGCGGAGGTGACGATCGCGAGGACAAAGGCGATCGAGAGCACGGCGCCTGTGTTTTGCAGCAAAGTGCGTGCACCGGCTGCGATGCCGCGACGCTGAGCCGGCACGGTGCCCATCATGGCTGCGGTGTTGGGGCTATTGAACATGCCCGAGCCCACGCCCACGAGGGCCAGCCAGATCATGCTCTGCCAGTAAGGGGTGTGTACCTGCAAGGTGGTCATCGCGGCGAGGCCTGCGCCGCTGACGAGCATCCCGATCGCGGCAAGCGCCCTTGAGCCGTGCCGGTCGGCGTAAATGCCGGCAAGAGGCGAGGCCACGAGCATCCCCAAGGCGAGCGGTATCAGCTTGATGCCTGCCTCGATCGGGTCGTTGGCTTGGGCGCCCTGGTAGTAGAAGACGAACAGGAACATCAAGGCGAAGCGGGCCAGGCCGTTGATGAAGGCCGCCGCGGAGGCGGCCGCGAACAGGCGATTGGAGAAGATCGAGAGGTCGAGCATCGGCGCCCTCGTGTGGCGCTCGATCAAGACCCACAGTGGCAACAGCACGGCGGCGGCGGCCAGGCCGCCGATCACGACCGGGTTGCCCCAACCGGAGAGCCCGCCCTTGGAGACGCCGAGCACGAGCCCGGTTAGGCCGACCACGAATGTGGCGGTACCGAGCGTGTCGAAGCCCCGCACCTGGTCGGGCTTGGCCAGCTCGCGCAGAACCAAGGAGCCCCAGGCGGCCCCGGCCAAGGCGATCGGCACGTTGAACCAGAAGACCCAGTGCCATGAGATCTCAACCAAGGCGCCTCCCAGCACGGGTCCGAGCACCAGCCCGATCGCGGCGACCATGGTGTTGGCGCCCATTGCCAGCCCCAATTCCTGCTTGGGAAAGGCATCAGTGACAAGGGCGGCAGCGTTGGCGAATAGGAAAGCCGAGCCGATTCCCTGCAGCACGCGCCAGCAGATCAGCTCGGTTGCGCCAGTGGAGAAACCGGCGCCCAGCGAGGCCAAGGCGAACACCAGAAAGCCGCCCACGTAGGCCTTCTTGCGCCCGAATAGGTCGCTCAGGCGACCGGCCATCAAGACGAGCACGGTGGCGGCGATCAAATAGGCCAAGATCACCCACACGAGCGCAAGCAAGCTCGTGTGCAAAGAGCGCTCCAGGCTAGGCAGGGCGATGATCAGCGTGCCCGAGTTGGTGGCCGCGATCAACATGCCCAAGCTCGTGCACGAGAGGGCCCACCACTTGTAGTGATGGTGATCGGCCTGCACGCCGAATTTGGATATGGAACTTGACGTGAACGTAAAGATCACTATAGCAGCGGCATGCCGTTCCCAGGCAGCGCCCGATCTGCGGCTCTCAGGCTCGCCGAGTCGCTCCACGCGGTGGCGCCATTCTCAAAATTGAAGCCGGCTTGAGTGTCCTGCTAGAACATTTGGGAGATGAGCGATTCGAAGCTTGAGAAGTCAGAGCAAGAGTGGCGCGACGAGCTCACGCCCGAGCAGTACGAGGTTCTGCGCAAGGCTGGCACAGAGGCGCCGTTTACCGGCGAGTACGTCTACAACAAGGACTCCGGCATGTATAGGTGCGCCGGGTGTGGCAGCGACCTGTTCAGCTCCGACACGAAGTTCGAGTCGGGCACCGGCTGGCCCAGCTTCACCGAGCCGGCCCTCGCTGAGGCGGTTGAGCTGCGCCCGGATAACGGCTTGTTCATGCGTCGCACCGAGGTCATCTGCCGCCACTGCGGTGGGCATTTGGGTCACGTCTTCGACGACGGTCCGGGGCCTGGAGGGCAGCGCTACTGCATCAACTCGGCTGCGCTCGGCTTCGCGCCCAAGTCCTGAGTCTCTCGAAACCCTTTCGACCAGCTGCCTGGATAGGTAAGCTGGGCGCGCAATGGTGATGCAGGAACAGTCCAGGCGGCTCTCCGAGCCACTCCGTTGGACCCGGGCTGGGCGTCTTGCCGTGCTCGCTGTGGGGGGGCTTCTGCTCGCGGCGCTGGTAACCGTGGCGGTGCTCGCTTCCACGACCGGCTCCCGTCAGGCGGGATGTATCGAAGTTACTTACGCGAGCAGCCTCGGCGCTGCGCTCATGCATCCTTGTGGTGTCCACGCGCGAGAAGCGTGTGCCCGGCCGGACCAGTATCCGGCCGCCGCGGCGCACGGCGCACTGCGTGAGGCCTGTAGGCAGGCGGGTCTGCCCTACGGTCGCTCTGCCACGGCCGGCTAGCACGGGCTCTGCCATAGCGTGGCTAGTATGGGTCGCTGGCTAGCACGGGTCGCTCTGCCAGGGCCTGGCTAGCACTTGTCGCTCTGCCATGTCTAGCTAGCGTCTGCGCTCCCATTCCAGCTTTGGCCATGACGATTTCGCTTTGGCAGCGGTCTCGACATATGTCCAAACGTGGGGTGCCAACTGTTGGCCAGGTCTCCCTATTGCGGGCGCGGGTGGCCCGGTTTCATGGTGTGCGACTGACGGATGCAGGCGGCCGGGACGGCTGGCGGCACCCGTGAAACGCATTCAAAGACAGGAAATGGAGGCTTATGTCCATCTTGGCCACAGCCGAATGGCTGGCGTACCCATCGTGGCTCAACGCAGGCGACAACGCCTGGCAGATGACGGCCGCGACGTTCGTCGGTCTGATGAGCGTGCCGGGTCTCGCCATCCTCTACGGCGGCGTGATGCAGAAGCGCTGGTCGGTGAACAGCATGATGCTCACCTTCGTCGCCTTCGCGCTAGTGCTCGTCGCGTGGTGCCTATGGGCGTTCAAGATGGGCTTTGGGACCCCGATCGGCAAAGGCACCGGGTTCCTCGACACGTTTTGGGGCAAACCGGGAAGCGTTCTCGGGCACGCTGCTGAGGAGGGGCAAGCGGCGATCCCGTCGATCAGTACGGGGCCACCGTTCCACTTCCCGCAGTCCTCGCTCGTGTATTTCCAGTTCGTGTTCGCCGGAATCACGCCGATCCTGATGCTCGGTTCTGTACTGGGCCGCATCAACTTCAAGGCGTGGATCCCGTTCGTGTTGCTGTGGATCACGTTCGTGTACACGGTCAACGCGTTCCTGATCTGGGGCGGCGGTTACTTCGCGGCTCACGGCGCACTGGACTACTCAGGTGGGTACGTGATCCACCTGGCAGCCGGTATCTCGGGCTTCGTCGCGGCCGCGGTCATTGGACCACGATTGCAACGAGACAGAGAGGTCGATGCTCCCAACAATCTGTTGATGGTCGCCGCTGGTGCGGGTCTTCTGTGGCTCGGCTGGAACGGCTTCAACGGTGGTGATTCCTACTATGCGGGCGCCAATGCGTCAGCGGCGGTTCTGAACACGAACCTGTGCACGGCTGTGGCAATGCTCGTGTGGATCGCTTGGGACTACATCTTCCGCGACAAGCCATCTCTGATCGGCTCTGTCAACGGAATGATCACGGGCCTTGTGGCTATCACCCCGGGAGCCGGCTTCGTGAACGGTTACGGGGCGATCGTGATTGGAGTGGTGGCATCGACGATCGTGTGGATGTCGATCCGCTTCTTGTCCAGGGCACCGGTGTTCCGAAGCGTGGATGACACGCTGGGCGTGATCTATACGCACGGCATCGCTGGCCTGCTGGGTGGCCTGTTGGTTGGTGTGCTCGCGGATCCGAACATCGTCGAGTACATCGGCATCGGCGGGGCGGAAAACCTGCCTGGTTTCGCCGGGGCTATCCATGGAAGCTGGAAACTGTTGCGCTGGCAGGCCGAGGCTGCCGTGTTCGTGATCTTCTTCAGCGGGATCATGACGTTCATCCTGTTGAAGCTGGTCGGCATCTTCGTGCCCCTGCGTCTCTCCGACGAGGAGCTGGAGATCGGCGATCACGCGATTCACGGCAACGAGGTCTACCCCTCGGACGTGCCCACCTTGGGCGGCCCCCACGCACCGGCCTACCAGCCGGCGCCGGCGGGCAGTCCCGCATAAGCGGCGGACTTGGCGGGGCGCGTCTCCTCTGTACGCGCCCCGTCGGTCCTCTGGTCAATCACGACCCGCGACCCCGCTCCGGCGGGGTCGCGTGGTTAAGGACCTCAGCTTGTGGCGAGGCCGATGGGACAGCTCACGCCGGTGCCACCCAGGCCGCAGTAGCCGCCGGGGTTCTTCTCGAGGTACTGCTGGTGGTAATCCTCGGCGTAGTAGAACGGCCGCGCCGGGTCCGGGGCAAGGATTTCGGTGGTAATCGGGCCGTGGCCACTTGCCTTGAGCATCTGCTCGTAGGTGACGCGCGAGGATTCGGCGAGGCTCAGCTGGGCGGCGTCCGAGCAAATGATGAGCGAGCGATACTGGGTGCCCCGATCGTTGCCCTGCCTCATACCTTGAGTGGGATCGTGGCCCTCCCAGAACAGCTTCAGCATCGCCTCGAAATCCGTGGCCTGAGAGTCGAATGCCACAAGCACCACCTCGGCGTGGCCGGTGCGTCCGCGTGCAGACCTCCTCGTAGGTGGGGTTGGGAGTGATTCCGCCCGCGTAGCCCACCGCGGTCGTGTACACGCCGGGGGCTTCCCAGAAAATGCGCTCGGCGCCCCAGAAACAACCCATTCCGAAAATTGCCTGCTCGATGCCCTCGGGGAAGGGGGGTTGCATGGGGTTGCCTAGCACGAGGTGGCGCTCAGCGACCTGGAACGGCTGCGAGCGGCCGGGGAGAGCCTCGGCGGCCTCCACGATGTTCGTCTGACGCGCTTTGAAGAGCTGCACTTAGGTTCAGCGTAGCGGGCCGCAGGCGCCTGCCCAAACGGCAAGGTTCGTTGTAGCGCTGCCTTAGCGCTCAAGCGCGGTCTGTCGCGGTCCGAAGAAGTATCAGGGATGTTCACGAACCCATCGCAGTCGCTCTGGCAGGGGCCGGGTCTCATCGAGTCTCGGCCGCAGCTTGCGCAAAGCTGGTTAGCGCTGCTCGGCTCCTTGGGGAGCAGGGTGGTGGCGAGTCGCCCGCCCATGGCTTGGTCGTTGGCGTTGCTGTTCCTGTTCAAGGGACTTGTCTGCTGGGCGACAGTGGCCTTTCCGATCAGTTCTACCGAGCCTGTCTCCCAGCTGGCGGCCACTGGAGGTTTCGCGATGCTCGCCTCCTCCTTGGTGTGGCTGTTCGCGCGGCGCATCCCAATCGTCGGCTTCGAGCTGTTGGCCGCGGGCGGCACGATCGTCACCAGTACGGTCGTCGCGCATGCCAACACCCACGGCGGCATGATGATTGCGGCCTTCTCCTATCCCTGGATCGCGATCTATGCGGCCCACTTCTTTCCTCGTCGCGTGGTGGTTCTGCAGGGCAGCCTGATCTCGATCGGATTCGGCGTCGGCCTGATTGCTGGCGGATTGCCCCACGTCGGCGTCTATTGGGCGATCGTGACGGTCACGATCTGGTCGATCTGCATCGTGCTCGGGCATCTCTCAGAGAGCTTGCGCCGTCAGGCCGACACCGATCCCCTGACGGGCCTGCTCAACCGCAACGGCTTCCTCCCTGCGGCCTTGCGCGAGCACGCGATAGCTCTGCGCAGCGGCAACCGCCTGACGCTCGCCGTGCTCGACTTGGACGGCTTCAAGCAGATCAACGATCTGCGGGGCCATGTGGTTGGCGACCGTGTCCTGGCCGACCTGGGGCGCTCGTGGCGCGAGTCTCTGCGCACGGGCGATATCCTCGCGCGCCACGGTGGCGACGAGTTCGTCTTGCTTTTGCCTGCCACCTCACCCGAGGGCGCCGACGTCGTATTGCAGCGGCTGTGCGTCGAGGGTCTGCCCGTCACCTGGTCTGTGGGAGTGGCCGAGTGGCTGCGCGAGGAGAGCCTCGGTGAGTGCATCGCGCGCGCCGATACTCACCTCTACAGCGTCAAGCACGCCTTGCGTTCGACTGAGTCGCGCTCGGTCGGCATTTGAGCACCGTCGTCTCGTTGACGAGGCGACGAGCGCAACGGGCGATGAGACACGGGATTCGGGCAGTGGGACTTGTTTCGTTTGGTGTTTGACATCGCTCGCTTCAGGCAACACTGAAAAGGAGGGCATCGTTCCTCCCTCATTCCCTCCCCGGATCGGCCCGCCCCCTGAGCGGGTCGATCTGCATCGCGGCGGTGATAGGTTCGCTGGATCATGCCTAAGCTGCGAGTCCCCACCCGTAGGCTGCTCCTCTGGGCCACGGCCTTGGCGGTCGTGGTCGTACTCGCCGTTCTTGGCTTGGCGGGCAACAGCGATCATGCGGGACGGGTGGCACCGGCTCTGCCCACCGAGAGGCTTAGCGGCGTTCCAGTGACTGTCGCGTCTCTGCGTGGCCATCCGGCTCTCGTCAACTTTTGGGCGAGCTGGTGCGGGCCGTGCGAAGCGGAGGCCCCTTCGCTCGAGCGCTTCGCCCGAAGTCTGGCTGGGCGAGCCACGCTGGTGGGGGTCAACTGGGAGGATCTCTCGCACGCGAACGCCCTCGCCTTCGTTCACCGCTACGGCTGGACGTTTCCCAACCTGCGCGACCCGGACGGCGCGGTGGGGCGTCGTTACGGGATCACTAGTTTCTTGCCCACGACCTTCGTGTTGGATAGCGCGGGCAAGCTGCGCTTGACCTTGCGCGGCCCGCAAACGGAGCAGAGCTTGAACGCGGCGCTCAAGCGCGTAAGTGGTTGAGGCAAGCTCTGGCGTGGCTGCATTTAGTGGCTGACGTCAGTCTTGTTGGTGGCCGTGTGTGCAGCCGGTGAGATCAGCCTCGCGTGGCGTGGCCGTGGTGGGCCGGCTTGTGTTTGGGCTTGGGCTTCGGCGGAGCGAACGTCAGCAGCGCCGCGCTGCCGGGATTGAGCTGGAGCGTCGCCAACCCGCTGTGCAAGGGCACAATTTCGGGGTGCTTCGGTTCGTGCCACGAGCCGTTGGCCGCCACGGTTGTACCCGCCAGCGTGACACCGCCGGTGGCGCTGGGCGAGGTGGCCTCCAGGCGCATGAGATCGCCTGCGGCGAGACCGGCGCCTACCCCCAAGCGTATTTCAAGCGGGTTTGCGCCCGGCGGTTCTTGATCTGAGAGCACCACCTTGATGGTGTGGCGCGGGCCAAGGAACGAAGCCGCAACCAGATCGGGCGTGCCTTCGGGTGCGCTCAGCACAGTCGCTTCCTGTTGCCCGCTCGCCGGCGCTTCCGGTTCAGGTGGACCGGGGGTGGATGATCCGATTGTGGTGGGCAAGGGTCGGTAGCCGATCAAGGACTTGGCCAGCAGTAGCGCATACCAGTCTGGTTGGGCCCTCAAATTCCCAGCGGCTGAAGCTTCGGAGGAGGATGCGCACAATGGTGTGTACCCGAGACAGTTGGTGGGATTGCCTTGCAGGTTGACCCCCGCCAAGCCGTCGTCCATGGCTTGGGCCAGGTAGCCGGTTGCCCACAGGGCCGAGGCGAACGTGTTGCTGATGCCGGCCACGCCGCCGCAGGAGACCGAGCCCAGCTCGTCCATACGGAACGGGATGCCATCCTCGCCGGCGACCGTCATGTAGGTGGCCAGCGAGCGCGCCGCCGCACCCCGTGTGGCCGCGCTCAACAGAGCTTCGATCGTGGGCGGCGGCGTTTGGGCGCAGCCGAGTGGGTAATGGTGTCCTGTCAGCAGGATCGGCGTCTGGGCCAAAGCCTCCTCGCTGCCCCATTCGCTGAATACGCCCGAGCCCGACACATCGGGACCAGCGATCGGGATGCCGGGTGTGAGCGCCTCGATCGCGTCGCGGTAGTCGCTCACTTCTTCCTCATAGCCTTGAGCGATCCAAGGGAGTCCGCGGAAGCCGTGGTTGCCATAAGCGTTCGGCTCGTTACCGATCTCGACCGCCGCCAAGTACGGACCGAGCGCATGGTGTGCCGCCGCCACCTCGCGCGCGGCCGCCTGTGGTTCGAAGTGGGCCAGGCCAACGGTCAGCAGGACCTGCCAGCCGCTGCGCTTGGCCAGTTCGCCCAGCGCCTTCATCTGTGATGGCCCGATCGTGCTCGAAGCCCAAGCAGGCGCCGGCGTCTCGGAGTCGCTCCAAGCGACGTTCTCATCGGCGGTGATCCCGCCGAAGCGCAACATGCCCGGCCCGAGCGAGCGCAGCAACGAGACCAGGTCGCCCTTGTGAGCGTCGCCCGCAAGCTGGCTAAGGGCAGCCGCCTCGAAGGACAGGCCCAAGAAACGTTTCGGTACCGGGCGGCCCGGGGCTTGGGATTCGATTGTGATGTTGACAGGCGTCGCGGCTTGGGCGGGCGCTTGGGCGGGCTTCGCGGCGGTTGTGGCGAGGGTCGCCAACGCAACCAGCATCGCGACCAGGCGGGCCGATCGGTGTAGAGAGGGCACGCCGGGAGTTAACAAGGCCCGCCCATTATCGTTGCGGCGGCGGTCGCATCTTTGCGTCGCCCGCTAGGCTTGGAGGTCGTCTTGGCGTCGTGGCGGAGTGGCTACGCAGCGGCCTGCAAAGCCGTCTACACCGGTTCGATTCCGGTCGACGCCTCTAGCCCGATCTGGAGGTCTTCCGCGACCTAGAACGTTTGTCGGCTCACGCCCGTTTTGCGTGCAGTCTCCGCTAGCGAAATCGGAGACTGCGTGACTTGGATCAGCCCCCTATGCATGCGACGAGCGCTTGTACTGGCGTCGGTGATCGGACCAGTCGATGCCTGCAAGGTAGGAACAGGCGATTCAGGACTACTGGAGTCAGCACGTAGCAGTTCGTCCTCGCTCAAGCAAAGCGCCATCGCGTCTGGCTGAACTGCTCGCCCTTGCCGAAACCGAGAATCGTCGTGGGCGTGACCCGATAGAGGAGCACCTTACCCGCGCGGATCGCGTCGCTGAGACCAAACCACGTGCCCTCGGGTGCTGTAAAGCGCACCCCGTACTTCGACTCGTAGGCATTGGCGACCTGTTCGAGCTCCGCTGCATCGCGGACCTCGACGGTCTGTCCTTCGACCACGACATCGAGACCGTCGAGACCGTTCTGGCCCGTGGTGAGAATGCACTGTGGGTTCTGCCGGAGGTTCTTTGCCTTACGCTCGTCCGGACCCGTGCAAAAGTACATCGCGTAGTCGTGCCACACGGCCAACAGCGGCGTGACGTGTGGACGTCCATCGGGACGCACCGTCGAGAGCCAGAACACTTCCGCCTCGTCGATGTACCGGCGTCCATCCGCCCAACCTGTCGGGGTCGCCCCCGGGCTGCTGAACCCAGCGTGCAGTTCCGTCACCGGCATCTTCATCGCCATATCCATCTCCCTTTAGTCTGGAACTAGGATTCTCCCTCATAGACCTCGCCGACTGCCCGAAGTCATCGGTGGATCCAATCGCCTGCGTACCGTCAGCTTCTGGCACGGCCACTTCTTGAGCAGGGCGCGAGCGGTTCAGTTGTTGCCGAGATGGAGGACGGCGATGCCCGAGCCGTGCACTGTAGATGGCTCGATGGCGGGCCTCCGCAACTTTCGTGCTCCGCGACCTCCCCACCCGGGCGTTTTTTGAGGGCATCTGAGAGCACTGGAGGTCCCGAAAACCGCTTAGGTAAGCGACGGGCACCCCTTTGTGACGCACTGCAAGCCGTCTACACTGGCTCGATTCGGGTTGACGCCTCTCCGGAGCCTGCTCTTAGGAGACCAGTAGATAGGAGAAACCAACTGAGCTGGGACTGGAAAGCCGTGAGCCGGCATAGGTTGCCTTGGCTCGCCAGCGTCCCACCGCGGGCGGGACGAACGGGACGCTTGCCGCCCCTTCGCTGATGAAGCCCGAGACTTGTCGGTAGAACTGCCAGCCGAAGACGGGATCGAAGCGTTCGATCTCGACGGTGAGCGGGCCCGAGGCCGCCGGTGAGACCTGCACGTCAATGTCGAGATCTTGACCTGGGGCGACCGTGCTTGAGGAGAAGGACAGCGAGGTAGAGGTGATCGTGCGCGACTCGCGCACGAGCGTGAAGTTGCCGGCGGTTGCGTCTCGCACAGAGACGACCGCGTAATAGCGTCCGGGTTGCAACTGGTGTTGGAGTGTCTGCGTGCCGCTTTCGCCGCAGCGACATGCGATCACGGTGCCCTCTTGGTTGCGCAGCTGCAGATTGAAGTCGGCCGAGGCGGGGGCTACCAGCTTAAGCGTGAGGTTTGAGTGACTGGTGACGTCGAGGCGATACAGGCGCAGGACGCTCACACCGTGCCCGTCCAAGCGCCCGTGTGCATGAGCGTAGTTGCCGAGCGTAAGTCCGGGAGCGGTCTCGGCGGCTCCGGCCGGCGCGACTTGGAGGTGAAAACGCTGAACGCCTCGATAGGAAGAGCGAGGCGTCACCTCGAAGCTGTAGCGCCCGCCCTGGCCGGGTCCTGGCGTGAACAGCTGGTAGCCGCCGCAGTCGACGTGGACGAGCGGTGAGCCTTCTTCGAAGCTTCTCGTGCCAGGCGCATAGAGAGAGCCTTTAACACAAGCGCCTTCGGTCTTATTGGCGAGGTTGATCAGGTAACTGACTCCCGCGTGCATAGTGAAGGCGTAGGCAGCGTTGATGTTCTGGATGCGATCAACCTTGCCATTGACGCCGGAGAAGGGCAGCGGCAGGCCAGGCGGTCCGATGGCTGGAGTCGGTAGGAAGGCTTCCAGCGTGAAGTTCGCCAACTGCGAGTTGGCCCGTGCGGCGACGCGGACCAAATAAAGGCCGTTCTTGGCGGCTTTGAAGGTGAGCGAGGCCTTGCCGTGTGATTCGGTCTGCTGGCAGTTCACCGATAGGAGTTGGGAGCGCACCGCGTGGTAGATGTCGATCGTTGCGTCCAACTCACCACCCGCGGCAAGGTTGAGCGCGATTCGCTCGGCGCTTTGAGCGCGCAAGCTGTACCAGACGGAGCTGGTGGTAGGAACGTCGCACGAGGATTCGGGCTCGTTCGTTTCGAGTGTCGCGCCGATAGTGTTGCCGTCGATCGTGGCGGGCAAACTGTGGATGATTTGTGCGTTGGCCCTTTCGTCGTTAGCCGGCGCCGGCGTCAGGGTGGGGGAGAGCGCGCTACGAGCGCTTGGCGGGGACTCCAAGTTGATGACGGAGCCCCAAGCAGAGGACGCAGTCATCGCGGCAACGGTGAGTCCGACCAGTAGAGGTAGGGCACTGGTGAGCTTGTGTGCTGAACACATTCTGCTGTTCAGTACGCCGGGGCCCTCGTACTTCCTTCAGGAGTCGGCGCCTTCGAATCGGTGTCTGTCGCGGCGCGCGCACACGCTTATGCGCCGCTTCGGATTCCGTTAGGGAGAGTTTCGAAAGTCGTTAGCGACGTTTTCAAACTCTGTTAGGGGATCTACACGAGCGGGCTCAACACTCTAAGCCCGACTTTGGAGGTATCCCGTGAAGCATCGTCTGCCAGTCTTCTTGATTGCCGCCCTCGCGGGAGCGACGGGGGCCAGCCTTATCTTCCTAGCCCTCAGCGGCTCGAACGGCGCAGCGAAGAAACCGTCTGCGGCCGTACTCTCCACGACACGGAGCACCGGAGCGGGGACCAGGCGCGAGGTGTCCACGAGCGCGCCAACGGCTACCCAGATCTACAAGCAAGACTCTGCGGGTGTGGTCTCGATCAAGGCCACCACAGCCCAGGGGGGCGACTCAGGTACGGGGATCGTGCTCAATGAAGAAGGGCTGATCCTCACCAACGATCACGTGATCTCGGAGGGTACGAGCCTGACGGTGAGCCCCGGCAAGTCGTCGAATCTGACGCACACAGCTACGGTGGTGGGCGCCGATCCAAATCAGGACTTGGCCTTGATCAAGGTGGATCCTTCGGGGCTGGGCTTGAAAGCTTTGAAGCTGGTGAGCTCGAGTTCGGTTGAAGTCGGCGATCCGGTTTACGCGATCGGTAACCCATATGGTCTGAACGAGACACTGACGCGGGGCATCGTGTCGGCGTTGGGGCGCGAAATCCAAGCTCCGGACGGCACGCCGATCAAGGATGCGATCCAAACCGACGCGGCGCTCAACCCGGGCAACTCGGGTGGCCCCTTGCTCAACGAACAGGGAGACGTGATCGGCGTCAACTCCCAGATCGCCAGCGACGCCGCCAGCTCTGAAGGCTCCCAGCCGGGTAGTACGGGCGTGGGCTTCGCGATCTCCTCGAACACGGTCTCCGAAGTGATCAAGACAATCGAGTCCGGCGGTGGGAGCAGCAGCGGTTCCGGACAGACCGAAAGTCGCGCCGGCGCCGAAGGCCGGTCGGGCACCAAATCGCCTTATGGCACGCAATCTCCTTATGGCACAGAAAGCCCTTACGGCAGCAGTGGCGAACAAGGCCAGGTCGAAAGCCCTTATGGGGTTGAAGGTGGGCAGGTCGAAGGCCAGAGCGGCACTGGCGGAGGTCAGGTCGAAAGCGGCGAAGCGAGCCCCTATGGCTACGGACAGGGCTCTGGAACTGAAACGGAAGGCCAGGGCGTGAGCGGCGCGGAGGCCGGCGAAGCCGGTCGCGAAGGTCAGGTCGTGGTTGTGCCTTGACTAGGTCAGAGAGCGCCAGATGTCCCGCGGTCGATCCTTGGATCTGTCGGCCGCGGGACACTCTGATTCGTGTCTTGGTAAGCGCGCCGGGCAGGTCAGGATGCGAGCCGCCGACGTCGACCCGTTGATAGTCTAAGGCTCATTCCCAGGGCGATTAGCTCAGCTGGGAGAGCGCCGCCTCGACAAGGCGGAGGTCACTGGTTCGAGCCCAGTATCGCCCACTGGTGGAAAGCCCCATTCCATGGGGCTTTTTCGCGTCTGAGGGGGCCTCAAGGTTCCAATGAGAGGTTCCGTTTGGGGCGGTCAGGACGACACGCGGCGGCCTACGACCACTCGACGGGCGGCGCGCCTGGTTGCCAGGGTCGCTTGATGCTGCCGCCAGCTTGTCGCAGGGTGTGGCCGTAGTTGGTGAGATGGACTTGGAAGGCCAACTCTTCGCGCGGGTCGCCGCCGGCGTCATCTATCGACTTTCGCCAGACGGCGAGCGCGCTCAGCGTCTCCAGCTGGGACGGGTTGCGCCACCAGCCCTCCTCCAGCGTGCCCAGCGCCTCGGGATAGCGGGTGTGCAGTCCGATGATGGCCGCCCACATGAGGCCGCGCATTTGTGGCTGCCTCCATAGGGCGCAGGCCAGGGCGGACGGCCGTCGCGTTGCGGCGTCTGGGCGGCGCTGTCCTGATCGTCGGTGTGTTGAGTGCGGGCCGATCTGTCCGTCTCGGCGTCGGCGACTGCTTGGCGGATCATGTGCGCCGCAACTTTCGCGGGTGGCTCCCCAGCTCGGCTGGCATCGGGATGACTCTCGCCGAAAGGAGTTGTTGGCGGAGCTTCCCGTAGTCCCACGTCTCGAGCGGCCGTTCTGGGTGCTCGAGCAACTTGAGGTTGCTCTCTTTAAGGGAGCATGGGAGCGCATCGTTTGGGCTGCGACAGGCCGGATCATTTACCGCTGGCACCTTGAGTCTGGCGTCAAACTACATCGTGCCCATCCACGTTCTTTTTGGATTCCGAGCGACAGTGATAAGCAATCCATTCGGCCGGGCATGAAAGTCAAGCTCATATTCACGATGAGGGATTGCTGGGGCGAGCGTATGTGGGTTGAAGTGGTTGCGGTAAATAGACGACATATGGTTGGCACTCTCAGAAACCAGCCCTGTGGGATTCCTAGACTTTGCCACGGCGATTCAGTCCGTTTTACTCCCGATCACATAATCGACATAAGCGATGGCGTGGAGCAGAAATTAAGCGATCCTAGCGGTACGAGTGCGTACGCTGAGGTGGAATGAAACGGATGTGTCCGAGTATTACGAGCGCACCAATGTGGCCGGTGAGTTCGGCGGCTGGCAGCTAACGCTCAGAGGTCGCGGGGTCGTAGGGCGATCCCAAGCCGCGAAATCCCACGAAGCAAGCGCTCATCGATGCTCACCAACTTGCAATCAAGCATCCGGGCGAGCGCCACATACTGCGCGTCGTAGGTCTTGGCCCACCCAAGCTCATCGGCAACATCCCAGGCGGCCTCGGTGAGTCCCTTCGGCGCGCGAATCTCGATGTCGGCCTTCAGCAGACGCGTAAGCATCTGCTTCGCCCGCTCCTTGCTGATCGCTTCTCGCCATGACATCTCGTGAAAGACCGAGCTTGCCTCCAAGATCATCAGCTGAGGCGCAACCATCTTGTGTCCACGGAATCTGGCGAAGCCGACGGGCGTGTGACACGCCGCGATAGCTACCGAGGCGTCGATGACGAGCACGGTCAGTGGTCGCGGCGGGAGCGATGCAGTGCGGCGACCCAGTTCGGCGCTGGCGAGCCGTCGTCGCCGACCTTCCACTCGTCGGGCAGCTCGGCCATCGGGAACAGCTCATCCTCGACGGTCCGCAGATCCTGGTCGCTGATGGCGTGCCGTCTGCCGATTCGACGTGCTCGAAGTCGCCCGGAACGAATCCAGCGGCGCACGGTTTCCGGATCCTTGCCTACGCGGTCGGCGGCCTCGGCTACGGTCAGCATGTAGAGGATGGTACGCCGCGCTTCGGACCTAATGCTCAACGCACGCTGATGCCGAGTTCTGCCAGAACCTTCTCGCCATCCCGAGTACGTTGCGCAGCACCGCTTCTTATCCGCTCAACGGCCACTGCCTCGACTTCGTTATCGGCACAACTGATCTCGGACTCGTCGCGGGCCATGGCGAAGTGAGTATTGAGGGCCTCCCAGCGCGCGACCGCCTCCGGGCCTTCGGCCTTGACCTTCTCTTCGATCTCGCGGAGGTAGTCATCGAACTTGGTGGGCATCACAGATCCCTGAATTGGCTGTCGGGGACTTTGGGGGCCAACGTGTTCGGGTTTCGACGGTGTAGGGCGAACGCTTCCCGAAGGCTGTCCGCGTCGACTAAATGTACGACCGGGAGGATCAGGTCTACATGCCCCTTCGTCTCGATCATATGCCTGACGTTCAGCAGCGTCAGGCCGATTATGGAGTCGGCCTCGTCGTAATGGACCGCGTGTCCGCCGTCGATCTCAAGGCTACGCGCCGCCGGTCGAGGGGCGCTCACGTTGAGATAAAGCACATCGCCGCGCTTGTCGTAGTGGTGATGATCGAAGGCTATGCCGGCGATGGCGATGGTCATCGTTGCCGGTCTCGCGACGTATTCCGTTGCGTTGGCGCGAACCCGACACTGGCGGGCCCATGGTGGACGCGTCCTGTGCGCCGGCGTTTCGCACGACTCTGGTGCCGGTTGGCTTGGCGGGCGGAGTCGGGACGTCCGGCGACTTCTGTCACAGCCAGCATGTAGCGTATTGTACGCAATTCGCCCGGACATCGGGACGCCGGGATTTGGTTGGCCAGTCCGAACCGCCCAAGGTTCCATTCAAGGTTCCATTCCGAGCAAATCCCACCTAATTGCAGAACACCGAACCCCGACAACCAAGCCATTCCATGCCCCACAGCACCCCCACTAACCGTTTCGAGCCCAGTATCGCCCATTTTTCTTGCCTGGGCACGAGCCTATTGCGTGTCGAAGGCGCCAGGGGTCCGCATCGCTTGGCATCCTCGGCCGGTGGACGAATCCAGACAGTCGCGTTACCGCGACAACGAGGACTCCCGCTCCCACAAGACAGACCGCCTCTCGCCGGAGGAGACTTGGCGGGCGCTCGGAGACGAGCTGGGCCGTGTCCTCATGGACACCTAGCGAGCGTTCTGGCGAGGTCGATTGGAGATGGACCCGGAGCGCGTCCGCTGGTGGCATGGGGCTGTCTTCGCCCGCAACTTCCCGCACGATGGCGGGCGTTTCCGTCGAGAGAGCGCGTTCTTCGGTGTGGTGACCGAGGGTGGCGGGATGCGTCAGATCGAGGGCAGCCCACCCCACGTCCTGCGCCAAGATCTCACGGAGGTATGCGCCGCGTTCAACACCGGCACTGCCCAGTCGATCGGCAGGGCATCGGAATCGATGAGCGGACACGAGTCGTCGCCGCTCTCTACGCAGGCATCCTCCGCGTGCACCCCTTTGCTGACGGTAACCACCGCACTGCTTTCGTGGCGCTCTCGGCCGCATTGTGGTCGCTGGGGCTCCCCGCTGTCGAATTCGCGGATAACAAAGACATGACTGACCACGACAGCGCCGTGGCACCGGCACTCATCTCTCCCGATGGCGACGTCGAGCCGTTCGCACGGCTGCTCGCCACTCGGATCGAACACGCGAGAAACCCCGCGACGTGAGGTACCCTCAAGGCATGGAGAACGGCTCGCACCCATCGAATGGGAAGCGCGATGTCGCGCAGATCGCTTGCCAGGGCAGGCTCGTGGACGCAACACCAGAGTCCGTCCGCGAATTGGCCGATAGCGCGATGCTACTGTCTCAAGGTGCGCGCCGCGCGATCGAGATGAAGCGCGAAGCCAACAGCGCGGATCTCGATGTGCCTGCCACTGCGACCGCCGCCGAGGACTGACATAGCCACGGATGGGCCCGGCGAGCCTTTCGTCAGCCGATTCCGACCACTGGCGCGACCATCAGCGCATGGTTTGCGCACAGCCCAGTATCGCCCACTGAAAAGCCGTGTTACGGGGCTTTTGCATCGGGGGATTCACCGCCGTAGTTGACGTCTGCCGTGGGCCAGCGGGTCGAGCGATCCGTCTCGAGCGCTTTGGGCTCGGTGGTGGCGATGAACTCGCCGAGCACTTCGACGAAGCGCGTGGACTCATCCAGCTGGGGGAAGTGACCCGAGTCCTCAAAGACCTCCAGACGACTGGAAGGGACCTGGGCGTGCGCGCTGTGGGCGTGGGACACGGGGATCAGCGTGTCGTGCTGGCCCCAGATGAAGAGCATCGGCGCGCGTTCGGCCAGGTACAGGCGATCAGTGGCGTCGACCCGCTGGCCACCGGGCTCGACGACCGAGCGCACCGTGCGCAGGAACGCTTCACGAGTGACCTTGTCGGCGAGCGTGGCGTGGCCGCGGGCGCTTTCGCGCAGATCCGTGCCGGGGCCCAGGCCGACGGATCCCATCACCCTTCCCACTATTCGCCCGGCATCGAGCAGTCGTCCGTTGGTGAGGATCGGCAGGACGTACTCGGCACCGGGAAGCGTGGCCGCGCGCAGCAGCAGGCTGACCTCGCGGCCCAGTCCGCCGCTGTCCACGAGGATCAGCCGTTCGCAGCGCTCGGGGAACTGGTAGGCCATCTGCATCGCAATGCCGCCCCCGAGCGAGTGCCCGACGAAAGTGGCTCGGTCATGTCCGAGCTCCTGCAGGATGTCGCGTACGAGACTCGCGTGGGCGCCTAGTGAATAGTCACCCGTCGGCTTGGCGGAGCCGCCATGGCCGAGCAAGTCGGGTGCGATGACCGTGAAATGCTTTGCCAAGCCGGGCATGACCTGCGCCCAGGTCGTCGAGTCCGACGTGATGCCGTGAATCAGCACCACCACCGGGCCGGCTCCGACCTGGCGATAGGTATAGCGGTTGCCGTGCAGGGTGACACTGCGAAGCCGGTACGCCTTCATTGCAGTCAACGCTCCTGTGCTGTTCTCTAGGTCCAGCCGAACGGTACCGCTTGGCGTGGTGGGTTGCGGAAACAGAAAAGGTGGTGCCCGGCGCTGGTGCGGATCGTGCCGAGCGCCGTCCCGACGGCGTCGGTCGCCGAGAAGCGCGCCGGAGTTGTGCTCGGACGGGCCGCGGTGACACTCTACGGTGGTCAGAGGAAAAAGATCACTGTAAAGCTGAACGCGGCGGGTATGCGCCTGATCAAGAGAAAGCACACACTGGTCGTCTATTTCACGGCAACCCAGGCCGGCCTCGGCAGTTCACCCCTGAAGCTCCTGCAGCGAATGAAGATCGTGCTCCACTACCACCACTAGGAACCGCGCGCCGCCCGTTCGCCCCGCTCCCGTCACGACCTCTCGTTCTCAGAAGCGCGACGGGAGATTCACTTGGAGACACTGGTCCAGGGTCAGTGCCCTGCACTCTGCCCGCCGTCGATGTGCAGGATCTCTCCGGTCACAAAAGGCGCCGACTCGAGATAGAGGACTCCACCGACCACGTCCTCGATCTCGCCCACCCGACCGATGGGGTGCAACGCGTCCATCCCCGCGTAGGAGCTCACGTCGTGTGCCGCCGTTTTGATCACACCGAGCGACACCGCGTTTATCCGTACACCACGGGAGGCGTACTCGATTGCAAGTGATTTGGTGGCCGCAACCAGGCCCCCCTTGGTGAGAACGGATAGGGCGGCTGGTCGACCGCTATCCGCCTGCTCGACCAGCGTCGTCGAAACGTTGACCACGTGCCCCTGACCCTTGTCGAGCATGTGTTTGATCGTTCGCGTCGTGATGTGAAAGAAGCCCGCGAGGTTGACGGCGACCAGGGCGTTGAAGTCCTCGATCGTGTAATCCGTGAAGGGCTTGCCGATGTAGATCCCGGCGTTGTTGATCAACGTGTCGATCCGTCCAAAGCGCTCGACCGCCTCTCCCACGACACGCTGCGCGGTCTCAGGGTCGGCGATGTCACCTCCGAGGGTCACGACGCCGGGGTCCTCAGACTGCTCGATCGATCGAGCAGTCGCGATGACGATGTATCCAAGCTCACGGTACGCCCTCGTTAGACCCGCACCAATACCCTGCGAGGCGCCGGTGACGATCGCAACCTTCCCATCGTTGCGCTCGGGTGAAGGAATCATTCGACGAGATAAATTTCGGGGCTACAGGCGCGAGACAAGTTCGGCCACGATTTCGGCGGCGGGCTGTTGTTGTTTGGCGAGTGCAACGCTCTGTCCGGCCCATAGCGATAGCGCCTCGATCTCGCCTGTTGTTCCGACGAGCGGGGGTGCCGGGGAGTATCGAAGGATGGGTTCGCCCGATGCGAAGTGCGCTATCACGTCCCCTTCGCCTGGTCGACTACCCGGTGGAGGGCGCCCCGCGGCCTCCCACCTCTCGGCCGTTGAGTTGTGGATGGCGCGATGTGGGGCATCTGGCCATCCCACCTCATAAAGGTTGGCGTACCACTCCGCATCGGTCTCGCTCGCAGCTATCAGGCGGCGCCGATACTCCTCGTGGATTGGCATCTCCTCAGCCAAGAGGAACCGGGTGCCCAGCCAGGCGGCCTGCGCGCCGAGGGCGAGCACGGCTGCAACTCCTCGAGCGTCGCCAATCCCACCGGCTGCAATGACCGGTACCGGTGCCACCGCGTCGACTACCGCCGGCACCAATGGGAGCGTTGCCACGCCACCCAATACGTGCCCACCAGCCTCCCAGCCCTGCGCAACGACGACGTCCGCTCCACATCCGACTGCGCGCCGCGCTTCCTCGGCGCTCCCGACCGTGTGCAGAACAAGCCCTCCGGCGTTATGCACCAAGTCGACATAGCTGTCGGGATCGCCCATCAGAAACGACACGATCCGCAGACCCGCGGAAAGTGCTTGGCCGACTCGATGGTGCTGATCGGAGGCAAGAACGAAATTGCCGGCAAAGGGCCGGTCGGTGAGTGCTGCCGTTTCACGAACTAGGTCTCCGGCGTCATCGGCCCACCACAAGGCCACGCTGCCAAGAGCGCCAGCATTTGAGACCGCGGCGGGCAGACGGGGATCATTACCAACCGGTGCCTGGACGATCGGGCTTTCAATCCCCAACAGCTCGCACACCGGCGTACGGGTACTCATTGGGATGGTCACCTTCCTGGCGGCTGCGGCGCCGGGGGGCTAGGCTCAACGTGAACCCATGGACAGGAGCAGATCATGCGCAGCGACATCAACCCTGGCGGCACCTTCCCCGACTACGAGTTGCCCGATCACGAAAACGTTACTCGAAAGCTCAGTGAGATCCAAGGCGAGGACCCTCTGATTCTCACGCTCGCGCGTGGGCACTACTGCCCCAAGGAGCACCAACAGCACCTCGAACTTGCCGCCAACTACCCCAAGATTGCGGTGTCTTACACCAAGGTGGCCACTATTTCGACTGACACTCATCACACCAGCCAGGAGTTCCGAGCGTCGGTGGGTGCGCAGTGGCCTTTCCTCTCCGACCCGGAGCGGACCGTCCAGAAGGACCTCGAAATCCAGGAGTACACCGATCCCGAGCACGACCCGATGATCCCCTACACCCTTGTGCTTAAGCCCGGGCTGGTCATCCACAGCGTCTACAACGGCTACTGGTTCTGGGGGCGTCCCTCATTTGTTGATCTCTCGCACGACCTACGGGACGTGACCCGCGAGGCTCGCCCCGATTGGGATCTAAGCAAGCCCGGGCTACGCGAATCGTGGGACGCGGGCGACTACTCGCCATTTCACGGCTGGGACAAGCGCTCTCCCGAGTCGACACCGTCGTCTTACAACTCTTAACGCCGCTGCCGTGCGGCGATGTGGGGAGTGCCGGGAAACCCGCTTAAGACCCCGCTCAACTTCTGAGTGGCATGATCACGGGTAGATGCTCGCGGACAGCTTCCAGGAAACCACATCCCCGAGGAGGAATCGATGGGCTTCGACCAGTACCACGAGCCGCCGGACGAGCTCCCTGAGGAGACGCGCACGTTCGCGCGACTGTGCGCGTCGCTGACCGAGGAGGCGGAGGCGATCGGCTGGTACGAGCAACGTCTGGCGGTCGAGCGCGACCCCGAAGCGCGAGGCGGTGATGGCCGATGCGGTGGGCGAGGAGTACAAGCACTTCTGCATGGACCTCGAGTTCCTGCTTCGTCGCAAGCCGAAGTGGCGAGAGATCGCTGAAGGAGTGCTTTTCAAGCAGGGGGACATCGTCGAGCACGGCGAGGCGGCGGAGGCCGCCGCTGGGAGCGCCGCTTCAGCGGAGGGCTCTCACTCGGAGGGCTCTCACTCTGAGCCGGAATCGCGTGAGGTCGCTGGCACACTGGGTATAGGAAGCCTTAAGGAGGGCATGAATGAGCCATCTACTGCGCGAGCACGCGCCGATTACACAGGACGGCTGGAAGACGATCGACGAGGAGGCCCGCGAGCGCCTGCTACCCGGGCTCGCCGGCCGGCGGCTGGTCGATTTCTCCGGACCTCACGGCTGGGAGTATTCAGCTACCAACCTTGGGCGTGTCGAGGGTGCCGACGTGAGCCCGGTGAAGGGCGTGGAGGCAAATCGCCGCGTCGTCCTTGCACTCGTCGAGTTGCGCGCACGATTCACCGTCTCTCGCGAGGAGCTCAGAGCGGGCGACCGTGGCGCCGAGGACATCGACTTCGATGCGCTTGATGTCGCCGCTCAAAGCATTGTTGAAGCCGAGAACCTTGCCGTGTTCCACTCTTGGCCGAAGGGGGAATCGCTGGGATCGGCGAGCGCTCACCCCATGGCGCGATCAAGAGTGGGGGAGGCGTCGAGAAGTATCCCGAGCATGTCGCCCGCGCCGTGGAGTTGCTGTTGCGCAACGGGATCGCCGGACCGTACGGTTTGGCGCTGGGGCGCGAGGACTACACGCGCGTGGTGGAGAGCGCCGAGCACGGCGGTTACCCGCTGCTCGATCACCTGCGCAAGATCCTCGAGGGCCCGATCGTGTGGGCGCCGGGGGTGAAGGGAGCGATCGTGGTGAGCATGCGTGGCGGCGACTTCAGCTTCGAGTCCGGTCAAGATCTAGCGGTGGGCTACGAGTCTCACGACAGCGACGTGGTCACGCTCTATCTGGAGGAGTCCTTTAGCTTCCGTGTGCTCACGCCGGAGGCTGCCGTACCCATCTCGCCACTGAAGGCCTAGTGGTTACCAGGGGAGGAAACGATTACTCCCAGGGTAGATTTCACAAACTGATCCGCCCATAAGCAGAGTCGAGCACCAGCTCGAGCTCGGCCAAAACATCGAGATGCCGGTGCGCCCACGCGATAGCCAGTCCTGGCTGCAACCTGTCTCCGTCGTTCACGTGCTCGAGCACGACCGATCCGTTGGAGACGGGCGCTTCTCCAGCGGCATCTCTGGACTCAGGGTCTGGTGAGGAAGCGGCCAGAGCGATTGCTCTTCCGAATGACTCGTACCACCCGCAGCGGGCCCGTCGCTCGGCGCTGAGGGCGTCGCGTGCCCTGGTCAAGCGTGGCAGTGCGTCGTCGATCGGCGCTAGACGCATGAATGAGTGGGCGTCCTGGAGCAGGCGGGCGACCCTGCGCACGCGACCTGCGCCGGTTGCTAGCAGCGTGAGATCGTTGATGTGCTTGCGAGCGGAGCCGCGGTTGGCGAGATAGTCACGCATCGCCGCGTCGAGCAGCTGCGCGGTATCGAACGCTTCGCGGGCAGCGAGGCTCGAATGTGCCTGCTCGCCGTCGCCAAGCAGTGCTGTGATTGTTGCGTCGAGATAACGGGCGGCGCCATCGTACGCCGCGCCGATCGCGCCGCGCAGGATCGCGGTCGCCCCGCGCGGCCAGAGCAGTAGGCCGACCAGCAGGCTGACGGCGGCGCCGACCGCGACGTCCTCGACGCGTACCAGACCAACTCTCCAGCCGGCGGGGTGGATCAGGTTGAACAGCACGAGTACGACGATCGTGAAGGCGCCTTGGCCGGCCGCGAAGGAAATCGCCTGGGGCGCATATGCGGCGAGCAGCACGGCAAATGGCAGCACCGCCCAGAGCACGCCGTGATCGGCGCCTACAGCGACCACGATCAGCCCGCCGAGCACTATTCCGGCAAGGGTCCCCAGCAACGCTGAGGCGATCGTTGCGCTCGTTGAGAGTGCGCTCGAGCGCAGCACCGACATCGTGCCGAGCACGATCCAGAACGAGTTCTGCAGGTCGGCCAGCTGCCCGACCAGCACCGCGAGTGCCAGCCCTACGGCCCAGCGCAGGCTGTTGCGCAGCCACACCGACCTGGTGTTGGCGTGCGCCAACACCAGGCGTCGAGCGGTGTCGATGCGTGTGCGCAGCGTCTGCTGCGACATCGTCTTGGCGCGATCCTCGCAGGCTTGGAGAGTGTCTCCTCCCGCCTGCAGGACCCCGTAGGAGAGTGCGCGCAAGCGGTAAGCCTCGTTCAGCTCGATCTCCGCCTCAGCCTCGTCGCGATCGGGTTGCATGTGCTCGAAGTGCTCCAGCTGAGCTCGGCCGAAGACATCGTGCGTCTCTCTTAGTCGGGCCATCTCGCGCGGCAGGTCCGATCCACCGCCGTCCAGGTGCGCCGCTATGCCAAGCAACACGGCGGCTGTCGTCGTCTCGATTGCGGTGCGCTCGGCGGGACACGGAGCAGCGGTGCTTGCCAGCGCCGGCGGGTGCTCGGCGACTCGCAGCACCCAGCCAAGGTCCTCGATTAGGCGGGCCAGCGCGGCAGTCGGACCGGTCGTGCCACTCGGGCGTTGTGTCATCGAGACGAATCGGCTACGCACGGCAACCGTTGCTGTGTGCGTATTTTGCGCTGCAGCGTCGGCGGCAGCATGATCGCCCTGGGACATGGCCTCGACCAGGCCAGCCAGCGCCTGCGCGACCTGTGCCACTTCTCGACGCAGCGCGCTGCGCGGACGAGCCGGCCACAACAACAGTGCCGCCGGGATGCAAAGCGCTCCTGCAAGACCCCAGCCGGCCAATCGTGTGGGGATCTCGGCTGCGTCTGCCGGAACCATCACAGGCAGCACGAACGTCAGCGTCACGGCAGCGCGCGCAGCCACGACATAGTCGTCGAGCACGCCGGCGAACAGGATCGCGAAGGCGACCAAGCCCATCGTGATCGTCGCAAGCCAGGCCGAGCGTGAGCAGAGCGTTCCGAGTGCGATCAAAATGGCGCCAGCAACCATCAGCAGCAGATAGGCGCGCAGACGCGCGCGTCTGGAGCCACCGAAGTCCGCGAAAACGAGCAGTGCCATCGAGCCGAAGGCCGCAAACAGAGCCATCTGCTTGGCGTCGATCACTTCGAGCGACAGCGCAAAGGCGAGCGGCATCACTATCGCCGCTCGGAGGGCGCTCTTGAGGATGAACCTCCCCGGATCCGCCGCGCGCAAGCGGGCGATCGTATGAAGCCTGTGGCGATCGGGCATATCAGCCACCGATTCTGGGCTCTTATATCTCGGCCGTGGCTACTGCTTCCCGGCCCGGATGGAGCAGTATGGCGCCGATTCGCGTGGTAGGGCGCGTACAGTCGTTGGTATGCGCATTGTCAGCCTCGTCCCTCACGCCACGGAAGCTGCTGTTCGCGCTCGGACTTGGCCCTGAGGTGGTGGCGGTCACACATGAGTGCGACTACCCTCCTGCCGCGACGGCGCTCGAGCAGGTCACGCGCGATGTGCTGCCCGCAGGTCTCAGCGCCGCGGAGATCGACGCGGCGGTCAGTGAGCGCACCCAGCGCGGCAAAGCGATCTACGAGCTCGACGGCGATGCGCTTGCCGCGCTCAACCCCGACCTGATCGTCACACAGGCCCTGTGTCCCGTGTGCGCAGTCTCCTACACCGAGGTCGCCGAGCTCGCCGAGGAGATGCCGTCATGCCCTCAGGTCATCTCGCTCGACCCCCACACCTTGGGTGAAACTCTTGAGGATGTCCACACGGTCGCCGAGGCCACCAATTGCCGCGAGCGTGGAGCAGAGGTGGCGAGAGAGCTGACCGCGCGCATCGATCGGGTCAAGCTTGCGGTAAGCGGGCGGCCCCGCCCGCGGGTGGCTGCCCTCGAGTGGCTCGACCCTGTCTACATCGCTGGTCACTGGACCCCTGAGCTTGTCGAGTTGGCCGGCGGAGCAGATGTGCTGGGCTCACCCGGCGCGCCCTCGGTCACCGCCTCCTGGGAGGCGATCGCCGACACAGAGCCAGAGGTCGTGGTGGCGATGCCCTGTGGCTATGACGCGCCTCGGGCGCGTGCGGAGGCGCTGGCTTACACGACAGAGCTGGCTGCTCTGGGTGCGAGGCGAATCGTGGCGGTAAACGCGTCGGCTTACTTCTCCCGTCCCGGTCCACGACTGATCGACGGTCTCGAGCTACTTGCCCACATCCTGCATCCGGAGTGCGTCCCTGAGCGTCGCTACGGTACCTCGCGTGCGGATAGCCACCTGGAATGTGAACTCGGCCAAGCAGAGGATGCCCCGCCTGTTGGGTTGGCTTGACGAACGCAGGCCCGACGTGGTCTGCCTGCAGGAGACCAAGCTCACTGACGAGGCGTTCGAGCAGTTGCTTGGTGAGGAGATCTCAGAACGCGGCTATGAGATCGCGGTGCATGGGGAGGCGAGCTGGAACGGCGTGGCGATCCTCTCTCGTGTGGGCTTGGAGGAAGTCGTGAAAGGTCTTGCCAACGCCCCTGGCTTTCCCCACCAAGAGGCAAGAGCGATCTCCGCGAGCTGCGACGGGATTCGGGTGCACTCGGTCTATGTGCCGAACGGACGGACCCCGGACTCCGAGCACTACAAGTACAAGCTTGAGTGGCTTGCCGCGTTGGGAGAGGCCGTCAAGGAGGGACCGGAGGCTGTGATGGTGTGCGGGGACATGAACATCGCGCCCACCGACCTCGACGTGTTCGACCCCGAGGCCTACATCGGCCAGACTCATGTCACGCCGCCCGAGCGCGCGGCCCTCGCGGAGCTGCAGGAGCTCGGCTTGCGCGATGTCGTGCGCGAGCGTTGGCCGCAGGAGCGCGTCTTCACCTATTGGGACTACCGCGCCGGAATGTTCCATCAAAACCTGGGCATGCGCATCGACTTGATGCTGGCCGCTCCCATCGTGGCCGACAGAATGAAGGCAGCATGGGTGGACCGTCAGGCTCGCAAGGGCACCGGGCCGAGCGACCACGCACCGGTGATCGTGGACTTGGACGAGGCGCCCGATGGCGACATCGGGCCGCTTGTGCCGCCGCCGTCGGCTCCGAGGGTCAAGCGCAGCAAGGCCAAAATCCCCCAGGCGCCCTGACTCCCAAGTGCCTCGTGTCGGGGCCGGGATACGCATACTCTTTCTTATGTTGCGTACGCCTGACCTTTGCGGCCGCGCCTTGGACGGACGCTACGAGCTGCAGGCGCTGATCGGCGAAGGCGCCTTCGGACGTGTGTACAGGGGGATCGATCTGCGCTTGGAGCGCCCGATTGCCGTCAAGGTGATCAAGCCATGGTGGGCCGAGGACAGCGCTTGGGTCGAGCGGTTTCAGCGCGAGGCCCAGATGCTGGCGCGCGTGAGCGACCCGGGGATCGTGCAGATCTACGACATCGGGCACGCCGAGGAGGGGCCCTACTACGTGGCCGAGCTGGTCGATGGCGAGAGCCTCGCCGAGAGGCTACGAGACGGCCCGCTGCCGTGGGCGCAGGCGCTCGAGGTGGCCAAGCGACTGTGCACGGCTCTTGCTAGCGCCCACGCCCAGCGGATCGTGCATTGCGACGTTAAGCCGGCCAACGTTCTGCTCAGCCTCCATGGCAAGGTCAAGGTCGGCGACTTCGGGGTTGCCCGCCTGGCAGAGGGAACCTCGCAGGCGCCGGCCGCCACGATTGCGGGCACTCCGCGCTACATGTCACCCGAGCAGGCTCGGGGTAGGCCGACGAGCCCCGCCACCGATGTGTACAGCGCCGGGGTCGTCTTGTACGAGATGCTCGCCGGCAAACCGCCTTTCGAGCACGGGTCAGCGGTTGAGCTGGGGCTGCGCCACGTTCAAGACGAGCCACCCGCCCTTCCGGTCACTGTCCCTGAGGGGCTGCGCGCGGTGGTCGATCGAGCTCTGGCCAAGGCGCCGTCCGAGCGCTACCGCGACGGGGCCGCAATGGCATCCGCGCTGGGCGATGTCAGCGCGCTCGGGGCGCTTGCGTGGGGGAGTGAATCGGCTGAGGGCGAGGAGCGGACAGTGCAAGCGGGAGCCTCGAAGAACGGGGGGGCAACCGTCCCGCTAGGGGATCCAGCCACTGTCGTCCGGACTACGCCGGCGGATCCAGCCACTGTCGTTCGGGCTACGCCGGCCACAGCGACCGTCATACAACGGCGCGCGAAGATTAGGGGCCAGGGCCGGGGTGGTCCTTCCTCGCCGCCTGCCGGCAAACGCCGAACGGATGTCTCGCCACGCCGCCCGCGGCGGATGGCTTTGCTGGCGGGGCTGCTCATGGCAATAGTCGGCTTGGTTGTGGTGGGACGTGTCTTTCTCAACACCCCTCGTCCCGGCGTGAAGGTGCCTAAGGTGGTGGGTCGGCCTTCTGCCACTGCCGAGAGCGCGATCGAGCGCGCCGGATTGCGTTATGCGGTGAGACTCGTCGCGGCGCCGGGGTCCAGACCCGACGCGGTCACGCATCAGTCTCCACCGCCGTCCGCGCATGTGCGCCTGGGCTCGACGGTCGCGTTGCACATAGCCGAGGCTCCCCGTTGGCGCGAGCTCACCGGCTTCTCCGGCGTCGATGACGGTGAATCGGTTCCGTTGCAGATCTTGGGCGGCAGGTGGAAGATCGCGTACCACATGAGCTACGAAGGGTCTTGCACGCTGCTGCTCGTCTGTTTCGGTCCGAGCGCCGAGGTGGAAGACATCCACACCGGCTCGACCTTCGACAGCTTCGAACTGGGGGAAGGGGAAAGCGAAACCCATACGTTCGATAGCGGCCCCGGCCTCTACCGGTTGAAGGTGTCCGGCGGCCACGACTCGGCACACTGGTCGATGACGGTTTATGACTACTACTGAGCTGGTTCGCTAGGAGCGGGCGAACAGGCGCAGGAACAGCAGGAACACGTTGACCACGTCCAAGAAGATCCCCGCGGCCAAGGGAATCGCTTCGTCGGTGCCGGCTCGGCGCAGGCGGTTGAAGTCCACGACCGTGTAAAGCCCGAAGATCAAGAGCCCGAACAAGGCGTAGATGGTGTAGAGCGCGGGGATGCGCACGAAGATCAAGACGATCCCGGCCACGATCAGGCCAAGCAGAAGGAAGAAGAGCGTGCGGTAGAGGAAGGAGAGGTCGCGGCGGATTGCGTAGCCACCTGCCCCCAGGCCTCCCACGAACAGGGCGGTCGCTCCGAGTGCTTGGCGTACCGCGGTCGGGTCGGTCGTGGAGTAGTAGTTGACGGTCGTGGAGATGCTCGCACCCAGTAGTAGGCCGAAGGCGAACAGCAGCGTCAACGCGAGCCCGTGATGGCCGCGCGCGTTGGCCACGTTGAGTCCGACCAGGCATCCGAGTGCCACCATCCAGGCGATGAACCAGCCGGCGCCGCCCATTTCGCGGGCGATGTAGACGCCGAGAGTGGCGAACCCGACCGTGACGGCGACGAGTCCCATCACCCTCCCGAACAAGGATTGGGTGCGTGTCGCGGGCGTCTCAGCGGCGTAGCCTGGCGTGCTCATGGGAGAGATCGTAGTCAGTCGATCAGTCTCTTGCCGAGCCGCCAGATCGCGATCCGCCACATGAGCACGGCGAAGGCGATCAACACGGCCGCGTTCACGAGATCACCCGCGCCAAGCTGGTCGAAGGATGCGTCGCGCACGAGCTGGACGCAGTGATAGAGCGGGTTCACCTTGGCGATTGCACGCAGTACGGAGGGCAACTGGGAGACGGGAAAGAACGTACCCGCGACCAGGAACATGGGAGTGAGGACCGCGCTGGTGATGTAGTTGAAGTTGTCGATCGTCTTGGCGACCGCGGCGACCGTGACGCCGAAGCCGGCGAAACCAAAACCGGTGACGAAACCAATGAAGGGCACGAGCAGCATCCCCCAAGTCGGTTCCAAGCCGAAGGCGATCCCCACCAGCAGAGGCGCCATCCCGTAGACACCGGCCCGGATGGAGATCCACAGGATCTCGGCGGTGATCAGCTCCTCGACGTCGACGGGGGCGGCGAGCACTGCGTCGTAGGTGCGCTGGAACTGCCAGCGGATGAACGTGTTGAACATGCCCGGGAAAGCCGAGGAGAACAGGACCGCGGTCGCCACCACCCCGGTGGCCACGTATTGCACATACTTGACTCCCGCTAGATGGGGGAGTAGGGAGCCGAAGCCGAGGCCGAACGCCAGCAGGTAGATCGTGGGTTGGACGATCGAGGAGAAGGTGGTGGCCTTCCAGTAGCGACCGAAGATCGCCACGTCGCGGCTCATCACACCCGCCAAGGCGGCCGGTTCGAGCCGGCGGATACGCCGGGGCTGGGCGCTCATTCGATTTCCTCTCCGGTCAAGGCCACGAATGCGTCCTCGAGGTTGGCCGGACGCCGCACGCCTTCGGGTGCCTCGCCGTTGAGCGACTCGGCGCGCATGATCGCCACCGCGGGGCCAGAGCGCCGGCTGGTCCATCCTTCGCTGGCGGCCAGGTTGCTTACCTCGAGTAGCCGCTCTGGTGGGCCGTAGACCTCGACGACCTGCTCGCCAGCGTGGGCCTTTACCAGTTCGGCTGGGGTGCCTTGGGCGATGATCTGTCCTTTGCTCATGACCGCGACCGTGTCGGCAAGCCGCTCGGCCTCCTCGATGTAGTGGGTGCTCATCAGGGCGGTGACGCCTTCGGCGCGTAGACCGTCGATCAAGGACCACAGCTCTTGGCGCACCTGTGGGTCAAGGCCGACGGTCGGCTCGTCGAGCAGGACCAGGCGCGGTCGGTGGATCAGGCCGCGTGCCACGAGCAGGCGCCGGCGCATGCCACCGGAGAGCTCGCGCACGATCGTCTCGGCGCGTGGGACAAGGTTGGCGATCTCCAAAGCGCGCTGTACCGCCGCGGGACGCTCGCCGCGAGGGACACGGTAAAGACGCGCATAGACGGTAAGGATCTGCTTGCAGGTCAGCTCCACGTCGAGGTTGTCAAGCTGCGGCACGACTCCCATCTCAAGGCGCGACTGCTTGGATTCGCGGGGCAACTGGTAGCCGAGCACCGAGAGCTCGCCCTCGTCGGCGATCGTTTGGGCGGTGAGCATCCGCATCGTCGTCGACTTGCCCGCTCCGTTCGGTCCGAGCAGGCCGAAGCACACGCCGGGCTGAACCTCCAGGTCGAGACCGTTGACAGCCACGATCGGGCCATAGCGCTTGACCACGCCTCGCAGCGCGATCACGGGTGCCTGGGCCGAGCTCACTTGGATGATTTCTCGATTGCGCTGACCGCGCCGGCTGCCGTCACGGTGACATGTGTACCAACTGGGAGGGCGTGCTCGCCTGCAACCCTTGCCAACAGTGGTGCCGTTGGGCTCCTCGGGTTGCTTTGGCGAATGGTGAGGAGGGCGTCGTGCCCGTAGTAGCGACAACGCTCGACGATACCTCGCAAGCCCTCCTCGTTTTCGTCGGTGGCTCGTACCTTGAGCTGCTCCGGGCGTATCACCACGATCCCTTGCCTTCTTGCCATTTCTCGTGCTGCCTGCCCGCGCAACTGGAGGGTTCCTAGTGGGGTCTGGGCCTGACCGTCGGCCAAGGTCGCCTCGAGGAGGTTGGCCTCGCCGAGGAAGTTCGCCAGGCCCGCGTCGTGGGGCGTCGCATAGATGTCTTGGGGGGAGCCTTGCTGGACGATCTGCCCGTCGCGCAGCACGGCGACGGAGTCGGCCAGCGAGAGCGCCTCCTCCTGGTCGTGGGTCACGAGCACGGTCGTCGCTCCCTGCTCGCGCAGCAGCGCGTGGACCTCCTCGCGCACGGCGCCCCGCAGGCTCGCGTCCAGCGAGGAGAACGGCTCGTCGAGCAGCAGCACGTGCGGGCTGGCGGGCCAGCGCCCGTGCGAGCGCGACGCGCTGCTGCTCGCCGCCGGAGAGCTCGTGGGGCAGGCGCTTGGCGAGCGCGCTGATGCCGACCATCTCGAGCAGCTCGCTCACCGCGCTACCGCGGCGCTCGCGCGCGGGGCAGGCCGAAGCCGACGTTCGCTTCGACGTCGAGGTGGGGGAACAGGGCGCCCTCCTGGGGGACGTAGCCGATGCCGCGCTTGCTCCGGGGCGACGTTGCGTGCGTTCGTCGTCGAGCGTCCGCCCGCCGAGCGAGCACCTCGCCGCGCTCGGCGCGCTCGAAGCCCGCGATCACGCGCAGCAGCGTGGTCTTGCCGCAGCCCGACGGCCCGAGCACGGCGGTCAGCGACCCCGGCTCGACGACGAGGTCGAGGCCGCGCAGCACCGCGCGCTCGCCGTAGCTCTTCCACAGCCCGCGCACGTGCAGCTGGCTCATCCGGTGTCCCCGAGCTCGGCGCTCGCAGCGTCGCTAGGCGGCGGCTGAGCAGGTAGGCGGGGACGGCGGAGACGGCGACCATCAGCGCGGCGTAGGGGGCGGCCGACGCCGTAGGACGAGTTCGGTCGTGTACGCCCAGAAGCGGGTCGCGAGCGTGTTGACGCCGGTCGGGCGCAGCAGCAGCGTGGCCGTCAGCTCGGTCGCCGAGGAGATGAACACGAGCGCGAACGCGACCGCCAGGCCGGGCGCGATCAGCGGCAGCGTCACGCGCCGCCACACCGTCGACGGGGCGCCGCGCCGAGCGAGCGGGCGACCTCCTCCAGGCGCGCCGGCGCGGCGCCGATCGCGGAGCGCACGCCGACGACCGCGAGCGGCAGGAACAGGATCGCGTAGGCGACGATCAGCTCGAACGAGCTCTGGTACAGGGCGAAGGCGTGGTGGATCGTGAACGACACGAGCCCGAGCGCGACGACGAGGCCCGGGAGCGCCATCGGCAGGTAGCGCGAGGCGCTCGAGCAGCACGCGTGAAGCGGTTGCGGTGGCGCGTCGCCGAGCATCACGACGGGGATCGCGAGCACCGTCGCGAGCGCGGCGGCGGCGGCGCTGTAGAGCGGCGGTGTGGCGCGATCGCGGAGGCATCGAGGTGCGCGGGCAGCGTGCTCGAGCCGCCTGGATCGATCCAGTAGCCGAGCGAGCCGGCGGGCACGCCGAGCGCGAGCGCCGCCAGCGCGACGCAGCCCGGCGAGCGCCGGCACGGCGCAGCCGGCCCGAGCCGCACCCGCGGCGGCGGCGCGCCGCGCGCCGCGGGCCGCTGCGCGCGCGCGCCGGCGGGCCCGCTGAGCGCGAGCTCGCCGGCGAGCACGGCGACGCTCAGCGCGACCAGCACGAGCGACAGCGACGCACGCCGCGGCGGTGTCGAAGCCGAGCTTGAACTGCGGTGAAGATCGCGACCGTGAAGGTGCGGTACTCGACGATTTCAAACGCGCCGTACTCGGCCAGCAGCGCCGAGCGTCACGAGCAGGCAGCCGCCGAGCACGGCCGGGCGGCATCTGGCGCAGGGTGACGCGGACGAACGTCCGCCACGGGCCCATCCCGAGGCTGCGCGCCGCCTCCTCGAGGCCCGCGTCGAGGTGGCGCAGGGCGCTCGCCACCGGCAGGTACACGAGCGGGTACAGCGACAGCGTCATGATCATCACCGCGGCCAGGTAGCCGCGCAGGCCGGGGTCGATCGAGACCCAGCCGAAGCCGATCACGAAGTCGGGGATCCCGAGCGGGAGCACCAGCAGCGACCGCCCACAGGCGCCTGCGCCGGCAGCGTCGGTGCGCTCGACGCACCACGCCGCCGCCGACGCCGAGCAGCGCACACAGCAGCGTGCACGCGACGCGCCAGGCGCACGGTGTTCCACAGCAGCACCGCGACCGTGTGGCGGAAGCAGCAGGCGCTGCGACCTCGTCCCAGCCGGACTGCTGGGCCTGCGACGACGAGGAAGACGCAGCGGCAGCAGCACGAGCGCGGCGCGCGACCAGCGCCGCCGGCCAGGCGTGACCAGCGGCCAGCGCCCGCGCGCCGACCACGCGCGCCGCCAACGGCCGGCCGTGTTGGCGGTGGCGCGGTGGCGGCGCTCACTGGCGGTCGGCCTACAGGAGCCCGACCTTCTGCTCGAGCGCCAGCGCCGCGCTGCCGTCGCCGAGCTCCGCGCGGGGTCAGCGGCGGGCTGGAGCTCGCGAGCGGCGCGCAGCCCCGCCGGCGCGGCCACGCCCGGGCGCAGCGGGTACTCGTAGCTGTCGCTGTGGGCGAGCACTTCCTGGCCGGCGCGCGCTGACGAGGAATGCCAGGAACGCTCTGGGCGGCGGCCTGGTGGGAGCTCGACTTCAGGACGGCGGCGCCGGAGACGTTGAGCAGGTAGCCCGGGTCGTGGGGGGCGTAGTAGTGCAGCGCCGAGTGCAGGCCTGACCGGCCGACCTCGTCGCGCAGCCGGTACCAGTAGTAGTGGTTGATCGGTCCGAGCTGCGCTCTGCGCCGTCGTTGACCTGGGCGACGACGGTCTCGTTGTCGGGGTAGGTCGTGCCGTTGGCCTGCAGCCCCTTCAGCCACGCTTCGGCGGCGGCGCGTGCCCTCGAGCTTGGCGATCGAGGTGACCAGCGGCTGGAAGTCGGTCTCGGAGGGGGCGAAGCGCGAGCTTGCCCTTCCAGCGCGGCGTCGGCCAGTTCGAGGATCGAGCTCGGGCAGCTGCGCCGGGTGAGATCTGGTCGGTGTTGTAGACGAGCACCGACAACGCGCGCGGAGACGCCCACCCAGTCGGCCCTGCGCGGAGCTGTAGCGGGCCGGGACCGGCGCCAGCGTCGACGGGTGCGACGCGGCGCCAGCAGCCCGTGCTCGCGCAGCGCTTCCAGCGCCGGCGTGTTCTCGGTGTAGAAGACGTCCGCCGGGGAGTTCGAGCCCTCCTGCAGATCTGGTTGGCGAGCGTCGGCCTCGTCGCCGCGAGCGGACGTCCACCTTGATGCCCGGTCTGCCGTTCGAAGGCCGTCGACCAGCAGCGACGGTCGTCTGTTCGTGCTGGCCGTTGTAGAGCGTGATCGATTGGCCGGAGAGCGATTCCCCGGTGGACGCCGCGGTCGTCGTGGCGCTTTTGGACCCTCCGCAAGCCGTCACCGCCAGTGTCGCGGCGAGTGCTAGGAACAGGGTGATCGTGAGCTTGATGCGGTGCATTGGACTGGCGTCCTCCTGGGGCTTCTCCAACGGATTCTCGTGAGGCGCGCCCGCGATATCCGATTGCGTTGGTCGGGATTGCATGGGCAAGCTATCACACAAGTTAGGGTGCCCTAAGACATTGCAACGCAGCTTGCCGCTGGACCGTCACCCGATCGAGGTGATGTCATGCTCTGAGAGCTGCTTTAGCGTCTGTGGGGGACCACCCTCGCAAGGCGAGCTGCGCCTTTGTGAGAGCGGCAATCTCTACGCCTACCGACAAAGGAGTTCACGATGGCCGATCGACCTGTGTTCGTGTTTCTTGCCGCCTATGACAATGCGGCGGATGCGGAGCTCGACTACGAGAGGGTGTTCGACCTGCACGCCGCCGGGGTGATCGGCACGTTCGACGCCGCGGTTGTGGAGAAGGGCGAGGATGGCAAGGTCCACGTCCACAAGACCGAGAAGCCGACCCAGCACGGCGCCTGGACCGGGATCGCCGTGGGGGCGATCGCGGGCATCCTGTTCCCGCCGAGCATCATCGGCAGCGCGGTCGTCGTCGGCGCCGCCGGCGGTGTCGTCGGGCATCTGTGGCGCGGAATGTCGCGCGGCGACCTCAAGGATTTGGGCGAGCTGCTGGACGAGGGCCAGGCGACGCTGATTGTTATTGGACGCTCAAAGCTGGGCGAGCAGATCGAAAAGGCCGCGGCGCGGGCGCGCAAGACCTATGAAAAGGAACTGAAGGCCGACGCGGAGCAGCTGGACGCCGAACTGGACGAGGCAGCCAAGGGGCTGGCCTCCAGTTGAGGGGCTGGCTGAAGGTTGGCGGTCAGTTGAGAGGTTGCTAAGGCTGGCGTCGGGTCGACCTTGTTGTCTCGTGAGACGGTGCCCTGCGCACGCACGCACGCACGCACACGCACGCACGCACGCACACGCACGCGCGCAGGACACCCCTCTTCGCATAACATCAACCTCGGCCCAGGGTGCTGCGCAAAAGTCTCGGGGTTGGGTCATACACTCACGGAATGGATCCTCTGAGCACTGAATCGCCTCCGGGGGCGAGCTTGGCCCTCGCGGCGGATGGGGTCGAGGTGATCCGCACCGTTGGGCTCACCAAGGTCTATGCCGGGACGGACTTCGCCGCTGTGGACGGCCTTGACCTGACGGTCCAGGCCGGTGAGATCTTCGGCCTGCTCGGGCCCAACGGGGCGGGCAAGACGACGACTGCCGGCATGCTCACGACCCGCGTCGTCCCGACTTCTGGGCAAGCCTGGATCGGCGAGGTCGACGTAATCTCAAGTCCGGCGCTCGCAAAGCAGCTGATTGGAATGGTCTCTCAGCAAAACACGCTTGACCGTCAGCTGACGGTGTGGGAGAACCTGTACTTCCACGGTCGCCTGTTTGGCATCAGCGCAGCCGATTCGACGCGCATTGCTGACGAGCTGCTCGAGCAGTTCCAGCTCGCGAAGTGGGCCAAGGCTTCGGTGTTCGCGCTCTCCGGTGGTATGGCGCAGCGGCTGATGGTGGCCCGCGCGATCTTTCACCGCCCGGCAGTGCTGTTCCTAGACGAGCCGACGGCGGGCTTGGACCCGCAGAGCAGGCTGGCTCTGTGGGAGATCCTGGGCGAACTCAACCGCGATGGACAGACGATCCTTTTGACGACCCATTACATGGAGGAGGCCGACCAGCTGTGCGAGCGCGTGGCGATCATGGACCACGGCAAGATCCTCGCGCTTGACACGCCGGCGAATCTGAAGCAGTCGGTCGACGCCGACACGATCGTGACGGTCAAGGCCGATGGCGACATGGATGCGCTCGCCGCTGCCCTGTCCAGCGGGATCGAGGGTGCCACGCGTACACGTGTGGTCCAGGGCGGCGTAGAGCTACACGTGCAAGGGGCCAAGCGCCTCGTGCCGAGTGTGGTCGACGTCGCCGAGCGGGGTGGTTTTGAGGTGGCCGACCTATCTGTTGCCGAACCGAGCCTTGAGAACGTGTTCATCAACCTCACCGGCAAGGAGCTGCGCGACTGATGTTCTCGATGAGGATTCCTCGAGCCGATCATCCCCGCAGGGGGCCTCGCGACTGATGGCCACGCCCGTCACCACCTTCGCCGAGCCGACCCGTCTGCCCGCGGACCATGCGCCGATCACGCTGAAGCCGACGCGCTCCACGATGGCGGCGAGCCGCACCGCGCTGCGCGCGCTGATCCTGCGCGACCTGGTCGTGTTGCGCAAGAACTTTGGCGAATTCGTGGTGCGTACGATCATCCAGCCGTTCCTGCTCGTGTTCGTGTTCCTGTATGTGTTCCCCTCGATCGGCCAGGGCGTCGGTGGGGGTGGGGGGAAGGTGGCCGAGTCGGTCTTCGCGACGGTGTTGGTGCCTGGCGTGGTGGCGATCTCGATCATGTTTCAAGGGATCCAGGCGGTGGCGCTACAGCTCTCTGCGGAGTTCGGCTACACACGCGAGATCGAGGATCGCGTGCAGGCGCCGTGCCCGATATGGCTGGTGGCCGTCTCCAAGGTTCTCTCCGGCGCCGTGCAGGGAGCTCTGGCGGCCGTGATCGTATTCCCGATCGCTGCGGTCATTCATGCGCCGGGAGTGCACGCGCACTTGACCGTGAACTGGCCCGTATTGCTGACCCTGATCCCGCTTGCGTGTGTGGCCATGACCTCGCTCGGCCTGTTGCTCGGCACGATCTTTGAGCCGCGCAACATCGGTCTGATGTTTGGCTTCGTGGTGCTGCCTTTGACTTTCCTCGGCGGTACCTACTACCAGTGGACCAAGCTCGCTCCCGTACAGGTCTATGGCATCCACTGGCTTCAGATCATCGTGCTCGTCAATCCTCTTATCTACGTGGCCGAGGGGATGCGCGCCGCGCTCACGCCGATCCCGCACATGTCGCTCTGGGCGGTGTATCCCGTGCTCGTCGCCTTCTGCGCTGGCTTCCTGGCGCTCGGCCTGCGCTCCTTCCGCAAACGAGTGCTCGTATGAGCGTCATCGAGGTCACCCACTTCACCGATCCAGGCTGCCCCTGGGCCTATTCGGCGAGTCCCGCGCTCGCGGTGCTGAGCTGGCGCTACGGCACGCAGCTGCGCTGGCGCCTAGTGACGATCGGCCTCACTGAGAGTGCCGAGCAGTACACGAGTCGTGGATACACCCCCGTACGAGCAGCCCATGGCTACATGCGCTTTCGCCGCTTCGGCATGCCGTTCGCGACCGCTCCCCGCGCGCGAGTCACCGCTACAGCGCGTATGTGCCGCACGATCGTGGCAGCACGTTTGCTCGACCCTGAGCGCGAATACGCTGTGTTCAGAGCGTTGCAATTCGCTCAGTTCACGAGCACGCTCGTGCTCGACGACGCGCGCGATATCGCCACGGCGCTCGAGCGCGTAAGCGGATTGGACGTCGAGACGATCGTGGGTGCACTCGACGACGAGCAGGTGAGCACCGCATACGAGGCCGATCGGGCACTCTCTCGCACCGCCGCCGGCGGCCCCACCGAGTTTCAGGGCAAGTCCTCGCAGAGCGATGGCCCCGTTCGCTATACCGCCCCATCGCTGATCCTGCGTGCGGGGGAGCGAACGCTTGAGGGCGGCGGCTTTCAGCTAGTTGAGGCCTACGACGTGCTGATCGCCAATCTCGATCCGACGCTTGAGCGTGAGCCCCCGCCGGAGAGCCCGCTCGACGCACTGCAACGCTTCCCTGAGGGACTCGTGACCCAAGAGATCGCGGCGATCATGACGCGGGGCAACGACGCCCCTGACCGAGTGGCCGCCGAGAGCGCGCTGGTCGAGCTGGTGGGGGAGGGCAGTGCGCGACGTGTAACGCTCGGCGACGATGCTCTCTGGCTCGCTGCGGGGTAGCCTCCGTGGCCAGATGTCCTTGACAGTCACACTTCCCGACGGCAAGTCGTTGGAGCTCACAGACGGCGCCACCGGCGCTGATGCGGCGGCTGCGATTGGGCCAGGTCTCGCCAAAGCAGCGCTGGCGGTCGAGGTGACCCGTCCCGAGATAGGCCAGGCCCCGGAGGTTCGAGACCTCGCGAGGCCTCTCCCTGGCGGGGCACAGATATCGATCCTCACCGCCAAGAGCGGTGAGGAGTCGCTTGCGCTGATCCGCCATGACGCGGCACACGTGATGGCGAGCGCTGTGATGGAGCTGTGGCCCGGCGTGAAGATTTCGATTGGGCCCGCGATCGAAAACGGCTTCTACTACGACTTTGAGTTCCCCGAGGGTGTCTCCATCTCCGATGAGGACTTCCCTGCGATTGAAGCGAAGATGGCCGAGCACGTGAAAGCGGGGGAGACGTTCGTGCGCGAGGACGTCTCAGTGCAAAGTGCGCGCGAGCGGTTCGTGGGTGAGAACCAGGACTACAAGGTCGAGCTGATCGACGATCTCGTCAAGAGTGCGCCTGTCGAGCAACCGCTTCAGAGCGTCTCGCTCTATACGAACGGGCCATTCACAGACCTGTGTCGGGGTCCGCACGCGCCCAGCACCAAGACTGTGGGCGCCTTCAAGCTGCAATCGGTCGCTGGTGCGTACTGGCGCGGGGACTCCACCCGCAAGATGCTCACCCGCATATATGGGACCGCTTTTCATACGAACGCCGAACTGGGCCAGCATTTGGAGCGCATCGAGCAGGCCATCCAGCGCGACCATCGCAAGCTCGGGCGCGAGCTCGGCCTGTTTCACTTCTCTGACGTCTCGCCTGGCGCTGCGTTCTGGTTGCCGGCGGGTACCAGCATGTACAACACGCTCGTCTCGCTCTCGCGCGAGATGGGCTCCGAGCGTGGCTACAGCGAGGTGAAGACTCCGCTGATCTACGACGCCGAGCTGTGGAAGATCTCCGGACACTGGGGCAAGTACAAGGAGAACATGTTCACGGTGCAGGTGGAGGAGCGCGAGATGGGCGTCAAGCCGATGAACTGTCCTGGGCACGCGCATCTGTTCAACAGCAGCCGCCACTCTTATCGCGACCTGCCCGTGCGTTACTCAGAGCCAGGACTGCTTCACCGCAACGAGGCCTCCGGGGTGCTGCACGGCTTGCTGCGCGCAAGGCACTTTGCCCAAGACGACGCCCACATCTTCTGTAGCGAGGAGCAAGTCCAGGATGAGGTGGCTGGCTGTCTGGAGTTTGCGTTCGCTACCTATCGTCTTTTCGACTTCGATGTGGGTCTCGAGCTTTCCACCCGGCCCGAGCAGCGCGTCGGCAGCGATGAGCTGTGGGATCGTGCCGAGCAGGCGCTCACGAATGCGCTCGATTCACAAGGCCTCAACTACGAGCTGAACCCGGGCGATGGGGCTTTCTATGGGCCGAAGATTGACATGCACATGACCGACTCGCTCGGGCGCTCCTGGCAGATCGGCACGGTGCAGCTCGACTACAACATGCCTGAACGCTTCGGGCTGACCTACACGGGCGCCGATAACGCTGAGCATCAGCCCGTGATGATCCACAGGGCACTGTTTGGCTCCTACGAGCGCTTCATCGGCATCATGATCGAGCACTATGGGGGCGAGTTCCCGCTGTGGCTGGCGCCGGTGCAGGCGATCGTGTTGCCGATCTCCGAGCGGTTGAACGAGTACGCCGACGATGTGCGCGAGCGCTTGCGCACGGCCGGCATACGCGTCGAGCTCGACGATCGCGGTGAGTCGGTCGGACGCAAGATCCGCGAGGCCGAGCTGCGCAAGATCCCGAACATGCTGATCGTCGGCGACCGCGAGGCCGAGAGCGACAGCGTGTCGCTACGCGAGCATCACGGCGGCGATCGCGGCAGCATGCAGGTGGGCGAGCTGATCGAGACGCTCCTCACCGAGATACGCGCTCGCGGCGAGCAGGCGCGGGTTGGTTAGGAACAGTTGAATGTCCGGTGAGCAAAAAGTCCTTGTGCACGGCGCCGCGCCCGCTATACTCGGCCGCCTTGAGGCTCGGAATCCATTCACGGCGCAGCGTCTAGCTTCAACTTGACGCGCACCCCCACAAGCTAGTGGCCGTTCCCCGCAGGTTCGATCGCCGGCCCCCCGAGCGGGACCAGACGAGGATCAACGAGCGCATCCGCGTACCCGAGGTGCGTGTGATCGACGACGAGGGCAACCAGGTCGGCATGATGAAGACGCCCGACGCGCTCAAGTTCGCCCAGGAACGCGACCTGGACTTCGTGGAGGTCGCGCCAGAGGCCAAACCGCCGGTCTGTCGCGTGCTCGACTACTCCAAGTACAAGTACGAGCAGGCCCAGAAGGTCAAGCAGGCGCGCAAGCACCAGCAGCAGATAACGGTGCGCGAGATCAAGTTCAGGCCGAAGATCGCCGAGCACGACTACGACACTAAGAAGCACCACGTGGAGCGCTTTCTGCGCCACAAGGACAAGGTCAAGATCACGATCATGTTCCGTGGTCGCGAGGTCACCCATCCAGAGCGCGGCGTAATGATCCTTGACCGGCTCGCCGAGGAGCTCTCGGAGCTCGGTGTAGTCGAGCAGCGCCCCACCCAGGACGGGCGCAACATGACGATGATGCTTGGCTCCCTCCAAGGCGGTGCTGGCAGGCAAGGCAGATGGTGAGACGGTCGCGGGTGAGACGGCCGCGAGTGAGACGGCCGCGAGCAACGGCGTGGGAGAGGACGGAGCGGCTGAAGCGCCGGCTCTGCCGGAGGCCGCCGCCGAGTCCTCGCCAGAGGAGATCTCATCGGTCGCGGAGAGCCAGAACGGCACCGTCGACGGCGCCGTGTCATAATCATCGCTTCGAGGGTGGCGCAGGCGACCGCAGGTCGCCGAGCCGGGACCCTCGATCCTCGATAATCATGCCCAAGATGAAGACACATAGCGGCGCGAAGAAGCGCTTCAAGGTGACTGGCTACCGGCAAGGTCCGGGCCAGGCACTCCTACTCGAGCCACATCCTCGAGAAGAAGTCGCCGAAGCGCAAGCGCACGCTGGCGCATCCCGTGATCCTCACCGATCACGACACGCCGCGTGTCAAGAGGCTCTTGGGGGTCGGCAAATGACGAGGGTCAAGCGCTCCGTTCACGCACGCAAGAAGCGCAGGGCAACGCTCGAGTTGACGAAGGGCTTCAGAGGCGAAGCCCATTCCAACTACAAGCGCGCCAAGGAGGCCTTGATGAAGGCCGACTCCTATGCCTATCGGGACAGGCGCAACCGCAAGCGCGACTTCCGCAGGCTTTGGATCACGCGCATCAACGCAGCCGCTCGTCAGAATGGGATGAGCTACTCCCAATTCATGCATGGCCTCACGCTTGCCGGCGTCGAGCTGGACCGCAAGGTACTGGCCGACATCGCGGTGCGCGACGCCGACACATTCCGACGTTTTGCAGAGACCGCCCGCGAGGCGTCGGCTGCCTGATCGGACAGTCGACAGAGGAACCTCTTGGGCGCTGCTCCTTCGGGACCGGCGCCTTTTTTTACCCATGACACCCATCACTTCACAACAGAACCCCAAGATCAAGGAGCTGCGCAAGTTGCAACGCTCGCGTGATCGCGCGCGCACAGGCCTGTTCCTGGCCGAGGGCGAGGACCTGATTGCGGCCGCTATCGCTGCGGGCAGGCCAGCGGTGGAAGGCTTCCGCGCTGGCTGGCACAACGATCGGTGGCCCCGACTTCGAGGACGTCGAGGCCGACGTGCTGGCGGGTGCCTCCACGCTGGGATCGGGAACGCGCGCGATCGGCGTCTACGAGCAATGCTTCGGCGAACCTGTGGGTCCTCTCTGCGTGTATCTGCACGGAGTGGCCGATCCGGGCAATGTGGGCACGGTGCTGCGCTCCGCGCTCGCCTTCGGGGCCTCGTGCGTGGCACTAGGCCCGGGCTGTGCGGATCCTCATTCTCCGAAGGCCGTGCGGGCGAGCATGGGCGCGATCTTCGCTGTGGCGCTTACGCGGGTGGAGAACCTCGACGAGCTGCCGGGCGAGCGCTGCGCGCTGGTGGCGGGCGAGGGCAAGGCGATCTGGGAGCTGGCCGACGAGCTCGTCAAGATGGAGGGGCGCGCGCGTGCAGGCGACCGCGAAACATCCTCACGTGAGGATGCTCGGGCGTCGCGGACGCTGCTGGTGGGCGCCGAGCGGGAGGGGCTCCCGGAGGATGTGGTGAGAGCCTGCGAGCACACCGTTCACATCCCGATCGCCTCGGAGTCGCTGAACGCCGCGATGGCCGCCACGGTGGCGCTATACGAGACGACACGCCCCTCGAATAGGGTGCCAGCGTCATGATCGATCGGATACAAGAGCTGAGCGCGCGGGCGCATGGCGAGATCGAGGCGGCGTCCAGTAGCGAGGTTGTGGAGGAGCTGAGGGTGCGCTACCTGGGACGCAAGGCCGAGCTTCCGCAGATGCTGCGTTCGGTCGCCACGCTCGCGCCAGAGGAGCGCGGGGCTGTGGGTAAAGCGGCCAACGAAGCCAGGCGTGCTTTGGAGCAGGCGATCGAGGCGCGCGCGCGAGCGCTCGACGCGAGCGAGCTAGAGGAGCGCCTGAAGGCCGATACGGTCGACGTGACCTTGCCCGGTACCCCAGCTCAGCCGGTGGGCAGGCTGCACGTGTTGAGCGCCACGATGCGCGAGCTCGAAGACATCTTCCTGGGGCTTGGTTTCACTGTGCTGGAAGGCCAAGAGGTGGAGACGGTTCACTACAACTTTGACGCGCTCAACCACTCGCCTACGCATCCGGCGCGGGCGAAGACCGACACTTTCTACTTGTCCGGGGGCGAGGATGTGGTCTTGCGCACGCACACCTCGCCGATGCAGATCAGGGCGATGGAGGCGCATCCGCCACCTCTTTACGTGGTGATCCCGGGGCGTGTGTACAGGCCCGACAGCGACGCCACCCATACGCCGCAGTTCCACCAGGTCGAGGGGCTTGCTGTCGACGAGGACATCACTTTGGCCGATCTGAAGGGGACGTTGCTGGCTTTCGCCAAGACCGTTTTCGGGGAAGAGCGCGATGTGCGTTTGCGTCCCCACTTCTTTCCGTTCACCGAGCCGAGTGTGGAGGTGGACGTGTCCTGCTTTAACTGCTCAGGCAAAGGCTTCATGGGCGATGGATCGCGCTGTCCTTTGTGCAAGGGCGAGGGTTGGTTGGAGGTACTAGGTGCGGGCGAGATCGACCCGAACGTGTATTCATATGTGCCCACGACCGAGCGCAACGCTCCGGGGTATGACCCCGAGAAGGTGCAGGGCTACGCGTGGGGGATGGGCGTGGAGCGGATCGCGATGCTTAAGCATGGCATCCCTGATCTGCGTCTTTATTACGAAAACGACGTGAGGTTCCTGGAGCAGTTCGGCTGATGGGTCCGCATGCCTGCGCCATACTGCGTCCTCGACCGCTTATGTGCAAAGCACACCGCGCGGTCTGCGTCCTTGTCTGGCTTGACCTGCGGACCCCTCAGCGGGTCTTGGAGGGAGGTTGACATGCGCGTGCCATTGAGCTGGCTACGGGAATACTGTTCGCCCGACCTCGATACCGCGGCGATCGAGGAGCGGTTGACGATGACCGGGACCAAGGTGGAGACGATCCTCCATCACGGGGTGCCTTCGGTCGAGCATTTCGTGGTGGGGCGCGTGCTCGACGCTCAGCCCCATCCCGACGCCGATCGGCTGAAAGTGTGCAAGGTCGACGTGGGGGAGGCCGAGCCGGCCGGGATCGTGTGTGGGGCGCCGAACGTTGCGGCCGGACAGACGGTCGCTGTCGCGCTGCCGGGCGCGAGGATGCCAGACGGGACGAAGATCAAGGCGGCCAAGCTGCGCGGTGTGCCGTCGCGCGGAATGATCTTGGCCGCTGAGGAGCTTCAAATCGACAACGACCACGCGGGGATCATGGTGCTCGACGATTTGGTGCTGGACGCCGAGCTAGCGCCCGGAACGCCGCTTGCGGATGTGCTCGCGATCAGCACGGACGTGCTCGAGCTGGAGATCACTCCCAACCGGCCGGACTGCTTGGGGGTATTCGGCGTGGCACGCGAGCTGCACGCGGCCACGAGCGCGCCGCTCGCACGCGAGCCGTGGGCGGAGGATCCCGAGAACACACCCCACGCGCGCGCGAGTCACCCCCTCGTGGACATAACAGTCGACTGTCCGGACCTCTGCAAGCGCTTCACTGCACGGGCCTTTGAGGGCGTTGCGATCCGCCCCTCGCCTCCGTGGCTGAAGGCGAGGTTGAGCGCGGTCGGGCAGCGCCCGATCAACAATGTGGTTGACATAACCAACTATGTGATGCTGCTGACGGGTCAGCCGCTGCACGCCTTCGACCTCGACCGTATCGCCGGAGCTCGGCTGACCGTGCGTCGGGCCAATGAGGGCGAGCGGGTCGCGACGCTCGACGGCCAGGAGCGCACGCTCGACGGTGAGATGGTCGTGATCGAGGACGCTGAGGGACCGACTTCGATCGCGGGCATTATGGGCGGCGCGCGCTCGGAGGTGGGCCCGCAGACGACGAAAGTCCTGATGGAGGTGGCGAACTGGAGTGGTCCCAACATCCATCGGACCTCATGGGCCTTGGGTCTGCGCAGCGAGGCCTCGGGGCGCTTTGAGAAGGGGTTGGCGCCCGAGCAGTGCATGCACGCCCAGGCGGTCGCGACGCAACTGATGATCGAGCTGTGTGGTGCCCAGCTCCTTCCCGGTAGCACGGACGTGGCTTGGGAGCCGGAGCCGCCGCGGACGGTGAGGCTGCGCGAGCGCAAGGTCGAGGCGATCTTGGGGATGCCGGTGGCGAGGGCGCGCCAGGCCGAGATCCTGCGGGCGCTCGACTTCGGGGTTGCGGAAGTCGACGGGTCGTCGAGCACTGGCGAGGACTTGAGCGCTGGCAGGCCTTCGAGCGTCGGGGGGGTGTCGGCCGATCTAGGACTTGACGTGACGGTCCCCGCGGTCCGTCGCAACGACGTGACCAGAGAGGCCGACCTGATCGAGGAGGTGGCACGGATCAACGGGCTCGGCGAGCTGCCCGCGACCTTGCCGGCGCGCAGAGGCGCCTACGGTCGCCTATCGGAGGCCCAGCGCCTGCGCCGACGCGCCGCCGACGCGCTCGTGGGCAGGGGGCTGTATGAGACCGTGGGCTGGACGTTTACGACGCCTAACCTGCACGATCGCTTGCGCCTGCCCCCACAGGACTCGCGCCGAAGCGCCCCTGCCTTGCAGAACCCGCTGTCCGAAGATCAGTCGCTGCTGCGCACGACCTTGCTCGGTTCGCTGCTTGACGTGGCCGCCCACAACTCCGCGCGCGGGACGACGGACCTGCGACTTTTTGAGATGGGATCGTCGTTCGTGCTGGCCGGCGAGCCGGGCGCCGATGGGACAGACACGGGTGTCCTGGAGCACGGCGCGCTTGGGGTTCTGCTCAGCGGCCGCACGGTGCCCGCGACTTGGGGAGCGCCCGACCCGCCGAAGGCGGATGTGTTTGCGGTGAAGGGTGTGCTCGAAGCGCTCGGTGAGGCGCTCGGGGTTGACTTGCAGTGCGAGGCTGGACTCCAGCCGTTCCTGCACCCGGGCCGGGCGGCAGCGGTCCTCTGTGAAGGCGAGCAGCTTGGTTGGCTGGGCGAGCTGCATCCGCTCGTGGCGCGCGAGTGGGGGATCGACGGGGCGGCTGTGATGGAGCTGGACCTTGACACGCTGCTGAGTAAGGCAGGTGGCCGTGGCGCCTATCGAGATGTGGTGTCCTATCCGGCGCTTCGCCAGGACTTGGCGATGGTGCTGCCCGAGGAGGTGCCGGCCGCTCGTGTGCTTGAGACCGTGCGCGGGGCCGGTCGAGCACTGCTTGACGAAGCCGGCGTTTTCGACGTGTACAGCGGCCCCCAGGTGGGAGAGGGCAAGCGCTCTTTGGCTCTGTCGCTCTCTTTCAGGGCGCCCGACAAGACGCTCACCGACGAGGACGTGGCCCCGGTGCGGGCGGCGATCGTGGCCGCGCTCGGAGAGCTGGGGGGTGAGTTGCGTGGCTAGGGTTCTGGTGGCGGGCGCCACTGGCTTCGCGGGTGCGCTTGCCGCTCACTTGTTGTGGCGCCATCCTCGCTTCGAGTTGGTGACGGTGACTGGGCGCTCGGAGGTGGGACGGCGCCTGGATGACCTGTATCCCCGCTACCGCGTGCCTTTGCAGCTTGAGGAGCTGAATCTCGACCGGCACGGTGACGTGGACGTGGCGCTCGTCGCCTACCCTCACGCGGCCTCGGCGCCGGTCGTCGCGGCACTGCGCGCCCGCGGTGTGCGTGTGGTCGACCTGAGCGCGGACTTCCGGCTTTCAGAGCTCAACACTTACGTGCAGTGGTACGGCCCCCATCCACACCCGGAGTTGCTCGAAGACGCCTCCTATGGGCTGCCGGAGCTGCATCGCGAGGCGATCGCCGCGGCGGACCTCGTGGCGACACCCGGCTGCTACCCCACGGCTTCGTTGCTCGGGCTCGCGCCGCTTGCCCGCGCCGGGCTGATCGAGGACCTCGTGATCGATGCCAAGCAAGGCCTCTCCGGCGCCGGGCGCTCGGCTACCTGGCAAACGCACTTTTCAAACAGCGGCGAGAACATCCTGCCCTACAACATCGTCCACCACCGCCACACGCCCGAGATCGAGCAGCAGCTGGACGATCTCGACCCCACCCATCCCGGCCTGCGGGTGCAGTTCACCCCGCATCTGGTGCCGCTCGACCAGGGCGAGCTCGTCAACTGCTACGTAACGCCCACCCGACGGCTGGAGCAGGACGAGCTGGACGTGATGTACGAGGATGCTTACGCGGGCGAGCCTTTCGTCGAGCTCGCGCCGGAGCCGGCCGAGGTGCGCGACGTGCGCGAAACGAACATCTGTCGCCTGCACGTCGCGGTCAGCGAGCACACCGGCAAGGTCGTCGTGCTCTCGGCGATCGACAACCTATGGAAGGGGACCTCCTCGCAGGCGGTCCAGAACATGAACCTGATGTTTGGCTTCCCCGAGGGCGAAGGCATCCAATGAGCGCCGGTAGAGACGTGTGGGGCGACCGGGCGGCGGCGGGGCCACCACAGCCTTTCTTTCACTCGCGCTGGGTCGAGCTGCCAGCCCATGTGCGCGAGCTGGGGCCCGAGGCGGGTCTGCCCGCCGGCTTTAGGGCGGCCGGGGTGGCGTGCGGGATCAAGCCTTCGGGTAACCCCGATCTGGCTGTGCTGTTGTGCGACGCCGAGAATCCGGTCAGCGCCGCCCGCTTTGCCGACACCGGCACTCCGGCGGCACCGGTGATGCTCAGTCGCGAGCGCTGCACGCTGTCCTCGCTGCGCGCGATCCTGGCCAACTCGGGCTGTGCCAACGCAGCCACCGGAAAACGCGGTCTGGAAGACGCCGCCAAGACCCAGGGCGCGGCGGCGATGGCTTTGGGTGTGCAACCGCACGAGGTTCTGCTCGGATCGACCGGCGGGATCAGCGACTACCTGCCAGTGGACAACGTCCTGCGCGGCATCCGTGACGCTTCCGGCCGCTTGGCGCGCGAGGGGGACACGCACTTCCAGCAGGCGATCCAGACGACTGACGCTTTCGAGAAGCGCGCCAACATCGAGGTTGAGCTTCCCGCGGGCAAGGTGCGAGTCAGCGCGCAATGCAAGGGCGCGGGAATGATCTCGCCGCGCTTTGCGACCATGTTCTGCTTCCTGGAGACCGATGCCCAGCTTGCGCCTGAGACCGCTGAGCTACTCCTTTCTGTGTGTTTGAAGCGCTCCTTTGACCGCTGCTCGGTCGACGGTCAGCTCTCTACCAACGACACCGCTACATTGATCTGCTCGGGCGAGAGCGGAGTGCGGGTTGCGCCCGAGAGCGAGGACGAGCTGCGCTTCGGCGAGGCTTTGGATGCCTTGACGCGCCAACTCGCGATCCTGATGGTGGCCGACGGCGAGGGCGCCAAGCGGATAGCACGGGTGCTCGTGCATGGTGGCGAGTCCGGGCAGGTGGAGAGGGCAGCCAGGGCGGTTGCCAACTCACCTCTGGTGAAGGCGGCCCTGCACGGGGGCGACCCCAACTGGGGCCGGATCGTGCAGGCCATTGGTGGTGCGCTCGGTAGCCAAGGTCTCGGCGGGGGCCATCTGCCCTTGGACATCTCGATCGAGGGCGTCCAGGTCTGCTCTGCCGGAGCCGCGGTGCTCGGCACGGATGAGCTCGAGGCCACGCTCAGGCCGGCCCTGGAGCGCCCTGAAGTCGAGTACGAAATCGTGTTGCCAGGCGACGGTGAGGAGACCGAGGTTTTCTTCTCAGACCTGTCCTACGAGTACGTCCGTATTAATGCGGAGTACACGACATGAGGACGCATGTCCCCATTTCGTGGCCCCTTACCGACCAATCGGGGGTTGTTGATGCGTGACGTAGCCACGCTCCTGGAGGCGCTCCCCTACATCAGGGAGTTTCACGGCAAGACGGTCGTCATCAAGTACGGCGGCGCCGCGATGGAGGACACCGCCCTGCGCGAGGAGTTCGCACGCGACGTGGTCCTGCTCAAGTACGTGGGGCTCAACCCGATTGTGGTGCATGGCGGCGGTCCTGACATCACCTCCTATATGGAGCGCCTCGGCCTGCCGGTCGAGTTCGTGGGTGGCCTGCGCGTGTCCGACCCGGCCACCGTCGAGATCGCCAAGATGGTCTTGGTCGGCAAGGTCAACAAGGAAATTGTGTTGCGTCTCGGCCGCCATGGCCAGCCCGCGGTCGGCTTGTGCGGAGACGACGGCTCCCTGTTCCGGGTGGCGCGTCGCGAGGGGCCGGCCGGTGAGGACATCGGCTTTGTGGGGCAGGTCGAGCGCGTAAACGTCGACGTGCTCCATCACGTCGCGCGTGACTACATCCCGGTGATTGCCTCCGTTGGGGCCGATCGCGAGGGCAACTCCTACAACGTCAATGCTGACGAGGCCGCCGGCGCGGTCGCGGGGGCGCTCGGTGCCTACAAGATCGTGTTCCTCACAGATGTCCGTGGCTGGCTCGCCGACGCCGAGGACCCGGATTCGCTGATCGGTCAGGCCAGCGCCGCCGAGGTTCAGGCACGCCTGGACGGGCTCGAAGGGGGTATGCGCCCCAAGCTCGCCGCCTGCGTGGAGGCGATCAACGGAGGCGTCAACTCCGCCCACATCCTGGACGGTCGCATTCCCCACTCGCTCCTGCTCGAGCTATTCACCGACGCCGGCATCGGCACGAAGATCGAAGCCGCCTCATGAGCCGCGGCTCGTCGTCCCGGCCCATGAGCGAGACACGCACGAACGGGCGGAGCGAAGCGGAGCTTTCCCCCCTCACAAACGACCCTTCATGCTGAGCCGGTTGCAGGACATCGAGCGGGCCTCGGTCATCCCCTCCTACGCGCGTCTACCGGTCGAGTTTGTACGGGGTGAAGGCACCCACCTGTGGGACGACACGGGGAAGCAGTACCTGGACTTTCTGTGCGGCATATCGGTGACAAATCTCGGTCACTGCCACCCGCGCGTGGTCGCGGCGGTGCGCGAGCAGGTCGGCGCGTTGATGCATACAAGCAACCTTTACTACACCGAGCCCGGGATGCGGCTCGCCGAGCGTCTGTCCGAGTCCAGTCTCGGTGGCAAGGTCTATTTCTGTAACTCGGGCGCGGAGGCCAATGAGGCAGCGATCAAGCTGGCGCGCAAGGCCAAGCCGGGTGGGGATGTGGTCGTCGTGCACGGCGCGTTTCACGGGCGCACCTACGGCGCCCTGTCGGCCACACCGCAGGAGTCAAAGCAGGCCCCTTTCGCGCCGCTCGTGCCCGGCTTTAAGGCAGTTGCTCCAACGCCTGAGGCGCTGGCGAGCGCGATCGATGAGCGCACCGCGCTTGTCTTGCTCGAGCCGATCCAGGGAGAGACGGGCGTCCACATCCTCCCGGACGGCCTCTTGGCGCAGGCACGCGAGGCCTGTGACGCGTATGGGGCAGCCCTCGTGTTCGACGAAATCCAGTGCGGCATGGGCCGTACCGGCACCCTGTGGGCCTATGAGCAAACAGGTGTCGTGCCCGACGCCATCACCTCCGCCAAGGCTTTGGGCGGGGGTTTGCCGATCGGTGCGCTGATCACGGGTTCGCGACTGGCCGACGTGTTCCAGCCGGGTGACCATGGCTCCACGTTCGCCGGTGGACCGGTGGTCGCGGCGAGTGCCTTGGCGGCGCTCGATGTGACATCGGAGCCCGCACTTGCCGCTCACGTGCTCGAAGCGGGCGACTCTTTGCGCGAGCGCTTGACCGAGCTGCCTCACGTCGTTTCCGTCAGGGGTCGAGGCCTGATGCTTGCCTGCGAGGTCGATGTCCCCGCACCCGACGTGGTCCGCCTTGCCCTGCAGCGCGAGCGCCTGGTCCTCAACGCCACCGGCCCCACCACGATCCGCCTACTACCGCCTCTCAACGCTTCCGAAGAGGAGCTGCTGGAGGGCTCGACGCGGCTCGGCAAGGCACTTGCCGGATAAGGTTTCGCGCCGATGAGCACCCCCGCAGAGAAATTCCCACCGCCGACCGCCTCCTACGAGGCGCGTCCCGAGGATGTCCACCGTGTGCTGCTGCTCTACTCCGGCGGCCTCGACACGAGTGTGATGCTCAAGTGGATCCAAGACTCCTACGAAGCTGAGGTCGTTTGCCTGACCGTCAACCTCGGCCAGCCAGGCGAGGACTACGAGGTCATTTCCGAGAAGGCTCTGCGCCTTGGCGCTCTGGAATGCCACGTCGTGGACGCCCGCGAGGAGTTCGCCAAGGAGTACGTGGTGCCCGCGATCAAGGCCAACGCGCTCTACGGGGGCGGCTATCCCTTGTTCACCGCGCTCGGACGTCCTCTCATCGCCAAGCTCGCGGTCGACTATGCACGCCGCTCCGGTTGCGACACGATCGCCCATGGCTGCACTGGTAAGGGCAACGATCAGGTTCGCATCGAGGCTACCGTCGCCACCTTGGCACCCGAGCTGAAGACGATCGCGCCCGTGCGCTCTTGGCAGATGGGTCGCGAGGAGGAGATCGCTTACGCCCGTGAGCACGGCATCCCCGTCAAGGGCGGAACCGAGATAGCGCCCTATTCGATCGACGACAACCTTTGGGGACGCTCCTCGGAGGGACGCTGGATCGAGGAGCTCGACCACGCCCCCGAGGACGATGTCTTTCAGCTGGTGACCCGCCCCGAGCTGGCCCCTGACGAGTCCGAGATCGTGGAGGTCGAGTTCGAGCGCGGCGTGCCCGTCGGTCTAAACGGCGAGCGACTTGGTCTCGTGGAGCTGCTCGAACGCGCCGCCGAGATTGCCGCGCGCCACGGCGTGGGCATCGTCGACCACATCGAGGACCGAATCGTCGGTCTGAAGGTGCGCGACATTTACGAGGCGCCCGCCGCCGCGATCCTGCTGCCCGCCCACCAAGAGCTCGAGAAGCTCGTCTGCACGATCCACCAGAATCAATTCAAGGCGGGGCTTGACCGCCAATGGGCCTATCTCGTGTATGCAGGCCTGTGGTGGGAGCCTTTGCGCGCCGACCTCGACGCCTACATGGACTCGGTCAACGCCCAGGTGAACGGCACGATCGGTCTCAAGCTCTACAAGGGTCATGCCCGCGTCGTCACGCGCTCATCGCCGGGCGCTGTGTACGACCAGGCGCTCGCCTCCTTCGGAGAGTCGGGTGGCCTGTTCTCGCAGACCGCCTCGCCCGGTTTCATCGAGCTGTGGTCCTTGCAGTCGCGCATGGCTTGGCGCTTGCGTAACAAGTAGCCGTCTTTTGCGCGCTCCCCGGTGTGTCGCCGGGCGTGGCTGGGCTTTGGTTGTGTTCACGTTTTCGGGGTGGCCCGCGCGCGGGGGGCCTCCGTGAGCCTATTTCCAATAGTTGAGCCGTCCGAAGCCCTCTCTAGGGTTTGCCGCCAATGATGATCGAGGAGAGCGAGACCCCGGACGTGGGCTCCAAAGCCGACGTGTCCGGGGATGTGCTGGCCGAGCGACGGGCTCGTCACGCCGATCCGGCGGTCATCCGGCGGGCCGAGGCGGCCGAGGCCGTAGCCCGCAATCTTGAGACCCACCTGGCGGCGCTCGAGCAACGCATCGAAGAGGTCGGTCGCGAGCGCGAGCGCGTCGCGCAACAGCTCTCTGAGAGCGAAACGGACGTGCGCAGCGTCAAGCAGCGGGAGTACGCCGAGCAACAGTTGCGCGTCGAGGCCGAGGAGCGCAGCGAGCGCCTTCAGCGCGAGATGCGCGCGCAGATCCAAGAGCTTTCAATACGCCTGCAAGAGACCGAGCATCATGTGCAGGAGCTGAAGGTCGAGCTGACCCAATTGCGCGAGCGCGACGCCCGCCTGACGCCGATCGTGCGAGAGCTAATGGACGTTGCCGCGGGCCTGCGGGCGGGCTTCGAGCGCGAGTTGACCACGCTGCGCGAGGAGCTTCAGCAGCAGGTGGTGTGGGAGCGCGAGACCTATGTGCGCGAGCTGACCGCCATGGGGGCCCGCATGGAGGATCTCCGCTTCGAGCTGACTCGCACCGCCGCTGACCTGCGCGCCCAGCTGAGCGCCGAGCCGCTCAACTCCACTTTGCTTGAGCATACGACTGACCCTCAGTCCGAGCGCGAGGCCGCCCATCGCCGTGAGATGGCCGACGCCCTAGTCGCCGCCGTCGAACGTCTGCGTGCCAGGGTTGCCGAGGTCAAGGAGGCGGAGGACGCCCAGACGTCGGAGCCTGCCGTTGTCGAGTCGTCCGAGTCAGTCGTTTCGGATGAGCCGGAGCCGAGTCCTCTCGAGCAGTCCGCGCCCGTCGTGGTGGACGAGTCGGCCCCGCAGCCCCCTGAGCAGTCAGAGCCGGTCGCGGTGCAGGCCCCCGCGGAGGTTGAGGAGCCGGAGCCCGCGGCGATTGAGGAGCCTGAGATTGTCGCTGAGCCTGAGACCGCTGAGGAGGCGCCTGAGGCGGTGGAGGAGCTCTCCCCGGTCGTGGAGGAGGAGCCTCAGCTTGTCGCGATCGACGAGCCCCACATCCTGGACGACGAGCTCGACACAACAATCGAGGAAGCCGCTCTCGAGCCGGTTGCAGTGGAAGAGAAGGCTGAGATCGGCGAGCCTGTTACGGTCGAAGAGCCGGAGCCGGCGGCGCTCGGAGTGGACCAGGCAGCGATTGACGAGCCCGAGCCGGCAGAGCTTGAAGTGGATCAGGCCATGGCTGAGGAGCCGGAGTCCGTAGAGCCCGACGAGGAGTATGCAGCGACTGGTGGCACCGTCGATAGTCTCGCCGCGCCGGTTGCCGCCGTCGAGCGACTGGCTGCCGCTGAACCGGTGGTCGAGGGGCTCGGTCCGGGCGGCGCCATAGGTACGAAAACGGTTGCCACCGAGCCGATCGCATTGCAGTCGCGCCTCTTGTCTGTGCCCGACAAGCGCCTCTCCTGGCTGGCGCCGGCCATCCGTAGGCTGGCCGCCCAGCGCGACGCGAAGCTTGCCGCTGAACTCGTGATCGAGTTGATCCCGATCCAGCGCGAGATCGTGGAGGGTCCGCTCAACTATGAGATCAAGATCGGCGAGCTAGGCACCTTCTACGTCACGCTCGAACCTGGGCAGGCCACGATCTCTAGGGAACCGCGAGGCTCCGTCGACTTCTCGCTGGAGGGTCCGGTCGCGGCATTTCAGCGAGCTGGCCGCGGGCGGGGCGGGACGCCGCTATCCGGGTCTTCGCATGCGCAAAGGGAAGCGTCGGGCGCGACGGTTCCTAAAGACGCGCCGTCGACCGATCGCTTTGGCCGATCTTGCCGGAGTTGGCGTGGATGTATGGCCCGGGCTGCTCCTGCTGGCGATGGCCGAGGCGATCGACGCGACCTGGACGAGCGGACGCCGCTTCGAGCTAGCCTTCGAGATCCAAGATGCGCCCGGCGTGGTCATTTACGTGCGGGCCTGTGACGGCGAGCCGATCAGGGTCAGTCGCACCGCGGTGGGAGTTCCCATGGCGACGATCTCTTTGAGCGGACACGCTCTCACTTGCCTCTTGGCTGGTACGCAGCCTCCGGCCGAGGACAGGACTCTCGTCACGGGCGACGTGACCTCAGTGGACATGTTTTTGCAGTGGACGGCCCGCGCTCAGGGCCTCACCGTCGCCGACGCCTGAGGCACGCTAGCGACCTTTCGCGCACGGTTGAGCGCATCGCTCGCTCCGCCGCTCGACCACATACCATCCATCTCCGGTGACCCCCCAGTCCTGCGCCCATCTGCACGTCCACTCCGAGTACTCACTACTCGACGGCGCATGCAAGGTCGAGGACTTGGCCAAGCGGGCCGCCGAGTTCGACCAGCCCGCGCTCGGACTCACCGACCACGGCGTCATGAACGGCATGGTGGAGCTCCACAGCGCTTGTGCGAAACACGACATCAAGCCGATCTTTGGCTGTGAGATCTATCTGGTCGACGACCATGCCGCGAGCGGCCCTGGCAAGGTGGAGCGCAACCATCTCACTCTCCTCGCCGCCGACGACACCGGCTATCGCAACCTCGTAGCGCTCTCCTCAGCCGGCTTCCTAGAAGGGTTGCGTCGAGGCAAGCCCAGCCTCGACCTGGCTCAGCTCGAGCAACGTTCGCAAGGTATCGTCGCGCTCACAGGGTGTCTCGCTTCGCGCTTCTGTCAGCGCTTGCTCGACGACCGTCCGGCGGACGCGCGCGCTCACGCCGATGACCTCGTGCGCATCTTCGGAGAGGACAATGTCTACTTCGAGGTGCAAAAGAACGGGCTTACCGCTCAAGACAAGTGCAACGAGGGAATCGTCCAGATCGCTCGTGAGATGGGCGGCAAACTCGTAGGCACGGGCGATGTTCACTACCTGCGCCGCGAGGACTACGACCACCACACAGCCCTGCTGTGCGTGCAGACCAAGAGCACGTTGGCGGCGCCGAAGATGACCTTCGACACCAACGAGTTCTACCTGCGCGACAGCCTCGAAATGGCCAAAGCGTTCGCAGAGTGGCCTGAAGCGATCGCAAGCACCTTGGAGATCGCCGAGCGCTGCACCGTCGGTCTTGAGCTCGACAAGCAGCTGATTCCCAAATACCCGACCCCCGAAGGTATTTCAGAGCGTGACTACCTGCGCGATCGGGTCCTCGAGGGTTTGCATCGGCGTTACGGCGATCCGCCATCCGCTGAGGCGCTCGCGCGCATGGACATGGAGCTCGGGGTGATCGACCGGATGGGCTTCAACGCCTACTTCCTGATCGTGTGGGATTTCGTCAAGTTCGCCAAGGAGAACGGCGTAGCGGTTGGGCCCGGTCGTGGCTCGGCCGCCGGCTCGATCGTGTCCTACTGCCTGGCCATCACCGACGTCGATCCCTTGCGCTATGACCTCCTGTTCGAGCGTTTCCTGAACCCCGAGCGTGTGTCGATGCCGGATATCGACATCGATTTCTCGGTGCGCGGGCGTGAGCGCGTGATGCGCTACGTCACCGAAAAGTACGGGCGCGAGTCGGTCGCCCAAATCGTCACATTCGGCAAGATGTTCCCGCGCGCTGCGACTCGCGACGCCGCGCGTGTGCTCGGCTATGACTACGGCGCCGGCGACCGCTTGGCAAAGCTGATCCCAGATCCGATCATGGGTCGCTCGCCCTCCTTTGAGGATTGCCTGAAATCGGGCGAACCCCTACGCAAGGCCTATGACGAGGAGCCCGACGCTCGGCGTATCGTCGACGTGGCAAAGGGCCTGGAGGGGATCGTGCGCAACTCCTCGATCCACGCCGCGGCCGTCGTGATCGCCGATCGTCCGCTCACCGACATCGTGCCCTTGCAGCTCGCCGACGCGGGCATCGGTGAGGACGGAGAGCGCTCATTCCGCACCGTCACCCAATTCTCGATGAAGCCGATCGAGCAGATCGGGCTGCTCAAGATGGACTTCCTCGGCTTGCGCAATCTGGACGTGATCGAGGACGCGTTGGACATCATTGAGCGCTCCAGCGGCACGCGCCCGGACATGTCCACGCTCCCGCTCGACGACGCCCGAACGTACGAGATGCTCACCAAGGGTGACTCGATCGGCGTCTTCCAGTTCGAGTCCGAGGGAATGCGCGAGGCCCTCAAGAAGGTGCGCCCCGACGAGTTCAACGATCTGGTCGCGCTCAACGCCCTGTATCGACCCGGCGCGATGGACCAAATCCCGGTGTATGCGAGGGGCAAGCACAACCCGCAGGGGATCTCCTATCCGGATGAGCGTTTGCGCCCGATCCTCGAATCCTCCAACGGAGTGATCCTCTACCAAGAGCAGGCGATGCAGATCTCCAAGGAGATCGCCGGCTTCTCCGGTGCCAAGGCTGACGATCTGCGCAAGGCGATCGGCAAGAAGAACCGGCAAGCGATGGCGGCGCTGAAGCCCGAGTTCGTCGAGGGCTGTCGGGCGTCGGGCACGAGCCCAGACGTGATCGACCTGCTGTGGCAGACCAACGAAAAATCGGCCGACTACTCGTTCAACAAGTCCCACGCCGCCTGCTACGGCCTGATCGCCTATCGCACCGCATGGTTGAAGGCCAATCACACGGCCGAGTACATGGCTGCCCTGATCTCCTCGGTCATGTCCACCAAGGACAAGGTTCCCTTCTTCGTGGCCCGTTGCGAGGAGATGGGCATCGAGATCCTGCCACCCGACGTCAACCTCTCAGACCACGAGTTCACAGTTGTCGAAGGCAACATTCGCTTTGGTCTGGACGCTGTCAAGGGCGTCGGCTACCAGGCCGTCGAGGCGATCAAGCAGGCCCGGGATGCAGGCCCGCCCGCCCGACCGTTCGCCTCCCTGTGGGATTTCTGCGAGCGAGTGGACAGCAGGGCGGTCAACAAGAAGGCGATCGAGGCCTTGATCAAGTGCGGTGCCTTGGGCTCCACTGGAGCTACCCGCATGGGGATGCTGTCCGTACTCGAAGCGGCTCAGGCTGCCGGCCAGAAGGCGCAACAGGACGCGCTCGTGGGACAGGGTTCGATCTTCGACATCGAACCGTCCGCCCCCGCCGCGAGCGCCAACGGCATCGGGGGCATCGAAGGCCCCGATATGGGATTCGACGGGCCCTCGGCTCGCGCGGGGGCGGATACGGGCATCTTCAAGTTGAGCCACCCGCCGATTCCGAGCGAGGAGTTCGACCAACCGCAGCTGCTTGCCGTCGAGAAGGAGGCGATCGGTCTGTTCATCTCCGCACATCCGCTTAAGCCGATGCGCGAGGCCTTGCGCGCCCGCGCGGACTGCTCTCTGGCCGCTCTTGCCAACCGGAGAGACAAGGACTGGGTGACAGTCGGGGGAATCATCACCGAGTCAAAGCGGATTCGCACCCGCAACGGCGATCACATGATGTTCGCGACGCTCGACGATCTCGAGGGCGCCGTCGAGATCCTCGTATTCGGCAAGGCCCTGGCCGAGCACGAGGCGGCCTTGGCCGTCGACCAGGTGGTTCTGATCCGGGGCCGGGTAGACCACAAGGAGGCCGGCAAGACGTGTGTGGTGGTGCAGTCCGTCGATCAGTTCGCACCGAGCGAGCAGGAGATTGAACAGGCCAACAGCGCCGCCCAAGCCAACTCTGTCGCACAGGCCGCCGCTGCTCAGCCAGTGCTCTTGCAGGTCGACGCCGCCCGCCTGCCCGCGAGCGCGATCGAGGAGGTCAAGGACATCATCGAGACCCATCGCGGTCCCGCCGAGGTCGTGCTCGAGATGATCACCAGTGCTGGCACGCGTGTCCTGCGCCTGGGTGAGGCCTACCGAGTGCAGCACACCCCAGGGGTGCGGGCTGAGCTAGAAGCGGCGCTCGCCCCAACCGCAGCAGCGCTTGCTGCAACAGGCTGAGGGCTTCTCAACAGGCCGAGGGCTTCTCAACAGGCCGAGGGCTTCTCGAGGGCCGCTGAGAGGGCGGCCTTCTCAGCGTTTCTTCTTGCGCGAGGCCAAGCCCCGCTTGTGGAGCTTGCCGGCAAGCTGGATCTCCTCGAGCGTCGGTCCAGAGCGGTTCTCCCCAGGTGTCTCCAAGACGCAGGGGAGATCCTGAAGCTGGGGCGCTGATAGGAACGCTGCGCAACCAGCCTCCCCCAATTCGCCTGCGCCGATGTTGGCATGACGATCGCGGTTGGAGCCCAGAGGCGTTTGTGAATCGTTGAGGTGCAGAGAGCCGACTCGCTGCAAGCCGATCTTTTGCTCGATCTCATCCATCGCGGCGTCCATGCCCGAATAGGTACGGATGTCATAGCCGGAGGCAAACAGGTGGCAGGAGTCAAGGCACAAGCCAAGGCGCTCGCTCGATCCGGCCGCCTCCAAGAGCGAGGCGAGCTCGTCGATGGAGCGACCCAACGTACCGCCGGCGCCGGCCGTGTTCTCCAAGTGCAGAGGACACTCCTCGCTCTCGGCCAAAGCCTCGCGGATCGTCTCGCCTGCTCGCAAGACAGCCTTCGCTGGATCCCCCGTCTTGGCCGAGCCCGGGTGCAAGACGACGCCGCAAGCTCCGATCGAGTGGCCGACACGCAGTGAATGCGTGAGCGATACGAGTGACTTCTCGCGAATCTCGGCGTCCTCGCTGGCGCAGTTCAGCAAGTACACCGCATGGATCAAGACCGCGTCTATCTGACTGGAGGCCATTGCCTCGCGAAATGCTTCGACGTCCTCGTCGCGGTAGACGGTAGGTCGCCACATGCGCGGCGACTGGTTGAAGATCTGGATTGCCCGGCAGTCGCGCTCGACGCCACGCTCGACCGCCTTGGGCAAGCCGCCCGCCGGGGACACGTGTGCTCCGATCAGCATTTGGGCGTCCACATTGGAGCACTGTCCACAAATGCCCCTGCGGGAGGAAACCCGGATTTCATGGTTGGGCTTGGGCCGACTAGCATGCGGCCGAGATCTTATGAGGGTTCGCTTCGCACCATCGCCCACGGGCGCCTTGCACATCGGGGGCGCCCGCACCGCCTTGTTCAACTGGCTGTTGGCCAGGCACAACGGCGGCACGTTCGTGTTGCGTATCGAGGACACCGACCGCGAGCGCTCCACACCGGAGAACGTGGAGCAGATCCTGGACGCTCTGCGTTGGCTCGAGCTCGACTGGGACGAGGGTCCCGTCTTCCAAAGCGAGGGGGCGCCTCGACACCGGGAAGCGCTGCAAGCGCTCTTGGACAGCGGACACGCCTACCGCAGCAACGCCACCGCCGAGGACGTCGCCGCCTACAAGCGCCTTCACGGCGCCGAGCGCGGGTTCCGAGGGGAGGAGTTGGCCGCGGGCCAGAACGAGGGCGCGGTCCGCCTGCATGTGCCGGCCGGCGGCGCCACCGTTGTGCACGACGCGATCCGGGGCGACACCGTCTTCGAACATGTCCATCTCGACGACCCCGTGATCGCGCGTGCGGACGGGTCCGTGCTCTACAACTTCGCGGTCGCGATCGACGATCTCGACGCCGGTATCACCCATGTGGTTCGGGGTGAGGACCATCTCTCCAATACGCCCAAGCAACTGCTCGTGTTGGCGGCCGCCAAAGCGGCCGGATTCGGCCCTGACGCGCCAGAGCCGCTCTATGCGCACCTGCCCTTGTTGCACGGAGCGGACGGCAAGAAGCTCTCAAAGCGCCACGGCGCCGCATCGGTAGGAGAGCTGCGCGCCGCCGGCTATCTGCCGGCGGCGGTTCGTAATTATCTGGCGCTGCTCGGCTGGGGTTCGGGCGATGACGCCACCGTGCTCTCCACAGAGGAGCTGATCGAGCGTTTCGAGCTGAGCCGCGTCAGTCGCAACCCGGCCCGCTTCGACGAGACCAAGCTGCGCTGGCTGGATGGCATCTACATTCGTAAGCTCGCCGTGCCCGACCTGACCGAGCGCCTGCTTGAGTTCCTGCGCGTCCACGACCCGGAGGCGGCACTGGCGGCCGAAGCCGACCTCGAGCTATTGCGGGGAGCGGCGGCGATCTCCCAGGAGAAGATCCAGACGCTCGCCGACTTCTGGCCGCTCGCCGGGTTCTTCTTCACCGGCGCCGCCCCCCGCGGGCAGGCCCACGAGCGCTGGCTCGGCGAGGCAGGTCTCTCGGTCTTGGGAGAAGCTCGCTCTGAGCTGTCTACTTCGGACAGCTTCGATGTGGCGGCTTTGGAGCAAGTATTGGCGGGCGTGATCGAGCGTCGGGCGGTCAAGCCGCGCGAGGTCTATCAGCCCCTGCGTGTTGCGATCGCGGGCACCACGATCTCGCCCGGCATCTTCGAGAGCGTGTCTTTGCTCGGTCGCGAGGAGACCTTGCGTCGCATAGACACGGCGCTCGCTGGCTGAGCCGGGCGGCTCATCCCAAGCGGCTCGTCCGCTCAACAATCGCGGCGGAGCTGCCGATAGGACCCCTGACGAGTACTGGAACGGATCGGATGCCGACCACGTCGAAAGGTGTCATGCGCACGCAAGCAACAGTGACAAAGCTCCAAAACGAAGGCACGCCGCGATCGCCCAGGAGCGATCGCCGTCCTGGTGGTCCCGTCGTGGCGAATGAGCATCGGCCGGGACGGCAGAACGGCTCGGGAGAGCGTCACCAGAACGAGGGTCATGGTCGTCGTTTGATGCTCGCCTTCGAGGCGCTCGACGGCTTTCCCGCTCTATCGGAGTCGCGCTCTCGCCTGCTCTCGGTTATCTCCAAGGATCACGTCGCCACTGCCGATGTGGTTACGGCGGTCGAGTCCGACGTGGCCTTGATCATCGCCGTGATGCGTCTCGCCAACGAGGGACGACCACCCGCCGAGCGGGTCGAGACAGTCGTGGCAGCTGTCGAGCGACTCACGCCCCAGGCTGTTCAGTCGGTTGCCAGCCGAGTACGTACCTTTGATTTCTTTGAGCGCTCCAACGGCTGGGATACAGCTCCCGAGCGTTTCCGCTTGCACGCGCTCGCTACCCAACACACCGCGGACCGGCTCGCGGCTGAGGTCGGCTACGAGCATCGCGATCGCCTCACGGTGACGAGTCTGTTGCACGATGTGGGCAAGCTCGTCTTGATGCACGCCTACCCCGGCTACATCGCCCAGGTCAAGAAGGAGGGCCAAACGCCCGAGAAGCGCATCCATCAGGAAAGGCGCGAGCTGGGTGTGGACCACGCCCTCGTGGGAGGGGTCTTGGCGCGCCGTTGGGGCTTGCCTCCCTCGATAGCGACCGTGATCGAGCGCCACCACAACCCCGACGCCACCAGCGAGGCAGCGTTCGTGCGCCTGGCCGACATGCTCACCCACTATGCCCACGGCGCTCCAGTTGCTCCCGGGGAGATGCTCTCTTGCGCGCGCGCTTTGGGCTTGGGCCCCGAGGAGCTGAGGCGCGTCATGTACGAGCTGCCGAGCGCTCGCGATCAACGCCAGCGCATGGTCGATCCTTGCCCGCTCTCAGGCCGCGAGCTGGGTGTCTTGCAGCGCTTGGCCGAGGGCAAGGTCTACAAGCAGATCGCCCACGAGCTGACTCTGTCCACCAGTACGGTGCGCACCCACCTGCACAACATCTATGGCAAGCTAGGCGCGGTCGATCGCGCGCAGGCAGTGTTGATTGCCACAGAGCGCGGTTGGTTGTAGGCAGCCCACGGCTCGGGAAGCGCCCCGCGCCTCGATCGGTTTCCGCGTAGCATCGCGCCTGGCGCGCGATGATCTCGATCACTAGCAAGTCTCCTTATGCGATAGCCGCCCTGGCCGAGCTGGGGCGCTCAGGGGGTGCTGACCCCGTGCCGATCGGTGAGCTGGCCCGCCGGCGCGAGATGCCGGTCCAGTTTTTGGAGCAGCTGTTCGCGGTGTTGCGCCGCGCGGGTGTCGTCAGCTCGCAGAGGGGCGTCAAGGGGGGCTACCGCTTTGCCAAGGAGCCCTCCGAGGTCACAGTGTTGGAGATCGTCGAGCTGCTCGACGGTCCCCTCGGTCGCGACGCCGAGGGCGTGTTCGGCGACGCCTCCAAGGCGGCACGCGATGTTCTGAAGCAGACCACGATCGCCGACGTGATCGAGCGCGAAGCGAGAGAGTCGGGCGCGAGCATGTACCACATCTGAGGCAAAAGTGCTGATTTGCAGGGATTTGTCCGTGATCTAACCACCATCGCGCCAGTTCTCGCGCCAGTAGTGCATGCCAGAGTTCTCTCAGTGCTGGCAACCGGCGTACTCGATCCTTCCGTGGGTTGGGGGGCTGTTTTGTGGTTGAGTGCGCAGAGCAGGACGCACTCCTAGCATGTTGAATACCGTCGGCGTGGCGCTCTCGCAAACCGACGTCGAGGACTTTCTCGAACTCAGCAAGGAGGTCCAGCCGTCCAGGCAGGCTCAATGGACTAAGCGCAGCGAGGACATCCACATTGCTCGCCTGCCGGTGATTTCCGCCGGCGTGCGGCGAGGCGAGATCGTGCTCGTCTTCCACGTTGACCATGCTCGGCATTGGACGTTCAAGCTGCTGCGCATGGGCGATGAGGTCTTGCGCTGGGACGCTCAGCCACCGCCGCAGCGTCACAACAATCCGATCGGACGACCATCCGGTTGGCCCCGCCGGTTCCGAGAACACGACCACGAGCACATATGGCACCCGCTGTTCGGGATGAGGCTCGCGCGGCCCTCAATCGAACTTGAACGCTCGCAAGATCACGCCGCAGCGTTTGAAGCGTTTTGCGCACGTGCAAACATAGAGTCCAACGGCTCCTATAGGTCGCCGCCACCATCTGGAGAGCAACTCCGAATCCCATCATGATTTCCGACGTCGACATAGCCCAGCAACTGCGTGATCTCCTTGGCAGCGAGGTCGATGCGCGATGCGATGATGGGCGCCTACGGGTACTAACGCCGTTCGAATACCCGGACGGCGATGGGGTCGTCGTGCGCGTTGAAAGTGCGCCTGATGGCCGGTATGTAGTGTCCGACGGCGGCGTCGCTGATGCGACGCTCGCTGGCAACGTCACGTCCAAAACGATCGGTAGTCCCGCTAGCGAGATCGCCCGTCGTTTCGACGCCATGTTCGACAGTGGCCAGATCACGACGACGGTCGAGACAGAGGCGGATCTCGCTGATGCTTGCCAACGAATAGCGAGCGCAGCTGTCTGCGTGGCCGAGGCTGCGACGTATCTTCGGCGCCGGGCACCCAAGGAAACTGAGTTCGTTGACGTCATCGCGAGCAAGCTTCAGCAGCGGGATATCGAGGTCGAAGCGAAACGCCAGATAGAGGGTGCCTCGGGCCACCCCTACCTGGCGTCGCTCTTTGTGCCGAAGACCGAGACGGTCATCGAGCCAGTCGGCGGCGAGCGACCGTGGAGTGTCGCTACCTCGGTCTACGTCGAGTTCGGCGACTTGAGCAAGGTCAATGGCTATCGCCTTATGGCCGTCTTGGACGATCGCGAGGTCGATCTTGGCCCCAGCGTGGCTAACCTACTAGGACAAGTCGCCGAGGTAGCGTCATGGCAACAGCACGACTCATGGATTTCCGAGATCGCATCCCGCCGCTGACCGGGCATCGCTCCCCCTCGGACTCCCTGGAAGGGATCAACGAGCGCACCGAGGAGCGTCGCGCTGACAAGGACTTTCAGGACCGTCTACGGCGCGCCGTCGAGCGCAACAAGGAAGCGCTCGACCTGCTCGCCAAGTAGCCCCAATCTCAGCAGGCTCCGCGTAACCCTTCGCTTCACGGCGGAGTGGATTCCGTCGTTTAAGGAGCAATGAGGGGTCGGCACGACACTCACCTATGGGGATGAATGGGCGCCTGCCAGATGCCTACCTGATGTACCACATCTGAGCGCATCCGTGCCTTGGCGACTATTGTCGTGAGGCATATGGGGTCAATCCCGATCAACATTGCCTCCCTTGTCGGCAGCACGCCGATGGTGCGCTTGGGGCGGATGCTCGAAGGGACGCCTGCCCAAGACAGTGGTGTGGAGTTGTACGCCAAGCTCGAGGCCTTCAACCCGGGCGGGAGTGTCAAGGACAGGATCGGCGTCGCGATGATCGAGGCGGCCGAGGCCGAAGGCAAGATCGAGCCCGGCAAGACCACGGTGGTGGAGGCGACCAGCGGCAACACGGGCATCGCTTTGGCGTTCGTGTGCGCCGCCAAGGGCTATGACCTCGTTTTGACTTTGCCCCAGGGAATGAGTCGCGAGCGAGAGATCCTTTTGAAGCTGTATGGCGCCACGGTGCAGATAACCGAGTCGATGGGGGGCATGGGGGAGGCGGTTCAGGCGGCCCGGGCGATGGCTCGAGACGCAGACGTGTTCCTGCCCGACCAGTTCTCCAATCCCGCTAATCCGCGTGCGCACCGCGACACGACCGGCCCCGAGATCGCGCGTGCGCTTGGGGGGCCGGTCGACGTGCTGGTCGCGGGCGTGGGCACCGGTGGCACGATCACGGGTGTGGGCGAATATTTGAAGGCAAGCAACCCGGATCTGCAGGTCGTCGCGGTGGAGCCCCATGGTTCGGCGGTCCTGTCAGGCGGACGGCCCGGACCCCATCGCATACAAGGCATCGGCGCCGGCTTCGTCCCGCCTGTTCTCAACCGGGATTTGATCGACGAGGTGATCCCTGTCTCCGACGACGACGCGATCCAAACGGCCTGGGCGTGCGCCAAGCGCGAAGGGCTGCTCGCGGGAATCTCCTGCGGAGCCGCCTTGTGGGCGAGCCTGCAAGTGGCTGCCCGGCCTGAGAGCAAAGGCAAGCGGATCGTCACGATCATGCCCGACTCGGGCGAGCGCTACGTCTCACAGGCGTTCTTTGCGCCGTCCTGAGGGGCTCGTCACGCATCACGGACATTCCTTGGCCGGTCCTGAGGACGCTACGCTTTCTCCATGCTCGGCATCGGGACCGTCGCACGAGTCGCCAAAGAGCTTCGCCGGGACGTGGCCGTGGCACGCGACCGCGATCCGGCCGCGTGCGGGGTGGCGCCCTTGGAGATCGTGGCCACTTGGCCCGGCATCCAAGCTCTGTTGGCACATCGCGTCGCCCATGCCTTGCACACCGCCGAGGTCCCGCTAGCCCCTCGCGCGATCGCGCTCTTCTCCAGGGCTTTGACGGGAATCGAGATCCATCCCGCCGCGGAGATTGGCAATGGCCTGTTCATCGATCATGGCTCGGGCGTGGTGATTGGCGAGACCGCTGAGATCGGCGACGATGTGACTCTCTATCAAGGCGTCACTTTGGGCGGAACTGGATTCGCCACCGGCAAGCGCCATCCCACCGTGCAAGACAACGTCACGATCGGCTCGGGCGCCAAGCTGTTGGGGCCGATCACGATCGGCCACGGCGCGAAGATTGGCGCCAATAGTGTGGTCATCACTGACGTACCCCCTAACTCGACCGTGGTCGGCAACCCAGGTCACCCCGTCCGCGTCGAAGGTCGTCGCCCAGAGGGCCCCGACGCCGACTGGATTCACCTGCCCGACCCGATCGCCGAGGCGATCCAGGGGCTCGCCAGTCGTATCGGGGCGCTCGAGCGAGCCGTCGCCGAGCTGTCGGGCGAGGAGGCCCAGCCACAGGCGGAGGTACGTCCTTTGCGTACCGTCAAGGGCCCGAGTCCCGCTGGGGGGTAGTCCTAGTCCCGCAGTGGGCTACTAGTAGAAGACGGTCCGGCAGCGATGGCGTGGGCGTGCCTTGTACTCGAGTGCTTGTCCCCGCGTCCATAGCCACGTATCGATGATCCGTGCAGGCACGTCCGTGCGCTTGGAGATCAGCTCACAGGCATGAACCGCGCAAGCTCGGATCTCCCGCTCGGCACCTCCCAGCGGGAGTTGCTCGCCGCGATCTATGCGCTCAGCGAGCGACTGCTCGTAGACGAGCACGCCGTCGCTGCGCAAGACGTGGGGGACGAGGTTGTCGGCGAAGATCGTCAATCGATCCAGGTCGCTGAACTCCGCCACTCCGGCAAGCGCGAGATCCGAGGACACGATCTGGGCGCGCTTGTAGAAGCCGCGGTCGTCGAACATGGCCATGCCCCGCGCGAGCATCGATGACAGACGCTCGGCCGAGCCTCCGGCTTCGGCTACCAGGTCAAGGGCGCGTCGGGCTCCCAAGAAGCGCCCGAGTGCGCGCCAAGCCTGTGCGTACAAGCTCATCAGCTCGTTTGCCGGGTCTTGGCCCAGGATGTTGGCTACTTCGGTCGTGCCGACGCCGGAGAGCCAAGCAGCGGTCGGCGGTCCGTGTGCGCGCACGTGATCTGCCAGGGCCCAGGACACCGTGAAGTAGCCGCTCACCGGGCTGCCCTCGGCGGTGCGCTTGCGCAAGGTCGGAAACCAGCCTGAGCCGAAGTTGATCGTGTCGAGCGCGAGCATGTAATCGGCGACCTCGGCGGGCGAGCCCTCCAGGTAGTGGCGCTCGGGGTCCAGGGCGGGCGGCGTTGCAGGCTGAACCTCTGCGGCGGCGTCCAAGTCGATCCGTACCGAGCTGGCATTCGCTGCGATCCGTGCGCACGAGGCACGGACTTCCTCGGTGAGGAGCATGGGCCGAACGTTACGGCGTGTCGACACAGCAGGTCCCACGCATGAGCCGATGCGTCCCACCTCACGGCGCCTGCCACTCGTCTCGGAGTGTCTCGATCCGTGACCGCACCCGGTTCTATGCTCCAACGAATGGCTGAAGGCGACCGTTCAGGGGCTGCGCAGGCAGCGCCCAACAACCCATCTGACCCTTCGCAAGCGCCACCAGAGGAGCACCCTGAGCGCGTGCGGTCGCTGCTCGAGGGCCTCAACGAGCCCCAGCGTGAGGCCGTCACCCATGGCGAGGGCCCGCTTCTGATCTTGGCGGGCGCAGGCTCAGGCAAGACGCGTGTCCTGACCCACCGCATCGCCTTCCTGATCTTCACCGGCCAAGCTCATCCAAGCGAGATCCTCGCGATCACGTTCACGAACAAGGCGGCCCAGGAGATGCGCGGGCGCGTAGAGCGGCTGCTCGGAGCCCATACGCGTGGCATGTGGCTAATGACCTTTCATGCCGCCTGCGCGCGCATCCTTCGAGCCCAGGCTGAGCGTCTGGGCTACACCTCGCGCTTCACGATCTACGACCAGGCTGACACCCGCCGCATGGTCAAGCGTTGCATCGAAGAGGTCGGGGTCGACCCCAAGCGCTTTGCGCCCGCGGCCGTCCATAGCCAGATCTCCTCAGCCAAGAACAGATTGCTCGCCGCCTCCGACTACGCCCAGGCGGTTGGATCGCAGTTCGAGGAGGTCGTGGCCGAGGTGTATGGCGTGTACGAGAGCGAGCTCATGCGCATGAACGCCATGGACTTCGACGACCTCCTGTTCCGCACGGTCAACCTGCTGGAGCTGTTCGAGGAGGTGCGCACGCGCTACGCCCAAGCCTTCAAGCATGTCCTGGTGGACGAGTATCAGGACACCAATCACGCCCAATACCGGCTACTTCAGCTGCTTGTCGGGGGAGGTAGGGCCAAGCCCACGCGCGGCGAGCGCGTCAACATCCCGGGCCATCGCAACTTGGCGGTCGTGGGAGATGATAGTCAATCGATCTATGGCTTTCGAGGGGCCGATGTATCCAACATCCTCGACTTCACCGACGACTTCCCCGATGCGAGGGTGGTGAAGCTGGAGCAGAACTATCGCTCCACCCAAACGATCCTCTCGGCCGCCAACGCCGTCATAGCCAACAATCGCGGCGGCATCGCCAAGCGCTTGTGGAGCGACAAGGGCCAGGGCAGTCCGATCCGGGTGCACGGCCTGGAGGACGAGCACGCCGAGGCGCGCTTCGTCGTGGGCGAGATCGAGCGGCTCCTCGACGAGGGTGCCTCGCGTGCGGAGATTGCGGTCTTTTATCGCACCAACGCGATGTCGCGCGTGATCGAGGACACTCTCGTGCGGCGCGAGCTCGCCTATCAGGTGATCGGCGGTACCAAGTTCTATGAGCGCGCGGAGATCAAGGACGCGATCGCCTATCTCGGCTGGATCGCCAACCCCTTCGACGTGGTCAGCTTTCAGCGCGTGGCCAATTCTCCCCGCAGGGGACTGGGCCAGACGTCCCTGTCGCGGATTGTGGCTCACTCCGCCGCGATCGGCCAGTCCGTGTGGGAGGTTGCCGCCGCTGCCGATCGCATCCCTGGTCTGGGCGCCGCCGCGATCAAGGCGCTCTCGCGCTTCATGGCCACGATGGAGGACTTGGCCGTGCTCGCCCAGGATGGCGTCCCTGTGGGCGATCTCATGGACGCGGTTCTGGCTCGTACCGGCTATGTCGAGGCACTCGAAGCCGAGGCTGTGGGAAGAGGGGAGAAGGCCTTCGAGTCCCAGGGGCGCATAGAAAACCTGCAACAGCTGGTCGAGGTGGCCCACGAGTTCGACGCCAACACCTCCGCCGAAGGTGACACGCTCGAGCTGTTTCTGCAGGAGCTCGCGCTCAAGTCAGACGGCGATTCGCGCCGCGACGACGAAGGCCTGATTACCTTGATGACGCTCCACAACGCCAAGGGCTTGGAGTATCCGACCGTGTTCGTCGCCGGCTGTGAGGACGGCGTGTTCCCCCACCAACGCGCGCTCGACGAAGGTGGGGTGGAGGAGGAGCGCCGACTCTTCTATGTGGCTGTCACCAGGGCCATGCGCGAGCTCTACCTCACCTACGCGCGCAGGCGCGCCGTGTTCGGGGCCCCCACCTATGGCATCTCCAGCCGCTTCCTCAATGAGATTCCCGCCGAGCTGTGCGAGCGCGAGGACCTGCCTGCTCCGCGCCCGGGCGGTGCACGCGTGGGAATCGGCGGCAACGGTTTCGCCGGTGCCGGTGCCGGTGCCGGTGGTGGCGGCGGCGGCGCGGGTGGTGGCAGAGGCGGGGGCTGGTCCTCCGGCTCGCACGCCTCGACCGCCTCAACGTCCTACAGGCTCGGCGAGGATGTCGTACACACCGCCTTCGGTGATGGCGTCGTTACAGGCGTTGAGCCGGGCGGCATCATCGTCGTGCGCTTTGCCGGCGACGGGTCCGAGCGAAAGCTGATGGCCGACTACGCGCCCGTCAGTCGTCGGGGTTAGATTGATCAATACGATCCCCTCGATGGCAGCCACAATCATCGACGGCAAGCAGATCGCCACGCGCGTGCGCACCCAAGTGGCCGGCGACGTGGCCGCCCTTGTCAAGGACGGCGGCCGTGCGCCCGGGCTTGCCACGGTGCTCGTCGGCGAAGACCCTGCCTCGGCGGTTTACGTCGGCGGCAAGCAGCGTGCCTGTGCCGAGGTGGGCATGACGCCCTATGACGAACGCCTGCCCTCCGACGCCACCCACGAGCAGGTCGCGGGGCGCTTGCAAGCTCTGAACGAGGATCCCCAGGTCAGTGGCATCTTGCTCCAACTGCCCTTGCCAGATCATTTGGAGGGCACAAGCCTGAGTGGGCTGATTGATCCTCCTAAGGATGTCGATGGACTCACCCCAGTGAACGCCGGCTTGCTCTCACAGGGACAACCCGGCTTGCGCCCCTGCACGCCCATCGGTGTGCTCGCGTTGCTCGCCAGCGTCGATGCTCGACTCGAAGGCGCCGAGGCGGTCGTGGTCGGTCGCTCCAACCTGTTCGGCAAGCCCATGGCCCAGCTCCTCCTGGAGGCCAATGCCACAGTCACCGTGTGCCACTCACGCACCCACGACCTACATGAGGTGTGTGCCCGCGCGGATATCTTGATCGCCGCAGTCGGCCGCCCCCGCCTGATCGAGCGCGACTTCGTCAAGCCTGGGGCGATCGTGATCGACGTGGGCATGAACCGCCTCTCTCCTGAGCAGGCCGGCACCAAGAGCGGCCTCGTCGGCGATGTTGACTTCGCGGCGGTCTCTGAGGTTGCATCCGCGATCACGCCTGTCCCCGGCGGGGTTGGGCCGATGACGATCGCCATGCTCTTGCGCAACACGCTTCAAGCGGCACGCATCCAGAGCGGACTCGTAAATGGGGAGGAAACATGAGACTTGGCGGGGAGGAAACATGAAACTTGGTCGTCTGCGACTGGGGGAGATGCTGGCGCTGATCGGCGCCCTGGGTGTGATCTTCACTTTCACACTCGATTGGTATGAAAATGCCGAACGCTCGTTCGACGCCTTCGACACGTTCGGTCCTGCCGTCGTGCTCCTGCCGCTCTCCGCTGTCGTGGCCCTCCTCTTGGTCGTGGCGACGCTCACCGAGCGCTCCACCGCCCTGCCGGTCGCCGCCGCGATATGGAGCACCTTCTTCGGGTGTGTGGCCGTCATTGCCGCGATAGTGAGACTGCTGGAGCGACCCCAAGGCTCGACCTCTTTGTGCGCGGGAGCTTGGGTCGCGCTGGCCGGTGCGCTCTTGATTGTGGTGGGGTCTTGGGAGTCGATGCGCGACGAACGCACTCGCCTCTATCCCTTGGCCCGGCCCGAGCCGCGCGAGCCTCCCGCGTAGAATGCCGCCCCGATGATCGATCGCGACGAAGTTCTCCACGTCGCGCGCCTGGCGCGCCTTCATTTGAGCGACGAGGAGATCGAGCCGATGGCGCGTGAGCTCTCCGCCGTGCTCGACCACGTGGCCCGTATCGGCGAGCTCGACCTCGAGAACGTGCCCGCCACGACCCATGTCGCCGAGCTCACAGGTCAGCTACGCGCCGACGAGCCGCGTCCTTGCCTGCCGCGCGAGGTCGTCCTGGCCCAAGCGCCGGCTGTCTCCGGTGAGGGCTTCCTCGTCCCCTCGCCACAGGCGTAAAGGTGCGCCTCACCGTCCGTCATCGACTCGTGCGTTCTGCTGCGCCCGCCGGCGCCACCGATCACGCCCTGCTTGCCCGATGAGCGATCCGCTCCAGTTGGCCGCGGCCGCGGCCGCCCAAGCGATCGCCGCCGGGGAGTTGGGGGCCGGTGAGTTGCAAGACGCTTACCTTGCGCGCGCCCGCGCGGACACCCTCAATTGCTTTACCTGGGTTTCCGACGGCGGTGCGCCCGAAGTCCCGGCCGGGGCTCCTTTGGGCGGCGTGCCGCTGGCCGTCAAGGATCTGTTCTGCACCGAGGGCGTCCCGTCTCAGTCGGGATCGCGCATCCTTGAGGGATACCTCCCGCCATATACGGCCACCGTCGTCGAGCGCCTGCAAGCGGCCGGCGCCTCCCTGCTGGCGAAGACCAATCAAGACGAGTTCGCGATGGGCTCCTCCAACGAGAACTCTGCCTACGGTCCCGTCCTCAACCCTTGGGATCGCAAGCGCGTACCGGGCGGCTCCTCCGGCGGTAGTGCCGCGGCCGTCGCGGCCGGGCTTGCGCCGTGGGCCTTGGGTACCGATACGGGCGGCTCGATCCGCCAGCCGGCCGCTCTGTGCGGGATCGTGGGGCTCAAGCCGACCTATGGCGCGGCTTCGCGTCGGGGCATGATCGCTTTCGCCTCCTCTTTGGACCAGGCCGGTCCCTTGACGCGCGACGTCACCGATGCTGCCCTGATGCTCTCCCATATGGTCGGCCGCGACGAGTGCGACGCCACGTCTTTGGCCTTCCCCCACGAGATCGTCCTGCCCCAGGCCGAGCGTCTGGACGGCGTCAGGCTGGGGGTACCTTCGGAGTTGACGGGGGAGGGCATCGAAGCGGGCGTCCTCGACGCGTTCAACGCAACCCTCTCCAGGGCTCAGGAGTTGGGAGCCGAGGTCGTGCGGGTCAGCCTCCCACACGCCCCCCACGCTTTGTCTGCCTATTACGTGATCGCGCCGGCTGAGGCGTCTTCAAACCTGGCGCGCTTCGACGGGGTTCGCTACGGCTTGCGCGTCGACGCGCCAGACCTGGTCGGCATGTACACGAACACTCGCCACGATGGCTTCGGTCCCGAGGTCAAGCGGCGCATCATGCTCGGCACTTATGCCCTTTCCTCGGGCTACTACGACGCCTACTACGGCCGTGCCCAGCGCGTGCGCACCAAGATCGTCGAGGACTTTCGCTCGGTCTTCGAGCGCTGCGATTTCGTGGTCACCCCGACGAGCCCCACGGTCGCTTTCGAGCTGGGCGCCAAGACCGGCGATCCCTTGGCCATGTACCTGAGCGACTTCTGCACCGTGCCCATGTCCTTGGCGGGCATCCCCGCGATTTCGATCCCGTGTGGCCTCAGCGGTGCTTCACAAGGCTTGGGCCCAGGCGGGATCGGCTTGCCGGTCGGCTTTCAGATTGCCGGCCCCGCTTTCAGCGAGAACGGCCTGCTCGACGCTGCCCATGCCTTGGAGCAAGCGATCGGTTTCGACTCGACCCCGGCGAGAGCATGACCGCCTACGAGCCCGTTATCGGCCTGGAGATCCACATCCAGTTGGCCACGCGCACGAAGATGTTCTGTGGCTGCGAACTGTCCTTCGGCGAGCCCCCCAACACACGCACCTGTCCGGTTTGTCTTGGTTTGCCGGGCGCCTTGCCGGTGGCCAACGCCAAGGCGATCCACTTCGGCCTGATGATCGGCCTGGCGGTCGGCTCCGAGCTGGCCCCGCGCTCGATCTTCCACCGCAAGAACTACTTCTATCCCGATCTGCCCAAGGGCTACCAAATCTCTCGAATACGACGAGCCCCTGTGCCTGGGTGGGCGATTGGCTGAGGTTCGCATCCACCGCGTTCACTTGGAGGAGGACGCCGCCAAGCTCGTCCACGTCGGCGCCTCCGGGCGGATTCACGCCTCCGACGCCTCGATCGTGGACTTCAACCGCGGCGGTACTCCGCTGGCCGAGATCGTGACCGAGCCAGACCTGCGCTCCGCCGAGCAGGCCGGCGAGTGGCTGCGCCTGTTGCGCACCACGATGCGTCAGCTGGGTGTCTCCGACGTGAACATGGAGGAGGGCTCGCTGCGCTGTGACGCCAACATCTCGCTGCGCCCCGTCGGAACCGAAGAGCTTGGCACGAAGACCGAGCTGAAGAACATGAACTCCTTCCGTTTCATCGAACGCGGCATCCGCGCCGAGATCGTCCGTCAAGAGCAGATCTTGCAGGGCGGCGGCCAGGTGGCCCAGGAGACGTTGCACTATGACCCCGCCTCTGGGCGCATCACTTCACTTCGCTCCAAGGAGGAAGCACACGACTATCGCTATTTCCCCGAGCCCGACCTCGTGCCGGTGGCCGTCGATGAAGCCATGCTCGACGCCGCCCAAGCGGAGATGCCCGAGCTGCCGGTGGCCCGGGCCGAGCGCTTGCAGGCCTTGGGCTTGAGCGAGGACAGCGCTCGGCTGCTTGCCTTCAGAGCCGATTTGGGCGACTACTTCGAGCAGGCCCTCGCCTCCCAGGTAGAGCCCAAGCCCGAGGCGCAGCTGTTGGCGAACTGGCTCGCGGGCGACTTGACCGCGCGCTTGCAGGACGGTCAGGCGCCCTCTGAATCGCGTGTCGGGCCGGCCGCTTTGGCGAGCCTGTGTGGGCTCCTAGCGGCCAAGCAAGTCAGTGTCGGAGCGGCCAGGCAGGTACTGGACGTGCTCGTGGCAGAGGGGGGGGACCCCGTTGTCATTGTCGAGGCCCAAGGTTTGGCGGCGCTCGACGGGGGAGACGATCTCGCGGCGGTGGTCGCGGCCGCCCTTGCCGCCAACGCCGATGCGGCCGAGCGTGTGCGGGGTGGCAATGCCAAGGCGATCGGGCCGATCGTCGGCTACGTCATGCGCGAGACCAAGGGTCGCGCCGACGGTGGCGAGGTCACGCGCCTCGTGCACGAACAGCTCGGCATCTGAGCGGCGCACGTGAGCCACTCATCTGAGTGGCGCGCCGGGCCGCGTATCTGAACTGCGCGAATCGCCCCGCCGGTTATGGGATTTCTGGCACTCCGAACACCCGGCGCGCACACATTTTGGACTAAAGGCCAAACAAAAGGGTGCGCTGGAGCGCCAACATACTGTCCATGAACAGGCCGATCTCAAATTCGATGGCCACTCCCCCTCGGCGGTTTCTCCTGCTGCCGGAGGACGCCAGTGATGTTCCAGGTCAGGGTGTTCGTATCCGGCGCTATCGCCTCACAAGCGTCGGGCGCTCCCATGGCTTGGATCGTCCGCCAGCGCCCTGCGGGGGCAATGTGCCGCGGGTACCGTAAGCCCAGGATGGCAAGCGGGGCCGAGCCTCGTCGCGAGTCCCCTCCTCGCGGTGATGGAAGTACCCACCGCGGCCGGGCAGGGTTTCCGAGCCTGCCCGGCCGCGTATCCCTTATCCCTGACCTGGCCCGCCAATTGCTCGGCCTCATCGTCTAGGCTGTGAGGATGGCGCAATCCTCACAAAGCAGCTCCGCGGGGCGCTCGTTGGGACAGACCGTCGTTGCGGTCTTGGTCTTGGTGGTCGTCGGCTACATCCTCTTGAAAGTGATCATCGGCATCGCCTTGGCGATCGCCGGGCCCGTGGTCTTGATTCTTGGTGTGCTGGCGCTCATATGGGCCTGGCGAGTGCTCTTCTAGCGGCTGGGCGGAGCACGTGGCCTACATAGCGATAGCGATCTGCTTCGGTCTCGCCGGGGGGATCGTGGGTCGCATCAAGGGTTCTCCATTCTGGATCTGGTTCCTGGTCTCCGCGGCCGTGCCGATCTTCGGGCTAATCGCCGCGATCGCCTACCGCTCCGATCGAAACGAGCCGCGCCGCCAGTGTCCGAAATGCGGACGAGTCACGATGGCCTACGACGCGCTGTGCACGCGTTGCGGCGAGGAGTTCGAGTACCCCGAGCAACTGCTAGCACCCGAATCGGCGGCCACGCCGGCAGGCCGAGCCGGCTGATCCTCGCTCCGCGACACGGACGACAGCGGACGCAGGTTTAGGCCGGCCTAAGCGGGTCCCTCGCATAGGCTGTCCTCACAGCCCATGTCGAGCCAAGTAAAGACAGCCATTCCTCCGGTCGGGGAGCGCATCACGCGCTTGATCCGTCGTGCCGGCTTCGAAGACGAGCGCTCGTTCGTCTTGCGCGTCGTCCAGCCCGCCCTGGTGGGGATGATCGACGGCACCGTCTCTTCAATAGCCCCGATTTTCGCGGCCGCCGTCTCCTCCAATTCGCATACAGCTTTCGTGGTCGGTCTCTCGACCGCCTTGGGAGCCGGGATCAGTATGGGCATATCCGAGGCTTTGTCAGACACCGGAGAAACAACCGGCCGCGGCTCTCCTCTGGTGCGCGGCACGATCACAGGCGGCATGACCGCTTTGGGTGGCATCTTTCACACGCTTCCGTTCCTGATCGAAGACACCCACAACGCCTTGATCGTGGCAGGGATAGTTGTGGCCGTGGAGCTGTTCGTGATCGCCTGGGTGCGCGAGCGATTCCTCGACGTCTCTTTGCGCTCGTCTTTGGTTGTCGTGACCTTGGCGGGGGCAATAGTTCTAGCGATCGGCGTCGCAATCGGCAGCTCCTAACGCAGACGACCGGCGTCAGGCGGCGTCCTCGGTCGCTCGCGTGCGTAGCACGCCACGCTCCCTGCGTCCTTGCCTGACTTGGTCCTCTGCGTTAGGGGCTCAGGGAGGGAAAACCCGCTGGTACACTCGGCTTTATCGAACGTGAGAGCTGCCGACGCTCTCGCGGATTCGCAACCCCCGGAACAGAAGGAAAGGAGGTCGGTGAAATGCGTGCAGTCGACGCGGTCATGGAATGCCTTAAGGCGGAGGGCGTGGACGTCGTCTTCGGCTTGCCCGGTGGCGCCAACCTCCCGACCTACGACGCCTTCGTGGACGGCGGCATCCGCCACATCTTGGTCCGTCACGAGGCCGGCGGGGGACATGCCGCCGAGGGTTACGCGAAGGCGAGCGGTCGCGTTGGCGTGGCGTTTGCCACTAGCGGCCCCGGCGCCACCAACCTGATCACGCCAATCTGTGACGCGATGATGGACTCGGTGCCTGTCGTGTTCATCACCGGACAGGTACGCACCGAGCTGCTCGGCACCGATGGCTTCCAAGAGGCCGACACGATCGGCATCACGATGCCGATCGTCAAGCACTCCTTCATGATCCAAGATCCTCTGGAAATCCCGAGGGCGATCCACGAGGCCTTCTACATTGCACGCTCGGGTCGTCCTGGACCTGTCTTGGTGGACATTCCCCAAGATCTCTCCCGAGCCGATATTCCATACGAGCCGGTTGCCGACGTGCGCCTGCCCGGCTATCAGCCCACCTTGGAGGGCAACCAGAAGCAGATCCGCCAGGCGGCCAAGGCGCTAGTGGCCGCTCAGCGCCCTGTCATCTACGCGGGTGGGGGTGTGGTCAACGCCAATGCGGCCGAGGAGCTTGTCGAGTTCGCCACCGCCGACCGCTTCCCCGTCACCTGCACTTTGATGGGTCTCGGCGCCTTCCCGGCCCGGACTGCGGACGGCGCGCCGCATCCCCAGTGGTTGGGGATGCTCGGGATGCACGGCACCAGGGCAGCCAACTACGCGATGGACGAGGCCGACCTGATCTGCGCCGTTGGGGCACGTTTCGATGACCGCGTCACCGGCAAGCTCTCCGAGTTCGCCCCGCGCGCAAAGTTCATCCACATCGACGTCGACCCGGCCGAGATATCCAAGAACGTGCCAGCCCATATCCCGATCGTGGGCGACGCCAAGCACGTGCTCGCCAAGCTGCTTGTCGAGTATCGGGCCTTGAGCGCCGACACGGCTCGCCTGGGCGAGTGGTGGGAGCGAATCGAAGCTTGGCGTGAGAAGTACCCGCTCGGATATGAGGACTCCGCCGATAGCGAGATCAAGCCCCAGTACATGATCCAGGCCCTACACGAGGCTACCGGTGGCGAGGCGATCGTCACGAGCGACGTCGGCCAACACCAGATGTGGGCCGCCCAGTACTACGACTTCTCGGCTCCACGTCGCTGGATCAACTCGGGCGGTCTCGGCACGATGGGCTTCGGATTGCCGGCCGCGATGGGCGCGGCTGTCGGCTGCCCTGAGCGGACCGTTTGCTGCATAGCGGGCGACGGCTCGGTCCAGATGAACGCCCAAGAGCTCGCCACCTGCGCGCAGGAGAAAATCCCGATCAAGGTGTTCATCATGAACAACGGCTATCTCGGCATGGTGCGCCAGTGGCAGGAGCTGTTCTGGGACGGGCGCTACAGCCACGTCGAGACTGGCGACTACCCCGACTTCGTCAAGCTGGCGGAGGCCTACGGGGCGACGGGAATGCGCTTCGAGGACAAGAGCACGCTCGTGGAGGACATGAAGCGGGCGATCGCCACCGACGGCCCGGTTGTGGTCGACGTGAAGGTCACGCGTGAGGAGAACACCTATCCGATGATCCCCGCCGGGCAAGCCGCCCGCGAGATGGTGGGGTGAGCGTTATGAGTGATTCGGCCACAAAGGAACCGCTCAGCCTGGAGGGGTTGCAGGCCTCCGGCAACCTGCGCTCAGGGCGCAAGCACGTGCTCTCGATCTTGGTGGAGAACAAGTCGGGTGTCCTGACCCGGATCGCCGGTTTGTTCGCAAGGCGGGGCTTCAACATCGACACGCTCACGGTCGGTCCCACCGACGACGATCACATCTCCAGGGTGACGCTTACCGTGGACGGGGCGATCCACCCGATCGACCAGGTCACAAAGCAGCTGCACAAGCTCATCAATGTCCTGAAGATCAGAGACCTCGAGCCGACCGACACGGTCGCGCGCGAGCTGGCCCTATTCAAGATCTCGGCCGACGGCACCCAACGCGGCGAGCTGATGCAGATCACCGAGATATTCAGAGGCAAGGTCGTGGACGTGACCAAGCGCTCGGTGATCGTCGAGGTGACAGGTACGACCGACAAGGTCGAGGCTTTCGAGAGCATGGTGCGTCCCTTCGGCCTGATCGAGATGATGCGCACCGGCGAGATAGCAATCGCGCGCGGCAGAGGTGAGACATAAGGGCTCTCGCCGGCGAGCGCTCGCCATTCACCCTCAGCGAGGCCGACGAGGCGCGGCTGCGTGCACGTCTGGACCTGGCTTTGCAACGAGCGCGCCGCTCCGGTCGAGCGACCCTCGCGACGATCACTTACCCGGTAGCGCCCCACATCGACCCGTCCGCGGTCGTGTGCGCTTCGCGCAGGACCAACGAGCCGTGGTTCTGTTTCGAGCAACCAGACCGTGGCGGCGCTGCCTTGGCCGGACTGGGACAGGTGGCCTGTCTGGAGGACTCTGGTCCCGAGCGCTTCTCGACAGTCGCCGATCGTTGGCGCTCCCTGTCAGCACGGGCGGTCGCCGATTCGCCCGGTGAGCCAGGGGGCGGAGGACCGGTCGCGGTGGGCGGTTTCGCGCTCGCTCCCGACGGTGGCGCCTCACCGGCCTGGAGCGGCTTCGAGCCGGCATCGCTGGTGGTTCCCGAGATCGCGATTGTGCGTGAGCAGCGCGAGGGCGAGCGACACGTGAGGCTCACTCTGGCGGCGCTGGTCCATCCAGACGACACCGCCGAGGATCGACTCGCGGGCTTGTGCGCTCGCTTGGAGGAGCTGAACGGGCCACCTTTGCCGCTGCTAGATCCGGCGCCCACAGGGCGCTTCCAGGTCTCGAGCGGCATGCCGCCAGAGCACTACGAAGCAGCCGTGAGTCGTGCGGTTGAGCTGATCGGCGACGGTCGCCTGCAAAAGATCGTTTTGGCGCGCGAGGTTGAGGTGCACGCTCCAAGCGCTTACGACCCGGCGGCCGTGTTCGGAGTTTTGCGCGACGCATTCCCGTCGTGTTTCGTTTTCTGTGTAGGTCGCGGCGATGCCACCTTCGTCGCGGCGAGCCCCGAGCTGTTGGCGCGCCGCGAAGGCCAGCGCGTCTCCACGATCGCCTTGGCGGGCTCCACCCGGCGCAGCGCCGACCCCGCCGTGGACGCGCACCTGGGCGAGCAGCTGATGCGCGACCCCAGCTACCGCGAGGAGCACGCGATCGTGGCGCGGCGGATCGAGCGCACGCTCAACCAATACGCGATCTGGGTCACCACGGCGCCCGAGCCCGGGCTCGTACGGATCGCCAACATCCAACACCTAGCGACCCCGATCCGAGCCCAGCTGGCCGCGCCTGTGGAGGCGATCGAGTTGGCGGGCCTCATGCACCCCACGCCGGCAGTCGGAGGTGAGCCCTCTGGGGAGGCTTTGAGCCTGATCCCAGCGCTTGAGGGCCTTGACCGTGGCTGGTACACCGGCCCAGTCGGCTGGACCGACGCCGCCGGAGACGGCGAGTTCTGCGTTGCCCTGCGCTGCGCCCTATTGCGCGGCAACGTGGCTCGCTGCTATGCCGGCAATGGCATAGTGCGCGGCTCCGACCCGGCCGCCGAGCTGGCCGAGACCGAGATCAAGCTGCAGGCTCTGCTGCCTCTCCTCACGAGTTGAGCGCGCCCGCGACCGCGTCCCACACGCGCCGGTGCAATTCCACGTTTGCCCCGCGCTCGCTCTTCACTTCCACGATTGTCGATCCGCGCGCCGCCAAAGCGCGCTCCAGCGCCGCGCGCAGACCGGCCACATCGAAGACAGGCTCATGGCTCAGGCAATACAGGCCGGCGAGCAGAACGAAGTCAAGGCCGGTCGGCGTCGCGATGTGTTGTGTATAGACATCCTTCGCGATAGCGGCGCCGGCCACCGGCAAAAAGTCGAAGATCCCGCCGCCTTCGTTGTTGAGCAACACGATCGTCAGTTCCAACTCCAAGCGCTTGGCCGCGAGTAGTCCGCCTATGTCATAGGCAAGCGCCACATCGCCGATCAACAGCACCACCGGTCCGCGTCCGGCCGCGGCGGCGCCGAGTGCGCTGGAAACGGTCCCGTCGATCCCATTGGCTCCCCGATTGCACAGAACCCTGGGCGGATCGGGGCGCACCGGCCAGAACGTCTCGATGTCGCGCACCGGCATCGAGGAGGCCACGAACAGCGTCGCCTCCTGCGGCAACAGCACACCAAGCTCGGCTGCCACCGAAGGCTCACAGCAGCCGCTTGCGCCGAGCACGCCAAGGATCGCCTCGGCGGCAAGCTCATCGGCGGTGCGCCAACTCCCAAGCCAATCGGAATCTTCGCCGGCCCCCTCGCGCGTCACACCGCTTGTCGGAGCCGCCGCGGAAGATGCTCTGAGCAAACGCGCGAAGGCGCTCAACGTCGCGGTCGGCTCGAGGGCGAGCGCCTTGGACACTGTGCTTGGCGGATCTTGCAGCGCGCCCTCAGGATTGAGGGCGATCTGGCGCGCGTCCCCAAGGTCCCCAAGCCAGGTGCGCAAGGGCTTGGACACAGGCAAGTCGCCGACTCGGAGAACCACATCGGGTCGGTGTGAGCGCGCGAACCTCGGTTCGCGCAGAAGGGCGTCGTAGTGTGCGATAGCCGTCTCTCCGCGCCGCGCGCCTGACATCGGGTCGGCAAATAGAGGCCAACCAAGCGCTGTGCTCGCCGCCGCGGCGGCCTCGCCGAGCGGCGTGTCGCGCTCGTGGCGCCCCGCCACCACCACACCGCGGCGGGCGTCCCCAAGCGCCTCGCGCAACATGAGGGCGTCGGCCTTGGCGTCCGCTTCACCGGTTACGCGGCGCAGGAACGGGGCCCCGCCACGGCGTCCCTCACCGGCTAGCGGTGGCGCTTGCTCGCATATGAGCGGCTCGCGCAAGGGGAAATTGAGGTGCACCACGCCAGGGCGTCCTTCAAGCGCAGTCCAATAGGTTCGGCAAGCAAGTGTCCTGATCCAGCGCACCCGCTCCGGCGTAGCCTCGTGCGTGCCCACCTCAAAGAACCACTTCGCGAAGCCGCCGAAGATCTTGAGCTGGTCGATTGTCTGGCCCGCGCCTACCTCGCGCAGCTCGGGAGGACGGTCTGCGCTGAGCACAATCAGGGGTACGCGCGCCTCGTGGGCCTCGACGACCGCGGGCAGCAGCTCGGCCACGGCGGTGCCCGATGTGCAGGCGATCGCCACGGGCAGGGCAGAGGCCTTGGCGAGCCCCAGCGCGAAGAAGCCGGCGCAACGCTCGTCTACGTGAGAGTGGCAGTGCAGCCGCTCTTCGCGAGTCAGGCTGAGCACCAAAGGAGTGCAGCGTGACCCTGGAGAAGTACACGCGTCGCGCATCCCACAACGCGCCAACTCCTCCACAAAAGCGCCTAGCAGCGAATAGGTATCTTCCGCCTCGGTCACAGGATCTCAGTCGATCTCGTCGAAGATATGGGATAGCTCCTAGGATGCGTCGTGTGGCCGAGAGGGAACCGGTGGCTCCAAACAAGCGCGAAAGTGTGGTTTTGCTGCACGGCTTCGGTGGAACGGGCCGCTCGTGGGACGACGTCATAGCGCATCTCCCCGAACGCTATCGATCCTTCGCGCTTGACCTCCCTGGGCATGGCGATCAAGTCGACGCGCCCAGGCCGATCGGCTTTGAGGGGTGTGTGCAGAGCGTGCTCGAGCGAGCGCCCGAGCGTTTCGTGCTAGCCGGATACTCGATGGGAGGCCGCATTGCTTTGCACATAGCTTTCGGCTGCGCCCGAGCGGATCGAGCGCCTGGTACTGGTGTCTACGACCGCCGGGATCGAGGACACCAAGGAAAGAACGGCCCGCAAGAAGCTCGACCGGCGCCTGGCCAAGGAGATCGAGCAGGGTTCGATCGAGGATTTCAGTGAGCGCTGGCGGGCACAGGCGATGTTCGCCGAAGATCCGCCCGAGGTCGACCAGCTCGCCCGCGCCGAGCACGCCCGCAACCGACCCGACGGCTTGGCCGCTGCGCTGAGCGGCGTTGGCACCGGCGAGATGCCCCCGTTGTGGGATCGTCTCGCCGAGATCCAGTCCTCGACGACTGTGCTCGCGGGTCGCCGCGATCGTAAGTTCGTGCGTGTCAGCGAAAGGATGGTCTCGCTGATGCCCGAGGCTCTGCTTCAGGTTGGGGGAGGCGGTCATTGCCTGCTGCTGGAGCAGCCGAGGAGCGTTGCCGCGGCCATTGCCTGAACCGCGAGGAAGGTCGCTAGGACCATTGTCTAGACGCTGTGTCCGAGTGGTTGCACGCCGAGTCCCGCTCCTAGAGGCACCGCGATCTGACCGTCGATCGGGACGAGCGGATTGGTCATTTCCTCGAACATGCTCAGCGTCGCCAAGCCGCAGGCGGCGATAGGCCCGCGCGAGGCCAAGGCGGCGGCGGCGTGCAAGCCCGCGGCGACACCGAGCGGGCCGTCGAAGCTCGAGGCCACATACACCTCTGCTCCAGAAGCGCGCACGAGCGTGGCCGCGGCGAGCAGGCCAGAGATGCCTCCACAGCGAGCGATCTTCAAACACACCGCGTCTGCCACCCCCGCCGTCAGGGCGCCGTGCTCGGCGGCGGTCTCGTCGATCGCGACTCGCGTGGCCACCCGTTCGCGCACCTCGCGCACAGCGGCCAATCCGTGCACCGGCTCCTCCACTAGCTCCAAGCCCACGGGAGAGAGCGCTTCGATGTTGTGGACCGCCTGCTCCACACTCCACGCCCCGTTTGCGTCCACGCGCAAAGCCACATGAGGCCCCGCCGCCGCACGCACTGCCGCGAGCCGTCCCGCATCGTCGCCAATTCCCACCTTCAACTTCAAGCAGCCGAAGCCCTCGGAGACCGCCTCGGCCGCTTGAGATGAGGCGCCGGCTCGGTCGAGCGCTGATAGCGTCGCGTTGACGGGTACGGCGCAAGCCGGCGTGTCGGATATCAGCGAGGCCACCGCCCGTCCTGCGCGTCTGCCTGCGCGATCCCACAGCGCCAGATCGATCGCCGCGAAGGCCTCCGGTAGATCGTCGGCGCGACGGCATGCGTCCACAATTTCCGCTCCGTTCATTGTGCCCGCCGCCTCCACCACTGGGCCGTAGCGCTCCAGCGCCTGCTCCACGCGGGTCAGGCTGATTCCGTCGTAGGGCTCCAAAGGCGCCGCTTCGCCGTAGCCGGCGATGCCGTCTGCGTCGGTGAGCGAGACCTCCAGCACTTCGCGCTCGCGCAGGGTCCCATAGGAGGTCTTGCAGAGCTTGGCCCAAGCGCAGCGCGTGGCGGCGCACGAGCATCTTCATGGCGTGTGCTCGCTCAGGGCCCGATCCCGCCGCTCAGCAGAATGCCGGCCGAGAAGAGCAGGCAGAAGACGAGCTGAAGCGCACCCGTCTTGGCGAGCGCTCCGTTCAGAGACGGCCCGTCCACGCGCGTCCGCACGATCCTCACGAGCGGCAGCGCCAACGGGATCGCAAGCCATGGCAGCAGCAGCCAGGCGGTCATCGACCCCAGCAGCCAGGGCAGCGGTACGAGCACGAAGGCGCCCGCAACCATCGACGTGTAGAGCACTCTCGTCCGCTCTCGCCCCAGACGCACAGCCAAGGTGCGCTTGCCGGCGCGCCGGTCGGTCTCCAGGTCGCGCACATTGTTGACCACGAGGATTGCGCTGGCCAACAGTCCGACCGGGACTGCGCAGGCAAAGGCCTCCCAAGGCAAGGCCTGGACCTGCACGAAGTAGGACCCGCTGACGGCCACGATCCCGAAGAACAAGAACACGAACAGCTCGCCCAAACCCTCATAGCCGTACGGTCGCGGGCCGCCCGTATAGAGCACCCCGGCGAGGATCGAGGCGGCGCCGACCGCGATCAGCTCCCAGCCCGCCACCGCGACCAGGTAAACGCCGCACAGGACCGCCAAGCCGAACGTGACGTACGTCGCCAGCAAGACCCTGCCGGGCGGCACAAGCCCGCCTGCGGTCACCCTCACGGGCCCCAGCCGATCCTCGGTGTCCGCGCCCCGTCGCGCATCCGAGTAGTCGTTTGAAAGGTTGGTGCCCACTTGGATGAAGATCGCTCCGAGCAGGGCCGCCAAGAAAGCAAGCGGATGGAAGTGGCCGGCGCCGAGCGCCAAGGAGGTGCCAACCAGCACCGGAGCCACAGCCGCCGGCAGCGTTCGGGGGCGCGCCGCCATCAACCAGATGTGAACCGCGCTCGACGCTTTCGGGGTCGGCGCGGCCGCGGGTGGCGGAGAGCCGATTGTGCCCGGTGTCGTCATGCCCGCCTGGGAAAGCGCGCGAAGTCGGGCGTGCGCTTCTGCTTGTAGGCGTCGCGTCCCTCCTGGGCCTCTTCGCTGCCGTAGAAGAGGAGGTTGGCGTCGTGGGCAAGCTGCTGGATGCCAGCCAGACCGTCCTCGGCGGCGTTGAAGCTGGCCTTCAACAGACGCAAAGAGAAGGGGGAGAGGGCAAGCATCTCACGGCACCATTGCACGGTCTCCTCCTCCAGGCGCTCCAGCGGCACCACGGTGTTGATGAGTCCCATCTCCAAAGCCTGCTGGGCGTCGTATTGACGGCACAAAAACCAGATCTCCTTAGCCTTCTTGACGCCCACCATGTCGGCGAGCAAGCCGGCGCCAAAGCCGCCGTCGAAAGAGCCCACGCGCGGCCCGGTCTGTCCGAAGCGAGCGTTGTCGGCCGCGATCGTCAGGTCACACACCAGCTGCAAGACCTGGCCGCCACCGACCGCATAGCCCGCCACCATCGCCACCACGGGCTTTGGCAGCCTGCGGATCTGGACGTGCAGGTCGGTCACGTGAAAGCGCCCGGGGCGGGTCGGATCTGGATCGCCCGACTCGTTCTCTGAGAGGTAACCGGTGTCTCCGCGCACGCGCTGATCGCCGCCCGAGCAGAACGCAAGCGGACCCTCACCACACAACACGATCGCTCCGACTTCGCTGTCCTCGCGAGCCTCTTCCAGCGCTCGGGAGATCTCGACGATCGTAAGTGGGCGGAACGCGTTTCTGACCTCGGGTCGGTTGATCGTGATCTTCGCTATTGCCGGGGAGCCAACATCGACGGGCGCCTTCTCATAACGGATGTCCTGGTAGTTGCCTGCTGTGATCCAAGTAATGGCCAAGTTCCTCAACGCTCCTGTCTAGACCTGAGCGCGTCGCGTCGAGCGCGCGCCGACGATTCGTCGCGAAGGCTAGCCTGTGAACGATGCAGGTCGAGGCATGGCTGCAGCGAGCCGCCGTTTCGTCGCCCACGCGGATCGCGCTGGAAACTCCCCAGGGGCGGGTGTCTTATCGCGAGCTGGCCCAGCTTGCGATTGCCGGCGCAAGCGATTTGCGCGAGCGGGGTGTATGCCCAGGAGATCGCGTCGCGATCGTTTTGCCGGCGGGTATTGACTTTGCGCAGGCTCTGCATGCGTGCATGCTTGTGGGGGCGATTGCCGCGCCAATCGATTCGCGTCTGACTCCCCAGGAGCGCGAGTCGATCGTGGTCGGCGCCGTTTTGGTCGACCGGCCCTTGCGCGCGCCCGCTCCTGCCGAGGAGGTCGAGTGGGAGACGGTTCTGGACGGCTTCGGCCACGAGCTCGACGCCGTCTGTGCGGTGATCCACACCTCCGGCACCACCTCCGCACCGCGTCCAATCGAGCTGACCTATGGCAACTTCCTGTGGAGTGCGCTCGGCTCCTCGGTTGCGCTCGGTGTCGATCCTGAGGAGCGCTGGCTGTGCGCCATGCCGCTTTCTCATGTGGGTGGTCTGTCGATCCTGATTCGCAGCGCTATCTACGCCACGACCGCGGTCGTCCACGAACGCTTTGACACGGCTGAGGTCCTACGGGTTCTGAGGCAGGGCCAGATAACGCTGGTCTCGCTCGTCTCGACCACGCTGGCCCGTCTGCTCGACGCGGGTTTGCGCGACCCTCCGCGCTTGCGCTGGGCACTCACGGGTGGCGGTCCGCTTGCACCTGCACTGCTCGAGCGAGCGCACGTCGCGGGCGTGCCGGCGGTTGCGACCTACGGTCTGACCGAGGCCTGCTCGCAGGTCAGCACCGGTGGACCGCCCCTGTTTTGCACGCGGATCGAGCTGGCCGAGGACGGCGAGATCCTGGTCAGTGGGCCGACCGTCGCTCCCGGCTCTCTCGGAGCGGACGGGCGGCTGCATACCGGTGACCTCGGTGAGATCGACGCAAATGGATCCCTGCGTGTAAGCGGGCGTAAGGCGGACACGATCATCAGCGGCGGTGAGAACGTCGCGCCAAGTGAGGTCGAGGCGGTGCTCGAAGCTCACCCTTCGGTGATCGAGGCTGCCGTGCTCGGATGCCCCGATCCACAGTGGGGGGAGGCTGTCATGGCGATCGTTGTGGCCTCGCCTCAGGTCGCCATCGAGGAGGCCGAGCTGCGCGAGCATTGCCTGGCTCGCCTGGCTCCCTACAAGGTGCCAAAGCAAGTGCGGATCGTCTCAGACTCACTCCCGCGCACCGCGTCTGGCAAGCTACTGCGCAGGGAGTTGCAAGGGATCTCGATATGAGCACCGTTCAACCTGAGGAAGGACGTGGCAACGAGGCGGCGCGCGAGCACCGTGCCGCGAGCCTGACCCATTGGGAAGAGGCAGCGTCGGGCTGGATCGCACGCCAGGCCGCCTTGCGCGAGCTGTCGGCCCCGGTCTCTCACTGGATGATCGACGCGGTCGATCCGCAGCCCGGTCAGCGTGTACTCGAGCTGGCCGCCGGTCTTGGTGAGACGGGCTTCCTTGCAGCCGAGATGGTCGCACCCGTCGGCGGGGTAATAACCAGCGATCAAGCCGACGCGATGCTCGACGGTGCGCGCAAGCGGGCGGGTGAACTCAACCTCACGAACGTCGAGTTCCAGGTGCTCAACGCGGAATGGATCGATCTGCCCGTCGCCAGCGTCGACGCGGTCCTCTGTCGCTGGGGTTACATGCTGATGACAGATCCGCCTACCGCTTTGCGCGAGACCAGGCGAGTCCTGCGCCCCGAAGGACACGTCGGCCTCGCGGTGTGGGATGCGATTGAACACAACCCTTGGGCGCTGCTACCCGGAGTCGAGCTGCTAGAGCGGGGCCTGCTCGACCCTCCCACACCTGACACTCCCGGGCCTTTTGCGCTCGGGGACCGCAAAAGAGTGAGGGCCCTGCTGGAAGACGCCGGCTTTGACGAGGTCTGGGTTGAGCCTCTGGACTTGATCCAGCGCAGCCCTAGCTTTGACGAGTTCTGGGAGACGACGCTCGATATCGCCCGTGCCTTCCACGACGCGGTCTTGGCGCGCCCTGAGTCGGAGATCGCCGAGATTCGCTCGAGCCTCGCCGCTCGCTTCGCGCCCTTTACGGCCGAGGACGGCTCCTTGGAGATTCCGATGCGCACTTTGGTCGGGGTCGGCACGGCTTGAGGGCGGCCGGTCGGCTAGGCTGCCGCTCATGCTCTACGACGACGACGCAGACCTAACGCTCCTGACTGGCAATACCGAGGGGCCCGGCTCGGTCGCCTCCGGCGACCTGCGCCACCCTCGGGGCAAGACCGTCGCGATCATCGGCTATGGCTCTCAAGGCCACGCCCACGCGCTCAACCTAAAGGACTCCGGCGTCTCCGTCGTAGTCGGCTTGCGCGCGGATTCCGCTTCGGCAGGGAAGGCCCGCGAGGAAGGTCTTGAGGTGCTTTCGCCGGTCGAGGCCGCCTCGCGCGGAGACCTCGTGATGATGCTCGTGCCAGACGAGCTACACCACCAAGTGTGGGATGAAATCTCAGACGGCATCGCCGAGGGCAACGCGCTCCTGTTCGGCCACGGCTTCTCGATTCACTACGGCGAGGTCGTGCCTCCGCCCGGCGTGGACGTCGCGATGGTCGCGCCCAAGGGTCCGGGGCACCTGGTGCGCCGCCAGTTCACCGAGGGCTCTGGCGTGCCCGGTCTGATCGCCGTCGCACAAGACGCCACCGGCAACGCCCGAGCTTTGGCGCTTGCCTATGCCAAGGGCATCGGCTGCACCAGGGGCGGCGTGATCGAGACCACTTTCAAGGACGAGACCGAGACCGACCTGTTCGGCGAGCAAGCAGTCCTGTGCGGCGGCGCGTCAGAGTTGGTCCAGGCCGGCTTTCAGACGCTGGTCGACGCCGGCTATGACCCGGAGATGGCTTACTTCGAGTGCCTGCACGAGCTCAAGCTGATCGCTGACCTGATGTACGAAAAGGGTCTTGCGGGCATGCGCTACTCGATCTCCAACACGGCTGAGTACGGCGACTACACGCGCGGCAAGCGTGTCATCACCGAGGAGACCCGCGCGGCGATGCGTCAGATCCTCAAGGAGATCCAGGACGGCGATTTCGCGCGCGAGTGGATCGCGGAGAACCGCGCCGGCCAGGAGAACTTCAAGCGGATGCGCGCCGAGCAAGCCGACTCGCAGGTTGAGCACGTCGGTGGCGAGCTGCGCTCGCACATGGACTGGATTAGGACGTCGTTCTGACGCATACCGATTTGGTATGCTAAACGCATGTCGCAAATTGCCGTCCGTTTGACAGATAACGAATTGCAAGACCTCGATTCGGCGGTGGCCGCGGGCGGGTTCAGAACACGTGCCGATGCCATTCGCGAGGGCATCCACCTGCTGCGCGGAAAGACGCGCGAGGATCTAATAGCCGCGTCTTATCGCAAGGCCTACGCCGATAAGCCATTGAGCGACGAAGAGGCTGAAATGCTCGATGCCGCGGCTGATCTCGCGGCTGAGCTGCCGTTGTGATCACTCGCGCTGAGGTCTGGGATGCAGACTTTGGCGGTGCTGTTCGTCCGGTTGTTGTGGTCACTCGCGAGGTTGCTATCCCGGTGCTCGCCAGTCTCGTGTGCGCGGCTGTGACAAGCACTGTGCGTGGTCATGTCGCAGAGGTCGAGTTGTCTCGTGAGCACGGCGTTGAGGAGCCAAGCGTCGCCAACTGTGACTGGCTCGTGACCCTTCGCAAGGAGCGTCTCATCCGGCGGCGCGGGCAACTGGACCCGGCAACAGCTCGACGTCTGAACGCCGCTCTGACCGTGGCGCTGGGCCTCGACGGGTAGGCGGCGACGGGCTCGTCGGCGGGTTCGCTACACTCGCGTTCCTTGTCGCGACTGGCGCATTAGGTGGAGTTCACCACCGGGGAGCGATGAGCATGTGAGCCGCGCGCCTGGGCATCTTCGATCAGCGATATTCCGCGAGGAAGCCTTATGACGCCCAGTCAAGCGCAGGACACCCAACTCGTCATACCGGACCAGCTCAAGCCCCTCGACGGGCGCTTTGGCTGCGGGCCCTCAAAGGTTCGCCCTGAGGCGCTTGCCCACCTTGCCGGCGAGGGAGCAGCTCTGATGGGCACCTCCCACCGTCAAAAGCCCGTCAAGGGGCTTGTCGCGGAGATCCGCGCCGGCCTGAGCCAGCTCTTCTCCCTGCCCGATGGCTACGAGGTGGCGCTCGGCAACGGCGGCGCGACCGCGTTCTGGGACGCAGCCTCCTTTGGACTGATCGAAAGCCGCGCCCTGCATTTGAGCTTCGGCGAGTTCTCGCAAAAGTTCGCCACGGTCACAAGCGAGGCCCCGTTCCTCGCCGATCCCCTCGTCGTGAAGGCAGAGCCGGGCGGCGCGCCGAGCGAGCAGGAGCTCGAAGCCGCGCTCGCGGGAGCGGGAAACGACGACCCACTCGACGCGATCGCCTGGGCGCACAACGAGACCTCGACCGGCGTGATGGCACCAGTGCTGCGCCCCGCCTGCGCGGGCTCGGAGTTGGTCCTGATCGATGCAACCTCTGGCGCCGGCGGCCTGCCGGTCGACGTCTCCCAGGCCGACGCCTATTACTTCGCTCCGCAAAAGAGCTTCGCGGGTGATGGCGGCCTGTGGATCGCTCTGCTCAGCCTCGCCGCGCAGGAGCGGATCGCCAAGATCGCGGCCTCACATCGCTTCACCCCTGCGTCGCTCTCACTGCCGATCGCGCTGGAAAACTCGGTGAAGGACCAGACCTACAACACGCCCGCCCTAGCGACCTTGTTCCTTTTGGCCGACCAGCTTCGCTGGATGCTCGACGGTGGCGGGCTCGACTGGTGTGTTTCGCGCACGAGCGCCTCCTCATCGCACCTCTACGAATGGGCCGAGCAAAGCAAGCACGCCACGCCGTTCGTCACCGCCCCCGCCAACCGCTCGTTGGTGGTGGGCACGATCGACTTCGAGGAGACGATCGACGCAAAGCTGCTCGCATCGACTTTGCGCGCGAACGGGATCGTCGACGTTGAGCCCTACCGCAAGCTTGGGCGCAACCAATTGCGCATCGGCATGTTCCCAGCGGTTGAGCCCGCGGACGTGCAGGCGCTCACAACGTGTGTCGACTGGGTAACTGAGAGGATCGGATCATGAGCGCCACAGCCAACGACACGCAGAATGGGGAGCGTTTGAAGGTGCTCGTCAAGGAGAAGGTGGGCGACTCCGGCATCAAATTGCTGCAGGAGCACTTCGACGTAGACCTAGGCATCGACTGGTCAGAGGAGGAGTTCGAGCAGCGGATCGGCGATTACCACGGCATCCTGATCCGCTCGGCCACGAAGATGACCGCCGAGCTCATCGCCAAGGCCACCAACATGCGTGTGATCGGCAGGGCCGGCGTGGGGGTCGACAACGTCGACGTGGATGCGGCCACCCAGCGCGGCATCGTCGTCGCCAACGCGCCCCAGTCGAACGTGGTCACCGCCGCCGAGCACACGATGGCCCTGCTCTTGGCTTTGGCGCGCAACATCCCCCAGGCACACGCCTCCTTGACGAGCGGTAAGTGGGAGCGCTCCAAGTTCTCAGGTGTCGAGCTGTACGAGAAGACGCTCGGCATCATCGGCTTCGGGCGCATCGGCCAGCTAGTCGCGCAGCGGGCCAAGGGTTTTGGCATGCGCGTGCTGGCCTTCGATCCGTTCGTCTCAGCCGAGCGCTACAGGGAGCTTGGCGTCGAGAAGGCGGCCTCCTCCGACGAGGTCTGCGCGCAGGCCGATTTCATCACGATCCACCTGCCCAAGACGCCCGAGACCGAGGGTTGGATGGACGCAACCCAGTTCGCCAAGATGCGCGATGGAGTTCGCGTCCTCAACGTGGCCCGTGGCGGCCTGATTGACGACGCGGCGCTAAAGGACGCTTTGGATTCGGGCAAGGTAGGCGGCGCCGCGCTTGACGTGTTTCCCTCCGAGCCCATCACCGAGTACCCCCTGTTCGACGGGTATCCCAACGTGGTGGTGACGCCTCACCTGGGCGCCTCCACCGCCGAGGCCACCGACCGCGCCGGTTTTCAAAGCGCCGAGCAGGTGGTGGCCGCGCTCACCGGCGGCGTCGTCTCTACCGCGGTGAACATCCCTTCGGTAGGCGCCGAGGACATGGAGGTACTCGGACCCTTCCTACCCTTGGCGCGTCGCTTGGGGCGTCTAGCGATGGCTTTGGCCGAGGGCTCCTCGGTCGAGCGCATCGAGGCGGCCTTCATGGGACGCATCGCCGACTTCGACACGCGTCTGCTCACCTTGGCGGTGATCGGGGGTGCTTTGGAGGGGCGCACTGAGGAGCAGGTCAACCTCGTCAACGCTCCCACCATGGCGGCCCAGCGGGGGATAGTGGTCGAGGAGAAGTCGGTCTCCGAGGCCCAGGACTTCAACGAGCTGATCCGCGTCACCGTCGTCGCCGGCGAGGAGAAGGTGGCGGTCGCGGGAACCGGCATCGGGCCCAACCGCGTTCCCCATCTTGTCGAGGTGCAAGGCCGTCGTCTGACGATCGAGCTGACGCCCTTCGTCACGGTCTTCCGCTACGCCGACCTGCCGGGCATGATCGGGCGCGTTGGCACCATCTTCGGCGCGCACGGCATCAACATCTCCTCGGCTGCCATAGGCCATACGCCCGACGGCGAGGAACAGCGCCTGGCCGCGATGGTCGTCACCACCGACGTGCCCGTACCGGCCGCCGTCGTCGATGAGATCGTCGCCTCCGAGGGCTTTGTCGCCGGTTGGGCCGTCGTCCTCAGCTGAGCGTCTCAGCCCGGGGCCGGGTAGTCTGATCGCGATGCGCACTGTTGAGATCACCAAGCACGGTGGACCTGAGGTCTTCAAGGTCGTCGAGCGCCCAGATCCGGAATTGCTCCCCGGCTGCGTGCGCATCGAGGTGGCTGCCTGTGGCATCAACTTCGCCGACGTGATGGCGCGTATCGGTGTTTACCCAGACGCGCCTAAGCCGCCATGCGTCGTCGGCTACGAGGTGGCCGGCACGGTCGTCGAGCTGGGCGATGGTGTGGAGAGGCTCGAGCATGGCCAGCGGGTCCTCGCCAATACGGTGTTCGGCGGTTACGCCTCGGTCGTCTCGGTCGCCGAGCGCGACTGTGTCCTGTTGCCCGAGCGGCTCTCCTTCGAGCAGGGCGCCGCGATCCCCGTCAACTACGCGACCGCCTGGGCCGCCTTGGTGGGCTACGGCTCCCTGCAACCCGGCGAGCGCGTCCTAATCCATTCGGCTGGAGGGGGCGTTGGGATTGCCGCCGTCCAGCTTGCGCGCCGCTTCGGCGCCAGCGAGATCTACGGCACCGCTTCGCCCGCCAAGCACGAGCGTGTCCGTGAGCTCGGCTACGACCACGTGCTCGACTACAAGGACGTGAATACCAAGGGAGGGCTGCCTCAGTTCGACGTGATCCTCGACGCAATCGGCGGCCACAGTCTGCGCACGAGCTACAACCTCCTTCGCCCCGGCGGAAGACTCGTCGGCTTTGGCGCCTCCGCGGTCGTCTCCGGCGCCAAACGCAACCTGCCCTCCGCCTTGCGCACCTTGGCGCGCATGCCGCGCTTCTCCTTGGTCAAGCAGATGTCCGAATCAAAGGCCGTGATCGGCTTGAACATGCTCACATTGTTGAAGGACCGCGGCACGATCGAGCCGTGGCTTGAGCCTCTGCGCGAATTGCTCGACGACGGCACGATCGAGCCGGTCATCGCAGGCTCGTTCAGTTTCGAGGAAGCCGGCGCCGCCCAGGAGATGCTTACTCAACGACGGAACGTCGGCAAGGTCGTACTGGTTCCGTAAGGCTTTGTCGTCTTGCCTGGCGGGTGCTACTCTGCGTTGCACATGTCGTTTCAGTTCTCCCTTTCGCTTCTTCTTCTGCTCCCCCCTCGGGGGGAATAGCGCGTGGCGGCCGCCTAGCCGCAAACCAAAGGAGAAACGAAAAAGCGAGAGAACTGGAGAAGTGAAGACGACATGAGCGACACAGCTGCAAATTCCCCATCGGATTCCATGGACGCCGGGGCGTCCGTGACAAAGGACGAGCGTGACCGCGTACGAGTGTTCGACACGACACTGCGCGACGGCGAGCAATCGCCTGGGATTGCCTTGAACCAGCAGGAGAAGCTGGAGATCGCCCACCAATTGGCCCGCTTGGGCGTGGACATCATTGAGGCCGGCTTCCCGATCACATCGCCCGGCGATTTCGAGTCGGTCCAGGCGATATCCCGGGAGGTCGAAGGTCCCGTCATCTGTGGCCTGGCACGTACCGCCAAGCAGGACATCGACGCGGCCTGGGAGGCCGTCCGGGACGCTCAGCGGGCGGGTGGGGCACGAATCCACACGTTCATAGCAACCTCAGACATTCACATCGAGCGCAAGCTGCAGACCACGCGCGAGGATGTCCTGGGTCAGATAAGAGCCGCGGTGGCACATGCCAAGAGCTACACCGAGGACGTCGAGTTCTCCCCCGAGGACGGCTCGCGCTCTGACATCCCCTACATGGCCGAAGCGATCCAGGTCGCTTTGGATGAGGGCGCCACCACGATCAACGTGCCCGACACGGTCGGCTACGCCCTGCCTTCGGAGTACGCCGCCATGTTCACCGAGCTGTATCGCCTGGTGCCCGATCTGCGTCAGGTGGTCGTCTCGGTGCACTGCCATGACGACCTGGGCCTGGCGGTGGCCAACTCCTTGGCCGGGATCCAAGCCGGTGCTCGCCAGGTCGAGTGTGCGATGAACGGGATCGGCGAGCGCGCCGGCAACGCCTCCCTGGAGGAGATCGTGATGCTGCTGCGCACGCGCCAGCCCGCCTTGGGTCTGTGGAGCGGGATCGACACGACCGAGATCTCGCGCACCAGTCGCTTGGTTTCACGCTTGACCGGCTACCCCGTGCAACCGAACAAGGCGATCGTCGGGCGCAACGCGTTCGCGCACGAGGCCGGCATACACCAGGACGGCGTGCTGAAGGAGCGCGCGACATACGAGATCATGGACGCCACCAGCGTCGGCCTGCGCTCCAACGCGATCGTCCTGGGCAAGCACTCCGGCCGCCATGCTCTGCGCCAAGCCCTGGAGGAGATGGGTTTTCAGGTGGATGGCCAAGCCCTGAACACGGCCTTCAAGCGCTTCAAGGAGATCGCCGATCGCAAGAAGCAGGTCACCGCGATGGACTTGGAGGCGTTGGTCACCGAGGATCTGCGCGGAGACGAGTTGGCCGCGTACGCCTTCGTCGATTTCGAGGTTGCCGCGTCCTCGGCGAGCACTCCGATGGCGCGCGTGAACGTGAGTGTCGAAGATGGCGCATCGGGGACGCGTGTCGTCAAGACCGGTGAGTCATCCGGCGACGGCCCGGTCGATGCGATCTTCAAGGCAATCAACGCCGCCACCGGCGTCGAGGCGGCCCTGCGCGAGTTCCGCGTGGACGCCGTCACCGAGGGCCAAGACGCGCTGGGAGAGGTCTCGGTGGTTGTGGAGGTCGAAGGCCAGACAGGTGCCGGTCAGGGCGTCTCGACCGACATCATCGAGGCGGCCGCCCGCGCTTATGTGCGTGCGCTCTCGATCGGTGTGGTGCGTGCGCGCGAAGGCGAGCGCGGAGCCGGGCTGCCGCAAGCCGCCGTTTAGCCCGGCGGCTGACCAATTGACATTGATCTGGCCATTTGAATAACATCGTAGGCCCATGGCCGAGTTCGAGATTCAAGAAGACTGGTATCGCACCGCCTACCCGCCTGAGATGGACAAGTTGCCATGGGCGGACAAGACGGTCTCCGAAGTGGATCGCTTCGTCACGATGCTCAGACCGCGGGGTGACGAGCGTGTGCTCGACCTCGGCTGTGGTACAGGCCGGCATTCGCTGGAGCTCGCACGGCGGGGATTCTCGGTGGTCGGAGTCGAGCTTCTACAGGCCAACGTCGACGTAGGACGCGAGGCCGCCGCGAAGCAAGGGTTGGCCGTCGAGTTCGTGCAAGCCGATCTGCGCGAGCTCGAGTTCGAGGCTGAGTTCGACATTGTCGTGACGTTCAACGACGGCGGGATCGGCTACTTCGAGACCGAGGCCGAAAACTTGCGAACGTTCGAGGTGATCGCCAAAGCGCTGCGCCACGGCGGGCGTCACCTCGGCCAAACGCCTAACCGACTGTTCGCTGAGAAGCACATGCCCGAGAAGACCTGGATTCTGGGCGAGGAGTCGGTTGAACTGACCGATCATCGCTGGAACGCCAAGGCGCAGCGACTGGAAGGCACTGCCGCCTCGATCTGGTTTGGCGAGATGTTCCAGCAGCTAGAGCCGATCCCTTACAGCTCGCGGCTGTATTTGGTCGAGGAACTGCAGGACATCTACGCGGCACTTGGCATGACGCTCACCAATACGTTCAGGGGCAGCGGCAAAGCCGGCAGGCCGCGCGACAACCAGTTCGAGATCTTTTGGGAGGCCAGCAAGCAATAGGTCACACGGAAGAGGGTGGATCGCCGGCTGCCGGTGATCCACCCATGGGCATGGCTACTTGCTTGCGGTGCCCTTTTCTACTTGCTTAATACGTGGAGCTAGGAAGTTTTCCCTTCCATTAACGTCAGCAAGTTGCCAAAGAAGAATTCTCCTTCGAAGTTCTGATGCGCAATCGTAGGGGCGAATTGTATTTCTATTAAGCAATTTGCTAACGAGGCTATGGCGCCTGTGCAGGTATTTGAGCCAGGCACGATTAAAAATGTTGCTGAGCCCATCTGGAATCTAGGGCGTCCCGGAGTCCAGGCTAGTGTTCCAACATTTATAAACGTGATTGATAACGTCAGGGTGGTACCCGAAGCAATCGTCCCAAAGTTTACAGGATTGGAGCTTGGTTCGATAGCCGGTCCCCCTTCTTCGGTCGATATCGAAAGTGTGCCGGCTTCGGCGTCTTTGAGTGTGCTTTTTCCTTCGATCACTCCAGTTGTTTCTTTGGATATACTGCAGGTGGCTAATGGCATCTGCAATTCTTCTATTTGAGATGTAGAAAAAATTGTTTCCACTCCTGCGACCACGTTTTTGGCTTCAGACTCCAGCTCCGCGTTGGTGCATTCGTCAGATACTTTGATCCCTATGACCGTGCATTCGACATACCATCCGGGATTCCCACCGGAGCCGCTCAGGTCGGCGATCGTGAAGGATAATTTTTCTAAGACTTCCTCCACGCCCAAGTACACTTGCCACGGCAGATTTACTGCCCAGACTTTGGCTGATGCGCAGTTGGTCTCATTGGTACAGGACAATGAAGCACCGGATAACGACGTTAAGGATATTGCTTCTTTCGCTAAGTTTAATATTTCCTTTACTTCTCCTTCTCCCGTGGGCTTTACCGAACCAGTTTGAATCATGCTGCATTGAGCCGCGGCTTTAACCCCCGAGGCGTTGGTGTCTTCCAATAACAATTCAATTTCAATTTCTGTATTTAACGTTGCTTTCACCGCTTCTCCATTGAATAACCACTGCTCGCCACTGAGTGTTGTTGCTGAGGCAGTTGCTACGAGTGCTGCGCTGCTTGCTAGCACCGCAAGCAACATGAGAAGTGAGACGTGAATCTTTGATGTATAACCATTCATGGTAAACCTCTTCCTGAATACGATGACAAGGGCGTCCGCGCTGGGTCCAGATGAAACTTCTAGGCGGAACGGTCCAACCTCGCGGAGGGTACACCGGAACAGGGAAGAAGTCGAATCAATTGAAAAATCTAATTAATTGAAAGATTGATCAATGACGGTCTGCTGGCTCTTGCTCGCGGGCCGGCTCGCGTTTGTCTGTGATAACGTACGTGCGTATGGCGTCTGCCAAGCCCAAGGATCGGACCCGCGCGGCGGCCGAGGACCCTCGCTGGGAAGCATTCGACTCCGCGGTGATCGGGGCACGCGTGAAGGCTCTGCGCGAGGCCTCCGCTTTGTCCTTGCGTGACCTGGCAGAGCGCAGCGGGGTCAGCGCGCCGATGCTCTCCCAGGTCGAGCGGGGAGAGACAAGTCCCACCTTGACCGTCGCGGCGCGGATCGCCTCCGGCTTGGATCTGCGTCTATCGCAGCTTCTGCGCCTCGATGAGACCGGGTCGGTCACGATCGTGCGGGCCTCTGAGCGTGGGGGCGGGGGCAACCCAAAGCGCGGTCACCGCTTCGAAGTGATGACTTCGGCCCAGCCGGGACAGCGCTCCGAGCTCTCGCGCCACACGCTCGAGCCCGGCGGCGCCACGGGCGCGCCGGATGACCCGCCGATGCACGAGCCCGGCTCGCGCGAGACCGCGCTGGTCGAGGACGGCTCGGTGGTGCTGGTGTGCGACGGTCGGCGCTACGAGCTGGGCGCGGGCGACTGTGTCACCTTCGACGCCGACCTTCCCCACCATTTCGAGAACCCGGCCAGCGCACCCGCGGCCTTCCTGGCCGTCGTGAGCGCCGGTCTGAGGCGCAGCTGAACCAACGCAAAGCGTAGACGCCGCGGCTGTTTCGCCGTGGCTATTCAGCGCAAAGTGGGACCCGTGGCCGTTTCGCAGTGGCCGTTAGAACGGAGGACCGCAGACCACCGAGGTCGCAACGGCCAGGTCGCGGAATGGGATGGTGCTGGCGTCGTGAATCATGGCCGTGATCTGATTCTGCGCGATGCCTTTTTCTCGGGCATTCCTGATCACGATTTTGACATCGTCTTCTTCGAAGTGAGGGGTTCCTCCGGCTGTGCCCAAATTGACCAGTTCGTGGGCCATCACACATGTCCATGTGGGTTCTGGACCGCTGGAGGGCAGTAAGGGCAATGCACTGCGCAGCTTGTGCCCGAGGTCCTCGATTTTGGCGCGTGCGGCCCATGCTTGAGTGGCCTGCAATGAGGCATTGCTTGTGAGATTCCAATCGCCGTACGGTTCGCCCGACGCCGCTTCGGCGACGAAGCCCTCGGACTGCCCGGGTGTGCGCAGCTCCCTCGAGGAGGAACCTGAGCAGCCGGCGAGCGTGCTCGCCACGATGGCGAGCGGCACAGCCAGTGTGCGGGGTATCCAGATAGACGGACGAGAAAAATCCATATGACAAGACTATCCGGCCTATCGGTAGGCAGTCGGCCGGGCCGTTCCTAGGGCAGGAAAGTCGTGGCGCGGCACTGTTCGGATCGCGGGCGCAAGCTCTGCGCTGTCTGTGATAACGTACGTTCGTATGACACCAAAGACCATGTTCGAGAAGATCTGGGAGGCCCACGAGGTAGCAGACGGCCTGCTGTACATCGACCTGCACCTTGTGCACGAGGTCACCTCGCCGCAGGCATTCGACGGCCTGCGTCTCGCCGGGCGACAGGTACGCCGGCCCGACCGGACCCTGGCCACGGCCGACCACAACACGCCCACCGACGGTACGCCCGTCGCGGCGCGCATCAAGGACGAGCTTTCGCGTGTGCAAGTAGAAACGCTCGAGCGTAATTGCGCCGAGTTCGGCGTGCCCGTCTATTCGCTCGGCTCCGATCGCCAGGGAATCGTGCACGTGATCGGCCCCGAGTTGGGCGTCACCCAACCCGGCATGACCATCGTCTGTGGTGATTCCCACACCGCCACCCACGGCGCGTTCGGGGCCTTGGCCTTCGGGATCGGCACGAGCGAGGTCGAGCACGTGCTCGCCACCCAGTGCATGGTCCAGCAGCGCCCCCGCTCGATGCGCATCCGCTATGAGGGCGAGCTTGGCTTCGGCGTCACCGCCAAGGACCTGATCCTCGGCACGATCGGCCAGATCGGAGTGGGCGGCGCCACCGGCCACGTGGTCGAGTATGTCGGCCCGGCGATCCAGGCGCTCTCGATGGAGGGGCGCATGACCGTCTGCAACATGACGATCGAGGCCGGCGGGCGCGCCGGCATGATCGCCCCCGATGAGACGACCTTCGCATGGTTCACCGACCCTGACGAGCGCTGGGCAGCCGGGCGTCCCGGCGCCCCGAGCGGCGCCGAGCTCGAGCAGGCGATCGCCCGCTGGCGCGAGTTGACAAGCGACGATGGCTCGTTCTATGACTCGGAGGTCCTCGTCGACGCCGCGGCCCTCTCACCGCAGGTGACGTGGGGCACGACGCCGGGCATGGTCGCACCGGTCGACGCGACGGTGCCCGCGCCTGAGGACTTCGACGCCCCAGCCGACCGCGAGGCCACCGAACGGGCCCTTCACTACATGGGCTTGCGGGCGGGTACTCCGATCCGGGAGATCGCGGTCGACAGGGTATTCATAGGCTCATGTACCAACTCGCGGATTGGCGACCTGCGTGCCGCGGCCAACGTGGTCAAGGGACACAAGGTCGCCGCCGCCGTCAACGCGATGGTGGTGCCCGGTTCCCAGCAAGTCAAGGCCCAGGCCGAGGCCGAGGGTCTCGACGAGATCTTTCGCTCCGCCGGCTTTGACTGGCGCATCGCCGGCTGCTCGATGTGCCTGGGCATGAACCCTGACATCCTCGCCCCCGGCGAGCGTTGCGCCTCCACCTCGAACCGCAACTTCGAGGGGCGTCAAGGTCGCGGAGGGCGCACCCATCTGGTCTCACCGCAAATGGCCGCCGCCGCGGCGATTGAGGGGCATTTCACCGACATCAGAGATTGGAGCTGAGCATGGAGGCGATACACACGATCTCCGGCAAGGTCACCCATTTGGATCGTGCCGATGTCGACACCGATCAGATCATGCCCAAGCAGTTCCTCAAGCGAGTGGAGCGGACCGGCTTCGGTGAGTTCCTGTTTTACGACTGGGCCAAGGAGCCCGGTTGGGAGCTGCCCGCTAATCCGATCCTCGTCGCCGGGCGCAACTTCGGCTGTGGTTCCTCGCGCGAGCATGCTCCCTGGGGGCTACAGGACTACGGCTTCCAGGCGATCGTCGCGCCTTCATTTGCCGACATCTTCTACTCAAACTGCACCAAGATCGGGCTCCTGCCGGTTGTGCTCTCCGAGGAGGACTGCCATTCGCTGGCCCATGCTGGCGAGGGCGAGATCGACCTGGAGGCACAGGAGGTCCGCTTCGCCGCGCGCGAGGTCCCGTTCGAGATTGACCACGAGATCCGTCGCAGGTTGTTGGAGGGGCTGGACGATATCGGTGCCACGCTCGCCGACGAGCAGGCGATCCTCGCCTACGAGCGCGATCGCGAGCGCTCCGGCCCGGTGACGACGGCGCTGTAGCCGGAGAAACATGGCACACCGCATCGTCACGCTTCCCGGCGACGGGATCGGCCCGGAGATCCTTGCGCCCACCCTTGAGGTTCTGCGCGCGGTCGGCGAGTTCCACTTCGATTCCCACCCTTTCGGTGGGGCCTCGATCGACCTGCACGGCACCGCTCTGACCGACGAGACGCTCGCCGCCTGCCGCCAGGCCGATGCGGTGCTCCTGGCGGCCGTGGGCGGACCCAAGTGGGACACGACCGATCCCGATGCTCCCCGCCCCGAGCAAGGTCTGCTCGGCCTGCGCAAGGGTCTCGGCCTGTACGCGAACCTGCGTCCTGTCAAGCCGCTCCCGGCGCTATATGAAGCATCGCCGCTGCGGCGCGAGCGGATCGAGGGCACCGACCTGCTCGTCGTGCGCGAGCTGACTGGCGGCATCTATTTCGGTGAGAAGACCCGCACCGCGGACTCCGCTTCCGACGTGTGCGCCTATTCGCGCGAGGAGATCGAGCGCATCGCCCGCGTCGCCTTCGGCGCGGCGCGCGCCAAGGTGAGCAGCGTCGATAAGGCCAATGTGCTTGAGACCTCGCGCTTGTGGCGCGAGGTTGTCATCGACGTTCATTCGCGGGAGTTTCCCCATATTCAGCTGGAGCATGTGCTCGTTGACAACGCGGCCATGCAGCTCGTCTCAGCCCCGCGTCACTTCGACACGATCCTCACCGAGAACATGTTCGGCGACATCCTCTCCGATGAGGCCGCCATGATCACTGGCTCGATCGGGATGCTTCCCTCCGCGTCGCTGGGAGCCGAGGGGCCGGGCCTGTTCGAGCCCGTCCACGGCTCCGCGCCCGACATTGCAGGAGGCGGAGTCGCCAACCCCTTGGCCATGTTTCTCTCGGCTGCTTTGATGCTTCGCCACGGCTTGTCCTTGGAAAGCGAGGCCACGGCTGTAGAATCGGCAGTTCAGCGTGCGCTCGACGGTGGCTTGCGCACCCCCGATCTCGGGGGTGAGGCGGGTACCGAAGAGGCGACGCGCGCGGTGCTCGCCGAGCTCTAAACCAGGAGACGACCACGTGGAGACAAGCGACCTCATATGGATGAACGGAGAACTCCTCGCCTGGGAGGACGCCAAGGTCCACGTCCTCACCCACGGTCTCCATTACGGCACGGGCGTCTTCGAGGGGATCCGCTGTTATGACACCGAGCTCGGGCCGGCGATCTTCCGCAACGCCGAGCACATGGAGCGGCTCTTGCAGTCCTCCGAGCTGTACTACATGCCCGTGCCCTACACCGCGTCCGAGCTGCAGGCCGCGGCACGCGAGCTAGTGGGCGCCAACAACCTGTCCTCCTGCTACATCCGCCCGATCGTCTACCGCGGCTACGGCTCGATGGGTCTCAACCCGATGGAGGCGCCGGTGGACGTCACGATCGCCTGCTGGGAGTGGGGCACCTATCTGGGCGAGGACGGCATGGCTAACGGCATCCGCGCCAAGGTCTCCTCGTGGCGGCGCATCTCACCCGATTCCCTGATCCCGCACGCCAAGGCCTCGGGCCAGTACCTAAACAACGTGCTGGCCAAGGTCGAGTCGATGAAGGCCGGCTACCAAGAGGCGATCCTGCTCGACGACCACGGCCACGTGTGCGAGGGCACAGGCGAGAACATCTACATCGTCGTCGGTGGGGAGATCGTGACTCCCGGTCACCACAACTCGATCCTTGACGGCATCACGCGCCGCTCCATCATGCAGCTTGCGGGGGACCTCGGCTACAAGGTGATCGAGCGCAACATCGCCCGCGCCGAGCTGTACCTGGCTGAGGAGGTATTCATGTCCGGCACCGCCGCCGAGCTGGTGCCGGTGGTCGAGGTCGATGACCATAAGATTGCCTCCGGCAAGCCTGGTGAGGTGACACGCCTGTTGCAAGGTGCTTTCGACGATGCGATCCACGGTCGCTCAGAGCCCTACCGCGAATGGCTTGACCTGGTCCCCGCTGCCGCGCCGAGCACTCCGACCACAGCAGGCTGATGAGCCAAATAGAACTCTACGACGCCACCCTGCGCGACGGCATGGGGGGAGGCGGCATGAGCCTCACCGTACAAGAGAAGCTGCGCGTCGTGCAAGCGCTCGACTCGCTGGGAGTGCACCTGATCGAGGCCGGCTTCCCCGCCTCCAACCCCAAGGAGCGCGAGCTGTTCGACCTGCTCGTCGACGAGCGTCTCGCCGTCGCGGAGATCGTCGCTTTCGGCATGACTCGCCGGCGTGACACCACCGTCGATCGCGACGAGGGCCTGCGCGTGCTGGCCGAATCGTTCGTGCCCGTCTGCACGATCGTGGGCAAGAGCTCGCGCATGCAGGTCGAGACGGTCCTGGGTGCCACTTACGAGGACAACATCAAGATGATCGGCGAATCGATCAAATTTCTGATCGGCCAGGGCAAGCGCGTGATCTTCGACGCCGAGCACTTCTTCGACGGCTACGCCGCCCACCGCGGCTACGCCTTGGATACTCTGCGCGCCGCCGCCTTCGCCGGAGCGGAGCGGATTGTTTTGTGCGACACCAACGGGGGCGCCCTGCCCGGCTATGTGCGCTCGGTGATCGACGCCGTGCGCTTTGACATGCCCGACACGCCGTTTGGCATCCACACCCACGACGACTCGGGTTGCGCCGTGGCCAACACCTTGGTCGCCGTGGAAGCGGGAGCCACCCAGGTACAGGGCACCGTCAACGGCATCGGCGAGCGCACCGGCAACGCCAATCTGCTGACGATCATCGCCGACCTGCAACTGAAGATGGGCCTTGAGATCCTCGAGCCCGAGCGGCTTGCGCGCCTGACCGAGACCGCTCACCTGGTCGACGACCTGCTCAACCGCACCCCCGACCCGGCCCAGCCCTACGTGGGCAAGCACGCTTTCGCGCACAAGGCCGGCTTGCACAGCGCGGCCGTGCGCACCGACGCCGCCACCTTCGAGCATGTCGACCCCGAGCTGGTGGGAAACACCCACGACGTGCTCGTCTCAGAGCTGGCCGGGCGCGGCACGATCGTCGAGAAGGCCGCCGAAGCCGGTATCGAGCTCAGCGGCGAGGAGGCGGCACGTACGCTTGAGCGAGTTAAGCAGCTCGAGCACAAGGGCTTCCAGTTTGAGGCGGCCGACGGCTCCTTCGAGTTGCTCATGCGCCAAGAGGCCGGCCTGTATGAGCCCCTGTTCGAATTGGATTCGTGGAGGGTGATCGTCGAGAAGAACATCCGTGGCGAGGTGCTCACCGAGGCCACGATCAAGATCGTCGCGCCGCCCGGCCCCAAGGAGCGGCGCATCCTCTGCACCGCAGAGGGCAACGGGCCCGTCAACGCATTGGATAATGCTCTGCGTCAGGCGATTGGAGAGATCTATCCGCATCTGCGCGACATCGAGCTGGTCAATTACAAGGTGCGCATCCTCGACGAGGCCAAGGGCACCGGCGCGGTCACCCGGGTCTTGATTGATGCCTCAGACGGGGCGCGCTTGTGGGGAGCCATCGGGGTCTCCGAGAACCTGATCGCGGCCTCCTGGGACGCGCTTGTGGACTCGTTGGAGGTTGGGATTCAATCTCAGGTAAGGGCGGCCCCGTCGAGTACGTTGCTTCGCCCGGCGGGGGACTGACGCCAGTTTTGAGTCGCGAAGAGGCGCTGCTTCCGCTTGCCAAGCCCGTGCTCGGCTCCGAGGAGGAGCAGCTTGTGCTGCAAGTGTTGCGCTCGGGGAGCCTCTCACTCGGGCCTCGCGTGCCCGAGTTCGAGCGGCTGTTCGCCGAGTTTGTCGACGCTCGCTTCGCTTGCGCGGTATCCAGCGGTACCGCCGGCTTGCATCTTGCTTTGCGGGCGGTCGGGGTGGGTGACGGCGATGAGGTGATCACCAGTCCCTTCTCGTTTGTGGCCTCGGCTAATGTGGCACTGTACGAGCGGGCTCGGCCTGTTTTTGCCGACATCGATCCGGGCACGCTCAACCTCGACCCGGCGGCCGCTGCGGCGGCCGTGAGCGAGCGCACGCGGGCTTTGCTGCCGGTGCACATCTTCGGATACCCGGCCGACATGCCCGCTTTCGAGGACATGGCCGCCAAGCACGGGCTTGGGATCGTGGAGGACGCCTGCGAGGCGCTTGGGGCGGTTCACGGCGACGGCACGCCGGTAGGAGGGCGGGGGAATCCGGCGGTGTTCGGGTTTTATGCCAACAAGCAGCTCACGACCGGCGAGGGCGGGATGGTCGTGGTCGGCGAGAGCGCCTTGAAGAGCCGCATCGACTCGGAGCGAAACCAGGGTCGGGCGCCCGACATGGGCTGGCTCGACCACAACCGGCTCGGTTTCAACTACCGCTTGTCCGACATCGCCTGCGCGCTGGGGATCGCCCAGATTGGGCGTCTAGGGGAGATGCTCGGCGCACGTGCTCGCGTGGCGGGCCTCTACCGCGAGGCGCTGGCCGGCATCGAGGGACTCGAGCTGCCCTGCGAGGATGCCGGCGGCAACCGGCGTGGCTGGTTCGTGTTCGTGGTGCAGCTGCCGCGCGGGACTGACCGCGACACGCTTGTGCGCAGGCTCGCCGAGGCCGGGATCCAGAGCAAGCCCTACCTGCCGGCGATCCACCTGATGAGCTTCTACCGCGAGCGCTTCGGTCATTGCGAGGGTGAGTTCCCGGTGTGTGAGGACGTGGCCGCCCGGTCTTTGGCCCTGCCGTTTCATCCGGGGCTTGGCGAGGGGGATGTCGAGCGGGTGGCCCAGGCTTTGCGCGGCCAGCTCGGCGGCTGAGGGCGATTCAGGATGAAGGCCCCGACACCTGCTCAGTCGCCCATCGGCGGGAAATTGTCTCCGACTTGTGCGCGTTCCCGGGACCGGATCGAGAAAAGGCGCGTATGCAGGGGAAATCTTCTGTGCCTTATTTGGGCTCATTCTACTAGTCCGGCACCTGGCAGAGTTCTGATTGGCAGGCATGATCGAACTGTGATAGGAATTCACCCGGCGTCTGCCAACCAACCAGGACGTGAATGGGCAAAGCTGGGGCCGGAGTGTCGGTCCAGACACTCCGGCCCCGCATCGGGCGATGGGTATAACAAGTGATCGTATGGCTGCTCCTACGTTCATCACGCTTGGTCCCTCCGGCACGTGTCACGAGAACGCGCTGCTGCGCTATCTGGAGTTTCAGGGCGTCGAGGACGCTCGCATCGAGCTAGTCCGCGACTTCGACGAGGGGCTCGAGCGTGTGCGCGAGAATCCGCACGGGTTCTTGGTGCAGTGCAGCTCCCATCCGGACGTGCACATCGTGACCGAGCGCTACCACCAGGAGGTGTTCGTGGTCGACACGTTCATGTTCCCCGCCAAGGAAATGGGCTTGATCGCACGAGCGGAGGTGGAGCAGCCGCGCAGCCTCGGAGTGGTCGCGGCCGCGATGGGATACCAAGACCTGACGCGGTGGGAGACAGTCGTGCAGGAGCCGGCCAACCCGATCGTCGCAGAGAACCTGCTGGCGGGTAAGTACGACGCCGGCGTGACGTTCGTGGCCTTCGGCGAAGAGCATCCAGAGAGCTTGCGTGTGCTGGAGCGCTACGGCGAGGTCGACACCACGTGGCTCGTCTACGGGCATCGCAGACGCTACCGCGGGGAGTTGATCGGCCATCGCATCCCCTGGCTGTTCACAGGCGAGCCGTCCGAGCAGGAGGGACTCCTAGCGTGAGTCAGGCCCAGAGCGAGATGGTCGTGGGGGAGGGCTACGCGGTCGGTCATCTCGACGCGATCGGCGAGGGCTATGGCTTTCGCAAAGTCCGCAAAGCCCTGGATGTGACGGCGTTCGGCGTCAACGCGCTCGTGCGCCCGCCGGGGTATGAGACGAAATGGCATTACCACGACCTGCAGGAGGAGCTGTACTTCGTGCATCGCGGCTCGATCGAGATGGAGTTCGGCGACGGCAGCACGCATCTGCTCGGCGAGGGCTGCTTCGCGCGGGTCGACGCGGCGACGATCCGCAAAATCAAGGTTCTCGGGCCAGGGGACACCGTCTATGTGTGCGCGGGTGGCAAGGACGGCTACATCGGCCACGACGGACGCACGCCCGAGGGTATGTAGCGGCCGACAGTGGATCTGCAGCTTCAGGGCAAGGTCTTCCTGATCACCGGTGGCTCGAGCGGACTCGGCCTCGCGCTTGCGCAGCGCCTGGTCGAGGAAGGCGCGCGCGGCGTGGCCTTGATGGCGCGCGACGTCGAACGGCTGGGGCAGGCCGCGGAGGAGCTGCGCAAATTGGGGGGAGATGTCTCTGACTTCGCCGGCGACGTCAGACGGGCGGAGGATCTGCACGGTTTCGTCGAGCTGGCGAGTGCTCGCTGGGGTCGCATCGACGGGCTGGCCAACAACGCAGGCGAGCTCTCCGCCGGCCCGTTTGCTGAGCACGCGGACTCCGTCTGGGAGGACGATTTGGCTCTGAAGCTAATGGGAGCTGTGCGTCTGACGCGTATGGCTCTGCCCGCTCTGCGCGAGAGTCGCGGGGCCGTGCTGAACACCCTCGCCGTCTCCGGCAAGGCGCCGGATGCATTTACCACGCCCACGTCGGTCTCGCGCGCGGCAGGTCTGGCGCTGACGAAGGCGCTCTCGCGCGAGCTCGCGCCTGAGGGGATCCGCGTCAACGCGGTCTTGATCGGCGTGATCGAAAGCGGTCAGCTGCGCCGCTACGCCGCGGAGGCCGGGATCACGCCGCAGGCTTACTACGAACGCATGGTCAGCACGAGCGGCATTCCGCTGGGACGCGTGGGCAGGCCCGAGGAGTTCGCCGACCTTGCCGCGTTTCTGCTCTCCGCGAGGGCGTCCTATGTCACGGGCGCCGCGGTGAACCTCGACGGCGGTCTCTGCCCTGTGAGCTGAAGTGCGGCTCGCGCTCATATCGTCTGGAAGCTCGAGGCGCTTGCCGGCGTGCGGGCTTGTGTTCGCGGCAATCCTCCTGGGCTCATGCGGCTCGGCGGGCGATCGGCCGCGCGCTGGCGCCACGGCGTCGCAGACAAATCCGAGCTTCGCTCCGAGCGAGCTCAAAGACCCCGCCGAGCGCGACGAAGACGGAGACATCGACACGCTGGGCAACGGCCCATATGACAGCGACAACGACGTGGTGCTGACGTACGGCTCACCTGCAAGCCCATCTGAAAGGAGGGCGATTGAAGCCGCGCTGCGCCGCTACTACGTTGTGGCGGCCGCCGGGGAAGGGACGAGGGCGTGTTCGATGCTGGATCCCATCGCCGCCGAACTGCTGCTTGAAGAGCACCGCCGGGGGAGGGGGGCGTCGTCGCTGCAGGGCGTTACCTGCGGGCAGATCTTGTCGAAGCTCTTCGCGCTCCATCGCCGCGAACTGAGAGAAGACGTGGCTGCGTTTCGCATAACGACCATTCGGGTGAGGGGCAATCACGCGGTGGTGTTCGCGCCATTTGCGCCGGCCCGCGAGATGGAGCTGATCGCACGCCGCACGTACGGCGTCTGGAAGATGGATGTGCCGCTTGACGGCGGCGCGGTGTAGAAGCTCCGGCGCCCCGGCCGATCCTCTCCCGAAGATTGGGATTATATTTCTCATCGCTATGTCCGGCTCTGTCGAATCTTGGCGGCAACGCTTTGCTTACGCCGCGCGCTTTCTGCTCGTGGCCTCGCTCGCGGTCTCGGTCGGGCTGGCTCTTGGCGCGTGCGGGGGCGCCCACGACCCGGCCGCGGGCGCCCCCTCGGATCAGAGCGCGCGGCATCTGGCGTTGCCGGTGATTGAACCACTGGAAGACGATGACATCGACTCCGACAAGCGCAAGCACGAACCGGACAATGAGCATGAACCGTTCGGTCATCCTGCCGATGCGACCGACACCCGGCTCGTGACGGCTCTGGTCAAGCACTACTACACGGCGGCTGCACACGAGCAGGGTGCAGTCGCGTGTGGGCTGCTCTTTTCGGTCTTCGCCGAAACGGTGGCTGAAACCTACGGCGGGTCGGCGGGCTCGTCAAGCCTGCGCGGGAATACTTGTGCGGCGGTCGTGACGAAGCTGTTCGCGCAGATGCACCGCAGGCTGCGCAAGGGCCCGTCGGTGAAGGTCGCGGCGGTGCGGGTCGATCTCAACCGCGCCTTGGCGCGGTTTGCCCTCGCCGGGGAAAGACCGACCCACTACATTCTCGCTCAGCGCGAACGCGGCGTTTGGAAGATGTCTCAGCTGATCGACGTCGCCTACCCGGTGGGCGTGGAATGAGACGCCCACACGCTCCGACCGGGTCTTTGCTCGCTCTGTTCGCCTTGCTTGCGCTCAGCGTGGGAGTTTGCTCGTGCGGCGGGTCCTCAGACAAGGCCGCGGGCGTCACGGCCCCTGTCATCGCCGAATTCGGCCGGCCGGCCGACGCGCTCGACAGGAGCGAGATTGCCGCGCTAGTCAGCGGCTACTACGCGGCGGCGGGCGCGGAGCAGGGAGCCAAGGCGTGCGGGATGCTGTTCTTCGCGGTGGCCGAATCGCTCGCCGAAAAATACGGTCGCGCGCCGGGCCCGCTCTATTTGAACGGCGCCAAAACGTGCCAGGCCGTGCTGACACGCGTGTTCGAGCACTTCCACGCACAACTGAGTATGCGTCCGACTGTGACGCTCGTGCACGTCAGCGGTAATCGTGCACGCGCGCTGCTGGCCTGGAAGGCGCTGCCCGCAGGCTATGTCGAAGCAAGGCGCGAAGGTACGGCCTGGAAGCTCGAGAACGTGCTCGCGACCGCCGTTCCCTGATCGAACCGCTCTCGCGCCTGTCGGGATAGGGGCTCAGGTCATTTCGTTGCCGAACAGCGCGTTGATCTTCCACGCTTGGCCTTCGTGTTCGAGCACGATCTCGCTTTCCGGCGCGGCTTTGAAGCGGACCACCGCTATCCCCAGCGTCCCGTTGTCGTGCACCTGGGTCACGATCATCGACTGGACGTTCTCGCCGAGCAGACGCTGGTGCTGTTGGGCGAGTAGCTTCGACATCGCCGCGGCGCACGTGGCCCCGCCGGGCTGGTTGCGACCGGCGAGGACTTCGCCGGCGAGGTTCGCCGTGAGCATTGAGCACGCCGCGGCGCCGTCGCCCGCCGCGGATACTGCGTAGTAGCGCTTGACCAGGTTCGCGACCGTGCGCGTTACCGCTGGGCTCGCCTTGTGGCCGTAGGCAGCGAGCAGTTCCTGATCGTCGTTTGGTGGGCTTCCGTGGTATTTGGCGGCGTCGTCGAAGTCTTTGTCTCCATCATCCTTGGAGTAGCCGCTGGGCACGGGCGCGCTTGCTTGGCCGCTGGTCGTGGTGGCCGAGGTCGTGTCCGTCGCGTGCGTGGTGCCGCTGCTTCCACACGCGGTGACAGTGAGAATCAGAAATACCGCGGCCGCCAACCCGATCGATCTTCTCATCTCAACTCTTAGCCTCATGGTAGTTCGCTGTCCAGTAGCGTGGCGATCTTCCATTGCCGAGGGCCTTCGCGCATGACTGCGATTTCGCGCTCGGGCAGCTTTCCGAAGCCAAGGATGACTTTGCCGTGGTGTTCCTCCAGGCGTACGTGCAGAACTGTCAGCTTGGGCAGCTCGGCGGCGAGCGCGGCGTGGAAGTGCACGAACAGTTTGGTCAGGATGACTGGGCAGGTGTTGCCACGCATGTAGGCCGGCCCCGCGAAGGACCCGTAGTCTTCTGGTGTCGCTTCGGCGAGCGTCGAGTAGATCATCGAACACGCCTTCGCGCCGTTCTCGGCCAGGGCGACCCGGTAGTAGCGTTCGACGAGCGAGGCGATCGTGCGCTGGTCGGCTGCGTTCGCGGGATGGCCGAAGTTCAGCGACGAGTCGTTGTTGGTGTCGTCATAGCCGGCTTCGTAGTCGTTGTCTTGGTCGGCGTCGACCCTGAGCAGCTTGGCCGTTTCGGCCGGCGAAGCTGGGATGGAGGCGTCCGAGGAAGCGCGAGCACTGCTGGCTGTCTGCTCGCCGCTGCTCCCGCATGCGCAGAGGCCGTAGGCAAGCAAGCCAAGCACGAGCAGTGCTCCCATCCCCCTCATCTCCCGCGTCCTACGGCCGAGCAAAGCATGAGCCCGATCGTAGCAAGCGGTCCAGCAATTAGATTTCCATCTCAATGCCCCGAGGCACGGGCGTTATCGCCGAAACGGGGGAATGCCATCAATCTGGGCCATATCTTGGAGTCAGAAACATTTTTTGGGGGAGTGGGAGACGCGTGTTGGTTTTGGGTTTGGGTTGTGCGACGATGGGGTTGCTGTGGTGTGGGTCTTTGTTGGCTTGTGCTGCGGCTTGTTGTTGATATGGGGTTGGACCGCCGCGCTCTCTGACCGTTGTACGGGTGCTCGGCCCGACCGTTTTCCAAGCCTCGGAAGGGGCTCAACCAGGTCTCGGACGAGGGAAAGGGTTAGATAGTTATGAAAGGTTTTCGTATTGCGGGTGTTGGGGTTGCGGTGATTGCGGTGATTGCGTTTAGCGCGATTGCTGTGGCGTCGTCGGCTTCGGCTGCTGTGGTGTTCTTATTAGCTGAATGGTTAAATAACGGCGCTGCCGTTACCGCAACTCTGTTATCATTAGGTGAAGGTCAACTGTTACTTGAAAACAAAAACGCGCCGTTCATCAAAAGCGCGGCATCGATATCGTGTAGTGGTGTACTGGACGGTTCTGTTGGCGCCGATGGTGCTGACGAGATCACGGAACTGTTAACTTTAACTCCTGAAGAATTGGTTAGCAAAACTCCGTTAGCTGGTGTAGCTCTCTCGTGTACTAAAGGCACGGGTGACGCAGTCTGTGAAAATGGTAGCAAGGTATGGGCTGTTCATTTGCCGTGGTTAACTCTTCTTGTGTTATGGGAAGAGGGCGGCACCAACGGTCTCCTCGACTTAATTTTACCGACCACCAATGGTAATCCTGGCTGGTACGTCGAATGTAAAACGGCGCTTGTGACGTTGTCTGAAGAATGTACAACGCCTGAAGGTGTTGCAGAACAGGTGAATGTAACAGGCGGCGTGAACGGGGTCTTCTCCGAAGCGTTCACATTATTAATGGAATTGCCTCTGGCATTATGTACTGGTAATAATGAAGAAACCGGTAATGTTGAAGGAACCGGCCTCACGTCGTTGCCTGGTGGTGGTACTTTGACGGTTTCGTCTGAAGGGTAGTGATTAGTTTGTTGGTTTGGTAGTTTTGTTGTTGTGGTGTCTGGGCGGGCTATTGTGGTTCGTCCAGACACTTGTTTTGTTCGTTATCTGTGTGGGGGAGGGTTTGATGTTTTCTGTGTTGGGTAGGCGTGTGGGTTTTGGGAATGTGGTGTTGGTTTTTGTGTTGGTGTTTGCGATGAGTGGTGGGGCGTTTGCGGCTAGCAAATTTTTGATTACCTCGACTAAACAGATTAGTCCTAAGGTTTTGAAGGCGTTGTCGGGTAAGCGTGGTCCTGCTGGTCCTCAGGGTGTTGCTGGTGCTGTCGGTGCGCAGGGTGCTGCGGGGCCGGCTGGTAAAGATGGTGCTGCGGGTAAGGAAGGTCTTCAGGGTAAAGAAGGTCCGCAGGGTCAGCCTGGGGAAAAGGGTGTGGAAGGGTCTCCGTGGGCTGTTGGCGGGACGTTGCCTTCGGGTAAGACTTTGACGGGTGATTGGAGTGTGTACACCGAAGGGTCAGGGTCTGCTCATGTTCAGGCTACGGATTCGGTGAGCTTTGGTCTTCCGTTGGCTAGTGTTCCTGCTGCTCACTATATTCGTGAAGATGGTAAGGAACCTTTCTTTGATGAAGCGACGAAAAAAGAAGGTGAGCGCGAACAGTCTGCTTGTCCTGGTAGTGCGGCTTCGCCGAAGGCGGTGGCTGGGAATTTGTGTGTTTATGCTTCTGATGAAGAAAATGTGTTGAAGGAACCGTTGCCTGGTGTCGAAATCATTTATCCGGATATTTGTTCTTTGGCTAGCGCGACGGTCGTATCGAAAGGCAGCGCGTGTTTCATTAGTAATGGTGCTGATCGTTTTGGTTTCTCTGTTCACGCACAATCCGAAGTAGAAGGTGTGTTGCAAGCGGTTGGGACGTGGGCTGTAACAGCTAAATAGGTCTGGTATAGGGGAGGCGTATTATTCGGGGTTTACTCCTCCCCCTCTACCAGCAGTGTTTGTCGTTCTTCTTATTGGTTTGGAGGGGTGGAAATGGAGTCTGTAGGGTATGTCGAGCTTGATTTTGAACCATCTAGTAGTCCTGTCGTTGCCGCGTGGGAATGGCGGGGATATGATTATGTTTGTGGAACGACCGTTTGATATGGAACGCTTCATGATCGAAATGATGCGGTTGACGGTCGGCTCCCTACTCGCTCTCGTCGGGATGTTCCGCGGCAAACCGAGCAAGGTTAGTCGTAGCGGTATTAGTTTCCTCATGGTCACCGTGTGCATGTTGTTTATAACTGTACCGTCAGCGCTTGCTACCGGGCCACCAGAATGGGTCCCACCCCCCAACGTATTGATCGAGCATCCCACACGCGTCCTGATGATGATGACATTGAGAAGCGAACACCTTGCCACTAAGTGGCAAGCGGAAGTCGCACCAGTGGAATGCGAAGGACCCGCCTGCACACCCGAAGAATGCGAACAATCCATCCCTGAAAATGGTTGGAAAACTGTCAACGAAGGAGAAATATCGGCAGCCTCAGCACAAGTAAATGTCGTACACCTCGGGTTGCCGGATGCCAGAGAAGGAGCTTTGGCGCCTGTGCAGCTGCGTCATTTGCAGCCCGAAACATGCTATGACGCCCGATTTAGTGCTACGAACGATGATAGTCGCCTGAATGGGAAAGGTGAACTGGCACCGACGGTCGCGCTAATACCGTTCAAAACACTTCGAGTGGAAAGTCCAGAAGTTCCCATAGGAGGCGCAGACGAAGAGCAGAAATGGCCTATATTTACGGTTGAAACGACCGACGTTGAAGCCGTAGCTTCAGCCAAGATTGAGACAAATGGCGCCGATACTAAATATAGTTTCCAATATTCTCTTCCGGAAAAAAATAAAGCACCGTCTCAGGGATCTTCGTCGTGGAAAGTTTTTAGCTCTGACGGCGAAGGTACCGTAAGTGAGACTGAAGATTTTGCGAAAGTTACGGCAAGTACGACTGGCCTGTCTCCTGAAACGGCATATTATGTTCGCATAAAGATGGAAAACGTTCAGGGAACTAGGTATCAGACCGTATACCGTGAAGGGGCAGAAGAAGAACGGGAATTTTTTGTGACTGGTACTGCTGCTCCTGGAGTGGGTTCTGTTGTTGTGCGTAATGTGACTGGTGCGTCTGTGCATGTTTCTGGTCAGGTTATTCCGCATGGGTCTGAAACGTCGTGGCGGTTTGAATCGGCTTTGCCGGTGTCTGGTATGTGTCCGTCGAGTGGTTGGACGAGTATCCCTGGGGGTTCTGGTACGGTTGGGCAGGTGCAGGCTGAAGCGACTCCTTATAATAATGCTGTGCCTGTTGGTGTGGGTTTGACGGGGTTGGGTTCTTCGAAAGTTTATTGTGTCAGGTTGTCTGTGAGTAATAGTCTTGGTAGTCCGGTATCCGGTGCTGTGTCGTTTGAAACTGAGGGTGCGCCGAGTGTGGATACGTTCCTTGTTCATCGTTTGTTTGGTGGGTCGGTGGAATTGTTGGGTACGGTGAATCCAAAAAGTGTTCCTACTTCAGAGGAACAGTCTATTGTGATTGCTGGTGCGACGGGTGGTTCTTTCACTCTGTCGTTCGATGGCGCGACGACCGCGCCGATTGCTTGGGATGCGACAGCTGAAAATATTGAAAAAGCTTTGAAAGCGCTCTCTAGTGAGCCTCCGGTGCAGGTTGAGGGTGTTGCTGGTGGTCCGTATACCGTGTTCTTTGGTGGTACGGATGCGGGTTTGGAAGAGTCGTTGATGAGTGCTGGTGGGTCAGGGTTGACGCCTTCGTCGCCTGCGAGTTCGGTGGCTGTTGAGAGGGTGCAGCAGGGCGGTGAGTCGAACGATACGGTGTACTGGTTCCAGTATGTGAGCGGTAAGAGTTTTGCGGAACATGGATGGGTGAGTCCTGAAGAAACTATTCAAGCGAAAAGTGGTTTTGGTGAAGTTCCGCAGTTGGTAGGTTCGATGGTTCCTGGTCTTATTGGTGGTGAAACGTATCATTTTAGGTTGTTGGCTAAGAGTGCTCTTTCGGCGACGGTGGTTGGTGATGAACAGGAATTGACGGTGCCTGTTGTTCCGAGTGTCGTGGAGGATGCTGCTTGTCCTAATGAAGTGTTTCGTCCTGGTTTGTCTGCGAGTTTGCCTGATTGTCGTGCGTATGAGCAGTTGACTCCCCTTGAAAAGGGTGCCGCGCAGGAACCATTCCATTATCGTGGTGGTATTGAGGCCGCGCTTGTAGTCGGTGAAGAAGGCGAACATGCTGTGTTGGAAGCATCGACAGTGAGTTACGGAACGGGTACCGATTCGGGACAGAGTCCATACCTGTTCTCTCGTGAAGAAAAGAGCTCGGCTTGGTCTATCAATGCTGGTTCACCGCAACCGGAAACAGGTGTTTATACTGTAACTCCGCAAATATATAGTTCTGATGTGACGCAGATAGCGTTTGAATCTGGTTATGCTCCGGCTGAAGGAGCCAGCGAGTCACCTGAACTAGAATACAAGATCGGTCATATTGGTGGACCGTATCATAAGGTGATTTCGGTTCCGCGTAAAGATGTGATCGAAAAGACTAATAGGGATTTCACTGGTTGGGTGGCTGCTAACGGTGATTTTTCTAAGTTGGTGTTGCAGACTCAGGATCATGATGTGTTGGGGGCTGAAACTGGGACGCTAGAAGGCTCTGATTTGTATGAATACACGCCTGATGGTGGTGTGAAACAGTTGAATGTGAAGGGTTCTGGGGAAGAAGCTACGACGATCGGCTCGTGTGGCGCATATATTGTTCACGGTCACGAAGACCCCGTCGATAATCATAGGGCTAGTAGTTCGCGTGCTGTGTCTGCTGATGGATCGCGTGTCTTCTTCGAAGCTGTACCAGGCAGGACTTGTTCAGAACCAATGGATCTCTATATGAGGATCAATGGTGTGGAAACTGTCGACATTGGTCCGTACAAGTTTGTGGCTGCGAACCCGCAGGGTACCGAGCTCGTGCTTGAAAATAATCTGGGTGAACTCGTCGGGTATGACACGACGAACAAATCGTTTGAAACTCGTTCAAGCAGTCAGGTCACGGAAGACAACGAGCTGGGATTCCTTGGTGCCCCACCACGGTTCGAACCGAAAACGGGTGAGGCGTTCGCCCGCCCACGCTTTACTTACTGGGCTCCTGAAAAAGGACAGGCTTCGCGTTATGACGATGTGGAACATGTTGTCGAGTGCATTTCTTGCGCTTCACCTTATAACGGTGCGCCTAAGGAGGCGGCATATTTGGGTGATGTGGAGGGTTTGCCTGATTTGAATGGTGGGTTGCCTGATTTCAGGGCGGTGTCCGCGAATGGAGAGTTTGCGTTCTTCACGACGGTCTCTGTCCTGGTGAAGCAGGATGTGGATGAAGAAATACTTCCCGAATTTAATGGTGATACCGGCGAATATATTAATGTTGGGGGGCATACTTCTCCTTCGACTGACGTATATGAGTGGCGTGCCCCAGGAGTTGATGGTTGTGGATCTGTGCAGGGTTGTTTGGCTTTGATTACTGATGGTCGTGGTGGCTATCTGAACTTGTTCCTTGGTACAGCCAACGAAGGTCATGACGTGTACTTCTATACACGTTCGACTCTTTCGCCGGCTGATCATGATCCGGAAAGCAGTATCGGCGAAGGCAACGTGTACGATGCTCGCATAGACGGCCACGCTGCAGAACGTGCTCCACGCCCGTCGGAATGCGAAGGTGATGCGTGCTCCACGCCACCGAGCCCACCGGTCGACTCTACACCGTCGAGTTTCACGTTCACCGGTAACGGCAATACTGTCAACGAACCAGCTAAAGCTCCCGTAAAGAAGAAGATCAAAAAGACGAAGAAGAAGGCCAAGACGAATAACAAGAAGAAGAAGAAGGCGAAGAGACGCGTCCGCAAAGCAAAACGTGAGAATGCTCGTAAAAGCGGAGGGGTAAGATGAGGGGTCAAGCAATGGGGTTGTTCTTGCGTGTGTTTTGTGTGTGTGTTTTTGTGGGTTGTTGGGTGTGTGGTTCTGCGTTGGCGATGCCGAGTAGTGTGCCGTTTAGTATTGTGCCTGGTTCTTTTGGTTTTGCGACGGGGTCTCATCAGGCTGGTGCGCATTCGGATTGGGTGTTGTCGTTTGATTTTGGTCATGAATCGAGTGGTGCTACCTATAACGATGTTCGTACGATCGTCAACGAATTTCCGACGGGTTTCGATGCGAGCAATACTGCTGTGCCGACGTGTTCCGAGGCTCAGCTGCTTTCGATTTATCCGTCGGCGCCGGAAGGTTTCCTTCCGGATTGCCCGGTTGCGAGTCAGGTGGGTCAGGTCACGAGCGAAATATTTGTTGCGAGCACGAAGCCTAAGCTGATCACGTTCCCTGCGTTTAATATGGAAGTCGGTAATTTTGGGACTACTGCCGAGGTCGGGTACGACGCTGTTGGTTTGTTCACGTTGATTTCGCAGGCCGTTATTCGGCCTGAGGATGAGGGGATAACGGCGGTGACGTCGAATGTCCCGAAGTTGGGTGAAGGACATGACATTTCTGTGAAGTTGTGGGGTGTTCCGGCGGCCGCTGAACATGATGTGGAACGCGGTGCGGTCTGTGGTACTGGGGGTGAACGACCACCGGTTTGTCGTAACGAACGTGGTTCGCCTCAGTCGGCGAATATTCCGGAAAAGCCGTTCTTGTCGAATCCGACTAGTTGTGCTGGTCCGTTTGAAGCGCGTATGCGGGCGGAGTCGTGGGAGGAACCGATCGAGTCTGAAGCGTTGTGGCCACACGCGAGCGCCGAAGCTGGACCGATTGAAGGGTGCGATCGTGTGCCTTTCGAACCTTCGATTGAAGTGAGACCGAGTACTGAATCGGCGGAATCGCCGACCGGTCTGAGCGTTTCGTTGGTGGTTCCGCAATCCTGGGAAAACCCGTTCACGATCTCAACTTCGAATTTGAGGGACACGACGGTTGCGCTGCCGGAAGGTATGACTGCGAACCCGTCATTGGCGGCGGGGCTTGAGGCGTGCACGCCGCAGCAGTATGCTTCAGAAACGTTTTCGTCGTTGCCTGGGTCTGGGTGTCCGGAAGAGTCGAAGATCGGCTCTATTGAAATCGAAACGCCGCTGCTCGCCGAAACGATCCCAGGGGCTGTCTATATCGCGACGCCCTATAACAATGTGCCGGAATTCGGGGACGCGCGGCATCCTGGCGGATCGTTGCTCGCTTTGTATGTGGTTGCGAAGGATCCGCAGCGTGGCATCGTGATCAAGGTCGCGGGTAAGATCGAACCGAACCCGGTGACGGGTCAGCTCGTTACGACCTTCAAGAACACTCCACAGCAGCCGTTCAGTAAGTTCACGCTAAAGTTCCGTCCTGGCGCGACGGCGCCGCTGGTCAGTCCGCCTTCCTGTGGTACCTATACGACGCAGGGAGCGTTGACGCCATGGTCAGCGTTGAGCGAAGAAGAAGCGCGGCCCGTGTCTTATGCGTTTAAGATCACGCGGGGTGTGCGTGAAGGCGCGTGTCCCTCCGGTGGCGTCCCGCCGTTCAAACCGCAGGTCGTGGCTGGTACGCAGAATAATGCGGGCGGCGCCTACAGTCCGTTCTACCTGCGGCTTAGCAGGGAAGACGGCGAACAGGAACTCGTGAAATTCTCTACGACGTTGCCGTCGGGGCTGACAGGGAACCTGACGGGGATACCGTTCTGTCCGGATGCCGACATAGAAGCAGCAAAGGGCGTGACCGGTGCTCAGGAGGAAGTGGCGCCTTCGTGTCCGGTCTCGAGCGAAATTGGTCACACAATCGTGGAAGCTGGGGTTGGGACTGTGCTCGCGCAGAACCCCGGCAAGGTCTACCTCGCCGGTCCCTACCACGGCGCACCGCTATCGATCGTATCGATCACGAGCGCGAAGGTCGGCCCGTTCGACCTGGGAACGGTCGTCATTCGCTTCGCGCTGCAGATCAATCCATTGACTGCGCAAGTTGAAATCAGTGGAGCGCAATCCGATCCGATCCCGCATATCATCGAAGGGATCGTCGTGCATGTCCGCAATATTCATGTTTACATGGATCGCGCCAAGTTCATCTTGAACCCGACGAACTGTGCTTCTTTGTCGATCAATCTCGCGGTGACCGGCGCCGGCTCGAACTATGCTGTTCCAACCGACCAGGACACGGTCAATGTCACGAACCCGTTTCAGGCTGCTGATTGCGCCAGCCTTGCGTTCAAACCTTCGCTGAAGGCGACGACAACGGGGAGGAACAGTCGCAAAAACGGTGCGGGTCTGAGCGTGAAGCTAACCTATCCCAAAGCCCTACAAGGCACACAGGCGAACATCGCCAAGGTCAAGGTCGATCTGCCCAAGCAGCTACCATCCAGGCTCACGACACTGCAAAAGGCCTGCATCAGCCGGACGTTCCAGGCCAACCCGGCGGCCTGTCCCGCAGCCTCGATCGTGGGACACGCCAAAGCTATAACGCCGATCCTGCCCGTCCCGCTAGAAGGTCCAGCCTACTTCGTCAGCAACGGGGGCGCGAAGTTCCCTGAACTAGTCGTAGTCCTACAGGGCTACGGCATCACGATCGACCTGCACGGCGAAACGTTCATCAACAAAAAGGGGATCACGAGCAGCACGTTCAACGCGGTTCCCGATCAACCCGTCACAAGCTTCGAACTGACACTTCCCCAAGGCCCGAACTCCGCACTGGCAGCAAACGGCAATCTCTGTACCGCGAAACTGTCGATGCCCACCGCATACATCGGTCAAAACAACACTCAAATACATACAACCACCCCGATACATCCGACGGGCTGTCCGGTCAAGCGCAAAGCACCAAAGCACAAGACGAAACCAGCAAAGCACAAGAAGAAAAAATAGAGACAGTGGCTGGATCGTCACCGCGCATGAGCAGACGCTCATTGGGAATGCTCGCGCTCCTATCGTTGTCACTCTACTCAATCGGATGCGGTAGCGGAGACACGTCGACAAGCTCCTCGCAAAGCACGGCTACCACAACAACTCCTACGACAGGCGCCACAGTAACGATCCCCGGTCGTACCGCAAATGCGCCCCCCTCGCCAGAAACCAACACTCCTGGTCAAGCTGGCCAGCACTTGAGTCGCGGGGCGTCCGGGTTTCGGGTGCCAAAGGGCGATAACAGCGTCCCAGACTTCGGGCACGAAGCACCCGTCTCACAGAGACAGCTCGCCGTCTCAGCGCTCACAGGGTTCGTACAAGCACGCGCTCGAGGAGAATGGTCGCGAGTATGCCAATATTTGGCACGTCCAGTGATCCGACAAACGGAATCATTCGCGAAGACATCCGAAGGCCGGCTGAAGAGCTGCGGGCAGGTCCTTGCGACACTCGTGACTGGACCGGCGTCTGAACGAGCAAACCCACTGGTACACGGAGTAGCAGCGATCCGGATCAAAGAAAAGACCGCATTCGCACTATTCTACGGCCCGAACGCCGTCAAGTACGTAATGCCAATGCAAAACGAACACGGCACGTGGAAGATGACCCAGATCACCCCACTACCATACCCCCTAGGGACCCCTAAACCCAAATCCTAGAAGATCAGGCACTCTTCCGGAGTCAGAACATTCTTTGGGGGAGTGAGAAACGCGTGTTGGGTTTGGGTTTGGTTTGTGCGACGATATCGTGCGCTGTGGTACTGGTCTTCCTTGTGCTGCGGCTTGTTGTTGATATAGGGTTGGACCGCCGCGCTCTCTGACCGCTGTACGGGTGCCCGGCCCGCCCATTTTCCAAGCCTCGGAAAGGGCTCAACCAGGTCTCGGACGAGGGAAAGGGTTAGATAGCTATGAAAGGTTTCCGTATCGCAGGCGTTGGAGTAGCGATGCTTGCGGTAATCGCGTTCAGCGCGATCGCAGTAGCATCGTCGGCTTCAGCTGCTGTCGTGTTCTTATTAGCTGAATGGTTACGCAACGGTGTTGGTCTTACTGAAACTCTGTTATCGTTAGTTGAAGGCGAACTGTTACTCGAAAACAAAAATGCGCCGGTCATCAAAAAACCGGCGTCGGTGACGTGTAGCGGTATGCTGAATGGTTCTGTTGGTGTCAATGGTGCTGACGAGATCACGGAACTGTTAACTTTAGCCGAAGGAGCAGTTAATGCTACTCCGTTAGCTGGTGGGTTTCTGTCGTGTACTAAAGGCACTGGCGATGAAGTTTGTGAAGCTGGTAGTAAAATATGGGCCGTTAATTTGCCGTGGTTAACGATCCTGGTGTTATGGGAAGAGGGTGGTCTGACTGGTTTCGCGGACTTACTTAAACCGCATACAGGTGGTGGCAATGTTGGTTGGTATGTTGAATGTAAGACGTCGCTTGTGACGCTCTCTGAAGAATGCTTGACACCTGAAGCTGCTTCAGAACAGACGAATGCAACAGGCGGCGTAAACGGGGGCTTCTCCGAAGCGTTCACATTATTAATGGAATTGAAATTGGTGTTATGTACTGGTAATAACGAAGAAACCGGTAATATCGTAGGAACCGGTCTTGGGTCGTTGCCTGGCGGCGGTACTTTGACGGTTTCGTCTGAAGGGTAGTTTATTAGTTTGTTGTTTTGGTAGTTTGTCGTTGTGGTGTCTGGGCGGGCTTGTGTGGTTCGTCCAGACACCGGTTTGTTCGTTGTCTGTGTCTGTGTATGTGTGTATGAGGGTTCGATGTTTCTGTGTGAGGTAAGCGTGTGGGTGTTTGGAATGTGGTGTGGTGTTGTGTTTGCGATGAGTGGTTGGGCGTTTGCGGCTAGTAAATTTTTGATTACTTCGACTAAACAGATTAGTTCTAAGATTTTGAAGGCGTTGTCGGGTAAGCGTGGTCCTAGTGGTCCTCAGGGTGCTGCTGGTACGCAGGGTGCTGTGGGCCGGCTGGTAAAGATGGTGCCGCGCGTCAGGAAGGTGCTCTGGGTAAAGAAGGTCCGCAGAGTCGGTCTGGGAAAAGGGTCCGGAAGGGTCTCCGTGGACTGTTGGTGGAGTGTTGCCTTCTGGTAAGACTTTGACGGGCGACTGGAGCATTTATACCGAAGGGGCAGCTGGGTTGGCTCATCCTCAGGCTACGGATTCGGTGAGCTTCGATGTCGTCGAGGTGCTCCGCCATCTCGAAGTCTCAGAGGCGACGTTCAATCGGTGGCGAACGGTCTATGGCGGCATGAAGGCTGATGAGGCCAAGCGTCTGAAGACGCTTGAGGCCGAGAAGCAGCGGTTGAAGAAGCTCGTCGCCGAGCAGGCCTTGGATATCGACATGCTCAAGGAGCTGGCGGAGGGGAAATTCTGACCCCGGAGCGCCGTCGCAGAGCCGTCGTGGTTCTACAGGGACGTTTCGGGGTTTCACAGCGCCGGGCATGCCGCGTGGTCGGCCAACACCGCTTCACGCAACGCAAGCCCAGGCGGCCGCCAAGCGCCGAGGAGGAGCAGCGCCTCACTGCTCGCTTGCGTGAGATCGCCGGGGATCACCCGCGGTGGGGTTGGAAGACCGCTCATCAGATCCTGCCGCGCGAAGGCTGTTGGCCGGACCCCGTTCATTGGTCCAGCTGGTCTGGGCCCTTTTTAGTGGACTGGGTTTGTGTGAGTCAGGCGGCTATGGCTTGTTGGTTGTGTTGCGTCTCATATTCGGTTGGGGTGAGCATTCCGAGTGCGGAGTGGCGTCGCTTGCGGTTGTGGAAGATCTCGAGGTACTCGAAGATCGCGTTGGCAAGCTCTATGAGGGTGCGCCATCGTTTGCGGTTGAGTAGCTCGGTCTGCATCCGTACCCAGAAGGACTCCATCATGCCGTTGTCATATGCGTCGCCGATGCGTCCCATTGAGAGTTCGAGCCCGGCGGTCTTGATCCGCTCGCTGAAGGCCCAGGAGGTGAATTGGGCGGACTCAACTGGTCCTCGCAACACCTTGATTGTGGAGGTGTGTATGGGCAGGCCAGCTGGGTGGATGAGGGAGTTGACGGGCAGGGCGCCGATGAAGTCGCCGGGGCATCCGACGCATCCTCGGGAGGTCGAGAGGCTGTTCTGGCGTGAGATCGCCAAGGGGTTGAGCAGTACGGACGCGGCGTTGGCTGTCGGCGCTTCGCAGGCGGCTGGCAGCCGGTGGTTCAGGGATCGTGGCGGGATGCCAACGTTCATGCTCGACCAAATCTCAGGCCGGTATTTGTCGTTTCGGGAGCGCGAGGAGATCGCGCTGTTCAAGGCGCAGGGCGCCGGTGTTCGGGAGATCGCCCGTCGGTTGGGGCGTTCCCCGTCGACGATCTCACGGGAGCTGCGCCGCAACGCGGCGACTCGCAGCGGGAAGCTCGACTATCGCGCGTCGGTCGCGCAATGGAAGTCAGAGATGGTGGCGCGCCGTCCGAAGACAGCGAAGCTCGCCACCAACGAGCGGCTGCGCGACTACGTGCAGGACCGGCTCTCAGGTCAGGTCCGCCGGCCTGACGGGATGGCGGTGCCGGGACCTGCGGCGGCGCCCTGGAAGGGTCGAAACAAGCCTCATCGTCAGGACCGCCGGTGGGCAACGGCGTGGAGCCCGGAGCAGATCTCGGCTCGGCTGAAGATCGACTTCCCCCATGATGAGTCGATGCGGATCTCGCATGAGGCGATCTATCAGGCGCTCTACGTGCAGGGCCGCGGTGCGCTGCGGAGAGAACTCACAACATGTTTGCGTACCGGCAGGGCGCTGCGGGTCCCCAGAGCCTGCGTGCATGGACGTGGCAAGAGCTTCGTCACCGAGCAGATCATGATCAGCGAGCGTCCCGCTGAGGCCGAGGACAGAGCCATACCTGGACATTGGGAGGGCGATGTGGGCGCCGGGTGAATACTGGGCCGCCTGCGCCGTTTGAAAACTAGGCCGTTTGGTGTGGCGGTCGGGGTGTCCGGCTGGGTCGTGACGCTCGTTTGATCTCTTTGGATCGGACGGGAGGAAGGCGGTGGTTAGCGTGGAGCAGTGGGCTGAGGTGCGGCGGATGAAGCGGGTGGAGGGGCTGTCGGCGCGGGAGATTGGGCGCCGGACGGGGTTGGCGAGGGACACTGTCTCGAGGTTGTTGGCGGCCGATGCGCCGCCGAGGTATTCGCGGGCACCGGCGGTGTCGATCATGGATCCGTTAAGGATTGGATCTGTGAGCAGCTGCAAGCCGATCCGAAGGTCCCCTCGCAACGGTTGCGGGAGCTTGCTGGGGAGATCGGTTATGCGGGCGGCAAGACCGTTTTCGATGACTACGTGCGCGAGGTGAGGCCGCGGTTCTTGGTGAAGCGCACGTTCCAGCGGACTGTTTATCGGCCGGCGGAGTTGATCCAGTGCGATTTGTGGGAGCCCAGCCGGCACGTCCCGGTTGGTTATGGGCAGACCCGCCGTGGGTGGGTCGTGACCTGCCAGTCGTGCTGGTCGCGGGCGTTCGCCGGCACCCTCATCTTCAGCAAGGAGGCGCCGGACATCCTCGCGGGGCTGGCGCGCAACCTCAAGCGGCTTGGGGTGCGGGCGGAGAAGCTAGTCTGGGACCGAGAGTCGGCGATCGCCGGCAGGGGAAAGCCGAGCGAGCCGTTCCTGTCGTTTTGTGGGCAGCTGCAGGTCGGCTGGATCATTCTTGATGCAGGTGATGCCCAGGCGAAGGGGCAGCTGGAGCGTCAGCATCGGTTCCTGCGCTCAAACTTCGAGCCGCGTCGGTTCTTCGCGAACCACCTGGACTTCCAGGACCAACTGGACCGTTGGGCTGAGAGGGTGAACGGTCGGGCGCATCGCACGATCCGCGGTATCCCGGCCGAACGGTTGGCCACGGAGCGCCAGCAACGGCCCCTCAGCGAGGTGACGGTCGATACGGATCGCCGCTGGGTGACGAGGGTTGCCCAGCAGCCACTGATCAGGATAGATCGCAACGACTACTCGCTGGACCCGGTGTTCGCCGGCAGGCGTGTCGAGGTTCGGACATCCCAGACAGAGATCACCGCGACGGTTCTGGACACGGGCGAGCTCGCCGCCAGGCACGCCCGTGTGTTCGCTGGCTCCCAGACGATCGTCGACCCCGCGCATCAGGGCCAGCTCGAGCTCCAGCGCCACCGCCGTCGCCGGCAACGACACCAGGTCGATGTGCAGCAGCGTTCTTTGTCCGTCTATGACGCACTGATCGCATGAGCGGCGCGACATCGGAGTTGGCGCATCTCTTCCGGGCGCTGAAGGCCCCGGCTGCAGCCAGAGCCCTCCCGGCGCTGGCCGAGAGGGCACGGGATGAGTCCTGGAGCTATGAGAAGTTCTTGCAGGCGCTGCTGTCCAGCGAGGTCTCCGCGCGGGACAGCCATGGTGGGGAGAACCGGATCAAAGCCGCCCGATTCCCCGCTAGAAAGACGCTTGAGGAGTTCGACTTCACCTTCCAGCGCAGCATCAAGAAGCAGGTGATTGAGCATCTAGGACAGCTCGACTTTCTCCACGGCAAGGAGAACGTGATCCTCCTCGGCCCGCCCGGGACCGGCAAGACCCATCTCGCTACCGCGCTGGGGGTCAGGGCGTGTCTGGCGGGGCAGCGCGTCCAGTTCGCGACTGCGACTACATGGGTAGCAAGGCTCGCTGACGCCAAGCGCCAAAGCCAGCTCGAGACAGAACTCAAACGCCTTGCGCTGATCGGGCTGCTCGTGGTCGACGAGGTTGGCTATATCCCGTTCGATCCCGAGGCCGCGAACCTCATGTTCGCGCTCGTCAGCTCACGCTACGAGCGCGCCAGCATGATCGTCACCAGCAACAAGCCCTTCAGCGCCTGGGGCGAAATCTTCGGCGACGACGCCGTCGCCACAGCGATGATCGACCGGCTCATCCACCACGCCGACATCCTCTCGCTGAAGGGCGACAGCTACCGCCTCCGCGGCAAGGACCTCGGCCCCCGCCCAGCACCCCCAGCAACCCCCACCTAACCAGACGCGCTGCCGGCATTTCCTGCGCTCGCCTACGGCTCGCTCCGGAAACACCGGCACAACAACCCTCAAGTGGCCTAGTTTTCAACCGACAAAACTGGCCTACATTTCAACCGGCCTTGACAGGCGATCTCATCCTCGGCGCGGACCGCACCGCGATCGGGACGCTGGTGGAGCGCAGCACCCGGTTTACGATGCTGCTTCACCTACCGCCGATGCCCGGTCACGGCGGTCCAAGAGTGAAACACGGGCCGCCGCTCGCCGGTCGCGGCGCCGAAGCGGTGCGCGACGCGATCACAAAGCAGATAACGACGCTTCCCGAACAGCTGCGCCGGACGCTCACCTGGGATCAAGGAGCAGAGATGTCACAACACGCGCAACTGAAGATCGCGACCGGACTTCACATTTATTTCTGTGATCCACAAAGCCCGTGGCAGCGGGGGACGAACGAGAACACCAACGGTCTTCTCCGACAGTATTTCCCGAGAGGCACAAACCTCGCCAGACACACCGCCGAAGAGCTCGACGCCGTCGCGGCCACACTCAACAGCAGACCACGCAAGACCCTCGACTGGCGCACACCAGCCGAAGCACTCGACAAGCATCTACGATCCCTCCAAACGCAAACCGTTGCGACGACCGATTGAGTCCGCCTTGGCTGCCGTGGTCGCAGTGTATGATCGTGCCGGCGGTGGGCTTGCGGTTCTTGACTGCCATCCCGAGTGCGCTCGTGACTAGCGAGGTTGCTTGGCGACTATCGATCGACCAGCCGACCACGCGACGGGAGTGGGCATCAAGGACGGCACAGCAGTAGAGCTTGCCCTCCCTGGTCGGGTGCTCGGTTATATCTGTGAGCCATAGCTGGTTAGGGGCGTCGCGAGCGAACCGCCTGGCGACCAGATCACTGGCAACTCCTCCATTGCTATGCGGCCCACGTCGCTTACGCTTGGGTGCCGGGAGCCCCTGGATGGCGAGCCGACGCATCACTGCTCTTACGGCCTTCTGGTTGACCGTCATGCCATAGCCGAGCCGCAGCTCGGCGGTGATCCTGCGCTTCCCGTAGGCCCCGTTGGATGCGCGGTGGATATCGAGCACGAGATCCGCGAGCTGCCCTTGGCGTAGTTGGCGGATCGACGGCGGCCGCGTACGCCAGTAGAAGTATCCAGACGGTGCGACATCCAGCATCCGGCAGCACGCCTTCGCTGAGTGTCCCTGCCCGGCCAGAGCCTCTATCACCGGGTAGATCCTTTTGGGCGAACAACACGTCGCCCCTGCTGTTCGTCGAAGATCGCCGCTGCCTTGCGCGTCAACTCCAGTTCGGCTTCAAGCTCCTTGATCCGCGCACGAGCCTCGGATAGCTCGGCGCGCTCACCGCTACGAACCCCAGACCGTTCGCCGAGATCGACTTCCTCCCGCCCGATCCAGCGGTAGACCGTCACTTCAGCGACACCGAGCTCCTGGGCGACCTCCCGCGGCCTGCGACCACCCGCCCTACACAGCTCAATCACACGACGACGAAACTCCGGCGAATAAGACTTCGGCATGAACCTCTCCTTCGGAAATCACGCCACCCACCCTCTCACAAACACGGTCCATTACTTTGGGACCAGACCACCTGGACCAACCTACAGGGTCTCCGCCAGTGCATGGTCGCGAGTATGTGAATATTTGGCGCGTCCAGTGATCCGGCAAACGGAATCCTTCGCAAAGTCGTCCGGCGGCCGGCTGAAGGGCTGCGGGCAGGTCCTTGCGACGCTCGTGACTGGACCGGCGTCTGAACGAACAAACCCGCTAATTACACGGCCTGGCAGCGGTGCGGATCAAAGGAAAGACCACGTTCGCCCTATTCTACGGGCCGAACGGGGTCAAGTACGTGATGCCGATGCAAAACGAACACGGTACGTGGAAGATGACCCAGATCGGCCCCACTCCCATACCCACTGGGGACTCCTAAGCCCAAATCATAGAAGATCCGGCACTCTTCCGGAGTCAGAAACATTTTTTGGGGGAGTGGGAGACGCGTGTTGGTTTTGGGTTTGGGTTGTGCGACGATGGGGGTTGCTGTGGGGCGGCTCTTTGTGGGCTTGTGCTGCGGCTTGTTGTTGATATGGGGTTGGACCGCCGCGCTCTCTGACCGTTGTACGGGTGCTCGGCCCGACCGTTTTCCAAGCCTCGGAAGGGGCTCAACCAGGTCTCGGACGAGGGAAAGGGTTAGATAGTTATGAAAGGTTTTCGTATTGCGGGTGTTGGGGTTGCGATGCTCGCGGTGATTGCGTTTAGCGCGATTGCTGTGGCGTCGTCGGCTTCGGCTGCTGTGGTGTTCTTATTAGCTGAATGGTTACGTAACGGTGTTGGTATTACTGAAACTCTGTTATCGTTAGCTGAAGGCGAACTGTTACTTGAAAACAAGAATGCGCCAGTCATTAAAAAACCGGCGTCGGTGACGTGTAGTGGCATGCTGAATGGTTCTGTTGGTGTCAATGGTGCTGATGAGATCACGGAACTGTTAACTTTAGCCGAAGAAGCGACTAATGCTACTCCGTTAGCCGGTGGGTTTCTGTCGTGTACTAAAGGCACTGGCGACGAAGTTTGTGAAGCCGGTAGTAAAGTGTGGGCCGTCAATTTGCCGTGGTTAACGATCCTGGTGTTATGGGAAGAGGGCGGCGTGACCGGTTTCGCAGACTTACTTAAACCGCATACCGGTGGTGGTAATGTTGGTTGGTATGTTGAATGTAAAACGGCGCTTGTGACGCTCTCTGAAGAATGCTTGACACCTGAAGCTGCTTCAGAACAAGTGAATGCAACGGGCGGCGTGAACGGATCCTTCTCCGAAGCGTTCACATTATTAATGGAATTGAAACTGGCATTATGCAGTGGTAATAACGAAGAAACCGGTAATGTCGTAGGAACCGGTCTTGGGACGTTGCCTGGTGGTGGTACTTTGACGGTTTCGTCTGAAGGGTAGTTATTAGTTTGTTGTTTTGGTAGTTTGTTGTTGTGGTGTCTGGGCGGGCTTGTGTGGTTCGTCCAGACACTTGTTTTGTTCATTATTTGTGTGTGGGGGAGGTTTGATGTTTTCTGTGTTGGGTAGGCGTGTGGGTTTTGGGAATGTAGTGTTGGTCTTTGTGTTGGTGTTTGCGATGAGTGGTGGGGCGTTTGCGGCTAGCAAAATTTTGATTACTTCGACTAAACAGATTAGTCCTAAGGTTTTGAAGGCGTTGTCGGGTAAGCGTGGTCCTGCTGGTCCTCAGGGTGTTGCTGGTGCTGTCGGTGCGCAGGGTGCTGCGGGGTCGGCTGGTAAAGATGGTGCTGCGGGTCAGGAAGGTCCTCAGGGTAAAGAAGGTCCGCAGGGTCAGCCTGGGGAAAAGGGTGTGGAAGGGTCTCCGTGGACTGTTGGCGGGACGTTGCCTTCGGGTAAGACTTTGACGGGTGATTGGAGTGTGTACACCGAAGGGTCAGGGTCTGCTCATGTTCAGGCTACGGACTCGGTGAGCTTTGGTCTTCCGTTGGCGAGTGTTCCTGCTGCTCACTATATTCGTGAAGACGGTAAGGAACCTTTCTTTGATGAAACGACCAAAAAAGAAGGTGAGCGCGAACAGTCTGCTTGTCCCGGTAGCGCGGCGTCGCCGAAGGCGGTGGCTGGGAATTTGTGTGTGTATGCTTCTGATGAAGAAAACGTGTTGAAGGAACCGTTGCCTGGTGTTGAAGTGATCTATCCGGATATTTGTTCTTTGGCTAGCGCGACGGTCGTATCGAAAGGCAGCGCTTGCTTCATTAGTAATGGTGCGGACCGTTTTGGTTTCTCTGTCCACGCACAATCCGAAGTAGAAGGTGTATTGCAAGCGGTAGGTACATGGGCTGTAACTGCTAAATAGCTCTGGTATAGGGGAGGCGTATTATTCGGGGTTTACGCCTCCCCCTCTACCAGCAGTGTTTGTCGTTCTTCTTATCGGTTTGGAGGGGTGGAAATGGAGTCCGTAGCATATGTCGAGCTTGATTTTGAACCATCTAGTAGTCCTGTCGTTGCCGCGTGGGAATGGCAGGGATATGATTATGTTTGTGGAACGATCGTCTAACATGGAACGCTTCATGATCGAAACGATGCGTCTAATGGTCGGCGCCATACTTACTCTCGTCGCGTTGCTCCGCAGCAAGCCGAGCAAGGTTAGTCGTAGCGGTATTAGTTTTCTCATGATCACCGTGTGCATGTTGTTCATAGCTGTACCGTCAGCGCTTGCTACCGGACCACCAGAATGGGTTTCACCCCCCAACGTATTGATCGAGCATCCCACACGCGTCCTAATGGCGATGATATTGAGAAGCGAACACCTTGCCACTAAGTGGCAAGCGGAAGTCGCACCAGTGGAATGCGAAGGACCCGCCTGTACACACGAAGAATGCGAACAATCCATACCTGAAAATGGTTGGAAAACTGTCAACGAAGGAGAAATATCGGCAGCCTCAGCACAAGTAAATGAAGTGCACCTTGGGTTGCCGGATGCCGGAGAAGGAGCTTTGGCGCCTGTGCAGCTGCGTCATTTGCAGCCCGAAACATGCTATGACGCTCGATTTAGTGCTACGAACAATGATAGTCGCCTGAATGGGAAAGGTGAACTCGCGCCGACGGTCGCGCTAATACCGTTCGAGACGCTCCGAGTGGAAAGTCCAGAAGTTCCTATAGGAGGCGAAGACGAAGAGCAGAAATGGCCTATATTTACGGTTGAAACGACCGACGTCGAAGCCGTAGCTTCAGCCAAGGTTGAGACAAATGGTGCCGATACTAAATATAGTTTCCAATATTCTCTTCCGGAAAAAAATAAAGCACCGTCTCAGGGATCTTCGTCGTGGAAAGTTTTTAGCTCTGACGGCGAAGGTACTGTAAGTGAGACTGAAGATTTTGCGAAAGTTACGGCAAGTACGACTGGCCTGTCTCCTGAAACGGCATATTATGTTCGCATAAAGATGGAAAACGTTCAGGGAACCAGGTATCAGACTGTATATCATGGCGGAGGAAGTGAAGAACGGGAATTTTTTGTGACTGGTACGGCTGCTCCCGAAACAGGTGGAGTTGTTATTCGCAACGTGACTGGTGTGTCTGTGCATGTTTCTGGTCAGGTTATTCCGCATGGGTCTGAAACGTCGTGGCGGTTTGAATCGGCCTTGTCGGTGTCTGGTGCGTGTCCGTCGAGTGGTTGGACGAGTATCCCTGGGGGCTCGGGTACGGTTGGGCAGGTGCAGGCTGAAGCGACTCCTTATAATAATGCGGTGTCTGTTGGTCTGGGCTTGACGGGCTTGGGTTCCTCGAAAGTTTATTGTGTTAGGTTGTCTGTGAGTAATAGTCTTGGTAGTCCCGTATCCAGCGCTGTGTCGTTTGAAACTGAGGGTGCGCCGAGTGTGGATACGTTTCTTATTCATCGTTTGTTTGGTGGGTCGGTGGAATTGTTGGGTACGGTGAATTCAAAAAGTGTTCCTACTTCAGAGGAACAGTCTATTGTGGTTGCTGGTGCGACGGGTGGTTCTTTTACGCTGTCGTTCGATGGTGTGACGACCGCGCCGATTGCTTGGGATGCGACAGCTGAAAGTGTTGGAAAAGCTTTGAAGGCGCTTGTTAGTGAGCCTCCGGTGCAGGTTGAGGGTGTTGCTGGTGGTCCGTATACCGTGTTCTTTGGTGGTGCTGATGCGGGTTTGGAAGAGTCGTTGATGAGTGCTGATGGGTCAGGGTTGACTCCTTCTTCGCCGACGAGTTCGGTGACCGTTGAGAGGGTGCAGCAGGGCGGTGAGTCGAACGATACGGTGTATTGGTTCCAGTATGTGAGTGGTAAGAGTTTTGCGGAGCATGGTTGGGCGAGTCCTGAAGAAACTGTTCAAACGAAAAGTGGTTTTGGTGCAGTTCCGCAGTTGGTAGGTTCGCTGGTTCCTGGTCTTATCGGTGGTGAAACGTATCGTCTTAGGTTGTTGGCTAAGAGTTCTCTTTCGGCGACTGTGGTGGGTGATGAACAGGAATTGACGGTGCCTGTTGTTCCGAGTGTCGTGGATAATGCTGCTTGTCCTAATGAAGTGTTTCGTCCTGGTTTGTCTGCGAGTTTGCCTGATTGTCGTGCGTATGAGCAGTTGACTCCCCTTGAAAAGGGTGCTGCGCAGGAACCATTCCATTATCGTGGTGGTATTGAGGCTGCGCTTGTCGTGGGTGAAGAAGGCGAACATGCTGTATTGGAAGCATCGACGGTGAGTTACGGCACGGGTACCGATTCGGGGCAGAGTCCTTACCTGTTCTCGCGCGAAGAAGGAAGCCCGGCTTGGTCTATCGCTGCTGGTTCACCCCAACCGGAAACAGGTGTTTATACTGTCACGCCGCAAATATATAGTTCTGATGTGACTCAGATTGCGTTTGAATCTGGTTATGCTCCGGCTGAAGGAGCCAGCGAGTCACCTGAACTGGAATACAAGATCGGGCATATTGGCGGGCCTTATCATAAGGTGATTTCAGTTCCGCGTAAGGATGCGATCGAAAAGACCGGTAGAGATTTCACTGGTTGGGTGGCTGCTAACGGTGATTTTTCTAAGTTGGTGTTGCAGACTCAGGATCATGATGTGTTGGGGGCTGAAACTGGGACGCTAGAAGGATCTGATTTGTATGAATATACGCCGGGTGGTGGTGTGAAACAGTTGAATGTGAAGGGTTCGGGGGAAGAAGCTACGACGATCGGTTCGTGTGGTGCATATATTGTTCATGGTCATGAAGACCCTGTCGATAATCATAGGGCTAGTAGTTCGCGTGCTGTGTCTGTTGATGGGTCGCGTGTCTTCTTTGAAGCTGTGCCAGGCAGGACTTGTTCAGAACCGATGGATCTCTATGTGAGGATCAATGGTACGGAAACGGTCGATATCGGTTCATACAAGTTCGTGGCTGCCAATCCAGAGGGTACAGAGCTGGTGCTTGAAAATAATCTTGGTGAACTAGTCGGGTATGACACGGCGAGCAAAACGTTTGAAGCTCGTTCGAGCGGTCGGTTGGCGGAAAATAGCGAATTGGGGTTCCTTGGTGTCCCACTACGGTTCGAACCGGAAACTGGTGAGGCGTTCGCCCGTCCACGCTATACTTATTGGTCAACTGGAAGTGAACAAGCGTCGCGTTATGACGATGTAGAACATGTTGTCGAGTGCATTTCCTGTGCGTCGCCTTATAACAGTGCACCTAAGCAGGCCGCATACTTGGGTGATGCGGAGGGTTTGCCTGATTTGAATGGTGGGTTGCCTGATTTCAGGTCCGTGTCTGCGAATGGAGAGTTCGCGTTCTTCACGACGGTCTCTGCGCTGGTGAAGCAGGATGTGGATGAAGAAATACTTCCAGAATTTGTCGGTGATACTGGCCCATATATTAATGTTGGTGGGCATACGTCTCCGTCGACTGATGTGTATGAGTGGCGTGCTCCGGGGGTTGATGGTTGTGGATCGGTGCAGGGTTGTTTGGCTTTGATTACTGATGGTCGTGGTGGTTATCTGAATTTGTTTCTTGGTACGGCCAATGAAGGTCGTGATGTGTATTTCTATACGCGTTCGACTCTTTCGCCGGCTGATCATGATCCGGAAAGTAGTATCGGTGAAGGTAATGTGTATGACGCTCGCATAGACGGACACGCCGCAGAACGTGCTCCGCGTCCGCCGGAATGTGAAGGTGATGCGTGCTCTACGCCGCCTAGCCCGCCGGTTGACTCTACACCGTCGAGCTTCACGTTCACCGGGAATGGCAATACTGTCAACGAACCAGCTAAAGCTCCCGTGAAGAAGAAGACGAAGGCAAAGAAGAAGACCAAAAAGAAGACGAAGAAGAGGGCGAGGAAGAGGGCGAAGAGAAGTATCCACAAGGCAAAACATGAGAATGCCCGTAAAAGTAGGGGGATGAGATGAGGGGTCAGGCGGTGAGGTTGTTCCTGCGTGTGTTTTGTGTGTGTGTTTTTGTGGGTTGTTGGGTGTGTGGTTCTGCGTTGGCGATGCCGAGTAGTGTGCCGTTTAGTATTGTGCCGGGTTCGTTTGGTTTTACGACGGGGTCTCATCAGGCTGGTGCGCATTCGGATTGGGTGTTGTCGTTTGATTTTGGTCATGAATCGAGTGGTGCTACCTATAATGATGTTCGTACGATCGTTAATGAATTTCCTACGGGTTTCGATGCGAGTAATACTGCTGTGCCGACGTGTTCTGAGGCTCAGTTGCTTTCGATTTATCCGTCGGCGCCTGAAGGTTTTCTTCCGGATTGTCCGGTTGCGAGTCAGGTGGGTCAGGTCACGAGCGAAATATTTGTTGCGAGCACGAAGCCTAAGCTGATCACGTTCCCTGCGTTTAATATGGAAGTCGGTAATTTTGGTACTACTGCCGAGGTCGGGTATGACGCTGTTGGTTTGTTCACGTTGATTTCGCAGGCGGTTATTCGGCCTGAAGATGAGGGGATAACGGCGGTGACGTCGAATGTCCCGAAGTTGGGTGAAGGACATGACATTTCTGTGAAGTTGTGGGGTGTTCCGGCGGCCGCTGAACATGATGTGGAACGCGGCGCGGTTTGTGGTACCGGGGGTGAACGACCACCGGTTTGTCGTAACGAACGTGGTTCGCCTCAGTCGGCGAATATTCCGGAAAAGCCGTTCTTGTCGAATCCGACGAGTTGTGCTGGTCCGTTTGAAGCGCGTATGCGGGCGGAGTCGTGGGAGGAACCGATCGAGTCTGAAGCGTTGTGGCCGCACGCTAGTGCCGAAGCTGGACCGATCGAAGGGTGCGATCGTGTGCCTTTCGAACCGTCGATCGAAGTGAGACCGAGTACTGAATCGGCGGAATCGCCGACCGGTCTGAGTGTTTCGTTGGTGGTTCCGCAATCGTGGGAAAACCCGTTCACGATCTCAACGTCGAATTTGAGGGACACGACGGTTGCGCTGCCGGAAGGGATGACTGCGAACCCGTCGTTGGCGGCGGGGCTTGAGGCGTGTACGCCGCAGCAGTATGCTTCAGAAACGTTTTCGTCGTTGCCTGGGTCTGGGTGTCCGGAAGAGTCGAAGATCGGTTCGATTGAAATCGAAACGCCGCTGCTCGCCGAAACGATCCCAGGTGCCGTTTATATCGCGACGCCCTATAATAATGTGCCGGAATTCGGGGATGCGCGGCATCCTGGCGGATCGTTGCTTGCCTTGTATGTGGTTGCGAAGGATCCTCAGCGTGGCATCGTGATTAAGGTTGCGGGTAAGATCGAACCGAATCCGGTGACGGGTCAGCTCGTTACGACTTTCAAGAACACTCCACAGCAGCCGTTCAGTAAGTTTACGCTGAAGTTTCGTCCTGGCGCGACTGCGCCGCTGGTGAGTCCGCCTTCCTGTGGTACCTATACGACGCAGGGGGCGTTGACGCCATGGTCAGCGTTGAGCGAAGAAGAAGCGCGGCCTGTGTCTTATGCGTTTAAGATTACGCGGGGTGTGCGTGAAGGCGCGTGTCCCTCCGGTGGCGTCCCGCCGTTCAAACCGCAGGTCGTGGCCGGTACGCAGAACAATGCGGGCGGCGCTTACAGTCCGTTCTACTTGCGGCTTGCCAGGGAAGATGGTGAACAGGAACTCGTGAAATTCTCTACGACGTTGCCGTCGGGGCTGACAGGGAACCTGACTGGGATACCGTTCTGTCCGGATGCCGACATCGAAGCAGCAAAGAGTGTGACGGGCGCCCAGGAGGAAGTGGCGCCTTCGTGTCCCGCCTCGAGCGAAATCGGGCACACAATCGTGGAAGCTGGGGTTGGGACTGTGCTCGCGCAGAACCCCGGCAAGGTCTACCTCGCCGGTCCCTACCACGGCGCACCGCTATCGATTGTATCGATCACGAGCGCGAAGGTCGGCCCGTTCGACCTGGGAACGGTCGTCATTCGCTTCGCGCTGCAGGTCAATCCGTTGACGGCGCAAGTTGAAATCAGTGGAGCGCAATCCGATCCGATCCCGCATATCATCGAAGGGATCGTTGTGCATGTCCGCAATATTCATGTTTACATGGATCGCGCCAAGTTCATCTTGAACCCGACGAACTGTGCTTCGTTGTCGATCAATCTCGCGGTGACCGGTGCCGGCTCGAACTATGCTGTCCCAACCGACCAGGACACGGTCAACGTCACGAACCCGTTTCAGGCTGCTGATTGCGCCAGCCTTGCGTTCAAACCTTCGCTGAGGGCGACGACAACGGGGAGGAACAGTCGCAAAAACGGTGCGGGTCTGAGCGTGAAGCTGACCTATCCCAAAGCCCTACAAGGCACCCAGGCGAACATCGCCAAGGTGAAGGTCGATCTGCCCAAGCAGCTACCATCCAGGCTCACGACACTGCAAAAGGCATGCATCAGCCGGACGTTCCAGACCAACCCGGCGGCCTGTCCCGCAGCCTCGATCGTGGGACACGCCAAAGCGATAACGCCGATCCTGCCCGTCCCTCTAGAAGGTCCTGCCTACTTCGTCAGCAACGGGGGCGCGAAGTTCCCTGAACTAGTCGTAGTCCTACAGGGCTACGGCATCACGATCGACTTGCACGGCGAAACGTTCATCAACAAAAAGGGGATCACGAGCAGCACGTTCAACGCTGTTCCCGATCAACCCGTCACAAGCTTCGAACTGACACTTCCCCAAGGGCCGAACTCCGCACTAGCAGCAAACGGCAATCTCTGCACCGCAAAACTGTCGATGCCCACCGCATACATCGGCCAAAACAACACTCAAATACATACAACCACCCCGATACATCCGACGGGCTGTCCGGTCAAGCGCAAAGCACCAAAGCACAAGACGAAACCAGCAAAGCACAAGAAGAAAAAATAGAGACAGTGGCTGGATCGTCACCGCGCATGAGCAGACGCTCATTGGGAATGCTCGCGCTCCTATCGTTGTCACTCTACTCAATCGGATGCGGTAGCGGAGACACGTCGACAAGCTCCTCGCAAAGCACGGCTACCACAACAACTCCTACGACAGGCGCCACAGTAACGATCCCCGGTCGTACCGCAAATGCGCCCCCCTCGCCAGAAACCAACACTCCTGGTCAAGCTGGCCAGCACTTGAGTCGCGGGGCGTCCGGGTTTCGGGTGCCAAAGGGCGATAACAGCGTCCCAGACTTCGGGCACGAAGCACCCGTCTCACAGAGACAGCTCGCCGTCTCAGCGCTCACGGGGTTCGTACGAGCACGCGCTCGAGGAGAATGGTCGCGAGTATGCCAATATTTGGCACGTCCAGTAATACGGCAAACAGAATCATTCGCAAAGACATCCGAAGGCCGGCTGAAGAGCTGCGGACAGGTACTTGCGACACTCGTGACCGGACCGGCCTCTGAACGAGCAAACCCACTGGTACACGGAGTAGCAGCGATCCGGATCAAAGAAAAGACCGCATTCGCACTATTCTACGGCCCGAACGCCGTCAAGTACGTAATGCCAATGCAAAACGAACACGGCACGTGGAAGATGACCCAGATCACCCCACTACCATACCCCCTAGGGACCCCTAAACCCAAACCATAGAAGATCAGGCACTCTCACGGAGTCAGAAACATTTTTGGGGGAGTGGGAGACGCGTGTTGTTTTAGGGTTTGGTTTGTGCGACGATATCGTGCGCTGTGGTGCGGGTCTTTGTGGGCTTGTGCTGTGGCTTGTTGTTGATATGGGGTTGGACCGCCGCGCTCTCTGACCGTTGTACGGGTGCTCGGCCCGACCGTTTTCCAAGCCTCGGAAGGGGCTCAACCAGGTCTCGGACGAGGGAAAGGGTTAGATAGTTATGAAAGGTTTCCGTATTGCAGGCGTCGGAGTAGCGATGCTCGCCGTAATCGCGTTTAGCGCGATCGCAGTGGCGTCGTCAGCTTCCGCTGCCGTAGTTTTCTTATTAGCTGAATGGTTAAATACCGGTGCTAGTCTTACTGAAACTGTGTTATCGTTAGCTGAAGGCGAACTGTTACTTGAAAACAAAAATGCGCCGGTCATCAAAAAACCAGCGTCGATAACGTGTAGTGGTATGTTGAATGGTTCTTTTGGTGTCAATGGTGCTGATGAGATCACGGAACTATTAACTTTAGCCGAAGGAGCGGTTAATGCTACTCCGTTAGCTGGTGGGTCCCTGTCGTGTACTAAAGGCACCGGCGACGAAGTTTGTGAAGCCGGTAGTAAAGTGTGGGCCGTCAATTTGCCGTGGTTATCGATCCTGGTGTTATTTGAAGAGGCTGGCACGACTGGTTTCGCAGACTTACTTACACCGCACACCGGTGGTGGTAATGTTGGTTGGTATGTTGAATGTAAAACGGCGCTTGTGACGCTCTCTGAAGAATGCTTGACACCTGAAGCTGCTTCAGAACAAATGAATGTAATGGGCGGCGGCGTGAACGGAGTCTTCTCCGAAGCGTTCACATTATTAATGGAATTGAAACTGGCGTTATGTACTGGTAATAACGAAGAAACCGGTAATGTCGTAGGAACCGGTCCCGAGTTGTTGCCTGGTGGTGGTACTTTGGCGGTTTCGTCTGAAGGGTAGTTAAATTAGTTTGTTGTTTTGGTAGTTTGTGTTGTGGTGTCTGGGCGGGCTTGTGTGGTTCGTCCAGACACTTGTTTTGTTCGTTATCTGTGTGTGGGGGAGGGTTTGATGTTTTCTGTGTTGGGTAGGCGTGTGGGTTTTGGGAATGTGGTGTTGGTGTTTGTGTTGGTGTTCGCGATGAGTGGTGGGGCGTTTGCGGCTAGCAAATTTTTGATTACCTCGACTAAGCAGATTAGTCCTAAGGTTTTGAAGGCGTTGTCGGGTAAGCGTGGTCCTGCTGGTCCTCAGGGTGCTGCTGGTGCTGTTGGTGCGCAGGGCGCTGCAGGGTCGGCTGGTAAAGATGGTGCTGCGGGTCATGAAGGTCCTCAGGGTAAAGAAGGTCCGCAGGGCCAGCCTGGAGAAAAGGGTACGGAAGGGTCTCCGTGGACGGTTGGTGGAGTGTTGCCCTCGGGTAAGACTTTGATGGGTGACTGGAGCATTTATACTGAAGGGTCAGGGTCTGCTCATGTTCAGGCTACGAACTCGGTGAGCTTCGGTCTTCCGTTGGCGAGTGTTCCTGCTGCTCACTATATTCGTGAAGACGGTAAGGAACCTTTCTTTGATGAAACGACCAAAAAAGAAGGTGAGCGCGAACAGTCTGCTTGTCCTGGCAGTGCGGCGTCGCCGAAGGCGGTGGCTGGGAATTTGTGTGTTTATGCTTCTGATGAAGAAAACGTGTTGAAGGAACCGTTGCCTGGCGTCGAAGTGATCTATCCGGATATTTGTTCTTTGGGTAGCGCGACGGTTGTATCGAAAGGCAGCGCCTGTTTCATTAGTAATGGTGCTGATCGTTTTGGTTTCTCTGTCCACGCACAATCCGAAGTAGAAGGTGTGTTGCAAGCGGTTGGGACGTGGGCCGTAACCGCTAAATAGCTCTCTGGTATAGGGGAGGCGTATTATTCGGGTTTTAGGCCTCCCCCTATACCAGCAGTGGTTTGTCGTTCTTGTTATTAGTTTGGAGGGGTGGGAATGGAGTCTGTAGAGTATGTCGAGTCTGGCTTTGAACCATCTGGTGGTCTTGTCGTTGCCTCGAGGGAATGGCAGGGATATGATTATGTTTGTGGAACGATCGTCTGATATGGAACGCTTTATGATCGAAATAATGCGCTTGACGGTCGGCTCCCTACTCGCTCTCGTCGCGATGTTCCGCGGCAAGCCGAGCAAGATTAGTCGTAGCGGTATTAGTTTCCTCATGATCACCGTGTGCATGTTGTTCATAACTGTACCGTCAGCGCTTGCTACCGGACCACCAGAATGGGTCCCACCCCCCAACGTATTAATCGAGCATCCCACACGCGTATTGATGACGATGACATTGAGAAGCGAACACCTTGCCACTAAGTGGCAAGCGGAAGTCGCACCAGTGGAATGCAAAGGACCCGCCTGCACACCCGAAGAATGCGAACAATCCATCCCTGAAAATGGTTGGAAAACTGTCAACGAAGGAGAAATATCGGCAGCCTCAGCACAAGTAAACGTCGTGCACCTCGGGTTGCCCGATGCCGGAGAAGGAGCTTTGGCGCCTGTGCAGCTGCGTCATTTGCAGCCCGAAACATGCTATGACGCCCGATTTAGTGCTACAAACAATGATAGTCGCTTGAATGGGAAAGGTGAACTGGCACCGACGGTCGCGCTAATACCATTCAAGACGCTCCGAGTGGAAAGTCCAGAAGTTCCCATAGGAGGCGAAGACGAAGAGCAGAAATGGCCTATATTTACGGTTGGAACGACCGACGTCGAAGCCGTAGCTTCAGCCAGGGTTGAGACAAATGGCGCCGATACTAAATATAGTTTCCAATATTCTCTTCCGGAAAAAAATAAAGCACCGTCTCAGGGATCTTCGTCGTGGAAAGTTTTTAGCTCTGACGGCGAAGGTACTGTAAGTGAGACTGAAGATTTTGCGAAAGTTACGGCAAGTACGACTGGCCTGTCTCCTGAAACGACATATTATGTTCGTATAAAGATGGAAAACGTTCAGGGAACTAGGTATCAGACCGTATATCGTGGCGGGAGAGACGAAGAACGGGAATTTTTTGTGACTGGTACGGCTGCTCCCGAAACAGGTGGAGTTGTTATTCGCAACGTAACTGGTGTGTCTGTGCATGTTTCCGGTAAGGTTATTCCGCATGGGTCTGAAACGTCGTGGCGGTTTGAATCTGCTTTGCCGGTGTCTGGTTTGTGCCCGTCGAGTGGTTGGACGAGTATCCCTGGAGGTTCGGGTACGGTTGGGCAGGTGCAGGCTGAAGCGACTCCTTATAATAATTCGGTGCCTGTTGGTGTCGGTTTGACGGGGTTGGGTTCTTCGAAAGTTTATTGTGTCAGGTTGTCTGTGAGTAATAGTTTTGGTAGTCCGGTATCAGGTGCTGTGTCGTTTGAAACTGAGGGTGCGCCGAGTGTGGATACGTTTCTCATCCATCGTTTGGTTGGTGGGTCCGTGGAACTGTTGGGTACGGTGAACCCAAAAAGTGTTCCTACTTCAGAGGAACAGTCTATTGTGGTTGCTGGTGCGACGGGTGGTTCTTTTACGCTGTCGTTCGATGGCGCGACGACCGCGCCGATTGCTTGGGATGCGACAGCTGAAAGTGTTGAAAAAGCTTTGAAGGCGCTTGTTAGTGAGCCTCCTGTCCAGGTTCAGGGTGTTGCTGGTGGTCCGTATACCGTGTTCTTTGGTGGTGCTGATGCGGGTTTGGAAGAGTCGTTGATGAGTGCTGATGGGTCAGGATTGACACCTTCTCCCCCGACGAGTTCGGTGACCGTTGAGAGGATGCAGCAGGGCGGTGAGTCGAACGATACGGTGTATTGGTTCCAGTATGTGAGCGGTAAGAGTTTTGCGGAGCATGGTTGGGCGAGTCCTGAAGAAACTATTCAAACGAAAAGTGGTTTTGGTGAAGTTCCGCAGTTGGTAGGTTCGCTGGTTCCTGGTCTTATCGGTGGTGAAACGTATCATCTTAGGTTGTTGGCTAAGAGTGCTCTTTCGGCGACGGTAGTTGGTGATGAACAGGAATTGACGGTGCCTGTTGTTCCGAGTGGCGTCGAGGATGCTGCTTGTCCTAATGAAGTGTTTCGTCCGGGTTTGTCTGCGAGTTTGCCTGATTGTCGTGCGTATGAGCAGTTGACTCCCCTTGAAAAGGGTGCTGCGCAGGAACCATTCCATTATCGTGGTGGTATTGAGGCTGCGCTTGTCGTCGGTGAAGAAGGCGAACATGCTGTATTGGAAGCATCGACAGTGAGTTACGGCACGGGTACAGATTCGGGGCAGAGTCCTTACCTGTTCTCGCGCGAAGAAGGAAGCCCAGCTTGGTCTATCACTGCTGGTTCACCCCAACCGGAAACAGGTGTTTATACTGTAACTCCGCAAATATATAGTTCTGATGTGACGCAGATCGCGTTTGAATCTGGTTATGCTCCGGCTGAAGCCAGCGAGTCACCTGAACTGGAATATAAGGTCGGGCATATTGGCGGTCCGTATTATAAGGTGATTTCGGTTCCGCGTAAGGATATTATCGAAAAGACTAATAGGGATTTCACTGGTTGGGTAGCTGCTAACGGTGATTTTTCTAAGTTGGTGTTGCAGACTCAGGATCATGATGTGTTGGGGGCTGAAACTGGGACGCTAGAAGGCTCCGATTTGTATGAATACACGCCTGATGGTGGTGTGAAACAGTTGAATGTTAAGGGTTCCGGGGAAGAAGCTACGACGATCGGTTCGTGCGGTGCATATATTGTTCATGGTCACGAAGACCCCGTCGATAATCACAGGGCTAGTAGTTCGCGTGCTGTGTCCGCTGATGGGTCGCGTGTCTTCTTCGAAGCTGTACCAGGCAGGACTTGCTCAGAACCAATGGATCTCTATATGAGGATCAATGGTACGGAAACGGTCGACATCGGTTCATACAAGTTCGTGGCTGCCAATCCAAAGGGTACAGAGCTGGTGCTTGAAAATAATTTGGGTGAACTGGTCGGGTATGACACGGCGAGCAAAACGTTTGAAACTCGTTCGAGCGGTCAGTTGGCGGAAAATAGCGAATTGGTGTTCCTTGGCGTTCCGCCACGGTTCGAACCGGAAACTGGTGAGGCGTTCGCCCGTCCACGCTATACTTATTGGTCAACTGGAAGTGAACAAGCGTCGCGTTATGACGATGTGGAACATATTGTCGAGTGTATTTCCTGTGCGTCGCCTTATAACGGTGCACCTAAGCAGGCCGCATACATGGGTGATGTGGAGGGGTTGCCTGATTTGAATGGTGGGTTGCCTGATTTCAGGTCTGTGTCCGCGGATGGAGAGTTTGCGTTCTTCACAACAGTCTCTCCACTGGTGAAGCAGGATGTGGATGAAGAAATACTCCCAGAATTTGACGGTGATACCGGCCATTATATTAATGTTGGTGGGCATACGTCTCCGTCGACTGATGTGTATGAGTGGCGTGCCCCTGGAGTCGATGGTTGTGGATCAATACAAGGCTGTCTAGCTCTAATCACCGACGGTCGCGGCGGTTATCTAAACCTGTTTCTTGGTACGGCCAACGAAGGTCACGACGTGTACTTCTATACACGCTCGACCCTCTCACCGGCCGATCATGATCCGGAAAGCAGTATCGGCGAAGGCAACGTGTACGACGCCCGCATAGACGGACACGCAGCAGAACGCCTATCGACTCCGACGCCGTGCGAAGGCGATGCGTGCTCCACACCACCGAGCCCACCGGTCGATTCAACACCATCAAGCTTCACGTTCACCGGCAACGGAAACACCGTCAACGAACCAGCCAAAGCCCCCGTGAAGAAGAAGAAGGCCAAGAAGAAGAAGACCAAGAGGAATAACAAGAAGAAGGCAAAGAGAAGCACCCACAAAACAAAACATAAGAACACTCGCAAAAGGTAGAATTGTCTTCGTGTCGATGTAGCTTTCCCGTGTCGAAGGGCGATAGCGGCGTCCGACTTTGGGCGCGAAGCGTCCGCCTCAGAGCGCTAGCTCGCCATATCCGCGCTCGAAGTATTTGTGCAGGCGCGCCCTCGAGGCGGAATGGTCGAAGGTTTGCACGACTCTGGCGCGTCCGGTGCTTCGACAAGGCCGGCTGAAGAACCGCGGTCAGGTCCTTGCCGCGCTCATGACCGGATCCGCGTCTGAACGAGTAAACCAGCTGGCGCATGAAGTCGCGGCCCTCAAGACCAAGGAAAGACGGCATCCGCCCTGTTCTATGGGCCAAGCGGCGCCAAGTATGCGATGCCGATGCAAAACGAACGCAAATGCTTGGAAGATGACCAGATAGCACCACTACCCCAAATAGCAGGACTATAGCTACAGACGAAATCTAAAGATAGTTGCGATTACTGGAATTCTGTTACCTTTTCTGGGATGATTTTTGAGTCTAGACAAATCACAATAATTCCAGGAAAGGACAGGATCTAGTATGAGAGGTTTGCGTATTGCCGGGTTTGGCGGAGCATTGCTTATGGTGCTGGCGTTTAGCGCAATTGCGGTAGCGTCGTCTGCGACGGCTGCTGTGGTATTTTTATTAGCGGAATGGTTGCGTAATGGAGTGGGTATCACGGAAACGCTGTTATCTTTAAGGGAAGGAGAACTGTTAGTAGAAAATAAAAATGCACCGGTCATTAAAAGCCCAGCGTCGGTTTCGTGCAGCGGAAAATATGATGGGTCTGTAGGCCCTAGTGGCGCAGATGAGGTCACGGAACTCTTAACTTTAGCGAGTGAAGAACTGGTTAGCGCGACTGCGTTAACTGGCACGGCTTTGCCGTGCGCAAAAGGCATTGGTGATGTGGTTTGTGAAATGGGTAGCAAAGTATGGCCTGTGCATTTGCCGTGGTTAACGCTCCTGGAGTTATGGGAAGTGGGTGGTGCAAGTGGCTTTGTAGACTTAACGTTACCGACGACTAACGGTAATCCTGGCTGGTATGTCGAATGTAAAACGATCGTCACGCTTTCTGAAGAATGTACCTCGCCCGAACTGTTTGCCGAACAAAAGAACATGACCGGAGGCGTCGAATCGATATTTTCTGAAACCTTCACATTATTAATGGAAGGCAAATTGTTGTTATGTAGTGGTAACAATGAAGAAACTGGTAACATTGAAGCCTTCGATGTCGCTTCGCTGCCTGGTGGGGGTACCTTGACGGTGGCTACTGAAGTTTTGTAGTTTTGTGTGGCGTCTGGACGGGTCTGTGGTCCGTCTAGACGCCACATTTGCCTGTGATTTGTGGAGGACTGATATTTCTGTCCCAAGACGATTTTGCTTGTGGAATGGCGCTGATCACAACCGGAATGACGGGTTCCGTGATGTGAGCCAGGTCGTGTGTGTGTTCGTGATATCCCGTTGGTAGGATGAGAGGATGGACACGATCATGAGGCGACGCAGGCACACGCCGGAACAGGCAGTGCGAAAGATCCGTGAGGGCGAACGACTACTGAACGAGGGCAAGAGATGGCCGAGGCGCTGCGGCGTCTCGAGGTCACCGAGTCGACGTTCAATCGTTGGCGTGCCCAGTACGGTGGTATGAAGGCCGATGAGGCAAAGCGGCTGAAGAACCTTGAGGTCGAGACCAGCGGTTGAAGAAGCTCGTCGCTGAGCAGGCACTGGACATTGATATGCTCAAGGAGTTGGCGGAGGGAATCTTTTGATCCTGGAACGTAGACGCCGGGCCGCGTCTCGGCTCCTATGACGGGGTCCCTTTGAGGTGAGCCGGGTGGAGTGTGTGGTCGTGTTTCCTGTGATGGGATGGAAGGATGGACCTGGTCATGAAGCGACGCAGGCATACCCCGGAGCAGGCTGTTAGGAAGATCAGGGAGGGTGAGCGCCTTCTGAACGAGGGCCAGGATCTCGTTGAGGTGTTGCGCCATCTCGAAGTCTCGGAGGCAACGTTCAACCGGTGGCAGGCGCAGTATGTGGGCGCCGGGTGAAAACTAGGCCGCCTGCGCCGTTCGAAAACTAGGCCGTTCGGTGTGGCGGTCGGGGTGTCCGGCTGGGTCGTGACGCTCGTTTGATCTCTTTGGATCGGACGGGAGGAAGGCGGTGGTTAGCGTGGAGCAGTGGGCTGAGGTGCGGCGGATGAAGCGGGTGGAGGGGCTGTCGGCGCGGGAGATTGGTCGCCGGACGGGGTTGGCGAGGGACACGGTCTCGAGGTTGTTGGCGGCCGAGGCGCCGCCGAGGTATTCGCGGGCACCGGCGGTGTCGATCATGGATCCGTTCAAGGACTGGATCTGTGAGCAGCTGCAGGCCGATCCGAAGGTCCCCTCGCAGCGGTTGCGGGAGCTTGCTGGGGAGATCGGCTATGCGGGCGGCAAGACGGTCTTCGATGACTACGTGCGCGAGGTGAGGCCGCGGTTCTTGGTGAAGCGCACGTTCCAGCGGACGGTTTATCGGCCGGCGGAGTTGATCCAGTGCGATCTGTGGGAGCCGAGCCGGCACGTCCCGGTCGGTTATGGGCAGACCCGCCGTGGGTGGGTCGTCACGTGCCAGTCGTGCTGGTCGCGGGCGTTCGCCGGCACCCTGATCTTCAGCAAGGAGGCGCCGGACATCCTCGCGGGGCTGGCGCGCAACCTCAAGCGGCTGGGGGTGCGGGCGGAGAAGCTGGTCTGGGACCGAGAGTCGGCGATCGCCGGCCGCGGCAAGCCGAGCGAGCCGTTCCTGTCGTTCTGTGGGCAGCTGCAGGTCGGCTGGATCATTCTTGATGCCGGTGATGCCCAGGCGAAGGGGCAGCTGGAGCGTCAGCATCGGTTCCTGCGCTCAAACTTCGAGCCGCGTCGGTTCTTCGCGAACCACCTGGACTTCCAGGACCAACTGGACCGCTGGGCTGAGAAGGTGAACGGTCGGGCGCATCGCACGATCCGCGGTATCCCGGCCGAACGGTTGGCCACGGAGCGCCAGCAGCGGCCGCTCGGCGAGGTGACGGTCGATACGGATCGCCGCTGGGTGACGAGGGTTCCCGCAGCAGCCGCTGATCAGGGTGGATCGCAACGACTACTCGATCGACCCGGTGTTCGCCGGCAGGCGTGTCGAGGTCCGGTCATCCCAGACAGAGATCACCGCGACCGTCCTGGACACTGGCGAGCTCGCCGCCAGGCACGCCCGGGTGTTCGCTGGCTCCCAGACGATCGTCGACCCCGCCCATCAGGGCCAGCTCGAGGTCCAGCGCCAGCGCCGTCGCCGGCAACGACACCAGGTCGATGTGGAGCAGCGTCCCTTGTCGGTCTATGACGCTCTGATCGCATGAGCGGCCCGACATCGGAGCTCGCGCATCTGTTCCGGGCGCTGAAGGCCCCCGCTGCCGCCCGGGCGTTCCCGGCGCTGGCCGAGCGGGCACGGGAGGAGTCCTGGAGCTATGAGAAGTTCCTGCAGGCGCTGCTCGTCCAGCGAGGTCTCCGCGCGGGACAGCCATGGCGGGGAGAACCGGATCAAGGCCGCCCGGTTCCCGGCACGCAAGACGCTTGAGGAGTTCGACTTCACCTTCCAGCGCAGCGTCAAGAAGCAGGTGATCGAGCACCTCGGCCAGCTCGACTTCCTCCACGGCAGGGAGAACGTGATCCTGCTCGGACCGCCCGGCACCGGCAAGACCCATCTCGCTACCGCGCTCGGGGGTCCGGGCGTGTCTGGCCGGGCAGCGCGTCCAGTTCGCGACCGCGACCACATGGGTCGCAAGGCTCGCTGACGCCAAGCGCCAAGGCCAGCTCGAGACCGAACTCAAACGCCTCGCGCTGATCCCGCTGCTCGTCGTCGACGAGGTCGGCTACATCCCGTTCGACCCCGAGGCCGCGAACCTCATGTTCGCGCTCGTCAGCTCCCGCTACGAGCGCGCCAGCATGATCGTCACCACCAACAAGCCCTTCAGCGCCTGGGGCGAGATCTTCGGCGACGACGCCGTCGCCACAGCGATGATCGACCGGCTCATCCACCACGCCGAGATCCTCTCGCTCAAGGGCGACAGCTACCGCCTCCGCGGCAAGGACCTCGGCCCCCGCCCAGCACCCCCAGCAACCCCCACCTAACCAGACGCGCCGCCGGCATTTCCTGCGCTCGCCTACGGCTCGCTCCGGAAACACCGGCACAACAACCCTCAAGTGGCCTAGTTTTCAACCGACAAAACTGGCCTACTTTTCAACCGGCCTTGACACAGTACGGCGGGATGAAGGCTGACGAGACCAAGCGGTTGAAGACGCTCGAGAGCGAGAGCCAGCGGTTGAAGAAGCTGGGTCGCGGAGCAGGCACTGGACATAGACATGCGCAAGGAGTTGGCCGAGGGAAACTTTTGGCCCGGAACGTAGGCGCCGCGCTGTCGTTCGGCTGCAACAACAGCGTTTCGGGGTTTCACAGCGTCGTGCGTGCCGCGTCGCAGGCCAGCATCTCTCAACGCAGCGCAAACCCCTACCTGTCGCGGCCGGCGGATGAGCGGCTCGCTGCTCGGTTGCGGGAGATCGCGGGTGAGCATCCGCGGTGGGGTTGGAAAGACCGCTCACCAGATCCTGCTCAGGGAGGACTGGACGATCAATCGCAAGCGGACACGCCGTCTCTGGCGCGAGGAGGGTCTCCGCCGGCCCGTGAAGACAGGAAGCGTCGTCGGCCGCCCGCGGTGGGCTCAAACAGTGCCTGCGGGCATCCAAGGTGAACGAGGCGTGGGCTGTTGACTTCCAGTGCGATGAGACTCTGACCGGCGCAGGATCAAGCTGTGCAACATCGTGGATGAGTTCACGCGCGAGGCACTCGCGATCCGCGTTGGCAGATCCTGCACCGCCGATGATGTCGTTGAAGTGATCGTCGGCCTGGTCGCCGAGTGCGGCGCACCCACTTATCTGCGCTCGGATAATGGCCTCGAGTTTGCCGCGTGGGCGCTCAGGGACTACTGCCGGATGACACTCATGGCCACCAGTTACATCGAGCCTGGCAGCCCGTGGGAGAACCCGTTCGTTGAGTCCTTCAACGGCCGCCTGCGAGACGAGCTGGCGAATATCGAGGAGTTCGGCTCGATCACCGAGGCCAGCGTCGTGATCGAGGACTGGCGACAGGAATACAACAACCACTCAAACATGGTGCCTGGGTGAACCATCCACCCAGGCACCATGCAGAACCAACAATTAGTCAACTACCCTTCAGACGATACCGTCAAAGTGCCGCCACCTGGCATCGAAGTAATATTTTTGCCACCTTCGAGGGCTCCAGTTTCTTCGTTATTGCCGGAGCATAAAATCAATTTGCCTTCCATTAATCGTGTGAAGGCTTCGGAAAATATTGATTCGACACCCCCGGTCGCATTTATCTGTTCTGCTACAAGTTGTGGTGTAAGGCATTCTTCAGACAAGGTTACAAGGGCAGTTTTACATTCAATGTACCAGCCAAGATTACCACCACCAGTATGCGGGGCAAGTAAATCTGCGAAGCCGGTCACGCCACCCTCTTCCCATAACACTAGGAGGGTTAACCACGGCAAATTGACAGCCCACAGTTTGGTGCCAGCTTCACAAACTGCGTCACCAGTGCCTTTAGTGCACGACAGAAACCCACCAGTTAACGGACTAGTACTAACCGCCGCTTCAGCTAAAGTTAACAGTTCCGTGATCTCATCAGCACCATTCACACCAACAGACCCATTCAGCATACCACTACACGTCGTCGACGCTGCCGATTTGATGACCGGCGCATTTCTATTTTCGAATAATAGTTCACCTTCGGTTAAGGATAACAACGTTTCGCTGATACCGACCCCGTTGCGTAACCATTCCGCTAATAAAAACACCACAGCAGCCGTCGCCGACGAGGCCGCTCCTATCGCGCCGAACGCCAACACCGCAAACAACGCAAAGCAAACTCCAGTCATACGTAAGCTTCCCATACTAAATCCCGATCCTTTCCTAGGTTATCATTCGATACCAAGATGGCTGGGTCGAGCCTCGGACCAGGCCCGCTGCCGGCGTTTGATACCGCAAGCAGCTCAGTAGTTACCCAGACTCAGCGCCGCCATCAGCGATCATCGCAGAAACAGGATCAGAATCCTAGTTTGATGCAACTATTTTTATCTTTCGCCCTCGCGAAAAGCCTTGCTATCTGGGCCGCGGAGAGGGTTGTGGTACAGCTATCCGGGACCATGTCGCGAAGTCAAAAACGAACCGATGCGATCTCCAGCTTCCGTTCCTCAACTTAGCCACTCAATAACCGGCGGGAGCGATCTCAGCGTTCTTCTCCTCGTCGGCGGTCTCCGCCTTTGCGGGTGTTATGTTTGTTTGTGGCCGCCCCTCTCCGCCTTCTTCTTCTTATTATTAATCTTGGCTTTCTTCTTCGTCTTCTTTTTGGTCTTCTTCTTTACGGGGGTTTTGGCTGTTTCGCTGGCGGTGTTGCCGTTCCCTGTAAACGTGAAGCTCGATGGCGTGGAGTCAACCGGTGGACTAGGAGGCGTGGAGCACGCGTCTCCTTCGTATTCTGGTGGACATGGAGCACGTTCTGCTGCATGTCCGTCTATGCGAGCGTCGTATACGTTGCCTTCGCCGATACTACTTTCCGGATTGTGATCGGCCGTTGCCGACGATGCCACTCCTATTGCGCTGAACGCCAGCACCCGCAAGCAACGCCAGGCCAACTCCCGTTATACGCAAGCTTCTCATATTAGATCCCGATCCTTTCCTGGGTCAATCCGAGCTGTGCTGACCCAACGATCATCTCAACATGGTGCCTGGGCGAATCTTTCACCCAGGCACCGCACACTACAATCAACAATCGGTGAGCTACCCTTCAGATGACACCGTCAAGTTACCTCCACCTGGCAGCGAAATCAGACCACCACTCCCCGCTAACACACCGGTTTCTTCGTTATTACCGGTGCATAACCCAAGTTTGAGTTCCATTAATAATGTGAATGCTTCAGAGTCATTTGACTCGACTCCCCCCCCAAACCCATTCACCACTTCAACTGCGCTTTCGGACTCGGCGCATTCTTCGGATAGAGTCACGAGGGAAGTTTTACATTCAATGTACCAGCCAAGATTACCACCACCAGTGTGCGGGGTAAGTAAGTCTACGAAACCGGTCACGCCGCCCTCTTCCCATAACATTAGACGCGATAACCACGGCAAATTCGTAGGCCACACTTTGCTACCAGCTTCACAAACTTCATCTCCAGCACCTTTGGTACACGAAAAACCCGTTCCCGATAACGGGGTTGCGCTAACCAATGTTTCAGTTAAAGTTAACAATTCCGTAATCTCATCCGCACCATCAACACCAACAGACCCAACTCCTCCGCCACTACACGTTAGCGATGCTGGTTTTTTGATTACCGGCGCATTTTTATTTTCGAGTAACACTTCGCCTTCGCCTAAGGCTAACAGCGTTTCAGTAATACCAACTCCGTTGCGTAACCATTCCGCTAATAAAAATACCACAGCAGCCGTCGCAGACGACGTCACCGCAATCGCGCTAAACGCCACCACCGCAAACACCGCAACGCAAACTCTAGTCATATACGAATTTCTCATACTAGATCCCATTCCTTTCCTAGCTCATCATTCCGATACTAAGATGGCTGGGTCGAGCCCCTGAACCAGCCCGCTGCTGGCGTTGATACCACAAGCGACTCAGTAGTTACACAGACTCAGCGCCACCATCAGTGATCATCGCAGAAACAAGGCAGAGATTCCAGTAGATCCAACTATTTTATATTTCGCCATCGCGGATGATCCCACCATATGGGCCAAAGGTGCCCGAAACCATGTAAGTGGTCTGGGCCCCGAGTAATGAGCGAATCTGCCCGGTGATCGAGAACCTGGCCGGGCAACTCACGACCCTGGCCCTACCCCGTGGGTTTAGTCCGGGGTGTGTGAGGAGTTGGAAACGTGGCGTTTGAGGGAGATCGCGAGGGTAAAACTTCTGAGCCCGTCGTGCTGCAAGGCCGCGGTCCTGATGCTCCAGGACCGTCTAGGTAGTCCGACCCCGTGCCAAAAGCTGTTTGACTCCGCGACATGGTCCCAGGTAGCCCACTAGCAACCTTCCTGACCAAATAATAGACTCCATCGCAATACTGAAACATAAAAATAATTGCAACTACTGGAATTATGATTCTGTTTCTGCGATGATCGCTGGCGGCGGGACGCTAAGTCTGGATAACCACAAAGTGGCCGCTGGTGGATATCAACGCTGGTGGTGCGATTGGTTTCTAGGTTCAGCCTGACCGTTTCAGGTCCCGGAATGACTAAACCAGGAAAGGATCAGGATCTAGTATGAGAAGCTTGCGTATAACGGGAGTTGGCGTGGCGTTGCTCGTGATACTGGCGTTCAGTGCGATGGGAGTTGCATCGTCGGCGACGGCCGCTGTGGTGTTTTTATTAGCGCAATGGTTACGTAATGGGGTCGGTATCACTGAAACGCTGTTAGCCTTAATCGAAGGCGAACAGTTATTCGAAAACAAAAATGCGCCGGTCATCAAAAAACCGGCGTCGATCACATGTAGCTGGAAATACGATGGCACTGTCGGTCCCGATGGTGCGGATGAGATCACGGAACTTTTAATTTTAGTGGCTGAAGAATTGGTTAGCGCGACTCCGTTAACCGGCAAATTCCTGACATGCACTAAAGGTACTGGCGACGAAGTTTGCGAAACCGGTAGCAAGGTGTGGGCCGTTAATTTGTCGGTGTTAACTCTACTCGTATTATGGGAAGAGGGCGGCGTGAGTGGTTTCGCAGACTTACTTACCCCACATACCGGTGGTGGTAATCCTGGCTGGTACATTGAATGTAAAACTGCTCTTGTGACATTGTCTGAAGAATGCACCACACCAGAACTTGTGGCAGAACAGGTGAATGTGGCGGGTGGTGTCGAATCAGTATATTCCGAAGCCTTCACATTATTAATGGAAGGCAAATTGATGTTATGCACCGGTAATAATGAAGAAACAGGCGTTATTACTGGTTCCGGTATTGTCACTTCGCTCCCTGGTGGGGGTACATTGACAGCATCGTCTGAAGGGTAGCTAACTAGTTGTTGGTTGTAGTTATATGGTGCCTAGGTGTATGTTCACCCGGGCACCATATCTGAGATGGTCGTTGAGTCTGGATAGCTAGGAATGGTGAGCAAGAAAGGATTGGGATCTAGTATGAGAGGTTTGCGTATTACGGGTATGGGTGTAGCGTTGTTTGCGGTGCTGGCGTTGTTTGCGGTGCTGGCATGCAGCGCGATGGGAGTGGCATCATCCGCAATGGCGGCTGTGGTCTTTTTATTAGCAGAATGGTTACGTAACGGAGTCGGTATCGCCGAAACGCTGTGATCCTTAACGGAAGGAGAATTTTTACTAGAAAATAAGAATGCGCCGATCATCAAAAGCCCAGCGTCGATCACGTGCAGCGGGCAATATGATGGGTCTGTGGGGCCAGATGGTGCAGATGAGATCACGGAACTCTTAACTTTAGCTGAAGAATTAGTTAACGCAGCTGGGTTAGCTGGCATCGCTTTGTCATGCACCAAAGGTATTGGTGATGTAGTTTGCGAAACCGGTAGCAAGATCTGGGCTGTTAATTTGCCGTGGTTAACTCTTCTAGAGTTATGGGAAGTTGGCGGTGTGAGTGGATTTGTGGACTTAACTTTACCGACGACCAACGGTAATCCTGGCTGGTATGTAGAGTGTAAAACTGCCCTTGTAACGTTGTCTGAAGAATGTACAGCTCCTGAATTTGCGGCCGAACGGAGTAATGGCGCTGGAGGCGTCGAATCGACGTTTTCTGAAGCTTTCACGTTATTAATGGAAGACAAATTGGCGTTATGTGATGGTAATAATGAAGAAACTGGTAATATTGAAAGCTTAGAAGTTACCTTGCTGCCTGGTACAGGTGCCTTGACCGTATCGTCTGAAGGGTAGCCGGCTGGTTGCGGTGTTTAGTTTGTGTGGTGCCTGGATAAGCCTGTGGCTCGTCTGGGCACCACGTTAACTATGAGCATGACCATTGGGCGGTGCCCCGAGGCGACGTCGACATTGTTCTATTCAATGATCGAGTCGAGTAGCGCCAAAAGCATCCATTTGTTTGCGATGCGGCGCAAGTATATCTGGCGTACTTCGGGTATAGAGCTGAATTCGAGGATGACTAACGCTCTTTCGTTCTGCACTCGTACCTCAGGTATCTTGAGCGTCGCGTTCTTGCTAGCGATTAGGGCGTGGTGATTCTTGAAGATCTTCGACATCACCGCAGCACAGGTCTTACCACTTGTCGGGGCTAGATGTCCATATTGTTCCACCACGGATTCCGCGAAGAATGGCACCAGCAGCGCGCACGCTTGCGCCCCATTTGCGGCGGCCGCGGCCGCGTAGTAGCGCCGAACGAGACTCCTCGTTTCGTTTAGTTCTGTCCCTGAGGCGGCGTGACCGGAGTTAAGTGCTAGCGCGTCGTCGTCGTTGTGGTCGCCGTCGTTGTCGCGATCGTTTTTGTCGTGCGGAAAGTAGGCGGTCACTAATGCTTCGCCGCCGGTCGCCGTGGGTGTGCTCTTGCCAGAGTCGCCGCAAGCGAGCAGGGCAAAGCTGAGAGCGACCACGGCAAGCGCTCCGATCCAGAGCTTTAGCTGCGATGGCATGCTGCGTGCCCAGCGGCTCGGCTTCGGTTGTGTCCGACGGTCATTGGGTACACTGCTTGAAGCCGTCACGCCGGGCTATGGCCAACATCTGCTGGCGCACAACGCCGGTAGTGCGGATCAATGGCGAGAGGTTCCGGGTCCCAGTCTGCGCGTAGTAGACGACTTGGTCGACGTATTCGCTGAAGAGCTGGTCTGTGTTGATGATTCCAGACCAGTCGTGAGCCAGCGAGGCCGGCGGGACGAGCTTGTTGAGTTCTTTGGACTCGGTGCTGTCGTAGATCGCTGCCTGCGGCAACACGCGCTTGAATGCGGCTTGGCTCCCGACGGTGAGCGATGCGATATTTGCGTTCCTGCGTGCACAGATCGCATCCGCCCGGGCAATCAGCTGGGCGTGTGTCAGCGGCTTGCCCGCGGGCGCCGTCACGATAACCTTGCTGATCTTTGGCGGGCCTGCGGCCGTCGTGGTTGTGGTCGAGGTTGTCGCCGAGGTTTTTGCGTCGGCGGACGTGGTTGACCCCGTTTTCGAGGAGCTCCCGCAGCCTGCCGCGAGGAGCGCGCTGACGGTCAACGCCAGCGCTATGAACTGTATGTGTAACATGGAAATCCCTCCCAAGGGTTGGTTGCGCTGCTGTTGTACCCAGGATAATTCTACATGACGGGACTTAGCTGGGTCGGACGACGAGCATCAGGTGACGGCTCCTGTAGTGCTCCTATCGCGATATTCGAGCGAGCCAGTATCGTCCGGCGCGGGTCGGATGCGCCGGGTTGAGATAACACGTGCGTGCTGGTGGGGTACGAATGCGATCGCGCTCTTGCGCGGTAGCTCTGACTTTGGGCTCACCGGTCGCAAATCGACCTCGCTCACAATGGTTCGAATCACTTGTTTGGTGAGCATTTGTGCGTATGGGGCCGCCAGGCACCGTCTCACCCCGCCCCCGAACGGAATCCAGGTGTAGGTTCCCGCCGCTCGCTCCAGGAACCGTTCTGGTCGGAACCTCGAGGGTTCCGGGTAAATGTCAGCTCGTCTGTGCACCAGATGCACGCAGGGCGCCACGGTCGTGCCGGCGGGTATCGTGTAGCCACTGAGCTCCATCGGCTCCAGCAGCCTGCGCACCACGATCGGCGCCGCTGGACACAACCGCATCACCTCCTTCACGACTGCGTCGAGGTACTCATCTTCCTGCCCGGCGTCCACCTCGTCCCGCAGACGCGAGTACTGGTCGGGATGGCGCAGGATTCGCTCGAAAGCCCACGCCAGCAGGCTCGAGGTTGGCCCGTCGGTAAGCAGCGTGACGAGTTCGTCGCGTAGATCCTGCTCGGTCATTGGCGAGCCGTCCTCATAGCGAGCCTCCGCGAGCATCGCCGCGATGTCGGTTCCATCCGTGCTCCCTGGATCAAGCTGCCGTCGCCGGACCTCCTCCAATACGGCGTCCTCGACTGGACCCATCATTCCCCGGTAGTCCCTGTTCCCGGCGAATCGACCAGGTCCCGCTGCGGCCAGGAGGTTCAATCGCCGCGGGTCGTTCATCCAGTTCGTTAGCCTCCTCAACAGGTGGCGCAGGCGACGCAGGCGGTCTGTTTCGATCGGCCCGAACACCACTCGCACGATCGCCTCCAGCGTGATCTCCTGCATGCGCGGCCACAGCTCGAAGGGCTCGCCTACCGGCCATGTGGCCACCTCCTTGCGCGTGACCTCGGCCATCATCTCCTTATAGCCCTGCATCCGCTCGCCGTGAAACGGCGGCAGCATCAGCTTGCGCCGCCTCACATGTTCTGGCTCCTCCAACAGCATCACTGAGCGCGGGCCCAAGAGCGGACCGAGGATCGAGTTGGCCAGGCCCACGCCGAGTACCGCGTGGTCGGCTGTGAACACCTTCTTCACATCTTCGGGGTCTGCCAGTATCACCCATGTGCCGGCGTGCTTGACGTCGATGGTGAAGATGTCACCAAAATGTTTCTGACATCGCTCCAGGAACGGCAGCGGGCGTCGCGCCCACGCTATGGCCTGCAGCGTGCTTGGCATCCTCGGGCCGGGCGGAAGCGTTTTCTCAAGTGTGCGATCAGTCAGAAGATATGGTATTGTCGCGCCCGTCATTTCACCTCCTTCGGAAGCTCCCGATGGGAGGGCAAACCGGCACCAGTACCTTAAGCGGTGAAAGGACCGGACTTAAAATCCGGTGATCCGGGTTCGAGCCCCGGCTGGTGCATCGGGTTAGGACAGAGGAGGGAGGCGGGAGCGGCTTCACTACAGGCTCCCGTCTCCCGAGACGCTCGGCTGGGCGATCAATTCGTCCTCCAGCTTGCATGTCGCCCCGATCAAGAGCTCGAATAGGGCGGCCGTGAACTCGGGCGGCAGGTTCACGTCGCTGCCGCGTTGCAAATAGCGTTCGCGCACCTCGATTACACGCTCGGGTTGCATCATCGGGATGTCGTGGGCGCGCTTGTGGTGGGCCACTTCGCGGCAGATCTCAAAGCGCTCGCCCAGGAGCCTGGCGATCTCGCCGTCGAGGATGTCCAGACGTCTGCGAAAGGGCTCGAGGCCCGTGCCATCCCCGGCGCCGCTGTTTGGTGGCGCGGTGCCTGCTCGCAGGCTGTTCTCGGGGGTGCTCACCGCATGCTCCCTGGCGCTTGGGCTCCTCCCGCCGTGGCGGCCTCCTTGCGGCCGAGGAGCCCCTCCACGAAAGCTTGGCTGCATTCAGCCAAGTCCTCCAAGGAGTAGCCGCCCTCTTGCACCACACAGATCGGCAGGCCGCAGGCGGCCACGCGGGCGCCGATGCGCTCGAAGATCGAAGGCGAGAAGTCCCACGAGCCGTGGGGGTCGCTGGCGATGGTGTCGTAGCCGAGCGAGAGCACCAGGGATTTGGCGGTACGAGCCAGCTCGTCCACGATTTCGCCGAGTGCCTGCATGTAAGTGTCGGGCTCGGGGCAGGTTGCGAACTCGACGAAGCTCTCACGCTCGCCCGCCTCGACCATCTTCCAAGGGACCTCGGCGAGCGTGGAGGCGTGCAACGAGCCGAGGCTCATGTGCTCGAAGGGAGCCACGATCGCGGAGGTGCCGGTGGGGAAGTGGAAGTCGACGTCCAGGATCGCGACCGGTCCGAGCCCGCCCTCGTACATGGTGTGGGCGGCTGCCGCGGCGGTGTTGAGGTAGCAGTAGCCGCCGAACCATGCCGGTCCTGCGTGGTGGCCGGGCGGACGACACAGCGCATAGGCGAAGCGCTCGCCTTCGGCGACGCGGTCGGCGGCGGTGATCGCGGTGCGTGCGCCCTCGAATGCGCTCATCACCACGCCCGTCCAGACTGGGCTGTCGGCCGGCAGGCCTGGCGGCGCCCACTCGGGCATCATCGTGGGCTCTTCGCTCTCCACGGCCCACAGCGCACCCAGATACTCCTGGTCGTGCACGACGCCCAGGATTCGCTTGACCTCCTCGTCGAGGCAGTTGGAAACACGGGGCCTCACTCCCGGGTGATTGGTAAGGCCGCAGCGCAGCTCGGAGGTGCGTCGCTCGTCGTCACGGCCCTCCATCATGTTGCCGTGACGGTCGAGGATGAAAGGCGCGCTGCTGCCCTCCCCGCCATCGAGGTCGCGCCTTTGTTCGATTAGCAGCAACTCGCTCACCATTTCCCGCTCCTCCCCGAAGGTCCCGTCCATTGCTGTTGGGTATGACTCGCTTCCGGCGTGGGCAAGCTCATAGGAGCCTCCGCATGCGCATCCCGATCGCCTTGAAGCCGCAGTTCACATAGAAGGCCTCGGTGGCCGGCAGGTGGGAGAAGCGCTCACTGGGGAGACCCACCTCCAGGCGGGTGATGTGCTGGCGGCGTGCGAGCTTGAATAGGGCGGCCAGCAAGTCGCCTCCTATCGTCCTGCCCCGCCAGCTGGGGTGCACCCACAGCTCTTGGATCACGCCGTAGCGTCCCGGAATGCGGATCGCGACCTGCCAGCTGACGCCGAGCACCCCCACGATCTGCCCGGCGTTCTCGGCCACCAGGATGACACCCAGGCTGCCGTCCTCGACCAAGGCTTGCGCCGGCGCTTCCAAGGCGGCCGGCAAAGTGGGGTCGGCGCCCAGCTCGATCAAGAGCTCGCGGATCGCGATCGCAATCGCGGGCACGTCCTCGTGGGTAGCCTCGCGGATGTCCCAGTTGTCCGTTCCCCACTCCTCCTCGGCGTCCGGGTCGATCGGTGTCAGTTCGCTCATGGGGCGCTCCCTGCCAGGGCTTGGTCCACTTCGACCGTCCAAGCCTCTGGTGCGTCTGAGCCTGTCGAGGCCTTCGCGATCGCGGCCATCGGCGCTCTCGCCTTCAAGAGGATCTCGGCGAACTCGTCCTCGGGGTCCGATTGCATGACGATCGCCCCGCCCGCCCCGATCGTGGTGGTTTTGGCGCTCCCATCGGGTGGGCGGGCCCGGATCACGATCGTGCGGATCACGATCGACAGGTCCACCACTCCGTCGGCCCCGAAGTAGCCGATCGCCCCGGAGTAGACGCCGCGTGCCTCGCGCTCGATGTCATCGATGATCTCCATCGTGCGCAGCTTCGGCGCGCCGGTCATCGAGCCGCCCGGAAAACAGGCCCTGACACAGTCGATCGGCGAGCGCCCGGGCTCGAGCACCCCGACCACATTGGAGATCATTTGGTGCACGGTCGCGTACTGCTCGATGACCATCAGTTCGGGCACTCTGACCGAGTCAATTTCACACACACGGCCGAGGTCGTTGCGCAACAGATCCACGATCATGAGGTGCTCGGCAAAGGTCTTTTCGTCATCGGCCAGCTCCTGGCGCGTAGCCTCATCCTCGACGGCGTCGCGCGAGCGCGGCGCGGTTCCCTTGATCGGGCGCGCCATCACCTTGCGGTCGCGGTCGACCGACAGGAAGCGCTCGGGCGAGCTGCTCACGATCGCGACCTCGCCCAGCTTCAAGTAGGCCGCGAAAGGCGCCGGGTTGGAGCGCCGCAAGCCGCGGTAGAGAAGCCAAGGGTCGGGCGAAGCGTCGGTGTGGATCTGGTCGGTGAGGCACACCTCGTAAGACTCTCCGGCCGCCAGGGCGCTTTGGCAGCGGGCGATGTCCGCCAGGTACTGCTCACGTCCGCGCCCTGGGCGGAAGATCACGGGTTGAGCTGGAGGATCCCCGTTCGTGCCGGTCTCGTGCAGGTCGGCTGGCCTTGCCGCGAGTGCTTCTCGGGCTGCCCGCTCCGCCTCCTCAAGCCACTGCAGGGCTTCGGGCTCCTCGCCGGCGCACAAGGCCATCACGTGTGTGAGGCCTCTGGTGTGGTCGACCGCGACGACTCGGTTGGCGAAGATCTGGACGGCGTCGGGAATGTCCGAGACGTGCGCATTGGAAGAGCCGCAGTCGGCCTTGCACTCATAGCCGAGATAGCCCACGAAGCCGCCGATCAGGCCCTTGACGGGCGTCTCGGGCGGCTCGATCGCGCGCGACTCCATTTCGCGCTCGAGCACTTGGAAGATCGAGCCGTTCTCTGTGGAGGAGCCTGCGGCGTTGTGCTTGGTGACGATGCCCGTCTCCACGTCGTATTCGAGGATCAGGCGTTTGGGTCCAAGCGAGGCGCCCATGAACGAGCGCTGACCGAGCTGGGTGGCGGTGGAGGCCGAGTCGAGCCAGAAGGCATGTTGCTCTTGGCCGAAGAGGGCTTCGAACAGCGGCTCTGTTTGGGCTTCGCCCTCGATCGTGCGCACGTGCAGGGAGACTTGAGAGTCCTCGGCGGAGCGCTTGCGACAGCGCCTGGGCGGCACGCTGGGACGATTCAGGCGCCGGCCTGCGCGCTCAGGGCGGTGCTTGCGCGCAAGGGCATAGAAGTTCTCGAACAGCTTGTGGCCATGCTCGGTGCAGATCGACTCGGGGTGGAACTGCACGCCCCACATCGGGCGATGGGCGTGTTCGATGCCCATCACGACGCCGTCCTCGGTCCAAGCGATCTCACGGCCCTCATCGCCCAAGGAGCCGGAGACGGCGAGCGAGTGGTAGCGGACCACGTTGAAGCCTTGAGGGATGCCTTCGAATAGGCCAACGCCTGAATGCTTGACGGGGGAGAGGCGTCCGTGCATGACCGTAGGCGCGTAGGTGACGGTTGCTTTGAGCACGTGGCCGAGACCTTGATGGCCGAGACACACGCCCAAGACGGGTACTTCGCTTGAGCGCAGGATGTCGGCGCACACACCGAAGTCATGCCAGCGCGCTGGATGCCCGGGACCGGGGGAGAGCACGATCGCGTCGAAGTCCCAGCGCGAGAGCGCCTTCCAAGAGACCATGTCGTTGTGGACCACGATCGGCTCCTCGCCGCAGGCGGCGGCGAGAAGGTGGAAGACGTTGTAGGTGTAGGAGTCGTAGTTGTCGATCAGCAGCGTGCTCATTCCCATAGCCCTCCGCTTCGGGCCTCCCACGCCAGGCCGGGGCCGATGGGAAAGCCGAGCCGGATCATCGCCCCGCTTCCAATCCAAGTCCCCGGGCGGAGCGATCGAGCAATGTGTGGATCACCCGTTCGACGTGTGAAGAGCGCTCCCGTTCGGTGTACCAGCGCGCCAGGTGGCGCAAATACAAGGCCAGGGGCGTGACGTCGTAGCGCTCGACCGCGAGGCGCAGGTGGCGACGGTATATCTCCGACTGAACGACCGCCGAGCGATAGTCGGGGTCATCGGCGGGGCGCTCGCCGGGCGCGCTTGCGAGCGTGCCACGGGTGGCGCGGGCGCGCACCAGATCCCAGCCGAGCGACTCGCGCTCGGTCAGGAGCTTTGACGGCTCGAAGTCCACGCGTGGGGTCATCGGGTATGGCAGGAAGTAGCCGAGCGCGATCTGTGCGGGTATCCGTTCGGGTGCGGGATGGGCCTTGCGAACCTCGCGCATCTGGGGGTCGGCGTCGATCTGGGTCTCGATCCACTCGATCAGGTCGTCGATCAGAAGACCGCCCTCGTCGCTTGAGCTGACCGCGCGCTTCTGCTGGGCGACCATCCCGTGGAAAATGTCGTGCGTGGGGTGGATGCCACGGCCTGAGAAACCGTTCGTTGGGCTCGAGTTTCCGCTCTCAGGGAGGAGCTCACCCCCGGCGGTGGCGGCCATGTGCTCGACGCTCGAGGTTCCGTTCTGGCCGGTGCTGAGCTCCACCATCAGCTTGCGGATGCAGGTCGAGTGCGCGACCCACTCGGTGCCGGTGATCTGGATCGTTGTGACGCCTTCGACGTCGGGGGTGCCCATCCAATAGGACACCGCCCGCATGTGTTGGGTGGTCTGCCCATCGGCGCGCACGAGCGGCATTTCCTCGAGGTGCTCGACGCCCGTGTCGTAAATGACGACGCCGTCCACTCGTCGCTCCAGCTTGCCTTCGCGCAAGCCCCGCTCGGTCAGTTCGTTGCCCTCCTCCAAGAAGTCGGACTCGAAGAACACTCGGTCAAAGGCCACGCCGAGGCGAGCCAAGGTCTTGCGTTGACCGGAGATCACCCAAGCCCTTGTCTTGAACCACAGCTCCAGGGCCTCGCCCTCGCCGGCCATCACGCGTTTGAGTAGCTCGTCGGCGGCGTCGTTGCGCATCCGCAGCTCGCGCGTCAGCGAGTCCTCGCGCTCGTCGATCCCCTCCTCGGCGAAGCCTCCGGCGGCAACATAGTCGGCGTAGCAGAGGCCCACGAAGTGGTCGCTCTTCTGGTCACCCTCCGGCCAAGCGGAGGTGTGGTGGCCACTGCGGACGATGCCCGCCATCGCCTCGCCCATCGAGCGGCCCGCGTCGGAGATGACAGAGCGCCGCTCTACCTCGCCGCCGCCCTGTTCCAACGCGGCCGCCAGGGCGTTGCCGAGCGTGAGGTTGCGCAGGTGGCCGACGTGCAGGGCCTTGGTGGCATTGGCGTCCCAGAACTGGATCGCGTAGCGCTTACCGCGGGCAACGTCCACGAGCGCCGCTTCGGCTCCTCCGCCAGCCTCCAAGGCGGCGCCTGTCGTCTCGATCCAAGTGTCGTCGAGGCGCAGCTCGACGCCGTCCTCGGTTCTCGTGAGCGTGTCCGCCCAAGGCTCGGCTGCGATCCGCTCCAGGGCCTTCAACGACTCGGGGTCGTTGTGCCAGTCGGGCGAGCGCGGCACCAGCTTGATGTCGAAGCTCGCGTTGGGCCGCCTTGGCGCGCGCGCGGCCCACGGGGCAGAGCTTGTCCCATCCTCACCCGATGCTTCCTCGAAATAGTCAAAAAGGTTGGTTGTCATGAGCTAGCGAAGAAGTCTCGTCGAGCATACCGAAACCCTCGCGACGTGCGAGCGAGAAAGTGGGAAACACTAGTTGAAAAGTGAGCATGGCTTTTCACTGTGAGCAAAGGCCGCCGCGAAGTGAGAAACAGTTCCGTGCTTTCGCTTGCCTTGGGCCGTTAGGCGTGATAGGAAGGCACGCGGCCCCTCCAGGCTAACCGGCGCCGGGGTGCTCTCTGACCTGAAAGTGGACGCGCATCCTGGCGCCGGTATTAACCCACTCTCGGAAGGACAGGGTCGTGCGAAGGCATAGCCGATATGGGTGGCAGTGGACTCGCTCGTTGCCGCTCGACGGAAGCGAGCGTTATACAGTGGCGCGTCGTCCCTCGTGGGACCTGCGTTGCGATGTGCCAGAGTGCATGTCTGGTGGTGGGCGAATGAGCGTGCGACGTCGGCAGCGGCGTCGGCGCTGGAGGGCAGGTGGCCGCAACGGTTGACCGTATTTTAGATCGATCCCAACTGCTCACCAGTTGGCCAGATTTTCACCGCCGACCCCCTCGGGAGGTGTAGTCTTAGGCCGTGCGTGAGATACGCCTGTACGACTCGCTGAGTGGAGAACTGGTTCCGGTCGGCGCGGGTGACGCGATCCGGGTTGAGGTGCGGACCTCGCCGAGCGGGGGCGACGGTGTCGTCGACGTGCAGTCCACGCGCCCACTCGTCTTGTTCAGCTTCTTGGAGCGCTTTCTGCAACGCGAAGGATTCGGCACCAAGTTCCTGTTTGACTCGCCCACAGGCGAAGACATGCTCTATGAGCTCTCCGAAGGCACGCCTTCCTCCTCGTTTGGCTCACCGGAGGCGGGCGCCGAGCTCGATACCGAGATGAGCTTGCTGGAGATTCCGCGCGCTGACGTGGAGCGGTGGGTCAACGTGTGCTTTGGCGCTGGTCGCGACGGTGAGGCCTGGGAGCCGGCAGAGCCCAGCTCGCGCATTCTGCTGCGCGACGCGCTCAACCACTTCGGGCATCCGGCCGTGGCCATCTATCTGCTCGGTACGCACTATTCGATGCCGCTGGGCGACCCTTTCGAGGGGCTGGTCACAGGCTCCAAGAACGCGGGACGCATCCGACAGGCACTGAAGAAGCTGGTTCCCGCGAAGCCGAGCCCGCCTGACATGCGCCACTATGTCGAATCCTTTAGGGAAGCGCTGGCCGACGATCTGGACACCCCGTTGGCTTTCGTGGTCCTGTTCGAGTGGGTGCTCGAGGCCGAGCGCCGCGGCGGCGAGGTCGGCGACAACGACCTGCGCGTGATGCTCGAGGTCTTGGAGCTGGACGACCTGGTATTGCCTGGCGAAACACGCTAGACCCGTACACCGGGCTCTCCGAGTTAGCTCATCGGCCGGTGCACCGTGAGCGTGAAGCGTGTGATGTCCTGCTCGGATCGGGCGGTCCGTCTGGCGCGAACCACAGGACTGGCAATGCGAACTCCGTAGGAGGGCGACAGCCATCCGTTTTCGACCGTTAGGGTGGCATCCGCGGCCTCGATCTCTAGTTCCGCTCCGGCAAACGTTGCCAGAACCCTCGATGTGTCTACCTCCGTCGCCCGGCACGGCGCCAGCGGGAAGCTCCACAGTAGATCCTCGCCGTTCGCGCCCAGCGCGGTGTCGGTGATTCGCAAGATGCCTGAAGACCCGTCGAAATGGAGTTCGCGCCGGTGTCGAGTCGCTCGACCCAGCGCGTGGAAGCCGCTGTGCTCGCCCTCGAAGGTTGCTTGGGGGCCGTCGGTCTCGAAGCGCAGGCAGCGGGCGTGCGTTTCTTCGGGCAACGTGAAGAGGTAGTCCTCGCGGAGCTGGTTTTGCTCGCATCCGCCGATGCTCAGTGTGCTGTGCGCTCTGGTCGAGCGGAATTCGTTGCGAGCTTGCGCGTCGGCGGTGTATAGGTAGGAACCGGGGTCGAGGATCAGCGGCTGCTCTGCGAGGGCCAACTCAAATGACAGCTGGTCGTTGTGCGCGTGGGCGCCGATCCCATCGAGCCCGACGTCGCCGCAGCGCACGATTGCCCACAGTGCGTCGTGACGCATCACATACCAGCCACCGTCCGGATAGGCCGCGTGATCATGGCCAGTGCGCCAGCGCCGGCCCGCCTGGGCATAGAGATGTCTGTGGTCTCTAGGGTCGGCTCCATAGTTGCCCAGAGGCAGGAAACGGCCGTCGTCTGCGTCGCCGATTTGTGGGGCCAAGCCATCCGGACGGGTGTAATCGGACACGAATGCGAGCATTCGCTCCAATCGTTCGCGATAGGCCTCAGACAGCATCCCTGGGCAGAGTGCGTCGGCGGCCTGAGTCCCGCACAGGAACAGCTCGCAGACAAGCCGGTGATAGGAGATCGAGGCCTCGTGATCGCATCCATCGGGACGTACCTGTTGGGCCATCTCGCGCTCGAGCTCCTCGGTGGCCTCCGCCGCCCACGCGCGGCCCTCCGCGCTGGCGGAGAACGGTGCGCAGGCGACCAGCAGGCCGACCACATCGGACAGGTAGTGGTTCCCGCGCGTCTCTCCCCACTCCATATGAGCATGGATAAAGCGGCAGTGCAGCAGCAGGCTTGCGAGTGCCGGTTCAAGCCACGGCGCTCCACTCGCGGTCGGCATCGCCAAGCACAATGCGGCCACCCAGTTGGCCGCTCGGATTGCGACATCCATCGTGCACGACCAAGTCACGCCGAACTCGACCGGATTTGAAACTATGAACGAGTTCAATTGAGCGCCGAGCTCGTCCAGGAAGCGGGTATCCCCGGTGAGATGGTGTGCCGCCGATAGCAGCGGCAAGTGCTGACAGCGGGAAAGCTCCCAGGGAACCTTGATGTCCGAATCGTCGGCGAGCACCGTCGGTATGCGCGAGATGTGCGCAGGCTCCCAGCGGCGTTCAGTCTTGAAATCCAGCTGCCAATCGATCTCAAGGCCGAGGTCTGTGGGCCCCGAGCCGAGCAGATCGAAGCGGTGAGCGAGAATCCGCTCGGCTCGTTCGAGTAGGAGCGCGCGGGCGCCGGCGTCGAGGGTGTCTAGCTCCCGCTCCCATGCGCTTACGGTGGGTAGAGCCGGAAGCGCTCGCTCGAGCAGGGCGTGCATTGGATCCTCTCCGCTTAGGGCGGCCGCGAGCTCTGTGGGTCCGACTTGGAGCGGCCGTACACGCAGTCGGGCCTCCCGCAGCGCGCCGTGGACACGCGCGTAGAGCAAGTCTCCGATCGCTCTTGCGCCACGCCGCGGCCCGAGCCGGCGCAATGTTCTTAGGTTGGTGTGCAGCTGGAGCCCGCGCAATGCTTTCAGGTTGGTACGCAGCCGGAGCCCGCGCAAGCACGAGGGGAGGGCACTTTGGGCGATGAGAGGGTCAGAGTCGTGTCCATTCACCTCTGACCTGCCACCCAGTGATCGTGCCACGCGCTCACGTTGTAGAGGTTCCATAGCTGAAAGCTCCAGTCGGCTCGCCCGCTACGGTGGGCAGCCCACAGCTCATCGATGCGCTCGTAGTCGAGCAGGCCACGCTCAGCTAGCGAGGAGCCGCGGATTTCCAGTTGGGCGCGTCTGCCCAGCTCGCCGCGGAACCACTCTGCCACAGGCGCACCGAATCCCTGCTTGGTTCTGTGCGCTATGCCGGGTGGCAGCAGTGGGTCTACAGTGCGCTTGAGCAGCCACTTGCCGATGCCGTTGCGTACCTTCATCTCAATCGGCAGCGCTAGTGCGAACTCGACGAGCTCGCGATCCAGAAAGGGGACGCGCGCCTCTACAGATGTGGCCATCGTCATCTTGTCCACGCGCATCAGTAGCAACTCGGCCAGCCTTTGCTTTAGCTCCAGGTAGGTCATCTTTTGGAGTAGATCGGCGTGTGGAGAATCGCGCTCGGCTTGATCCCATAGACGGCTCACCACGCGGTAGGCGTCGGGGCGATTGCCATTGCCGTTGAGTATCTGGCGCTTGAGCTCGCCCGTGTAGCAGATGGCGCCGCCCCAGAAAGGCAGACGGCCCGCCGCCGCGTCGGCGACGTACTGGGCGTGGAGGATGCCGCGGCCGCTGCGCCGCGTGAACTCTATGGCCGATCTTGCCGCGAAGTGGCGTAGCGGAGCTGGAGCACGCTGGAACGGCTCCCAGAAGCGTCGGCGGCGTCTGACCGCGTCGATGTAGTTCTGGTATCCGTGAAAGAGCTCGTCAGAGCCCTCGCCGACCTGGACGACGATCGTCCCGGATTCACGCGCCAGCTTGGCGACGTGGTACAGCGGTACGCAGACCCAATCCGCGATTGGCTCGTCTTGGTGGTGCACCATCTCAGGCAGAAACGAAACGAGATCCTCGACATCGATCAGGACCTCGTGGTGGTCTGTTTTGAACAGTCGCGCGATCTTGCGGGCGTAGTCGAGCTCGTTGTAGCGGTCGTGTTGGCGGAATGCGACCGAGAAAGTTCGGACAGGTCGGGACATGAGCTCTGACATGAGCGCCACATTGGTCGAGCTGTCCACGCCTCCAGAGAGAAACACACCGAAGGGCACGTCACTCATCATGCGCTTGGCGATCGACGCGCGCAGTAGCTCGAGCAGGCGCTCCCCCAACTCGTCTTCTCCACAACCAACGAGCGCTTGGCTGGCTTGCGAAGACATCGGCGTCCAGTAGACGTCGCTGCGCACGTCCCCACGCTCGCTTACGGTCATGCGTTCGGCGGGGGAGAGCTTGTTTATGCCAGCGAACATCGTGGACGGTGCGGGGGTGCATACGAAAGTGAGGTAATCGTGGAATGCGTCGACATCGAGATCGGCGGTGATCGCCGGATGGCCCAACAGCGCCTTGATCTCCGAGGCGAACGCGAGGCCCGATGGGGTCCTCGTCCAGTACAGGGGCTTCTTGCCCAGCCGGTCGCGGGCAAGGAAGATCTCTCGGCGGCGCTCGTCCCAGACGGCGATCGCAAACATGCCATCCAGCTGCTCTACGCAGTGCTCGCCCTGCTCCTCATAGAGGTGGACGATCGTCTCGGTATCGCAGCGTGAGCGAAATCGGTGCCCTCTCGCTTGGAGTTCGGAGCGCAGCTGCGCGTGGTTGTATATCTCACCGTTGAAAGCCACCCACACGCTGCCGTCCTCGTTGCTCATCGGCTGGTGGCCCGAGTGAGAGACATCGACGATGGAAAGACGGCGGTGACCGAGCGTTACACGAGCGCTCGGGGAACTCCACACCCCGGCGTCGTCTGGGCCGCGATGGGTCATGGTGTCGCGCATCGCGCAAACAATCTGCTCGCTATGGGCGAAGCTGTCATTGAATGCTAGGACTCCGCAGATACCGCACATGGCAGGCCGCGCCGGAAGGGGTTGGTCAAGCGGTTGGCGGCACCGGAGCGGAAGAGTCATCATAATCGGAATGCACGCGTCACTGCCGCGCCGAGCCCCAGCCTGAGCTCCGAGGCTGCGCTCCAAGGACATGATCGATCGGGCCACATATTTCGGGCACAACGCGATGACATGTCCGCGATGAGCGCTACGGGCGCCTCAAAGGATGTCGAGGTGACGTTAGCCACGGCGCCGCCATCGGACGAAAGAGGGCTGCGCCGCGACGTGTTGCTGATGATGGGCGCAAAGGTATGCATCCTCATCTTTGGCGCGGCCACGACCGTCATCGTGACGCGCTCTCTTGGGCCCGCCGGCCGGGGCTCGCTCGCATCGGTCTACGCTCTGATGACGCTGCTCGCGCAACTTGGGACCTTTGGCATCGCATCGGCGAATCCCTACTTTGCCGCGCGTGAGCCACGAATTCGGGGCCGTATCGCTAGCAACTCGTTGTGGCTTGCTGGCACGATCGGTCCTGTCATGGGCGCCGTCGGATTCGCTGTCAAGGCGCTCGCCCCAGCCGCGCTAGGGGACGTCACCTGGGCCGAGCTGTCCGTTGGCATGTTCGGGGTGTCGATAATTCTCAGCTCGCTGTTCCTGCAGAGCACGCTGCTCGCCGAAGGACGCACCGTGCTCTACAACGGTGTTGAGGTTGGCTCGGCGCTGCTCACCGTATTGCTGCTGATCACGGTCTTGCCGCCAGCCGGTGGCGAAGTCTTGCTGGCGCTGTCTTTGATGGTTGGCGCTCAGGTGGCGGCGCTGTTCGTATACGTGGGCGCCACGCGTCGTCACGGTCGTCTGCTGCGGCCCCTTGATCGTGTCTTGGTCCGGCGCATGATCGGCTATGGAGCGCGAGCGTATGTGGTCACGTTGATCGCTTTCATGCTGCTCCGTATCGACCTGCTACTCGTCAATGGCATACAGGGAGCCAAAGCGGCGGGTCAGTACTCGATAGCCGTGGCGCTCGCGGACGCTCTTTATTTGTTGCCCGCGTCGGTGTCGGTCAATCTGTTTGCGCGCCTCGCTCGAGGTGTCGCCGACCGTGAGGTGAGCCTCAGTGTGTTCCAGTTGGTCGCGGTTGGATACCTGCTGGTGTGCGCACTCGCCGCGCTGCTGGCCGAACCTGTGATCATGATCATGTTCGGAGCTGCCTATCGTCCTGCGATCTCGTTGTTTCTATGGCTGCTTCCCGGTGTGTACTGCTTTGGGTTGCTCAACGTGATCGCCTATCACTTTGCGGCTCGAGGGATGCCTCGGGAGCTCATCTTCGTGTGGGCTCCCGGTCTCGCCGTCAATCTGGCGATCAACCTGGCCCTGCTTCCCCACTATGGTACGTATGTCGCCTCGATCGCCTCGACGGTGGCCTACGCAATAGTGCTTGTTCTGCACCTACGCTTGTTCGCCCGAGAGATGGGCGGCTGGGCTCGTCTGCGTCCGACCTTGGCGGGCACAACCTCGCTTGTGCGCATCGCATTGCGACGGGCTTGAGAGGTGCGAATTCGCGACGGGCTTGAGGTGCGAATCCGTGACAGGCTTGAGGTGTGAATCCGCGACGGGCTTGAGGTGCGAATCCGTGACAGGCTTGAGGTGCGAATTCGCGACGGGCTTGAGGTGCGAATTCGCGACGGGCTTGAGGTGTGAATCCGCGTGTCGAGCACGAGCGGGTCATCAATCGGGGAGCGGCACCTCGCGCGTGGCGGCGGAGCCGATTGCCTCGATGGCCGCTAGCGCTACGCTCTGAGCGACATAGGCCGAGCGCAGACCGGGACAGAACCGACCCTGGCCCCGACAGGCAGCCAGCACATTTCCCATGAGCGCTCGGTGACCCTTGTCGCCAGGGCCCTTTTCGGCAGTCCGTGAGCCGCCGGCGTCGAATGAGCTGAGGCGCTGAAAGTCGTCGAGGACCCAGGCTCGGCCGGCGGCGAACACTTCGATTCGCTCCTTTGGCAAACTCGCCGGCCCCAAACCGCAGTAGTGCAGGCTTGCCACCGATCCATTCTGATAGCTGACGGTGATACTCGCATTCTGCACTGTGCGAACCGCGGACTCGCGCACCGAGGCCCCGCTCACCCTCAGCGGTACTCCGCACAGCCAATTGGCATAGTCGAGGAAGTGACACCCCTCGCCCAGGATGCGGCCTCCGCCCTGGTCAGGGTCGTTGAGCCAGTGATCGGTGGGTAGGGGCGCGTTTACGCGGATGACCAGTTGCAGTGGTCCCGTCACGTGCGCCAGCTCTTCGTGTAGTCGTTGCGAGAGGGGCGCGAAGGGTCGGTTGAAGCCGATCGCAAGCGGGGCATCCTCACCCCCGCCAGCTTCCCAGACTTCGTCGATCTGTTCGCGGGTAAGGCCGAGTGGCTTCTCCACGAACACGGCCTTACCTGCATTTAGCGCGGCCGCTGCGATCTGGGCATGCGAGTCGTGCCGGGTGCCGATCAGCACCAGATCGACCTTCGGATGCTCGACCACACGACGCCAGTCGGTCGTGGCTTCCACCTCTCCGCCAACCATGCGGGCGACGTTGGTTGCGGTGGTGCCACGACGCGCCGCCACGGCCACGACAGGCGCGGCGCCGTCGGCACGCAGGCTGGGCAGGTGCACGCTGCGCACGAACGAGCCGGGACCGACTACACCGACCCGTACCGCCTGGCGACCTGGAGCGCCAGATCGGGGGGACCGCATGGATCGTGTAGATCGCACCGATCGCACGGCCCGCACCGATCGCACGGTCCGCACTGATCGCACAGCTTGCACCGATTGCACGGCCCGTACTGATCGTGCAGCCTGCGCTGATGGCACGGCCTGCACGGACCCTATTCGCACGGACGTCGATCCTTCCATGGCTCCTGGCTGGGAGGCCGGGTAGCGTAGGATCGCCGCCAGCGGCGGAAACTGTGTGCCCAGCGCTGCATAGGCCTGCTCTGCACGCTCCACGGGCAGCTCCAGTCCTACCAGTGGCTCGACGGTGATGATCCGTGCGGCGAGCAATCGCAGGAACTCCTCCATGTTGCGATTCTCGGTCCATCTCACATAGGCGAGCGGGTAGTCCACGCCGGCCTCCTCGTAGACGGGGTCATAACGTCCGGGGCCGTAGGAGGTGGAGATCAGCACATCCGCCTCGCGTTGGTACAGACCGGCGCGCTCGAACGCCAGCCCGACGTCTCCCAGCGGCACAACACGTCCCTTGCGGCGCACCATCGAGACCGCGTCGTTGACGACCGCACTTGAGCTGGATGCGGCTGTGACGATCGCGGTGTCGGCGCCCGTTCCGCCGGTCCACTCACGCACACTCGCGACTGCCTGCTCAGGATTGAGGGCTTGCTCGGCCCCGAGCTGAACCGCCAGCTCGCGGCGTGCGGCGTCCGGCTCGACGCCCAGTACCAGGCATCCCGCGGCTCGCAGGATCTGAACGGTGAGAAGCCCGAGCAACCCCAAGCCGATTACCACGACGTGCTCACCCAACGATGCCTCGGCGCGACGCACACCCTGCATCGCGATTGCGCCCAGCGTTGTGAACGCGGCGTCGCGCAACTCCACACCCTCCGGTACCGGCGCGACGAGGTTGCCGGGAACCGACACCACCTCGGCGTGATTGGCGTGTCCCGCGCCCGCACAGGCGACCGCTTGACCGGCAGAGAAGTCGCCGAGCCCACCCGTGTCTAGCACCACGCCGGCCGAGGCATAGCCGAGCGCCGTGTCGTCGGAGACGGCATTGCGTACCAACCCGACTGTCTTGCGGATGCCGTGTTCTCGGGCATGGCGCACTGTCAGCAGCACCAGGTCGGGGTTGCGGACGGCCCGCATGGGCAGTGACCCGCCGCTGCCTGAGACGGCTGCGCGCTCGGTACCGCTGGATATCACCGACGCCGCGTTTGCCACGAGCACACGTCCGCGTTGTGGCGAGGGCGCAGGTACCTCGGCGACCTGTGGCAGGCCGTTGCGCAGCACCACCTGCTTCATCTGGAATCTGGGGATCTGAGTTTGGACATGCGCAGCAAGATTAGAGTTCTTGAGATTGATTTATATTTCAGAAAGCGAGAACGCTGGCCTATGATCCGCGCGCATGGGCTCTCGACGGAAGATCCTCTCCGTAGTCGGCGCGCGGCCTAACTTCATGAAGGTTGCCCCGATCGTCGGTGCGCTGGAGCGTCGTGACGAAGAGTTCGAGCACGTGCTGGTGCACACTGGGCAGCACTACGACGCAGGAATGTCGGAGATATTTCTGGAGGAGCTGGGAGTGGGCGAGCCCAACTATCGCTTGAGTGTGGGGTCCGGGACGCATGCTGCGCAGACAGCCTTGACCATGGAGCGCTTGGAACCGGTAGTGCTCGCGGAGCGTCCCGATGTTGTGTTGGTCCCAGGCGACGTCAACTCGACATTGGCCGCCTCGCTGGTCGCCGTGAAGCTGGGTGTGACTGTCGCGCACGTTGAGGCGGGCCTGCGCTCTTTTGACCGCACGATGCCAGAGGAGATCAACCGAGTACTCACCGACGCGATCTCAGAGATGCTGTTCATTCATTCACCCGAGGCTCGCAAGCACCTGCTCGCCGAGGGTCGCGAAGAACGCCAGATCCACTATGTCGGGAACACGATGATCGACACGCTTGTGGCTATGCAAGGACGGATCGAGGCTTTGGACGTCGTACGCCGTCACGGCCTGCCGGACGGGCGCTATCTGGTTGTCACGCTACACCGACCTGCGCTGGTGGACGGACCGCTATTGCGGATCGCGGCGGAGTCGCTGCGCGCGGTTGCCGCCCGGATGCCTGTCGTCTTTCCGGTGCACCCGCGCACCAGAGCCCGACTGGCTGTCGAAGATCCGGCATTGGCGGATACTCCCGGCGTCTCGATCCTTGAGCCGATCGGTTACCTGGAGTTCCTCGCGCTGATGGCCGGTTCGGCTGGAGTCTTGACGGACTCGGGTGGGATTCAGGAGGAGACCACCTTTCTGGGCGTGCCCTGTTTGACGCTGCGCGAGAACACCGAGCGGCCGATCACCGAGAGCATGGGCACCAACATGCTGATTGGGCTCGCGCCTGAGAGGATTCGCGAAGCACCAGAGCTTCTTGGCCATGTGCGCGAGCGCCCGCATCGAATCCCGCCGCTATGGGACGGGCATGCGGCTGAGCGAATAGTGGACATTCTTGCCAGCTGAGGGCCGACACGATCTCACTCCTTGCGTGCCACGCTCTCGAGCAATGTGGCCATTTGTCCCGCCAGCTCCCTGCGGTTGTAGGGCTCCAGCCGCGGTGGCGCAACCGGGTGAGGGGGGCGGTCACGCAGGCGCAGCAAGGCTGCGAGAATTGTCTCGGGCTCATCTAGCCTGGCGCACAACTCGTCGGCCCCGAGACGGCGCAGAAGCGCCTCGCTTGCGCCGCCGTCGGTGACACACAGCACCGGCTTCTCCAAGGCTAGGTACTCGTATATCTTGCTCGCGATCGCCGTTTCGTCGCCGGCGCCGCGAGCCTGCGTGATCACTCCCGCGTCCGCTCTCGCGATACGACAGACAGCGTCCCGCCATGGCGAGGGTGGGAGGAGCTCGATCGACACGGGATGCGTCCCTCTTGCTTGTTCGACTTCCGCGCGCGAAGTCGGAGACATGTAGCCGTGCAGGACCAGGTGGAAGCTCTCGGAGACTCGCGGATCGCACAGCGCGCGGATGAGCGGCGCGAGCGGACGGGTAGCGGTCACCGTGCCCGAGTGCAAGAGCGTGAGCGTCTTGCGCGATCCCCGGGCGCAGGAGATATTGCCGCTTGAGCCCGTGGTCGCATTACCGCTTGCCCCAGAGTTCGCGATCGATCTGACCTCGGGATCGAAGCCGTTTGGGATCTCAACGACGCGCCCGGCGATCTGTGGATGACGAATGCGCAAGTCAGAAACAGCCTCGGGTGTGCAAGCCACCACGCGGTGGGCCCCGCGCAACATCCAATCCTCCACTTTCGAGAGCACCTTGCCACCCGCGTCGAAGGCAGGATTGCCGGCCCAAAGGTCGCGCAACTCCACTACCAGGGGGATGTGGGGTCCGATGCCTACGCGTGCGGCGAGCAGCCCCGCGATTGGCGGTCCGGTAGCCAGAACCACGTCAGGCGGGCACAGCGCGATCTGGCGGCGCAGGAGGAGCGCGCCGCGAGGGATCCATAGCATCGAGAGGGGTAGCGAGTCAGGGCGCACACCCACGAAGCGAAACGCGGGATCGCTCAGCCGGGCGATCCGCGCCATCGCCGCTGCGCGTGTCGCGACTGCCTGCTGTCGGCTGGTGTCGAACTCCGAGGCGCCCCGGCCCTCGTCGGCGCTGAGAACGTCGAGTTCCCAGCCATACTCTGGCAGGTAGCGAAAAAACGCTCGCCAGCGTGCCGCAGGGCCGCCCGCCTGGTGAATCGATCGATGAGTAACAAGCAGAAGGCGTCGCCGCATGGTTCGTATAGTTTCATGCTCTGATGCGACTGACCACTGGACGCATCCCACAGGCTGTGGAGGGGACCCTTGTCTGCGAACGATGACATCACGGTTGCCATCACGTGCTTCAACTATGGGGCGTTCCTCGCCGAATGTGTGGACAGTGCTCTGGGGCAGAAGGGCGGCCGTCCCCGGGTGGTGGTCGTTGACGACGGCTCTACCGACACGCGGACCCTTACTGAGCTCGAAAGATTGCCACCCCATGTAACTCTGATCCGACAGGCAAAAGCCGGAGTAGCAGAAGCCCGGAACACGGCCTTGCGAGGTGTCGAGACGCCGTATGCGCTCACTCTCGACGCCGACGATCTACTTGTCGCCGACGCGTTGTGGCGATTGCGTCGTCCGCTGGAAGCCGAGCCGCAGCTCGGCTTCAGCTACGGGATCATGCGCTTTTTTGGGGCGTGGGAAGGAGTATTGAAGATGCCTCCCTACGATCCCTATCGCCTGTTGTTTCGGCATAATATCGGCTCCTCGGGACTCATCCGGCGCACGCTATTCGAAGAGATTGGCGGTTTTGACCCAACATTCACCGGCTACGAGGACTGGGAGTTCTGGCTGCATGCCCTCGAACTGGGCCGGCACGGGCGACGTGTGGAGGAGGTGACGCTGCTGTACAGGCGCCACGGTCCGGCTCGACACCAAAGTGCGCGACCGCACTACTACACCAGCTTCCGCCAAATTCGACGCAAGCACGCGTCGCTGTACAAACGAGCGGAAAGGCGGCGTCTGAGCGCCGAGTCAGAGCTGAGCGCCGGTGGTCGTCTTCTATACCGCTATTGGTGGGGAATGCGGCCCTTGCCCGCACGCGCCGAGATGGCTTTGCAAGCCGCTCACTGGCGACCAGGAACGCACAGACAAGACAAAGCGCAGGGTTAGGGACTCGCCGCGTTGAGCGCCGCTTCAGCCCGTCGCCGATGGCTTAGCGCGGTGCCCGAGTGCGATGGCGTTGCTCCTCGCTGGTGTTTGGTAGGGAGTACATAGGGTGGTCATCTGAAGGTATTCGACTCAGATCGGATTGCGTGCTTTCGAGGGCGGACCCGGGGTCGCCGAGTCCCTCCTGACGTTGCAAACGCTCATCGAGGAGCGCTTGGCGCTGTGCAAGCATCTCGCTCTGGTGGCTGAGACGCGAGACCGCGGAGGAAAAGTGCAATAGCAGCAACAGGATGAACCCGATCGCAACGAAGAAAAGCGCATTGGGCGGGTATATGACGCCGATCGCGTGACTGATCTTCGCAAGAGCATCGCTCCATATGGCCAGCGCGAGCAGAACTATCGCCGAGAGAAGCCAGAGCAGGGCGTAGCGCTCCATCAGCCGGCGGCGACGCACCATCTCGAGCACGGTGAGCAAAAGCACCGTGGAGCCCAGGATCGAGACAAGTTGGATGCGCGCCTGCATTGCGGGTCAGATGACCTGTCTGGTCGCTGAGTCCTCTTGGAGCTCGATCAGGGGGTGACGCCGTCCGAGTCCGACGAACACCGCGAGCAGAACCTTGAGCATGTAATAGGCGGACTTGCACGTTGTGATCGAGGATGTGCCTCCGCCGCGTGTATACATCCTGACGGGAATCTCGCGCATCGTCATGCGGTGTGAGTGAAGCAACAACACGGCCTCTACCTCGGGATAATCGTGCGGGTAGTGGTAAGCAAAGAGCTCGATTGCGCGTCGATTGTACAACCGAAACCCCGATGTCGGGTCGCTGACGGGCATCCCCACAATCCGTGAGAGTAGAAAGGCAAAGATGTGGATGCCTGTACGGCGGCTGATCGGCGCCGGGTAGTCATAGTCCTCGGTCAAGAACCGAGAGCCACACACCATGTCGACGGCCCCTTCCTCCATGGTCTTGACGAGGCGCTCCAATTCCGTTGAATCATGCTGTCCGTCTCCGTCAACTTGTGCCAAATATTCGTAGCCGTGCTCGCGGGCATAGACAAAACCGGTTTGTACGGCTCCGCCGATACCAACGTTGAACGGCAGCCTTAGCACCTTTGCTCCAGCCCTGGAGGCAAGCAGGTGTGTGTCGTCGATAGAGCCATCATCCACCACAAGGGTGTCGAACTCGGGCGCATGCTCGCGCAGCGCCTCAATGACCCCGGCGATCGTCGCCGACTCGTTGTACGCCGGAATGACGGCAAGATATAACGATGTCGGACTCATCAAAGGACTCCACCCATGTTCCCATCTGTGTTCCAATCAGTCAAATACCGGCGGACAGGTGGGCGCACCGAGGTTGTCAGGGCGCATAATTCAAGTCCGCCATGGCAGCCGCGATAACCGCAATCGTCGTGTCCTACTCGGAGCCCGATGCTTCGATTAGGGCGATTCGCAGTCTGCTCGATCAGTCGCTGCGGCCAGCTGAGGTGCTCGTGGTGGACAACGATCCTGACGGAGCAACCGTACGCGCGTTGGGGCTCGCCGCACTCTCGCGGGGAGTGCGGGTACTGCATCCCGGCGTCAACCTTGGCTACACCGGGGCTGTAAACCTCGCGGCGGGGCAAGCCGAGGGCGAGTGGCTGTTCCTGCTCAATCCGGACGCCGTGGCTCAGCGAGACTGCTTGCAGCGGCTCCTGGAGGCCGTCGACGGAAGCGACGTGGCCCTGGTTGGAGCTCAGGTGCTGCTCCCGGACGGTCGCGTCAACGCAGGGGACAATCCGATCAACATCGCAGGGGTCTCCTGGTCGGGCAAATACGGTCATCCACGCGAGCATGGCCCCGCACGAGACACCGCCGCGGTCTCGGGCGCCGCTCTCATGGCCCGACGCGACACGTTCACCGCTCTCGGCGGTCTGTGTCCTGACTTCTTCATGTACGTGGACGACGCCGACCTTGCGTGGCGCATGCGCATGTACGGCGCGCGAGTCCGCTACTGCCCGGAAGCCGTCGTGGTGCACGACTACGAGTTCGAGAAGGGCGCTCATAAGTGGTTCTATCTTGAGCGAAATCGAGCTTGGGCGCTACTGAGCAACCTGCGGGTGGGCACCCTCATTCTGCTGAGTCCGGTGCTGCTGATGACCGAAGTGGTCGTTGTGGCACGTGCGATTTCCGAGGGCTGGCTTAGAGAGAAGGCACTTACGTGGGCGTCTCTGCTTGTGCGAGCACCCCGTCTAGTTCGCTGGCGCAGAAGAGTTCAGGCAAAGCGAAATGTTTCTGACTATCGGGTTCTCGCAGAGTTCTTAGGAGGCATACAGACCCAATTGCTCGACACGGGGCTACCCAGCTGGGTCAACCCGTGCTTGGAGTGCTATCGGCGGTCTGTGCTCGCTCTGCTCAAGCGCCGCAGGGATTGACGCGCCGTTCGCCGGATCGCAGGATCGCCGCCACCGGATGGGCCACTGGATGGGCCCAATGGATCGGCCCAATGGATCGGGCGCAACCCGCAAGAATTTGGTCATCTAGCATGCCGAAGATGCCGACCGTTGGAATTATCGGACTTGGCTATGTTGGATTGCCGCTTGCCGTGGCCTTTGCTGAAGAGGGCTGCGAGGTTGTTGCGGTCGACGTGAATCCTTTGAAGGTGGGATTGCTGCAAAGAGGCCAATCCTACATTGAGGATGTTCCGTGCGAGCGGTTGCGTGCCGTGCGTGGCAGGCTGGCGGTTACGACCGCTTATGAGGGCTTGGCAGGGGTGGATGCGGTGCTGGTGTGTGTGCCCACTCCGTTGAGTGTCAATCGCGAGCCCGAGCTCGAGCCGCTTGTGGGTAGCGTGAGGGCACTCGCCAGTGTTTTGAAAGCGGGTCAGCTGATAGTGCTTGAGTCGACCACCTATCCGGGAACCACGCGTGAGCGGGTTGCGCCTCTGCTGGAGGAGTCGGGACTGCGTGCCGGTGGCGACTTTCATCTGGCGTTCTCGCCTGAGCGTGTCGATCCGGGCAGGACCGATTTTACGTTGCGCAATACGCCGAAGGTATTGGGCGGTCTGACCGAGGCATGTGCCGATCGGGCCGAGACGCTATACGGGCTGGTGTGCGAGAAGGTCGTGCGAGTATCCAGCCCTGAGGCCGCCGAGCTGTGCAAGTTGTTGGAGAATGTTTTTAGGTCGGTGAATATCGCGTTGGTTAACGAACTTGCGATGCTGACCGATCGTATGGGGATCGATATTTGGGAGGTCGTGGACGCCGCTGCGTTCCAAGCCGTATGGGTTTATGCGGTTCGAGCCGGGGCCGGGGATGGGGGGTCATTGTTTGCCGGTCGATCCATTCTATTTGAGCTGGAGGGCACGCGAGTTCGACATGAGCACGGAGTTCATCGAGTTGGCTGGGAAGGTCAATCAGCAAATGCCCTATCACTGCGTGGCGAAGGTGCAGCGAGCGCTCAACGATGTGGGACGGGCACTGCGGGGTGCGCGCGTAGCGTTGTTCGGCGTGAGCTATAAGCCCGGTGTTGGCGATGTACGAGAGTCTCCGGCGCTGAAGATCATCGAGCTGCTGCGCGGGTTGGGTGCGGAGATCGGCTATCACGACCCTCACGTGTCGACGCTTCCCGAGTTCGGTCTGCGCAGCATGCCGGTCGAGGAGATGTTGGGCTTAGCCGATCTGGCGCTGATCGTCACTGCTCATCCGGGCGTGGACCACGAGATGATTGCACGGCAGGCGTGCGTCACCGTCGATCTGCGCGGTGTGACACGCGAAAGTGGTTTGCCGAACGTGGTAAGCCTGTAAAGCGGTACTGTCGCTTGCAGCGCACTGCATTCACCCCTCGAGAGCCCTTCTACGCGCTATGGGTACGCTATGCGTAGTAGCGCGCAACGACGAGCAGTTGGCTGAAGATGTTGTGGGCCAAGAACAGGACGACAATGAGGGCGCCGACCGGGGGACCCCATCGTCGGCCGGCGCCGCGGGCGGCAAGCGCAAGTCCTACGCCAAGGAGAGGGAGCAGCGGCAGGAGGTAGCGGGGGTCGGCGAAAAGGCCTTCGGATAAATCGATATAGGAGCTGAGTCCTATCAGTGTGAGCAGCCCTAGGCCCATTGCCGCGTAAACGGCTACCTCAACGATTCGTTCACGCAGAATGGACCGACTGCCGGCCAGCGCGCGGACGCAGAGCAAGCTAAGGATGCCTGCAGGGATAAGCGCGAGATTCTCCACCCGCGTGGGGAAGGTGGTGTCCAGCCAGCCATAGAAGCCGACTCCTCGATTGAACCAGAGGTCGCGCGTCGTCGAAAGGCCAGGAAAATGGTTGGTCATTCCCGGCAGGCGAGGAAGATACAGCTGCCAGATGTAGCTGATCTTAGTGAGTATGGACCCGTTCACGCCGTTGAGTTTCAAGGTAGTCGAAACAATCCCAAAGGCGGGGTTGCCGGAGAGCAGGTTTGCCAGTGCGTAAAGCCAGACCGGCGCTGAAGCGATCGCCAAGGAAAGTCCAAGCGAAATATAAGCAGCTCGTCCTTGAGTCCGCGAGGCGCGGACCGTCAACACAATCATCCCAAGAACGATCCCGGGCGCCAACCCCAGGAAGTTCACCTTGGTCAAGAAACCCACGGCGGTCAGGGCGCCGATTAGGAGCGCCAACTCCCGGGTGAGGCCGCGCCGGAATGCGCGGGCGAGGGCGTAGAAACTCATCGCCGATACGGCGATCAGCATCGAGTCAGGATTGACGCCGCCAGATATGAATCCAAGCATGGGCGCAAGCGCCACGCTGAGAGCGCCGACTGTCCATGCCCAGCGCACCCCGGGTAGCGCCTCCCGAAGGAATAGAAACACAAACAGTGCGCTAAGGCCGGCCATCAGCGCACTGAACAATCGCATCGCCTCGAGCTGATCGAGGAGAGTGCCTCCTGAAAGCAATCCGTAGGGAATTGTCTCGAGCAGATAGTAGAGTGGGGGATCCGAGTGCGCTCCGCCGACATTGCCGCTGCCATGTCGAGATAGGTGTCGAGCGAGATCTTCCTGCAAATGTTTTTGCTCGGCGGCCGTGGAGATTGCGTGAGTTTCAGGGGCCTCGCGTATTTCGTATTGATGGAGATCGCTCACCACGGCTTCCTCTTCAGGTGAGAGACCCCCCTTAGATTCGTTGGGAAGTTTCACATTCTCCGCGAGCTGCTGGACGTAGGCAAAGTGGGATGGCTCGTCGGTGACCTGAAAAGGGGGCGTCAGGATGGACCAGCAAACGGCGTTGACGCAGGCCACGACAGCGCAGAGCCAGGCGGCCCGCGGAATGTTTCTCAGCCCCTGGCGCAAGCGCTGGAAAAATGCCGAGGGGCCTCGCTCGTTGAGCCGTTGCTGGGCGGAGCGTCTTTGCTTGGCTCTCCCCGCAAGGAATTGCGCTTGTCTGTTAAACGCTCGAGTACCTACTCGTGTCTTGGTGGATCGATCGGGTGAGGTCCGGACACGTGTCTTCTGCGAGTCGCGTTTGCTCATCGTATCTCCTCGATCGCGAGCCTAGAGGCCAGAAGAACGACAACGAGCACCAGAGCGATGACCAAGAATGCGACCCACGTCCCACTCGGTGCGCGGCCAAGCCCTATGTGGTGAGCGATTGACGACGCCGAGGTCAACCAAGATTTCCCGGCCGGGCGCAGGTATTCCACGTGGAGCGTTGCCTGCTGCAGTGGATCGGCTCCGGGGGGAGCGGAGTTCTTGGGGACGCCGTAGTACCGGAGGGGCCCGATCATCGGCCCCACGGTTATGCAGATCCGCGCGTTGCGCACGGGACGATCAAAGCTCCCCACGTGCGCGGTGACTGTGGGCGCTGCCGCGCCGCCCGGTATCTGCCGCCCTTCTCGCAGTACATGTGAGCCTGTGAATATCTTGACTGTGGTTGGGGGACCGAAGTAGATCCCTTCGATCCCGATTCGTATCGCCGACGTGCCCTTTGGGATGGTGCCTGACGGTTGACAGGTAGTGACCTTCGCTTGGTGCTTGACTTCGATGTAGTTCTTGGCCGAGACCGAGTTCGTTCCGGCTACCACAAGCGGCGAGCGGGTCAGGACAGCGATCACCGCGATGGCAGTTAGGGCCAGTCCGACGGCAAGCGTAATCGCCACGCTTCGGTTTGCTCGTTTTACAGCGTAAAAGACTTTGATTGTGGGGACCATTGATGATCCGGATCGAATATGCGAAGGCATCCCACTGGTCCAAACAGAGGGTATCTGTCGCGGTTCTCCGATGCAGCTCCTCGAGTTGGTTGGTTGGGGGCCTCTCTATCGTGGAGGCGCCTGCTTGTCAAGGACGCGAGCGCCCGTGTGCTCGCGACTTCCGGCGCGCTCGCATTGTTGATGGGGTCGAGTTGTCTGTCTTTACGGGCATATCCCGGCTCTGTAGTGAATTCTCGCTGGTGGATATGTCTGCCGGATAGGCGAGTTAGGTTTCGATCCAATGTCTCCAACCTGGGCTCCTGGGATGGAATCGCGGTGGCATGGGTGAGAGAGCGGTCGGCTGAGAGCCCGTAGACTGCGGGCTGTGTCGCGCTTCCGTGAGCCTCAAGACCCCGACTTCGTGCGGATGAACACTTCTATCGGCTTTGACCGCCGCCTGTGGCCGCAGGACATAGCCCAGTCGCGTGCCCATGCGCGGATGCTGGCTGCCCAAGGCATCGTCTCCGAGAGCGACCGCGACGCGCTCTTGGATGGGCTCGAACAGGTGCGCGAGGAGTTCGAGACGGGGCGCTTCGTGTTCGTGCCCGAGGACGAAGACATCCACATGGCGATCGAGCGTCATCTGACCGAGCTGGTGGGACCGGTCGGCGGCAAGCTGCACACGGCCCGTTCGCGCAACGACCAGGTGGCCACGGACCTCTCCATGTATACAAGGGAGAGTGCGCACGCCGCGCAGGAGGCCGTTGGACGGCTGATGGGCAGCTTGCTGGCGCGCGCCGAAGAGCATGTGGATTGGCCCATGCCGGGTTACACCCATCTACAGCGCGCCCAGCCGGTGTATCTGAGTCATCACCTGCTCGCCTATTTCTGGATGCTGGCGCGCGACCGCGAGCGTTTTGCCTTCGCCGAGAGGCAGTGCGCTCGCTTGCCGTTGGGCGCGGGTGCTTTGGCGGGCGTCAACTTCGACACAGACCGGCGGCTGGTCGCCGAGGAGTTGGGCTTCGGGGAGCCCGCGCCGAACTCGATCGACGCCGTCTCCAATCGCGACTTCGCCTTGGACTACTTGGGGGCGGCTTGCACCTGCGCAACACACCTCTCGCGCCTGGGCGCGGAGCTGGTGCTGTGGTCGAGCGCCGAGTTCGGCTTCTGCGAGCTGCCCGACGCTTGGAGCGCCGGCTCCTCGATCATGCCTCAGAAGAAGAACCCCGACGCGGCCGAGCTCTTGCGAGCCAAGGCGCCGCGGGTGGTCGCCCACTTGACAGGCCTCTATGGGGTGATGCATGCGCTGCCGCTCACCTACAACAAGGACTTGCAAGAGGACAAGGAGCACCTGTTCGACGCCGTGGACACGCTCGAGCTGTCCCTTGCCGCGGCGCGTGGGATGGTTGCGGGCGTGAAGTTCGATCGCGAGCGGCTCGCGGACGCCGCCGGCGATGAGCTGATCGCCGCCACCGACGTGGCCGACCTGCTCGTCAAGCGAGGCTTGCCCTTCCGCGAGGCTCACGGGGTGGTTGCGGGCTTGGTGAGAGTGGCGGTGGACAGCGGCAGGCGCTTGTCGGAGTTGACGCCGCAGGAGCTGATCGAACAGAGCAAGCTGTTCGATCACCCGAACGATCCCGCCGTGGGCTCCACGCCGGACCTCGCCGGCGATCTACCGCCGGACGGCCCTGACGCCCTCCAGCGAGATGCAGCCGGCGGTAATAGTCCCGCGAGCCAGGACTATTACAAGGTGCTCGCCCGGGACTCCTGGCTGGAATCGAAGATATCCGAAGGGGGCACCGCACTACCGCGGGTGCGCGAGCAGCTCGAGTTGGCGCGGACAGTCCTCGCTCGACCCACCGCCGGCTGATGGCCACCGTCGAGGCAGCGTCCTCGGTGCTACCCACCGAGTTCTATGCCCGCCCCGTGGTCGAGGTCGCGCGAGAGTTGATCGGCTGCATCGTCGAGCACGATGGCTGCTCGGGCACGATCGTCGAGACCGAGGCCTATCACGAGAGCGAGCCGGCTTGCCATGCCTTCGTCGGGGTGACCGGGCGCACACGTCCGCTGTTCGGCGAGCCTGGCGTGGCTTACGTGTACCGTTCGTACGGTATCCACGCCCTGCTGAACGCGGTCTGCGAGCCGCGGGGCGTCGGTGCGGCGGTGTTGATCCGAGCGCTCCAGCCGCTCGAGGGGATCGAGGAGATGCGGCTTCGGCGCGGGGAGGGGTCGAGGCGCGGTCCTATTGTCGATCTTGACCTGTGCTCAGGGCCGGGCAAGCTCACACAGGCGCTTGGCATAGAGCTCGCCGAGAACGGGACCAGCCTGCTGGATGGGCCTGTCGTGATCCGTCCAAGGCCTGCTGAGGAGGCGCATATCCCAGTGACGGAAGGGATACGAATTGGCATAACCAAGGCCATGGAGCTGCCTTGGCGTTTCTGTGCCGTTGGCAATCCCCATGTCTCCCGCCCACGACCGTGAGGCTCCCTATGTTTCGAGCTCTAATTTGGTGTGGTTTCGGTTTGCGTCAGAAGTCGATCAGGAGGCCTGGTCTCCAGCTGATCGACTGGCGCGTAGTCGTCTCTTAGAGGTTTTGCGCCTGCCACGAGTCGAGTAATGGCGGCGCGGTTGAAAGCTCCACTGGGATCGCTCGCCGATCCGCGCTCGGTTGGCAAGGGTCCGTCCGATGCAAATATGACGGCATTGCCACCGTCGGGACGACCTTCTTCGTTAACGTAGGTGATCATGCCGACTTTGGTGAATGTGGTGAGCACCGTCGCGGCCTCCGCCTTCAGCAGCTTGAGCGGCGGTTCGTCGATCACGTTGAGCGCGTAGAGGCCATTGGGACGCAGGACGCGCCGTACTTCGTGCAACCATTCGGTTGTCATCATCTGCCATGGCACGGTGACCCCGCTGAAGGCGTCTCCCACGATCACATCGGCGCTTGCGCTGGGTTCACGCTTCATCGTGACACGCCCGTCCCCTACGGTGGCACGCAGGTCCGCGGATGTATGCAATCCGAAGTGCTGACGATCGAATTCGACAAGCTTGCCGTCTACCTCGAGCACATTGGCGTGAGAGCCTGGACGTGTGGCCTCGAGCCAGCGTGGCAGAGTGAACCCACCGCCACCGACGAATATGGCATTCAGCGGCGTCCCGGGACGTCCGAGTGCGGTGATCGATTCACTGATCCACTGTATGTAGGGGAAGCCGAGATACCGAGGATTGCTCTGTTCCTCCTCTGAGTTGTACTCTCTGTCGAGTATCAGCAGTTCGGCGGTTGGCCTTTCTGGATCAGGTTCGACCCGCACGCAGTTATATGTGGTTTCGGCTTCGCACGGAGAGTGCTGCGCAAGGGTGAATAGGGCCAGCGCGATCGCGATCGTCGCCGTTCCTGCGAGCATGCGAAGGTTGAGCAGCCGGAACATAGAGGCCTAGCCCGATGCCCGTGAGTATCAGCAGCGCGCCTACTGCGAGCACCGAGCTGCTGACAGGAAGCAGTGGCACGAGCACGAAGCCCGTCCCGAACGTGCCTACCAGCGCGCCAGCGGTAGCCCACGCCGATAGGCGGCCGACGATCGTCCCGCTCACGCTCAGGTCACGCAGCTGCAGCCGTGCGACAGTGGGCGTGACTGCGCTCAGCACCGCTGCCACCGGTACCAGGGCGGCGAAGGTAACGCCGACAGCGGAGATGCTCCCACCTTCGCTTGCTGACGGTCCCAGCCACCTCATGATCGGAACCGTCGAGCAGTACGAGCAGCCCGCCTCCGACCAAGAGTCCGACCAGCAGCCAATAGGGATTGACGCGATCCGCGATCCAACCACCGAGTGCTGCTCCGGCCGCTATCCCAAAGAGCACCGCGCCGATGATCGAGGTCGTGGTCTCAAGAGTCAGGCCCACATAGGGCGCTAGCAGACGCACAGAGAGGATCTCGAGCACCAGCACCGCGCCGGAGGCGACGAAGACGAGCGCCGCGGCGATCGGGGGCTTCAGAGAACCGCTGACTCGCTCGACTGGCGCTGGCGTAGGCGGTACGGACTTTGACTTTGAAGGTGTTCGTGTCCCCATGACCGTCTAGCCTCGTGCGGGGGTTGACCTTGCCCGTTGCCTGTCGAACATAGCGAGTTATTCTGCGATGTGGATGATGGCGGGGGACCAGCGTGGCCTCGGCTTGGCTCTTCGTGCACCGTCAGCCGCTCATTGATGACCAGTACTTGGCTCTCACGCTGGGCTCCCGCTGGCTGACGAGTCGGAGACAAAGACTGACGAAGGAGCCGAACAGAGCCAAGGATGCCTGCTGCCCGATGTCGGGCGGGCCGCGACCAGAGCCCGCGATTTAGGACGATTTTGAAATCACGCTCAAAATCAAGCCTCATGGTCGCGATACCGATCGCGCTCAGCCTCCAGGGCTCACCCCGCCCGTGCCACCTTCACTACCGCCTGACGGTGAGCCCGCGGGTGCTTCGGAGGGGGTAGGTGTTGGCGCGGGGGTGGGCGGTGTTATGGGGGCAGGCGTGGGGGATGCTGGTGCGTTTTGTGTGCCCGGCGAGCCACCGGACGGTTCGTGGCTTCTGTTTTCTTCGGTGACGGGTGGCCTGGTCTGAGTTTCGCCTGAGCTGCCCGCGTGCTTGTCCGAGCTACGGGTGATGCCCGCGGTTTCGCTGCTTGCGGGCGATTCGGCTTGGGCTCCAGCGGAGCTTGCCTTCGCGCCCTTCGTGCTCGAGTGAGCCGAGCGGTCGTGTTCGACCTGGATCGCCGAGAGCATGAAGTTGTGCCAGATGAGCGCCGGGAAGGTCCCGCCGAGCACGGGGGTGCCGCCGAAGTCGGTAGTCATGGGCACGAGGCTGTTGGGGTAGCCCACCCACACGGCAACCGTGTACTTGCCGTCCCAACCAACAAACCAAGCATCCCCATAATTGGAGGTCGTGCCGGTCTTGCCGGCCGCGAACTGGCCGATCGCCGCGGCACGGGCGGTGCCGTACTGCAGCACTGTCTCCAAGACCGAGGTCTCGGTGGAAGCCACTTCGGGGGGCAGCACGCGCTTGAGGCGAACCTCGTTGCGATCGGTGTGGTGACCGTCGGAGAGCGTGCGGCTGCCCGCGCTAACTTCTTGGATGCCCACCGGCTGGAAGTCGGATACCAAGGAGCCGCTCACGCGATCGCCGCCGTGCGCGATCGTCTCGTAAGAGTGGGCCATATCAAGAGGCGTCACGCCGACCTTGAGCCCCCCGATTGTCATCGCTGGGTTGGTCGAGAGAGGCGTCGTGATCCCCATCCTGTGGGCCAAGGCAGCGATATGGGTGGTGCCAACCTTTAGACCCACTTCCGCGTAGATCGAGTTGTCGGAGTAGGCAGTGGCGTTGGTCAGTGAATCCTCACCTGTGTAGGCGCCTTCGTCGTTGTGGACCACGAACTTTTCCGTGCCGTGGCGGGTGTGTACGAAGAAAGTCTTCTGGCGCGAGGGCCACACCGAGCCCGGGGAGATCCCGTCCTCCAAGGCTGCTGCTAGATCGAATGCCTTGAAGGAGGACCCCGGCTGGCGCTCTCCCTCGGTGGCCAGGTTGAAAGGCGTTTCGTCGTAGTTGCGACCACCCACCATCGCGCGCACTTGGCCGGTCGAGTTTTCGATGGCAACCAAGGAGGCCGTTGGGCCGGCCGGACCAGGCAGGTAGCCGTTGATTGCCTGTTCTGCGGCTCGCTGCATCCCCAGGTCGAGCGTCGTCTTGATGTGCAGACCACCGTTGAACACGCGCGGGGCCCCATACCGTTCGATCACCTGCTGTTGGACCCAACTTGTGAAGTAGCCCACATCGACGCCTTCCACCAGGGGTTGATGGGGGGTCTGGATGTCCTTCGGTGCTGGCAATGCTTGGTTGACGCTTTCGTTGTAGACCTGTCGCCTGATGTAGCCCTGCTGGAGCATTTGCGCCAAGACGACGTCGCGGCGTTCCCGGGCGGCGACAGGGTGGTTGGCGGGGTCGTACTCGGTGGGGGACTGGATGATCCCGGCGAGCAGCGCGGCTTCGGCCGGCTCCAGTTCCTGTACGCACAGCCGGTGTCCGGGTGTGCCGCAACCGAGATGGTTGATGTCCGAGCCGAAGTAGGTCTGTGCGGCCGACTCGATCCCGTAGGCGCCGTTGCCGAAGTAGATCGTGTTGAGGTAGGCGGTGATGATCTTTTCCTTGGACCACTTGTGCGAGAGCTGGTAGGCCAGGGCCGCCTCTCTCAGCTTCTCCAGAATCGTTCTGTGCGACTGGGCTTGGAGGGCGTTCTTGATGAACTGCTGCTCGATCGTGGAGGCACCCTGGATGGTGCCTTTGTGCATCACGTCTTGGACGAAGGCTCTGGCGATGCCGCGGATGTCGACGCCACTGTTGGTCTCAAAGCGCTTGTCCTCGATCGACATCACCGCTTGCTTGACGATCGGAGGGATCTGCTGCGGCGTGACGATCACTCTGTTCTGTTCTGAGATCACGCCGATCGGGTGCCCCAGGTCGTCGAGTAGGACCGAGCTCTGGGCTTCCTTGAGTTGAGAGAACTTCGTCAGGGAGGGCAGGTCAGACGCGACGGCCACGAAGATGCCGAACACGAACGAGATGAGGCCAAGCAGCAGGACGGCGAAGAGGATCAGTACGAAACGAAGCCTCTTCAAGCGCGGCCGACTGCCGGCAGGCGATGCAACCAGCTCCACCGGGAGGCGAGAGTCTAGCATTGGCTTTTCATGGCGAACCCCACCAACATGGCCGCGCGGCTGGGCGCAAACGCGGTCGACACCCTTCCGGTGGGAGCGCTCGCCGAGAAGCTGCGGGCCGCGGAGGCTCAGGGTCGCCAGCTGCGCGTGAAGCTTGGGATCGACCCGACCGCTCCCGACATACATCTTGGGCACGCCGTCGTGCTGCGCAAGCTGCGCGAGTTCCAGGACGCAGGGCACCTGGTTGTCCTGATCGTGGGTGACTACACCGCCCGTGTGGGCGATCCTTCGGGACGCTCGACCCTGCGCCCGATGCTAAGCGAGGCCGAGATCGACGCGAACGCTGCCACCTTCCAAGAGCAGGCATTGAAGATCCTGGACGGGAACCCGGAGCGTCTGGAGGTCAGGCGCAACGGAGAGTGGCTCGATTTGAGCATGGCCGCGCTGTTGAAGCTGGTGAGCACCACAACCGTGGCCCAGCTGCTCGAGCGCGACGACTTCGCCAAGCGAATGGCCGCCTCCGAACCGATCTCGATGCTTGAGCTTATGTATCCGCTACTACAGGGATATGACTCTGTCGCGATCCGCTCGGACATCGAGCTTGGGGGCACCGACCAGAAGTTCAACCTATTGATGGGGCGCGACCTGCAGCGCGCCTACGGCCAGCCCGAGCAGGCGATCATGACGATGCCGATCCTGGTGGGCACCGACGGTGTGCAGAAGATGTCCAAGTCTCTGGGCAACCACATCGGCGTGACCGACGCGCCCGAGGACATGTATGGCAAGACGCTGAGCATCCCGGATGAGGCGATGGGCGAGTACTACCGCTTGCTTTTGGGACGCGAACTCGACCCCGAGCAAGCGCCGCGCGAGGCCAAGCGGGCACTGGCGCGGGCGCTGGTCAGCTGGCTGCACTCGCCCGAGGATGCTTTGGAGGCCGAGCGCAAGTTCGATCGAGTGTTCGTCGAAGGGGCAATGCCCACAGAGATCGAGGAGCTGGCCTTCGGTCTCGACAACGACTCGATCCACATGCCTGAGCTGATTGCCTCGGCGTTCGGCCTGTCCCGCTCGGAGGCACGGCGCTTGATCGATCAAGGCGGGGTTTCGCTTGAGGAGCAAGCGCTCTCCACCGGAGAGCACGACCTTTCCCCCGAGCGCCTCGACGGGGCCGTGTTGCGTGTCGGCAAGCGCCGTTTCCGCAGGCTGCGGGCCTCCTGAAGACGCCCGTCCGCAAGATGCCCTATAGTTCGCGCCACAGCAGCTCGGCTCTGCGACCGAGACGGTGGGCTACGCTCACGTCACGAAGCGGGGAAGAGCGCTATACTGTACGGTCGGCCCGAAAGCGCCCAAGGGCGTGGGCTGAACGGTCTCCTCTCACGAGAAGTCCTCTCGAAGAGGCTACGACGGTCTTTGAAAACTCAACAGCATGCGCACCTTTGATCGAGAATCGATCATGGTGTGCGTCCAGGTTCGACCCGTCACGGGAGCGTCTCGACGCGCCCGGTGACGGCAAAGAGTCAAGTAGAGAAGTACCCCGTCATAGAGGGGACCACGGTGTATGGGTCCCTATTACCTATGACAGCTTTTCGTGAAGTTCTTCACGGAGAGTTTGATCCTGGCTCAGGACGAACGCTGGCGGCGTGCTTAACACATGCAAGTGGAGCGACGAACCAGGGCTTGCCCTGGGGCAGAGCCGCGAACGGGTGAGTAACACGTGGGTTACCTGCCTCGATGACCGGGACAACCCGAGGAAACTCGGGCTAATACCGGATGTGCCCGCAAGGGGAAAGGAAGCTTCGGCCTCCGCATCGAGATGGGCCCGCGGCCCATTAGCTTGTTGGTGAGGTAACGGCTCACCAAGGCTTTGATGGGTAGCTGGTCTGAGAGGACGATCAGCCACACTGGGACTGAGACACGGCCCAGACTCCTACGGGAGGCAGCAGTGGGGAATCTTGCGCAATGCGCGAAAGCGTGACGCAGCAACGCCGCGTGGGGGAAGAAGGCTTTCGGGTTGTAAACCCCTTTCAGTTGGGACGAAGCCTCATCGGTGAATAGCCGCGTGGGGTGACGGTACCTTCACAAGAAGCACCGGCTAACTACGTGCCAGCAGCCGCGGTAATACGTAGGGTGCAAGCGTTGTCCGGAATTATTGGGCGTAAAGAGCGTGTAGGCGGCTTGATAAGTCTGCTGTGAAAGTCCAGGGCTCAACCCTGGAATGCCGGTGGATACTGTCAAGCTAGAGTCCGGAAGGGGCGAGTGGAATTCCTGGTGTAGCGGTGAAATGCGCAGATATCAGGAGGAACACCAATGGCGAAGGCAGCTCGCTGGGACGTGACTGACGCTGAGACGCGAAAGCGTGGGGAGCAAACAGGATTAGATACCCTGGTAGTCCACGCTGTAAACGATGGCAACTAGATGTGGGGGGTGTCGACTCCCCCCGTGTCGAAGCTAACGCATTAAGTTGCCCGCCTGGGGAGTACGGCCGCAAGGCTAAAACTCAAAGGAATTGACGGGGGCCCGCACAAGCAGCGGAGCATGTGGTTTAATTCGACGCGACGCGAAGAACCTTACCTGGGCTTGACATGTGCCTGACCGCCATGGAAACATGGCTTCCCTTCGGGGCAGGTTCACAGGTGGTGCATGGCTGTCGTCAGCTCGTGTCGTGAGATGTTGGGTTAAGTCCCGCAACGAGCGCAACCCCCGTCGCATGTTGCCAGCATTTAGTTGGGGACTCATGCGAGACTGCCGGTGACAAACCGGAGGAAGGTGGGGATGACGTCAAGTCATCATGCCCCTTATGTCCAGGGCTACACACGTGCTACATTGGCGCATACAGAGGGCTGCGATACCGCGAGGTGGAGCGAATCCCTTAAAGTGCGTCTCGGTTCGGATTGCAGGCTGAAACTCGCCTGCATGAAGGCGGAGTTGCTAGTAATCGCGGATCAGCATTGCCGCGGTGAATACGTTCCCGGGCCTTGTACACACCGCCCGTCACACCACGGGAGTGAGCAACACCCGAAGCCGGTGGTCTAACCCGCAAGGGAGGAAGCCGTCGAAGGTGGGGCTCGTGACTGGGGTGAAGTCGTAACAAGGTAGCCGTAGCGGAAGCTGCGGCTGGATCACCTCCTTTCTAGGGAGCACATAACAGTGCCCCGAGCGTAACGGCCGTCAGGTCCCTGGCTCACTTGTGAGCCTTGAGATCCTGCCGGTGACAGACACTCGGGCCTAGCATGTCGACCGAACCTGGCTGGGTGGAAACACGCGGCGAGGATTCCTGACTACTTGGAGTCCGACTCGACGTGAGTCCATAAACAACGCCAGCATGCTGTTGAGTTTTGAGAGACCGGCGTCCGCCGGCGGTGGGGCAGACGCGCAAAGAGCGCGCCCGCACTACCCAGCGCCGACCGGCGTTATACGCCTCTCGACGGTCCTTGAAAACTGCACAGAAGCCACATCAGCCGCCATCGATAAGCGGCGGCTGAATAACGGGTATCACCGGACCGGTGGAGCCCGCTTCTCCGCAAGGGGAAGTGATCGAAACCGGTCAGATCACCGTCAAGATAGTAAGGGCGCATGGTGGATGCCTTGGCACCAAGAGTCGATGAAGGACGTGAACGGCTGCGATAAGCCACGGTTAGGCGCTGAATAGCCTATGACCCGTGGATTTCCGAATGGGGAAACCCAGCGCTGGTAATGCGGCGTTATCCCCGGTTGAACACATAGACCGGGCGAAGACAAGCGGGGGAAGTGAAACATCTCAGTACCCCGAGGAAAGAAAATCAAAAGAGACTCCCTGAGTAGTGGCGAGCGAAAAGGGATCAGCCCAAACCCGGCAGGTGTAAGCGGACACGCGTTGTCTGTTGGGGGTTGTAGGGCGTTTGTTCCGAGCCGTGTCCGGCTCGGCAGAAGTTACAAAATCATGTGGTAGTCGAAGCGTGTGGAACCACGCACCATAGAGGGCAACCGTCCCGTAGACGAAACTGCATGGTCTTCTGTCAGACGTTCCTGAGTAAGTCCGCACCCGTGAAACGCGGACTGAACCTGGGGGGACCACCCTCCAAGGCTAAGTACTCCTTGGTGACCGATAGCGGACTAGTACCGTGAGGGAAAGGTGAAAAGTACCCCGGAAGGGGAGTGAAATAGTACCTGAAACCGCGCGCCTACAAGCGGTGGGAGCAGACTTGTTCTGTGACCGCGTGCTTTTTGCATAACGAGCCGGCGAGTTACTCGTCTGCGGCAAGGTTAAGCGATGAGCGGAGCCGTAGCGAAAGCGAGTCCTAATAGGGCGACATAGTCGTAGGCGGTATACCCGAAACTGAGCGAGCTATCCATGGGCAGGCTGAAGCGGGGGTAAGACCTCGTGGAGGGCCGAACCGACCTAGGTTGAAAACTGGGCGGATGACCTGTGGATCGGAGTGAAAGGCTAATCAAGCTCAGTGATATCTGGTTCTCTCCGAAATATATTTAGGTATAGCCTCGGATAAATTACGTAGTGGCCGTAGAGCACTGTTTGGATAAGGGGCCCTACCAGGTTACCGATTTCAGGCAAACTCCGAAGACCATTACGTCTACTCCGGGAGTCAGTTGCTGGGGGATAAACTTCAGCGTCGAAAGGGAAACAGCCCAGACCGCCAGCTAAGGTCCCTAAGTACTAGCTAAGTGGGAAACGATGTTCGAGTGCATAGACAACCAGGAGGTTGGCTTAGAGGCAGCCATCCTTGAAAGAGTGCGTAACAGCTCACTGGTCAAGTGTTCGAGCGCGGACAATGTAACGGGGCTCAAGCTAGTCACCGAAGCTGCGGGTGTGTGAAGTCTTCGGACTGATCACGCGGTAGGAGAGCGTTCCCATGCCAGTAAAGCGGCGGCGTAAGCCAGCCGTGGAGGCATGGGAAGTGAGAATGCCGGCATAAGTAACGAAAGAAAGGTGAGAATCCTTTCCACCGATTGCCCAAGGATTCCTGAGTAAAGTTCGTCTGCTCAGGGTTAGTCGGGACCTAAGGCGAGGCCGAAAGGCGTAGTCGATGGCCAACAGGTTGATATTCCTGTACCACGTAACTTCCGTTTGACCGATGGGGGGACGAGGAAGGCTAAGGGAACCCAGGCGATGGTTGTCCTGGGGTAAGCATGTAGGGGTGGCCCATGTTAAATGCGGGGCCGCATAACCTGAGGTGCGATGCCAGCTGGCACTAAGCCGGCGAGTCCCCAACGCCATACCTCCGAGAAAAGCCTCTAGGGAGGAAGCGCGTGCCCGTACCAAAACCGACACAGGTGGGCAAGTAGAGAATACTAAGGTGATCGAGATAACCATCGTTAAGGAACTCGGCAAAATTGCCCCGTAACTTCGGGATAAGGGGCGCCCCAGTAGGGTGATGTTCTTCACGAACGGAGCCCGAGGGGGCCGCAGTGAATAGGCTGAAGCGACTGTTTACCAAAAACACAGGTCTCTGCTAAGTCGTAAGACGACGTATAGGGGCTGACGCCTGCCCGGTGCCGGAAGGTTACGTGGAGTTGTTAGGGCTTGACCCGAAGCAGCGAAGCTAAGCCCCGGTAAACGGCGGCCGTAACTATCAGTTGACCGAGGTAGTTGTAAAACTTGGCTATATGCTGGAACACCCGTGTATCCTGCACTACTCGTAACACCAGATTCTGTCCGAATCGGGTGTTACAGTGAAAATGTGACAGGTGCGGACAATCAGCAGGAAAGGCCAAGCGTCCAGTTGCATCGGGACGGTCAACCGCGCAAGCGGTGTTCCGAGCAGCGCTTAAGGCGCTTGGAATCCTCAGAGACTATACGCCAAGCCCATCTTCCAGACCGAGGGTGGGATGAGATAGTCCGCTCTCATGGGCGACCATGAGAGTCGGCCAGAAATGTGCCGACCGCTTGGATTTCGGTCCAAGTCGTAACAGTAGGAACGGTCCTAAGGTAGCGAAATTCCTTGTCGGGTAAGCACAACACTTGCCCCACCGCCTCGCGAGAGGCGATCGAGAACCGGCTCATATCGGGGAAACCCTCATGTCGACGTTGACAAAGGGCAATCCCGAGGGAAGTCCTAGTGACCCCCTAACGACTGATCCGAAAGGAGAGGCGTGTCACGCTCCGGAGAGTCCGGAAATCTATGTGATGCGCAATACGCCGGCCCTCATCGAAAGACAAGGTGCCTATGGAGTAGCAGTACCGCTGGATCCCTGGTATGTCACAGGTCTTGCGGATGGCGAGGGATGCTTTTGTGTCTCGCTAACCATCCGTGCGAAGTTGCGTCTCGGCCTCGAGGTGAGGCCGTCGTTTTCGCTCTCGCTCAACGAGAAGGATTTGCGACTGCTGGAAGATCTGCAGACGTTCTTTGCGTGTGGCTGGATACGTGAGTCAAAGACCGATCGCACCTTCAAGTTCGAGGCGCGTTCGATCAGAGATCTCACGAGCAATATCCTGCCGCATTTTGAGCGTTACCCTTTGCGGGGGGACAAGGCGAGAAGCTGTGCAGGCTTCTCCCGTGTCTGCCGGATGATCGAACAAGGAGATCATCTGCAGCGCGACGGTCTGAGAGAGATAGTGGGCATCGCTTACGGGATGAATCTCGGCAAGCGGCGTCACTCGAAGGCCACGCTCCTAAAGGTGCTTGATGAGGTGAAGGGATAGTCTGCGCTCTCGGATAACGAGAGATCACGTGAAGTTCCGACCTGCACGAATGGCGTAACGACTTCAGCGCTGTCTCAACGATGGGCTCGGTGAAATTGCAGTCTCGGTGAAGATGCCGAGTACCCGCGGCTAGACGGAAAGACCCCGTGAACCTTTACTACAACCTGGTATTGGAGTTCGGTGCATTTCGCTCAGGATAGGTGGGAGGCTTTGAAGCGCTGGCTGCGGCTAGCGTGGAGCCAACCTTGAGATACCACCCTTGGTGTATTGTGCTTCTAACAGCATTCCGTGAATCCGGGTGCTGGACAGTTCCAGGCGGGTAGTTTGACTGGGGCGGTCGCCTCCCAAAATGTAACGGAGGCGCGCAAAGGTTCCCTCAGCACGGTCGGAAATCGTGCGTAGAGCGCAAAGGTAGTAAGGGAGCTTGACTGCGAGACCGACAGGTCGAGCAGGTACGAAAGTAGGTCTTAGTGATCCGGCGGTAGCAAGTGGAAGTGCCGTCGCTCAACGGATAAAAGGTACTCCGGGGATAACAGGCTTATCGGGCCCAAGAGTCCACATCGACGGCCCGGTTTGGCACCTCGATGTCGGCTCGTCGCATCCTGGGGGTGAAGTCGCTCCCAAGGGTTGGGCTGTTCGCCCATTAAAGCGGTACGCGAGCTGGGTTCAGAACGTCGTGAGACAGTTCGGTCCCTATCTGCCGTGGGCGTTGGAGAATTGAGAGGATTTGTCCCTAGTACGAGAGGACCGGGATGAACGCACCTCTGGTGTATCTGTTGTCCTGCCAAGGGCATAGCAGGCTAGCTACGTGTGGATCGGATAACCGCTGAAAGCATCTAAGCGGGAAGCCGGCCTCAAGATGAGTTCTCCCATCCCCTAGAGGGAGTAAGGGCCCTGGTAGACCACCAGGTTGATAGGCCGGATCTGGAAGTGCGGTAACGCGCGAAGGAGACCGGTACTAATGGCCCGAGGGCTTGACGGATTTTTTTGATTCCAAACATGTGCATGTTTGGAGTGATACTCGTTGTGGCGCTGTGCAGTTTTGAAGGACCCCGAGAAGCGTGGTCTCTCACGATTTTCCGGTGGCCTTGGCGAGGGGGAAACACCTCTTCCCATTCCGAACAGAGAAGTTAAGCCCCTCAGCGCCGATGGTACTTGGCCCGCAAGGGCCTGGGAGAGTAGGACGCCGCCGGTTTCTTTAACGCACACGAGCCGCCCCGCAAGGGCGGCTCGTGGCGTTGGTTGTATGGCCATCGTGACCAGGCCCATTCGGTACTAGGGGTTCCTTGACGACCCCGCCCCGCGCGGCAAAACCGCGCAAGATCTCTCCGGTGAAAAGGAGCCGCGCGACACTCCGGCGCGAGCTCGTCCACCGACAGGACACAAACACATCTGTTCGTGAGACACCACGATCCCCGGACGACGAGCACTCAACCGACTCTGTAGAGCCATCCGGTGAGGATGGCTCTCGCCCGTCGAGTCATGACGGTCTTCCGCCGGCTCGTCTCGATCGCTCCAGAGACCACGTCTCACCGGCACAGCCAGCTCGTCCTGATCGACCTCCCAGTCGACCTCGTAGTCGTCCTCGAGCAGCAGGAACGAGCGAGCCAAACGCAACGCCCCGAGAAGGCGCTGGCCAAGCCGTGGTTCAGGCGATGAACAGAACATGTGTTCGTACTGTAGGCAGGGCTTCGGACGGAATGGATGCGAACACGTGTGCGTATCCTGTTTTGGCCGTCTGTGGGTGCCCAATCCCGCTCAACCGTGCGGAAATCCAGCTCGTACAGCTGCAACGAGAATTGCAGATTGTGCGTCGCTCCGGGTTGCAGATCGCGACTTGGGTTGCGCCCCGACAGAGGCAACACCCCCTGCGCGCACGTAGGGCACCCCGTCGAGAGATATGTCCAACGAGCCCTGCCCACCTGCGCATTGCGGGAGGTGCTCGGAGTCAATAGGTGGTTCTAAGGCCGGTAGGGGGTTCTGCAGGCCACGGAAGGTTCTCGGCGCCAGCGAGCGAACTACACCGGGATGGCTGTTACGCTAGCCAAGCGCTCAGACCCGGAACCCGCCCTGGTTCCCAGGCGGCGCATTCAGCTCATGGAGAAGTTCGTCATCGAAGGCGGCGCCCCGCTCTCCGGCACCATGGTGGCCGCCGGCAACAAGAACGGTGCCCTGCCCATACTCGCGGCCTGTCTGCTCACCGACGAGGAGGTCCTCGTCGAGAACGTGCCCCGCATTCGCGACGTAGACGCGATGATCGCGATCCTGCGGTCCTTGGGCGCCTCTGTGGAGTGGCGGGGGCCCAACGAGGTCGCCGTCTGTGCCGCCGACGTGCACGACACCGAAATAGATCCAGACTTGGCCGAGCAGATCAGGGCGTCCTTCCTGCTCGCCGGACCCCTTTTGGCACGCTTTCACCGCGCCGTCATGCCCCCGCCCGGTGGCGATGTGATCGGTCGCAGGCGCCTGGACCCCCACCTGGACGCCTTCCGAGCGATGGGCGCGTCCGTGGAGTGCAACCGCGAGATCGTGCTCGACGCGCCCACCGGCCTGCGTCCGACCGACGTCTTCATGGACGAGCCATCCGTCATGGCCACCGAGAACGCACTCTTGGCGGCCGCTTTGACGCCTGGCACTACGGTGATCGGCAATGCCGCCTGCGAGCCCCACGTTCAGGACTTGGCGCGGATGCTGGTCAAGATGGGAGCCGACATCCAGGGGATTGGCTCCAACCTGCTCGCCGTCGCCGGCGCCAAGCGTCTGCACGGCTGCCATCACAGGGTCGCTCCCGACCACATCGAGATCGGCAGCTTCATGGCTTTGGCAGGTGTGACCGGGGGAGAGCTGCGCATCAAGGACGTCGTGCCCTCCGATCTGCGCATGATCCGCCTAGTGTTCGAGCGCCTCGGATTGCGCAGCACGATCGATGGTTGCGACGTGTACGTACCTCCATCCCAAAAACTCATAGTCCAATCGGATGTCGGCGACTACAAGAGCAAGATCCAGGATGGTCCCTGGCCCGCATTCCCCGCCGACCTGACCTCGATCGCCGTCGCGTTGGCCACCCAGGCCGAAGGCTCGATCCTGGTGCACGAGTGGATGTTCGAGAATCGCCTCATCTTCACCGACAAGCTGATCCTGATGGGTGCCGACATCGTCATGTGCGACCCTCATCGCGCGATCGTCACCGGTTATCGTCGCCTGCGCGGAGAGCGAGTCGAGTCGCCCGACATCAGGGCCGGCATGGCGATGCTCCTCGCGGCTCTTTGCGCCGATGGGCGCTCTGAGATCGGCAACATCCGCCAGATCGATCGCGGCTACGAGCGCATCGACGAGCGCTTGCGCGAGCTCGGCGCGCGCATCGAGCGCGTGGCGACCGAGCCAGTCCACGCATAGAGTTCCACTCGTGATTCACCCGATCCCCTCCGGCACGCGCGACGTGCTGCCCGATGAGACCCGCGAGGTGCGCGCCATCACCGATTCTCTGCGCTCGGTGTTCGAGCGTCACGGCTACGGCGAGGTCTACACGCCCGCGCTCGAGTACGAGGCTGTCCTGGCGCGTGCCGACATGGCCGACGCCCAACCCGCCTACCGCGTGTTCGACGAGACCGGCGCGGTGCTCGTCCTTCGCTCCGACATGACCGTCCCCATCGCCCGCGTCGTTGCCACCCGCTATCCCAAGGTCGAGCCGCCCTTGCGCTTCTGCTATTTGGCCCACTGCTATCGAGGCGTGCGCCCCTCGCGTGGCCAGCCCCGCGAGCTCCTGCAAGCCGGAATCGAGCTGATCGGCTCGCCTGCGCCCGAGGGGACCGCCGAGGCCTTGACCGTCTTGTGTGCAGCCCTGGATGCCGTGGGCTTGGAGGGCTATCGCATCGGCCTTGGCGACGCGTCGCTGTTCCCGTCCTTGATGGCGAGCCTAGGTGTGCCCGAGGAGGCGCGCCCCTTATTGCTGGATGCGCTCGTCCAGCGAGACTTCGTGGCATTGGCGGAGGCTCTAGCCGGGCTCGACCTCTCCGCCGAAGCGCGATCCCTACTGCTCGAGGTGCCCCAAAGACGGGGAGGCTCCGAGGTGCTCGACGCATCGACCACGGCCGCCGACGCCGCCGCCAACATGCGTCAAGTTCATGCCCTGCTCGCCCCCGATGTTGCCGCTCGCGTGATCTTCGACCTCGGCCTCGTACGCTCGATCGGCTACTACACCGGTGCCGTCTTCGAGGTCTACGACCCCGCCCTCGGCGCGCCCATTGGGGGCGGCGGACGCTACGACGACCTACTCGGTCACTACGGGCGGCCCCTGCCCGCCGTCGGCTTCGCGTTGGGCGTCGAACGCCTACACATAGCTTTGGCCGGCGAGGAACGAGGCGAGCCCGGGCAGGCCCACGCGGGGGCTCCATGAGCGCGATCAACGGCCTCACCATCGCCGTGCCCCGGGGAGCCCTGTTCAAAGAGACCGTCGATCTCTTGGACGGCCTCGGCCTCGATACCGCCGAGCTGCGCTCCAACGACCGCAAGCTCCTGTTCGACGCGATCGGCGTAATCACGATGCGGCCCTCCGACGTGCCCACCTACGTGGAGTCGGGTGCCGCCGACATCGGCATCACCGGCAAGGACGTCCTGCTCGAGCAGGCAGCCCAAGGACCCGGCGATCCCGCCAGACGTGAGGTCTACGAGCTACTCGACCTGGGATATGGACGCTGCACGATGGTCTTGGCCACCGAGGCCGGCCCGGACCCCGCCGCCGAGGCTTTGAGACGCTTGGGCGTGATGAGGGTCGCCACCAAGTATCCCCGCATCGCCGCGCACTACCTGGAGGAGACCGGTCGCCAGGCCGAGATCGTCGAGGTCAAGGGCTCGGTCGAGCTTGCTCCGCTCACCGGCATGGTCGACGCGATCGTCGACCTCACCGCCACCGGGACCACCTTGCGCGAACACGACCTCATAGTGCGCGAGGAGATCGTCGAGTGCACCGCTCGTCTGATCGCCAACCCCGTCGCCCATAAGCTGCGTGCCGCCGCGATCGACGATTTGCTGGGACGCTTGCGTGATCGTTGAGCGAGTCACGCTCACCGACGATGAGACCGGCCCTCCCGCGCTTGCCGCGGCCAACCTACGTCGCTTGATCGGCGGTGTAGAAGGCGTCGAAGAGGCGGTCGCCACGATCGTCGCCCACGTGCGTGCCGAGGGAGACGAGGCCGTCGAGGAATATACACGCCGATTCGACACCGGCGGGGCTCAGCCACGCGAGATACGTGTCGCCGCGCATGAGCTAGACCAAGCGTTGGAGTCGATGCCATTGGACGTGGTGGCCGGATTGCAGGTGGCGATCGCCAACGTGGCGCGTGTCGCCGATGCTTCAATCGGCGCCGAGCAGGTCACGGTCGAGCTGGCCCAAGGCCATACTGTCGAGCTGCGCGAACTGCCGGTCTCCGCCGCTGCCGTCTACGCTCCGGGTGGTCGCGCCGCCTATCCCAGCACGGTCGTCATGGGCGTTGTAACCGCTCGTGCCGCCGGTGTCTTGGACGTCTCCGTGTGTACCCCGCCCGGTCCCGACGGCGAGGCCCATCCTTCGATCCTGGCCGCATGTCGGCTGTGTGGAGTGGAGCATGTCTATCGCATGGGAGGAGCGCAAGCGGTCGCGGCATTGGCGTTCGGCACAGAGTCAGTAGGGCGCGCCGATGTGATCGTGGGTCCGGGCAACCTCTATGTACAAGAGGCCAAGCGACGCCTGTCCCACGTGGTCGGCATCGACGGATTCGCCGGGCCCAGCGACCTGATGGTGGTGTTCGGCGCCGACGCCGACCCCCGCCTCATCGCCCTGGACCTTATCGCCCAGGCCGAGCACGGTCCTGGCAGTCTCGTGGCTGGCGTGTCCAGTTCGCGTGCGGCTTTGGACGCCGTGGCCGGCGCGATCGAGCATGAGCTGACAGGCGGACCCGAGCTAGAACCGGACGCCTGTGTCCTGATCGAGACATCCACGCCCGCGGCTGCCGTGGCCTTGGCCAATGAGTTCGCCCCCGAGCATCTACAGCTCGTTGGAGTCGCCGAGGAGGCTTTGGCGATCAAGGTGCGCACCGCCGGCTGCTTGCTGCTTGGTCGCAACGGGGCGACCGCGTTCAGCGACTACACCGCCGGTTCCAACCACGTTCTGCCCACCGGCGGCGCGGCCCGTTTCGCCTCGGCGCTCTCGCCCAGACACTTCCGCAGACGTATGTCGGTCGTCGAGATCCCCGATCCCGCCGCCGCCAAGCTTGCAAGGGCAGGCGCGCCGATCGCCGATGCCGAGGGCTTCCCTCTACACGCCAAGTCGATGTTGGCGCGAGTACGAGAGAATGACGCTTCATGAGCCGCGAAGCGACGATCGAACGCAAGACCGCTGAGACTGATGTGCACCTCGCGCTGAACCTCGACGGTACCGGCCAAGGCACGCGCCAGACGGGGGTCGGCTTCCTCGACCACATGCTTGACCTCTTTGCTCGTCATGCGCGCATGGATCTGGAGGTCAAAGTGAGCGGCGACTTGCAGACCGGTGCCCACCACACCGCCGAGGACACCGCGATCGTTCTTGGGCAGGCTTTGGATCGCGCATTGGGCGACAGGGCCGGCATTTACAGGTACGGCTCCGCGCTCGTGCCCATGGACGAGGCACGGGCAAGTTGCGCTCTGGATATCTCAGGACGCCCCTTCACCGCCTTCGAGGCCGACCTGCCGCCGGGCGCCACCGGCGGCTTCGAGCACGAGCTCACCGAGGAGTTCTTCAGAGCTCTTGCCAACGCCGCCAAGCTGACCTTGCACCTGGAGGTGCAGGCGGGCACGAACGCCCACCACATGATCGAGGCGGCCTTCAAGGCCTTCGCGCGAGCTCTGCGCGCCGCCGTGGCGATCGACCCAACCGAGACGGGTGTGCCGAGCACGAAGGGTACGCTGACTTCATGAGCTTGCTCGAGGAGCCCGTGGAGATCGCCGTGGTCGACTACGGCATGGGCAACCGTCGCTCGGTTGAGAAGGCCTTCGAGCACATCGGCGCAAGCGTGACCGTCACAAACGATCACGACTCCCTGCGGAAAGCCGCCGGTCTCGTGGTGCCGGGCGTTGGCGCCTTCCCCCGCGGCATGGCGAACCTGCGCGAACTTGGCCTTGATGAGCTTCTGCGAGATGCGGTTGGGCGGGGTACGCCGGTCCTGGGCATCTGCCTAGGTATGCAGCTCGGCTTCGAGCGATCCACCGAGCAGGGCGGTACGCCAGGGCTCGGACTGATCGAGGGCGAGGTGCGCGAGCTCGAACACGGCAAGCTCAAGCTGCCCCACATCGGTTGGAACGAGGTTACTTTCACAGGCTCCTCGCCATTGACTGAAGGGTTGCCCGAGCGCTGCGCCTTCTACCACGTGCACTCTTTTGCGCCTGTGCCCTCACAACCACAGGACATCCTTGGAACCTCTGTATACGCCGCCACGTTCGCGAGCGTGGTAGCGCATGAGAGCTTCTATGGCGTGCAGTTTCATCCCGAGAAGTCCTCGGCCGGCGGGCTGCGCTTGTTGGCGAACTTCGCTCGCATCTGTTTGCGCTCGGCAGTAACCGTCGCCCAGTGAACCTCTATCCAGCGATCGACATGCTTGGCGGCAAGGCCGTGCGTCTCATCAAGGGTGACTTCGAGGCCAAGAAGGTCTATGACGAGGACCCTCTATCGGCCGCGCGCGGTTGGGTGACGGCCGGCGCTCGTCGCTTGCACGTCGTCGACCTAGACGGGGCGCGCGTGGGTGTACCCGCCAACGTAGATCACCTGAGGCGCATCGCCGGTGAGCTGGACGTGCCCGTCCAGTTCGGGGGCGGCCTGCGCTCTTTGGAGGCGATCGACACGGTTCTGCGGGCGGGCGCTCAGCGCGCGATCTTGGGAACCGCTGCTTTCACCGACCCCGACCTGCTCGAGCGCGCGCTCGAGCGCTGGCCCGGGCAGGTGCTCGTGTCGGTCGACGTGCGCGGCGGTCGCGTGGCGACCGCGGGCTGGACCGAGACGATCGACGGCGATCGCGAGCAGGTCATCGCGGACCTCGCTGAGCGGGGCGCCACCGATCTCCTCTATACCAACGTCGATCGCGACGGGATGCTCGAAGGCCCCGACCTCGAAGAAGTAGAGCGCGTGGCGCAGGTCATGCCGGGCACGTTCATCTACTCGGGTGGCATCGGCGCGCTCGCCGACCTGGAAGGGCTTGCCGGCCTCAAAGCCCCGAGCCTGACCGGAGTGATCGTGGGCAAGGCCCTGTATGAGAAGCGCTTCACCGTTCCCCAGGCTTTGGCAGCGCTGGACGATTCAAGTGGCCAGTAAGCCTGTCTGTATCGACGATTCGAGTGAGTGAATATCTACAGCACGCCCGAGATTCGAGCAATTAGCCAATTCGGGTAGGCAGACGGTCATCCGGCCCGCTACCGTGGGGCGGATGCACTACAAGCGCGTGATCCCTTGCTTGGACGTGGACGGCGGTCGAGTAGTCAAGGGCGTTGAATTTGTGGACATCCGCGACGCCGGTGACCCGGTCGAGCTGGCTGCCCACTACGACCGCGAGGGCGCCGACGAGTTGGTTTTCCTGGACATCACAGCCACGCACGAGCGTCGCGACACGATCGCGGCGCTAGCTCGCTCGACCGCCGACGATGTGTTCGTACCGTTCACGATCGGCGGAGGTATCCGCTCGATCGAGGACGCCCAAGCAGTGCTCGACGCCGGGGCCGACAAGGTCTCGGTCAATTCGGCCGCCTTGGCACGGCCTGAGCTGCTCGATGAATTGGCGGGAGTGTTTGGCGCGCAATGCATCGTGCTCGCGATCGACGCCAAGGCGGTCCCGTCCGAGGCAGACGCGCGCTGGCAGGCTTACGTTGCGGGTGGGCGCACGCCCACCGGTCGCGATGCCGTGGAGTGGGCGCGCGAGGGGACCGAGCGCGGAGCAGGGGAGATCCTGCTGACCAGTATGGATCGCGACGGCACCAGCGACGGCTATGACCTGCCCCTGACGGCCGCCGTGAGCGCGGCGGTGGATGTGCCCGTGATCGCATCGGGTGGTGCGGGAGAGCCCGAGCACTTGGTCGATGCGTTGCGGGCTGGCGCCGACGCTGTGTTGTGTGCTTCGATCTTTCATTACAACCGTCACACAGTGGCCGAGGCCAAGAGTCACATTGCGGCGGCCGGCATCCCGGTTCGTCTCGACTGAGCGAGATCGATGCGAGTCCGATGCAAAGCGAGTACCACAGTGAGCATGAGGACGAGCGAGGACCGATGAGCGACGAGCATCCCGAGGAGCGATCGGAGGATGCCGTCGGCTTGCCCGCCGGCTACGGCGCTGAAATGCTCGAGTACGTAAGGGAATTGCCGGGGGGAAAGGAGCTGCTCGAGGCTTCCGAGCGCCATGGTGGCTGCGTGGAGCTGGTGGGCGGCGCGGTGCGCGACATCCTGCTCGGTGGGACTCCACGTGAGCTTGACGTGATCGTGCGCGATCGCGTAGAGGATCTCGCGCGCGAGCTGGCAGAGAAGCTTCAAGGCGAGCTGACATTGCACGAGCGCTTCGGAACCGCTGCTGTTCGCTCTGAGGTCGCGAACATCGACCTGGCAACGATTCGTGCGGAGAGCTACAGCTCTCCCGGGGCGCTTCCCGAGGTGGCACCGGGTACGCCTGAGCAGGATTTGGAGCGGCGCGACTTCACCGTCAACGCGATCGCGCTCGGACTGACCGGCGAGTGTGCGGGCCGGGTCAGGGCAGTGGAGGGGGGGATCGAGGATCTCGGGTCGCGTCGTCTTGCGGTATTGCACGACGATAGTTTCCGTGACGATCCGACGCGCATCTTGCGCCTTGCCCGTTATGCGATACGCCTCGTGCCCTTCGGTTTTCGCGTCGACGAGTACACGGCCGCCCTGGCGGAGGACGCTTTGCGAGCGGGTGCCTTGCACACGGTCTCGGGCGAGAGGCTCGGCGCCGAGCTGCGCCTGGCGATGAGAGAGCCAGATCCGGTGGCGACTTTGGCCGAGATCGATCGCATGGGAATCCTCACAGCCTGGGAGCAGGGTTTGAGCTTTGACCCGGAGGCGACTCGCATCGCCATGCAGCTCCTACCCCAAGACGGCTCGGTCGGGGTCACGCTTGCGGGCGCTCTATTGCTCGAGTTGTGCGAGTATCTCGACAACGAAAACACTGAGCCCGCGATAAGGGGCTTCTTGCAGGATTTGGCGCTCCCCGCCGGGGTCGGCGATAAAGCCTTCGGAGTCGCCGTCACCGCATCGGTGGCGATCATGAGACTGGCGCGCAGCGACACCACGTCCGATCTGTTGGAGCTGACGATCGGCGCTCCAGTGGAGGCATTTGCGCTGGCGGGTGGCGTCTGCGAGGTAGACGAAGGCCCCGATTCCTACGGCAAGCGCCTCGCCGAAGAGTGGATCGACGACCGCAGGCACGTGACTTTGGAGGTGACCGGCGACGACCTGATCGCCGCCGGCGTCCCAGAGGGGCCGGAGGTGGGGGTACGCCTAGAAGAGTCCTACAAGCTTCTGCTCGAAGAACGTATCGCCCCGGGACGCGAGAGTGAGCTGAGGGCGGCGCTCGAAGCGCGCATATGAGGTCGCTCGGCGAGGACCCCAGCGCCTCTATGCCCGCCACCGTGTCCACGCCGCTCGAGGACGGAATCTTCAGTCTGCCTGGCGGAGCCCAGGCCCTGTTTACCGGTCGCGCGCATGGCAACCTGTCGAGCGTGGGCGGCGAGCACGCCGAGGAAGGCTTGCGGGCACGCGAAAGCTTGCGCGCGGCGATCGGTGTCGAGCGGCTTGCGCGGGGCTACCAAGTGCACGGGACAGTTGTCTGTCGAGTGCTCTCCAACGATCCGCTCGAGACGATCCGCTCTGACAGCGAGCACCAGCCGGCTTTCGAGGCCGACGGTCATGCCGTGGCGGTCAAAGGTGTGGCAGCCATGGTCTTGACCGCCGACTGCATCCCGATCGTGCTCGGTGCTGAGGACGCCGTGGCAGCCGTGCACGCTGGCTGGCGCGGTTTGGCGGCCGGCGTCTTGGAGGAGGGTGTGAGGGCGCTGCGCGAGGTCGGCGGTGGGGGAGGGATCACGGCGATTGTGGGGCCCTGTGCGGGCGTGTGTTGCTATGAGGTGGGCGAGGAGGTGCGTGGCGCATTCGAGGGAGCCCATCGTGTGGGCCGCAAGATCGACCTGAGGGCTATCGCACACGACCGGCTCTTGGCCGCCGGCGTGGCAGAGGTGAGGGACATGGAGGCGTGCACGATCTGCGACGAGCGCTATTTCTCCTATCGCCGCGAAGGTGCCTCGGCTGGGCGCCAGGCGGGTTTGGCATGGTTGAGCTGATCGAGGGCCTCTCGCTCGAACGGGTTAAGGCCAACCTGGAGGCCGTGAAGGCCGAGGTGGCCCACGCAGCCTCCCTCTCCGGACGCAATCCCGCGGACATCGAGATCTTGGCTGCCACCAAGTACGTCTCCTGTGAAGAGTTGTCTGTCCTGGCGGCCGCCGGGATCGGCCTGGTGGGGGAGAACAGGGCCCAGGGCTTGCAAGAAAAGGTGGCCGTCCATGGCGCCCTGTTCACGTGGGACTTCATAGGCCGTTTGCAGAGCAAACACGTAAAGGCGATCGTGCCCCATGTGCGCTACATCCACTCCTTGGACAGCGACTCGGCCTTGGAGGCTTTGGCACGCTACGTCGATCGGGCAAATCCGGAGTTGAGGGTGCTGGTCGAGGTCAACCTGGCCGAGGATCCCGCCAAGGCGGGTGTCGCACCGGAGCGCCTGGAGGAGTTCATCGAGCGTTCGCCGGTCCCGGTGGCGGGCCTGATGACGATGCCACCACAGGTGCAGGACCCGGAGCAGAGCAGGGCTTGGTTTCGGCGCCTGCGCGAGCTGGCCCGGAGCCACGGTTTGGAGGAGCTCTCGATGGGCACGACCCAGGATTTTGCGGTGGCCGTAGAAGAGGGCGCCACGATCGTGCGCATCGGCTCCCGGTTGTACGCTTGATGACCGGTTTGCGGCGCGGATGAGAGCGATTTCAAGGATGCATCGTGCGCCTGGGCTTGCAGCTAGCTGCATGGAGGATGACTAGCATGAGCAGGGAAACGTCCCTTTTCACCGAAAACGCCCTTTGAGATGGCATTTCGCGATTCATGGCACCGCGCGCTCGTGTACTTCGGCTTGGCCGAGGACTACCACGACGATTACGACGAGCCTCCCCACGAGGAGGAGATCGCGGACCGCTATCGCGAGCGCCCCAACGTACGCCGGCTCTCCCCGAGACGTAGGCGCGACGAGTTCGACGAGATCTTTCCCGAGGACGAGCCTCGCGGGCGTCCCACGGCCACGGCCTTGCGCTCGGTGGGGAAGGGCAATGGTGACGTGCGCGTGCACTTGGTCATCCCCAAGTCCTTCAACGACGCCCAGCAGATCGCCGACAAGTTTAAGGACTCGATCCCGGTGATCCTGAACTTGCAGGGCGCCGACACCGACCTGTCCAAGCGTTTGATCGACTTCGCCAGCGGTCTCACCTATGCGCTCGACGGCGGTATGCAGAGGATCGCCGACAAGGTCTTCATGTTGACCCCCCGCAACGTTGAGATCTCCGCGGAGGAGCGGGCCAGGCTAATCGAAAAGGGTTTCTTCAACCAGTCCTGACGGGAGATGTCCGGCGCCTCGCGGCGTCCTCGGTCGCTCGTGTGCGAAGCACACTTCGCTCCCTGCGTCCTTGCGAGGCTTGAACCTCTCCCGTCAGGGACTCTTTCGCCTCAAAGGCCGGTAGCCTGGAGCGCCCATGAACGTTGGTTTGATCGGTTGCGGCAACATGGCTCGCGCCTTGGCGCGCGGATGGGGTAGGCCCGTGCTCTGCTTCGATCCGCTTGCCGAGCGAGCCCAGGCCCTGGCGGGTGAGAGTGGTGGGCGGGCTTTCGACTTCCGGCGCCGCTGTGGCCCAAGAGGCCGACGTGGTTGTGCTGTGTCACAAGCCGGCCCAGCTCGAGCAGGTCGCCCGCGAGGTGGCGCCCCACGCGAAAGCCGTCGCCTCGATCCTGGCGGCGACCCCTTTGGCGGCCTTGAAGGCCGCCTATCCGGGACTGCCCGTGTACCGCTTTCTTCCCTCGCTGCCGGTGGAGGTGCGTAAAGGAGCCGTCGTTCAGGCGGCCGACACTGAGCGGGAGCCCACACTCAGTCGCGCCGACACCGTGGACCAACAGGTCCAAGAGCTATTCGCTGAGTTGGGCACGCTGGTCGTATTGGACGACGGGCTCGTGGATGTGGCGATGGGCTTGATGTCGTGCGCGCCGGCATACATCGCGCTCATTGCCGAGGCTCAGGTAGATGCGGGCGTGCGTCGCGGCATTGCGCCCGCGCAGGCCTCTGCGCTTGTGATCGAGACGCTAGCCGGCACAGCCGAGCTGCTGCGTAGCCGCGAGTACGACACTTTGGCGGTACGACGCGAGGTCACTTCTCCGGGTGGTACCACGGCGAAGGGTCTGGATGCTTTGGAGAGGGGGGGCGTGCGTACCGCGTTCAGCGACGCCCTCGACGCGGTACTGGGCGGATGATTCTTCAGATAGCAAGCGCGCGCACGGAAATCGCTGGCTACTTGTCGACGCTGATCTACGTGTACACGCTCCTGATCGTGCTCCACATCGTCGTGCAGCTCCTGTTCACGTTCGGGGTCAGGCCGCCCTATTCGCGTGTCAGTGACGCGGTGTTGTCGTTCTTGCGGGACGTGTGCGAGCCCTACCTGCGCATCTTCAGGCGCGTGATCCCGATGGTGGGCTCGTTTGACTTCAGCCCGATCGTGGCGATCATCGTGCTCTCGCTCGTGGGCAACCTGATCGTCAGCCTGATCCACGGTTGAGCCGCATGTCCGCTCCCGCTTCTGAGCGGCCTGTCGCGCTGGCCTGGCTGTGGGCGGGGTTGGTGTGCGCCGTTGTCGTGGCGCTCGACCAGCTCTCCAAGTCAGCCGTGCGCAAATCGATCGTGCCCGGCGAAACTCGCTCGGTGCTGCCGGGCTTGCAGCTGGTGAACACGCGCAACCAGGGCGTGGCGTTCGGCTTTCTGCCGGGACGCCATATTGTCGTGAGTCTGCTGGTGGGCGCCGCTTTGCTGGTCCTCCTGATCTACTTCGCACGCCACCTCGACAAGCCTCTGATCTGGCTGCCCACCGGAATGCTGCTCGGGGGAGCCTTCGGCAACATCCTCGATCGGCTGAGGGCCGGGTCGGTCACCGACTTCGTGAAGTTGCCACTCGGCTGGCCCCCCTTCAACCTGGCCGACGCCTGCATCACGCTAGGCGTATTGCTCCTGTTCTTCGTGATCGAGGCGCCCCGCGGCGATACGGATGCCTCCGATGGCCGATGAGTTGAAGATCGCCTGGCAGGACGAGTACCTGCTCGTCGTGGATAAGCCACCCGGCCTTGTTGTGCACCCCGCCCGCGGTCATCGAGAGGGCACGCTCGCCCAACTGCTGGCCGGCGCCGGCATGGGGGGTACCGGCGGCGGCGATCCAGATCGGCCTGGGATCGTGCACCGCTTGGACCGCGACACTTCGGGCCTGCTCGTGGTGGCTCGCAGCGAGGAAGCCCATCGCCTGCTCCAGGCTGCCTTGCGCGAAAGGCTGATCGAGCGTGAATATGTGGCGCTCGTCGAAGGGCGCCCCCCCTCGCGCACGGGCACGATTGAGGCTCCGATCGGGCGCCATCCTCGCATTCGCACGCGCATGGCCGTCGGTGGCACAGGCGCACGCGAGGCGCGCACCCATTTCACGCTTGAGCGCTCTTTGGGTCACGTGTCTTTGTTGCGCTTGCGCTTGGACACGGGGCGTACCCACCAGATTCGTGCGCACTTGCAGGCAATCGGATATCCGGTGTGCGGCGACCCCGAGTACGGAACCGCTGGAACGTTGGGCTTGGAGCGCCAATTCCTGCACGCCACGCGCCTAGCCTTTCCGCACCCGATTACGGGCGCTCCGGTTGAAGTGGAGTCGCCGCTACCGCCTGACTTGCAGGATGCCTTGGCGCGTGCCGAAGCGCAAGCCAAGCGATAGACTGAGCAGTCCTAACCAAATCCAAGACGCCGTGCGTACACGCAACGCGGCCCTGCCCGAGACGCCTAGAACACTCGGGTCCGCGACGAGTCGCTCGGATCCATCAAGACCACACTAAGGGAGTACCCGTGAGCCAAGTAGGAATCGCGGATCTGCTGGAGGCCGGAGTTCATTTCGGCCATCAGACACGCCGCTGGAACCCGAAGATGCGCCGCTTCATCCATGGCGAGCGCAACGGCATTTACATCATCGACCTCCTGAAGACCGCTGCATTGCTGCAGCAGGCCCAGGAATTCGCCGCCCAAGTCGCCCACAGGGGCGGCACCGTGCTGTTCGTGGGCACCAAGAAGCAGGCCCGTGACGCCGTCAAGGAGGTGGCTGAGGCAGCCGACATGCCTTATGTCAACCACCGCTGGCTCGGTGGCTTGCTTACCAACTTCCAGACGATCAACCAGCGCATCAGGCGCCTGCATGATCTCGAACGCTACGAGACCGAGGGCCAATTGGCGCTGCTGCCAACACGTGAGCGTATGGCCGCCCAGGCCGACTTGGCAAAGCTGCGAGCCAACTTGGGTGGCGTCAAGAACATGCAGCGCACCCCCAACGCCCTGTTTGTGATCGACCTCAAGACCGAGGCGATCGCGGTGCGTGAAGCCCAGCGTCTGCGCATCCCGATCATCGGACTGGTGGACACTAACTGCGATCCCGACGGCATCGACTACGTGGTGCCTGGCAATGACGACGCGATGCGCTCGTGCGCGCTGATCACCAAAGCGATCGGCGACGTCGTGGCCCAAGGCCATGCCGTGTTCCGTGCCGAGGAGGAGAAGGCCAGGGCTGAAAGAGCCGAGCAGGCCAAGCGCGAAGCCGAGGAGCGCGCCAAGCGTGAGGCTGAGGAACAGGCCAAGCGTGAGGCCGAGGCACAGGTGGCCAAGGAAGCCGCCGAGAAGCAGGCTAAGGAAGCGGCAGAGAAGCAGGCAAGGGAAGCAGCCGAGCAACAGGCTGCGGCTGCCGCCGAGCAGCAAGCCCAGGCTGCCGCACAGCCTGCTTCGGCTCCAGCCCAGCCTGCTTCGGGTCCGGCCCAGCATGCTGCGGCTCCGGCCCAACCCACTCCGGCTGCGACCCAACCCGCTGCGGTTGAAACGCCGTCCGCTGCGGCTCCGACCGAGGCCTCCTCTGGTCAGGCGCAAGCCGAAGCACCGGCAGCGGGGGCGCAAGCAGCGGGCGAGGCACAACCGGAGACAGTCTCTGCCGAGCCGCAAGCCGAAGCGCCGGCACAGCCACAGGCGCCGACGCCCGACACGCCAACCGAGACGCCTCAGCCCGCCGCGCCGACCGAGCCCGCCGCAACCCCCGAGACCACCAACGCGGAGGCATCCGCTGAGAAGACATCCGCAGAGGAGGCAAGCGCATCGTGAGTACGACCGAGATCTCGGCCAAGGACGTCAAGGCGCTGCGCGATCGCACCGGCGCGGGCATGATGGACTGCAAGAAGGCGCTCGCCGAGAGCGAGAACGATGTCGAGAAGGCGATCGAGATCCTGCGCCTGAAGCAGGGCAAGAAGATCCAAGACCTTGGTGAGCGCACGGCCACAGAGGGCACGATTCAGGCGTACATCCATGCCGGCGCCAAGGTGGGGGTCCTGATCGAGGTCGATTGCAACACGGACTTCGTCGCCACTAACGAGGACTTCGTGAGCTTCGCTCGCGATGTCGCCATGCAGGTGGCCGCGACGCCCACAGTCAAGTACGTCTCCCGCGAGGACGTGCCCGAGGAGGCGCGCGAGGCCGAGGCCCGCATCTACGAGCAGGAGGCCGCCGAGAAGCCAGAGAACGTGCGCGCCAAGATCGTCGAAGGCAAGCTCGACTCGTGGTATCGCACGATCGTGTTGCTCGAGCAGGAGATGCACAACCCCAAGTTCGAGAGCAAGACCGTGCAGCAACTGCGCGACGAGCTGACCGTCAAGACCGGCGAGAACGTCGTGATACGTCGCTTCGTGCGCTTCGCTGTGGGCCAATAGCCCGCTTGGGTCCCCTCCGCGCGTGCGCGCGGAGGGCGCTCGTCGGATGAACGGATAGGCTCTGGCCCCGATGAGCGATCCCACCTTCAAACGCATCCTGCTCAAGCTCTCCGGCGAGGCCCTGATGGGCTCGCTGGATTACGGCACAGATCCCGATCGTGTGGCGGCCGTCGCGCGTCAGGTATCGGAGGTGCGCGACCAGGGTGTGGAGGTCGCGATCGTGGTCGGAGCGGGCAACATCTTCAGGGGGATGAAGGGCGCCGCCGAGGGCATGGACCGCTCTACCGCGGACTACATGGGGATGCTCGCTACCGTTCTCAATGCGCTGCCTCTGCAGGATGCTTTGGAGAAGGCGGGCACCAACACGCGCGTGCAGTCGGCTCTGGGCATCTCCGAGGTGGCCGAGCCCTACATCCGTCGCCGCGCGATGCGTCACCTGGAGAAGGGGCGAGTGGTCATCTTCGCGGCCGGCACCGGCAACCCGTTCTTCACCACCGACACCGCAGCCGCTTTGCGCGCCGCTGAGATCCACGCGGAAATGATTTTGATGGCCAAGAACGGTGTTGAAGGGGTCTACAGCGCCGATCCCGCACTGGACCCCACCGCGGAGTTCCTGCCCGAGATCACACACATGCAGGCACTCGAGCGCCGCTTGCGTGTGATGGATTCCACGGCGCTTGCCCTGTGTATGGAGAACGGTATGCCCATCAATGTCTTCAACATGGACGATCCCGCCAACATCGCGCGCATCATCGCCGGGGCCCGCGTCGGGACCTTGGTGAGGACGTGACCGCGACCGAGAGGAGTCAAGATGGCAGCTGAGATGATCGACGGCCTGCTCGAGGATGCCCGAGAGCGGATGACCAAGTCCTTGGAGTCCACCCAACACGAGTTTTCCACGGTGAGGACCGGCCGCGCCAGTCCGGCCCTATTGGAGCGGATCGTGGTCGACTACTACGGCGCCCAAACCCCTTTGAACCAACTTGCCACGATCTCCGCCCCTGAGGCGCGTCTGATCACGGTTCAGCCGTATGACAAGGCCTCGATCAAGAACATCGAGAAGGCGATCAACGAGTCGGACGTCGGTTTGAACCCCTCCAACGACGGCAACCTGATCCGCTTGGCGGTGCCCGAGCTGACCGAGGAGCGGCGCCGGGAGCTGGTCAAGGTCGTGCGTAACCTGGCCGAGGACGGGCGCGTGGCGATCCGCAACGTACGTCGCGACACGATGCAGCATCTGCGCGATCTGAAGGCCGAAGGCGAGACCGGCTCCGACGACGAGCACCGCGCCGAGGTGGAGCTGCAGAAGCTGACCGACGGACGCATTGGTGATCTCGACGTCATCCTGAAGACCAAGGAGGAGGAGATCCTCGAGGTGTGATGCTCCGGATCGTCGCACCCCGCCCGCGGGCGATGGCGGAGAGCACCGGCACCTGATGGGGGACTCCGTCCAGAGCAGTTGGTCAGGCGCCGCGGGCGAGGACGCCGCCCGTGCGCGCTACGTGGCGATCATCACCGACGGCAACGGGCGCTGGGCACAGGCGCACGGATTACCCGTCAATGACGGTCATAGCGCGGGCGCGGACACGGTCAAGGCCCGTCTGCGTGACGCTGCCGAACTGGGCGTCAAGGAGCTGACCGTGTACTCCTTCTCGACCGAGAACTGGTCGCGTCCCCCCGAGGAGGTTCAGGGATTGATGGAGATGTTCGCCAGGCGCATCTCCGAGGAAACGCCCGAGCTGCACGACGAAGGAGTGCGCATACGCTTCATTGGACGGCGTGAAGGCGTCGCTCTCGACCTGGTGGAGCGCATGGCATGGGCCGAGGACTTAACCGACGCGAATACCCGCATCACGTTGTTCGTGGCTTTCAACTACGGTGGGCGCGCCGAGATCGTCGACGCGGCGCGCGCGTTCCAAGGTGGTGATGAGGAAGAGTTCCGCAAGCTGCTCTACGCGCCCGAGATGCACGACCCTGATCTGATCGTTCGCACCAGCGGGGAGCGGCGCCTCTCCAATTATCTGTTGTGGCAGTCGGCCTACTCAGAGCTGGTGTTCCGCGACGAGTTGTGGCCCGACTTCTCGCGTGAAGCACTCGAAGAATCCTTGGCCGAGTTCTCAGAGCGACGGCGGCGGTTCGGTGGCCGGTAGCCGCTCAGACGTCGGCGCACGCGCCCTTGTCGCCGTGCCCCTGATCGCGCTGGCCCTGTTCCTTGTGATCTCCGGAGGCGCCGTTTTCGCGGTCGGCGTGTTCGTGCTCGGATGCCTGTGCATGCACGAGCTGTATGCCATGTACGAGCGCGTCCGTCCGGTCCGCCTGGCCGGTTTCTTGGCGCTGGCCGGAATGCTTGTGGCCGCCTCCCACGGAAGTCAGGCCCAGGTTTTGCTCGCGGCCAGCGTGGCCTTGCCTGTTTTGTTCGCCTTGACCTTGCTCCAGCGTCGCCCCAGCGTCGCCGGGATGGCACTCACCTTGCTGGGCATCTACTGGATCGGGTTCGGCTTGGCCCACGCGGTGCTCCTGCGCGAATTGCCCCACGGGGAGGGCATTGTGATCGACGTGCTCGTCGGCACTTTCCTGGGTGACACCGGCGCTTACCTCGGTGGACGCCTGTTCGGACGGCGCCCTTTGGCGCCGTCGATCTCGCCGAACAAGACGGTCGAGGGCTTGGTGATCGGGATGGCTTTCACCGTGCTCGGGGTGTGGTTCGCCGGGCGCTACCAAGACTGGCTCCCTGGGTCTCACGCGCTGGTGCTGGGCCTGGGTGTGGCCGTGTTCGCGCCGATCGGCGATCTGTTTGAGTCCTTCGTCAAGCGCCAGGCCGGCGCCAAGGACACCGGCACTCTCTTGGGTGCCCACGGCGGCGTGCTCGACCGGCTCGACGCGGTTCTGTTCACCGCGGTGGTCGGTTACTACATATGGTTGGCCTATGTCTGACCTGGAGAGCCGTGGACACTTCGCGGAGCGGCGTCCTCGGCCGCTCGCGTGCAAAGCACGCCACGCGGCCTGCGTCCTTGCTCCGCTCGATCCACGACTCTCCAGGTATGCGGGTCGCAATGTCTAAGCGACTCTTGATCCTGGGCTCCACCGGCTCGATCGGCACCCAAGCCCTGGATGTCCTAAGCCGCGACGAGGGGGAGTTTGAGCTTGTGGGCCTCTCCGCTGAGCGCTCGTGGGAGACGCTGGTCGCACAGGCGCAAGCCCATGGGGTCGCTCGGATTGCGCTGGCGGATACTCAAGCGGCCGAGCAAGCGGCGCTTGCTTGGCCCGAGGGCGAGGTGTTGGCTGGCGCCGAGGGCCTGGTCCGGCTTGTAGTGGAGTCGGGGGCCGACCTGGTCCTCAACGCGCTGGTGGGCTCGGCCGGGCTCGGCCCGACCGTGGCGACACTCGGCGAGGGCATCGACCTTGCCCTAGCCAACAAGGAGTCGCTGGTGGTCGGCGGCGAGCTGGTGGTGGCACTCGCCGAAGCGACCGGCGCCCAGATCGTGCCCGTCGATTCTGAGCACACCGCGCTCCATCAACTGCTCTCAGGTCAGCCGCCAGGCGCCGTCGAGCGCCTCACGATCACCGCCAGTGGCGGCCCGTTTCGCGGCCGCTCCTCCGCGCAGCTGTCCGCAGTAACCGTCGAGGAGGCGCTCGCCCACCCCACCTGGGCGATGGGCGGCAAGATCACGATCGACTCGGCCACACTCATGAACAAGGGCTTGGAGCTGATGGAGGCCCATCATCTGTTTGGCCTTCCCTACGAGCGCATCGACGTTGTGGTTCATCCCCAGTCCTTGATCCACGGTTTGGTTCAGCTGCTCGACGGAGCGATGCTGGCCCACATCGGGCCCAAGGACATGCGCATCGCAATCTCCTACGCCTTGCACGGCGCCGCCAGCGTGGATTCGGGCGTGCGACCGCTGGACTTGGTCCAGGTGGGCGCCCTCACCTTTGAGCCGGTAGACCTCGACGCCTTCCCCTGCCTACGTTTGGCGCGCGAAGCCGCCCAGACCGGGGGTACCGCGCCGTGTGTGCTCAACGCAGCTAACGAGATCGCGGTGCACGCGTTCCTCGCGGGGCACCTACCCTTCCTCGGCATTGCCGAGGTGATCGAACGAACGCTTGACGAGCTCGGCAGCTCGCCCGTGAGGGCATTCGAGTCCTTGTACGACGCCGACCGCGAAGCGCGAGCCGTCGCGGAGGAGGCCTTGAGCCTGCCAAACTGAGCATATGGATTGGCTGATCACGATCCTTGGCATCATGGCCCTGATCGTCCTGCACGAGCTGGGGCACTTCGCGGTGGCCAAGGCTGTGGGCATGAGGGTTGAGCGCTTCTCCTTGTTCTTTCCGCCCAAGATCGTGGGCATCAAGCGGGGGGAGACCGAATACATGATCGGCGCATTGCCCCTGGGAGGCTACGTGAAGATCACGGGCATGAATCCCGAGGAGATCGAAACGTTGCCGCCGGAGGTGGCCAAGCGCGCCTATTACGCCCAAGTGCCTTGGAAGCGCATAGTTGTGATCTTGGCGGGCCCGGGCGTGAACCTGGTGATCGCCTTCGCCCTGTTCTGGCTCGTGCTGTTCGCGGGCTCCATGAACGGGGCACTTGTCTTGGAAGGGATCAATCCAGGCATACAGACCTTGAAACCCACCACTACGGTGGTGGGGGCTGTCGAGCATGGGATGCCGGCTGCGACAGCCTTGCGCCCAGGAGACCGGATTGCCGCGGTCGACGGGCGCCCCGTCAGCGTGGGTGGCGCGATCGAGGCGATCTCCTCGCACCGCTGCGCCGGCGCCGCCGTCGAAGGCTGCCGCGGGCGCACGCCTGTCGCGGTCACGGTGCGTCGCGACGGGCACCTCGTGAAGCTCTCGATCGTGCCGCGCTACAACGCTGAAGCCAAGCGAATGCTGCTCGGCTTCAGCTTCGCGCCGCCAACCGCGAAGTCGTTCGGCGTGCTGGGGGCCGCGGGGGCTTCGGCCAAAGAGATGTGGGCGATGACGACCCAGACCTTCAGCGGCTTGGCCAAGGCTTTCACGAGCGCCAAGCAACGCCACCAGATCTCGAGCATCGTGGGCATCGGGCAAGTTACCGAGCAGGCCGTCGCATCCGGCGCCGGGCGTGCGCTCGTGGTGATCGGCTACGTCTCGCTTGTCCTGGCCGTTCTCAACCTGCTGCCGTTCTTGCCGCTTGACGGCGGTCACGTGCTGTGGGCGGTAGCCGAGAAGGTACGCGGCCGGCGCGTGTCCTTGACGGCCATGTGGCGCTTCAGCTCAGTTGGGATTGCCCTGCTCTTGTTCCTCGTGATCAACGGATTCAGCAACGACATCGGACGTCTCGGCGGGTAGCGCCTTCACGCACACCCAGCTCTTAACGAAGGGACCCAGTCGCTCAGGCGAGACCGCTCCGAACAGGCCCTCCAGCTCGCGGCGCGATAGCAGCGAGATGTCCTCCCAAGCGCCGGCAGCGCCCAGGTGCCAGTAGTGGCGGCGCAGACTGGAAGGTAGCCAGTGGGCGAAAGGCAGCAGTGAATGCGGCTCAACGGGGAAGCCGAGTGCGGGCGTCTGCACGAACCAAGCACGTCCCACACGCCGTGCCTCGGCCGCGAACGCGGCGCGCTTCGCGGGCACGACGTGCTCGATCACGCTGGAGCAGTACACGAGGTCGAACTCGCCGTCTGAGAACGGCAGTCCCGCCGTGGCGTCGGCGCGCACGAACGGCCCCGGATAGCTTGGGCGCTCGACCATGTCCACGCCAGTGATGTCCAAGGCGGGCTCCAAAGCACGCAACCCCAAAGCGCCGCAGCCGAGATCGAGGATGTGCGCGTCGCGGGTCACGCCCGTGAGCGCGAAGAACCGCTCGTGGCGTCGTGCCCTCGCGCGCGCGGCTAGCGGTGAGGCGAACCTGGCCAAGGGGCCGCGTGCCGTGGCGTAGACGTCAGTCATCGTAGAATCCAGACTATGGCCTCAGAACGTCAGATCCACGTCGGCTCCGTCCCGATCGGCGGCGGAGCGCCCGTGGCGGTGCAGACGATGACCAAGACCGAGACCGCCAACTTGGCGGCCACGATGGAGCAGATCCGCAAAGTGGCCGACGCCGGCGCGGACATCGTGAGGGTGGCGGTGCCGCGCGAACCCGACGCCGAGGCTTTGAAGCAGATCGTCAAGGAATCGCCGATCCCAATCATTGCTGACATCCACTTCAACCACACGCTTGCCCTCAAGGCGATAGAAGCGGGTGCGCACTGTGTGCGTTTGAACCCGGGCAACATCGGCGGTCCCGAGAAGGTGGCGGAGGTGATCGCGCTCGCCAAGCAGACCGGCACGCCACTCAGGGTAGGCGTCAACAGCGGCTCGTTGCCCAAGCATCTGCGCGATCTGGAGTACGCCAACCCGGTCGAGGCCCTGGTAACTGCGGCGCTTGAGACCGTCGAGTTGATGGAGCGCCTCGACTTCGAAAACTTCAAGGTCTCGATGAAGTCCACTTCAGTGCCCAACACGATCGCCTCCAACCGGATGCTGGCGGCCAAGATTCCCTATCCGTTGCATTTGGGTGTGACCGAGGCTGGTACCAAGTGGTCTGGTTCGCTGAAGTCGGCGGTCGGCTTGGGGACCCTGTTGGCCGATGGGATTGGCGACACGATCAGGATCTCCCTATCTACCTTCCACGCAGAGGAAGAGGTCAAGGTCGCCTGGGAGATCCTCAAGGCCTTGAAGCTGCGCGAGAAGGGCCCCGTCCTGATTGCCTGCCCTACCTGTGGGCGGCTGCAGTTCGACATGGACACCGTCGTCGCCGAAGTGGAGCGGCGCCTGGAAGCCTACGAGGACCCGATCGAGGTCTCAGTGCTTGGCTGTGCCGTCAACGGCATCGGCGAGGCGCGCCACGCTGACTTCGGCATCACCGGGGCCAAGGACATGGGCATGATCTATTCCAAGGGCGAGCCTCTCAAGAAGGTGCCGACGCACGAACTTGTCGACGAGTTGTTCAAGGAGATCGACCGCTACTACGCCGCCGGCAAGACGGTCGAGCGCGACGAGCGCAAGGCGGCCGAGGCGCGCGAGTGGCTGGCCGCCAACGAGGACGCCGAAGCGATGACGCCTGAGAAACTGGCGGCCATGGAGGCCGCCGCGGCCGAGCAGGAATCGGAGGCCGACGCTGTGCTCGCCTCGATGCTCGCCGGTGCCCCCGCGGTTGAACCGGCTGGAGCCGCCAGTCATGGATCGGGTGCGGGGGTTGTGCTGGACGAGTCGGCCTCGCCAGTGGCGGGACGGCGCTTCAATCGCGGCTGAGGACAACTCGCAATCCAGCCAATGACGCCGGTTCGTCCTCAGCCCGAAGTCGGGTTGCTCTCGCGCCGATGAACGAGTCCTTCGACGTGATCGTCGTCGGCGCCCGCTGTGCGGGTGCGCCGCTGGCTACCATGCTCGCGCGCGATGGCCTTCGTGTGTGCTTGGTCGACAAGGACCGCTTCCCGAGCGACACGCTTTCGACGCACGGAATCCAGCCCGTCGGCGTCCAGGTCCTGGAGCGACTCGGGGTCCTCGACTCGCTCCTCAAGCTGGCACCGCCGATCCACCGTCTACGGATGGCCTTCGACGGCATAGTCACCCCCGCCACCGATGTCCTCGCCATAACGGGCGCCCCGAGCCTCAGCGTTCGCCGGATTGCGCTCGACGCGATCCTCGTGAACGCGGCCGCGGATGCTGGCGTTGAGGTTCGCACCCGTACGGCCGTCACGGGGCTGGTGATAGATGGTGGCCGCGTCGCCGGCGTCACCACAGCCTCGGGAGAGCTGCGGGCGCCCCTGGTCGTCGGCGCCGACGGCGTGCGCTCTGCGGTGGCAAAGATGGTCGGGGCGCGGGAGTACAACCCGACGCTGAACGGCCGCGTGTTCATGTGGGCCTATTACGAAGCCGATCCAACCGACGGCGAGATGTGGATCGGCAAGGTCGGCGACCACACCTACCTCGGCATGCCGACCGACGGCGGCTTGACTTTGATCGGCGTCTGTCCCTCGATCGAGCGCCGCGACGAGGTCCGCGCCGATCGTGAGGCGGTTTACGAGGCCGGCCTGCGCGCCTGGCCGGAGTTGCATGCCGGGGTGAACGGGGCACGTCGCGAGGGACCTGTGCACACGATGGCTAACACGGGCGGCTTCTTCCGCCCCTCCGCCGGGCCCGGCTGGGCGCTCGTCGGTGACGCGGGGCACTTCAAGGACCCCACGCCGGGTCAGGGAATCGGCGACGCCCTCCGCCAGTCCGAGAAGCTAGCAGCGGCGATCGCCCGGGCCATCGACAGCGACCAGGGCGGGGGAGACGAGATCCTGCACCAGTGGTGGCGCTGGCGCGACCGAGACGCCTGGGAGATGTACTGGTTTGCCCACGACATGGGAGCGGCCGGACCGAACCCACCGCTGCGCCGCGAAGTCGGGCGGCGGATCGCCGCGGACCCTGGGTTGAGCACCGCGATGGTCCGGGTCCTCAACCATGAGCTGCTCCCCTCGGAGGTCTTCACGCGGACTTTCTCCCTGAGCACGATGGGGCAAGCGCTGCGTCGCGGCCGCGGTCACCGCCGAGCGATCGTGCTTGAGGCAGGCACCGCCGTGGTCGACGAGCTCCGGCGGTCGCGCATGGCGCGCAGACTGACGGTGAGAGACTGAACCGTCGGTCCGCGCGCCGAGAATTCAGCCGGCCGCGCTGAAGCGCTCGCCCACCTTCGCCCAATCCACCGTGTTCCACCAAGCGTCCAAATAGTCGGGCCGCTTGTTCTGGTACTTCAGGTAGTAAGCGTGCTCCCACACGTCCACGCCCAACAGTGGCGTCTTGCCGTCTGAGATCGGGTTGTCCTGATTGGGCGTGCCTACGACCGCCAGGCCCGAGCCGTCGTGCACAAGCCAAGACCAACCCGAGCCGAATTGGTTGACGCCGGTTTCCTTGAGCTTGGCCTGGAAGTCCGAAAAGGAGCCGAAAGTTGAGGCGATCGCCTCGCCGAGGGCGCCGTCTGGCTGGCCGCCTCCGTCCGCCGACATGGACTCCCAGAAGAGCGAGTGGTTGTAGTGGCCGCCGCCGTTGTTGCGCACCGCGGTGCGCTTGGCCTCGGGTACCTGTGAGAGGTCCTTCAGCACGTCCTCGATCGGCGTGTCGGCGAGGGGCGTGCCCTCCAGGGCGGCGTTGACCTTGTCCACGTAGGCCTGGTGGTGCTTGTCGTGATGGATTTCCATCGTCAGCTTGTCGATGTGGGGCTCCAGCGCGTCATATGCGTAGGGAAGCGGCGGTACGGAGTAGGCCATCGGGGCTCCTCTGTAGGGGGAATGGTTGTTCTCTTCTGCCCCTATTCATATCGCGCGACACGCCGAGCCGCCGGGAGGACGTACGAGCCGCGTAGGATGCAGGCCGCGCCATGCCCCGACTGACCGAGTATCTGCTGCCCACCGAGAAGCAAGCTCCTGCCGACGCGGAGGCGATCTCGCACAAGCTGATGGTCAGGGCCGGCCTGATCAGACAGATGGGCACCGGCATTTGGACCTGGCTGCCCGCCGGCTGGAAGGTCCATCAGCGCGTCGTGCAGATTGTCCGCGAGGAGATCGATGCGATCGGCGGGCACGAGATGCTGATGCCGGTGCTGCAACCAGCTGAGCTGTGGCGCAAGACGGGGCGGCTTGGGATCGACGAGCTGTTCAAGCTGCAGGATCGCAAGGGCTCGGAGCTCGTGCTCGCGCTCACACATGAGGAGGCCGTCACCTTCCATGCTGCGCAAACGATCAACTCATACAGAGATCTGCCGCTGATCCTGTACCACTTCCAGGTGAAGGAGCGCGACGAGGCGCGTCCTCGAGCGGGCGTGCTGAGGACCAGGGAGTTCGTGATGAAGGACTCCTACAGCTTCGACCGCGACCAGGCAGGCTTGGAGGAGCGCTACGCCCTGCACGTCGGCGCATATGACCGCATCATGGGGCGTACCGGCTTGCGCTTCTATCGCGTGGAGTCAGATGTGGGTGTAATGGGGGGTCATGGCGCGCACGAGTACATGGCGCCCTGTCCAGCCGGCGAGGATGAGGTGGTTTTGGGCGAGGGCTATGCGGCCAACGTTGAGGTTGCCCGGGTCAGCTCTGAGCTGGAGCGGACCACCGATGGCGGGTATGTGCGCGGCGGCGAAGCTTTGACTGTGGAGCCGGCGATCGAGATTGGCAACATCTTCAAGCTGGGCACCCGCTACTCCGAGCCGCTCGGCGCCACCTATCTCGACGAGAAAGGCGATGAGCTGCCGATCTGGATGGGCTCCTATGGGATCGGGCCGGCACGGATCGTGGCGGCAGCCGTGGAGCAGTTCGCCGACGATCACGGTATCTCCTGGCCCAAAGCGCTGGCGCCGTTTGCGGTGCACCTGGTGGCGCTTGGCAAGCCGGGCACGCCCGAGCGGGACGCGGCCGAGAGCCTGTATGAGACGCTCGTGCAGGGTGGGGTGGAGGTCCTCTACGACGACCGCGAAGCGGGCACAGGCGAGAAGTTCGCCGACGCCGAGCTGCTTGGCTGCCCGGTGCGCCTGACGGTGGGGCGGCGCAGCCTGGAGTCCGGCGAGGTCGAGGTCCAGCTGCGGCGCGGGCACCTCCAGGCCCCGGGTCTGCCTTTGGGTGGAGAGCCGCAAGCTCTCCTGCGTGCCTTGGACGAGCTGTGCCAAAGCGCCCCTTGAAGTCTTCCTCGGCGGAACACCCCCCGCGTGCGCGCGCGGGGCACCCCTCAGGCGGAGGACTAACACTCCGTCGCCTCGTCGGCCTCGACCGCTCCGGGCCGCCTCCGCCGCAGACCTTGGCCGGAGAGCCGCTGCGGCCTTGGACGATCCCCAACGCGATCGGCTTCGCCAGGCTCCTATTGATCCCCGTATTCCTGGTGGTGGCCCTCTCAAGCGACGACGGAGTGGATGCGCTCGCGGCGATCCTGTTTGCGGTGATCGGGTGGGGCGACTATGCGGACGGGATTGCCGCGCGCGTCACGCGCCAATACAGCCGCTTCGGTGCCCTGATGGATCCGGTCACCGACCGTCTTTTGGTCGTAAGCGGGGTCGTGGTGTGCTGGCGCTTTGACCTGTTGCCTCGCTGGGCTTTGGCGGTGCTTGTCGTGCGCGAGCTGGCGATGGTGGCGCTCGGTCGCTATGGCCTGAAGCGGGGTGTCGAGCTGCGCATCAACTGGCCCGGGCGCATCTCGGTGGCGCCGTTGATGGGGGCTCTGTTCTTCGCGATGACAGGGCTCGGCGGGCTGGCTGAAGTGCTGCTGTATGTCGGCTTGGTGCTTGCCCTGTGGGCTAGTGCGCTGTATGTGCGCTCGGGACAGGCCCAGCTGCGCGCTCGCGCCAACGGTTGACCTTCACTGAAGGGAGGGGCTTGGTGCGCCGCCACTGGCAGGTGCCGCGGCGCGCGCGCGCCACATAGCGAGCAGCCGCTCGCCCGCCAGCCACGCCCCGATCGTGCCCGAGCACAGGAGCAAGGCCATCAGGCTCACGTTGTAGCGAGGCTGGTCGTTGAACAGGGTCGCCAGGCCCGCCACGCTGACCAAGACCCCGGCGCTGACTACGAGCACGAAACGGCGCGTCAAGATCAGGCCCGCCAGCAGTCCGATCCAGGCCACCAACAGGTAGATCATGTGCTGGGTTTGGCTCGTGTCCGGATGGTAGGTGCCGTTGCCGCCACTCCAAACGTTGTCCCACATCTTCCAGTACTTGCCCCACAACATCGCCACGAAAGCCGCCGGTTTGCCGAGCGCGTACTTTTCGATGTTGGCCACGTTTTCCTTGTTGACCGCATCGTTCTCGGACATGCCCGGATGGCGTGCTTCGATCAAGCGGAACACGGGTGCGGAGCTTTGTTGCCAGTAGCGCCCACAGTCCTGGGGGAAGTGGCGACAGACTTCGGGCGCCAACTGCTCCTCGGTGGGCACGAGCAGACCTTTGCCGGGTAGGTAGGAGCCGATGAAAAATGCGTCTGGCCCGGCGTTCGTGATAGGCACGAACCTTCCCTCCTTGTCTGAGGCATATGCAAGCCACGGCGAGAGCGTGAGTAGCAACGCGCCCAGATACATGGCGCCCCGCAACAGGCCCGTGCGCCACCCGGGGCGCCCGACCAAAGCCAAGGCCACGGCGATGAATCCCATGCCGACGGCCAGGTCGCTGCGGGTGAGGCAGGCCAGGGCTCCGACGAAGCCGGCGCCGAGCAGCCACAACAGCTCGTGGCGGGTTCCCAGACGTCGCTGCGCCAAGACGGCCGCGCCGACGGCCGCCAACAGTACGAAGGCGCCCAGAGGCTCGCTCAAGAATGTACGAGTGGCCTCAATCAGGGGCTCGTAGGAAGCGACCAAGGCAGTCGCGATCACCGCCGCCCAGGGGCCGGCCAAGAGCCAGGTCAGCGCCGCCACCAAGAGCAGTGTCGCGACCCCGATCGCAAGCTGCATGTATTGGGCTGGGCCTTTGGCGTGGGTGGCCAGGCGCAGCGAATGGTGGCCTGAGAGACGCGTGGCGATCGCGAAGGCCACTGATGTGCCCGGCGGCCACTTGAAGGTGGCATAGCGAACGCCTGCCAAGATCCGGTTGGTGTTGCCGACGTAACCGTTCTCGTCGGCGGACAGATGTGTGTTGGTGCCGATCGCCCCGGCCCGCGCGATCCCGCCGCCGATCGCGATCAGAGCGATCAGGACCGCCGCGACGACTTGGGTGCGGGTCAAATGTGGTTTTGAGAGTCTCAAGCTCAACTTCACCTTTTGGTCTATACTCGGGCTGGCAGACGGCAGTAGAAGTAGTTATTTGACCTGCATCCTTGCGCAAGAGGAGATTGCCCGCGATGGACACGTTCCCGGACCTCGGCTCGATGACCGATAGTGAACTGAAGGATGTGATCCGCCAGCTCACCGAGGAGGAGATGGAGATCTCCTACAAACGGCGCATCTTGCACGGCAAGATCGACATTCTCAGGGCCGAGCTGGTGAGCCGTTTGCGCGAGCAGCACCGCGACGGCGAGCCCGCGATCTCCGGCGATGACGTCAAGCGCCTATCGGACATCCTCGCTAACCGCGCGGGCGGAGTCTCGACCGACGAGCTGTAGCCGTGGCCTGCGCGGCGACAGTACACCTCAGGGTCTAGGGACGGCGCGCATGGCGGTGCACTGTCCCGAGTGCGGTTTCGTCAATGACGAGGGCGCCAACTACTGCCAGCGCTGCGGCGCGCTCTTGGCGCGCGGCGAGGGCAGCCCCAGCGAGCCGGTAACGGCCACCTATCGCATCGACGAGGATGGCGAGCTGGTGCCGGTCGAGATGGGAGAGGTCACGGCTCACGGACCCGCCCTGGTGATCCGCACCGGGGGAGGTCGGGCGGGCGAGAGCTTCCCGGTGGATCGCGAGCGCATGACGATCGGTAGGCGCCCCGACTCGGATGTGTTCCTCGACGACGTGACCGTCTCGCGCGACCATGCCTTGCTGGTCGCAAGAGGAGACCACTGGTATCTGGACGACTGTGGCTCCCTGAACGGCACCTATGTGAACCGCTCGCGAATCGACTCTCATCGCCTTGAGGAGGGTGATGAGCTGCAGATCGGCAAGTACAAGCTCACCTACCACGCACGCTGATGGCTTCCTCCCAGATAGAGATCCCCGAGGTAGATGCGCCCAACGGCACCGGTGCCGCCGCCGCGCCCCAGAAGGCTTTGACAATCGGCGCCGTGTGCAAGGCGCTGGTACAGGAGTTCCCCGACATTTCGATCTCCAAGATCCGCTACTTGGAGGACCAGAAGCTGCTCACGCCCAGGCGCACTCCCGGCGGGTACAGGCTCTACTCCCAGAGCGATGTCCAGCGCTTGCGCACGATCTTGCGTATGCAGCGCGACGAGTTTCTGCCCCTACGTGTGATCCGTCAAGAGCTGGCGGCGGGGCGCGCCAGTGAGATGCAGGTTCCGCGTGCCGGACGCGAGGCCGGCAAGCGCGCCTGGCATTCGAGCGTCAGCGTGCGCGAGCAGGAGGGCGGGCTCTACTCGCTCCAGGACGTCTTGGAGGAGACCGGCGCCGAGGACAAGCTGGTACGCGAGCTTGAAGAGTACGGCGTCGTCAAGGGCGAGATGCGAGGCGGGGTGCGCTATTTCGATGAGACCGAGCGGGAGATCATCAGTGCCGTCTCAGAGCTGGCCCGCTACGGGGTGGGGGGCCGCAACCTGCGGGTGTTCCGCTCTTCCGCCGATCGCGAGGCCAGCCTTCTGCAGCAGATCCTGGCGCCGGCCCTGCGCTCGCGCAACCCGCAGCGGCGCAAGGACGCGGTCGACGCTTTGGAGAACCTGGCGGCGGTCACTACGCACCTGAAGCACTTGCTGTTGGTGCGCGACTTGCGCAAGATCGTCCGCTAAGACGGTCGTTGCGCGGCGCTCATGCTCGTGACCGACGACCTACGCGCGCTGATCCGCGACATTCCTGACTTCCCCAAGCCGGGGATCGTGTTCAAGGACATAACGCCGCTCATGGCCGATGCCGCCGCGCTTGAGCGGACGGTAGAGGCGCTCGCCGAGTATGCGCGCCCATTGGGCGCCGAGTGTGTGTTGGCCGCGGAGGCGCGCGGTTTTCTGCTGGGCCCGGCTTTGGCGCTTGCGCTCGGCGCCGGTTTCGTCTTGGCACGCAAGCCGGGCAAGTTGCCTTATGAGACGGTCAGCGCCGAGTACGAGTTGGAGTACGGCGTGGACAGCCTAGAGCTGCACAGCGACGCGATCAGGCCGGGCATGCGCGTGTTGGTTCACGACGATCTGCTGGCGACCGGGGGCACCGCACACGCATTGTGTGACCTGGTCGAGCGCTTGGGCGGGATCGTGGTGGGCTGCGGCTTTCTGATGGAGCTCGCCTTCCTGGGTGGGCGCGAACGGCTGGCTCCTTATGAGGCCCACGCTCTGCTCACCTATGAGGCTTAGGCCAATGAGGCTCACGCTTTGCTCGCATATGAGGCTTAGGTAATGCCTACCGCTCGGTGTACGCGTGCGATCCATGCTTCGCCTCGGGAGCTGTGGGACGTGCTTGGAGACCCTCACCACTTGCCGCGCTGGTGGCCGCGCGTGAACCGGGTTGAGGCGGTTGAGCCACACGCGTTCACCGAGGTCCTGATGAGCGAGAAAGGAAAAATCGTGCGCGCCGACTTCCTGCTCGTGGATGCCGTGGCGGGGCAGCGAATCGTGTGGGCTCAACAGGTGCAGGACACCCCGTTCGCCAAGGTGCTCAAGAGCGCCGAGACCGAGGTCAGCTTGGCTAGCGTGGACGATGCGCGTGTCACCGAGGTGACGGTCGAGCTGCGCCAGAGCTTGCAGGGCTTCCTCGCGCGTCTTGGCGGACACATGGTGCGCCGAGCCGCCACCTCCACGATCGAGGAAGCCTTGGACGGATTGGAGCGGATCGTCGGAGGGTCCGCCCAGTGACCGCTTCGGAGGCACGCTTGGCGACGTCCGGCAAGGGTCTCGTTGCGCCCGCGCCGATGCGCTGGTGGGGCTGGGGCGATCCTGCCCATCCGCCGGGGCTGCCGCGGCATGCCTTGGAGTTCCTGGGCGAGACTGTGGGCGTGGCGGCGCGGCCACGGCCTGCGGTCGCCTTGGAACACGTGCGGATCGAGCAGTCGGCGATCCCCGAGGCGATGGTCGAGCGGTTGCGGGACTTGGTCGGCTCCGACGGGGTGCGTGTGGACCACGCCGATCGCGTGGGGCACGCCGCCGGCAAGGGTTACCCCGATCTGGTGCGCTTGCGCGCGGGCACACCGGAGGGAGCGCCCGATGCGGTGCTCTACCCGTCTTCGCGCGAGCAGTTGCGTGCGCTGCTCGATCTGTGTGCGGGCGAGTCCTTCGCGGTGGTCGCTTTTGGGGGCGGAACCAGCGTGGTTGGCGGGGTCGAGCCTCTGCGCGGAGAGCACCGGGCGGTGGTGGCGCTCGACACGGGCTGCTTGGCCGACGTGGTTCGCCTCGACGAGCACTCTGGGATCCTGACCGTGCAAGGCGGCGCGCGCGCACGCGAGGTCGAGGCTTGGCTTGGCGCGCGCGGCTTCACGCTGGGCCACTTCCCTCAGTCCTTCGAGTACGTGTCGCTCGGCGGCTGTGCCGCCACCCGCTCGGCCGGCCAAGCCTCGACGGGTTATGGGCGCTTCGAGCGCATGATTCTGGGTCTGCGCATGACGGCCCCGGCCGGCGAGCTCGACTTGGCGGCCCTGCCCGCGAGCGCGGCGGGACCTTCGCTACGTGAACTGGCGGTCGGCTCGGAGGGGGTGCTCGGGGTGATCGACGAGCTTTCCCTGCGTGTGCGCCACGCTCCCGAGGAGCGCATCTACGAAGGCGTCTTCTTTGAGGGCTTCGAGGTTGGAGTCGAGGCCTTGCGGGGGCTCGCCCAAAGCCATTGCGCGCCCGACGTGGCGCGGCTCTCAGACCTGCAGGAGACACGCATGTCGCTTGCCTTGGCCGGCACCGGCGGGGCCAAGGGTCGGCTTGGACGGGCCTATCTGGGCGCGCGCGGGCGCGGCGAAGGTTGCCTGGCGATCCTCGGTTTTGAGGGCGAGCCCGAGGAGGTGGGGGCTCGCCGCGTGCGAGCGACCCGGATCGTGCGTCGCGAAGGGGGCGTGCGCGTGGGCCGCTCGCCCGGCCGGGCTTGGCTTGCTTCGCGTTTTGGGGCCCCCTATCTGCGCGACGAGCTGCTCACCCAGGGCGTGATGGTCGAGACGCTGGAGACCGCCACCAGCTGGGCGAACGTGGTGGCCCTACACGCGCGCGTAGGTGGAGCGATCGAGCAGGCTTTGCGCGCGGCGGGCACTCCGGGCCTGGTCATGTGTCACGTCTCGCACCTGTATGAGACCGGGGCCTCGCTCTACTTCACCTTCCTGGCGTCCCAGACTGAGGGCGAGGAGATCGAGCAGTGGCGCGCGGTCAAGCGGGCCGCCGGCGACGCGATCGTGGAGGGGGGCGGCACGATCACCCATCACCACGCGGTCGGTCGCGATCACGTGCCTTGGATGGAGCGGGAGGTAGGGGGGGAGGGAGTTCGTGCCCTACTCGCCCTAAAGGCCGACATGGACCCGGCGGGAATCATGAACCCGGGCAAGCTGGTTTTGGCCTGAGCAGTGTCGCCGCCGGCCTAGGCGCACGGATAGCGGTTGGTGGCCGAGCAGCGGTCGGGGCGCGTGCCGGATCAGTGAAGCGCGAAGGTGCCTTGCAACACGATCGGCCCGGGATGGGCCGGGTGTGTGCTTGTCTCACGCGTCACGATCAGCTGGTGGTACAGGCTGGCGTTTGAAGGCAAGGGATTGCCGCCCTGCATCTTTCCGTCCGCGCCCACGTCGGAGGCACGTCCCAAAGGCGTTGAGCTGGACGTCGAGTTGTAGAGCCACACCGCGTAGAAGAAACCTTTGGATTCGGGCAGGCCTTGGGCGGCGATGTAGAAGGCGCTGCGGCCCCCCTCGGAGAGCACGTAGGCCGTCCCGGACGCTTTCAGTTCAGGGTCGGGCGAGCTGAGCGAGATCGTCTTGTTGAGCTTCGGCTTGGCGGAGCTCGTGCTTGTCGAGGAGGTCGTGTTGGAGGTGCTCGTGCCCGTACCTGTGCCAGTGGTGCTGGCGCCTTTGTTGCCACCGCCGCTGGAGACCAGGATGATGACCACGACGACCACCACGACGATCGCCCCCAGCAGGATCGCGCCGGCACGGCGAGAGCCGGTCGGTGGGCGGCGAGTGGCTCCGGGCCCGCCTGGGCGCTCCCGACCTGCGGATGACCTCAGCACGTCCTCCGCGCGTTGACCCGCTGCACTCTCGGTCGCCGGGCTTCCCGCGGGTACAGGCTCCGCACGTCCGGTTGCCTTGGTTGCGCGTTCGGTGCGCGGGCGGCCCGCTTCCGCGGCAAGCGCGTCGAGTGCGGCGTGCGCCCGATCGCGCACGGCGCTCTCGGGAAGACCCAGCATCTCCGCGACCTCCGCATAGCTGCGGCCACGGTCGAGCACGAGCGAAAGCACGGCGCGCTGGTCGGGTGGCAGTCGGTCGAGCTGGCTCATCTGGAAACCCGCGCCACGTTGTGTTCGCGACGGGGGCTCGTAGGCTATCGTGGCCGGCCGATGCCCATCCCACCTGTGGCACAGATCAACGAGTATCTGCATGGCTTTGACCGCTTGTATGGACTCGAGCTGTTGGAGTGCACGGCGGAAGAGGTGCGCGCGCGGGTGCTCGTCCGCGACGAGCACAAGCAGCCGGCCGGGCTCGTGCACGGGGGCCTTTATGCGTCGGTGGCCGAGTCGATCGCGTCGCTTGCGACCGGCATGACGGTGCTGGATGACGGCGATGTGGCGATGGGTATGTCCAACAGCACAAGCTTTCTGCGCCCAATCACCGAAGGCGCCGTGCATGCTCACGCCACGCGCTTGCACCGGGGGCGCACCACGTGGCTGTGGGACGTGTCCTTCAGCGATGACAGCGGTCGCTTGTGTGCGCTGACGCGGATGACGATCGCGGTCCGCCCGCTGCGCGTCTGATTCAGCCGCTGCGCTGTCTGGGCACGCTCACTCCGGCCGGCACTTGCCCAGGCAGAGGCACGCGATCAAAGCCGGTGTCTGGCAGCGCTACCGGCAGCGGCGCTTGGGGCAGGCCGACTTCGTTGAAAGGCGTCATCGTGTCGGCCGACTGGCGGGCGAGCACGGGATTGCGGGCATACACGCTCACCACCACCGGCCCAGTCGGGATCGCCAGCGTGGCGCCGCCCTGGGCGAGACTGGCGACGGTGCCTCGCAGTGACGCGGTGCGCGTGACGGGTGTCGCACCGGGAACGAAACTGTTGTCGGGCGAGCTGACGACCGTGACGGGCGTCACGCAGGTGTACTGACCGCCCAAGACACAGTCGCCATAGCGGATCGTGACCGCTTCGCCGGGATCGATCGACACGCTCGTGATCTGCATGCCTTGGAAGTCGAGCCCGAGCCAGTACACGGGAAAGTGGCTTTTGACCATGACACTCTCAAGCGACGACGCTCCGATCGGCTGATCTTGGAGCGTGTTCGCACCACAGGAAGCCAGCGCCAGCGCGCACACGGCAAATGCCCCAGCGAGCCATGCTCGGCTCAGCATACGGGGGAGTAAGCGCGCCTCAATCACGGAGGCAGGGTAGCCCTTCTAGGGCCGATGACGCTTACGGCCCCGAGCATCAGTTTGTATGGTACGGTTCGAGTTGTTCCATCCACATTGGACCATCCTAATTGGAGCTTATGGGAGGTGTCGTAATGATCCACCACGGTCGCTGTTCACTGTCTCGCACGGCATTCCGAGGGTTGTGCCAGGTTTGTGGGGCGCTGGCGGTTGGCGCCACCGCGAGCGTTGGGTGTTGGGCGACACTGACACCGGCAACGGCTGGCGCGGCCGGTTTGTGTCCCAACGAACAAGTACGCATCGAGGAGCCCTATGCGCTGGCGCTGCCCGACTGCCGCGCCTACGAGCAGATCTCGCCGGTCGAGAAGAACTACGCAGACGCACTCGGCGCCGTCACGAGCGTGAACGCGAGCGCATCAGGAGGCGCGGTCACGTTCGACTCGCTCGGCGACGTTCCCACTCGGCGAAGGATCCTTCGTCGAAGGGTCCTCGCAGTTGTTCACCACCTACCTGAGCACGCGAGGGCGCGGAAGGGTGGTTGACGCAGAACCTGGAGCCGGAGGTTAACCCGGGTGGCAGTGCCTCGCCGTTGGCGTCAGCGAAGACCTCGCCTACACGTTCGTGCTTTCAAACGACGAACCGCCGCTCTCGGTGGAGCGGGGGTGGTGCAAGGCAGACAGGCGCTCTATATGCGTAGCAACCGCACAGGGACCTACCGCCTGCTGTTTCAGCTCGCGGTGGCGAAAGCGCGAGTTTCTTCTTCGTCGCTGCCGCCGCGGGGGATTCGCGGGTCTTCTTCGAATCTGCCAATCCCCTGCTCCACGGGGCACGGACCGGCGTGCGCAGCCTGTACGAATGGCACGAAGGACAATTGGCCCTGGTGAACCTGTTGCCGGGCGGCGTCGTCACGGATGGCGGCGCGGCGGGCTGGCGTGGGCCGGGGGCAGAGGAAGAAACGGTTGAACTGTCCGACCATTCGCAGCGGGCAGGTGTCCTACTTTGCCGAAAACGCCGATATCCGAAGACGGCTCCCGGGTCTACTTCACCGATCTCGCAAACGGACGCCTCTACTTGCGCGAATCAGATTCAGACGGAACCGGCACAACATCTGAAGTCTCAAGCGGGCCAGCTGGATGGCGCGCCGCGACCCCCGATGGCTCGCGGGCGTTCTACACCGAAGGGGGTGTGCTCTACCGCTTCGAGGTAAAAGGCGGCGGGGCTGGCGGACAGAGCACCGCGTTGACGCCCGCCGGAGCTGAAGTGCAAGGGGTGCTCGGTATCGGCGGCGAAGGCTCCTACGTGTATTTCGCCGCCAAGGGTGCACTCGCAAATGGCGGGGTCTTGGGTGTGGACAACATCTACCTCTGGCACGAAGGCGCGATTGCGCTCGTCGAGTAGGGACGGGGAAGAAGACGACTGGAGCGCGCATACGCTGCTGTACGACTCGGGAGTTCGTGCGCGCCCTAGCGAAGGCTTGCGCAGCGCGCTCGTCAGTGGTGACGGGCGCACGCTCCTGTTCAGTTCGAGAATGGGAATCGCCGGCTATGACAATCACGGGGCAGGCGGAAACTGCAGCGAACGCGAAGCACCGGCCTCTTGCAACGAGCTGTACTTGTATGACGCGAGCACGGGCGAAGTGAAGTGTGTGTCGTGCAATCCGCGGGGGGCGGCCGCCACGCACGACGCACTGCTCTACCAAGCTAACAACGACGGCTCGATCGCGCCGCCGATCCTGTACCCGTGGCAGCTATCGCGCAATCTTTCCGCCGACGGGAGCAGGGTCTTTTTCGAGACCGAAGAAGCGTTGCTGGAAAGTGACTCCAACAGCCAGCTGGACGTGTATGAGTGGGAGCGCGAAGGGGCGGGCACCTGTACCGTTGGACGGAGCAGCGGCTGTCTATATCTGATCTCTTCAGGCGTTAGTAGCGAACCATCGTACTTCGCGCAAGCGAGCTCGAGTGGAGGGGATGTGTTTGTCTTTACTCGCCAATCGCTGGTGGGACAGGACGAAGACGAACTGGTCGATCTCTACGACGCACGCCTAGGGGGCGGGATCGCCGCCCAGAATCCCCCGGCGCCTGCAGTGCCGTGTCTTGGTGAAGCCTGTCACCCGGCACAAGCGCCCCCGCCCGTCATCGGTCCGCCCACGAGCGAGCTGTTCTCGGGCGCTGAGAACCTTGCGCCAGCGATTGAAGCGACGGCTCCCGCGAAGACCAAGCAGAAGCCGAAGTCAAAGTCCTGCCGGAAGGGCTACGCGAAGACGAAAGGCAGGTGCGTCAAGAAGCGCCACGAGCGTAAAGGCAAACAAGCCGGCAACAAGCGGAGGCCAAAGCGATGAGTGTCAACTACACAACGATGAGTGGCACACATATGACGGGTGGGACAGGTGTGTGGCCTGGTGGGCTGAGCTTCGACTCGAACGGGACGAGCGTGAGTGGCGGGAGGCGCTTGCCGCGGTCCCCGCTCCTGCTGGCTGCGACGGCGGTCGCTGCGCTGCTCGCGTTTCCCGCGGCGGTTTGTGCGAGCGAGGGGTTCGGGATCGAAAGCGTTGAAGTCCGCGCCGAAGAAGAAAACGGGGCGCCGGCGACGCAGGCGGGCTCCCATCCCTACGCGCTGACGGTAAAATTCGCGCTCGATCGAAAAGCCCTCAGCCAGGCACAGAAGGAAGCCGGTTTGGGAGACGCGGGGCCGTTCGGGCAGGAAATCGCCGAAGGCGATCCCAAGGACGTCGAAACGACGCTGCCGGCCGGCGTGGCAGTCAACCTGCTCGCGGTGGCACAGTGCTCCGAACAGGAGCTTGCAAAACAGGCGTGTACGGCCTCGAGCCAGGTCGGGGACATCACCATTGATTCTCCCTTCGCCCTGGTCTCGCTCGCGGGCGAGATCCCTGTTTTCAACGTCGCGCCGTCCTCACCTAATGTGGCCGGCGTGCTCGGCTTCACCGTCGCAGGGGTCGGCCTGATCGCGCACTTGATTGGCAGCGCTCACGCCGGCGGGGACTACGGGATCTCGGCGCTCACGCCGGGTCTGCCGCAGATTGCCGACGCGGACGGCTTGAGGCTGACGTTGTGGGGCGACCCGTCGGCTGCGAGCCACTGTCACCAGCAATTCACCGGCGGACCCTGCGTTTCTGTGCCGCCCGGCGAACAGCCGTTTCTGACGTTGCCGACATCGTGCCCGAGCGAACTGAGCGCGCCCGTCCGCGAAGAACTGTCGCTCTCGGCACGCGACGACTCGTGGCAGGAACCAGGGATCTGGACTCCCGCGATTATCTCGGCTCCACTCGCCGCGATGACGGGCTGTCAGAAAATCAGCTTCACGCCTTCGATTGAAGTGAGACCGGAAACGACCGTCGCCGAGACGCCTACCGGTGTGAGCATCGCGCTGAAGATCCCACAGGTGGAGGCGCTGGGCTCGCTTGCGGAGGCCAATCTGCGAGAAGCGGTAGTGACGCTGCCGGCGAATCTCGTGGTCTCGCCCTCAGCGGTGAGCGGCCTTGCGGGATGCAGCGAAGCGCAGATTGGCCTGTCGAGTGCCGCCCCCGCAGCATGCCCGGAAGCCTCGAAGGTCGGCGCCGTGCAGGCGCGCACGCCGCTGCTCGACCATCCCATTGGGGGGTCGGTGTATTTGGCCCAGCAGGGTAATGCGGGGCCCGCCCAGGGCGCTAACCCGTTCGGCTCTCTGATCGCCTTTTATGTCGTCGTGGAAGGCAGTGGCGTACAGATCAAGGCGGCCGGCGAAGTCAGCCTTAACCAGTTTACCGGACAGCTCACCACCCGTTTTCGGGACCTCCCACAGCTCCCCTACAGCGAAATGACACTCAACCTCTTCGGTGGTCCGCGCGCGTCGCTCGTGCCCGACGCGTGCGGCCTATACACGACAAACGCGCTGCTGACACCTTGGTCGGCGCCGGAATTTGATCCCTCGATCGCGGCAGCTGGTGCACAGAGCAGCTTCGCGGTCGAGTCGGGTTGCGGCACAGATGGGTTCGCTCCCGCATTGACAGCGGGCACGACGAGCAACCAGGCGGGCGGCTATAGCCCGTTCGTTACGACGTTTACGCGCCAGGACTCTGAACAGGGCTTGGCCGCGATCCAGGAGCACGTACCCACAGGTCTGCTCGGCTCGGTCGCGCACGTGCCCTTGTGCGACGAACCGCAGGCTCGGGATGGCACGTGCGGCCCTGAAAGTCAGATCGGGACGATCTCCGTGCTCGTCGGGCCCGGTCCCGACCCATTCGAGGTTCCGTCCGGACGCGTCTACCTGACCGGCCCCTATAAGAACGCGCCGTTCGGGCTGTCGGTCGTCGTGCCCGCGCGCGGTGGCCCGTTCGATCTCGGCAACGTCATCGTCAGAGCGGCGCTACAGATCGATCCGCAAACGTCGGCGGTGACGGTCGCCACCGATGCGCTTCCCCAAATGCTGCAGGGCGTGTCCGCGCTTGCCCGCAGCGTAACCGTCGAAATCAACCGCCCGCAGTTCATCTTCAACCCGACCAACTGCAACCCCAACACGATCTCGGCCGCGATTGACGGCTCCGCGGGCGATCTCGGCACCGCCTCGGTGCGCTTCCAAGCCACCGACTGTGCGTCGCTCGCGTTCAAGCCGCGCTTCTCGGCCTCGACCTCGGGTCACACCTCCAGAACCGATGGAGCGAGCCTCGAAGCCAAGCTCGTTTACCCACCGGGCCCGCCCGGCACACAAGCCAACATCGCCAAGGTCAAGGTCGAATTGCCCAGGCAGCTCCCCGCACGTCTCACGACTTTGCAGAAGGCGTGTCTGGCGAGGACGTTTGAAGCAAACCCTGCGAGCTGCCCGCCGGCGTCGGTTGTCGCCACTGCCAGCGCTACCACACCGCTTTTGCCCGTGGGACTAAACGGCCCGGCCTACTTCGTCTCCTACGGAGGGGCCAAGTTCCCCGAACTGATCATTGTGCTCCAGGGCGACGGCGTCACCGTCTATCTGCATGGTGAAACGTTCATCTCCAAACAGGGCATCACTAGCTCGACGTTCCCGGCAGTCCCCGACGTCCCCGTTGGCAGCTTCCAGCTGCGCTTCCCCCAAGGCCTCGACTCGGCGCTCGCGGCAAACGGCAAGTTGTGCACCTCCAAACTGACGATGCCCACGGAATTCGTCGCCCAAAACGGCGCGCGGCTGAAGCGGGCCACGAAGATCGCGGTGACTGGGTGTCCACCCACCCGGCTCAAAGCTACCCGTCACACGCGCAGGCAGAAGGCCGGGCACCGCAAGGGTTCCGTTGAGACTCACACCAAACGTGCCATCAAGGCCAATCGCAACAAGCACGTGAGGAGCTGACGATGCGCAGAATGCCTATGTACAGAGCGCCGATGCGCCAGTCGAGGCGCCGAGTATCCGTACTCACGGCCGCGTTCGTCTTTGGTCTCATGGGGTCAGCTGGGTGGACGGCGACGCTTGCTGTGGCAAGACCTGCGGTTACGCTCAACGTAGAGGCTGTGCCAATTCCCATCAACCTGAGCAACCCTCACAGCGCGACTTACATGGGGACGGGCGACATCCTTGGCGCCCCGCTCGCTATGGAAGCGGAGGTCACGATCACCGGTACCGAATATGGGGGCTCCCCCTCGCCGCTGACGGGTGTCAAGTTCTACATTCCCGCCGGTGTGAAGGTGCATCCGCAGGGCTTTGCCACCTGTTCGGAAGCCACGCTCAAAGAACAGGGTGCCTCTGGATGTCCAAAGAAGTCGTTTGCCGGTGCCTTGGGCGAAGCGACTGGTGTCGTGAGCTTCGGCGAATCGCGTGTCCACGAGAAAGTCACGCTCCAGCCGTTCTTCGCTCCAGGCGGCGGCTTCTTCTTCTATGTAGTTGGTGATACACCCACCGTGATTGAACTGATCTCGAAGGGGGCCATCGGCAAAGCCGGTCCTCCGTTCGGCATGGTGTTCACGGGGGAAGTGCCGTTGGTCGAATCGGTGCCCGGAGCGCTTGACGCGTCGGTCGAATACGTAAAGATCAAGGCGGGCGCCGCATTCAGGCAGGACAAGAGGCTCATCTCCTATGCAACTGCGCCCAAGACGTGCCCAGGGAGCCGCTACTTCCCAGTCAAGCTGGAACTGTCGTTTCTCAGTGGGGAAACGGTTCTAGCGGAATCTCGGGTTCCGTGCCCCAAAGGAACCCGTGGTGGATAAGGCATCTGGACGGTACGTATTGACGATACGGTCCAAACCATATGAGACAGACCATACGATGAGATATGCTGCCTGCAAATGTCCGACCCGCGCTTGCGTGAGACCTCCTACCTGGTGTTGGGCATGCTCGAGGGGCTAAAGCGCGCGACCCCATATGACCTGAAGCAGGCGGCAGAGAGCAGCTCGAAGTACTTCTGGACGGTTCCCCACAGCTTGCTTTACTCCGAGTGCGAGCGTTTGGCCAAGGAAGGCTTGCTCAAAGAAGAGCGCGAGCAGACCGGGCGGCGACGGCGAATCTACAACATCACGAAGGCTGGGACGGACGCGCTGAACGCGTGGCGTGCGGAGCCGGGGAAGGCGGTCAGCGAGCTGCGCGACCTTGGCTACCTAAAGCTGTTTTTTGGAGCCGACCCGGCGATGCTCGCGAGGACATACCTGCCCGAACACGAAGCCACGCTGCAACGCTTCGAAGAACTGCGCAATTCCAGCGACGCGACCCAGGTTCCTCGCGGCCCACGACTGGCGTTCGAAGGCGGCATCGGGCACATCCGAGAGCACGTCCGCTTCTGGAAGCAGATACTCGACGAGCAAACGAGTGGCGAATGAGCGGAGCGCCAACGTCGAGCGGGTTGGCGCGGACGACCGGTCCAGCCTCTGATCGCGGCCACACACAGCCGCGCAAAGGTAACCCCTTCACGCGTTCGGCGGCCGGCGCGCGGGCTCTCAACGCGCTGATGCTCCCCGGCTTCACGCTCCACCCGCCCATCGGCTACGGGGTGCTCACCACCACCGGGCGTAGGACCGGCAAGACACGACGCAGGTGCGTACACGCGATCAGACAGGGCAACCGCGCTTACATCGTGATGATACGGCCCACGCCCGAAGCTATAGCCTTGCCTTGGACAGCGGCATGGATATGGAACATCCGCGCCAATCAGAGTGTGCGCCTACGACTTAGTGACGGTGTCTTCGCCGGACGCGCGCGTGAGCTGACAGACGCGCAGGATCTGCAAACGGCAAGGGTGATCTACTGTAACGCGGTCAATACCTTCGACTACGCAGAGTGCGCTTTCCATCGAAGCGAACGTCCCACGCGCGCCAAGATTCAAACACTGCACCGCTCTTGGTTTGACACCGGGATCCCGCTCGTGGTCGAGTTGCGAAACGAATTATGAGCGATCAGCCGCGGTAGGCATTCGTGATCGGCATGCGCCGGTCGCGACCGAAAGCACGCTCGGTGATCTTGATGCCTGGGGGAGCCTGGCGGCGCTTGTACTCGGCCAGATCTACCAGGCGAGTGGCGCGCTCTACATCCGGGGCAGGCAGCCCTTCGGCAATCAACTGCTCGCGGCTGCGATCGAGCTCGATGTAGCCGTGCAGAATCCTGTCGAGCACCTCATAGGCAGGTAGCGAATCCTGGTCGGTCTGGTCGGTGCGCAACTCGGCGGAGGGGGCACGGTCGATGATCGAGTCGGGAATCGGTGCTGCCACAGGCATTTTCGCGGACGGCGCCTCGCTCGGGTCGCTCGATCGGGCATCGGGTGAGTTGCGCCAGCGTGCGAGCCGGTACACCAGCGTCTTGGGCACATCCTTGATGACCGCAAAGCCGCCGGCCAAGTCGCCGTACAAGGTGGTGTAGCCGACCGACATCTCCGACTTGTTGCCGGTTGCGAGCACAAGCCAGCCAAACTTGTTGGAGAGCGCCATCAAGAGGTTGCCCCGGATGCGCGCTTGCAGATTCTCCTCGGTCAGGTCTGGAGTGGCGCCGGCGAAGTCCTCCGCCAAGGTCTGCGTATAGGCATCCATGGCGGCTTGGATTGGCAGCTCGTGCGCTTTGACGCCCAGCGCCTGGGCCAATGCGCGAGCGTCCTGTTGGGTGGCACTCGAGGAGTAGGGGGAGGGCATGACTGCCACGTTCACGCGCTCGGCCCCGAGCGCGTCGACCGCCAGGCAGGCGACGAGCGCCGAGTCGATTCCGCCGGAGAGCCCGAGCACGACCGAGCCGAAACCGTTCTTCTCGACGTAATCGTGCAAGCCGAGCATTAGTGCCTCGTAGACCTCCTGCTCTCGCGAGGCGATCGGCACTTGCAGGGTGTCTTGAGAGCGGTCGAGGTCGCAAATGAGTAGGCCCTCGCGGAACTGGGCCGCCCTCGCGATCGTCTCACCTTCGGGTCCCAGCACAAACGAATGGCCATCGAAGACGAGCTCGTCCTGCCCGCCGACCATTCCGCAGAAGGCGATGTGGGCCCCCGTTTCGCGGGCACGTTCGCCGAATAGACGCTCACGCTCCAGGCCCTTGCCCGCATGGTAAGGCGAGGCAGAAATGTTGACGATCAGCTTCGCACCTGCGCTCGCCTCAGTGCACGCGGGGGCGCCGGCAACCCAAAGGTCCTCGCACACAGTGACGCCGACGCTCTGCCCGTCGAGCTCGACCACGATACCGTCCGGCTCACCCGGCTTGAAATAACGCTGCTCGTCGAACACACCGTAATTTGGCAGGTGAACCTTGCGGTAGACCTGCGCGACGGCGCCACCCGCGAGCACGGCGGCGGCGTTGTAGAGGACGGTTGCGATCGGCCCCGGCGACCCGGGCTCGGGGCCCCGCACGGCGTCCGGAATGCGCTCGGGAAAGCCGACGATCGCCACGATCCCTTCGGCGGCCGCGGCCAGCCGCTGCAGCTGGGCGCCCGTGTCCTGCAGGAAATGCTCGCGCAAGAGTAGGTCCTCGGGCGGGTAGCCGGTGAGCGCCAGCTCGGGGAACAGGACCAGCTCGGCGCCGGCTCCCTTGGCGGCCTCGATGCCCTCCAGGATGCGCTGAGCGTTACCGGAGAGGTCGCCGACGGTGGCATTCATCTGACAGAGGGCCAGGCGCAATCTATGCCCACATCTCCAAGGACGCCACGACCGTCGACGTTTCTGTGGCGATCGGTGGACCGGGGAAGGGCAATGTGTTCGACCGTGATGTCTGGGGCATGGTCTACGTAGTATGAACGGACCGACCTACCTGCAGTCGCCGGGCGCGGCGGTGCTGTGGGCGGCCGTAGCCGACGGCCTGCACGCTGTTGTTCTGCGTGGGCGCGAGTGGAGCAGGCACCGCATGGCCGGCGATGCGAGAAGGGGTTGCTTAGAGCGCCGGCTTCCTACGGCATCTGCGCTCATCGGCGATATGGAAGTCGAGGCGATGACCTAAGGCTGCGTTTGGGCAACTTGACAGCATCGACCGGTTCTGTGATTATATGTATCGTTTTGATAATCCGAACTTAATCAGGGCCTGGCTGGTGGTAGCTGAATCGTAGGCATTGGCGTATATAGCTGAGCCTTGAGGAAAGGCGACCTCATGTACGAGAGTTTCCCGCGGCTGGGCCTGGTTCTCATCGCGGCAGTCGCAATTGGCATGGCAACGGCGTCAGCGGCGTCCGCTACGTCGGTAGCCTGGTTAGTGAATGGGGAAGCGGTTGCTTCGGCTTTAGCTGTGGAAGCTTCCGAAGAACTGTTATTGGAAGACAATAAAGTCCCGCTCGTGGGCAAAGTCGCAATATTATGCAGCAGTATCATGGATGGCGTGGTAGGTCCTGGTGGCGAAGGCGAATTGCAAGAACTCTTAAACTTATCGAAAACGGCAATCAGTTTAGTGGCATTATCCGGGACAGCGCTCTCGTGTACAAACGAGACGGACTGCGAATCTAGCAAAGTCTGGGCCGTGCACCTTCCCTGGGTGACCTCGTTGGAGCTGGTGGAAGAGCTGAGCTATCGGGGTTTTGCCAATATATCCGACAAAGGCACCGGCGGAAGCCCGGGGTGGTATGTGGAATGTACCGTTCTCGGCATAAAAGAGTCAGACGAATGCGTGGCGGAACCCACCGGCGCAGCCGAAGTGACCAATGTGGGGGCAGGCGTCGAAGCTGTGTTCTCGACGGCATTCACGGAATTATTGGAATTCAAATTAGCAACATGCAGCTTGAGCAAAGAAGAATCCGGTACTGGGGAAGGAAATGGCATAGTGACCACTAACGGATTAGGCACTCTCTCAGTTTCCTCGGAATCTGTCGCTGCGCCTGAATGGCGAAAAGGTGGAGCGGTCATCAATAAAAAGATCAATTTTACTGTAACCACCAGTGGAGTGACCGAACTCGAAGTGAGTGCGGGCACATGGAAGGTGACGTGTCAGCAGGGTAGCGGCAAAGGCGAATTGGAAGCGCCAGGCCGGATCAAGAAACTCCAAATTGCGTTTTCGCAGTGCTTAGCGGATGAAGGTGTGAAAAACTGCGAAGCCAAAAATGTCGGTAATGCGAATAAAGAAGAAATCATAATGAAAGAACTCGAAGGTGTCGTAAGGACCGTTGCTAAAGCGGAAGCGGCGACCGAACGGGGGGCTGGAGTGACGTCCGTGATCGGTCAGGTTGTTGCAATTGAAGCAATGTGCGTCAACATGGGGTCTGAAGGCATAGTCGGGACAGTGATAGGTGAATTGGTCAAACCAAAAACTGACAAAAAAGAAGTCTTAGAAGGGGAAGTGAGTTTCGCGATCAGCGCCACCAAAGAGCAAAAGATCCAAAAATTTGAGAATGGGAAGAAGGAAGTGCTGTCCGGTAAAGAATCCGAGATGGAATCGCCATTTAAGTCTGTTCAGAAATGGGCGTTTGCCGAAGAAGTCGAAATCACTTGAGGCGGCGGGTGGTTTGCGCGGCGCCATCATGTGTCGTCGTGACCGTCTGAAGGATGTGTCTAACCTCTGTTGAGCGATTCGCCGGCGAATGGGTCGGGGCCAGGCCACCGTCTGGACCCGACCCGGATTTGGCGCCGTCGGCCCGCTCAGCGGAGTGCCGCCGCTCGCGGGCGCCGCGGACGTTTTTGAGTCCGGCTTCCCCCCGCCACACCGGCCGCCTTGGCCAAAGCCGCGATCGAGCGTTCCAGCTCGCGCGCTAGCGTCTCGAGCTCGGGGAGGGCGTCGTAGTCGGCGATCAGGCCGAAGCCGAGCTGCCCGTCGTAGCTCATGACCGCGATTCCGAGCGCCTGGCGGTGGGCCAGCGGAACGACCGGGTAGAGCGCCTTCAGGCGACGTCCGAGCAGATACAGCGGAAACTGGGGGCCGGGCACGTTCGTCACAACCAGGTTGAAGAACCGCTGGCGCGCTTGCAGACGCGCTGCCTGGCTGAGGATCGTCGGCGGGGCGAAGCCCGCGAGGTTGGTCAATACCTCGGCACCGACAGCTTGGCCGGAGTGCTTGAGGCCGTCCATCTCTAAGCGCACCGCGGCAAGGCATTCGGCCGGGTCCACCACGCCGACTGGCAGCGGCGCCCACATGGCCGCGACCTTGTTGCCGAGCGCACCGCGCTCGACGTCGGCACGTATCGATACCGGCACCATTGCCTTTAGGACGAGGCCCTCCGTGTCGAAGCCTTGGGTGCGCAGGTGGCGTCCGAGCGTCAGGCTGACCGCCGCCAGGACGACGTCGTTGAGCGTGCCCCCGAGCGAATCCTTGATTGCCTTGAACTGGGCCAGGTCCGCGTCCACCCAGGTGTAGCGCCGGTGTGAGCCGATATCCACGTTGAGCGGGCTGGGCGGTGCCGGCGCGTTGATACCGGCCAACGTGGTCGCGCCCACCCCCACCAGCGCGTCCTTGACACGCTCGAAAGCACGCCGAGGTCGGCGCATGACCGCGCGCGCGCCGCGCGCCATCTCCGCCGGCGCTGTGGAGCGCTCCACCAAGGCGTCGGCCAGTAGCTTGGCCGAGCCGGGCAGGGGGCGCGCAATCCAAGGTACGGGGGGGCGCGGTGTGCCGGCCGGCTCCGGCGAGGCATCGAACAAGACTGTGGTTATGTCAACTCCGGAGATCCCATCGACGAGGGCGTGATGGGTCTTAGCTATCACCGCGAAGCGTTCGCCCGCCATGTGGGCCACCAGCCACAGCTCCCACAGTGGCTTTGAGCGGTCGAGGCGCTGGGAGATGATGCGACCCGCCAACTGCTTCAGCTCGGTTTCGTCTTCGGGGCGCGGAAGTCCGGTGTGACGGATGTGGTAGCGCGGGTTGAAGTGAGGATCGTCGGTCCACACCGGCCTACCTTGGTCGAGCGGGACGAAGGCCAGACGCTGGCGGTAGCGCGGCACGAGGTGCAAGCGCGAGAGGATGTGCTCGACCAGCTCGTCGTAAGTGGGGGCCTGTCCCTCGAAGACCATCACCGAAGCCACGTGCATGTGCGCGGTGCCGTGGTCCTCCAGGTGCAGGAAGGCCGAATCTAGGCCGGTTAGTCGATCAGGGTTTGACATCGGCTTCGATTGTCGCGGGTCTGGTGTCGATCGTCAACGCTGAGATCGTTGACGTTGAGATCGTCAACGGTGGGCCACAAGCGTGTGCGGGCCGACCTCGTCGATGCTCGCGTGCCCGGATAGGGCCATGTTGAGATCTAGCTCAGCCAGGAAAGACCGCAGCACGTCGATCACGCCTTGCTCGCCCCCGAGCGCCAGGCCCCATACGTAAGGGCGGCCAAGGCACACTGCGCGCGCGCCGAGCGCGAGAGCCTTCAAAGCGTCCGAGCCGGAGCGGATACCGCTGTCGAACAGGACCTCGCAGCGCTCACCGACCGCCTTGACCACGCTCGGCAGCGCCTGGAGGGAGCCGATCGCGCCATCCACCTGACGACCACCGTGGTTAGAGACGATGATGCCCTCGATCCCGTGCTCCACTGCGAGCAAGGCGTCCTCGGCGCTCTGGATGCCCTTCAAGACGATCGGCAAGTTGGTGCACTCGCGCAGGAACGCCAGATCGGCCCATGTGACAGATGGGTTTGAGAACTGCCATGCCCAATAGGCCACGGCGGTGGCCAAGTCCTCCTCCGGTGGCTTCGGCAGGGCGGCGCGGAAGACGGGGTCTGAGAGGTAGCTGGCGTTGCCCTCGCCGCGCAGGAAAGGCAGAAAGCCATCGGTCAGGTCGGCTGGTCTCCAGCCGAGTAGCCACGTGTCGAGTGTCACCACGATCGCCTCATAGCCCGACTTCTCCGCGCGCGAGATGAAGCTGCGCGCTAGCTCGCGGTCGCGCGGCCAGTAGAGCTGGTACCAACAGGATTGCTCTCCCGCCGCCTCGGCGATCTGCTCGATCGTGTGCGATGCGGCCGTGCTGGCGATCAGGGGCAACCCGACGTGGGCGCATGCGCGTGCGCTCGCCAGCTCGCCTTCTGGGTGGGCGACCGTTTGCACGCCGATCGGCGCCAACAGCACTGGGGCGGGCAGCTTGGTGCCGAGCACTGTGCGCTCCAAGCTTCGCTCTGACACGTCGCGCAACATGCGCGGCACGATCCGCCACTCGTCGAATGCTTCGCGGTTGGCCCTGATCGTGTGTCCGCGCCCGGCGCCGCCTTGGATGTAGCCTCGCGGCCCGCGCGAGAGCATCGCGTAGGCGTCGCGCTCCAGTTCACGCCAGTCCACTGGCCGCGACGGCTTGCGCCCGGCAAGCATCGAGGCGGCGTAGATCTCGTGCTCGTAGTTGGAGAAGGGAGGATCGAGTGCCATCGCGACTGGATGCTATTCGGCGATGGGGATCGCCGTCTCTGTGATTTGCTGTAGTCGTAGCTATGGGGGAGTCAAAGGCAGCGCGCAGGGACCAAACCAACCCTCAGGAGGCGAGGACATGGCATTCGACCAATCGAAGATCGGGCAGGTGGTGGCGGCGCAGATGGAGGCGCTCGAAGGTCGCTATGGCGACGACTGCGAGATCGGCAATGTGTGCACAATCGTCGAGGTGCTCGGCCCTCACGGCTCCGATGTATCGGTGCGCTCAAGCGAAGCGCGCCCGCACACCACGATCGGCCTGCTGCGCATGGCCGAGGCGATGTTGCTCAACCGACTCGGCTCCTCGCCGCGCGGAGACGAGGAGTAGCAGCGGTTTGCCTCCGGCCATCGCGAGACGGAGACGAGGAGTAGCCCGTCGCTTCAACTGCATTCCCACCGCGCGGGGGCAGCGACAACTTGTTGATTTGTACGCGATACGCAGCGTTGATGAGGATTGAGGATGTGTGCGCACGATCACACTTTGCGCACAGAGGCGTCAACTAGCGTCTTCTTGACTGATTGATCTCTGCCGAGTCGCCTCCGTGGATGGAGGCGAGCGGGGGACCCACTGCCGGGCTCAAGGAGAGGGCCCGGATGGGGCGAATCGGCCGCCACAGGCGCGGCTGTAACGCCCGACTGGCGCACGTATGGACGCGTGCGACCGGCGGACGTGAGCCCGACAGCTAACCCCGTAGGCGGCTACCCAGGAGGACTCTTTGCTTCCCATGCTTGCGGGAATTCCCGCAACACCGGTTACCGAACCGGTTGCCCAGCTGATCGATCCCGCGCCTTTGTCTGTTCCACTCGCGCGGGTCAAGCTGCGGCTTCGCAGGATTGACCTGGATGTACTTGACGGCACCACGGCTATGGTCGCCGGCACGTTGCGTCTGACACCTGCCGGCGCCTCCAACTCGACGGCCGGCGCCTCCAGCTTGACGCTCCACGGTGCATCGAGCTTGACGCTTGCCGGCCGCGAGGTCGAGCTGCAGCGCCTCGGACGCCACGGTTGGCGCGGCTTTGCTCACACGGCGACCGGGGCGAAGGGACGCTTCGTTTTGCGCTACAGGCCGCATCGTCTGCTCAGCGAGCGAGTAAGGATTGTGTTCGCTGGTGATGCTCGCGACCGCAGCGTCAGGCGCTATCTCGGACACCTGCGCTCCTACCGGCTCGCCGGAGCATCCTGGTACGGAGGCGGTGGCAGCCTCGCCTGTGGCGGGGAGCTCACGAGCTCCACGATGGGGGTCGCCAACAAGACGCTTCCCTGCGGCACGCTCGTAAGGTTGCGCTACGGCGGGCGTGAAGTGAGCGTGCCCGTGGTCGACCGCGGGCCCTATGTCGCAGGCCGCGAATTCGACCTGACCGAAGCGACCAAGCGGGCGCTCGGCTTCGAAGGCGTGGGTGAGGTTTGGAGCACGCGCTAGCCTGATGGGCAGCGATGAGCAAGTTGGCAAGACAGCAGCAGCGAGGACGCCGCCGCGCGAATCGAAAGCCTGCGCACCCGGCGCGGCGGAAAGCGGTCGCGGCGGCTCTCGTTGTCGTGCGTTTTACGCGGATGCTTCGCAAGCTCAGAAGGGCCAACCGCAAGACGCGCAAGGCGCGCCGTCGCGCGGCGCTTGCATCAGGGGCTGTGTCGCTTGGCTCGCTTGCCATCGGCGCGTTCGCGATCGGGGCATTGGCGATCGGGGCGCTTGCGATCCGCCGCCTGGTGATCAAGCGTGCCGCCGTCGGGCGTCTCGACGTAGGCGAGTTGAAAGTCGGTCGCTTGGAGGTAGACGAGCTGGTCGTGCACGGCAGGAACGTGCATGGATCTGACGTTTAGCGCGCGCGAGAGCGCGTTTCGCGACGAATTGCGCGCCTGGCTCGCCGACAACGAGCCTCCACCGGAGCCGACCGAGGGTGGCGAAGACGCCCACTACGGATGGCGCCGGGACTGGCAGCGACGCTTGTATGACGCGGGCTGGGCGGCTCCGGCTTGGCCGGTCGAGTATGGCGGCAGGGGCGCGTCCTTGAGCGAGTCGGCGATCTATTTCGAGGAGCTGGGTCGCGCTCGTGTGCCCTTGCCGGCCAATGTGTTGGGCTTGCTCTTGGGTGGTCCGACCCTGATGGTGTGGGGTACCGATGCCCAGAAGGAGCGCTACCTGGCGCCGATCCTCTCCGGCGAGGAGATCTGGTGTCAAGGTTTCTCCGAGCCCGACGCTGGGTCTGACCTCGCTTCGTTGAAGACCAAGGCGGTCAAGGACGGTGAGGAGTGGGTGATCACCGGGCAGAAGGTGTGGACCAGCGGCGCCCAGTATTCGAAGTGGTGCATGCTCGTCGCCCGCAGCGATTCGGACACCGCCAAGCACAAGGGACTGACCTACTTCCTGATGGACATGGACCAGGCCGCGGTGCAGGTCCGTCCTCTGCGCCAGATCACCGGGGAGGCAGAGTTCAACGAGCTGTTCATCGAGGAGGCCCGCATACCAGAGGAGAACGTGGTCGGCGGTGTAGGCAACGGCTGGAAGGTCGCTTTGACCACGCTGATGAATGAGCGGGCGGGCCTCGGCTTCCTGTTGCAAGTACGCCTGCGCCAACTGCTCGACGACACCTTCGAGGCCGCGCGCGAACGCGGCCTGTTGAACGGCGCGGATGGGTCTGTTATCTCCGATGCGCTCGCCGACCTGCACATTCGTTGCGAGCAGATACGTCTGTTGGCTTGGAAGGGGTTGACCGACATCGAACGCTACGGTCAGCCCGGCCCGGAGGGTTCCTTGGTGAAGTGGTTGTGGTCGGAAACCAACCAGCGTTTGACCGAGCTTGCCGCGGAGATTGTGGGCGCTGAGGCGCTCACCGATGGCACCTCTTGGAGCTACGAGTTGCTGCGCGCGCGCGGCAACACGATTGAGGGGGGCACCACGGAGGTCCTCAAGAACATTGTTGCCGAGCGCGTTCTCGGGTTGCCGCGGTTGAAGGTCGCCTGATGGACTTCGGCCTAAGCGAGGATCAGCGCCAGATACAGCGCACCGCGCGTGAGCTCTTGGCCGAGCGAGCGCGGCCCGAGCGGGTGCGTTCCTGCGCCGAGGAGCGGCGTCTGGACGATGGGCTGTGGAGCGAGCTGTGCGATTTGGGCTGGCCCGGTATTGCCATCGCCGAGCAGTACGGCGGTCAGGGGCTTGGCCTCGTCGAGCTGGCGATCCTGTGCGAGGAGCTGGGGCGCGCAATGGCACCGGTGGTCTTGTTGCCGACGGTCCTGGCCGCCTTGGTCATCGAACAAGCCGGCTCGCATGAGCAGCGCGAGCACTGGCTGCCCGGACTTGCTAGCGGCGAGAGCCTTGGTGCGCTCAGCATCGAGCGCGAGGGGGTCGCGGAGCTGGTCCTCGGAGCGCCCGCGGCGGAGGTGCTCGTACTTGTGCAAGAGGGTGTCCCGCGTGCGCGTGTGTGCGCGCGCGAGGATGGCGTCGTGGGGGCCGTCGACTCGATCGACCCCACGCGACCCACCGCTCACGTGACGGTTCCGATGGACGCGGGCGAGGTGCTGGAGGGCGATGTCCGAGCCGGCCTGGATCGCGCGCTGGTGGCGGTCTCAGCCGAGCTGGTCGGTGTGTGCGAGCGCGCGCTCGATATGACTGTGGCCTACGTCAAGGAGCGCAAGCAGTTCGGCGTCCCGGTCGGGTCCTTCCAGGCCGTGTCCCATCGTTGCGCGCAGATGCTCTTGGACACCGAGCGAGCCCGCTCGGCCACCTCCTACGCCGCTTGGGCGGCCGACGCTGACCCCGAGCGCTTGCCCGAGGCGGCCGCGATGGCCAAGGCGTCGGCCTCGCAGGCCGGCGTTGAGGTGACCGCAAGCGCGATCCAAGCCCACGGCGGCATTGGCTTCACCTGGGAGGCCGACGTGCACTGGCTGTACAAGCGGGCTTTGCTGGATGCTTCGCTGTTGGGCGGCGCCAAGCGCCACAGGGCCCGCTTGGCGGGCATCCTCGCGCATACGTGATAACGTACATACGTATGTCATCCATACGCCAGTGGGACGGAGCCAGCTACGACCGCATCTCCGGTCCCATGGAGGCCCTCGGGCGTGACGTACTCGAGCGCTTGGAGCTAGTCGGAGACGAGACAGTACTCGACGCCGGATGCGGATCTGGACGGATCACCGAAGCCTTGATCGAGCGACTACCGGGAGGAAAGGCGATCGCCGTCGATCAGTCGCCCTCAATGGTCGACGCCGCCAGGCAGCGGCTCGGCCCCGACGCCGACGTGCGCGTCGTGGATCTGCTCGAGCTCGACCTGGAGGAGCCGATCGATGCGATCCTCTCGACGGCCACCTTCCACTGGATCGTCGACCACGATCGTCTCTTTAGGCGCTTGCGCTCCGTCTTGCGCCCTGGAGGTCGGCTGGTTGCCCAGTGTGGGGGAGAGGGCAACATCACCGTTCTACGCGGCAAGGTCCTGCCTCTGCTCTCACAGGAGCCCCACGCGGAGCACTTCCGCGATTGGAACCCGCCTTGGAATTATGCGGGAGTGGATGTGAGTGAAGAGCGACTGATTGCGGCGGGCTTCACTTCGGCGCGGTGCTGGCTGCAACCCGCGCCGCGCGAACCCGAGCACCCGCGCGAGTTCCTTTCCACGATCGTGCTTGGCCCGCACGTACAACAGTTGCCTGAGGAGCTGCGCGAGCGGTTCATGGATGACGTGATGCGGAGGATCGGCACGCCAGTCGTCGTGGATTACGTGCGTCTGAATATCGACGCCGTCGCATAGGTCGCCTGGCCGTTCCAGACGCCGTGGGTCGCGCTAGATTCGGATGAGGTGTCATCGGCCATCCTCGAAACCTCGGAAGGTTCCGCCAAGCCATCCCAACGGCAGGTTGCAAGTGCATCTGAGGAGCGAGCCGAGTCGTGCGTTGCCCACCTCGACGCCGACGCTTTCTACGTCTCGGTCGAGCTGAATCGCAGGCCTGAGCTACGTGGCAAGCCGGTCGTCGTCTCTGGCACCGGTCCCAGGGCGGTCGTCACGACCGCGAGCTATGAGGCGCGGCGCTTCGGCGTGGGATCAGCCATGCCGGCTTCGCGTGCGCGCAGGTTGTGCCCGCAAGCGGTGTTCTTGGCTCCCGATTTCACCCATTACCGTGAGGTCTCGCGGCGCATGATGGGGATCGTGCGCGAGAGTGTCGACTGCGTAGAGGTGGTGGGCTTGGACGAGGCTTACCTGGACTTGACAGGCTTGTTTTCTCCACGCGCGGCTATGCGTCGCATCGTGGAGCGGATCAGGCAGGAGACGCAGCTGGTCTGCTCGGTGGGGATTGGGCCGAACAAGCTCGTCGCCAAGGTCGCCTCCGACGCCGAGAAGCCGGCCGGATTCTTGGTTCTCACACGCGAGGAGGCGTGTGCTCGCTTTGCCTCTGCGTCGCCCGGCTTGATTCCCGGGATCGGACCGAAGACCACGCTCAAGTTGGAGCAGATGGGGCTGCGCACGCTCGGCGAGCTAGCGCGTGCCCCCGAGTCAATGCTGGCCGAGCGTTTCGGCCCCAATCACGGTCGCGACCTCGTGCGCAGGGCACGTTTCGAACACGAGGGGGAGGTCAGCGAGGAACGCAAGGTTGTCTCCGAGTCGCGCGAGCGGACCTTCGACCACGACATCCACGACGCCTCACGCTTGCGCGAGGCGCTTGCCCAGATGTCTGTGGAACTGTGCAAGAGCCTCGCCGCACACGACAACCACGGACGCACGATCGGAATTAAGGTGCGGCTCGACGATTTCTCGACCGTCACACGCGCTCGTACGTTGACGGCGCCCACTTGCGACGCCGAGCAAGTCAAGCAAGTGGCGCTCGCCTTGTTCGAGGAGTATGCGCCCCCGCGACCTGTCCGCTTGCTTGGGGTGCGGGTGGCAGGGCTCGTATCGCGCGGCGCGCCGGCGGCACGGATGCCCAATCGGGACAGCGCAGCAGACCAGTTGGCCCTGCCGATGTAAATGGGCTGAGGGGATGCAACGCGTTGCGGGGTGCCCGCGCGCGTGCGCGGCCTTTTTAACTAGGTCTAGCTTGTTCCTGGCCGCGTGCGCGCGCGGGTCATGCCTTCGCGCAAAATACCGTCCGCTCCCGCGCGGTAGTCTTCCTCCACGATGCCACTCGCCAAAGCAGGACAGATCGAGCTGAGCTATGACCGCGGCGGCGACGGTCCGCCACTGCTGCTGATCATGGGCATGAGCGGCACCAAGCACCATTGGGGCGAGCGGGTGCTAGAGCAATTGCGAGGCGATTTCGAGACGATCGTCTACGACCATCGCGACGCCGGCGACTCCACCAGAACGGGTGAGCCGTTCACGATCGCCGACCTGGCCGCGGACGCCGCCGGCCTGCTGGATGCGCTTGGGCTCGAATCGGCGCACGTGATGGGCATATCGATGGGCGGGATGATCGCCCAGGAGCTCGCTCTTGCCCACCCCGAGAAGATCGCCTCGCTCACGCTGGGCTGTACCTATTGCGGCGGTGAGGGCAGCGTGCTCACAAGCGAAAGCGTCATGCGCAGGCTCGCCGAAGCGATGTCCTCAGGTGACAGGGCGACCGCTATTAGGACCTCCTGGGAGGTCAACGTATCGCCGAGCTTTGCCGCCAACCAGGACGAATACGACCGATTCCTGAAGACCAGCATGAAATATGGCCTGCCTGTAGAGGTGATCATGCGCCAGATGCAAGCCATAGCCGGGCACGACACCAGCGCACGACTCCCAAGCTTGAAGCCCCCGACATTGGTCGTGCATGGCACGCTCGACGAACTGCTACCGGTCCAGAACGGACACATGGTCGCCGGGCTCGTCCCCGACGCGCGTCTGGAGATCCTCGAGGGGATCGGGCACATGTTCTTCCTCGAGCAGCCCGAGCGCACGGCGGAGCTGGTGCGCGAGCACGCCGCCGTCGTAAATGTCTGACCCAACAGCCTGAGTGTTCGAGGCTGTTAGCGCCGACGGGGTTCGACTCTCCGGTGAGGAGAGCGGTCAGGGAACGCCGATCGTCCTGCTGCACGGCCTGACCGCCACACGTCGCTATGTGGTGATGGGCTCGCGGGCTCTGGAGCGCTCAGGCCATCGCACGATCGCCTACGACGCCCGAGGGCACGGCCACTCCGGCCCGGCTCCTGACCCGAGCTCCTACACCTACGAGCTGTTGGCCGAAGACCTAGGCGCCGTGCTTGATGCGCTGGAGGTTGAGCGGGCGGTCCTTGCCGGTGCCTCGATGGGAGCACAGACAGCGTTGCGCTTCGCTTTGGAACATCCCAATCGGGTGCAGGCGCTTGGCCTGATTACACCTGCGTTCGACCCGGAGGCGAGCGTCGATTACCAAGGGTGGGATCGTCTCGCGCAAGGTCTTCGAGAGGGTGGGGTAGAGGGCTTCGTGGCTGCCTACGACCTCGACCCGGTTCCCGTGGCTTGGCGCGAGACAGTTGTAAAGGTGCTCCATCAGAGGCTCTCCAGCCACGACCGCCCGCTTGCCGTCGCCGACGCCTTGGAAGCAGTGCCGCGTTCGCGGCCGTTCCAGGGCTGGCAGGAACTGGAACGGATCGCGGCCCCCACGACGGTGATCGCAAGTCGAGACGAGGCCGATCCAAGTCACCCCCTGGAGATCGGCGAACGCTACGCTGGCGCGATCCCCAGCGCGAAACTCCTCGTCGAGGAGCCTGGCAAGTCCCCAATCGCGTGGCAGGGGGGGCAGCTCTCCAAAGTGCTTGGAGAACTCGTCGCGTAACGTTCAGGCAAGCGCCGCCGGGGCTTCTGAGGCAGGACTATCCTCGGCGACCGCCGCTCCGCTCAGTAGTGCTGCATACCGTCCGCCTAGCTCCACCAGGTCCTCGTGGGTGCCCCGCTCCACGATCCGGCCCGCGTCCAGTACAAGGATCTGGTCTGCATCACGGATCGTGGAGAGGCGGTGGGCGATCGCGATCGTGGTGCGCCCCCGTGAGAGATCGTCGAGGGCTCGCTGGACCGCCCGCTCGGTCTCAGTGTCCAAGGCCGAGGTCGCCTCGTCGAGGATCAGCACGGGCGGGTTGCGTAGGACCGTACGCGCGATCGCCATGCGCTGCTTCTCACCGCCGGAGAAGCGATAGCCGCGCTCTCCTACCGGCGTGTCGTAGCCGTCGGGCAAGGAGGAGATCAGATCGTGAATCTGGGCGGCTCGGGCCGCGTCTTCGATCTGCTCGTCGCTTGCCTCCGGGCAGGCGAAGCGCAGGTTTTCACGGATCGAGGCGTGGAACAGATAGGTCTCTTGTGAGACCAGGCCGACCGTGGCCGCCAACGAGGCGAGCGTCATGTCGCGGATGTCCACCCCGTCGATTTCCACCCGTCCCCGCTGGGGCTCGTACAGGCGTGCCACGAGATAGGCGAGCGTGGTCTTGCCAGAGCCCGTCTCTCCGACGAGGGCGGTACGCGTGCCGGCTGGAATCTCGGCCGAGATTTCGCGCAAAGTCCACCGCTCTTGGTCGGTGTCATAGGTGAACCAAACGTCATGTAGTGCCACATCGCCGCGCACGCAGCTCACCGCCTGGGCGTCGGCTCGCTCTTCGATATCTACCGGCAGGTCGAGGTACTCGAAGATGCGTCCGAACAGAGCCAAAGAGGTCTGCACTTCCAAACCCACCGACAAGAGCGACTGGATCGGGAACAGAACCCGTGTCTGCAGGGTCGTAAAGGCGATCACCGTTCCGATCGAGATCGCGGCGCTGCCGTGGGCGATCGAATAGCCCGCAAACCAGTACACGGCGGCCGGCATGATCGCGAAACTCATCTGCACCGAGGCCATGCGCCAGCGTCCCGCCATGCGGGCGCGGACCTCCAGGTCGGCCAGTTCACCGGACTCGTCGCTGAAACGTCGCACCAACTCTGGGGAGCGACCCATGGTCTTGCCGAGCAGGATGCCCGACACCGATAGGGACTCCTCGACAAGCGTGGACATGTCCGCCAGGCGTCCTTGGCGCACCGACTGGATGCGCCGGCGCTCCTCGCCCACGCGACGCGTCAACCACACAAAGAAGGGCAACAGGAACAGCGAGAAAGCGGCCAAGCGCCAGTCGAGCAGGATCATCGCCACGACCACCGCCACGACGGTCGTTACGTTCTGGACGATCGAGGTTGCCGTCGAAGTCACCACCGAGTCAATCCCGCCGATGTCGTTGGCGATCCGCGACTGGACCTCGCCGGTGCGCGTGTGGGTGAAGAAGGCCAAGGACATGCGCTGCAGGTGCGCATAAACCGAAGCCCTCAGGTCGTGCATGACGCGCTGGCCCACTTGATTTGAGATCCAGGTTTGGGCCACTCCGATGACGCCACCAAGGATCGACAAGGCGATCATGCCACCGACTAGCAGGCTCAAAAGCTGGGTGTCGTGTTTGGGGATCGCGACATCGATCACTTCGCGCAACAGGAACGGGCTCACAACCCCGAGGCCCGCGGAGACGAAGATGAGGACGAGCAATCCAGTCAGGCGCGCCCGATAGGGCCTGAACAGGGCTCCGATCCGCCGCAAGGAGACATGTGCGGCGGCGCTGTCTTGAGGTGGCGGGTCGGTCTTTGCCGAACGTGCAGAGAGACCGTGGCGTCCTTCTCCATGGCGCCCGTCGCCGAATGGTTGACTGCTCATCGCAAGGAGCCTTCCTTGCGGACGATCGATGCGATCACCTGTCGATCTTAGGGCCTGTGTGAAAAGCGGGCCTTTGAGGACGCCCGCCAGGAACGCTCGGTAGCGCTGAGGAACGCTCGGTGGCCCTCAGGAACGCCCAGTTGTCTCCTGATGCACCCCGGCATCGTAGGATTGGGGACATGGACCTATCTGCCTCGGAGATCAGGGTGCTCGGCTGCCTGCTTGAGAAGCAGCGCACCACCCCCGACCACTATCCGCTCTCGTTGAACTCTTTGCGCCTGGCGTGCAACCAGGCAACCAACCGCGATCCCGTCGTCGACTACGACGAGAACGTGATCCGGGATGCCCTGAACCGCCTTGGCCGCCGTGGCTATATCCGTCTTGCTGGAGCGAGCAGGGCCGCCAAGTACAGGCATCTACTGGCCGAAGCCCTACCGATGACAGGCGCCGAGCAGGCCGTCATGTGTGTGCTGATGCTGCGTGGTGCCCAGACACCGGGCGAGCTCAAGCAACGCGGCGAGCGCATTCATGTCTTTGCGGGGCTTGAAGAGGTGCACAGCACCTTGTCAGGCCTGATCGAGCGCGACTTGGTGGTGCGCCTAGACCGGCGCCCGGGCCAAAAGGAGGAGCGCTACACGCAACTGCTCGGTCAGGACGCCGAACCGGATTCAGATGTGGGAATGGCGGCACAGGCCCCGGAGCCGGTGGCCTGGTCGGGTACCTCGGGATCGCCACGTCCCGACTTGGGCGAGCGAGTCGAGCGGCTGGAGCGCGAGGTCACGGAGTTGCGCGAGGCCATCGCCCAGCTTCAAGGCGCCACTACACGCGAGCAAGACACTCCCTTCTCTGAGCAGGACGTTGCGCAAGACGCCAGTGAGCACGACGCCACGGTGGGGGACGCGTCCGCGGCTCGCGACAGCGCTTGGGGTGGCCAGGTCGCTCAACCTTCGCCATGAACACGGCGCACCTGATCCTGGCCGCATCGAGCTCGGACGCCGCCAGCGGCGTGGGTATACCGGTGGCGATCGCCGCGGGGTTCGTTTCGTTTCTCTCGCCCTGCGTGTTGCCTTTGGTTCCGGGCTATCTCTCGACCGTGATCGGGGTAGCGCCTGCCGATATCCAGCACGCCGGCACGCGCAAGGTGCTGGGCCCAAGCCTCTTGTTCATCGGGAGCTTCTCCTTGATCTTCATCCTGCTCGGCCTGACAGCCACCCAGATCGGCTCGTTGCTGACCACCAACATCGAAACGCTGCGCATCGCCGGCGGGGTCTTGATCGTCTTGATGGGCATAGCCTTCCTGGCGACCCCGTTCGTGGACGCCCTCAACTTCCAGTGGCACTCCGCGTCATTGACGCGCTTGGCTGGGCGCGGTGGACCGGTCTTGGCGGGCGCCGCGTTCGCGATCGCTTGGACTCCGTGCACCAGCATCACGCTGGGGGCGATTGTCACCGAGGCCGCGGTCTCGAGCTCGGCTTTGCACGGTGCCGTCCTGCTTGCCTTCTATTCCGCCGGCCTTGCGATCCCGTTCCTGCTGATCGCGCTCGCTTTCGAGCGGATGACAGGGGCGCTAGAGGTCGTCAAACGCCACTACGGCGTGATCGTGGGCATCGGTGGGGCCGTCATGATCGTGCTCGGCTTGCTGATCTTGACCGGGGACTTCACGGCCCTCAACGCCCAAGCCAATAGTTGGCTACATGGCACCGGCCTCGACGTGTCCAAAGTCTGAGCGCGCCAGCAGACTCGCCGGCCACGTGAGGTCAGTCTCGCCACTGAGCATCTTGCCGTCCACGCGATGTCAGTCTGGCCGTCGCACGCGACGGTTAGTCTCGCCCCTGGCATGACCGACGTAAAGACGCCATCCGCGCAGCGCATCGCGCTCGCTTCGGTGCTCGCTGCGGCGCTGCTCGTCGCGATCAAGCTGGTCGTGGGCCTACTTTCCAACAGCCTTGGGGTCTTGGCGGAGGCGATCCACTCGGCTACCGACCTGGCGGCGGCCTTGCTGACCCTATTCGCTGTGCGGGTGGCAGTCAGGCCGCCCGACCGTGACCATCCCTACGGTCACGGCAAGGCCGAGCACCTGTCGGCGCTCGGCGAGAGCGTGATCCTGATCGCGGCGAGTATCGGGATCGCTACCGAGTCGGTCATCAGGCTGGCCGGTCATGGGGGCAAGGTCGACCTGCACTGGTACACGTTTGCGGTCCTGGTGGTCGTGATCGCGATCGATAGCACTCGCTCGATCGCCTCCCATCGCGGCGCCCATCACCACGAGAGTGCGGCTTTGGGCGCCAACGCCTTGCATTTCACGCTCGACCTGATCGGCTCGGTGGCCGTTCTGATCGGGTTGGTGCTGGTGAAGGCCGGCTACCCGGACGCAGACTCGATCGCGGCGCTGTTGGTGGCCGGTCTGGCCTTGTTCTCCGCCGGGCGCTTGATGCGTCGCAGCGTGCACGCCTTGATGGACAGGATTCCACCCGAGGACGAGTTGAGCGCAAGTGCCCAGTTGGTGTTGCGCCTGGTGCCCGACTCAACCCAGGTCGAGGCCGAGGCTTTGGCGCGACACCTGCGAGCCGAGCACCCCGAGGTCGCCGACATCACGGTATGGGCACCCAAGAAGCTATTTGACCAGTGAGGCTGGACTTGACGCGGGCGTCGCGCCATTCGCGGGCGCCGTTTTATCCGCGGACGTTGCTCTAACCACGGGCGTGGCTCCATTCACGGGCGTCGCGTTCTTTGCGAATGGCGCAGTCACCTGGCGGGCTCGAAAGCGCGCTTCCCAAGCTTCTTGGTTGCGCTTGGCGTCGAGCACGAAAGGCGAATAACCGATTGCCTTGACGATCGCCCGGTTGATCTGCGACCAAGGGGAGGGGAGCGGTCGCAGGACGTCCACGAACAGGACGACCCGAGTCTCGTTGGTGTCATTCCAGACCTCGTGGTTGAAGGTGTCGTCGAACACTAGGCTCTTGCCCTCTTCCCAATGGCGAATGTCCTGACCGACTCTGATCCGACACTGCTCGGCGTCTTTGGGAACGATCAGGCCGAGGTGGTAGCGCAACACGCCCTTGTAAGGACCGCGATGGTCGAGGATGTGCTTGTGGGGAGAGAGAATCGAGAACATGGCGGTCGTCATCCCCGGGATTTCGCGCATCAAGGCCGCCGTCTTGGGGCATGTCTGCACCCCGAGCTTGGCCGCGAAGCCGTAGCCATAAAGGAAATAAGTCTTCCAGTCATCATTGTCGGTGATCTCGATCTGATCCTTGGATATGTCCTGGAAATTGGGCAGCGCCTCGCGGTCGGCCAGAACGCCCTGCAGCTCCTCGTGAATCGTCTGCCAGTTGGCCTCGACGTGCTCGATCCAGCTGAAGCGCTCGTTGGGGAAAAAGGTCGCGTCGCCCACCAGCGAGCGTGTGCCGATGAAGCGCTCGACGGGCGCCAAGATGCGTTCGCCGACCGCGATTGTCAGCTCGACGGTGCGCTCCCACAGCGACTTGTGGTCTGAATCGGTAGCCATGCTCCACCTTTCCTCGCCGTTGATCGTGGAGCATCCAGGGTAGAACGAGAAAGCGACGGTTTTCGGCCCAATCGCACGACCGGTCCCACATGAAGCTCGATCGTCAGGGAAGGATCGACGCCGCAGGAGGTCTTATCGTGAAGTTAGCCTCGCCCACTCAAGAAAGAGGACCAGCCGTGAAGCCCAATACATCAGACCGTGCGAAGCCTTGGCGTATCTCGATGTTCCCGCTGCTGGCCTTGCTGGCGGGAGCGCTCGCCATAGGCGGGTGTGGAAGCTCGAAAAGCACCAGCACCGCCGAATCGACTCCGGCGGCGACGCAATCGACCGCCGCGACGACCACATCGACCGCCACGAGCAGCACGGCCGCACCGACAGCCACCACCGCTTTGAGCCTTGAAGCCAATCCGCAAGGCCAGCTCAAGTACAACACCAGCTCGCTCACGGCCAAAGCGGGCAAGGTGACAATCGACTTCAAGAACATGAGTCCTCTGGGTCACAATGTCACGGTCGAATCCTCCGGCGGAGGGACCTTGGGAGCCACCGAAACGTTTCAGGGCGGTAGCAAGACGCTCACGCTGAACCTGAAACCGGGCACTTACAAGTTCTTCTGCTCGGTACCTGGCCACAGGCAGGCAGGCATGGAAGGCACGCTCGTCGTGAAATGAGGACTTCGCGTGGGCCCGGAGGTGCGCCTAGCTGGTGGACCGTCGGCCCCGCCGGCGTGCCGACAAGCCGGCGCGTACCCGGGTAGGCAGTCAACGGGGTGTCCTGCGCACTCGCACAGGACACCCCTTGACCAATAGGTTATGCAGCCTCGCGCAGGGCCGCCAGCTCGGGCGACTCGGCCAGCTTCTTCAGAGCACGCTGCTCCAGCTGGGAGGCCCGCTCGGCGGAGAATCCGAGACGCTTGCCGATCGCGGTCAACGTCTGGGGCTCCTCGCGCCCCGTGCCGAAGCGCAAAGTCAAGACGGTGCGCTCGGTTTCGGGCAGCTTGGCGATCGCTGAGTGCACGATGCGCTCGCGCTCGTTGTCCCAGGCGGTGTCCTCCGGCGCCTCCGCGTCTGAGGGCAGCAAGTCGCCCAAAGCGGTGTCGCCGTCGTCTCCGACCTGCTGATCCAAGGAGACGAGGGCAGCGCGCTGGTGGCGCACCTCTTCGACTTGGTCGATCGGCAGTCCGGTCTCCTCGGCCAGCTCCTCCAAGGTGGGCTCGCGTCCGAGTCTGACCGACAGCTCGCGCTCGACACGCCCGACCTTGCGCGAGCGCTGCGCTACATGAACGGGCAGCCTGATCGTGCGTCCCGAGTTCTCAAGGCCACGCTGGATGGCCTGTCGAATCCAGAGGGTCGCGTAGGTGGAGAACCTGAATCCCTTGCGCCAATCGAACTTCTCCGAGGCCCTGATCAGGCCGAGCATGCCCTCTTGGACCAAGTCGGCCAAAGGCAGGCCTTGGTTCTGGTAGCGCCTCGCGTTGGAGGCGACCAGGCGCAGGTTGGAGTTGATCAGCTTTTCCTTGGCCGTCAGATCGCCGCGCTCGATTTCCTGGGCTAGCTCGATCTCCTGATCGGGCGTCAGCAGGGGGTAGCGGCGCGAATGCGCAAGCAGCTGGTCGACCGACTCGGGGATAAAGGAGTCGGCGGTCAAATCAATTGTGGTGGTGGGCTTGGTGGTGTCTGGCATGAGGGTCTCTCTATTGGGAATGTCGAGGGCTTCTGGTGCGCCCGGAGGGAGGCCGGGCCCTCGTAATCCGATGCTTGGAGTCGGAATTATACGCCTCGATAGTTGCGTTGTCAATCATTCCTACCCGATTCGTACGCTCGACGTGGTTCGACATCGGCCGTACGCTCACCTGCCCTCGCAGGAGATAACCCACGAGCAGACCAAAAAGTCCGCAAAGAGCGCGATCAGGTTGAAATGACTGCAGTCAGGCTCTACCCGCTGGCAGGCCTCGCATATCAAGCATCGGTCGTTCAATCGCCTTGCATAAGGATAGTCGCTCGTGCTGGCCACTATCGGCAGGCCCTTGGTAGGTCCACCTCGTAAGCTCACCCAGGTGGACGACCGTACTTCCCAGCTGTTCTCGCCCTCCCTGCTTGCAGGCCAGGTAGCAATCGTCACCGGTGGCGGCAGCGGATTGGGGCGTGAGATCGCCTTGGAGTTGGCCCGTTGCGGCGCCCGCGTGGCGATCTGTGGGCGCCGGCCCGAGCCGTTGAGCGAGACGGTAGCGGCCGACCCCCACGGTTTGATCGAGGCCCACACGTGCGATATCCGCGAGGAGGACCAGGTCGAGGCCATGGTCGATGCGGTTCTTGGCACCCACGGGCAAATCGACCTGCTGGTAAACAATGCCGGCGGCCAGTTCCTGGCGCCGGCCGAGGCGATCACGCCGAAGGGCTTTCGCACGGTCATCCGCCTCAACGTGGAGGGCACGTGGCTGGTGACCCATGCGGTCGCGACCAAGGCGATGATCCCCTCGGGACGCGGCGGAAAGGTATTCAGCGTGACCCTCTCCCCCCACAACGGAATGCCCGGCATGGCCCACAGTGGCGCCGCCAGGGCGGCCGTTGAGAACCTGATGCGGACCCTCTCGGTCGAGTGGGCCCGCTTCGACATCCGCCTGCTCGCCCTTGCCGCCGGACAGTTCGAGACCCAGACGCTCCTGACAAAGTATCCCGAGGCGATTGTCGAGCGCATCGCCCATACGATCCCGCTCGGGCGAATGGGCAGCGAGCGCGAGTTCGCTTGGTTGGTCGCTTTCTTGGCTTCACCTGCCGGAGACTTCTTCTCCGGCGCGGTCATCACGATGGATGGGGCCCGTGACGATTGGCTCGGGCCATGGCCGCCGGTCCAGGCAGCCGACGCCGAGGGAACCCCTCTCAGCGAGCAAAGACGCGGTTGAATCGCAACATAAGCGCGCCCCAACAAAGCGCTCACCCCGCCTCAACACGGATGCGGCTAGCGTTGACGGGGTCCCGCCCCGCGATTGCGGGCGGAAGCCTGGCGTTTGACTGACGCCGCGGCGCCCGCGAGAATGGGACCTCTCGAAGACATCGATGTCAGAGCAACAGCGACAACAGCCCGAGGGCGAGACAGACCGCGAGCAGCCGCCCCAATCCTCCGGCCGGGTGATCGATCGGCGCACCCTGCTCAAGAGCGGGCTTTTGGCTGGCGGTGCGCTGGCGGGCGGGGGTGCGGCCCTAGCCGACCTAGTCTCCAAGGCAGACTCCGATCCTGTGAGCGCCCAGGCGGCGACCCGGGCAAAGGAGACACGACACGGAAAAGCGCACCACGGCGAAAGTAAGGCTGGCGCCAAGCAGCCCGGCGCGCCGCCCGGCTACAAGGCACCCAACATCCTCGTGGTCATGGTCGATCAGCTGCGCACGCCCCAGTGGTTCTCCGCCACGCCCCAAGCCTTGGCTTCGATGCCCAATCTCGCGCGCCTGCGTAAGGGGGCGGTCTCCTTCGAAAGCCACTACACGGCCGCCAACGACTGCACCCCAGCCCGTGCCGCCCTGCTGACCGGTCTGCACACCCATCAGACCGGTTGCATGATCACCGGCGGGTCCTCTTTGGACCCCGGCTTTCCGACCTGGGGCACGATGCTGCGCGAGTTGGACTACCGCACCTACTGGTACGGCAAGTGGCACCTCACCCACGGCGACAATCTGTGGGACTCCTATGAAAATTCAGGTGCTTTGGAGCCCTATGGCTTCGCCGGCGGGACCTTCCCCTCGCCCGACGGAGCCCCCGGGCAGGGCTGGCGCGTGGACCCCCACATCGTTTCCCAGTTCGAAACCTGGTTTGCCCGAGAGGGTGGCGGGGGTGCCGCCAAAAAGCCGTGGTGCACGACCGTCTCGCTGGTCAACCCCCACGACATAGCTTGGTGGTACCACTGGAGCGATCGCTTCGCCTCTGAGGCGGTGGCGCCGAGCATGGTCGGCGAACTGCCGCCCAACTTCGAGACGCCTGAACAAATGCTCGCGCGCGGCAAGCCCCAATTGCAGCGCTCTCTGCAGGACACCGCCCAAGCTTCTTTCGGCACCGTCCCCTACAGCGGCCCCGACCTAGAGGCGACCTGGCTGCCCTTCCTCGACCTCTACCTGAAGCTCCTCGGCGAGGTCGATAGTCACATCGGCTCGGTTCTCAACACACTTGCCTCCCGCCCCGACGTGGCCGCCAACACCGTGATCGTGTTCACCTCCGACCATGGCGAGTACGGCTCCTCACACGGCATGAGGGGCAAGGGTGGGGGAGCCTACGAGGAGGCGATCAGGGTCCCCCTGATCGTGCGGGACCTACGAGACCAAGTCACCGCCGCGCCTGCGCAACCGCGCACTGGTTTGACCTCCAGCGTCGACGTGGCGCCGCTCCTGCTCGACCTGGCCACCGGGTCCTCCAGCTGGCGCGCAGACAGCCACTATGCCCACCTGGCCTCCCGCCACGACGTCGCCTCGATGCTGTCCGACCCCAAGGCGCCCGGGCGCGACTATGTGTTGCACGCCACCGACGAGACGGTCACCGAGTTCGCGATCGAACCCTACGCCGCCGAAGCGCCCCTACATGTGGTGGCCCTGCGCACCCCCCAGGCCAAGTACGCGACCTACTCCAACTTCGCTCCGGGTAGCCTCAACGCCGAAACCGCGGGCCGCGAAACCGAGCTGTATGACTACAGCACCCCAGAAGGCCGCATGGAGCTCGCCAACGAAGTCGCCAACAGCGCTCTGGAACCCCACTTGAACGCCCTGATGCAGAGGGCGGTGCGCGACGAGCTGCACGAGCCTTTGCCCCAACGCTTGCACCGGGCGCGCAGGCACGGTTTGCGCGACTACTTCAAGACGGCCTCCCGGGCCGCCGAAAAGGCGACCGAAAGGCGCCGCGAAAGGTCCGAACGCGAATTCGAGGAAGAAGCACCCTTCAGCGAAGAACCCGATTTCTCCGGCAGCGAAGCCAACGCCACCAGCTTGCGGCGAGGCAAGGGCCGGCGAGGCTCCCGGCGTCGCCCCGGCCGGCAGGTGGGCTGAGGACCCGTTTCGACAGGGTCCTCGCTCGGTCTCGCAGTGCGCGGGTCTCCGCGCACTGCATCCGCTTCTAGGTCGACCTTTCGGCCGCGCGCAGCCCCAGCAGGGTCCACGCCGCGAACACCACAATCAAGGCTGCCGCGCACGCGAAAGCCAGCCCCGTGTGTGCCTGGGTCCCCGAGATCAAACCGCGTCCCGCGCCCAGGAACGCTGTCGCCGGGTTGACGCTCGCAACCGCATGAATCCAACCCTTCAGCAGTCCGAGCGGCACGTAAACGGGCGCCAAAAACAGGATCAAGAACACCGGCGTTTGCATCAGCGGGCCGGCTTGGATCGAGCGAAAGCGGAAGGCCACCCCCGCCGCCCAGCCGTAGCCGACCAGGGCCAGCAGCGCAGCCAGGCCGTACAGTCCAACCAGTTCGATCCCCGCGCCGGTCATCCTCATGCCCGCGATCAAGGCGACCCCCGTGACCACAGTCAACGTGATCGCGGCCCTGCTCAACGCGACGAGCGCGTAACCGAGCACAATCCCCCGCCTGTCCTCGGCCGCCAGCATCAGGCGGCGAGCAAAGCCGCTTTCGAAGTCGAAGGCCAGCGTGAACCCGGTGAACAGTCCCGAGAACATCGCCGATTGGAGCATCACAAACACGAACTGAAAAGCCGTATATCCGGCCGGGAAATGAAACCCTGGGACGGACCCGAGCGCTGAAAGTCCGCCCGCGAAGCTCGCGAAGAACACGAGCGGGAATACGAGCGAGGGGACGAACAGGTCCGGTCTGCGGATGTAGGTGTGCATCCCCCGCCAGGCGATCGCCCACGCCACGCCCCACATGCCGCCATGAGGCGGGTGCCCGTCGCCGGAGAGCCCTTTGGGCGCATGCTGCGAGGCGGTCCCGCCCACGCTGGGGGAGCTCTCATTGCTCATGTGCGCTGCAACCTCGCCCTCAGCGCCGCCGCCACCAGCGCCAAGCCGATTGCCAGCAGTCCACCCGCCACCGCGAAGCCACGCGCCAGCGCAGTTGTGTCCCAGCCCAAGATGTAGAGACTCCTAAAGCCCTCGATCAGATAGGAGATCGGGTTCCAAGTGGCGACCGTATGAAACCAGCCGGTCTTCAGCAGATTGCGCGGCAGGTTGCTCGATGACAAAAAGATGAACACAAAGAAAAGTGGAAACAGCCCCTGTACGGCCTCGCCCGAGCCGGTCCGCAAAGCAGCCACGCAACCAAGCGCGCCAAACCCGGTCGCAGCCAGCGCGCCGAGTGCGATCAACACCGGCACCCCCCAACCCCCTGCCGCGATGTGGGCGCCGGCGATGACCCCCAACAACACGTAGATCGCCGACTGCAAGGCCCCCAGCGCCGCGACCCCGACGAGCAGACCGCCGATCAACGAGACCCGTCGCATCGGCGTCAGCGCGAGCCTGTTGAAGAAGCCGCTCTCGATGTCCTCGGCCAGGTTCGTGCCGGTGTTGATCAAAGAGAACATGCCGCCTTGGATGAAAGCCACTGCGATCGCGAACGAAATATAGGAGCTGGTCGGAAAGCCCGGCAAATGGGTGGCCGCGCGCAGCCCGCTGGCGTTTACCGCGAGCAGCATCGCCGGGAAGAAGATCACCGGAAACATCTGAAAGGGCTGGCGCAGCGTCTTCAACATCGAGCGCCGTGCGAGCGCCCACACCTGTGTCGTTGTGTTCGCCTTCACGCCGCGACGGACTCGGCCTGTTTGCCCTCGGAATCGGGCTCGCCACCATGATCGGCGGCGCCCTCCAAGGAGCGTCCGGTCTTGGCCAGGAACACATCGTCGAGTGTGGGCGCGTGCAACCGCAGGTCGGCCATTTTGATGCCCTCGGCGTCGAGCGCCCGCACGATCTCCGCCAGGTCACCCACGCCCTCGGATAGCTGCGCGGCCACGCCGCCGGCGGAAGCCGCGGTCTCCTCGCCGAAGCGCAGCAACACGCCGGCGAGGCGGTCGCGGTCGGCCTTGTCCTGTGGAACCGCCTCGACGGTCTGGCGGCCGATCTCAGCCTTCAGCGCAGTCGGCGTGCCCTCCGCCACGATCTTGCCGTGGTCGATGATCCCGACCCGGTCGGCCAGCACGTCGGCCTCCTCCAAATACTGCGTCGTCAAGAAAACCGTCACGCCCTCGCCGGCCAAGCGCCGCACCTCATCCCACAGGGCGGCTCTGCTCTGAGGGTCAAGCCCGGTCGTTGGCTCGTCGAGGAACAGCAGCCTCGGCCGGTGCAGCAAGGCCAAAGCCAGATCCAAGCGGCGCTTCATGCCACCCGAGTAGCCATTGACCTTGCGATCGGCCGCTTCGGTGAGCCCTACCCGCGCCAGTAGTTCGCTGCCGCGAGCTTCGCGCTCACCCTTGGGCAGGCCGTGTAGAGCGCTCTGCAAGCGCATATGCTCGCGTCCGGTCAAGAACGGGTCGAGCGCCGACTCTTGCAACGAGGCCCCGATCGCCCGGCGCACCTCGGGGCCCTGATGGACCACGTCGAGGCCTGCCACGCGGGCGCTGCCCGAGGTCGGCGGCAACAAGGTGGTGAGCACCAGCACGGTCGTGGACTTGCCCGCGCCGTTGGGCCCCAAAAAGCCGTAGATCTCTCCGGGCGCCACACTCAGGTCGATCCCATCCACTGCCCGCACGTCGCCCTTGAATACCCTCACGAGCGACTCGACCTCGATGCCGTTGTGGAGATCTCCCATCGACACGACGTTATAGCCGCCTGGCGACGGAAACCCGTGAGTGGATCACACGAGCGGGTGCTCGGCGCACGGAAAACCTTGAGTCAGGCGAGCTGACCGTCGGGCAAAGGAAACCTGCAGCGCTAAACGAGCAGGTCGTCGGGTGAGCCGATGATGCGCAGATGCTCGCTCACGCCCGCAATCGTGAAAAGGCGCTGCACCTGCTCTGAGCCTTGGGTAAGGGCGAACTCCTTGCCCTCGCGTCGCGAGCGCTCATGCGCGGCAAGGATCACGCGCAGGCCGGCCGAGTCCACGAACTGTAGATCGCGAAGGTCAAGCACCATCGTCGCGGGCGCATCTGCTTCGGCCTTGACGATCTCCTCTTCGAGCATCGGCGCTCCAAGCAAGTCCAGTTCACCGTGTAGTCCCAGAACCACACGGTCCTCTCCCTGGCGGACATCCACTCTCAAGTGCTCCCCGGCGATCGCCACAGCTAAATCTTATCGCCGGGTAGCTCACGGTGGCGAGAGGCGCAGCGCGAGCAGGGCCAGATCGTCGCGCAAGCTCCCCTCGGCGCGCTCGAGCGCCACGTGCTCGATGCGCTCCAGCAGAGCGTCGAGTCCAAGCGAGGGCGCCTGGGCGCATAGCTCGATCAGCCCGTCCTCGCCGAGCTGTTCATGCGAGCGACCGGCCTCGGGGACGCCATCGGTGTAAAGCAGCAACGTCTCCCCGGGTTGAAGCTCCGCGCCCTCCTCGACTATCTCCAGCTCGTCGAGTATTCCCAGCAGGGTCCCTGGGCGTCCGATCGGGCGTGCGTGTCCGTTCACGTCGATCAAGAGCGGTGGGGGATGGCCGGCCAAAGCGACCTTCAGGCGCGCCCGCTGGGCGGTTCTTTCGAGCGTCACCAGGCACACCGTGCACAGATCCGCTCCCGGTGGTTGTAGGCGTAGCGCTTGATGCAGGGTGTGCAGCATCTGCCCCGAGGTTTGGCCGCTGATCGCCGCGGCGCGCAAGGTATGGCGCGCCAGCGCGGTGACGCCGGCCGCGCGCGGACCCTTGCCACACACGTCCCCGATCATCAGCATCCAGCGCTCGGCGCCGTGGTAGAGCACGTCATAGAAGTCTCCGCCCACCTCGTTCAGCTCACCCGCAGCGCAGTAGCGCGCCTTGATCTCGGCGCCTGGGATCTCCGGCAGGGCCTCTGGCAGCAGAGCCTGTTGGAGCGTGTGGGCGATGCGCGCCCGCTCGGTGAAAAGGCGCGCGTGTTCGACCGCCGTGCCAGCCCGCCGCGCCAGCCGCTCGGCTACCCCGAGGTCGGCTTCGGAGAGGGTGTGCTCCGACTCCGAGGAGACCAACGTGATCGCCCCGATCGGTCCCGCCGCGCCGATCATCGGCACGATGATCACGGCTCTGGCGCCGATCGAGCTGAGCAGCTCCAGGTGGCGGTTGTCGCGGGCATACTCGGCAAGTGCGTCCTGCGGGATGTCCGTATAGATCCGCGAGCTGCCCGTTCTGATCACCTCGGGAACCCCCAGCGGCTCATCGAGCGTGGGCCGGTAGTCGCGATCGAGGCGTCCCGCGAGCTCCAGCCGAGCCGGGTCGGAATGGTGCACGGCGACCCGCTCGATCCGCTTTTGCTCGTCGAGCACGTCGATCGCACACCAGTCCGCGATCCTCGGCACGACCAGGCGGGCAACCCGCTGCAGCGTGTCGGCGTAGTCCATCGAAGAGGCCAGCACCCTGCTCGCCTCCGACATGAAGCTCTCGGCCACCTGGGTACGTCGCAACTCCGAGAAAAGGCGCGCATTGTCGATCGCCAAAGCCGCACGACGTGCCAGCTCCACAACCAACTCCACATCCTCCTCGGAATAGGGCCTACCCTCGCCGAGGCGCAGCGTCGAGAGGGCGCCCAGGGTTCTCTCCCTTGCCTGCAGAGGTGCCACCACAGCCGAGCTGTAGCCGTGCTCGATCATGAAGCGCGCATGCTCAGAGCCTTGGGCGAAGGAGCTAAGTAACCCGCTTGACATCTCGACCAGCAACACCGGTTCGCCCCCGCGGATGACTTGGGCTACTGGATGCTCGCCCTCGGGATCCAAGGGATAGGTGGCGCGCAGCTCTTCCAACTCGTGCGCCAGCCCGGTCTGCGCGCAGGCGACTGCCACGTCCCTGATCGACCCGTCCTCGTCGAGCAGGTCGATCACACACAGGTCGGCCAGTCCAGGCACCGTCAACCTGGCGACTTGGCCCATCGTCGTGGCCAGCTCCAAAGAGCTGGCCAGCACCGCTCCCGCCTCGATCAGCAGCCCCGTCGCGACGTCACCGCTCGGATCGACGGTTACCTCGGCTGGCTCCCCCTGAGATGACTTTGACATGGGCTGTGCCCGGCGCTTTCCGAGAATTGCGTACGCCCGCGACTCAGAAGCCAGACATCTTTCAGTATGGCAGCACAAAGAAAAGGCGCAGTGGCCGAGACGCCACTGCGCCGCACGATCGAACAGCTTTCTTGTTTGCCCGTCTATCCGTCGCGCAGGAGGACCACTAGCGACCGTACCAGCGACGTCCGCCGCCACCGCCTACTGGAGCGCCTCCTATAAAGAAGCCGATTGCCCACAACAGCAGAGCGATGATCAGCACATACCAGAGAACGTGCACGGCGAAGCCCAACCCTCCGAGCAGCGCCAAGATAAGCACAAGAGCAATAAGAGCAACCATGTCAATCCTCCATTTGTAAGCACCGACGCGGTTTGCGCCTGTGGTCCCTCATCGACGCTTTGTGCGCCCGTGGTGTGTGATTACCCTGTTGAGGTGCCTCTAATCTTGTGCGGAATATCCCTTTTGAGTAGCGGACTGGTGAAGGCGGCAAGCCTGTGTCGCGAAACTCGAATTGGTTAAAGATGACGCCGCTCAGCGGCTGTCGCGCAGGCCCAGTGTGAGCGCCTCGTAGGGCCCGATCGTCGCGACATGGCGATGGTCGGTGAGCTTCTCAACAATGCTCCCGAGTCGGTCAAGCTCGGAGTCCTCGAGGAGGTGTTGCGCAGCGCCGCTAGTTAGGGGCGCTATGTGAAGCTCTATCTCGCGTGGTCCCACGTTCACCCCGACGCTGAGCTGGTCCCCGCTGATCGCTCCAGAAGCGTGTGCCGCCAAGGCGTCGGCGAGCAACTGCGCGTCGGAGATGCGATCGGTCGAGAAGTGGGCGCGCGCGGCCAGTGCGCTCACTAGGCGCGGCAGGATCGTGCGGGCGAGCGGGATCGGGGCGATGCTGAACATCGCGGTGGAGGGTGTGCTTGAGAGCGCCAGCGTCGCGAGGCCGCGCTCATCGGAGCACGGATCGAGGGCCTTCACCGGCAGCGAGAACGCCATCCGGACTTCGGTACCGCCGCTTGGTGGCTGTCGGAACTCGACCTCGTGGGCTAGCGTCTCGATCACGTGCAGGCCGATGCCCGCCGGCGGCGGGTAATCCGTCGCCTCCGCGCTCACGTCAAAGCTCTCCTGGGCATCGCCGGCGAAATCCTGTTCGCCCCTGCCCTTGCCCTCGCGCCGTTTCCCGATTCCTGAGCCGCTGTCGCGCACGAACACGGTCACGGTCCCTGAGTCGACATGCACGTCGACTTCCATCGGTCCTGGATCGCCGCTATAGGCGTGCAGGACGACGTTGTTGCACGCCTCGGTGACTGCGGTACGGATGTCGTTGAGGTCGCTCTCGCCAATCCGCAGCGCCTCAGCCAAACCCATCAGCATTCCCCGGACAAGCACCACGTTCTCGGGAGTGTTGAGGAGTTGCAGGCGAACGTTCGGAAGTGGTTCAGGCATTGGCAAGCGATACCTCGTCGAGAGAAACGCCGAGGATCTTATTATTCGCCTCTGAAGGTTTGATTTAGACGACGGTGCGCGCTGGCGTGGAGCGCTCAGCGAGCGACCTCGCTCACGCTGTCGCGGGTTAGGGCCCGCAGCTGGTCGAGCGAGCGGCGCAGCAGACGCGAGACCTGCATCTGGGAGATGCCGATACGAGCCGCGATCTCGGTCTGGGTCAGCTCCTCCACGAAGCGCATATGCAGCATTGCCCGCTCGCGCGCGGGCACGTGCTCCAAAGCCGCGACGATCGTGGCGTCCAACTCGACCAGCTCGTAGCGCTCGTCCTCGTGGCCGATCGAGTCTCCGAAGCTGGTGCCCTCGTCGTCCCCGCCCGGGCGGGGAGCGTCGAGCGACATCGTTTCGTAGGCCTCGGTCGCTTGCAGGGCGTCGATCACCTGCTCCGTGTCGAGCTCCAGATATACGGCGAGCTGGTTAACGGTGGGCGCGTGGCCCTTTTCGTTGGTCAACGTCTCCTGGGCGCCCCGCACCTTCAAGGCCCGCTCCTGGTCGCCGCGAGGCACGTGCACCGACCAGCCGCAATCACGGAAGTAACGACGCATCTCGCCCAGGATCGTGGGCACCGCAAAGGAGGCGAAGGAGTGTCCGCGTGCCGCGTCGTAGCGGTCCAACGCCTTTAGGAGCCCGACCGAGGCGACTTGGAGCAGATCCTCGAAAGGCTCGGACGAACGGTCGTAGCGGCGAGCCAGGCTGCGCGTGAGGGGCATGAAGCGGCGCACCAAGGCTTCGTGGGCGGCCGGGTCGCGCTCGCGCTGCCACCGCGTGAACAGCAGGGTCACGTCATCCTCGCTGCCGCGGTCAAAGCGCAGACTGGGCGTGGCTGTCGAAGCTGACACCATCTCAATCTCCTCCGTCGACTCTCTCCGGGTATAGCGTCTTCCCGGCCCACCGTCAAGCGCTACAGACGAGCGTCTACCCAGCTGGGGCGCGATCTAACCACGAATCGATCTTGGCAGGCCGCTTGCAGCCTTTCTCGATCCAGACATGCGCTGGCATACTGCGGGGTAGGTCGATAACGATGCCCCGTTCTATCTGGAATGGCACGGTTGCCTTCGGGCTTGTACGCGTGCCGGTCAAGCTGTACTCGGCCACCGAGTTCAAGCGGATTGCGCTGCGCGAACGCCATGCGCAGGACGGCGCCGCGATCGAGCACCGGCGCTTGTGCTCCAAGGAGGGGCGCGAGGTGCCCTACAGCGAGATCGTCAAGGGCTATGAAGTCAGCGAAGGCTCCTATGTGGTGCTCACCAAGGAGGAGATAGCCACCGCTGAGGGCCCCGAGGCGCATGTCGTGGAGATCGAGCATTTCGTCGATCGCGAGCAGATCGACCCTGCCTTCTACGAGCGCTCCTACTACCTGGGCCCAGGCAAGCTGGGCGAGGATTCCTACAGGCTGCTGCATGCCGCGCTCGATCGCTCCGCGCGCGCCGGGATCGGCCGCTTCGTATTCCACAACAAGGCCCACTTGGTCGCGATCAGGGCCGTGGAGGACGTGATCGTGTTGCACACGATGCGCTTCGCCGACGAGCTGGTGCCGGGAGACGATCTGGAGCCGGCACAGCCCGACAAGCAGCCGAGCAAGCTGGAGCTGGACACCGCCCAGCTCTTGCTGGCTCAGCTGGACGGGACGTTCGAGCCCGAGAGCTATGCGAACACGTATCGCGACGCCGTGATGGCGATGATCGAGAAGAAGGCCAAAGGCGAAGCAATCGAGGCGCCCGAAAAGCCTGCAGGCCACGCCTGAGGGCGATCTCTTGAGCGCGCTTGAAGCAAGTTTGGCGGCGGCCTGATGGCCCGCGCGCTGTGGACGGGCTCGCTCAGCTTCGGCCTGGTGACAGTGCCGGTCGCGCTGTACAGCGCGGTGCGCGACCGCGACATCCACTTCAACCTGCTGCACGGGCCAGACAATTCCCCGATTGAGACGCGCCGGGTGTGCGCGCACGAGCAGAAGGAGGTGCCCTACAGCGAGATCGTCAAGGGCTATGAGCTCGACGACGGACGCTGGGTCCTGCTCAGCGACTCAGATCTTGAAGCGGCGGCGCCGCGCAAGAGCCACACGATCGACATCGAAGCGTTTGTGGAGGAGCGGGAGATCGATCCGTTGTACATGGACCGGCCCTACCTGCTGGTGCCCGAGAACGAGACGGCTGCGCGTGCCTATGCGCTCCTGAGCGAGGCGATGGCCTCCTCGGGCAAGGTCGCTTTGGGCCGCTTCGTGATGAGGGCCAAGGAGAACCTGGTCAGCATTCGTCCGCGGGGAGGCCTGCTGGCGTTGACCACGATGCGCTTCCATGACGAAGTGCGCTCCAGCGCCGAGATCGCTGAGCAACTGGCATCGGCGCAGGCTCCCAGCGAGGAGGAGATCGAGAACGCGATAGCGATCGTCGCCGAGCTGGAGGTTCCGTTCGAGCCGGAGGGCTATCGCGACGAGCACAGGGCACACCTGGAAGCGATCATCAAGCGTAAGCGCAAGGGTCAGAAGATCTCCGTACCCAAGCCCAAGCCCGCCAAGAAGGAGGAGCTGGCCCCAGTTGCGCCCGACCTGATGGGCGCACTAGAGGAGAGCTTGGCGCGGATCAGGGGGGAGGCGGCAAGCAAGGGCAACGCGGCTGGCGCAAGCAAGGCCAAGGCCAAGGCCAAGACGGTCGCCAAACCCAAGCGCAAGCCGCCCGCGCCGAAGGCGCCTGCGAAGCGCCCGAGCGGCGGCGCCCGGCGATCTTGAGCGCTGAGTGAGCGTCGCAGAACTGTTCGCGATCGCCGCGGCTGGCTTTGCCGCGGGGACGATCAACACGGTGGTGGGTAGTGGCACGCTGATCACCTTCCCCGTGCTGTTGGCCTTTGGCTATGCGCCGGTCACGGCCAACGTGTCTAACAACGTGGGTCTGGTGCCGGGGTCGGTCTCGGGCGCTTTCGGCTATCGGCGCGAGCTTGAGGGTCAGCGCGAGCGGGCCTTGCGCTTCGGCACGATGTCCGTGCTCGGCGGGCTCACCGGGGCCATATTGCTCTTGGCTTTGCCGGCGTCGGCGTTTGAGGCGATCGTGCCGGTGTTCATCGCTGTGGCACTCGTCTTGGTGTTGCTCCAGCCTTGGTTGAACGCGAAGCTGGCGCGCCACGGCGAGCCCCATCGCAGCCGGCGAGGACGGGCCTTGGCGATGGTCTCCTTGTACGCGACCGGTGTGTATGGCGGCTACTTCGGCGCCGCTCAGGGGATCCTGCTGTTGGGGATCCTTGGCCTCGCTTTGGACCAGGACCTGCACCGGACCAATGCCCTGAAGAATGTGTTGGCCGGTTCGGTCAACGGCGTGGCGGCCTTGTTCTTCATTTTCGCGACCCACGTCGATTGGGGCCCGGCGGCCGTGATCGCGGGTGCTTCGATCTTGGGCGCCCAAGTCGGTGCCCGCTATGGACGGCGCTTGCCGCCACGCGTGTTGCGGGCTTTGATCGTGGTGGTTGGTGTGACCGCGATCGTGCGGTTGCTGGCTTAGCGAGACCGGTACGAACAACGATCCCCATCCCAGAGGGAGGACTCAAGAGAGGGGTAGGAGACCTTCGGCGCGCTGCCTGTCGTTGGCGCCTGGGCCAGGTCTGACCTGCAGCTCCGTGGTGTGCAAAGGCTCGCCGCAGTGGCCACAGCGCAGCTCGGGGTTGGCGTCGTGGCCGCACTTGGTGTGTACGGGCACCCTTGGCGGGCCGGCGGCGGCGGCGTAGCGGTCGCCCCAGCTCATCAGGGCGAGGACCGTCGGGTTTAGGTCAAGGCCCTTGCGCGTGGGGACGTACTCGTAGGACTCGGGGTGCTCCTGGTAGAGACGGCGCTCGAGGCAGGCCGTGCTCGACCAAGACCTCGAGGCGGTCGGTGAGGATGTTGGAGGCCACACCCAGGTTGCGCTTCATCTCTGCAAAGCGCCTGCGGCCGAGCAGGGCTTCGCGCATGACAAGCAAGCTCCAGCGCTCGCCCACGATCGACAGGGCGGAGGCGATCGAGCAGTTCTGCTCGGTGAACGGACGGTATGGCACGACCGCATTCTAGCCGAGGTGGTTGCATTTTGCAATCTTGCTGTGCTACGGTGATCCCGCAAGGCACTTGCGAAACGCAACCAACCCGAAAAAGCGGGCCCAATCAGCCCAGATGCAGCCCCAATCAGACACACACGCGACCAGGTGGAGGCTCCAGATGCAGAGACGGTGGAAGGTCCTGATGCTCGTGTCGGTCGGCGTGTTCATGGTCAGCTTGGACCTGTTCATCGTCAATATCGCGTTCCCCAAGATCGAGGCCGACTTCGGGGGCGCTGATGTGTCCTCGGTGTCTTGGGTCCTGAACGCCTATGCGATCGTCGTGGCCGCTTTGATGGTGTCCGCCGGCAGGCTCGCCGACCGTCACGGACGCAAGCGCGCGTTCTTGCTCGGCCTGGCTGTGTTCGTCGCGGGCTCGGCTCTATGCGGCGCCGCGCCCTCACTGGGCGGGTTGGTCGCCGCGCGCGTGGTGCAAGCGGTTGGCGCCACCTTGCTGCCGCCCACCTCCTTGGCCTTGCTTCTGCCCGAGTTCGAGCCCTCCGAGCGACCAGCCGCGATTGGCATATGGGCGGCGGTTGGCGGTCTAGCGGCCGCGGCCGGACCGCCGCTCGGCGGACTGCTCGTGCAGGTCAGCTGGCGCTTGGTGTTCCTGGTCAACGTCCCCGTCGGCCTGATCGCCCTGGCCTACGGGCTGCGCCTGTTGCGCGAGAGTCGCGACGAGACCCAGGCACGACCCGACCTGCTTGGATCCGCCTTGATTGTGCTCGGCATCGGGGTCCTCTCGCTCGGATTGGTCAAGGCGCCGGAGTGGGGGTGGGGGAGTGCGCGCACGATCGCAGCTTTCGCGCTCGCCACTGCCGGCCTGGCCGGGTTCTGGGCCCGTTGCCTGACCAACGTCGCGCCGGTCGTGGACCCGGCGATGTTGCGCGTTCGCTCCTTCGCGGCGGCCAACCTCGCCTCGGTGCTGTTCTCGGCGGCGTTTGCCGCTTTCTTGCTCGCCAATGTCCTGTTCATGACTTCGGTTTGGCATCGCTCGACCCTGATCGCCGGCATCTCGCTGGCGCCAGGGCCGGCGCTGGCCGCGGCGTGCGCGGCCACCTCAGCGCGCCACATCAATCGCTTCGGCCAACGCGCGCTTGCGGCCTTGGGTATCGCCCTGTTCGCACTCGGCTGCTTGTGGTGGCGCCTGCGCATGGGCACGACACCCGACTACGCCGGCGAGATGCTGCCCGGCCTGTTGATTACGGGAGTCGGCGTTGGTCTGGTGTTGCCGAGCCTGGCCAGCGCTGCCTCCTCCTCGTTGCCGCCCGCGCGCTTTGCGACAGGCTCGGCCGTCTTCACGATGACGCGACAGGTTGGCTTCGTGCTGGGGGTATCGATCCTGGTCGCCCTGCTCGGCACACCCAAGCCGGCCGACGCACTTGCCGCGTTCGACCGAGGGTGGGGATTCATGATCGTGGCGAGCCTGCTTGGGCTGGTGGCGGCCGGCGCTCTTGGGCATACATCGCCGACGCGTGAACGCCGGCTGGATGAGCCCTCAGTTCGCGCACGACCTTGGCGGCGTGTGGGGGCAGCTCGCTCGTAGAGGGCAACTCCACGCCGTAGCCGGCGGGCATCAGCATGGGCGCCGCCAGAGCGGCGAACGTCAAGTCGGCTGCCGTGAACCGTTCTCCACATAGGTAGGGGCGACCGTCGGCCAAGCGCTTGCCTACCTCATCGAAGGTCGTGCGCACTTGGACCTCGGCGTCCGCGGCTGTGGCGGGCGTGACGTCGAGGATGTGCGCCACGATGGCGATCATCAAGGGGTAGGCGAGTTTCAGGGTCGTGCGCTCCCAAGTTGGGACTCCGGCACAGCCATAGGAAACCGCCAGGTCGCGGCGCCTGCGCAACTGTTGATACATCCAACAGCGCCCCTGCGGTCCCAGGCCGGCGTTGAAATCGTCCTCCAAGGCTCGCACTTCGGCGGCCTTCTCGCGCTCGCTCGGATACAGCTCGCGGCCCGCCTGCGCTCGCCGGTCGGTCCAGGCGAGGATCTCCTCTGAATCGGCCAGAACTCCCTCGGCGCACACGAACACGGGCACGGTCAAGCCGCCGCCGGCTCGTAAGGCGGCAATCCGATGGATCGCCTGTATGTGGGGTTGCTCGCGATAGGGCACGCCCACGCGCTCCAAGGCCCACCGCGCCTTCTCGCAGTAGTGGCTGATCGGGATCGTCAGCAGGATGTTCTCGGTCTTCTTTGCGCGCATAGCTCGATCAAGGCTACGCGTTGCCGGTCGTATCCCTCATGATGGGAGCGTGGAGGCTGATGAGAAGCTCTTGATGGTGCCCACTACGCGCTATGCCCGTAGCGGGGAGGCAACCATCGCTTATCAGGTGGCGGGGCAGGGGCCGCTCGACTTGTTGTTTCTCCCCGGCTGGATCTCCCAGATCGAGCAATTGTGGGATACGCCGGCCGTGCGTCGCTTCCTCGAGCGTTTGGCGGTGTTCAACCGGCTGATTCTGTTCGACCGTCGTGGCAGTGGACTGTCTGACGGTGTCGATGACTCTCACACCCTCGAGCAGGAGGCGCTCGATGCGCTCGCGGTGCTCGATGCCGTCGGCAGCGACCGGGTCGCACTGCTGACTTATGGGTTGGGTGGACCTGTCGGCGCGCTGCTCGCGGCGGATCATCCCGAGCGGGTCGGCGCGCTGATCATGTACGCGTCGATTGCCCGTACATCGTGGGCTGCGGACTACGACTGGGCGATGACACTCGAGGATCGTGTTCAGTGGACCGAGCGGACGGTCGCGGCCTGGGGCGAGCCCGACGGCCCCGGGCTTGCGGTGATGGCACCTTCGATGGTCGAGGATCAAGCTCTGACGAGCTGGTTCGCACGCCTGCAGCGCCTCGCGGCAAGCCCGAGCCAGGCACGCATCCTGTTGAACGCGGCAGCCGGTCTGGACATAAGGGAGGTTCTACCCAGTGTGCGCGTGCCGACACTGGTCATGCACAGGTCCGGCGATCAGGCATGGGATCCGCGTCACTCGCGCTACTTGGCAGAGCACATAGAGGGCGCGCGCTACGTCGAGTTGGAAGGAGTCGATTCGCTTCCCTTCGTGGGTGACAGCGACGCGATCGTCGAGGAGATCGAGGAGTTCCTGACCGGCGCGCGCAGTGGTGGAATTGCGCGCGGCTTGCTGACCGTGATGTTCACAGACATTGTCGACGCCACCGCGCGGGCCGCCAAGCTTGGCGATGGGCGCTGGCGCGATCTGTTGGCAGATCACGACGCGAGCATACGCGCCCAGCTCGCCCGCTTCGGCGGGAGGGAGGTCAAGACCGTGGGAGACGGCTTCTTGGTGACCTTCGACGGGGCCCCGTCGAGAGCGCTGCATTGTGCTTTGGCGATCGCCGCCGCGGCACGCGAGCTCGGGATCGAGGTCCGGGTCGGCGCGCATACCGGTGAGTGTGAGTTGGTTGGAGAAGATGTGGCCGGCATGGCCGTTCACATCGCCTCGCGCGTGGGCGCGCTCGCTGCTCCCGGTGAGGTGCTCGTCTCTGGCACTGTTTACGGAACGGTTGTTGGCGGTCCGTTTGAGTTCGAGGACCGTGGCTTTCATGAGCTGAAGGGTGTTCCCGGCCGCTGGCCATTGTTCGCGCTGCGCGGCTGAACCGGTTGCTGGCGCCGGTGGCTGGGCGCCGGCGTGATCGTGAACCTGCGTCTCGTGAACCATCTCCTCGTGAACCATCTCCTCGTGAACCTGTGCCTCGTGAATCTGCGCGAGGTTGGCTAGGCTCGGAATCGTGAGCCTGAACCTGTGCATCTTGCTCTGGGCGAATCCGGGTGCCGAGGTGGCACTTGTCCACTACGAGGACAGGGTCCTGGAGTTGTTGGGCGACCACGGCGCGCGGGTCCTTCAGCGCGTGCGGGGCGATGGGGTGGACGGCCGACCCTTGGAGGTCCATGTGCTGGAGTTCCCCTCGCAGGCGGCGCTCGATGGCTACATGGGAGACGGGCGCCGGATGGCGCTTGCCGGCGAGCGCGAGGCCGCTATCGCTCGCACCGAGGTGTTGCGCGTGGATCTGGTCTAGCGGTCGAGGCCGAACGGAAGCGGCTCAGGGTGAGATGTCTCGTCTTGTGCTTGCGGGGCTTGTCGCAGCCCACAGCCGGCGTCTACACAGGTGCGCTGGAGGCGTCCGGCGGAGATCGTCTGGATCAATCCAGCCACCCAACAGGTTGGGCAACCACGAAGCGCGATCATGCCGAGGGGAGTGAGCAGGAGCGCTGCCGGGCCGGCTGTCTGGATCAGCGCGAAACCCGCGCCGATCAGCCCGAAGCCAATACCGCCTCGAACCAAATGGCGGGCCAGGGAAGCGCTGGCCAGCAAACTGGGCTGCTCATATTCGGGCATGGTCGTCTCCGAGGACCTCGTCGTTCGCCGAACCGAGCTGCGAACGCAGAGTTTCGCGTCCACGGTGCAGGCGCGACTTCATCGCGGCGCGACTGAGGCCCAAAGACTGGGCCGTGGCTGATCCAGACAGGCCTTGGATGTCGCGCAGAACGAGCACAGCGCGCTGCTCGCTGGGAAGCGCCGCGATGCAAGCAACGATCCGCTCGACTTCCAAGCGGACTAGAGCCGACTCCTCGGTCGAGGATGGTTGCGGGGCGGGGGAGACGGGCGCTCTCAACGCCAAGCGTGACCTGCGGATGCACTCATGACGCACGATCTGGAACATCCAGGATGCAAGCGCCGCCGCCGCGCGCAAAGTACCGATCTTTCGGTACAAGACGATCAACGCCTCCTGCGCCGCATCCTCCGCGTCCTCGGGAGTGGAGCACAGGGTGCGGGCGAACCGGTGCACATGCGCGTGTGAGCCATCGAGAAGGGTTGCGATCGCACGCGTGTCACCCTTCTGTGCGGCGCTGATGACCTGTTCGGTGGGCCAGGACCATTGTGTGCCGCTAGTCACGGGAACGTGCCCTCCTCAAAAAAACGAGGCAGCCGCAGATTAGGACGAGGGCGATCATGAGATAGATGGCGATCTTCATTTGGAGGGGCACGGCATCTTGGTGTTGACGGTAACCGGTTCGCCAGTTAGGAATCTAAGTTCAGAGCGAACTGGGAAGCCTCCCTTTGGGCATCTCTTCGGCAAGGTGGCATAGGAGATCAGCTGTTTACCTTGCTTGAAAGCCGCCCCGACCTTGACTTTTACGACTTCTACCACTCCGTAAGGCGCGCCGGGCACGGTTTCCACGAGAGGTACCGGGGCGGTGATACGGGGTCCGAATTCGCCACCGGCGTTGGTGAACGCACCCTTGGACATGATTTCGATCTCGGCGGGGGATCTACCTTCGGCAAAGAAGGCAAGTTCACCGCCGGGCGCAAAGAAAGCCTGCAAGGTGAGTGTCTCGTGGACACGCGTTGCGCCGAAGCTGACCACACCCCCCACCGAGCCCACCGGGCTTGCGACCGACCTCTTGGGGCAGTGCTCGACTTCGTGACTTTCGAGGATCGCGACAGGGCAGGTCGCGAATCCCTGAGGGTGGAGCTTGGCGCCGGCGGGTGCAAGGAAACTGACGCCGGTCAGCGGTGGTGGGAAGCCTCCGTATTCAGTCCCGCTGATCTTGTATTCGGCTTCGACGGCCGTGCCCGCGCCCAGTGTGCTGCCTGTACCTGGATAGGTGGGGCTGTGGGCTGCCGCCGGGTCGATCGGGATCGGTACGCCTTTCACTTTGAGTGTGACCGAGGTGGGCGTGGCTCCTGCGGTGGCCGGCAAGAGGAGAAGTGCGACCACCGCCAGACACGCCAGGATGCCTTGCGTGGCCGATCTCCTGACCCGCACTGGGTCCAGCGCCACGTCGGCTGTGGTGGTCATGTGGTTCCTCCCGGTTCGTTTGATTGAGCAGACACCGGATGAGAGGACGGTCGCCATCGAAAGGATTCGCCGTCGAAAAGATTTCTCGCTGAAGAAGAGAAGATTCGTAGCTGAAGAGGATTCGGCATCGAAGGGATTCGCCGCTGTAGGGTGTGCCGCGAAAGGAGACGAGGATGAGCGAACCGACCACCTACAAGCTCGACGGGCGCATCGCGACGATCGCGATCGACGACGGCAAGGTCAACGCCTTTTCAATCGAGACGCTCAAAGCGATCCACGCTGCTTTCGATCGGGCCGAAGAGGACAGCGCGGTTGTGGTGTTGACCGGCCGCGAGGGCTACTTCTCGGCCGGTTTCGACCTGAAGGTGTTCTCCTCCGGAGACGGCGACGCGGTAGTGGAGATGCTGCGGCTCGGCGCGACCTTGGCCGAGCGCGTGCTCTCTTTCGCGACGCCCGTGCTCGTGGCCTGCAATGGGCACGCGATCGCCGCCGGCAGCTTTCTGCCGCTGGCCGCGGATGTGAGGATTGGGACAGAAGGCCCGTTTCGGATCGGGTTGAACGAGGTCAAGATCGGATTGACGGTGCCTTGGTTTGCGGTCGAGCTGGCCCGCCAGCGGTTGACGCCTGCCGCCTTTGACCGTAGCGTCGTTGGGGCCGTCATGTGCAGCCCGGAGGAGGCGGTGCAGGCCGGTTTCCTGGACCGCGTGGTGCCCGCCTCAGAGCTCGAGGAGGTCAGTCTGCAGGCGGCTGCTGTGCTGGCCGAGCTCAATCCGGCGGCACATGCCGCGACCAAGCTGCGCGCGCGCGGCGCGGCGCTTGAGGCGGTACGGGCGGCGATCGAGAGCGAGTTGACGCTTGAGGCGCTGACCGGGGCTCGGGAGTAGCCTTCGGTCTTATGCAGGCAGACGCGTCCGCTACCGCTCACTTCGAGCGCAAGCGACCCGGCTGGTTCACCAGCCACGTGTTCAACCCATTCGTGGCCGGCTTGACCCGGCTCGGGATCAGCCTGTTCGGCTCGCGTGTGCTCGAGGTGCGAGGACGCAAGACCGGCGAGCCACGTCGCACCCCTGTGAACCTGCTGACACTTGACGGTGAGCGCTATCTGGTCGCGCCGCGCGGGGACACCCAGTGGGCACGCAACCTGAGGGTGGCGGGGGATGGGAAGCTGCTGGTCGGTTCTCGCAGCGAGTCGTTCACCGCCGTCGAGCTCTCAGACGAGGAGAAGCCGCCGGTCCTGCGTGCCTACCTGAAGCGCTGGAAGTTCGAGGTTGGCGCGTTCTTTGACGGGGTGGGGCCAGAGTCCTCAGAGCAGGAGATGCTCAAGGCGGCACCCAAGCATCCGGTTTTCCGCGTTCGCTAGCTGTAAGGAGATATCGATCAGACCCCCGGTTGGACTGTGCGCAGACCGGCCAGCCGGGCTGCTGCGCTCTGGCGTTCGTCATAGCTGACGAACGCGTCGATTGGAGAGAGATCGATCGCGGCGACGAGATGAATTGCGTCCAATGCGCGAAGCACGGGTTCCTCGAGGGCGCCTGCCGCGCCGAGAAGCGGACGGTCGACTGGCAGAAGGGCCATAGCATCCAAGACTTCCCCAGCGCGAGTCAAGAGTGGTGCGGCCGCAATTGAGCGATCAAGAGCTGCCGCGCGGCGAATCGCGCGAGGCACCTCGGTAAGAGCGAGCTCACTTGAGAGCAGGTCGGCATCTGCGAGGAACACGCGGAGCGCATCGGTCTCGGGCTCGGCGTGTACAAGCTTTACGAGAGCAGAGGAATCGAGATAAAACAGCGCCACGCTCAGCGCTCGCCGCGGATCTCATCGAGAGCGCGGCTGAGTGCTTGTGGATCGCCGGTGAGTTGCAGCGGCTCGGGGAGGCCCGAACGCAGCGGACGCGCGAGGCGCCCTTCGGCGATCAGTCGGTCGAGCGCCTGGCCGGTGCTGGGCGGTGGCCCCAGCTCCGCGACGGGCTTATTGCGCTCAGTCACGACAAGTCGCTCACCGCGGTCGACGAGACGAAGATACTTGCTCAGGTTCTGTCGAAGCTCCGCCACACCGACCGTAGTCATGTACATCAATGTAGCAGGAGGTCTGAGTGGCGCTATATCTCGCGATGAATGGGCGTCTCCGGGGTCGCTGGACTCTAACTAATACGAACAGACAGGTCTGTCTGATACTGTGTCGTGGGCAAGGGTCGTTCTGAACGAAAGGGAGCAGTTCCCATGACCTCCATCAGCTCTTCCGCATCGACACGACGCACGCTCCCGGCGACCGCGGCGTTCGCGCTTCTGACTTCGATCCTTGTGACATTGCTCGCCAGCTCGAGCGCGCCGACACCGTTGTACGCGACCTATCAGGCTCGCTGGGGCTTCTCGCCAGTCACGATCACAGTGATCTTTGGCGTGTATGCCGTAGCCGTTCTCGCTTCGCTGCTCGTGGCGGGCTCGCTCTCCGACCACATTGGGCGCCGCCCGGTACTGATCGGTGCGCTCGGCACCCAGGCGATCGTGATGTTGTTGTTCGCGTTTGCCGGCGGAGTCGATGTGCTGCTCGTGGCCCGGGTGCTCCAAGGCCTGGCCACCGGTGCCGCCGTCGGGGCCATCGGGGCGGGGCTCGTAGACCTGCATCCCGGACGTGGGGCTGTGGCCAACGCGACCGGGGCGATGAGCGGTACCGCGAGCGGTGCGCTTGTCTCGGCGCTGCTCGTCCAGTTGCTACCCGCGCCGACGAAGCTCATCTATCTGGTGCTGTTGGTTCTGTTCTTGCTTCAAGCGGTGGGGGTGTGGGCCATCGCTGAGACCTCGCCACGCGCTCCGGGGGTTCGGCGGGCATTGCGCCCCACGATCGCCGTCCCGCCGCGGGTGCGCGACGCGTTGCTGATCGCCGCGCCGTCGCTGATAGCGGTTTGGGCGCTTGCGGGCTTCTACGGGTCGCTTGGCCCGTCGCTCGCCGCCCAGGTGGGCCGGTCCGATTCGACAATCCTTGGCGGTGCGGCGCTCTTCGCGCTCGCCGCCAGCGGCGCGCTGACGGTCCTACTCTTCCACCGAGCCGAGCCCCGCCGCTTCGCGCTCGTCGGCAACGGCCTGGTCATTGTCGGTGTCGCGATCGTTTTGTGGTCGGTGGGGGCTACGTCGGTCGCCGGGTTCTTCGTGGGCACGGTCATCGCCGGCGCCGGGTTCGGCGCCGGCTTCCAGGGTGGCCTGCGCACGATCATGAGCCTGGCCGGCCCGGCCGAGCGAGCCGGCGTGATCTCGGTCGCCTACATCATCTGCTATTTGGCGATGGGACTGCCGGCGATCCTCGCTGGTGTCCTAGTCGTCAACAGCACAGTGACCCAGACGGCCCGGGAGTTCGGCATCACCGTAATCGTGCTCGCGGCCATCACGGCCATCGGCACCATCTTTAGCGCGCGCCGCACTGCGCGGCAGCGCTGCTTGACCCCCGTCCCTGCAGAGTGAAGGAAGGAGCCAGCGTGTCACATGACGTCAAGATCCCAGGTCCCGACCACCCAATCACGATCACCCCAAGCGAAGACCACGTCGTCGTTCGCAGTGGTGAGGCGACGATTGCCGACAGCCGCTCGACCCTCGTCTTGCGCGAGGCCCATTATCCACCGGTCCGCTACGTACCGATCGCCGACGTCGACCGATCGCAGCTCGCGGACAGCGAACTGACCAGCTATTGCCCGTATAAGGGCGAGGCGTCCTACTACTCGATCGCCGCTGATGCCGAGCTCGGTAAAGACGCTGTCTGGTTCTACGACGACCCCAGTCCAGCTGTCGCCGAGATTAAGGACCATGTCGCGTTCTATCCCGACCGCGTCCAGCTTTCGGTCGAGGCGACCGATGGAGCAGAGGGCTGAGCGAGGATGTCCACGCGAGTCGCCCAATCGACACAGCCCAACGTAGTCAAACTCTCGCCGCGCGAGCGCTTGCTGCAAGCGGCAGGCGAGCTGTTCTACGCCGAGGGCATCCAGTCCGTTGGCATTGACCGCGTGATCGAACGCGCCGGCGTGGCCAAGGCCTCGCTCTACAGCACGTTCGGTAGCAAGGAGCAACTCGTTGGCGCCTACCTCGACGCCCGGCACGCCCAGGTGTTGGGGCGGCTGCGGGCGGCGGTGGACGCCGTCGAGGATCCTGTCGAACGGATCCTCGCCGTGTTCGACGCTCAGGCTCGGCTGTTTGGAACGCCCGACTACCACGGTTGCGCCTTCGTCGCGGCGACCGCCGAGGCGCCGGCCGGCGGACGCGTCGATGAGGCCGCCGAGTCTTACCGCCGCGACGTCCGCGCTCTGTTCACTGAGCTTGGCGCTGGCGCGGGCGCCCCGGACCCCGAGCTTCTCGCCAGCCAGCTCCAGTTGATCTACGACGGTGGAGGACTCGCCGCCAAGATGGACCGGGACGCTGCTATCTCCGGTCCCGCACGCGCGGCGGCTGCGGTGCTCATCGACGCCGCCATCGCGTCTGATACCCCGATCGAAGGATCGCGGAAGTAGACGGACAGTGCCCGCCGATTTGATCCTCGCCCGTGACCGGGCGGTCCGTTCGCCACTGCTGGATGCTTCCTTGGTGGCTGCCAGTTGGCGTATGCGCTCCGGGGCCCGAGCAACAGTTCCTCGAGAGTCGCCTCGCAGAGCTGGAACGGCGCACTTAGGAACTACAACTAGTCCTCGAGTTCTGCAAGGAGATCGCTGACGCGGCTGGCGATCTCGTCTCGTGTGGCCCGGACCTCAACGAGCGGGCGACCCTTGGGGTCGGGGAGGTCCCAGTCGATGTAGCGCTTACCTGGGATGTATGGGCATTGGTCACCACAGCCCATCGTGACGACTACATCTGCTTGTTCAGCGAGCTCGCGGGTCAGTAGTTGCGGGCGGCGGTCGGAGAGGTCGATGTCGAGTTCACCCATGACTTGTATGACTTCAGGGTGGGCGTGCTCGGCAGGTGTGGTGCCTGCCGATAGCGCGGTGTGCTCGCCGGCGGCAGCGCGTTCGAAGAGGGACTGGCTCATCTGCGAGCGCCCGGCATTGTGCAAGCACACGAACAGGACAGTCGCCATCTGTTGTTCTAGCCTTGGGGTGCGCCGCTGACAGCGCCTGCTGGCTGCCCGTTGTGCGGCAGCACCACGGCGGCGGCCTCATCCGCCGTCACGTCGGGGTAGAGGACTCGGAGCACGAGGATCGCGCAGGCGGCGCCGACGAGTTGCGCAAAAATAAAAGCGGGCACCGAGGAGGGCGCGATCCCAGCGAACGTATTGGAGAACATGCGGCCGATGCTGATCGCGGGGTTGGCGAAGCTGGCTGAACTGGTGAAGAAGTAGGCCGCGCCGATGTACGCACCTACAGCCGCTGGTGCCGTGCGTGTGCGTCCGGTCCGCGCGAGCGCGAAGATCACAAGCAGCAGGCCACCGGTGGCGATGATCTCCGAGAACAGGTGTGCGGGCGATGCGCGGTGGTGGGTTGAGACGCTGATCGCGGCGAGGCTAAACATTGCGTTGGCGGTGATCGCGCCGAGGATGCAGCCGGCGACCTGGGTGGGGACGTAGGCGAGCGTGTCACGCCAGCTGATGCCGCCAAAGCGGGCGTCGGCGAGCGAGACGGCAGGGTTGAAGTGCCCACCGGACACGGGCCCGAACATGAGGATGATCGCGAACAGCCCGGCTGCGGTGGCGGCCGCGTTCTCGAACAGCTGGAGGCCGACATCGCCCGGAGAGAGTGTCTGCGCCGCGATCCCCGAGCCGATCACGAGCGCCGCGAGGAAGGCGGATCCCAGCAACTCAGCTAGCAGGCGGCGCGGGAGTGGGGAGCTCATGGTCGCGATCATATTACATTGACAAATGCCACTTCAATAGATATATATAGATTGATGGCTGTCGATCTGGAGCTGGTCCCGAAGACCAAGCGCGCGGCGGGGGAGAGGTGTTGTGAGCCGGTCGTCTACCCCGACGTTCAGCGCGAGCAAGCGACAAGGATGGCCGAGGTCGCTAAGGCGCTCGGTGACCCAATTCGCTTGCAACTTGTCGATGTGCTGCGCCGCCACGCTGGGAAGGTCTGTGTGTGCGAGCTCGTGCCACTGTTCGACATCTCCCAGCCTACGCTGTCACACCATCTCAGCAAGTTGCGCGCAGCGGGGATTGTCGACTCCGAGCGCCGCGGCCTGTGGGCCTACTACTACGTGATCCCCGACGCGCTTGAGGAGCTGTCCGCATGGCTGAGATAACTATGCGTGCCGCGACCTCGTAGCGGCTTCACAAGCCGAACTGCTCTCTGTAGCTGTCTGGAACCAGTGGTTCGAACTCCCGATGACGTTCGATGAATGCTTTGACGAATGGACAGAAGGGCAGCACTGCAAGACCCCTCGCGCGCGCGTCTTCCAAGGCGAACCTGATCAGGCGATCAGCGAGTCCGCGACCTTGGAGGCGCTCCTCGACCTCGGTGTGGACGAACGCGATCAGGCGGGGGCGTGCGCGATAGACGGTAAAGCCAACCACCTCTCCGTCGATCGACAGCTCGTAGCGTTCACGGTCAGGCGCGTCAGCCACCTCGATACGTTCCGCCACAGTCACACCGGGAACATTAGAACGCAACGACAACTATGGGATTCGGTGTGCGAGTGCGTGACTTCACAGATACCACGCGCCTAGGGCCACCGGGTTGGCGGCACGCATGAAGTGGCCACCGACTCCAAGCACACGCTCCATGTCGCTATCTTGCCAGGTCGGCAATTCGGGGAGCCTTCTACGTTGAGAACCAGCCGACGGCTCCGACCATAGGATTTGAACACCCCGACCACGAGGAGCATCCCGATGCGCTATACGCTCTACGAGCATCCCTTCGCGCTCTACTGCCAGAAGGTCTTGATCGCGCTGGACGAGCAGGGCGTCGCCTACGACGTCCTTGAGGAACAGCGCGACTTCGACCGCACCGAGCTGGCCGAGCTGTGGCCGCCGGCGTCGATCCCGGTGCTACGCGACGGCGAGGAGATCATTGGGGAGACGTCGATCATCATCGAGCATGTCGCCGGCGCGCAGTTGGTGCCATCGCTGGAAGCCCGTAAGTGGGACCGCATCTGCGATCAGTACATCTCTGACGCTGTCCAGTCGATCGTCCTCGACACCGTCGAAGAGCGCTTCGACCAGCGCGCTGTCGCTCGCGCGCGCGACCGGCTCGACATGGCCTACGGCATGCTCGAGACGCAGCTTGCCCAGCACGAGTTCCTAGCCGGCGATACGTTCACGATCGCCGACTGCGCGGCCGCGCCGGGCCTGTTCTACGCCCTGGCGATTCACCCGTGGAATGAGGGCGCGCATCCGCGGCTAACGCGCTACTACCGGGCACTGGCGCACCGGCCATCTTTCGCCAAGGTGATAGAGGACGCGCGGCCCTACCGGGACCTGTTCCCGCTGCCATGGCCGGCCGACTTCGACCGCTACCACTAGCGCGTTGAGATTCGCGTTACGGATCCGCGAGCGCTACCACAGTTGGTCTCGGCGGCGTGTCAGGTAGGCGGTCTCGGCAGTATTGCCCGCCAGTTCGATGGCTCGGTCATATGCCGCGCGTGACTTTTGACTACAGCCCAGCCGGCGCAGCAGGTCGGCGCGGGTCGCATGGTAGGCGTGATAGCCGGCCAACTTGTCTTCGAGACCGTCGACGGTCGCAAGCGCGACCTGTGGGCCGTCGAGCTCGGCGACCGCGATGGCCCGGTTGAGCTGCACGATCGGGGAGTTGTCGAGGCGGACGAGCTGGTTGTAGAGGGCTAGGACCTGCGACCAGTCGGTGTCGCGGCCATCGCGGGCGGAGGTGTGAACAGCGTTGATCGCGGCGAGGATCTGGTATCGACCCGGAGTCACCCCGGCAGCGGCAGCAGCCAGGCGCTCGCGCACCAGCCGATGACCCTCAGCTACCAGCGCCGCGTCCCACGCTCCGCGGTCCTGCTCGTCGAGGGCAATCAGTTCACCGAGCGCCGAAACCCGGGCCGTACGGCGGGCCTCGGTGAGCAGCATCAGCGCGAGCAGCCCGGCGACCTCGCCGTCTTGCGGCAGGAGGCCGCGGATCAGGCGGGTGAGCCGGATCGCTTCTGCGGTCAGATCGTGACGTAGGGGATCGGTGTCGGGGCCGCTGGCCAGATAGCCCTCGTTGAAGACGAGGAAGAGGACGGCGAGAACGCCTGAGACACGTGCCGGGAGATCCTCCGCGGACGGCACCCGATAAGGGATACGAGCTGCCCTGATCTTGTCCTTTGCCCGGGTGATCCGCCGCCCCATGGTGCTCTCTGACACGAGGAAGGCACGGGCGATCTCTGGCACGGTCAAACCGCCGACCATGCGCAGTGTCAACGCCACGCGGGTCTCCATTGCAAGAGCAGGGTGACAGCACGTGAAGATCAGGCGGAGCCGGTCGTCATCGACGGCGCCGAGAGGCTCGGGCGGGTCGTCGTCGTACAGCATCTGAGCCTCCTTCTGCTTGTCCTCGCGCTTGTGCTCGCGCCGGAGCCGGTCGATGGCATTGCGCTTTGCCGTAGTGGTCAGCCAGCCGCCGGGGTTGGGCGGTACGCCGTCGATCGGCCACCGCTCGACCGCGGTCGCGAACGCCTCGGCTGCCGCCTCCTCGGCGATGTCGAGGCCACCGAACCGCCTCGTCAGGGCGGCGACCACCCGCGCCCACTCCTGGTGCTGGGCTTGGGTGATCGCCTCCCGGACGTCGACCACGCTCATAGGAACGGCCGCACCTCGATCTTCCGGTTGCAGGCCTTCGACCCATCGGTGGCGAGCTCGAGCACCACGTCGAGGTCGGGAGCCTCGATGATCCAGAAGCCGGCGAGGTACTCCTTGGACTCCACGAAGGGCCCGTCGGTGATCACAACCTCGTCACCTCGGTTGTCGATGACGGTGGCTGGGTCAGGCGACCCGAGCCCGCCGGCAAACACCCAGTACCCTTCGGCCTGAAGCCGCTCGTTGAACACGTCGATGGCAGCGTCCTCCGTCGGGGTGTCAGGGCCGGTGCCGTCGTCAATCACAGAAACCAAATACTGCATCTCGAATCATCTCCTGTCATTCGGGGTGGCCCTTTTGGACCGCCGTTCACCCCTTCTACGATCACCTTTGCCCCGATCGGACACTCCTCGCGGAATTCTTTCGGCGGTGACGCAAGATGCCGGCGCGAACCTGCCGTTGAGGGATGGCTGCTGACGCTGGCAAAGGGCCTCGAATGGCCGATCGCGAACCTCTCCTCTCCACTTCCAATTTATACCGGATCGAAGGCCCTCATGAGGCAGCGATTCGTGCCGCATAATCGCCTGCCGCATGGCAAAGAGAGATCTCGAACGGGTTGCGCGGGCAACTCAGGCGGAGGTGAACCGGATGGGCGATGACGTATTGGATATCCAGGAGATCGACCGAACTCAGGTTGCGGTGGCAGGAGGCAAGGGGGTGCTGCTGGGAGAGCTCCTGCGGATCGAGGGGGTACAGGTGCCGCCCGGGTTCTGCATCACGACAGACGCATTCCGGCGGACCGTGGCCCAGGCACCGTCGATCCATGCACAACTCGATCGCCTCTCCCGCTTGAAGCTCGCGGACCGAGACGGCGTGGCCGCGCTCAGCGCCGAGCTTCGCAGAAGCATCGAGGAGATCGTCCTTCCCGGCGAGCTGGAGGAAGCGGTCGCCGGCGCGTTGGTCCGGTATGGCGAGGACCTCGCCTACGCGGTTCGCTCCAGCGCAACCGCGGAGGACTCGCCGACGGCATCCTTTGCGGGGCAGTACGACACCTACCTGAACGTGTGTGCTCTGGAGGCGATCCTGCGAGACGTCCGCCGGTGCTGGGCCTCACTGTTCAGCGTGCGGGCCGTGACATATCGCTTGCGGGGTGGTATTGAGAATCGGCACGTCCAGATGGCCGTGGTCGTGCAGCAGATGGTCCTGCCGGTCGCCTCGGGGATCCTGTTCACTGCCGACCCGCTGACATGCAACCGTAAGCTCGCCGTTGTGGAGGCCATCCCCGGCTTGGGCGAGGAATTGGTCTCAGGAAGGGTGAACCCGGACGTCTACACGGTGCGCGAGGGTGCGATCGTCCTACGGACACTCGCTAACGAGCAGCCGGCGCTTGCGGATGGGGACGTCCTGGCGCTCGCACAGCTAGGACGGCGGATCGAGGAGCACTTCGGGCGTCCCCAGGACATCGAGTGGTGCCGGGGCGAGGATGGGTTCCAGATCGTGCAGAGCCGCCCGATCACGACGCTCTTTCCCGCTCCTGAGGTGGGAGATGGCAAGAACCATGTGTACGTCTCGGTGGGACACCAGCAGATGATGACGGACGCCATCAAGCCGCTGGGGCTCTCGCTGTGGCAGCTCACCACTCCGCGGCCTATGTCCGTGGCGGGCGGAAGGCTCTTCGTCGACGTCACCGAGATGCTCGGTGCGCCCACAACTCGGGCGGGGCTGCTCCGTGCCATGGGGGGGTCCGACCCGCTGATGAGTGACGCGCTGCGCACGATCATGGAGCGCGGCGACTTCGTTGCGGCGCGCCCCGACGAGGAGCTCACCGGGGTATTCGCCCTCGCCGAGCAGCAACCGCTCGATGCCGACCCGGCGCTCGTGGGCGAGCTGATCGAGCGAGGCCAGGCGTCGACCGCCGCGCTAAAGCGGGCGATCGAGGCGAAGTCTGGACCGGAGCTGATCGAGTTCATCTTGGCGGACCTTCCGGAGCTGAGGCGGATCATCTTCGATCCACGCGGCCTGGAGGTGATCACCTCCGCGGCAGAGGCGGGTCGCTGGTTGAACGAGCACATGGGGGAGTGGCTGGGCGAGAAGAACGTGGCCGACGCGCTCACGCAGTCCGTGGCCGGGAACGTCACCTCGGAGATGGGGCTCGCGCTGCTGGACGTGGCAGATGTGATCCGTCCGCTCCCGGAGGTCGTCGCGTTCCTGCGGGATGTCGATGACGAGTACTTTCTGGACCACATGTCCGCGCTCGTGGGCGGCAACGAGGCGCGCGACGCCATCCAGGCCTATCTGGACACATACGGCATGCGGTGCACTGGTGAGATCGACATCACCCGGACGCGGTGGAGCGAGCAGCCGTCTGTCCTCGTGCCGATGATCCTCGCTCATGTCAGGAACTTCCAGCCGGGCGAGGGTTCGAAGCGGTTCGAGCAGGGACGGCGAGAAGCCGCCACGAAGGAGCAGGAACTGCTGGCACGGCTCCGCGACCTACCCGACGGCGAGCGCAAGGCAAGGGAGACCAAGCAGATGATCGACCGGGTCAGGACCTTCGCCGGGTACCGGGAGTATCCGAAGTACGGAATGGTCAGTCGCTACTTCGTCTACAAGCAGGCTCTGCTGCGCGAGGCCGAGCGCCTGAAGCTCGTCGGAGTGCTGGGGGAGGCGGAGGACATCTTCTATCTGACACTCCACGAGCTGCACGATGTCGCGCGCAACCAGGAGATGGATGACGAGCTCATCCGACAGCGCAAGGAGGCGTTCAACTCCTATCTATCGTTGACGCCGCCGCGAGTACTGACCTCGGAGGGCGAGGTCTTCGCCGGAAGCTACCGGCGTGAGGATCCTCCAGCCGGCGCCCTCGTGGGTCTCCCGGTGTCTAGCGGAGTCGTCGAGGGGAGGGCGCGCGTCATTCTGGACATGGCGCAGGCCGACCTCGAGCCGGGCGACATCCTGGTCACCACATACACCGATCCCAGCTGGACCCCTCTGTTCGTGACGATCGGCGGCTTGATCACCGAGGTCGGCGGCCTCATGACCCATGGTGCGGTGATCGCGCGCGAGTACGGGCTGCCGGCCGTCGTGGGGGTGGAGCGCGCCACCCGGCTTATCCGTGACGGACAGCGGATCCGGGTGCACGGGACCGACGGGTACGTCGAGGTCGTGGGCTAAGAGACCGCAGATGTCTCATCCATATGAGACTTACGAGAACGGGCGGCTTGGCGGACAAGGTGGTCTCGTTCGGCGACGTTCGTGGCCCGGCGTGAAGCCTCGGCGTACGCCGAGGCGGCGGCGGACATATCGCCGCCTAGCTCGTGCAGATGGCCGCGGACGGCGTGCCAGCGGTGACGTTCGCCGAGCGCTTCGCGCAGCCGGTCGGTCTCACGCAGTCCGGCGGTGGCCCCAAGGACATGACCAACTGCGACCGCGCGGCCGAGTACCGCGGCCGGGTCCTGGAGCACTGGATCCTCGGTGAGGGCGACGAGGTCGTCGTACCAGGCGAGAATCTGCGGCCAGTCGGTCTCCTCGGCGCTTGCCGCGTCGTCGTGCAGGGCGGCGATCGCGGCCTCGAGCTGGTAGCGGCCCGGGCGCCGTTGCTCGGTCTGCATGGCGAGCGCCGACTGCAGGACGCGCACGCCCTCGGCGATCTCGCGGGTGTTCCACAAGCTCCGGTCCTGTCGGTCGAGCGTGATGATGCGACCCTCTGAGTCGAGTCGCGCCGGGAGGCGAGCGTGATTGAGGAGCATCAGCGCGAGCAGCCCGCGCGCCTCCGGTTCCTCGGTGGCGAGAGTGAGTTGGCAGGCGAGCCGGATCGCCTCTCCAGCCAGGTCCACGCGGCCCGTGTGGCCGGCCGTGTAGATGAGATAGAGCACGCGCAGCACGACGGCGAGGTCGCCGGGCTGGTCCAAGCGGCGCCCTTGCAAGGCGCGCTTGGCGCGACTGATCCGCTGCGCCATCGTCGCCTCAGGAACGTAGAAGGCGTCAGCAATCTCCCGGGTAGTGAGGCCACCGACGGCGCGCAGGGTCAGCGCCACCTGGGAGGCGGGCGTGAGGTCGGGGTGACAGCAGCAGAAGAGCAGGAAGAGGGTGTCGTCGCCCTCATCGGTGGCGGCGGGCTGCGGCGGTTCGGCGTACCTCGCTTCCTCACGGCGTTGCCGGGCGGCCTCGCTGCGGCGGGCGTCGACCAACCGTCGCGTTGCGACGGTGGTCAGCCATGCGCGCGGGTCGCGCGGCGGGTGCTCGGGCCAGACCCGGAGCGCTTCTAGCAGCGCCTCCTGGAGCGCGTCCTCGGCGGCGTGGAAATCCTCGCCCCGGCGGACGAGGCCCGCGAGCACGCGAGGAGTGAGGTCCCGCCTGAACACGCGCAGCGCGCCCTCGTCCTGCGGTTGCACCGGCTCGTTGATCACGCCGCGTCAGTCCTCCCGAGGACGCTCCTACATGACCTCACGGACGTCGAGCCACTCGTACAGGGGCTCGCCGCCAGGGCCGGGCTCGGAGGAGACGTAAGCCGCGAGCTCGAGCGCACGCTCGTAGGACTCTACGTCGATCATGTACCAGCCCGCGATCAGATCGCTCGTCTCGGGGTGCGGGCCGTCGGTCGTGACGGGCGCCGCGTCCGGGCCGCCGTAGCGCACCCAGGTGCGCGTCGGCGTGAGCGCCTGCGCGCCGACGAACTCGCCGTTCTCCTTCAGCAGCTCGCTGACGTGCCGCTGGAAGGCCATGTGCGCCTCCACGTCCTCGGGGGCCCACTGGTCTATCGGCGGGAAGGGGTGGTGCGGCTCCGGTCCGCCGCGGTAGTGCTTGAGAATCAGGTACTTGGGCATCGTGGTCTCCTGGTGTCGTGGGCCGCGCCTGTCGTGGCCCTTCACCTAGTGAGCGGAGCCAGTCAGAGCCTCTCGACATGAAACCACGCATCTAGCTTCGGATACCGTCTCGCAGAGGGCACCTGACGATTCACTAATACGATCCGGGAGGATCTCCCTATATGAGTGAGAGCACCGACGTAGAATTGTTGCACCGAGCCTGGAAGGCGATGAGTGGGGTGGGGGACCTGAGCGTCTTGGAAGCGGCACTCGACCCGGAGGCGCAGTGGCTCGGCGTCGAGGACGGGCAGCTGTGCGAGAACCGCAAGATGATTCTCACGGTTATCAGGCGCAACTTGCACAGCGGTCTCGTCGGGCGGATCGAAGAGACGGTTGAGGTTGGCGGTCGGATCGTGATGGAGCGCGAGGTGCCCGAGGTGTTCGCGCGCTGCGGCAAGCTGATCGCCGAACGACGCGCGGCGCCGACCGATGATCTGACGAGCGTGCTCGTGCACGCGGAGCTTGACGGCGAGCGGCTCGAGGACCACGAGATCGTGATGGGTTCCTACTGCTGATGGCCGCCGGCAACGACAGCACCAAGGCGACCTACTGCAGCGGCATGCGCGCGCTGATGGAAAACCCCGAGCAACGACGGATGGTGCTCGAGGACCCCTCGCTGGTGCCGGCGGCGGTCGAGGAGTCACTGCGTATGTTCCCGGCGTTCGCGCACTTCGCCCGCACGGCCACACGCGACACCGAGCTGCACGGGCAGCGCATCCGTGAGGGCGAGAAGCTGGTCATGTGGTACCCATCGTCCAACCGCGATGAGACGCGCTTTGAGGACCCCGACCGCTTCGACCTGACGCGCGAAGCCGAGCACCAGGCGTTCGGTGCCGGTGGCCGGCACTTCTGCCTGGGCACCGCGCTCGCGCGACTGGAGTTGCGGATCCTGATCGAGGAGACGCTCAAGCGCTACCCCGAGATCCAGATCGCCGGCGAGTGCACACACGTCGAGTCAGCGTTCGCCAACCAGCACAAGACGCTGCTCGTGCGACTGAAGCCCTGACGATGGAGCTCGGGCTCTCCCGCGAAACAAACTCCACCACCAGCTGAATCGTGGGCCGCCTGGCGAGGCCGTCAGCCAAGTGTGCTGCCGACGCTAACGCTTTTGACGAGGGTGCGAACGCAGAACTCCTGAAAAGCGCAAACTGCCACTATGAGTCTGATCGGGTGGCCACGAAGACCGGAATGATACGACTCGTCTTCATCTGGTAGTCCGCATAGCTGGGATAGGCCGCGACGGCGCGCTCCCACCACAACGCTCGTTCGTCGCCCTGGACCTCACGTGCATTGAAGTCGTGCGGCTCGGCGCCGTCCTGGATCATCAACGCGGTCGGGTCGGCTATCAGGTTGCCGTACCAGGTCGGGTTAGTCGGAGCGCCTCCCAGGGAAGCGACGAGCGCGTACTGGCCCTTGTACTCGACCCGCATGAGCGGGAACTTACGGATCTTTCCACTCTTTCGCCCTCGGGTCGTAATGATGACCACGGGAAGGCCCGTGTCCAGAAGAGTGTTGGCACGCTCACCGTTGCTTGCCTCGTACTCTTCGACTTGTTCGCGCACCCAATCCCACGGGCTGGGCGCGTACTCACCTTGTAGCGGCATTTTCACTCCTGAGATGGGTCAGTTTCGGCGCAGAGGCACCCGTAAAGTGAGACGAATGTTGTATCGCAAGCAGCCGGCGCATCAAGGCCCCGCGCCGTGATTGTGCTGGGATAGGAATGTCGAGGGCCACGCGCTACCGGCTGACTGTGGATGCGAGTTCTCAGGCCATGCCAGCCGCAACATCACAGCCGTACAAGTGTTCGCGCAATTGGTCACAGCTCTCGGCCAACCAGCGCTCACTCGTCTCCAAGGACTCGATCAGGTCCTCAGCCGCTCGAAGCAACCGCCGGTTTTCAGGCTCGCCGAACAGCAGGGCGTCGGCGGCCTCCAGCAGCTGTTCCCGCTCTCTCGCGTGCAGCTTGGTGGCACCTTGATTGTCAATCGTTTCAAGCAACGCCGTGTAGTGGGCGCCACGTGCAGTCATCGGCTCTGCTGTGGTCATCATCTGTCCCAGGTTAGCCACCCCTCACGCAGGGCAAGGTCGACCGGTCGCGTTCTGCTCGCGGACGATCGGGCTACGCGTCGCTGGCAGCCCTCAGCGGCGACCGTAGTCGCCGTCAGCTGGCCGCTCGCAGCACTGCGACGCGATCCGTGGGTGGCGCGCACCGATCGGCTGAAACGTCGGCGACAACGCGCTCCGCAAGGGACGTCTCAGGGATCAGCTCGATCGGCTCAGCCCGGATCGGCTGGCTCACCGGTCGGTGCGTTCAGCGTGTCACTGGGCAGGTCTGTGTGATGTACCGGCGCCTGCTTCCGCGCGTCCTTCTTGGCCTGCTTGTCCAGCCGACGCTCGCGGAGCCTGTTTTCACGGGTGAGCTTTGCCATCGTGGTCTTCTTCTTGCCGCTCGAGGCCATGTCTATCCGTCCCTTGTTGTGGAGTTCCGAACAGGTTCTTGCCGGGTCATCCGGTGTGATGAATCCGCAGCCCTGATCGTCGTTGAACCACTTGAGGGTTCCTGTGGCCGTCTGTTGTTTACCTCCGGGTATGTGCACTGCGAGACGCGGAGGGTGCTGCGAGGCAACGACTGCCGAAGCGCGGTGCACTGCTCTGGTCGAACGGATGTTCCCCGACAAGACCACCCTAGCGCTTCGTCGCTGCGCCCCGTTCGTGCTCTGACCTTGGGAGCCGCCCTGGCAGCTCTTGACGGCTACATTGGGCGCTTAGGATCGATGTCACAGACTTGACCAGCGCACGGAGGAGTGGCTATGACCGATGAGGGTGTCCTGAACAACATCGAGCGACTGGTGCAAGAGGAGCACGCGCTCCTGGCCCAGGATGAGGAGTCTCGAGCGCCCGAGACGCACGAGCGCCTCGCGGCCGTCGAGGTCGAGCTTGACCGTTGCTGGGACCTTCTGCGCCAGCGTCGCGCCCGCCGTGAGTTTCATCAGAACCCCGACGATGCTTCGGTGCGCGATGAGGGAACGGTGGAGGGCTACCTGCAGTGACGACGCTCGCAGAAATCTTGCGAATGGCATGAGCACGTGGCAGCCCGGCGGCTCGGTGGAGCGTCCTCGTCCGCCCGCTTTGGCGCAGGTCGCGGCGGACGATCTGGAGATCCCCAAGCAGTTGAGCGGACGCAGACTGCGATCACGTCTGCTGTTCGGAGCCGGTCTGGTTCTCGTAGTCATCGCGATCGTGACACTGCTTCCGGGGCTCGACGGCCTGCGCACTCGCCTGTCGCAGGCGCAGCCCGGGTGGCTGCTGCTCGGGGTGGGGCTGAAGGTGCTCTCCGGTCTCGGCTATGTCGTCGTCTTTCGCATGGTCTTCTGCAGGCGCATGACCTGGCGCGTCAGCTTTCAGATCGGCATGTCCGAGCTCGGAGCGAACGCGCTGTTCCCGACTGGTGGAGCCGGCGGACTCGCGCTCGGCGCCTGGGCTCTGAGACGAGGTGGCATGCCGGCGAGCGAGATCGCACGGCGAACGGTTGCGTTCTTCCTGCTCACGAGCGTGCCGAACGTTGTTGGCGTGGTTATCGTCGGGCTGGGTCTCGCCACACGGGTGCTCCCCGGCGAGACGAACCTCGCGCTGACGCTCTTGCCCGCGGTCATAGCAGCGCTGTCGATCGTTGGAGCACTGCTCGTGGGGCGCACCGCAGGGGGCCTGCACCTGCGCCAGCGAGCGCAGCGAAGAAGGCGAGTCCTCACGACGATCGCGGGTGCTGTTGAAGACGCTGGTGGCGATTGCGGATGGCGTCAATGAGGCGGTCGCGCTCCTGCGCGAGGGAAACGCCTGGCTGATCAGCGGGCTCGTCGCCTATCTTGTCTTTGACCTGATGGTCTTGTGGGCGACGTTTCACGCGTTCGGATTGGCGCCGCCGCTTGCGATCGTGTGGATCGGCTACCTGATCGGCGAGCTCGGTGGACTGATTCCGGTCCCTGGGGGAATTGGCGGCATCGACGCCGGCCTGGTCGGCACGTTCGTCCTCTACGGCGTGCCCATCACCTCCGCCGCCTCAGCCGTGCTCGCCTATCGAGCGATCGCGCTGTGGGTCCCGGCGCTACTCGGCGCTGCGGCCTTTGTCCTCCTGCGACGAACGTTGCGCAACGAGTCTCAAGAGATCGCGGTGTGCGCCCCGCAGACCGAGATGGAGGTCATCGGGCTCGGGCGCGTCGTGATCGGACCGACGCCGACGGCCCCACAGCTTTAGGCATCACGGCCCCGATAGTCAGAGCGTCGCAAGCGAGAGAACGGCGCAGATGAAGACGGCGGTTGAATGGAAGGATGGTTACTGATGGCCAGCGTTCTCGCGGCGATCACGTCGATCGACGGGTAGTCGAGGTGTGGCCACTGAAGTCGACACCGTAGAGTTTTGCTAACGAGCGCCAAGCGATCGGCGCGGAAGGGAGCAACCATGGGACAGCCGGTCGTACATTTCGAGATCATTGGGGCGGACCCGGAGTCGCTCCGCGCCTACTATGGCGAGCTGTTTGGTTGGGAGCTCGACTCGAGCAGCCCGGTCTCCGATGCCGTCTCGGAGCCGAGCAGCTATGGGTTCGTGCAGCACGACGCGAGCAGCGACAGGGTCGGAATCCCCGGAGGTGTCGGCGGAGGATCGGGCTATGACCCCCACACGATCTTCTACGTCGGCGTTCCCGACGTAGAGGCAGCACTCCAGCGGGCGGAGCATCTCGGCGGAACTCGGAGGCTGGGGCCCGAGCAATCCCCTTCAGGGCTCGTGATCGGCCACTTCACCGACCCCGAGGGCAACCTGATCGGCGTTGCCGGGCCCGCGTAGTCATCGCTTATTGGGCGAGTGCCTCGCGCCGCCGAGCAGTGCACTGCACCATCCGGGCCAGGCGTCCTGCAACACTGAGCCGGTGGCGCGTATCCGCAACATGCTCGGCGGATTGACGTATGGGGCCGGGGTCGCAGCGGTGCTGATCGCGATCATGGGCACTGTCAGCGCGCACGGCACCCAGGCGGTGAGTGCAGTCGCGGCCTCGGAAAGCGCGGCTAATCAGGCCGCTGCGCACACGGACGCTGGGGCCCTGCTCGGTGAGGTGTCGTTGCCCGCGGGCGCGGCGGAGTCCTCGAGCGAACCCGCGAGCGATGGAGGCTTGCTTGCGCATGCGGGTGCAGGTGGCCCGGATACCCCAAACGTCGTCGAGGCTCACGCGTGGTGGACAGTGCCCGGCTCGCGCCCAGAAGTGATGGCCTACGTTCGTGGCCATCCTCCGAATGGGTCAGCGCTGATTTCTTTGGGTAGCGGCGGCAGTCATGGGTCCACGACTTTTGAATCGGTGACGTTTGCGTGGCCGGCAGTTGCGGGCGTGCTGAGCACGCGGTGGCTCGTCCTCACCGGGACGCAGCTGCCGCACGGAGCGACGGGGCTTCGCGTGGATTCACAGGTGGTGTGGGTAACGCCGCGCCCGCCCTCGGAGCGAATTCCCGCGGGTGCGCGCCACCTCAGGGTTAGCGTAACCAGTTCGCTGAAGGGCAATCTCGCTCCTCAGCGGCCGTTCAGCGTCGCTTCCGCGCAGCGGATCGAACGGGTCGTCGCTCTGCTCAATTCGCTGCCCGCGGCTCAGCCGGGCGTCAGGAGCTGCCCGGATGACCCAGGTATCCGTGTCCGACTCGCGTTCAACCAGCCAGACACGGCGAGCCCCTCGGCGGTCGCGACGATCGATCCCTACGGTTGCGGGGGCGTACAGCTCACGATCGGTGGACGACCGCAGGCGCCGCTAGAAAGCGAAGCTCTCCCCGGAACGAGCACGACACGCGAACCCTCGCTGATCCTCCGAATCGACCGTGTGCTAGGCGTCAAGCTGAAGATCAGCCCTCGCCACCCGCAGGGGCAGGAATCGACGAGGTTGCGTGAGCAGCCCGCGTCGAGCTATAAGTTCGAGGACCTTACGATCACACGACAGGTGGCGGCGGATGGCAAGCCGAACTCCGGATTCGTCTCTTATTTCCGGCTCAATCGAGCATTGCCCTTTGCTCCGCGGGGAAAGTTCGAAGGGGAAGAAGAAGGCGGCCCGCGTCTGTTCGCGGCGTATCTCTCGGTAGATCACGTCCATGAAGAAGGTGCCACCGAAAGAATGGGCGATGATGCGAGCAGACACTGCTACACAGAAACGATCGAAGTCAATGCGCACGAACATCAGCCTCGCATTGGGGAACTTGTGAATGTGTCCCTCGTGATCCACGGGCGAGCGGTGATCAACACTCGCACACGAGTACGAACCCGCAAAACGGGAAGGAGCGTACGAAAGCCCAACGGGGTACTTCTCCTTCAAACGGACCTGCCTTACGAAAAGGCCTTCGGCTGCTTAAAGACGTCGTCCTAGTGACGCAGAGTTACGAGTAGCCGCACGGATGTTTGAGGAACCGCATCGGATAGTGGGGTCGGCGGTTACCACTGTCGTGGGTGGGATCGAGGCAGGTGGTAATGGGCGCTACCGGCATGGGTTGGCGGCGCTTGCCGTGGGCTTGATCATGCTCAGTGCCGGTGCGTCTCCGGCGGTCGCGTCGTCACTGCACCGGCTTGCGTCGGGCACGGTCGCGTTTTCTAGTGACGGGACGCGTTTCGTGGCTTGGCAGAACCGGGGAGAGGAGCAGATCGTGGTCTTCGACACCCTCACGGGGCGACGGCGGTCGATCACCCCGCCAGTCGGATGCCGACTTCACAATGAGGCGGAGAGCGGCGAACCCGTCATCAGCGCCGCGGCAGGACGCTTCCTGCTCGAGTGCGAAGAAGGAGATGCACAGGCGCTGCTCGACGTGCGGACGGGCAAGACCGTCCTGCTGCCGAAAAAGACCAACGGGACTTCTGACTGGTACCGGGTGGGCGCTCGCTACGTGATGGGCGTCAACGTTCTCTACGACATCGCCACCGGCACCAGCACGCGTCTGGAGAGGACCGCCGACCTCGATGCGCCCGGAGCGTCGACCAACGGCATCTGCCCGGCGGTGCGTCGCCTGGTCGTCCACAATCCCTGGGACGGGCTTCACAGGAGCTTCGCGTTCCAAGGCGAGCTGTTTGCCCAAAGCTCGGGGAAGCGCGGCGACGTTCAGCTCGATCGTTGTCACGGCCATCCGACGATCCTGAGAGCGCGCGGCACTGGTGATGGGTTCGGTAGTGGCGAGCCGGAGGACTTCGATCTGCGTAGCGGACTGCTGCTTGGGACACCGGCAGCGAAGCCGCCGGCTACATTCCCCCCGAACCGAAGTTTCGTGGCGGCCTCTACACGTATGAGCTCACCACGCACAGACGCCAGAAGTGGCTGCTTCCCGTCTGACGGCCACGGGAGGTGGGGAAGCAAACAGGGGAACCTACGGATACTCGACGCACACCGCAAGCATGGTCTTCTGGATCGCCACACAAACCATTGGAGGCGACAAGATCCTCGACGTCGAAACCTCAGCGGTATACGCCGCTTCACTGAAGGCTGGAGACGCGCGAGGAGTACATCACTGACAGGGCCGTAGTCGAGACCCAGGGCGCCGGCTGGACTCGACATGTGGAGATCCAACGCAGCCCTACCGGCGTCTGGAGCGTCTCAAGCCAGAGCACCGGGAAGCTCGAGATGCCAGAGCCCGGCGGCGATCCGGCAGAGCTGGGGGAGGCCCTCGACCTGGATCTCGGTCTCTCCGCTTCGAGGCGGTTGGCGAGGGCGAAGACTTCGTCGCTGACGTTCAGTTCGACTACGGTCTCGTGCTCGACTACCCCGGCATCGCGAGCCGGACCGGGGGGTCTCACATGGTGTGGGAGACCTTCCGCGACGCGAGCGCCGTTGCTGATAGCCCGTCTCACATGAACGGGACGGGACAGTCTCAGATGGCCGGGATGCTCGCCTCACATTGAACGGGACGCCGCACCGCCAGTCTCACATCGATGAGACAACGCCGTCTCACATCAGTGAGATTTCAGTCTCAGATGGATGAGACGCCGCGCTGGGCCGCTCGCGTCTTCTGAGCCGCGCTTGACTTCGTAATCGTTTCGTTATATGTTTCGTAACGGTTCCGTAAGCCCGCAGAAAGGTCGCCATATGTCGTCGAACACTGATCGCTACCGTGACCTCTTGCTGGTCCTGCTGGGGCTCTGCGCGAAGCGTCCTCTGCGCCGCAATGATCTCGTGAAGGAGCTGACACGGTGGGTGGGCGCCGATTATCGACCATCGCCAGACATGGCGGAGTGCGCGATCAGGGCACTGGAGGGTGAGGGCCTGATTGAGAGCGAGTCGTGCGACGGCGGGATCTCTTACAGGACAACGGCGTCCGGGGTCGAGGCACTGAATGAGCGCACCAAGATGCGAATCGACACCTTCCTGTTCACCGACGTGGTCGGGTCGACAGCGTTGCTCGATCGTCTCGGCGAGCACCTAGCGCACGCCTTTCGCCGCCGGCACTTTGCACTGCTGCGCGGAGCCATCAAGGAGCACGGTGGCACCGAGGTCAAGAGCCTCGGCGACGGGTTGATGGTGGCATTCACCGACGCGCGCGCGGCCGTCGCGTGCGCCGTGGCGATGCAGCACGCAGTGGCGATGAGCAGGGATCCAATGACGTTGCGGATCGGGATCGACGTGGGTGAGGCCGTGCGCGAGCTGGACGACTTCTTCGGCCGGCCTGTGATCGTCGCGCGACGACTCTGCGACGTGGCGCAGGGCGGGCAGATCGTGGTGTCTGAGACGGTGCGTAGCCTCGCCGGCTCCCCGAGCACTCATGTACTCGAACCTCTCGGTACGCTCGCGTTGAAGGGACTCAGCGATCCGGTCAGCGCCGCCGCGCTGCGCCCCGCAGCGACCCCACCAACCCTGCGAGGCTCGCTGTCAAACGAGCAGCAGTGGCAAGGTCACAGCAAACAATCCGCCGCCGGGATGACCGGTATAGCGGTGGCGTAGGGAGCGGTTACGTTGCCCAAGCGATTCTTCCGGCACGGCGAGCTTCCGCTCGTCCTGCTCGCGCTGCTGGCCGAGCGCCCGCGGCACGGGTACGAAATCCTGGCCGAGCTCAAGCGGCTCTTCGGACCCGTGTACCGCCCCTCACCCGGCAGTGTCTACCCCGCGATCGAGGCGCTGGATAACGAGGGACTGATCGACGGTCAGACCCACGATGGCAGGACCACGTATCGCGTTACCGCGGCAGGCGAGCAGGCGATCGAGGAGCGCCGCGATGCGCTCGCGACGCTCGAAGTTCGCACCGGCGCGCGGTTTGGCGATGGGGACTCGATCGAGTCCTTGCTTGATCACTTTAGAGCGCGCCTGCTGCCGCTCTCGGGGCGAGTGGACCCACAAGCGATCGCAGCCGTTCTACAGCGAGCGGCAGCCGATATCGAGAGTCTCGATGGGCTCTCAAGAACCAAGGAGGCAAACTGATGGTCGACGCATTCGAGCGCGCCGCCGCGCGCGCGGAAACCGAGTCCCGACAGCGCCGGAACGAGCGGCGGGCGCGCGGCAACCGGAAGGGATTTCGGATTCACGCGACGGTGTTCGTCGCCGTCCAGATCCTGATCCTCGCCGTGTGGGTCCTGCAGGTGGCAGTTGGGAGGGACGACATACCCCTGGTTCGTCTATGTGCTGCTGGGGTGGGGTGTTGGGCTCGCTGCGCACTACGCCGCGGTGCGCGACAGCTTCAAGGACAGGCAACGCTCCCCATGAGCGTCCGGACGCCCGGCCTTCCGACGACAGCCACCGAAAAGACAGGAGTGAGAGATGGGTGAGAGATCAGCAACCATTGACCGTGACGCACCGTCCCGCGAGGTCTTCGACACCGGGCTGCGCCCGGCACGTGCAGAGGACATCGGACGCCTGAAGGAGGTGATGGCAGAGGCCTTCTTCGAGGACCCGATCTACAGCTGGCTGATGCCCAACGACACCAGGCGACCGGCACGCCTGCGTCGCTACTTCGCGATCGAGCTCCGCCACCTCGGGCTGGCACGCGGACGCGTTTGGACAAGCAGAAACCTCACCGGCGCCGCGCTGAGCCTGCCGCCCGGCGCATGGCGCTCGCCGCTGCACATCACCCTGATGGAGGGCAGCGCCTTCGGCGTCCACCTAGACAGGGCAGCGAGGATGGGGGCCGCTATGGAGTGGCGCCACATGCGTCACCCGCTACGCCAGCCGCACTACTACATCCGTGACGTCGGCGTGCTCCCCGACATGCAGGGTCACGGCCTCGGCAGCGCACTGATGCGCCCGACGCTCGAGCGCTGCGACCGGGAGGGTGTGACCGCCTACATCGAGGCCTCCAGCGAGCGGAACGCCGCTCTCTACGAACGCCTCGGCTTCCAGCTCATCCGCGAGCTGCGCGTTGGCGGCAGCCCCCCGCTGCGACTCATGCTCCGCCCGTCCACACCCAACGAGGTGAAGCGATGATCAGTGCCGACACCAAGGCGGTGCTCCTCGCGGACGCCGTGATGTTCTTGGTAGCGCTGCTCTTGGGCGTATGGAAGTACAACCAGATCGCGACCTCTGAGGATCACACTTCACGGCTGGCGCCGTGACACGGACAACCAGTTCCGCGATCCAGCCCCCGGAACCAATGCTCTGATGATCACCCTGATCATCGCCGAGATCGGCGGCTGGCTCGTACTGACGGCAGGATTCCTCGACAAGCAAATCTTGTGAACGCGGCTTTACCGATGGACCCGCAACCAAACGCAACGGGCTCCAAGCCTTCGTTGATGCGGCGTCTCACTTATCTGCGACTGCTCGATCTCACCGATATGAGACGGCTGGCGTCTCACCCATATGGGTTGGCTCTCGTGAGTGAGTCGTGGTTGTGGTGGCCGCGTACCGTGCGCCAGCTCGCGTGGGTGATGCGCAGGATCACGGCGGTCATGGCGAGGCCGGCGATGGGGTCGAGGATCGGGGCGCCTGCGGCGATTGCGATGGCACTGGCGATCACGGCGAGTGAGACGTATGCGTCGGCGCGAGCATGATCGCCGTCTGCGATCAGGGCGGGGCTTTCCAGCCGTCGCCCGGCGCGGGTGCGTACTAGCGCTGCGAGCCAGTTTCCCGCGAACCCGATCGCGCCGGCGAGAGCGAGGGCGAGTAGATGAGCGGGCGTGGATGGGTGCAGCAGTCGCAGGATCGACTCGTAGGCCGCTACGCACGCGGATATGAAGATGGTGGCCACGACCGCCAGGCCGGCTAGGCGCTCGGCGCGTGGGGAGCGCAGCGCAAACGCGATGCCGAGCGGGATCGCGGTCAGCGCGTCCCCGCCGTTGTGGATCAGGTCGGCCAGCAGCGCTAGGCTGCCGCTGAGTGTGAACACAACCGCCTGCACCATGGCCGTGACGGCCAGGACGGCAAGCGCGAGCGCAACGGCCCGGACGCCCTCGCGGGAACGCTTGATGCTCTCGTCCACGAGGCCATGAGAGTGTCCGTGCCCGCTCTCGTGGTGATTTTCATGGGAGTGCTGACGGTGGGACTCGTGTTCGTGCGGCCCGGCGTGGGGATGTGCATGGCGCAGCGTGCCGTGCCGGTGCAGGTCGCCTTTGACGAGCTCATACGTGGCGGAAGGCACAGCTAGGTCTCCTTGGTCAAGTGCGTGTCCTTCGATGTGCGGGCCGCGCGTATGGTGGCGGTGATCCAGGTGTCCGGCGGGATTCGCTGTAGGCCGTTCGCAGTTTCGTAGAGGCCACACTTCAGACCGTAGTCCTGGCGAGCGCTCCGGTCGGCTTCGACATCGTTTCCGTGGATGCGGAGCGTCGGGGAGCCAAGGAAGCGCTCTCTCGGCGGGCGGCTCGCTCGGAGTCGATGCGGGCACTCCACAATCTCTGCATCCACGCTGGCCCGCTCAAGTAGGCATGGCAGGCGCGCGCGCAATTCGGCGTAACCGGGACAACCGTCGAAGTAGAACAGCTCGATCCTCACGGCACGTCCGGCGCGGCTAGCGTCGATCGGTAGCGCCTCAACGCGATCACGCCCCAAATCGCCTCGACTACTCCGAAGGGCCAGGTGCCCGCGAGGAAGCCGTAGACGCTCGACAGGGCACAGCCGCAAGCGAAGGCGAGGATGAAGCCTCGGCCGCGTCGTTCAAGCGCATACATCAAGACCATGAACGTGACGGCGCAGGCGCCAAAGAGAGTGAGCACACCCAGGAGTGTGCCAGCGCGATCGTCCTGCTCTGGCCTTGAGCGCCCTGTGGGCGGGGGAGTAACCTTCGGTGCGTGCCTGGTTGACGTTGACCACTCCCGTATGCGGCATATTCTCGTCCGCCTCCCTGACGGCGCATTACCAGCTGCCGGTCATTTACCGATGCGATACGAGAGGAGATCACCCTATGAGCGAGAGCACCACCGACATAGGTTGCTGCACCGGGCCTGAGAGGCGATGAGCGTCGATGGGGACCTGAGCGTCTTGGAAGGGGCGCTCGACCCGGAGGCGCAGTGGCTCGGCGTCGAGGACGGGCAGATATGCGAGAACCGCAAGATGATCCTCACGGTCATAGAGCGCAACCTGCACGGCGGGCTCGCCGGACAGATCGAGGAGACAGTCGAGGTTGGCGATCGGATTGTCGTGGCGTTCCGTCCCGATCAGCCCCGAAACGACGGACGGCCGCTGGATCAGGGCATCGCTTACGTCGTTGTCACGATGCGCGACAGGCTCGTGATCGAGCTGAAGGGCTGCGCCGATCGGGCTGCCGCGATGACCTACGCGCAGACCGGCACGGTGCGGGGCTAGGAGCGAGCTGACAGCGACGCCTCCGGCCTCGTCGGCTCGAAAAGCTCGACGGGGTTCCCCGAAGGATCGTCGAGCAGAATCTGCTTGCCGCCGACTCCGGTCACGAGGTCATTGCGGAAGTGGACTCCAGCCTTGCTCAGTTCCTCGATCGTGGCGGCGAGGTCGGAGACCTCAAGCGAGAAGCGGTTCCAGCCTCCGGGCTTGGGCCGAGTGCCATCGGGCATTGCCTGTCCGCCGCCGCCCGCGCCACTTGGCGCGCTGAGTGTGAGTCGCAGATCCCCGCGCGAGAGCATGGCGAACGTTGGCGCCGGGTGCATGTCCTCGTGAAACCCGAGATGCTGACAGTAGAACGCGATTGCATCATCAACATCGTTGACGATGTAGCGAACGCTGACGGTAGCCATTGTCTTTCTCCTCGTTGTCGTTAGGTGTACAGGTCGCGGTCGCGCTCATCGACCTGGACGGCGGTTCCGCCGGGGCCTGTTACATGAAGTGCGCGGCCCCACTCGTGATCAACGATCGTGCCCTCGGGCGCGAAGCCGGCTGCCCGCAAGCGCTGCTCGACAGCCTCAAGAGGCTCCTCGGCGACGAAGTTGAGCGCCAACCCTTCGCGGCCCTCCTCGGCGGCCATTGCGGCGTCGTGAAGCCCAAGCTCGCCTCCCGCCGCGGTCAGCTCGATCCAGTGCCCAGACCGCGAACGGGCCTCCGGCTTCAAACCCAACGCTTCATAGAAACGCATGGCCTCGGCCAGGTCAGGGACAAAGTGGATAGGACGCACCTTCATTCTCGCTCTCCTTCCAGGTAATCGAGATACGCGACGAGCGCCGCCTCAACTAGCCGAGACAAAGACGCGGCCTGATCGACGGCGGCGTGCTTGGCCCTGCGGATGAGCGCAGGAGGTAGATAGACGTTGAACTGCTGCTTATCCTCCGGTTGCTCGCCCTCCACCATACCCCGATGCTAGCAAGCTAGCATCATCGCCGTTTTCGGCAGGAGCCCTAGTGAAGAGCGGCGCCCCGAGCAACCCAGCGACAGCGCCAATCGTGCCAGCGGCGAGCAGGGTCAACACGACGCTGCGACGCAGCACGAGCAGGGCAACCGCCGCCGCGGCGAGCACCACAAACTGCCACGTCTCGCTGAGGGCAGCAGCAAGCGGGATCGAGGAGCCGATAATCGCCCCAGCGGCAGCCGGGCCGCCCCGGCGAGGAACGCCATCATTCGCTCGTTCACCAGCAGTCGCTCAAAGCGTGCAGCACCGAACAGGATAAACGAGAAGGAGGGCGCAAACGCCACCAGGGGCGCCAACAGCGCCGAGGAAATCCCGCCTGCGGCATAGCCGACCGCAGCTACGATCCGTGTGACTGGACCCGGCGTAACTTGTCCGAGTGCGACCGCGCCCAGGAACTGTCCTTAGGTCATCCAGTGGTAGGTGCTCACCGCGTCGGTGCCGGGCACGGACGCAGGCTCGTGCACGTGGGCTGTGGAGCTCTCACGGCGTCACGTCTCGATGAAGCCTTGGCGGACCATCACGTCAGCCTCGGGCGGGGCAAAAGCCGAGAGCGACCAAGGCTGACGAAGTCAAAGGGCTCGAGTTTCGAGCCGGCCTCATATGAATGAGATTTCTGGGCTCATCGCCAGTTTCACATCGATGAGACAACGCTGTCTCACATAAGTGAGATCCCGGTCTCAAATAAATGAGACGCCGCAACAAAAAATGCTCATTTGCAGGGCTTTTATCAATAACGCTCGATAATGTATATTATGTCAACCTAGAAGGTTAGATTACTCCCCATGGGGCTTCCCCTTGCTACTACGCGGCAAAGCCGACGTGACGAGCGAGGGCGTAAAGAACGAGGACCCCGACAACGAGAGCACGGCCAGATAGCAAGGCATTTCGTCGCCGCGACCGTGTCCATCGAGCCGATCGAGCTTTGCTTTGCCCGCCTAAGGAAAGCTCAACGCGGCCAGATGTAGGCTGGGAGTTCGACCGGCGGGCGCGTCGCTCCAAGGCTTGGCGATCGCGTTCCCAAGGCTCTTCGCGAAACGTGGGCACTTCCACGTATTCGACTGTGTCTGCACGAAGCTTTAGACGGGCGGGCGGTAGTAGCATCGGTGGCAATGTCTCTTTGGCTCCTACTCGCGCTTATGGGGATGTTCAAGCTAACGGTGGCTTCACTGATGCTTTGGATCCCGTTTCGTAGGGACTCCGCCATGGTGGCCATGGCTGAAAAGGAGGACTCCGAAGGCGAAGATGAAGGTGGCACGAAGACGCTGTCGGGCTCTCCGCGAGAGCCCCATCCAAGGCTCCCCCTCGCCCCGCGTCCCCGCCGTGGCCCGCATGGATCGCCCGCATCGCCCTCACCCGCACGTGTGCGCAAGCGTACATCGCGTGTGCATGCGCGCGCGAGAGTCCAGCCCTAAGGAGAGCCGCCTGGAGAGCTTGCGCTTGGACGAGCTCTAGTGACTCAGTTGGACACTGATTCAGCGGTTGCGCTTGCGCTGCCGACGCGCGGCCTTGGCCTTGGCACGGCGCTTGCGCAAGCGAGCAGCGCGCTCTTGGGCGGAGCCGGCGTTGCCAAAGCCATCTACTACGGGGGCCACACCACGGGCATCGCGGACGATGAAGTAGGCGATCCCTCCCAGCAGAACGGCGCCTACGATGAAGATCGGCAAGAGAACCCCTGTCGAAACACCGCCCGAGGTGGAGGCGCTGGAGGGGGTAGAGATCGTGGGGGTGGTCGCTTCTTCTTCTCCTTCCCCACTTGTGAGATTGGATAGCGCACCAGAGGTCCCAAGACCTTCGCTGCCGGCCGTCGACCCTGACGCTGAACCGCTCAATCCGGCAGCGGACCCGGCCGCGGCACCGGCGCCGCCGAACTCTTGGCCAAGGCTTCTTGGACAGCTTGGTTGAGTTGGGCCTTGTTGATCGTTGGCGTTTCGGCGGCCCCCGATGATGCGACTAGCGCGGGTGTTTGGCCCGCCAAGAGGGCGAGAAGCAGTGTCGCGAGTAGTCGGTTGTAAGGGGTTCGAAGCATCGACATGAAAAGGGTTTAGACAAGCGAGAATAGCGCCTGAAAGCAGCCGCGCGAGCGCCTGGAGGGAGACCTCCATAGAATGGGCTGGCGATGGCCCCCAAGCAGAGACAGATCAGGATCGAGCAGCGCGGAGCTCAACAGGCGATCGAAGCGCTTGAGCAGCGCAGCGACGAGGAGTTGGAGTCCGAGACAAAGTACAAGTCGGCGGCACTCGCGATCCTTGGGGCCCGTGCTTCGGAGCGCTTCGACGCTGAGCAGGCGCGCGCTTACTTTCAGCGAGCCATAGCTGCCGCGCGTCCACAGGAAAGAATGCAGATCAGGCGCATGGCCGACGCGTCTTTGGCACTGGCCGAGCGCAGGGCGGGCGACCTCAAGGAGGCTGTCGAGCGCCTTGGTCACACCCCCCCGAGCGGTCGCCAAATGTTCGCTTTGAGGGCGATGGGACTTTTGATTCCTCCCGCCAGCGCTGGAATCTTGGCACGCATACGCGGCATCTTGTTGATCGTGGCGCTGATCTTGTTGCTGCTTGCCCTCGGCTTGGGCATCGTCGAGTTGATCGCTCTGCCCTTCGGCGGTTTGGGGCTTGCCCCAGGCATCCTGCTCGGGCTGTTCTTGGCGATCGCGGTGATAACTATCGCGGCGATGATCGGGCGCAGAAGGCGCGATCGGGCGAAGGCCGCCGGACAAAGTCCCAAGTAAACGGGTTCGCGGCGAGCGGACCGACGGCGGCTACCCGCGATCGCGTCGCGAAGCCTTTACGATGCGCGATTATTGAGGCTCAGCATCAGCTCGAAGAGAGTGTGGCGCGGCTGATCACTACCGGAGTTCTGGGCGCGCCGTCTTGGGGCGGATCTGTGGGCAGCTTTGAAATGCGCTCGACGCCGGCGAAACTACCGACGACGTTTCCGACCAAGGCGTACTGGGCCGGCAAAGGAGCGTCGGCGGCGGTCACGATAAAGAACTGGCTGCCAGAAGTACCGGGAGGGTCACTGCCGGTCTTGGCCATCGCCACGGTGCCAAGGGTGTAGTGCATGTTGGTGGGTGGCGGCTCCACAACCTTGTATCCGGGCCCGCCGGAGCCGTCCCCGTTGGGATCTCCCCCTTGGATTACAAACCCGGCCGCGACGCGGTGGAAAGTTAGGTCGTTGTAGAAACCGCTCCTCACCAGATACGCGAAGGAGGCCGTCGTGAGTGGGGCTTGGCGCACGTTGAGCTGAATCTGGATCGTGCCGCAGTTGGTAGTCAGGTTTACGACATAGTGTCGGGCGGGATCGAGCTTGAGTGTGGGCCTGCGGATGTTCTGGGAGCCCTTGGGAACCGGAGCCGGCACCGACTTGCACTTGCCCACGTTGGAGCCTGTGCCAGCCTTAGCCGCGAGCAAGGTTTGGGAGTTGGATTGAGACGTCGTACTCGCCGCCTCACCCCCGCCTGATCCAGACCCACCGCAGGCCGTCAAGGCCAGGCCCATCGTCGTGGCTCCGGCGCAGACCAGCAGACGCGGAGCGGCAAAGCGAGCGGGCATCTTGGGCAGCATAGTCGCGTGGTTGGGCGCGGAGGCCGATGTTCGCACGTTCTTAAGCGTGTCTTCGCGATTCCCAATACTGAGGGTCCGTGCGCCGGGCAGTGTTGATGGATCGCCTGTTCGTGCGGGTCGTGCGTCGAGGCTCTTCATTCGTGCTGATCTAGCGTCGATTGGGGCTAGCGAGAGCGGAGGCCGGTCGGGTCGGCCCGGCCCAATACGCTTGCGTGGTGAGCGAGAGTCTGTGCCTGATCGTGAACCCGGCTGCCGGTGGTGGCAAAGCGGGTCGAGTGCTCCCGGAGGTGGCTGGCGCATTGGAGAGCCGTGGCTTCGGCGTGCGCAGCGAGCTCACGCGGGACCTCGATCATGCTCGTGAGCTCGCTCGCGAAGCAGCCGGCGGCGGCGGCGAGACAGTCGTATGCCTCAGCGGCGATGGGATGGTTGGAGCGGTGGCGGATGTCTTGCGTGAGATTCCGGATGCCTTGCTGGGCGTGCTGCCGGGAGGCAGGGGCAACGATCTGGCGCGTGTGCTCGGCATCCCCGCCGATCCTGTGCAGGCTTGCGATGTGATCGCCGCGGGCTTCTCGCGTCACATGGATCTCGGAGAGGTTCGATCGGTGGTGGGAATGTCGTTTGGGGAGAGGCCCGACGGGCATGCTCACGGGCCGCGGGGAGCACAGGTGGGCGGAAAAGCGTTCGTAGGGATAGCGAGTGTGGGCTTCGATAGCGAAGCGAACCGGATCGCAAACGAAGCGCCGGCTTGGCTTGGTGGGCTTGTCTATGCCTATGGCGCGTTGCGCGCACTGATTTCGTGGCGTCCGGTCCGTTTCACGATCGAGCTGGACCCTCCGGGCGAGCGTCACAGCTTTGAGGTTTACAGCGTGGGTGCCGCCAACTCGAAGACCTATGGCGGCGGTATGAAGGCAGCGCCGGATGCGCTGCTTGACGATGGGTTGCTTGAGATTCCCGTACTTGAAAGCGTCAGCAAGCTGAAGTTCGTGACGAAGATTTTGCCGAAAGTCTTCAAGGGCACTCACGTCGACGATCCGGGTGTGAAGGTGTTCCGGGCGCGCGAAGTCTCGATTGAGGCGGATCGTCCGTTCACGATGTACGCCGACGGCGATCCGATCGGCGAGCTACCCGTGATTGTGCGGGCCGTTCCAGGTGCTGTGAGGGTGCTCGTGCCGGCAGATGGTCCGGGAGCCGATGCTTTCCTCGGCGGTGCGGACGCCGCGGTCGACCACGCTGTGAGCCGACTGCTCGGTCCAAAGCTGGCTTTCGCGCGGACCGTCGGCACCGTCTCGAGATTGCGTGGCGGGGGCGGCACGAGCCTGCCGGGCAAGCTGTTGATGGGCCTCGAACCCAATGCGATCGAGGCGCTCGCGGGGCGCCTCGCGCGTGGGAGCGTGCTGGTGAGCGCCACCAACGGCAAGACCACGACCGCCGCATTGGCGTCGGCTGTTTTGGAGCGCGGAGGTCTCTCGCTAGTGCACAACCAAGCCGGGGCCAATATGGCCGGCGGGATCGCCTCCACGCTGCTCGAAGCGGCCGGCCGGAAAGGCTCGATCTCGGGCGAGGTGGGACTGTTCGAGGTCGACGAGCTTTGGCTGGACCGACTTGCGGTGCAGTTGCATCCGAAGGTGGTCGTATTGGGCAATCTGTTCAGGGATCAGCTCGACCGCTACGGGGAGCTTGATGCGATCGCCGAGCGGTGGGCCAAGGCGGTCGGCCCGGGCGGGCCGGCTGGATCTGCCCAGCTTGTGTGTAACGCCGACGATCCTTTGCTTGCCGACCTTGGCAGGGAGCGCCAGGGAGTTCTCTACTACGGAGTCGAGGACGACACGCTGGCGCTGGAGGGCATGGCGCACGCCGCCGACGCCAAGCATTGTCGTCGCTGCGGGGCTCCGTATGTGTTCGACGCGGTCTATCTTGGTCACCTCGGTCACTACCACTGTGCCTCTTGTGGGCGGGAGCGACCCTCCCCCACGGTGATCGCTCGCGCGGTCACACTCGAAGGCGTGCGCTCGGCTCGTTTCATGCTTTGCACGCCGAGTGGCGAGGCCGAGGTGAAATTGGGGCTGCCGGGTCTCTACAACGTGTACAACGCGCTGGCGGCCGCTGCCCTCGGAGTCGCCATGGAGATCCCGCTCGGTCAGATCGTGGCGGGCTTGGAGGCCACCGAAGCCGCGTTCGGGCGCGCCGAGACCGTGCGTGTGGAGGGCCGCGAGACGAGGATCCTGCTGGTCAAGAACCCGGCGGGCGCCAACGAGGTTCTACGCACGCTCGCGTTGGAGGCCGGCGAGCACGACCTGTTGGGTGTGCTCAACGACAAGACAGCCGACGGGCACGACGTGTCGTGGATCTGGGACGCCGACTTCGAGCTGTTGGCCGGACGCGTACGAAGAGTGAAGTGCTCGGGAACTCGAGCGCCCGAGTTGGCGCTGCGATTGAAGTACGCGGGGATCGAGCCCGAGCGGATCGAGGTGATCGAGGATCTCTCCAATGCGCTTGGCGTGGCAGTGGCAGATTGTCCGCCGGCCGGCCAGCATCCCGGCGGTGGCGGCGACGCAGGCGCAGGCGAGAATGCAGGCAACGATTGGGACGCCGACAGCGGCGGGCGGCGTGGCGGCGGGGACAGCAGCGGGGAAGGCGGCAGTGGCGAACGGCGGACCAGCAGCGGCGCGGGTGCGCCCCTGTACGTCCTCCCCACCTATACCGCGATGCTCGCGTTGCGCGAGCTGTTGGTGCGACGCGGAGAGGCGAGCAGCTCATGGCGGTGAGCGAGTCAGAGGGACACACGCTGCGAGTGTGCGCGTTGTATCCGGACCTGATGAACATCTACGCGGACAGGGGCAACCTGTTCGTGTTGCAGCGCCGCTGTGAATGGCGCGGGATTGGCTTTACCTTGACGGGTAGCGGCCTGGGCGAAGCGCTCGACGGAGAAGCGCATGACCTCTACTACATCGGTGGCGGTCAAGACCGCGACCAGCTGTTGTGCGCCGAGGACCTGGTGGCGGGCAAGCGCGCGGCGTTGCACCAGGCCGCCTCACGGAAGGCAATCGTGTTGGGCGTATGTGGCGGCTATCAGCTACTCGGCGAGTCCTACACACTCGGAGACGACCAACTCGAGGGGGTAGGCCTGCTCGACGTGCGCACCGTGCGCGAGCCGGGCGAGCGACTGATCGGCAACGTGGCGATCGAAGTGGATCTGGGCGGCTCACACATCGGGCTTTCTACGGACGCGACAAGCGCCGGTGGGCGCGTGCTCGCCGGCTTCGAGAACCACGGCGGGCGTACCTACATCGGAGCGTCTGCGACACCGCTGGGGCGTGTGCTCAAAGGCAAGGGCAACGACGATCGAAGCGGGTACGAGGGCGCCAAGGCGGCCAACACGATCGGCACCTATCTCCACGGTCCGCTGCTGCCCAAGAACACGTGGTTTGCCGACTGGCTGATCGCGACCGCGCTCGGTATCGAGCTCGAAGCGCTAGCGCCGCTCGACGACGAGCTCGAGCAGGCCGCCCACGCCAGCGCTCGCCGCGCCGCTGGGGTCTGACGCCCAGGTACTGTCGCACACGTCTAGTACAATTGTCTGCGACGGCGGGTGTTGCGTCGCGGTCGACGCGAACCATTGTCAATGGAGAATCCGGGCAGCTCCCGGATGTAGTTCGACTCTCCCGCCCGCTGCCAACAAGCTGCTGGACTCGGTCTGACAGAGTTGCAATTGGCACGCGCTCGTGGGATAGCTACCCGCCCAGTGTCAGGCCGGGTCAGCAGGCTCGTTTGCTAGGCTGGGGGCGTTGACAATGGTTCGGAGGTAACTCCTCCAACGCCCACATTCGACCCGCTCCGGCGGGTCGAGTTGTTACAGAAGCCATGGACCTATCCGAGTATCAACGCCAGTCGCGCCGGACCGCCGAGTATCCGCGCGAGGCGTGGCTTGCATATCCCGCACTTGGGCTGGCGGGCGAGGCGGGCGAGGTGGCCGAGCACGCCAAGAAGGCGATCCGCGACGACGCCGGCAAGATCAGCGATGAGCGTAAGGCGGCGATGTCCAAGGAGCTGGGCGACGTGCTCTGGTATGTCGCGCAACTTGCCACCGAGCTGGGGCTCGACCTGGACGACATCGCCGGACAGAACCTGGAGAAGCTCTTCTCGCGCCAAGCGCGCGGGGTCTTGTCAGGAAGCGGCGATGACCGCTGAGCCGTTCGCTGAGCCATTGGCGACCGCGAACTTCGCATAGCGCTCGGCGAGACGGGCCGGTACCAAGGCCTTGACGAGCACACCCTCGGGTGTGTCCTTGCGCTCCAGGTCTCCCACCGCCTCGTGCAGCTCGGCGAGCGAGCCTCCTTGGGAATAGGGCAAGAGCAACTCCATCGGGCGCAGGGTGTGGCGCAACTCGTGCTCGATCCGGGATTCCAGCTCAGATAGGCCGTCTCCGGTGGCGCCGCTGACCAATACCGCCTCGGGATGAGCCAGGCGCAATTCCTCGCGAGCGTTCTCGTCAAGCAGGTCGGCCTTGTTGAGGACCAGCACACGGGGACGCTCGCCAGCGCCGATCTCCTCCAAGACCTCCTCCACGGCTTTGCGCATCGCGTCCTGGTCGTGTTCAGGCGCGGAGGCGTCGAGGACGTGTAGGAGCAGGTCCGCTAGACGGGTCTCCTCCAAGGTAGCCCCGAACGCGTCGACGACCTGGTGGGGCAGCTTGCGGATGAACCCGACCGTGTCGGTCAACAGGTGGGGTCGTCCGGCGATACGCAACATACGTGTGCTCGGATCCAAAGTGTGGAAGAGGCGGTCGCGCACACCCACCTCGGCTCCGGTCATCGCATTCAACAAGGTGCTCTTGCCAGCATTGGTGTAGCCGACCAAGGCGATGCTGGGTAGCGCCGCCCGCTCGCGCTCGGCTCTCATTACCGAACGGGTCCCCTTTACGTGCTCCAGGCGCCGGCGCAGGGCGGCGATCCGGTTGCGTGCCAAGCGCCGGTCGGTCTCGATCTGGGTCTCCCCCGGTCCGCGTGTCCCGATGCCGCCGCCGAGGCGCTCCAGGTGTGTCCACAAGCCGCGCATTCGCGCCAGGTTGTACTCCAGCTGGGCCAACTCGACTTGAAGCTTGCCCTCGGCGCTTGAGGCATGGGTGGCAAAGATGTCGAGGATCACCGTGGTGCGATCCACGACGGGCATTCCAAGCGCGTCCTCAAGGTTGCGCTCCTGGCGGGCACTCAGCTCGTCGTCGCAAGCGATCACATTCGCATCGCACTCTTGGGCGGCGCGCTTGGCCTCGGTCACCTTGCCCGGGCCTAGATAGGTGTTCGGGTGGGGCGCATCGCGGCGTTGGATCAGCTCACCGACGACCGCCACCCCGGCCGTGAGCAGAAGCTCTCGCAGCTCGTCAAGGTTCTCTTCGTCGGCAAGCGCGCCTATGCAGAGAGCGCGCTGGCGAGCGCGCTGTGGGGGTTGGTTCATTCTTCTCGAGTGTAGATCAGCCTCCGTGCCGATCAAAATCGCGGCGGTCGCCTCCGGCCAGGCCCGGCCGGCTCGGCTTCCCTAGCACGCCGGTGGGTCTCAGCTTCCCTAGCACGCCGGTGGGTCTCAGCTTCCCTAGCACGCCGGTGGGTCTCAGCTTCCTTAGCACGCCAGTGGGTCTCAGCTTCCCTAGCACGCCAGTGGGCTCGGTCTCCCAAGCGCGCCGGCGGGGCTCAGCTTCCCAACGAGGCCAGGCGCTCCACCGCCTCGGCCAACAGCTCGTCGGGTGTGGTGAGCGCGATCCTGAACCATCCCTCTCCGCTCGGTCCGTATGCGCTCCCCGGCGAGACCACGACCGCGGCCTGCTCCAAGACGTGCTCGCAATAGGCAACCGAGCTGTCGAAGCCGTCGGGGATCGGCGCCCACACGTAGATAGTGCCCTTTGGTGGATGTACATGTACGCCGGCCTTGGCAAGCGCATCGCATACGAGGTCCCGGCGGATTCGGTATAGCTCGTTCATCGAGTCCACCTCGGCGTCGGCGTCGGGCGAGAGCGCCGCGATGCCGGCCAGCTGGACCGCCTCGAACAGGCCCGAGTCGATATTGGTCTTCAACCTCCAGTAGTGCTCAATCGCTTCAGCGTTACCGAGTACGGCCGCACAGCGCCAGCCGGTCATGTTGTAGCCCTTGGATAGCGAAAACACCTCGACCCCGACATCCTTGGCTCCCGGGGTTTGTAGGAAGGACGGCGCGCGGTAGCCGTCATACGTGGTCTCGCTGTAGGCGTTGTCGTGCACGACGAGGATTTCGTAGGTCTTGGCGAAGTCGACTACCAAGTCAAAGAATCCGGGTGGCACGACGGCGCCGGTCGGGTTGTTGGGGTAGTTGAGGAACATCAGCTTGGCCCTGCTGGCGATCTGTTCGTCGATCGCGTCGAGGTCTGGCACGAACCCGAGAGCCGGTACCAAGGGCATCACGAGCGGTTCCCCGCCGGCCATGAGGGGCCCACCGGTATACACGGGATAGCCCGGGTCGGAGGCGAGCGCCACGTCACCCTGGTCGAGGAAAGCGAGGTTGAGGTTGAAGATCGCCTCCTTAGCACCGATCGCCGGAATGATCTCGCTGTCGGGGTCGAGGCTGACGTCGAAGCGCCGCGCGTAGAAGTCGCTGAAGGCCTGACGGAAGTCTTGGCGTCCGCGGTTGGAGGGATAGCGGTGGGTCTCCGGCTCTGTGACCGCCTCCTGCATCGCCTCCACGATCAGAGCCGGCGTGGGTCGGTCCGGGTCACCGATGCCCAGGCTGATCACGTCCACACCGGCGGCCTTCTTGGCTGCGATCTTGCGCTCGAGTTCGGCGAACAGGTAGGGCGGTATGCGATTCAGTCGCTCACTCGGTCTCATGCAGCTCCTTGGTTTCGGCTTCTTCGTTGGTGTCACTTAGCTTTTGCGGCCTGCTCAGCTTTTGCGGCTCGCTCAGCTCTTGCGGCCTGCTCGGCTCTTGCGGCCTGCTCGGCTCTTGCGGCCTGCTCGGCTCTTGTGTCTTACTCGGTTCTGCCGTCTCGCTCAGCTCGTGCACAAACTCTTCGCTCAATCGTCCCTCAAACACCGGTCGCGCCCAACCCGTCAGGTTGACGCGCAGATCCTCTCCGATCTCGACGCTCAAGTCTCCCCCGTCCAACAGCACCGTCACCTGTGCTGAGTGCGCGGCGTCTGAGCGCAGGTGGTGGGCCACGGCGGCGCCAGTGGCGCCAGTGCCGGAGGACAGGGTCTCCCCCACACCGCGCTCGAAGATGCGCGCGCGGATCTTGTTTGGCTCGAGCTCTGTGTACCAGGACACGTTGGTGCGATTGGGGAACAGTTCGTGCGCTTCGATGGTGCCGCCTATTGCGGGCAGGTCTAGTGCTTGCAAGGTGGCCAGGTCGGCGACGTGGATCGCGCACTGGGGGTTGCCGATCGAGACGTGTTGAAAGCTCCAGGCGCGGCCCTCGGCCAACAGTTCTCCACGGCCGTCGCTCGGTCCGTCTGGGAAGTCCTTGGAGGTGAGCGAGGCTCGGCCCATGTCCACGCGACAAGTGTCGGGGCCTGTGATCGTCGGGCGTATCTCTCCTGCGGCGGTCCCGAGGGAGAAGGTGTCCTGGTCGGTCCAGCCGCGCCGGCGCAGATACAGGATTGCCTCGCGTGCCCCGTTGCCCGACAGCTCCGCCTCGGATCCGTCTGGGTTGTAGATGCGGAGGTCGGCCACGAAGCGCGGGTCCTCTGAGGGGGAGAGCAAGAGGACGCCATCTGCGAACACTCCGAAGTGCCCCGCGCAGAGCGCGCGGATCCGGGCGGGCGTCAGCTTGAACGGCAACTCGGCCTGCTCCACGATTATGTAGTCGTTGCCGAGGGCCTGCCACTTCTCGAAGCGCATAGGGCGCAGCAGTCTAGGCGCTCATCGTGACGATCTCCTGGGCGGCTTGTCGCGGTGAGAGGTCGGTCAGGTCGATCAGCCGCACTCCCGCGAGCTTGCGCATCCAGGTGAGCTGCCTTCTGGCGTAGTTGCGGGTGTGGCGCTTCATCGCCTCGACATCGCCTGAGAGTAGATCCTCGAAGCCGAGCGCCTTACGCGCTGTGGCGCTTGCCCCGGCCGCATTGGCCGCGGCCACCTCGGCTTGGACGCCTTGCTCCAGCATCGCCTCCACACGGACGCCGATACGCGCGTAGAGGGTCTCCCGCTCCATCGTCAACCCGACCAGCAAGGTCGGCCGTCGCGTCTCATCGGTCCACAGCTGCGAGGGCCCGGTCGGAGGTTCCAACTCGCCGGCGTCCAACAGCTCCAGCGAACGCACGATTCGTCGCTGGTCGTTCGGGTCGATCTCCGCCGCCGCCCATGGAGCGCGTTGTGCGAGTTGGGCGTGCAGGACGGGTGCGCCGTAGCGCTGGAGCTCAGCCATCCAGCGCTCGCGCGCTCCCTCCGGCGGGGGTGGCCGCAGGGCGAGCTCGCAGAGCGCTGCGCGCAGATAGAGGCCCGTGCCGCCCACCACGATCGGGCGCCGGCCTTCGTCCAGCGCGTCGTCGATCTCGGCGTGCGCCAGCTCTGCGTACTGGCCGGCGCTGAAGCTCGCATCGATCGGTAGGAAGGAGACGAGCCGGTGCTCCAGTTCGCGCTGCTCACTGCGGCTGGCGACACCGGTCAATGTCTCGATACCTCGATAGACCTGCATCGCATCTGCCGAAACTGCCACCGGCCGCTCACCTCGACCACGTAGGTCTTGGGCAAGTGCGACTGCGACAGCGGTCTTGCCGATCCCGGTTGGCCCGAACAGGGCGATTACTTGCGGTGAGGAGACTGCTTCTGGCAAGCGCTCATGTTGTGAGGTCGATCCCGGTGAGTCGGCACGCAGGGAGGTCGACGTTTCATGCGGAGAGGGACACATTCGCGTAGGCTTGCACTTCATGCAGATCTCCGGCTCCAAAATACTGCTCACCGGGGCGACCGGCGGCCTCGGCCAGGCGATCGCGCGAGCGCTCTCGGGCCGGGGCGCTCAACTGGTTCTCACCGGGCGACGCGTCGACGTGCTCGAACCGCTGGCGTCCGAGCTGGGGGCACGCGCCTTGGCGGTGGATTTGGGCGAAGCCTCAGAGGTCGATCGGCTGCTCTCGGAGGCCGGCGAGGTCGACATCCTGGTCGCCAATGCGGCCCTGCCGGGCGCCGGCAAGCTCGACGCGCTCACGATGGATCAGATCGACAAGGCGCTCGAGGTGAACTTGCGAGCCCCAATCGCGCTCGCCCATGCTTTGGCGCCAGAGATGGTGGCGCGGGGCCGTGGCCAGCTTGTGTTCATGTCCTCGCTGTCGGGCAAGGCGGCGACTGCCGGCAGCTCGATCTACAACGCCACCAAGTTCGGCCTGCGCGGTTTCGCGGGCGCGATGCGCGCCGAGCTGCACGGCACGGGAGTTGGCGTATCGACAGTCTTCCCCGGTTTCATCCGCGAAGCCGGCATGTTCGCCGACGCCGAAGTGCAACTGCCCAAGGGTGTTGGTACGCGCAGCCCCGAGGACGTCGCCAAGGCGGTCGTCGGAGCGATCGAGCGCAACCGCGGCGAGGTCGATGTCGCGCCCGTCACGTTGCGCTTGGGTTCAGCTTTCGCTGGTATAGCGCCCGAGCTGTCGGCCACGTTCACACGCAAGTCAGGCAGCGACAAGATCGCTTACGACCTAGCGGACGGCCACAGAGAGAAGCAGAAGCAGTAAAGCTCCCGCTGAGCCGTTCACCGCGCTCGCTACACATAAGAAGGGTTCCTACGGAGTTCTTCGCTTTGTCTTAGCCCCGCGTTTCCGTCGGCTTAGGGACGGGTTCCACGATGGTTGGCGTACCCGCTACCACCCATCGGAGGTTTGCCTATGAAACGCACAAACATGATCCGAGTCGGTCTCGTCGTTGGGGCTCTGGCTACGGGCGGAGCTGTGGCCGGCATCGCCGGCGCCGCTGCCGCGCCGAGCTCCACGACGAGCACGAGCCAGACCACCACCAACGCCGCGACCACTCCATCGACGACCTCGCCGAGTACCACTACGACGCCTTCGACGAAGACGCCGAAGACGACGCCGCCGCGGGGTTCGTCTGGTCACCCGTGCCCGAATATGGGCAAATCGGGGTCGGGCTCAAGCCCGGAATCGGGCTCGAACTCAGGCTCTAGCTCGAACTCGGGTTCGGCCTATGAAGGTGGCCCTCCACCAGGCGCCACTGTTCAGTAGGCGAGAAGCATGCGCGGATAGAGCCTCCCGGACGGCAGTTCGATCCGTCCGGGAGGCGCGCCGCCTGACGTCCCCCGCTTTAAGGGCCTACCCCGATTGGGACGCACGAATCCAGCGGGATATGTCCCTACGCTGCGCGCGTGCCTGCCTCTGCCGGCTCCGGCGCCACCGTCAGTGGAGTCTCGGTTCCCTGGATCGGCCTGACCTTGTCTGCGCCGATTCCCAGCGCCGCATAGACCTTGTGCTCGATCTCCTTGGCGATCTCCGGATGCTCGTCGAGATAGGTCTTCGCGTTGCCCCGACCTTGGCCGAGACGCTCGTTGCCATAAGAGAAGAAAGAGCCCGACTTCGTGACGATGCCGTGCTCGATGCCCAAGTCCACCAGACAGCCTGAGGTCGAGATGCCCCTGCCGAACTCGATATCGAACTCGGCCTGGCGGAAGGGCGCGGCGAGCTTGTTCTTGACGACCTTCACCCGCACCCGGTTGCCGACCGCCTCAGTGCCGTCCTTGAGCGTCTCGATGCGCCTGATGTCAAGGCGCTGAGAGGCATAGAACTTCAAGGCCCGCCCACCTGGCTGGGTCTCGGGCGAGCCGAACATGACGCCCACCTTTTCGCGGATCTGGTTGGTCAGGATGCAGAGCGTGCCAGTCCTGTTCAGGTTGCCGGCGATCTTACGCATCGCCTGGCTCATCATGCGCGCCTGCGCTCCCACTGTCTGGTCGCCCATCTGGCCCTCAAGCTCGACCCTCGGGGTCAGCGCCGCGACCGAGTCGATCGCGACCACGTCCACGGCGCCCGAGCGCACGAGCATGTCGGCGATCTCAAGCGCCTGCTCGCCGTAGTCGGGCTGGGAGACGAGCAGCTCGTCGATGTCCACGCCGATCTCCTTGGCATACAGCGGATCCATTGCATGCTCGGCGTCGATGAAGGCGCACACTCCCCCGAGCCGCTGGGCTTCGGCGAGCACGTGGTAGATGAGCGTCGTCTTACCCGAGGACTCCGGGCCGAACACCTCCACGATGCGTCCCTTGGGCACCCCGCCGATGCCGAGCGCCAAGTCGAGCGACAGCGCGCCCGTGGGGATTGCGTCCACACGTACCTGGGCGCCCTCATCGCCCATGCGCATGACCGAGCCCTTGCCGAACTCGCGCTCGATCTGTCCGAGCGCCCCCTGCAGGGCCGCGTCGCGCGCCTTTGCGGCCTTCTCCTCATCGGTCACGGGCATCGTCTGTCCTCCTGTCGAAAAGTTGGAGATGAAATGTATGCGGGGCATCGGACGGAACTATGGGAACATGTGTTCGCCCCGGCCGGGCCGAGTCCTCCAAACTTGCTTGACGCGACGAAAGCTGCGCTGTCAGCTCGCGGCGCGGGCCACGAGACTCTCTTCGCCGGAGAGCGTCTGGCTTGTGGCGGCCGTGATCCGCACCTGTGTCAGCTCGCCAGGAGCGGCGAGACCAGCGAAGTTGACGACCTTGTTGTGACGTGTGCGCCCGCGCATACGCTCGGGGTCGGTGCGCGAGGTACCTTCCACAAGCACCTCCAGGGTACGTCCTACAAAGCGTTGCGCCCGCTCGAGTGCGCGTCGCTGCACGACCTCCACGAGCCGTTCCATGCGCTCCACCTTCACCGCGTGAGGGACGACACCGTCGGTGATGTCCGCCGCCTCGGTGCCTCGGCGGGGTGAGAAGATGAACGTGAAGGCGCTGTCATAGCCAACCTGCTCGGCCACTTCAAGCGTCTGCTCGAAGTCCTCCTCGCTCTCGCCGGGAAAGCCCACGATGATGTCTGTCGTGATCGCCGCGTCGGGCACGTGCTCGCGGATCAGGGCCACGCGATCCAGATAGCGCTCGCGATCGTAGGTGCGGCGCATCGCCTTGAGGATGCGGCTCGAGCCCGATTGCAGCGGCAGGTGGATGTGCTCGCACACGCTTTGTAGCTGCGCGTGGGCGCGGATCACGTCCTCCTTCATGTCCTTGGGGTGGGGGCTCGTGTAGCGGATGCGCTCGATCCCCTCGATCGCATCGAGCGCCTCGAGCAGCTCAGCGAACGTGCGCGCCTTAACACGCGCGCGCGGGGCACCCCCGGGAGAGATATCTACTCCGTCTCCTTCGACGTGCATCACGTCGGTAGGCACACCGTCAAGACCGCGAGCGCGCAGGTCGCGTCCGTAAGAGTTCACGTTCTGGCCCAGCAGCGTCACCTCGCGCACGCCGTCGCGCGCCATCGCCTCGACCTCCTCCACGAGCTCCTCCAGCGGCCGCGACACCTCGCGCCCACGCGTGCTCGGCACGATGCAGTAAGAGCAGCGGCAGTTGCACCCCACGCTGATCTGCAACCAGCCCTGGAACGTGCGCGCCCGCTTGGCTGGCAGATGTCCAGTGAAGCCCTCGAACTCGAAGTACCCCTGAGCCGTGAGCGAATCGCTGGTCAGGAACTCCGCCAGCTTGTGGGTCTGTCCCGGGCCGAACGCTACGTCAACGAAAGGGAAGCGCTCGAACACCTCCTCCTTGACCGACTGCGCCCAGCAACCCCCCACCCCCACTACACGGTCGGGCTGTTCGCGCTTCAGGCGCTTGGCCTCGCCCAAGTGCGCCACAAAGCGAGAGTCCGCGGTCTCGCGGATCGAACAGGTGTTGAACAGGATCAGGTCGGCCTCGCCGCGCTCCGGAGCCTCGCTGTAGCCGAGCGACTCGAGCATCCCCTTCATCCGCTCAGAGTCGTGCTCGTTCATCTGGCAGCCGAAGGTGGTCAGGTGATAGCGCTTTGCCATGACTCCACGAAGAGTAGCCCCCATCTGTCTCTTCGAGGAAGCACCCGCGCGCATAGGGCACCCGTTTTGGATGGCATGACCCCGCGGCCGTCAGCCGACCGGATGAGAGGCAAGCGGCTCATAGCTCGCGCCGTCGGGCGAAAGCCACGAGCGGTACAGAATCAGCTCGCTCGGCATGAAGGACAACGCTGGCGTGGGCGGCAACGCAGGCTCGCTCCCGTGCGATCCCTTCGACATCCTGTCGGCGCCGGAGCGCAGGCGGGCGACGGTGATGTGCGGGCGAAAGCGCCGGTGCTTGGCGACGCGAGCGTGCTGGGCGGCGGCATCGTCGGGGTGTTCCTCTGCTGGAGGTTCTCCGTAGGCTGCCACGACCGATCTCTGCAAGCTGGCGAGTTGGTCCTGCTCGTCGTGCAGCTCGACCGCCAAGGCTCGCGGCCGGCGTGGGGGTAGCCACAATGGGGCTCCAACGGACAGCTCGCCGGCAGCTCCGCGACACTGGGCAAGCAGCGCCGCCAACGAATCGATCTCCTCCGTGGGTTGATTGCCGAGAAAGCAGAGCGTGACGTGCAGCAGCTCGGCGTCCAGTATGCGAGCCTGCGCGCCAGGACCCTGACTGGTCTCTCGCAAAGCTGTGCGTGCCCATGCGGCAAGCTGTTCGCACACATATGGCGGTGGGTCTACCGCGACGAACAGGCGCGCTGTGGGACGCCGGTGCATGGATCCAGCCTACGCTGCGTCGTGCTCTCCTTCGAGCAGCCGGCGAATCATGTGCATCGCGACTAGGGCCGAGCGCTCGCGCACGTCGGTTCTGCCGCCGGGCAGCCTCACAGACCGGGTGAGAGCGCCACCGTCAGGGCCTTCGACGCTGAGCCACACCAAGCCAACCGGCTTCTGCTCGCTGCCTCCGCCCGGCCCTGCGATGCCGGTCAGACCGACGCCCACATCGGCGCCCAGCCTGGTGCGGACGCCCCGAGGGCGAGCGCCTTGGCGACCTCCTCGGAGACGGCTCCGTACGCTCGATCGTCTCTGCGGGCACGCCCACCTGGGCGATCTTCACCTCGTTGGAGTAGGCCACCGACGCCTCCGAGCACGTACTCGGAGGCGCCGGGAGGGTTGGTAGGTCGCGCGGCGAGCAGGCCTCCTGTGCACGACTCAGCCACGGCCATGGTCCGCTTGGGTCGATCCCCCTCCCCTCTGAGCAAGGACGCCACCTGCTCGTCCACGGTCGTGCCGTCGGTCGAGTAGAGCGTGTCCGCGTGACGCTCGGCCACGATCTCGGCGAATGCCTCGTAGGCCGAGTCGGCATCGGCTTCATACCGCGTCACGATCTCGATCTCGCCGCTACGCATGCAGGTCGTGATCTCGAGCCGTCTCCAGTTCGACTCCCTCGCGCTCGGCGTGACGCAGCGTCTCGGCGATCTCGGACTCGGGGATGCCGAACAGGCGCAGCATGTCCTGGCGGTACTCGCGCGCCCCGGCAATCGCGCTCGCCATGCCCGGTGGCGAGGGCCTGGTTCCACATCGGCTGTAGCTCGCGCGGGGGGCCGGGCAAAACGATCACCGTCGGCCCTCACGGCCCGCCGCCGGCTCCACGACCAGGCCCGGCGCCGTGCCCACCGGCTCGAGTATCGGTCGGCTCCCCGCGGAATAGTCGCCTGCTTGCGCTTGCCGGCGGCCATCGCGCTGCGGTCGAGGTTCGGGTAGCGGCTGGCAAGCTGACGCAGGATCTCCTCGATGCGCGCCTCCAAGGCCTCGTCGAGCACCATTTCACGGCCCTGGAAGCGGCGCTACCACCTCGGCGGTCAGGTCATCGGCGGTGGGTCCGAGGCCACCGCTGGTGATCACTAGGTCGAAGCCTGCGTCGGTCATGGCACGCAGCGTGGCCTCCAGGTCGCGCGATCTGTCGCCCACGATGGCGATCTGGGCCAAGTCGACGCCCGTTTCGAGCAGAGCGGTCGGCCAGCCAAGGACCGTTACGGTCGCGCACGCGTCCGGTCAGTACCTCGGTGCCGGTCACAAGGATGCCGGCGCGGGGTGGGTGGTCGTGCTCATTGACACTTAGGCTGTTGGTTGGCGCTCAGCGTGTGACGTCCCGCGCTCGTGATCGAGTAGGCGATCGGCTTGCTGGAGGCGGGACGACCTGCGCTTTGCCGTCCAGGTACATCGTTACCGCGTTGTTGCCGAGCAGCAGCTCGAAGCGAGTCGAATGATAGGTGCGCGAAGTGTAGGAACCCGGTTCGAGCGTCAGCCCGGGGATGCGCTTGGCACCGGCGGCGTCGATCAGGCACACGTATATCGCCGCCGTCGGCTTCAAGGAGAGCGCGACGCGGGCGCTTGCGGACGGAACTGGACCCGCTCGAATGGACGAGCGGTGCGTGTGGTGTCGCGGGCTGTGGGTCCTCTGAGTGTTTGTGGAGTTGGCCTGGGAAGGTGGGCTGGCGCCTTTTTTGCCGGTGAGCAGACCGACGATCAAAAGCAGGATGATCACGCCGAGCACGCCGAGCGCGATCGCGTAGCCACGCGAGAGGCCACCACCGGCGCCTCCCGGCTTGTGGCGATCGCGGACGCGCCGCGCGCGTGTGCCTCGCGGCGGGGACATCACCGGCTGGTGCTCTAGCTCGCTCGGCTGCTCGTACTGGCGGCGATATTCGTCCACCAAAGCCTTGTCGTCGAGGTCGAGTGCTTGGGCGTAGGTGCGCAGGAAGCTGCGCACGAACGTGGGTCCCGGCAACAGGTCCCACTCCTCGTTCTCCAGGGCCCGCAGGTACTTCGGCGCGGATCTTGGTCTGGGCCTCGATCTCGGATACGTCGATGCGAGCGCGCATACGCGCTTCCCGCAGTGTCGCTCCGATTTCTGCCATCTCAGCGCAACAGGCTAGTGACTGTCGCCCACATAGGTCATACCTGGATTGCGAATTGCGCCGTCAACTCAGGCCCGGTACGCGCGCCGATTCGCTCAGGGGTCAGCTCGCCAGGCGCGACAGCATCACGAGAACCCTGGGCACGTCGCCCTCCCCAATCAAAACCTGACGCGGCTTAGATCCCTCATAGCCCGAGATAACCCCGCGACGCTCGAGCATGTCGATTAGGCGTCCCGCCCGCGTGTAGCCCAGGCGCAAACGTCGCTGCAACATAGAGGTAGACGCGGTCTGCATTTCCGCGACAAGCCTGATCGCGTCACTCAAGAGCGGATCCTCGTCTGGGTCGAACTCGTCGTCGCCACCCTTCTCGGGCTCCGCCGGCTCGACCTCCTCCAAGAGCTCCTCGCGCAGTTCAGGCTCGCCTTGCTTGCGCCACATATCGGTCAGCTTCGCGATTTGGGACTCGTCGATGTAGGCGCCCTGAATGCGTTGCAAGCGTGAGGAGCCGACCGGGCTGAACAGCATGTCGCCCTGGCCGAGCAGGGACTCGGCGCCGTTCTGGTCGAGGATCACCCGCGAGTCCGTTTGGCTTGAGACCGAGAAGGCGATCCGTGAGGGAACGTTGGCCTTGATCATGCCGGTGATCACATCCACGCTGGGGCTCTGCGTGGCCAGCACCAAGTGGATGCCTACCGCGCGTGCCTTCTGGGCCAGGCGGATGATCGAATCCTCGACGTCGGCGGGGGCGACCATCATCAGGTCCGCGAGCTCGTCGATCACGCACAAGATGTAAGGCAGCGGCGCTTCATTACGGGCCTCGCGCGCCTTGTTCAGCTCGATCAGGCTGCGCGTGCGAGACAAGGACATGATGCCGTAGCGCTGCTCCATCTCCCTGACCAGGTTCTGTAGCGCGTTGGCGGCCATTCTCGGGCTGGTGATGACCGGGGTAAGCAAATGCGGGATCGACTCGTAGTGGTTGAGCTCCACCTGCTTGGGGTCGACCAGAACCAGCCTTAGTTCGTGCGGGGTCGCTCGCAAGAGAACGCTGCACAACATCGCGTTGATAGCTCCCGACTTGCCCGCGCCCGTCGTGCCCGCCACGAGCAGGTGGGGCATCTTGGCCAAGTCAGCCCCGATCGCCTTGCCCGCCACGTCCTTGCCGAGCCACACCGTGAGCGGCGACCAGTCCTTGGGCGGCTCTTGGAAGACGTCTCCAAGCCTGACCATGCGTCGCTTGGCGTTCGGCACCTCTACCCCCACCGCCTGCTTACCCGGGATCGGCGCCAAGATCCTGATGTCGGTGGCCGCCAAGGCATAGGCCAAGTCGTCCTTCAGTTGGGCCACCTTGCCGACCTTCGTCCCTGGCGCCAAGCGCAACTCGTAGCGAGTGATGTGCGGTCCCGCGACGGTGCCAATCACCTTCGCCTGCACGCCAAAATGCCCCAAGGCCTCGATCAGGCTGGCCGCGGTGCGCTCCTGGCCCGCCGTGTCCGGCCTCGCCTGCTCGGCCGTCGAGCGAGTCAGGATGCGCTCGGCGCCCGGTAGCTCCCACTCGAAGTTCGGATCGTCGGTTACCACGTCGCGTAGCCGTCCCTGAGGGGTCAGCATCGACTCGTCCAGCGGCTCCGCCTCGGCGTCCTCGCCGGCCGGGTCTGGCTCGCTCGCGGCGCGCAAGTCCACTGCGGCGAACGCTCCCTCCTCGGCCTCCTCGGCGTCTGCGTGATCCTCGTCCTCCTGGTCAAGTCCGGCGTCGGCTTGCGGCTGCTGCTCGGCTGCCCACGGGTCGAGCGTGGGCGGCGCGCCGTCAACCGAGGGTGCCTCCACGTGGGTGGCTCGCACGATCAGCTCCTCAGGCGCCGGCTCGGGCGGTTGCATCGTTTCGCCACTCTCGCCTCGCGAGCCTGCCTGGGAGCGCTGAGAGAGCTCCTCTTGGATTCCTTGCGTCACCCGCTCCAAAGCGCTCGCGCGCTCTCGAATCACACGACTGGTGTCGAGGAAGCCATTGCCGGTAGCGCGCAACACCGCCGCCAGGGAGGCGCCCGTCAATAGCACCACGCCCACCACGAGCAGGAACAAGATCAGGATGTCCACGCCCGCGCTTTGCACGAGCCTGTGTGTCACCCAATACAAACCTTGTCCCATGATCCCGCCATGGGTCTGCAGATGAGCCGAGTGCCACTGTGCCGAGGTCGGCGCGCCGGTCGGAGTGCCACTGCTCACGCCAAGAACGCCCGCCGCGAGCGCGAGCGTGACCGCGGCGAATATGCACAACCCGCCCGTGCGCAAAGGCCGGCGCGTGGCGATCAACTGATCGAGCAACAGCGCACCGCCGCCAATCACCAACGCGATCGGTGCAAGCACCCTTGCTTCACCGACGGCCAACCCGAGTGCCGTGGCCAACCCTTTGCCCACCTTGCCGCCGTCGCCGTCGCCATAGAGCACCACAGCCATGAACACACCCAAAGCGATCAACGCAAGCCCGAGCACGTCGCGCTGGCTTTGGCTGAGCACGGGCCACTGCAAACTCACGCCGTCTAGAAGTCCCTTCGAGCTGCGTCCCCCGCCCCGACGCGGGCGTGCCCTGGAGCTCGAGGAGCCTCGCCGGCGAGCCGCCTGCTTACGTGCGGGCTGGCGCTTGGGGCTCTTGCGGGTTGCGGGCATCAGGCCAGGCTTCGACGCCGACGGCCAAGCCCCTGCCCGACAAGCCCGCTTTTCTGTGCTCAGACCCTTACCATCGCTTTAGTGCACCTCGATACACAATGGTTGATATGAGCGAATTCACCCGTGCCCCCCGTGTGCTCGTAGTCGAGGACGACGAGGATATCGCCCAGGCCTTGCAGCGCTCGCTGCGCATGGAGGGCTATGAGGTGCGCTCCGCCGCCGACGGCAACGCGGCCTTGGAGCACGGGCGTACCTTCGCTCCAGACCTTGTGATCCTCGACCTGGGCCTACCCGAGCTGGACGGGATCGAGGTTGCCAAGCGCCTGCGCAGCGATGACGATGTGCCGATCCTGATCTTGACCGCACGCGACGCTTTGGAGTCGCGTGTGGAGGGCCTGGACGCCGGCGCCGACGATTATCTGGTCAAGCCTTTGAGCGTCAAGAGCTGCTCGCGCGGATGCGCGCCCTCTTGCGTCGCCGTCCTCCGCGAGGCTCAGCGCCCTTGCGTGTGGGCGACTTGTCTTTGAATGTGGACACCCACGAGATCGCCCGTGGCGATCGATCGATCGAGCTAACCCAGCGCGAGTTCGAGCTGCTCGAGTACCTGATGCGTAACGAGCGCATCGTCATCTCCCGTCAGCGCCTACTCGATGAGGTCTGGGGTTATGACCCCTTCTCGACCACCAACACGATCGAGGTGTTCGTCTCCAACCTGCGCCGCAAGCTGGAGGCCGAAGGCGAGCCGCGGCTGTTGCATACGATCCGCGGGGCGGGCTACGTCCTCCGGGCCTGATCCTCCGGTCGAGCGTCCGAATGCTCGGCCACCGGGCCCCCTGCGCTTGGCCGTCGAGCGCGTATCGGCCGCGTTCGACCGCTTGCCGATCCGCACCCGCCTGGCCGGCGTCTCGGCGCTCTTGACGTTCACGATTCTGTGCGCGTTTGCGATCGTGGTGGGATCGCTCACTGTGCACCGCATCAGAACCAACTTTGACCGCGAAGTGGCGGTCGCCGGCGACAACTTGGCCGGGCTATTGCAGGTTGAAGTGACAGGCAGCTACATCGAAGGATTCAAGTTGAAGATCGTCAATCCGCCGAACCTCAACAAATTCGCATCCTCCGAGGATGCGGCCGTGCGAATCCTCAGCGACGCAGGCAATGTGCTCGCCAGCACCAACGGCGCCCCGTCAGCACTCGGCTTGTCAACCGAAGCGAACGTGGCCGGCTACCGGGTCCACACCAGACCGGTCGCGCTCGGCGGCCCAGTTGGCGGCAGCGTGATCGTCCAATATGGTCGGCGTTTGTCGGACCTGGACGCCACGATCGCCCGCGTCGAGTTGCTGCTGTTGCTGGGAGTAATGGCGGGCACCGCGCTGGCCCTGTTGGCAGGCATCACGATCGCCAGGCGCGCGATGGCCCCGATCGCTGAGCTAACAAGCACCGCCAAGGAGATCGCACGCACCCGCGATCCCAGCCGCAGCGTGCCCGAGCCTTTGGCCGACGACGAGGTAGCCCAGCTCGCGCGCACGCTCGGGGGCATGTTGCGCGAGCTGGACGCCGCCCGCGCGGAGACCGAGGCAACGCTCGCCCGCCAACGCCAGTTCGTCGCCGACGCTTCGCACGAGCTACGCACGCCGCTGACCTCCGTCCTGGCCAACCTGGAGCTGCTGGCCGAGTCGCTTCACGGCGAAGAGGCTGACGCGGCCCGTTCCGCGCTGCGCTCCTCTCAGCGGATGCGTCGCCTGGTGGCCGACTTGCTGCTACTGGCGCGCACCGATGTGGGCAGAATCGTGCGCCGGCAGCCGTGCGACCTCGGCCAGATCGTGGTCGAAGCGGCCGCCGAGCTGGGGCCGGTCAGCACCGAGCACGAGATCTCTTTGGACATCGGGCGGGCGGGACCGGTTCAAATCGAGGCTTCACGCGACGAGCTGCATCGGGTGGCGCTCAATTTGATCGAGAACGCCGTGCGCCACACGCCACCCGGGACGGAGATCCGCGTGAGCACCGGCCTCGATTCCGCCGGCAACGCGTGTCTCATCGTCGAGGATGACGGCCCCGGCGTGCCCGAGCGGCTCTCCTCAACCCTGTTCGAGCGCTTCGTTCGCGGGTCGGGCGACCGTGGTGGCTCTTTCGGCCTCGGCCTGGCGATCGTGCGCGCGGTCGCCGAATCCCACGGTGGCACAGTCAAGCTGGAACAAACTCACCCTGGCGCCGAGCGTCCCGGCGCGCGTTTCGTGGTGAGCCTGCCGGCTCTAAACCTCGACGACGACAGGCAGGACCATAGGCCGGCGGCGCAGGCGGTCATAGACTAGTTTCGCCAAATCGTCGTGAAGCATCTGCTGTAGGAGGTCCACCTCGCGGATCTCCTCCTGGGCGGCACGCCCCAAGGTCGTGTCTACGGTGCCCCTGATCTCCTCGATCAAGTGGCCGGCCTCCTCCGGGAAGGGCACCCCCCTGAAGATGACCTCGGGGTCGGCCACCGAGCGTCCGTCCTGCTCGGCGATCGTGACGACCACGATGAAGATGCCGTCGGCGGAGAGCATCCTGCGGTCGCGCAGAGCCACATCGGCCATATCGCCGATCTCCACCCCATCGACGAACACCATGCCTGACTGCTCGTGCTCTTTGAAGCGGGCCGAGCGCTCTGTTATGTCAAGCGGCAGGCCATTCTCGCCCTGGAAGACGTCGTCCGGGGAGATACCTACGGCCTCGGCCAACTGGGCGTGCAGGCGCAAACGCTTGTAGTCGCCGTGGAAGGGCATCACGTAGCGAGGTTTGACGAGGTTGAGCATCAGCTTAATCTCCTCGGCGTAGCCGTGACCGGAGGCGTGCACGGGTGCGTCGCGTGCGGTCACCACGTCGCAGCCGATGTGGTAGAGCCGGTCGATCGTCTCGTTGACCGCTCGCTCGTTGCCGGGGACCGGCGTGGCCGAGAAGACGACCGTGTCGCCGTGGCGCAGCTTGACCTGGGGATGGTCCCTGTAGGCCATGCGCCTCAAAGCCGACAATGGCTCCCCCTGGGAGCCGGTTGAGATGATGACGATGCGCTCGTCGGGGAAGTCTTCGACCTCGCGTGTGCCAACAAGAATCCCCTCGGGCACGTCGACATGGCCGAGCGTGCGACCGATGCCCACGTTCTTGCGCATCGAGCGACCCACGAGTGAGACCTTGCGTCCCAGCGCTGCGGCCGCGTCGATCACCTGCTGCACACGGTGGATGTTCGAAGCGAAGCTCGTCACCACGATGCGGCCCTCGCAGCGCGCGAAGGTTTCCTCCAAGTGGGGTCCCACGAGCGACTCTGATGGCGAGAAGCCCGGGCGATCGACGTTGGTGGAGTCGCCGCACAAGAGCAGCACCCCTTCGCGACCCAGTTCGGCTAGACGTGACACGTCGGCCGGCGGCCCGTCGACGGGTGTCTGGTCGAACTTGTAGTCGCCCGTGATCAAGACAGTGCCCAGGTCGGTACCGAGCGCGACTGCCGAGGAGTTCGGGATCGAGTGGGTCATGTGGATCAGCTCGAGCGAGAACGGCCCTAGCTCCAAAGCTTCGCCCGGCGCGACATCGCACAACTCGATGTCGCGCAGCTTGTGCTCTTCCAACTTTGAGCGGGCCATCGCGATCGTGAGCGGGCCGCCGTAAACGGGCGGGGCACCCTCCTTGACCAGCTCGCGCAAGACCCAAGGAAGGGCGCCGAGATGGTCCTCGTGGCCGTGAGTCACGACAATTGCCTCGATATCGCGCGCACGCTCGCGCAGATAGGAGAAGTCGGGCAAGACCAGATCGATGCCCACCATCTCGGGCGTCGGGAAGCGCAGACCGACATCCACGACCATGATGCGACCGTCGTACTCGACGACGGTCATGTTCTTGCCGATCTCTCCCAGCCCGCCGAGGGGCAGGACGCGAAGTGCGCTCACGTGTGGGTTGCCTGGGCGCCCGAGTGGGCGGTGTCCGTGTGGGCAGGAGCCGACTCGGACGTTGAGAGGGACTCTGTTGGCTTTCCGTCGGCGTTCAGGAGGCCATGGCGAACGAGCATTGCGCGTACCGCCTCGCGCTCCTCTGCGGAGGCCTCGATCATCGGCAGGCGCAACCCGCCGACTTTGTGTCCGAGCATGTTCAGTGCCGCCTTCGTGCAAGTGGGATTGGCGGTTATGAACAGCGTCTCATAGACATCCTGTAGCGAAGCATCGATCTCGGCCCGGCGCTCAGGCTCCTGCGCCATGCGGCGCATCTCCTTGCCAACAATGTGGCTGGCCACACAGATGCCGCCTGCGCCGCCCATGTCGAGCGTCTGCGCGAAAGTGGCGTCGTCGCCGGTATACAGCGCCAGTCCATCGATCAATTGCAGCTCAGCCTGGTTTGACTGCTTGACGCCTTCGATGTGCTCGATCTGAGCCAGACGTGCCAGCAACTCTGGGCCCATGTTGACCGCTGTGCGATCCGGAATGTTGTACAGCAGGATCGGCCTGTCCGTGGCCTTGGCGACCTCTTCGTAGTGGCGCACAATCCCGCGCGGGCTCGGCTTGTTGTAGTAAGGGGTGACGCTCAGCGTCCCGTCCACGCCGAGCTCAGTCGCTCCCTGCGTCAGATGAATGGCATGGTGGGTGTCGTTGGAGCCGGTCCCCCCCACGATTGTTGTGCCTGCCGGCCGCTCGCGCACCGCCAGGCCGATCAGGCCGAGGTGTTCGGAGTCGGTGAGGGTGGCGGCCTCTCCGGTGGTGCCACACACCACGAAACCATCGGAGCCGTGTTCGGCGAGATGGTGCATCAGGGCGACGAACGATTCCTCGTCCACGCGCCCCTGTTCGTCGAACGGGGTCACGATCGCGGTGAGGATCGTGCCAAGACCACTCGCCTGTCCCGCGTTGTGAGAAATGCCCTCCAGGGTGCTCATCGGATGCAGTATTCCACTTGGCTCGGAGGATGACGGCGGCGTGAGGACGTCATTTATGCGTTTTCGAATAGAACATGCTCGAGGCCCACCACCGGTGTGCCCCCCAAGCCTGGGACGCTGCGAATAGCCAGTAGCACACCCGGCATGAACGACTCTCGTCCGGTTGTGTCGTGGCGGATCGTCAAGGTTTGACCGATATCGCCGAGGATGACTTCCTGGTTTGCCACCAACCCGGGCAAGCGCACAGAATGGATCGGCGGGGGCTCGCCGCCCGAGGCCTCGGCCATCAACCGCGCCGTGCGTGCGGCGGTGCCGCTCGGGGCATCCAGCTTGCCGTCGTGGTGCAGCTCGACGATCTCAGCCTTGGCCATGTGTTTGGCGGCCTCGGCCGCGAAGCGCATCATCAAGACCGCGCCGATCGCGAAATTGGGGGCGACCAGCAGGTTCGCGGGCGTGTCGCCCTGTGTCGTGACTATAGCTTGGGCTTGCTCGGTGAGCGCTTGCAGATCGAAGCCGGTCGTCCCGGTCACGACATGGACCCCCTTGCGCAGGCACTGCAGGGCGTTCTCCAAGGCGGTGTCCGGACGAGTGAAATCGACAACGACCTCGGGCGAGGCTTGCTCCAACATCTGGGCGAGGGTGCAGTCGAGTCTGGGGTCGGCGCGCCCCACCAACTCCATGTCGGGCGCCGAGTCGACCGCAGCGCAGACCGTCTCGCCCATGCGCCCGGCGGCGCCGGCCACGCCGACCCTGATCACGAGACTGCTGCCTGGAGCGGCGCGAGAGCCTCTTGGAAGAGCTCCTCATTGGCGCCGACGCCCGCAACTGAGAGCCGCTGCCCGGCAAACAGCTCGCTGGCTAGCTTGTGCAAGTCATCAGCTTGGACGGCGTCGATGCGCGCGACGATCTCATCGACCGACAGAATCGGCAGCTCGGCAAGCAAGGAGGACCCGAGCCTGTTCATGCGCGCGGCGGTGGACTCCAAGGACAGTGCCACCCGCCCCTTGACGTTCTCGCGCGAGCGTGTCAGCTCCTGCTCTGAGATCGGTTCGGCCACGAAGCGCTCGAGCTCGGTCGCGATCGTGGCTATCGCCTCGCGGAGATTATCGGGACGCGTACCCACATATAGGCCGACCTCGCCGGTATGGGCATGCAAGTTGGCAAAAGAGAAAATCGAATAGGCGAGGCCCCGTTTCTCTCGCACCTCCTGGAACAAGCGCGAGGAGGAGGTGCCGCCGAGCACTCCTTCAAGGACGCGCAGGGCGAAGCGTCGATCGTCGTGGCGGGAGATGCCCAAGCCGCCAAGGCACACGTGGTACTGCTCGGTGTCCTTGCGCAGGAAGCGCACGCGTCGCTTGAAGTGGACCTCGCCCCCCACCCTGTCGGCCGCCTGTGTCGAGCCGCTATGTCCGGATGTGTCCTTGCCATCGCGTCCCATCGCGTCAAGGCCGCTCGAAGTAGTCGATGCGCTGGCGCTCGCAACCAGCTCGACCAGCTCGTCGTGGTCCACGGAGCCGGCCGCGGCCACCACGATCTGCTCGGGTAGGTAGCGCTCGCGATGAAAGTCGCGCAACCCGTCGAGCTCCACTGCGCCCACCACATCGGCGCGCCCGATCACGGCTCGTCCCAAAGGGTGCTCGCCGAAGACGGCTTCGCCGAGCGCGTCGAAGACCCGGTCCTGGGGGTCGTCTTCGTACATGGCGATCTCCTCGAGCACCACCTCGCGCTCGGCGGCCAGGTCTTCGAAGCGAGGCTTCCAGATCATCTCCCCCATCACGCCCAAAGCGCGCGACAGGTGGCCGTCAAGCACGCGTGTGAACAGGGACGTTGCTTCGCGGTCGGTGCCGGCATTGATCTCGGCGCCCATCGCGTCGAAGATCTGGTCGATCTCCTCGGAGCGATAGCTCTCGGTGCCGCGGAACAACATGTGCTCGAGCAGGTGCGAAAGCCCGGCCTGATCCTCTGACTCCATCGCCGAGCCTGTGCCGATCCAGAAGCCGAGTGCCACTGAGCGCACGTTGTCCATGCGCTCGGTGACGACCCGCACGCCGCTGTCCAGCGTGCTTGTCCTGTGCTCGCTCACTTCACACGCTCGTCGGGCCGCTCGGGAGGGATGCTCCCGAGCAGACCCGCCGTATCAGTCGCGATCGCGATCCCTGCCACCGTGGCGGGGGCGGCCCGAACCGCGCTCGCCGCCGGATCGGGCCCCACCCGTCCGGCCCTCGCGGCCGTTGCGTGAGCCTCCACCGTCACGGGGCGGACGTCCGCCGCCTCCGCCTCCGCCGCCTGTGCCCACGGAGGCGAGTTCCTCGACGCTCTTGCCCGCAACCTCTGGGTCCTCGGCGAGGCGTAGACCGATACGGCCGCGCTCGCGGTCAACCTCGACCACGCGCACGTTGATCTCATCGCCCTTGTTGAGCACATCCTCGACCGTGTCAACCCGTTGGCCGGGGGACACGTTTGAGATATGAAGCAGACCGTCGGTCCCCTTCGTCAGCTCCACGAACGCGCCGAAGGTGGTCGTCTTGACGACCTTGCCCGCGAACTCGTCGCCGACCTCGACCTCCTTCATCATCGTACGGATGCGCTCCACCAAGGCATCGCCGAGCGTGCCGTTGGCCGAGTAGACCAAGACCTGCCCCTCGTCGTTGACGTCGATCTGCGATTCGAACTCCTCAGAGAGACCCCTGATCGTTTCGCCGCCCTTGCCGATCAACATGCCGATCTGCGACGGGTCGATCTGGATCGTCTGGATGCGCGGAGCGTGCTGTGAGAGCTGCTCGCGCGGACCCTCGATCACGTCGGCCATCTTGCCGAGGATGAAAGTCCTCGCCTTGTGAGCCTGGGTCAAGGCGTCCCTGAGGATCTCGAAAGTGACGCCCGAGATCTTGATGTCCATCTGCAAGGCGGTGATGCCCTGCTCGGTACCGGCCACCTTGAAGTCCATGTCGCCGAGGTGGTCCTCTACGCCCGCGATGTCGGTGAGCACGATGTAGTCGTCGCCCTCCTTGATCAAGCCCATCGCGATACCGGCGACCGGACGCTTGATCGGCACGCCCGCATCCATCAAGGACAGCGAGGAGCCGCACACCGAGGCCATCGAGGAGGAGCCGTTGGACTCGAAGATGTCCGAGACCACGCGGATCGTGTAGGGGAAATCCTCGATCGAGGGGATCACCGGCACGAGTGCGCGCTCGGCTAGCGCGCCGTGACCGATGTCGCGACGCTTGGGGCCGAGACGGCCCGCCTCACCCACCGAGAAGGGCGGGAAGTTGTAGTGGTGGAAGTAGTACTTCTTGGTTTGGAGCCCCAGCGTGTCAAGGCGCATCTCCTCCTTGAGCGTGCCAAGGGCAGCCGCGCTGAGGGCCTGGGTCTGTCCACGCGTGAACAGGGCCGAGCCGTGTGTGCGCGGGGTGACGCCCACTTCGATCGTGATGTCGCGGATCTCATCCTCGGCGCGACCGTCGGGGCGCTTCTTGTGGATCGCGATGCGCTCGCGAATGATCGCCTTCTCCAGCTTGTCGAAAGCGAGCTGCGCTTCCGCCCTCCTCGCCTTGGCTTCCTTGGCAGTCTCCTCACCGGCGCCCTCGGGCGCGGCAGGGCCGTACTCGGCGAGGATCGCCTCCTCGACTGCCTTGCAGGCGTCCTGGCGATCGAGCTTGTCCTCGACCTGGGTCGCCTCGTCAAGCGCAGCACCGTGTGATGCCTTCACCTTCGCGAGCAACTCCGGATCGACGCTGGGCGCCGTGATCGGGGTCTTCTCCTTGCCGACCTTCTCGGCGAGCTCGTGCTGAAGCGCGCAGATCTTCTTGATCGCCGAATGGGCGATGTCGAGAGCGTCGAGGATCTCAGCCTCTGAGATCTCGTTCGCGCCGGCCTCGACCATCAGGATTGCGTCCTCAGAGCCCGCGACCACGAGGTCGAGGTCCGAGTTCTCGAGCAAGTCCTCCTCGTTGGGGTTGACGACGAAATTGCCGTCAATCTTGCCGATCCTTACCGCGCCGACAGGGCCGGCGAACGGGACGTTGGAGATCATCAGGGCCGCTGAAGCCCCGTTCATCGCGAGGATGTCATAAGGGTTGACGTGGTCCACCGATATCGGGATCGCCACGAGATGCGTCTCGTAGTTCCAGCCCTTAGTGAACAGCGGGCGCAGGGGACGGTCGATCATGCGCGCGGTCAGCGTCGCCTTCTCTCCCGAGCGTCCCTCACGCTTGAAGAACGAGCCGGGGATCTTCCCGGCGGAATACATCCTCTCCTCGACATCCACGGTCAGCGGCAGGAAATCCACATCGCGCTGCCCGCCTGCTGTTGCTGTCGAGAGAACCATCGTGTCGCCCTGGCGGACAACCACTGCGCCGGAGGCCTGCTTGGCCATCCTGCCGGTCTCAAACGAGATCTCGCTACCTGCAATCTCCACGGAGACCCGCGTAACGGCGTTGCTACTCATATTGACTACCTTCCCTCTCCACCCGTCGGTCGGTGGAGCCGTTTTCTTTTAACCTTGTATCCGAACGTGTGGAGCTTAGCGGATGCAGGCATTCCTCTTTCGACGTCCAGCCTCTGAGACGGCCGAGAGTCGAGCGGAGCAAGGACGCAGCGAGCGCAGTGTGCTGTGCACATAAGCGAGCGAGGACGCAGCTCCGCGAAGGCTGTCGGCTGTCTCAGGTGTTCTTCAGGCCGCCAAGGATCATGTGCACTGGGGGAAGGTCTGCCGGCGAAGGCGCTTGGTAGCTCCAACGTACGATCCCGTCGGGGCCTACGATCACGAGGGCGCGCTGAGGAAAGCCGCCCGGGTGCAGCACGCCAAACGCGGCGCAAGCGCCACCCTTGGGCTCGAAGTCCGAGAGCTGAGGGATGCTCACGCCCAGCTTCTCGCGAAACGCTTTCTGGGCCCAGGTCGAATCACATGAGACGCCATAGATCTCTGCGCCCTGGGCGGTGATCTCTGCCAGCGACTGCTCGTACACCTGCAATTGATCGGTGCACACCGGACTAAAGGCGAAGGGGTAGAAGACGAAGACGGTCGTCTTGCCAAGCAGGTGGGCTTGGGTGAAGTCATCGCCGGCTTCGGTGGCGAGCTTGAAGTCGGGGACCTTCGTGCCGGGAGCCAGCACGGTAGAGCTTGCGTCTGTGGCGCTCATCGCGCGTCCCACCTCGGTCTACTTGCGTAGACCGAGCTCCTTGATGAGGGCGCGGTAGCCCTCGAGATCCTTGCGCTGCAGGTAGTCCAGGAACCTGCGACGACGACCAACCAGCATGAGTAGGCCTCGACGCGAGTGGTGATCCTTGCTCTGCTCGCGCAGATGTCCGGTCAGGTGGTTGATGCGCTCGGTCAGCAAGGCCACCTGGACCTTGGTGTTGCCGGTGTCCTGCTCTCCCGAGCCGAACTTGGCGGCGATCTCGCGCTTGCGCTCTGTGGTGATCGTCATAGCGGTCGCACAGGCTAGCACCCCGAGGGGCACAAGCACCCCTAGGGGCGCGAGGACCCGGCGAGGACTTCGCGCGTGCGCTCCACGTCGCGATGCATTTGCTCGACCAAGGCCTCGGCCGATTGGAAGCGCCGCTCGCCCCGCAGGCGCGAACGAAAGTCCAGGCGCAACTCGTGGCCGTATAGGTCACCGTCGAAGTCCACGAGGTAGGCCTCGACCAGCTCGCCGCGTCCGGTCACGAAGGTGGGCCGTACCCCGACGTTGACGGCCGCGGCCACCTCGCCTGCGCCTGTCAGGGTGTCGGCCAAACACGCATACACGCCGTGTCCAGGGCAGACGAGCGCGTCGTCGGGCACGAGGTTGGCGGTCGGGAAGCCGAGCTGGCGACCACGCTCGTCGCCGTGGACGACTTCGCCGCGCATCTGAAAAGGGGCGCCCAGGAAATGTGTGGCTTGCTCCACCTCGCCCGCGAGCACGAGCCCGCGGATGTGGCTTGAGGAGACGATCTCCCCGTCGACCTCGAGCAGGGGCACGACCCGAGTGGCAAAGCGGTGGTCTTGCGCCAACATCTGGGGATCCCCCTTGGCGCGGTTGCCGAAGCGAAAGTTCTCGCCCACCGACACGTGGGTGGCGCCGAGCGTCTTGACCAAGACGTCCTCGACGAACTCCTCGGCACTGCGCTTTGCGAAGTCCGCGTCGAAGGGAATCACGATCAGCTCCTCCACGCCCAAGGACTCGACGAGTTCCGCCTTGACCTCCAACGAAGTGAGCAGCTTGGGTGTGTGTTGTGGAGCAACGACCGCCGAAGGGTGCGGGTCGAAGGTCAGGACGCTGTCAGATCCACGGATCACCTCGCGGTGGCCAAGATGTACACCGTCGAACGAGCCCACCGCCACGCGTCGCTCCCTGGGCCTCACGTCGGGCAGCCGAGTGATTTGCACTGCAGGAGCCTACGTCACGCGAGGCTTGAGCGTCCAGGTCGGCGGCGAGCTGCGGCTTCGTGGTTGGTTGCGGCGCTCAGCGCGAGTTCGATGCTCAAGAGCGGAGGATCGCTCCAGTCATGCCCGCGCGGAGGCGGTGAAACAGCGTCCGCGACCACGAAGGGTCCGATCGCGGTGCGTCTGAGCTCCTCGCAGTAAGCGTCGCCGAGGTCGGCGATCAGCGAACGAACATAGGTGCCCGAGGAGCACTCGATCTCATAGCCGCCACGAATGGGGGCTCCGTCTCCTGCCGGCGGATCGCGCCATGACTGCTCGAAGCGGTATACGGTCACGATCCGCTCGGGCATCTCAAAGGACTCTCCGCGACGGGCCTTGCGATAAGCCCGCTCGCCTTTGATCTTGATCGCCGAGTAGATCGGAGGGCGTTGGCGGATCTCTCCTGTCGGCAGCACCGGCGGGTCAGGCGGCACACGCCCGGTCTGGCGGATTTCGCCCTCGGGATCTCCAGTGCTCGACAGCGTACCCAGGCGCGCAACCGTCTCATAACGCTTAGGCAACTCCATGATGCGGCTCTGCAGCTTGGTGGCCTTGCCGACGAGCACGACCAACAAGCCGCTCGCGAAAGGGTCGAGCGTTCCGGCGTGGCCGGTCTTTGCGCCTCCCAAGGAGCGGCGCACGCGAGCGACCACGTCGTGCGAGGTGATCCCCACGGGCTTGTCGATCAACAAGATGCCGTCCATGTCCGTCTCTGATCTTGACGCGGTGGTGTGAGCCACGCGTGAGCGCTCCCCGCGACCGGCAGGCTTAGGCCGGTGTGGGAACCGCCGGCCCGCTTGGCGCTGGGTGTAACTGGACGGCCAGCTCGTGGCGCAGCAGCTCGATCAGCTCGGCCACAGCGAGCGTCGTTGAAAACCCAGCCGCGCGACGGTGCCCGCCGCCGCCCTGGGTGCGCGCGATCGCAGACACGTCGACATCGTTGCCGGTCGCGCGCAGCGAGACCTTGCGCTTGCCTTTGCTCTCGGGAGCAGTCAGCTCGCGGATCAAGACCGCCATCTTGGTGGCCGCGATCGAGCGCAAGTGATCGACGATTCCCTCCGAGAGGCTTTCTTCGGCGCTGGCTCGCGCGAAATCCTCGGCGTCCAGCGCGACCAAAGTCAGCTCGCCAGCGTCGAAGCGCTGGACTCGCTCCAGCGCGACCCCAAGCAACGTGAGCTTGGCTTGGGGCATTTCCTCGTACAGGCGTGTGTTGACGGCGGGCACGTTGACGCCAGCGGCAATCAGCTCAGCCGCCATGCGGTGTGCACGCGGGCCCGTGTTCTCGTACATGAAGCGACCCGTGTCGGTGACAAGCCCGATGTACAGAGCCTCGGCCATCGCGGCCGTGGGCGCAACTTGCAGGCCGTGCATTAGATCCCACACGATCTCCGCTGTGCACGAGGCGGAGGGGTTGACGAGGTTGAGCGTCCCGAAGTGGGTGTTGTCATGGTGGTGGTCGACGTTGAGCAGGTGGGCGCCATGCTGCAACACGGCAGCCGGGTTGCGGTCGATGTTGCCGCAATCGAGCATCACGACCGTGCGCTCGCCGATGTCCGCCGGCGCTGACTGGATAGCGTGTTCGAGCGCTGGGCAACGGTACTCGCGCGGGAGCGGAAGGTCGCTCTCGGCGATGAACATCTCTGAGTTCTTGCCCAACGCTGTGAGCAGCCCATGCATTCCGATCAGCGATCCGAGCGCGTCTCCGTCGGGGTGCTCGTGCGTGGCCACCACGAAGCTCGCGTCGGCGCGGACGCGTTCCAGAACAAGCTGGCGAGTACGATCGATCGAGTCGGCCTCGCTCACGCGTCTTCGCCTTCGCGCCCGGCTCCTTCGACGCTGGCGAGGTCGGGGGCCATCCCGGCTCCGTCGCGATCCACACCTTCGATCTCGGTCTCGATCAGAGCGTCCAAGCGCATCGCTCTGTCAGTCGTGTCGTCGTAGGCGAAAGCGAGCGTCGGGGTGCGCTTCAACTTCAGCTCGCGCGCTATCCGGCCTTGTAGGTAGCCGTGTGCACTATCAAGGCCCGCCAGCGTGTCTGCGCGCGTATCAGCCTCACCGAGCACGCTCACGTACACGCGAGCATGGCTCAAATCGGCGCTTGTCCTCACATCGGTAACAGTCACGAATCCCACCCTCGGGTCCTTCAAGTCGGCCGCGAGCGCATCGCCTATTACCTGCCTGATCGCCTCGTCCACACGACGCATTCGCTCTGAGCTCATCCTACTGATCCAAGTCCCTCGAAAGATCCAACTTGCACTACAGCTTGCATGAGCAACCCCTTATTGGAGGGTGACTTCAGGCCAACTGGCGCTCTTGGAGGCGCGTCTCATATGTCTCCAACACGTCGCCCTCCTTGAGGTCTTGGAAGTTGGTGAGCACGATGCCGCACTCATATCCGGCGGAGACCTCACGCGCGTCCTCGTTGAAGCGCCGCAGAGAAGCGATCGTGGTGTCGTAGATGACGGTGCCCTCGCGCACCACCCGCACGCGCGCTCCGCGCGTGACCTTGCCCTCGCTGACGTGCGAGCCCGCGATCGTTCCGATCTTCGATGCCTTGAACAGTTGACGCACCTCGGCCTGGCCCAGCGAGGTCTCCACCTCGGTCGGCTCGAGCATTCCCTGCATCGCCGCGCGCAACTCTTCGATCGCGCGATAGATGACCGCGTAGGAGCGGATCTCCACGCCCTCGCGATCAGCGATCTGGCGGGCATCTCCAACGGGACGAACGTTGAAGGCGAGGATCAAGCCAGAGGAAGCTGAGGCGAGCATCACGTCGGACTCGTTGATGCCGCCGACACCGCGATGAATGATGTTGACCGAGACCTCGTCCTGGGGCAACTTGGCGATCTCATCCTCGATCGCCTCCAAGGAGCCGGCTACGTCCGCCTTGATGACAAGGCTCAGCTCCTTGACGGTGCCTTCTTGGGCGAGCTTGAAGACGTCCTCGAGCGACACCTTGCGCCCGGAGCGGCGCGCGAGCGCCTCGGTCTTCAGGCGGTTGGCGCGCTCGCCCGCGAGCTGGCGCGCACGGCGCTCGTTCTCCACAGCCCTTACGAATTCGCCGGCCTCGGGGACGCCGTCGAAGCCGAGCACCTCGACCGGCTCTCCTGGCTCCGCCGTCTTCACGCGAGCGCCGACGAAGTTGTGCATCGCGCGCACCCGACCGAAGCTGGCGCCCGCCACGAGCGCATCGCCGACCTGCAGGGTCCCACGCTGGATCAGGATGCTTACCACCGGTCCACGGCCCGGGTCGAGCTTAGACTCGATCACGGTGCCCGAGGCGGTCGCGTCGCGGTTGGCCTTGAGTTCCTCCAGGTCGGTTACGACCTGAATCGTCTCGAGCAGACTGTCCAGGCCTTCACGGGTCTTGGCGCTGACGTCGACGAACTCGGTCTCCCCGCCCCACTCCGCTGGCTGCAGGCCGAGCTGTGTTAGTTCGGTGCGCACGCGCTCGGGCTGCGCGCCCTCCTTGTCGATCTTGTTGACCGCCACCACGATCGGCACCTCGGCCGCCTTGGCGTGGTCGATTGCCTCCTCGGTCTGCGGCTTGACGCCATCGTCGGCTGCCACCACGATCACGGCTAGATCGGTCACCTGCGCTCCGCGTGCGCGCATCGCTGTGAACGCCTCGTGACCGGGGGTGTCGAGGAACGTGATCACCTTGTCGTCGTGATGGACCTGGTAGGCGCCGATGTGCTGCGTGATCCCGCCCGCCTCGCCCGCGGCAACCTCGGTCTGGCGGATCGCGTCCAGCAGTGAGGTCTTGCCGTGGTCGACGTGGCCCATGATTGTGACTACCGGGGGACGATCGACAAGATCCTCCTCGACATCCTCGAACACCGGCTCGATCTCGACGTCATCGGCCGCGTGGACGATCTCGATCTTCTTTTCAAATTCGTCGGCGAGTACCTGGATCGCGTCGTCTGAGAGCGTCTGCGTGAGCGTGGCCATCTCGCCAAGCATCATCAGCTTCTTGATGATCTCGGGCACCGGCACTCCGAGGTACTCGGCCACGTCCTTGACCGTCGAGCCCGAATTGACGCGGATCAGGTCGGTGGCCTCCATCGCCGCGTTATCGATCGGGGCAATCGTCTCGTCGTAAGTGCCCCTGCGGCGGCGACCCCTGCGCGGACGGCGCACGGGCTGGTTGGCCGGGCCTCCCTGCTGGCGGCGAGAGGCTTGGGAGTCGATCACGACACGGCGTCTTCCGCCCGCGCTTGTGCTCGCCGGTGTGCGCTCGCCAGTGCGCGAGTCACGCGTGGGACGTACGCGCTCACCTGCCGACTGGGCGCCCTCGGCCTGCTCCTCAGAAGCCGTCTCGGTGGTCGGAGCGGCCTCAGCGGTCGGGGCGCTCTGGGCGGTTGAACTTGGCGCAGGGGCGCTTGCTTTGGGCCCATCCGTCGAGTTGGCGGCGGGCGTGGTGGCCGTAGGGGCCTTGGCGGTGGCGCTTGCCGCGGGCGAGGCCGATGCGGCTGGCGCCGGTGCGCTTGGCGGTTTGCTCGCGGTCGCGGTGGCCGATGCGCCGTTGACGCCGAGTGCACGCAGCGCGTCAGTCTCCTCGACGGATGAGGCAGCCGCCTTCGCAACTACGCCTGGCAGCATTCAGCTTCTCGAGTAGGTCCTTGCTCGATATGCCCTGCTCCTTGGCTATTTCGTGAACTCGCTTCTTGCTCATCGGCCAATCCGATCCCGAGGGGCCCGGCTCGCTGGACTGGTGTCCGGCTGCGCCACCCTCGTGTGCGATTCTAGGAGCTCGGACGGAACGTCCACAGCCCGACGAAAGGCTCGTTGCAGCACGCCTCGTTTTGTGGCTAGGCTCAAGCAGTCACCATTTGGGCCGTCGTTGTCCTCTTCGCG
>CAWBID010000002.1:0-5369 GCA_963788715.1 uncultured Solirubrobacterales bacterium
GGGAATGGAACGCCACATACAGCGGCGCGCCACAAGGTGGAGTGATTTCCCCCGTCCTCTCGAACATTTACCTCCACCGGCTGGACACTTTCGTCGAGACAGTTCTGATACCGCAGTACACCCAGGGAGTGCATCGGGCATGGGTGTGGCTCTTCTGGAGTGAGTTGCCTGGTTGCTGTGGCGTGTCTGTGCGTTAGTGAGGCTTCCGTTCCGTATTGTCCTGAAGTTGCGAAATCCGGGACGGCGGAAGGGAAGCCTCAGTGGAAGAGTACGGGCTGGATGCGCTGGCGGCGAGTGCGGAGTCGGTGGTGGCGGGGCTGGGGCCGCTGGCGGCGGGGCTGGGTCGGCTGGCGGTGGAGGCGGGCCGGGCGGTGACGCTGGATGCGATGGAGGGGCTGGTCGTCGAGCAGGGGCGGGATCTGCTGTGCGGGCTGGTCCAGCTGGCCCTGGACGGGCAGGCGGAGCGTGAGGTCCGGCAGCCGCAGGTGACCGGCACCGACGGGGTGCGGCGGGCTCGCGCCGAGCGGGATCATGCCCGGCCGGTGGTGACGCGGCTGGGTGAGGTACGGGTGCGGCGGATCGCGTACCGGTCCGGGGTCACGGGGGCGGGGTCGCTGTTCCCGCGCGATGCGGTGCTGAACCTGCCGCCACTGGGGTATTCCTGGGGTTTGCAGCGGCTGGCGGTGATGTTCTGCGGGGCCGTGTCGTATGAGCAGGCGCACGAGTTCGTGCTGGCCGCGACCGGGGTCAGTATCGGCAAGCGGCAGCTGGAGCAGATCATCATGGCGGCGGCCGCGGATGCGGAGCGGTTCTACCAGGATCAGGACCGGCCCCGTGGACAGGGACCGCTGGCCGGGACCGGGGACCAGGCCGCCGTCCCGGCAGCCGGGGAGCAGGAGCAGGGCCTGCCGCCGCTGGTGATCTCCGCGGACGGCAAGGGCGTGGCGATGCTCCCGGAGGCGCGCCGCCGCACGGGCAAGGCCCCGGATAAGCGGGTGCGGACCTTCGGCAAGCGGGCCGGGACCGGGGAGAAGAAGGGCTGCAAGCGGATGGCCGAGACCGGCTGCGTCTTCGACGTCGTACCGCCGGAGCAGCCGCGGACCCCGGAGCAGGTCATGCGCCCGGACCCCGGCGCAGGCAAGAAGGCGCCGCGGGCGCAGGACCGCTGGTATGCCTGCGACATCACGGCCGGCCGCGATGTCACCATCGGCAAGATCTTCGACGAGGCCGACCGCCGCGACCCCGGTCACCGCCGGACCTGGATCGCCCTGGTGGACGGCGATATTTACCAGCTCGGCCTGATCCAGGCCCAGGCCGCCGCCCGCGGCATCACCCTGATCATCCTGGTCGACTTCATCCACGTGCTGGAATACCTGTGGAAGACGGCCTGGTGCTTCCACGCCCCGCGCGACCCGGCCATGGAAGACTGGGTGATCGCGCAGGGGCTGGACATCCTGCATGGCCGCACCGGCGAGGTCATCGCCCGGATCGCCCGGCTCGCCGCGGAGCACCCGCCGAAACCGGGCGGCGAGCACGCCAAGATCATCCGCAAAACCCTGTCCTACCTGCAGAACAAGCAGGCCTTCATGGACTACCCGCGGGCCCTGGCGAACGGCTGGCCGATCGCCACCGGCGTCATCGAGGGCGCCTGCCGCCACCTGGTCCAGGACCGGATGGGCATCACCGGCGCCCGCTGGAGCCTGGAAGGAGCCCAGGCCATGCTCTGGCTGCGCGCCATCGCCGCCAGCGGCGACACCGACACCTACTGGGACTGGCACATCCAGCAAGAACACCAGCGCAACCACCTAAGCCGCTACCACGACAACCTCGAACTCGCCGCCTGACACTCACTCCACAGGAGCCACACCCATCGGGCATCCAACGTCGAATACAGGAGGATAGCCTCAGCGATCGAGCGGGCTCGTAAACGCGGCGACCGCACGCGAGTGCAGGAGCTGCGTAAACAGCAGCGCAATATGCCCAGCCAGGATCCGCGGGACCCGGGATACCGGCGGCTGCGCTATGCCCGGTACGCTGACGATCATCTGCTTGGGTTCACCGGGCCGAAGGCCGAGGCCGAGGAGATCAAGAAACGGCTTGCGCAGTTCCTGCGTGATGACCTCAAGCTGGAACTGTCGCAGAAAAAGACCCTGATCACCCACGCGCGGACAGGCGCGGCGAGATTCCTCGGCTATGAGATCACCGTCCAGCACAGCAACCGCAAGACCACCCGGGGCCGCCGGGCGGTCAACGGCGTGGTCAGGCTGCGCGTGCCGACCTCGGTGATCAAAGCCAAGTGTGCCCTCTACCGTCAGCGCGGCCAACCCGCGACCCGGACCCCGCTGGTGAACCACGGCGACTTCGACATCGTCGCCACCTTCGGGGCCGAATACAGAGGGTTCGTCCAGTACTACCTGCTGGCCGGTGACGTCTACCGGCTGAACCGGCTGCACGGGGTCATGCGGACCTCGGTGCTCAAGACGCTGGCATGCAAGTACGACTCGACCGGGCAGAAGATGGCGGCGAAGTACAAGGCCAAGATCGAGACGCCTCACGGTCTGCGGACATGCCTGCAAGTCGTCGTCGAGCGCAGCGGCAGGAAACCACTGGTCGCCCGGTTCGGCGGGATACCACTGAAACGGCAGCCGAAAGCGGTCATCACCGACCGCATCCCGGAACGGGTCATCTACCCGCGCAAAGAGCTCCCATTGCGGCTCCTCGCCGGGCAATGCGAGATCTGCGAGCAACCGGGCCAGGTGGCAGTTCACCAGGTCCGCAAACTAGCCGATCTCGGCCAGCCCGGACCGGCACAGCCCGCATGGGCCAGGCTCATGGCGAAACGGCGGCGCAAGACCCTGGTGGTCTGCGCAGCCTGCCACCATGCCATCCATGCGGAGCATCCAACCGCGTCACTCACGGCGTAGTCACCGGAGAGCCCGTTGCGGGGAAACTCGCACGGCGGGTTCGGGAGAGGGCTGCCGGGAAAAGGACCAGCCCCAAAGCTGGCACCTCGCCTGGCAGCCTATCTCACCCAGGAAACCGGCGGCCGTTGCCGAGGCGTACGGGGCGGTGTGCCGGGAGATCCGCGCGATATGGCGAAAGCCAGACTGCCTGAATCCCAGTTTCCAGAAGGTTAAAGGCGTGAACCTGCCGGAAAGACGCATGAAACCGGTACCGGCCCCTGCCGCGGGGTGTGCATATCCCTGTGGTAATCCTCCGGGGCGCAGGAGCGATGTCCTGTCAGGGCATTGAAGGAGACGGACGGGACGCCTAAGTCGCGCTATCACGTATGGCAGTTGTGAACGTGGGATCGCCTAAGGGACGCGAGTCCTATGGCGACGGAGTGCCCGTAGTAGTCGCCGGGGTGACGTCCGGCCAATCTGGAGACCGCTAATGACGGTCCACAGGGCGAAGGGGCACAGGCGATGAATAGCACCAGGCCAGGAGGCATGCGCAATGCAGGAAGCCGCAGTGGTACTGAGCATTCTCCGCGAGCGTGGCAGGAAGGGCCTGCCGCTCACGCAGCTGTACCGGCAGATGTTCAACAAGAACCTGTACTTGGTGGCGTACGGCAACATCTACTCCAACCAGGGGGCGATGACGCCGGGCGCTAGCGAGGAAACCGCCGACGGCATGTCCGAGGGGAAGATCGACCAGATCACCGAGCTGATGCGGTACGAGCGGTACCGGTTCGCCCCGGCCCGCCGCATCTACATCCCGAAAAAGAACGGGAAGCTGAGGCCCCTCGGCCTGCCGTCGTGGTCCGATAAACTCGTCGGTGAAGTAGTGCGCCTGCTTTTGGAAGCGTACTATGAGCCGCAGTTCTCAGACCATTCACACGGGTTCCGCAAAGGCCGCGGATGCCATACAGCATTGCGGGAGATCCGCGAAGTCTGGCGCGCGACAACGTGGTTCATCGAGGGTGACATCTCCGACTGCTTCGGGTCTCTGGACCATTCGGTAATGGCCGGGATCCTGTCGGAGAACATCCACGATCAGCGGTTTCTCCGGCTGATCCGTCACATGCTCAAAGCCGGGTACCTGGAGGACTGGGAATACCACGACACGCTCAGCGGATGCCCGCAGGGCGGCGTCGTATCACCAGTCCTCAGCCTGGATCCACCGATGATATTGAAGGCTGGCAGTCATTCTCCCAGGTCAGACCCCGTTTTCCCGTCCCAGGAGACTGCACTTACCAGGTGCAGTCTTCAATAGCGCCGATCAGGGCGCTGACCTGCTGAAACACCGATAAAGCCGAAAGGGCGTCGGTGGATCGAGGCTCAGTAACATCTACCTGAACAAGCTCGACGAGTTCGTCGAGAGGGAACTGATCCCGCGATACGCGCGGGGAGCAGCCCGGGCGCCCGATTCCCGTTACACCGGGCTGAAGCGCCAGCGGGACAGCGCGCGGAAGCGCGGGGACCGGGTAACGGCCCGGAACATGCTCCGCCAGATGCGCGCGCTCCCCTCACGCGACCCGATGGACCCCGGATTCCGGCGGCTGCGATACCTGAGGTACGCAGATGACCACATCCTGGGATTCACCGGGCCAAAGGCCGAAGCCGAGCAGATCAAGGCCGAGCTGACCCGGTTCCTCCGGGAGACCCTCAGGCTGGAACTGAACCAGGACAAGACCCTGATCAGCCACGCCCGCACCCAGCCGGCGCGGTTCCTCGGCTACCACATCATCGTCCAGCACTGCGACACCAGGATCACCCGAGGCCGCCGGTCGGCCAACGGGGCGATCGCGCTGCGCGTGCCGCCGGACGTGATCAAGGCCAAGACCGCCCCCTACCGGCGCAAGGGAAAACCCTGGCACCGGCCCCGGCTGCAGAATCTGGACGCCTACGACATCGTCCGGATCTACGGAGCCGAATACCGGGGCATCGTGAACTACTACCTTCTCGCCCAGGACGCCTGGCGGCTGACCCGGCTGTGCTGGTACGCCGAGACGTCGATGCTGAAGACCCTGGCCGCCAAGCACAAGTCCTCCGTGGCCAAGATGGCCGCCCGCTACAAGGCGAAGGTTATCACCGGCCACGGCCCCAGGACCTGCTTCGAAGCCAGGCTGCAGCGGGAGGGCAAGAAGGACCTGGTAGCACGGTTCGGCGGGATCCCCCTCAGGCAAGACAGGCGCGCGGTCATCCACGACCCCGCACCGGCCCGGACCAGCTACCCCCGCAAGGAACTGGTTCACCGGCTCCTCAAGCAGGGATGCGAGCTGTGCGAGCACGGCACCACGGTGGTAGTCCACCAGGTCGCCGCACTCAGCCAGCTCGGCAGAACCGGGCCGGGCCAGCCCGCGTGGGCAGCCCTCATGGCCAAGAAGCGGCGCAAAACGCTCATCGTCTGCGCGGCATGCCATGACT
>CAWBID010000003.1:0-550942 GCA_963788715.1 uncultured Solirubrobacterales bacterium
CGCGGATGCGCGGCCGCAGGTCGCGCAGCATGGAGGGGATTTCCTCGAGCGGCTTCGGCCGGCTGAACAGATAGCCCTGCACCTCGGTGCAGCCTTCGGCGCGCAGGCGCTCGAGCTGCTCGTCGGTCTCGACGCCCTCGGCCGTGGTGCTCATGCCGAGGCTGCGGCCGAGGCCGAGTCACCGCCCGGACGATCGCGAGCGCAGTCGTCGTGCTTGCCGCAGGTCGCTGGACGAACGAGCGGTCGATCTTGATCTTGTCGAACGGGAAGCTGCGCAGATAGCTCAGCGAGGAATAGCCGGTGCCGAAATCGTCCATCGCAGATGCGCACGCCGAGCTCGCGCAGCTGATGCAGGGTGGCGAGCGTCGCCTCGGTCGTCCTGCAGCAGCACCGGTCTCGGTGATCTCGAGCTCCAGCCGGCTCGGCCGGCAGGCCCGACGCGGCGAGCGCCGCCATGACGCGTCGAGCACCAGCGTGCCGGTTGCTGGAACTGCACCGGCGACAGGTTGACCGCGACCGTGACGTGCTCGCGGCCACGCCGCCGCCTCCGCGCAGGCCTGCCGCAGCACCCATTCGCCGAGCGGCACGATCAGGCCGGTCTCCTCGGCGAGCGGGATGAACTCGACCGGGCACGACCAGGCCGCGCTCGGGATGGTGCCAGCGCACCAGCGCCTCGAAGCCGCTGACTTCGCCGTCTCGCAGGTCTGACGATCGGCTGATAGTAGCAGCTCGAACTCGCCGTGCGACGAGCGCCTTGCGCAGGTCGAGCTCGAGCGCTGCGGCGCGCCTGCATGCGCGCGTCCATCTCCGGCTCGAAGAAGCGGTAGCGTGCCGCGGCCGTCCGCCTTGGCGCGGTAGAGCGCCAGGTCGGCGTTCTTCAGCAGCTCGTCGGGCTCGTGCCCATCGGTCGGGCGCCATGGCGATGCCGATGCTGGCGCCGATCGACCACCTGGTGGCCGTCGAGCTCGAAGGGCTCGCCGATCGCCTCGATGAGCCGCGCGGCGAGCGCGGTCGGCATCGGTCGGCCGTCGGCGCCGGTCTGCACGATGGCGAACTCGTCGCCGCCGAGCCGCGCGACCGTGTCGGTCTCGCGCACGCAGCGCGCGCAGCCGCTCGGCCACCGCGCAGCAGGAGCTCGTCGCCGACCGGGTGGCCGAGCGTGTCGTTGACGCTCCTTGAAGCGGTCGAGGTCGAGGCAGAGCACGGCGAGCGAGCTCGCCGCGCCGCACGCGCAGAGCGCCTGCTCCAGCTGCTCGCGGAACAGCAGCGCGGTTCGGCAGGTCGGTCAGCGCGTCGTGGCGCGCCATGTGCGCGATCTTGGCCTCGGCCTGCCGGCGCTCGGTGACGTCTTCGTAGGTCACGACCCAGCCGCCGTCGGAGGTCGGGCTGGACAGGCATGACACCACGCGGCCGTCGCCAAACTCGACCATGTGCGGTCCGACGCTGCTCTCGCTGAAAAGTGGTGCGCGCTCCACCAACAGCTGATCGACGGTCTTGTCCGGATGATTGTTGCAGGCGACGGCGATCTCCAGCACTTCCCTGAAACTGATGCCGGGCTTGATGCGGTCGGGCGGCAGCCCGAAGATTTCCAGATAGCGCCGGTTGTAGACTTCGAGCCGGTTCTGCGCGTCGTAGAGGCACAGGCCCTGGGTCATGTTCTCGAGCGCCGCATCGAGCAGCAGGTTGCTCTCGCGCAACGACGATTCTTGCGCCTTGAGGCGGCTGATGTCGCTGCACAGCACGATAAAGCCCTGGTCGCGGGTTGGGCTGCGGCTGATGCGCAGCCAGCGCCCGTCCGGCATCGAGACTTCGGTGGTGGCGCTGAGATTGCCGTGACGCGCCATCAGGACGCGGCCGGCGTCGCCGGTCGCCTGCAGCGCCGGTTGCAGCCGCGCCAGCGGCGTGCCGGGCTTGAGCAGGCTCGGCGAGACGCCGAGGAAATCCGCAGCCTGAGCGTTGGCGAGCACGATGCCGTCGTTGGCATCGACCACCACGACGCCTTCCTGGGAGTTTTCCAGCGCGTCGGCGAGCCGCGCTTGCGCGGAACGGCGCTGCTCAACCTCGCGGTCCATCATCGCCTTGATGTTGTCGCGCATCACGCCCATGGCGGTGAGCAGCGCGCCGAGCTCGTCGCCGTTGCCCTTGGGTATTGCGACGTCAAGCTTGCCGGCGGCGATGCGCTCGGCGACGTTGGAGGCGACCGCGACAGGACCGACGATGCGCCGCGCCAGGGCCCAGGCGACCAGCGCGGACAGCAACAGCGCCAGCGCGATGCCGGCGATGTTGAGCTGGATATCGTGGGCGACCGCGGCGCGGGCGCTTTGCCGGTACAGGAAGCCGTCGCCGGCGGTGTAGTTCACCAACAGATCGATCTGGTCGTCGACCTTGACGGTGTATTGGTCGAGCGTCGCCCAGTTGACGTCGAGCTTGGTGCCGTCGAGGAGCCGCTCGCAGATGCCTCGCCAGGCATCCACCGCGCGCTTGACGCTCTCGGCGGCGCGAGTGGCGCGCACCGATTGCGAGCGTTGCGCGGCGATCGCGAGGTCTTCCGACAGCGAGGTCCCGAGCTTGTCGAACTCGTCGTCCAGCGCCGCGCGCATGTCGGAAATCGGTGGCGATCCAGCGGCGCGCGAAGGCCGCGCGCATGGCGGCGAAATCGGTCGCCGCGGCGCGAGCATAATTGATCGACATCAGCAATTCGTCGAAGGTCTTGTCGACCAATAGCCCGGCATTGCGAACGCCCATGGTGGCGTAGGCGCCCAGGCCCGCGGTGATCACGCACATGACCAGGAACGCGACCAGAATGCGGCCGCGGATGGTCATGCACATCATGCCAGCGCCGCGGCGCGCGACGCGCCTTGCCGCCAAGGCGATCCCAAACGGTCGATCAGACGAGCGATCCGGCCACGCATCATGAGGGTACGATTACTGACTTCGAGCCCTACAGACCTATACCGGCGGCCGTTAAGGGCGATGGAGCGCCCGGTCCAATCTTCACGGCTTCCTTAACGGCGTCTTAACTGCCAGCCGTCAGGTTGCCTGAAGCAGGTCACGAGGCAACCATGAGTTTAGGAAACGCTCTACGGCACGCGCGCCGCCCGATCGCCGTCACGGTCGCGGCGCTGCTGCTGACCGCGGCCGGCACGTTGGTGGGAGCGGCGCCGCAATATTCGATCTCGCAGAAGGGGCGCGAATTCCATCCCGGCGACGTCACCATCAAGCGCGGCGAATCCATCCAGATCGTCAACGACGACGCCGACCTGTTGCACCACGCCTACGTGGATTCCGACAAGTTCTCATTCGATTCCGGCGACCAGAAGCCCGGCAGCATCACGCCGATCGCCTTTCCGGTGGCCGGCGATTTCGACGTCTTGTGCGCCATCCATCCCAAGATGCGGCTCGTGGTGCACGTGCAATAAGCAATTTCTTATTGGCGCATGATCTTTTCGGAAAACCGGCTCCCACTTTTCCGGATCATGCTCTCGATCAGAGAATCGCAGTGCCGAACAATTCGGCGTGCCCGACGTAGTAGACCGCCAGGAACAGGACCAGCGCCGCGGCATAGGTGACCGGCAGCAGCCAGGAATCGCGCAGCCGCGCCTGCTTGCCGCCGTCGTCGGCCATGATGCCGAAGAGCGCCACCACGATCAGCGTGTGGCCGATCAGATCGATCTTGCCGAATTCAACGACCGCGCTGATGAACATCGCCGCCAGCATGATCGCGGCGGCGCGCCGCACCAGCGGCGTCCAGATCAACGCGAACGCCAAGGCGAATTCGACCGCGCCGGCTGCCTTCATGAAGAAGTCCGGGCGTAAAACCCATCGACATTTCCGGATGCGCCGCGAACAGCGGATACGACCATTCCGGATAGGCCCATTTCTCGATCGACGCCCACATCAAGGTGATGCCGGCGGCCCAGCGCAACACGTCGATCGGGCGGGCGCCGAAAAAATCTTTCTGTAGGCCGGTCAATGCCAGATAGGAGGCGACGCCGAGGAATACCGGATAGTCGGCGAGATGAAACACGCCGTAATTCCAGATGGCGACGGCGTACAACGCGAAAATTCCCAACGCCGATAACGGCATGGTGCGGCGCGACACCATGCCGGCGGCGATGCCAAGCTGAATGGCGCCGATCAAAGTCGAGCTGGTCTTGAGTTCGGGGGTGAGCAGCACGCCGCCGACGCCCCAGATGGCGATGAAGAAGAACGCGACGCTGGCGCGGAAAATGGTCTCGAGATTGTTGCGGATGAGGGCCGTCGCGCGGTCGAGCGCATGCAGGATGGCCATGCCGACCGGCGTGCCCTCCAACAGCGAGCCCGCCATCAAAGCGAGCACCGACAGGCCGGTGAGAAATTCGAAGTCGAGACAGAGGACGTTTTCGAGGCCGTCCGGTTGGCCGGCGACATTATAGGCGCAGAACCACTTTACGTGTGCGCTTGCCGTTTCACACAACCCAACATAGAACAAAAATGAAACCGGTATCGCGGTTGCGAATGGCAACCGTCTCGCCAGCCAACGCATTGAGAACCCTCACCCGCCACGAATTCCAATTCATATGCCAGTTCCACTGCCGCCCGCAGTTCCCTGGGATGGCTAAGCTTTTAACACATTCTTAAGACCTTTTAAAGCCCCTCCTAGGGCAATTAAGTTGCTGTTAACCTTAAGGTTGCCGCTGTCCTGGATACCGGCGTTTTCAAGGGCGCCGGCTAGGCAGCCCGTAGGCATTGGCCGCTAAGGATGTCCGGTCCGGACCTCATTGGGTTCGCGGGAGAAGGCGGGTTTGCGGGAGAATGCCGTGGTCGGTATTCTTGGCTTGCTGAGCGTTATGACAGGCGCCGTCGTGGCCTATTTGGCCACGCGTTTTCCGGCTCATATCGAGGCTTTGGAAACTTGCGCCGGCGCGCTTTTGCTCGGCGGGCTAGCCCTGGCGAGCTGCGGACTTCCGGTTATTCTCTAGCTCGATCAGTATTTATAGGACTTGAGCCTCAGCGCGGCAGCGCCGGAAGCGACACCGGCTCAGGCGTGCCATTGAGCGTCGCCAGGAAGGCCATGAGGTCGGCCTTCTCGGCCACGGTCAGCCCGAGCCGTTTGATTTCCTCGGCCCGGCTCGGCCGCTCGATGCCGCCGCGGTCATAGAGGTCGAGGACGGCCTCCAAGGCCGGCACCGAGCCATCGTGCATGTAGGGACCCCGGCGGGCCACGTCGCGCAACGTCGGGGTCTTGAAGGCGTAACGCAGCGCCACCGATGTCGGGAACAGCCGCCCGCGTCCCCAATCGTCGCCGCGGGCGCTGCCGATGTCGTGGAACGAGGCATCGGTGAAGGCCCAGCCGCTGTGACAGGCCGCGCAATTGGCTTTGCCGTTGAACAGGTCGAAACCGCGCTTGGCCTGATCGCTGATCGCGGTTTCGGCGCCGTCGATCCAACGATCGAAAGGCGAATTCTTCGACACGATCGTGCGCTCGAAGGTCGCGAGCGCAAATTCGATCTTCCGTCCCGTGACCTCGCCTTCGCCGAAGGCCAAGTCGAACGCATCGACATAGCCCGGGATGGCCGAAAGCCGCTCGACCAGGGCCTTTTCCGACAGATTCATGTTGCTGGTCGCGGTGATCGGACCCATGGCGACCTCTTCGAGGCCGCGAAAGTGGCCGTCCCAGCCGAGTTTTGGAATCCAGGCGACATTGAGCAGCGTCGGCGTGCGCAACGGCAGCGGCAGTTGTTTTTCGCCGATCGCGCGCGGCTGGCCGTCGGCCCATGACAGACCGGGATTGTGACAGGTGGCGCAGGAGCGCACCTCGGATCCGGACAGGATCGGATCGAAGAACAGCGTCCGGCCAAGCTTGAACTTGGCATCCGAGTAGGGGTTGCTCTTCGGGAACGGAATTTCCGCCGGCCGGCGGTATTGCTGCTGCCAGGCGTGGCGGGAGTCCGCGGGCGTGCTGGAGCGCGACGCGCTCGCGCATACCGCCGCCACCAGCGCCGCCGTGAGGCCCGCAGTTTTGCAAACTGTCATAAAAGGACGCGTCGCTCCCATAACAGCAGAGTCGCCGCCAGCCGTTGAGGATGAGTTAATAATGGCCGCAACTTCCGCTTGTGTTTGCGCCGCATCTTGGCGCCGCATCTTGGCGCCGCATCCTGGCGCCGCAGGAGGGGGCTGCGCGGCGGCGGCGCGGGATGCTAGATTGCGCGTCCCACGCGGAGATCCGGCCCATGAACACCCACGTCAAGATCGCGCCCGTCACCCAAGCGGACATTTCGCCGGCGGAATGGCAGGCCCGCGTCGACCTCGCCGCCGCCTATCGGCTGATCGCGCACTACGGCTGGGGCGACGTCATCTACAATCACTCCTCCATGCGCGTGCCCGGCGAGGAGCGCAAATTCCTCATCAAGCAGCACGAGCTGCTCTACACCGAGGTGACGGCGTCGAACCTGGTCAAGGTCTCGATGGACGACGACCTCGACGAATCCTCCGGCGTCAACCGGCCGGGCTTCACCTTGCACGGCGGCGTGCTTTCGGCGCGTGCGGACGTCAATTGCGCCGTCCACGTACACACCGAGACCGGCATGGCGCTGGCCGGACTGAAGCACGGCCTGCGCATGGTGTCGCAACCGGCAGTGCGCTTCCACAATCGCATCGGCTATCACGCCTACGAAGGCATCACCGAGGATTTCGGCGAGCGCGCGCGCATCAACAAGGCGCTCGGCAAGAACCGCGCGCTGATCATGCACAATCACGGCCTGCTCACGGTCGGCAAGACGGTGCGCGAAGCCTTCGTGCTGATGAAGTCGCTGCTCGAGGCGGCCGACATCCAGCTCAAGATGGAAGCAACCGGCGGCACGCTGATCGAAATCCCGGCGGAGATTTGCGAAAAGACCGCGCACCAATACGAGCACCACGATTCCGGCCGCGGCTCGGCCGACTGGCCGGCCTACCTGCGCATGCTCGACACTATCGACCGCAGCTATCGGGACTGAGCCTTGGCAGGTCTGCCGGTTTGGCACGGCGATTGCTTCGCCGATGCCATGACCGATGACCGATATCTGGCGCTGCTGTTGTGGACGATCTGCGTGCTGACGTTCGCCTGCAGCGTCGTGGCGCTGACCGAGCACCCGGAGTGGTTCGGGGCCTGACAAAGCGGGGGGCGCGGATTAACGCGCCGACGCCGCCGCTCTGTCGTCGCCGACGCCGGCGCGCGACCTATTTCGCGTATTTGCCGCCGGTCTGCTTGGTGTGCACGCCTTCGGCGCCGCTCTGCTTGTGTTGCAGGCGGGTGATGCGCGCCCAGGTGCGCTTGAGATCGTCGCGTACCTTGATGTGCAGCGTGCCGCAGCCCTCGCAGGTCCAGCTCGATCTTGTCGCCGTCCATGAACGGATTGAGGCCGCGATGGTTGGTGCCGGTGGCCAGGATGTCGCCGGGCTCCAGCGTGTGGATCGAGCGTCACCCATTCGATGCAGCGCGGAATCTTGTGCGCCATGTCGTCGGTGTTGAAGTTCTGCATCACCGTGCCGTTGTTCGCAGAGCTTGATCTGCAGCTTGTGCGGATCGGTGATCTCGTCGGCGGTGACGATATAGGGGCCGATCGGCGCAAAGGTGTCGCGCGACTTCATCTGATAGAACACGTTGGTCGGCGGCAGCACGCCGCGCGCCGAGCCGTCGATGAAGTTGGTGTAGCCGAAGACGTAGTTCATCGCGTCGGCGGCCTTGACGTGGGTGGCGCGCTTGCCGATGACCACGCGCGATCTCGGCCTCGCCCTCGAACATCGTCGCCGGCACGTCGGGCAGCACCATGGTGTCGCCGTCGCCGATGACCGCGCTCGGCGACTTGTGGAAGGCGTTGATCGGCGCCGGCTCCGGCGCGTGCCGTCCTCCATGTAGTTCACCGCCATGCAGACGATGTTGCTCCGGCTTCGGCAGCGGCGGCCGCAGCTTGACCTTGGCGAGCGGCTTGCCCTTGCCCTTCTTGGCGGCGGCGGCGAGCTTGCCCTTGTAGCTGCTCCACTTCTCGATCACGCCGCGGATCACGTCCTGCGGGCCGAGCGCCTTGATGCCTTTGGTGACGGCCGAGACGTCGACGATCTTGTCGCCGACCACCACGCCAAGCTTATAATTGTCGAAAAACGCGAGTTTCATGTCTGCTCCTTGGAGTTTCTGAAAAATCAGGCGCGAGCGCTATTCCTGTCGGCTCCGGGCAAGACTAGCCGGTTTGGGATTTGTGCGGAAGGCGAGCCCAGCCCCCTATGCATGGCTGGCGGATTTTCTATATGTGGATGATGGCTGGCCGTCCCTGCAAACCGGATGCGGATTTCGAGCGGCTTTGGCGGTTTCTGCTGCCGGGGACGCGATTTCCCGCGTGCGGTACATCGGAAAGCGCCGATGCCGCCGCGAGCGACAGCGGCGCCCCTCCGTCGGACCGGCCGGACAATGCCGAGTCGCATACCGAAAGAGCTAAGACGCCGGACGCAACGTGACGCGCGACTGACCGGCGTGTGAACGAACCAAAATCACCTGGAAGCCTGGCTCCGCAGCGCTGCCACGTCCTTGTCGGTGATGCCGGATTGCGCACTGCCGAACCGCGCCGTCACGTAGTTGCTCACCGCGGCGATTTCGGTGTCGGAGTGCGTGCTGCCGAAGGCCGGCATCGACACCACGCCTGAAGGCGTGTGCCGCTCCGTTCCGGAAATCACGATCTGGGCGACATTGGTGGCGGTGCGATCGTTGACGGCGCGGGCGCCGGCCAATCTAGCTATGCAGAAGGTGACGGGTCAGCGCAATATGCCAGCGGTTTTGGGCCGGCCGCGCACATACCATGTCCGATCTTGATGCCATCGTCATCGGCGCCGGCCACAACGGGCTGACCTGTGCGGCCTATCTCGGCATGGCGGGCCTGCGCGTGCGCGTGCTGGAGCGGCGCGGCGTGGTCGGCGGCGCCGTGCGTGACGGAGGAATTCCATCCCGGCTTCCGCAACTCGACCGCGGCCTACACGGTCGGCCTGCTGCAGCCCAAGATCATCCGCGACCTGAAGCTGCACGAGCACGGCTTGCGCATCGTCGAGCGCCGCGCGCAGAATTTCCTGCCGCTGCCGGACGGCCGCTATCTCCTGACCGGCGAGGGCCGCACCGAACGCGAGATCGCAAAATTCAGCGCCAAGGACGCCGCCCGCTATGGCGCCTATCAGGCCGAGATCGGCCGCGTCGCCGATGTGCTGCGCAGCCTCGTGCTCGCCGCGCCGCCCAATCTGGCGCTGCGGAATTTCGGCGATAGCTGCGCGCAGCTCGGCAAGCTCGCGGCGATCGGCAAGAGGCTGTGGCAGGACGACGCCGTCAAGGCGGCGTTCGGCCTGTTGCGCAAATCGGCCGGCGACATGCTCGACGACTGGTTCGAGTCCGATCCGATCAAGGCGGTGCTCGGCTTCGATGCGGTCGTCGGCAATCTGGCGAGCCCTTACACGCCGGGCTCCGCCTACGTGCTGCTGCATCACGTGTTCGGCGAAGTGAACGGCAAGCGAGGCGTCGTGGGGCCACGCGATCGGCGGCATGGGCGCGATCACGCAGGCGATGGCGAGCGCCGCCGGCGAGCATGGCGTGCGCATCGATGTGCGCGCGGCGGTGCGCGAAGTCATCGTCGAGCGCGGCCGCGCCACCGGCGTCGTGCTGGAGGATGGCACGCCGATCCGCGCGCGCGCGGTCATCGCCAACGTCGATCCGCAGCACCTGTTCCAGACCTTGGTGCCGCCGCGACGCGGTCCCGGCGCGATGGCGGCGCGCATGAAAACGTGGAAGGCCGGCTCCGGCACCTTCCGCATGAACGTCGCGCTGTCGAAGCTGCCGGATTTTTCCGCGCTGCCCGGACGCGGGCGACCATCACACCGCGGGCATCATCATGGCGCCGAGCCTGTCCTACATGGACCAGGCCTATCGCGATTGCGTCCGCCACGGCTGGAGCCGGGCGCCGATCGTCGAGATGCTGATCCCGTCGACGCCTCGACGACAGCCTCGCGCCGCCCGGCGCCCACGTGGCGAGCCTGTTCTGCCAGCACGTCGCGCCGCAATTCGCCGACGGCTCGTCGTGGGACCAGCACCGCGAAACCGTCGCCGACCTGATGATCGACACGGTCGAGACCTATGCGCCGGGCTTCAAGGCGAGCGTCATCGGCGCGGCAAAGCCTTGCGCCGTTCGATCTCGAGCGCATCTTCGGCCTGCCCAACGGCGACATTTTCCACGGCGCGCTGACGCTCGATCAGCTGTTTTCCGCTGCGCCCGATGCTGCGGCTATGCCGACTACCGCATGCCGTTCCGCGGACTTTATCTGTGCGGCTCGGGTGCGCATCCCGGCGGCGGCGTGACCGGCGCGCCGGGACACAACGCGGCGCAGGCGGTGATCGCGGATCTGTCGCGACAATGAATGCGCAGCCACCGTTCGGGATTTTGTGAATATCCGGCGAACGCCAATGACATTTCGAAAATTTGCGGCTAATCGCAAGCGATGTCCTCTCGTCTCCTTTCGCGTCGGCCGCTCCAGAACGGGACTCGGCCTGTTCGCGACCAAGCCGATCAAGCGCAGCAGCCTACTATCGCGACCTATCGCGGCCGGCGCATGACGTCCGAGGAAGCCGACCGCCTCGAAGCGCGCGGCTCACGCTACATGTTCGACGGTCAACAAGCGCGTGGACCATCGACGGCTCGCCGCGCTGGAACGTGGCGCGCTACATCAATCATTCCTGCAAGCCGAACGCGGAGCCGGTCGTCCGCAACGGCGGCATCGTCATCGTGGCGCTGCGCCGGATCGAGCCGGGCGAGGAAATCACCTACGACTACGGCAAGGAATATTTGGAATATTTCTTCGAGGAAGGCGGCTGCCGCTGCGACTCGTGCCGCCGCAAGACGGGCCGCCAAGCGCCGCAAGCAGCGGAGAGCGGCGCGGCAGCGAAACTAGGGCGTGTACTCACGGATTCAGCTCGATGGACTACGTCGGCCGCACTCAGTGCCGCATTGGGCCAACAACGGGCATACGCACCCGAAGTCTAAGCCGCACCACCATTGCGGTCCGCTTCGAGCGAAGTCATGAGATGCGCGGTGCAATTGAGCAAGCTTACCCGGTGCGGCGCATCTTCATGAATGACGGTTATGCTCGCGTTGTCGAAGCGCTCCGGAACAGCCACGCCTTCGGGCAATAGCGCATGTCGCTCGACGAGGGCACGACAGACCAGACCATGCGTGACCACCACCAACGTGCCGTTCACGCTTCGGCGCCTGCTCACGATGAAGGCGAATGCATCGGCGACGCGCGCATGAAATGTCGGCCAGTCTTCACCATTGGGTGGCCGGACGTCGGGTCCAAACGGATCCTCGGGCAGCGCGGCATAGGCCATACCGCGCAAATCGCCAAAGTTGCGCTCCTGTAACAGTGGGCTTTCGTCGATCGCTACTCCGGATCGGGCCGCGAGCGGCGCCGCGGTCATGCGCGCGCGCAATAAATCGCTGCACAAGATGCGGGCGAAACCGAGAGCGGACAAGCGCCGCGCGAGCTGTTCCGCCTGACGTAACCCTCGATCGTTGAGCGGCACGTCAGGGCGCTGCAGGACGCGCGCTGCGTTGCCGTCAGTCTCGCCATGACGCACCAGCAAAATCGTCATGCCGCGTAGTTAGCAGCGTTGCTGCGCGCAAGCGAGTTCGCGAATTGTGTTCGCCGCGACTTGTGTCCCGTATTCCGTGCCCCTGAGACGGCTCATCTGGCCTATGACCGTCCGGCGCTGCTTCGACGGTGCTTTGAACACCGCGGCACCGGCAGCTATGATAGCTTGGCTGCCATCGACCGTCAGATCACACTGTAGCTCTGTGTCGTCCCCCCAAGGATCGTCCCAAGATCCCCCCAAGGATCGCCCCCAAGGATCGCTCCCGGAATGTCACGAACGATTGTCCCGAGCGCCAGCCAAGCTCGGCTGATCTTGATTGGAACCGCCCTGCTGCTCACGCTCGGCATGGGGATACGCCAGAGTTTCGGACTGTTCCTGACGCCGGTCACGCACGATCTCGCGGTGACGGCGGCCGATTTCACGCTGGCTCTGGCGGTCCAGAACATCGTCTGGGGCCTTTCGCAGGCGCTGGTCGGCGCGATCGCCGACCGCTTCGGTCTGCGCATCACGATGATGGCGGGCGCGGCGATCTACGTCGTTGGCCTGGGCATCATGGCTGCGGCCCAAGGCGCGCTCGCGCTGATCGTCTCCGGCGGCCTGATCGGCGTGGCGTTGTCATGCACGGCGACGTCATTGGCCATGACCGCATGCGTGCGCGCGGTTTCGGCGGCGCGGCGGAGCCATGATGCTCGGTGTCGTCTCCGCGGCCGGATCGCTCGGCACGCTGGTGGTGCCGCTCGCCACCCAGGCCCTGCTCGCGCGCGAGCCGTGGCAGATCGGGGTGCTGTTTTTCGTGCTGATGGCGATCGCGATGCTGCCCGCCGCCTTCTGGGCCGGCGGCGCCGACAAGATTCCGGGGCACAGCGACGGCAACGACCTCCATGCGCGAGGTGCTCGGCCAGGCCATGCGCAACCGGCCGTTTCTGGTGATGTCGGGGGCTTATTTCGTCTGCGGTCTCAATCTCGTCTTCCTGACCACGCATTTGCCGGCCTATCTGGCGATCTGCGGCCAGGACCCGATGCTGAGCGCGGAAGCGCTTGCCGTGATCGGCGGCGTGAGCGCCATCGGCTCATTGCTGACCGGCTGGCTCGGCGGGAGATATCCGAAGCACATCCTGCTGGGGCTTCTCTACATCCTGCGTTCGCTCATGTTCGCCGTCTATTTCGTGATGCCGCCGACGCCGACAAGCACGCTCCTGTTCGCCGCGGCGATGGGCATGCTGTGGTGGCCCGGCCTGGCGCCGCTCATCGGCGGTCTGGTCGCCGAGATCTTCGGCACCCGCTATATGGCGACGCTGCTCGGCCTGTCCTTCGTCGTGCACCAGGCAGGGTCGTCGCTTGGAGCCTGGGGCGGCGGGTTGATCTTCGACCTTTCCGGCTCCTACGACCACGCGTGGCAGATCGGCACGCTGATCGGGTTCGCCGCCGGTGTCGTCCAGATCGTGGCCGGCGGTCCAACCCGGCGGCAGGATCGCATGATCGTGCCCGCGGTCGCGACGACTTAAGTCTTGTCCTAGCTGCCGGCGATGCGCTTTGACGGCGCACCGTGTTGCTTTACGTTCCTCCGCATTGCCGTCTATGGGGGCGGCATTTCACTTGGGGGAGACATTTGCAATGCGTACTCAGCTACCAGCCGCTCTACTCGCAACAGCCCTTGCCGGCGCTCTCTTCGCCGCGCCAGCGCAGGCTGCGGCGCCCCGCACCTTCGTCTCGGCAGCGGGCAGCGACGCCAATAACTGCACCAACGTCGCGACGCCCTGCCGGCACCTCGCGGCCGCCTATGCCGCGACGGCCGCCAACGGCGAGATCTATGTGCTCGATCCGGCCAACTACGGCGTCGCTGACCATCACCGGTCCGGTCAGCATCGAAGGTCATGGCTGGGCTTCGATCGCGCCGGTGAGCGGCAGCGCGGCAATCACCATCAATGCCAACCCGGGCGACAAGATCAATATCATCGGGGTGGTGCTCGATGGCACCGCCCTCACAAACACCAACGGCATCGTGTTCAACTCCGGCGGCACTTTGAATGTTCAGCGACAGCGTGATCCGAAATTTCAGCAGCCGCGGCATCTACTTCGCGCCAGCCGGATCGAGCCAGATTTTCGTGTCGAATACGCTGATCGCGGATAACGGCGATCAAGGCATTTATATTTTCGCCAGCGGCGCGCAGACCGTGTCAGGCACGCTTGACCGCGTCAGATTGCAATTCAACGCAAACGACGGGCTCCGCGTGACATATGCCGCCAACGCCAATATCACCGTCAGCGACAGCGTGAGCACCAACAACGGATTTGGTATCACGGCGTTTGCCACCAGTTCAACGACGAACGTCTTCGTGCGAAACTCAGTCATCGCCAACAGCAGCAATACCGGGCTGGTCGCGAACGGCGTCGGCGCGGTCATCTGGGTTACGAGGTCGACGGTCACAGGAAATGCCCTGGACTGGTCGACTGCCAACGGCGGCGCGGTGACGAGCTACAGTGACAACAATTTCGACGCCAATGCGAGCAGCAACCCCACTACGCTCAGTCCGGCCACATACAAATAATAATGGCGGTCATAATCCATGTAATGACACTTGGCGATAATCCTTCGATCATCGCGGCACTCCGGATGGCGCAGCTGTCGTCCGGAGTGTTGCGCATAGGCGAAGGAATGTTGCGAACAGCGGCTGGCTCTGCCATCGAGCGGGTTATTGCATCGGTCATTATCGTGTAAACTCTTCGGCATGAAACGCGAACAGCGCCGGTATTGGCAGCCGTGGCACAAAGTGGCGCAATTTTTGCGCGCTACGGGACTGGTGCTCGTGACCTCGCTGTCGCCCGCGGCCGCACAGGACATTCGCGGGATGGAAGTTTGCACGGCCGAAAAGCAGATGGAGCGGCGTACCGCATGCCTGCAGGCGAATGTCGAGTTTCTCCAGCAAGCGCTGAACAAACTGGCCCACGACACTCAGGAGAGGAGTGCCGCCGCCGATCGCGATCTTGCCGCTGCCCGCGCCGAAATCGCCGCGCTCAAATCGACGGTGGAGAAGCTGACTGGCGAATTGAAGCAAATAAAAGCGAAAGCCGAACCCGAAACCAAGAAGTAGACGGTAAAGCGCACAGGAGGAGCCATGGCCCGACGCCTATCTTTGTTCTCTCTCCAAATCGCCGTCGCCTTGTCCGGGATTGTTTGTTGCGGAGCAGGCGTCGAGGCAAAAATGATCATGCCTTGTTACCGTCCTACGGTGGCAACGGCGGCGACCGGCCAGACATTCAATGGCAAGCTGTGCACGGGCAAATGGGGATGCGCTTGCACGGTTGTGTTTTGTCCGGTTTGTAATTCCGCGGGGTCGTGGCCCGCGTCTTGTTCTTTGACGACTTGCAAGGCGCTTCGGCCGCCGAAGCAGTAGCATCTTCCCGATTGTCACGGAGGGATCAGATGACCCCGACGACACCAAGCCAGAGGAATGCGAGCGACACCATTGTCAGTTGCATATCGACAATGACGATCCGTCTGCCGTATCGCTTGTAAAATCGCTCGACGCCGGCATATCGCGGCGACAGTGGCGTCAGCGCCGCGAGCCCGAAGCCCAAGCCGTTGATGCAGAACAGGACAAGCGCGAGGTACAGCGTGGAGTACGGGGACCGAGCGCCGGGGACCGCGAATGCGACGATGGCGGCATAGCCCAGTGCGAGAACCGTGCCTACGGCCGCCGAAAAATACGTTTCCCAAACCCGCAAGAGACCCAGGCCATCGGCGGCCATTGCGATGAGCACGGATCCGAAAAGCAGAGATGCGGGCAAAAGAAAGTAGAGAACGTAGGAGAGGCGACCAAGTCCATTCGCCTCGAGGAGCGGCAGCAGCGCGAACCAGGATAGAAAGACCGTGCGATATTCGATCGCCGAGGCAAGGCTGAAATGGATCCGCGGCACCAGCTCCCCGCTCGTCTCGTCGTGCGGAATGTAGGAGATCAGGAAGGCGTTGCCGACCCACCAAAGATAAGCCACCAAGAACATGACGATGACGGTATCGAGGGAGTTTTCGGCGACGCCGGGCCGGTCGCGCGCGAGGGTCACGACCAGCACGATCCCGGTGAAGGCGAAGCCGGCGAGGCCACCCATGATCCCCACGTGCGTATTCGCCGTGTCGTAGAGTTTCCACGGGTAGCTATCGCTCCGTGCTGAGCCACGACGCTCCACGGCAAGCACCGCCACCAAGCCGATTGCCGCCGCGAGGAGGAAACCCACGAGTACCCACATCTTCGATAACCTCTGCGGAGGATTTCCGCGTTTATGAGTACACGCCCAGAATAGACGATGACCGCCTACACCCTATTCCCCGCGCTCCAGATCCAGAAATCGCGGCCTTCCTCGCGCATGAATTTCGCCAGCACCATCTTGTGCACCTCGTCGGCGCCGTCGACCAGGCGCGCGGCGCGGGCGGCGCGGTAGACCCATTCCGGCGATGGTGTCCTTGGAATAGCCGCGCGCGCCGTTGAGCTGGATGGCGACGTCGGCGGACTGGTGCAGCGTGTTGGCGCAATGCACCTTCGCCATCGACACTTCCTTGCGGGCGAGATCGCCCTGATCGAGCTTCCACGCCGCGTGCATGGTGAGCAGCCGGCCGATCTGGATGTTGTGGCCGACCTCGCCGAGCTTCATCTGCACGCTCTCGCGGTCGGCGAGCTTGATGCCGAAGCCCTCGCGGCGGTTGACGTACTCCTGCGCGATCTCGACGCAGCGCTTCGACCAGCCGAGCCAGCGCATGCAGTGGGTGAGCCGCGCCGGGCCGAGCCGCACCTGCACCACCTTGAGGCCGTTGCCGATGCCGCCGAACACGTCGTCGTCGTGCACTTCGAGGCCGTCGAATTCGAGCTCGCAATGGCCGCCGTGCTCCTCCGGGCCCATGATCTCGATGCGGCGCAGGATGCGCCAGCCGGGCTGGTCCTTGTGAAACAGGAACGTGGTGATGCCCTTGCGCTTATCGTCGGAGGTGCGCGCCGCCAGGATGAAATGCGCGGCGCCGTCGGCGCCGGTGATGAACCACTTGCGGCCGTAGATCTTCCAGGTGTTGCCGTGCTTCTCGGCGTAGGTCTTCATCATGCTCGGGTCGGAGCCGCCGCCGGGCGCCGGCTCGGTCATGGCGAAGGACGAGCGCACCTTGCCCTCGACGATCGGGCGCAGCCACTTTTCCTTCTGCGCCGGCGTGCCGAGCTTTTTCAGCACATTCATGTTGCCGTCGTCGGGCGCCATGCAGTTCATCGCCAGCGGCCCGAACAGCGAGCGCGCCGCCTCCTCGTACATCACCGCCCAGGCCACCATCGGCAGGTCCATGCCGCCGTATTCCTTCGGCGATTGCGGCGCCCACAGCCCGGCCTTCTTCGCCTTGTCGCGAACCGGCTCGAGCCGCTCGTGCGGGATGTTCTCGTGCTCGGAGAAATTGTGCGGGTCGGCCTCGAGCGGCAGCACGTGCTCGTCGACGAAGGCGCGGGTGCGGACGCGCAAATCCTCGATCTCGGGCGAAAGGGTGAAGTCCATGCCGGCGCCTCTCGTTGCGGTGCAGAGGGGGACGGCATAATCTTTAGCCTATCGCGCGGTCGCGACAAACCCGCGCCCTGTCCTTCGCCACGAGGCACATCATGGCCAATTTCACTCCGGTCTCGGCGGCCATCGGCGGCGCGCTGATCGGGCTTGCCGCGGTGCTGCTGATGCTGTTCACCGGCCGCATTGCCGGCATCAGCGGCATTGCCGGCGGCCTGTTCAACCCGCGCACCGACGACCGGCTGTGGCGGCTCGCCTTCATCGCCGGCCTGATCGCGGCGCCGCTCGCTGCCGCGCTGGTCGGCCACGCGGTGCCGATGCCGCAGATGCCGGGCAGCATGATCACCATCGCGGTCGCCGGCCTGTTGGTCGGCTTCGGCACCCGGCTCGGCAACGGCTGCACCTCCGGCCACGGCATCTGCGGCATCGCGCGGCTGTCGCCGCGCTCGATCGCGGCGACGGTCGTGTTCATGGTCGCGGCGATCGTCGTCGTCGCGCTGACGCATCACGTCATCGGAGGCTGAGCCATGCCCGCACTCGCAAGCCTTCTCTGCGGCTTCATCTTCGGCTCGGGCCTGGTGATCTCCCACATGGTGCAGACCACGAAGGTGTTGGGCTTCCTCGACGTGTTCGGCATTCCGAGCGGCACCTGGGACCCGAGCCTGATCGTGGTGATGGCGGCGGGCCTCGCTCGTCACCGGCATCGGCTTTGCGCTGATCCGGCCGCGCACGCCGGTCTTTGCGCCGAAAGGCCTGTGGCCGACCGCGACCGACATCGACCGGCCGCTGCTCACCGGCGCGGCGCTGTTCGGCATCGGCTGGGGTTTGGTCGGATTGTGCCCGGGGCCGGCGATCGCCGACCTGGCGACGCTGTCGCCCGGCGTGTTCGTCTTTGTCATCGCCATGGCGGTCGGCATGGCGGCGCACGATCTGTGGCAAGCGCGCGGCGCGCGGCCCATCGAGCAAAAACTCGCGACCGCCACCGACGGCTGATTCATGCTTGATCCCTCGCCACGCACGTCACCGCAATTCTCGCTCGACGAGGATCAGATCGCCGTGCGCGACATGGCGCGCAGCTTTGCCGACGAAGTGTTCGCGCCGAACGCGGTGGCCTGGGACGAAGCGCGGCATTTTCCCGTCGCCGAAATGCGCAAAGCCGCGGCGCTCGGCATGGGCGGCGTCTACATCGCCGAAGACGTCGGCGGCTCCGGGCTGTCGCGGCTGACCGCGACCTTGATCTTCGAGGCGCTGGCGACCGGCTGCCCGACGGTCGCCGCCTACATATCGATCCACAATCTCGTGGCCTGGATGATCGATGCCCATGGCTCGGACGCACAGCGCCAACAGTGGCTGCCAAAACTGTGCACCATGGAGCTTTTGGGCAGCTATTGCCTGACCGAGCCGGGCGTCGGCTCCGACGCGGCGGCGCTGACGACACGCGCGGTGCGCGACGGCGACCATTACGTGATCAACGGCCAGAAACAATTCATCTCCGGCGCCGGCTCAGGCGACCTCTACGCGGTGATGGCGCGCACCGGCGGCGACGGCGCGTCCGGCATTTCGACCTTGATCGTTCCCGGCGACACGCCGGGTATTTCGTTCGGCAATAGCGAGCGCAAGATGGGCTGGAACGCGCAGCCGACGCGCGCGGTCACGTTCCAAGACGTGCGCGTGCCGGTCGCCAACCGGCTCGGCGCGGAAGGTGTTGGCTTCAAGATCGCCATGGCCGGGCTCGACGGCGGCCGGCTCAATATCGCCGCCTGCTCGCTCGGCGGCGCGCAGAAGGCTTTTGAAATGGCGCTCGCCTACATGAAGGAGCGCAAGGCCTTCGGCAAACGCCTCGACGAATTCCAGGCGCTGCAATTCCGCCTCGCCGACATGGCGACCGCGCTCGAAGCCTCGCGCGCCTTGCTGTGGCAGGCCGCCGCCGCGTTCGACCGCAAGGAGCCGAACGCCACCGCGCTCATCGCCATGGCCAAGCGCTTCGTCACCGACAGCTGCTTCGACGTCGCCAACCAGGCGCTGCAACTGCACGGCGGCTACGGCTATCTGGCCGAATTCGGCGTCGAGAAGATCGTGCGCGATCTGCGCGTGCACCAGATCCTCGAAGGCACCAACGAGATCATGCGCCTGATCGTGGCGCGCAGCCTCGTCGGCCGATGAGCGAGACAGGTTCTTCAGGACGGCGACGTCGTCGTCCGCGCCCACGGCGCGCTGCGCCGCATCACGCTCAACCGGCCGCAGGCGCTCAACGCCATCACGCTCGACATGGTCGTCACCATGACGGCGTTGCTGCGCGCCTGGGCGGACGATCCGGCCGTCGGCGCGATCCTGCTCGACGGCGCCGGCGGGCGGGCTTTTGCCGCCGGCGGCGATATCCGCGCGCTCTACGATGCGGCGAAGGCGGGCGACAAAACACTGCCGGAAAAATTCTGGGCGACCGAATATCATTTGAACGTCCTGATCGCACGCTATCCCAAGCCGGTGATCGCGCTGATGGACGGCGTCGTCATGGGCGGCGGCGTCGGCCTTTCGGCGCACGCGTCGCACCGCATCGTCACCGAGCGCTCGTCGGTCGCCATGCCGGAAGTGGCAATCGGTTATTTTCCCGACGTCGGCGCCTGCTTCGTGCTGGCGCGGGCGCCGGGATTTACCGGAACCTATCTCGCTTTGACCGGCGCGCGCGCGGCTGCGGCCGACGCCATCTATTGCGGCCTCGCCGACCTGCACATTCCGGCGGCGCGGCTGGATGAGCTTCCGGCGGCGCTGGCCGACTGCCCGCGGCATGCACGACGTCAAGGCGCGGCTCGACAAATTCTCGGTGCCGCCCGCGGCCGGCCGTCTCGCCGCGGCGCGATTTTGGATCGATCGCTGCTTTGGCGCCGACACCGTCGAAGAGATTTTCGAGCGGTTGGCGCGATCCGACGAAGACGAGGCGCGCGCGGCGCTCGAAACCATGCGCAAAATGTCGCCGACCTCGCTCAAGATCACATTGCGAAACATCAGGTCGGCGCTATCATTCGAAGAGGTCGAGCAGAGTTTTGCGCAGGACTATCGCGTCTCGCTCGCCTGCGTCGCCGAACATGATTTCATCGAGGGCATCCGCGCGGCAATCGTCGACAAGGACCGCAATCCGGTGTGGCGCCCGGATACGCTCGAAGGCGTCACGCCGGACATCGTCGAGCGTCACTTCCGCCCGTCGGCGCGCTGGAATTGAAATTCGAAAAATAGGGCGTGGACCTATTAACGCGCAAAGGGCCCATCGCGGCAGGTCGTACTACTCTGATTTTACTTCCGCTTTCGGAGCATAGCGGACATGGCTCGACCTTCTCGTGGCTCAACCCAGTTGCGAATGACCCGTTGCGGAAATGGATTGTGCATCGCAGCAGCCAAGTATGATTTCTTGGCAGTTAGTCCCGTCACAGAACCCGCCGTGAAAGAGTGATATCGTTCCTCCGATTGCCAGGGCCTCGTACCTTAAGGCGGCAGATGCCGATCACTATTCGACGACGGGAATTCATAGCTGCACTTGGCAGCGCCGCGATCGTCTGGCCACACATTGGACGCGCGCAGCAGAATGCACTGCCAGTAATCGCCTTTATCAATGGTGGAACCGCCGCCACTGGCGAGAAATGGGTCGCATCCTTTCGCAAGGGTCTTAGCGAGGCTGGGATCGTGGAGGGTCAAAATGCGACCGTCGAGTACTACTGGCTCGATGGTGTATACGACCGTATTCCAACACTGATCGATGATCTGGTCAGGCGACGCGTGGCCGTAATCGTGACCCCGTCGGCACTGCAGGCCTGCAACTCGCAGCGAAGCGTGCGACTTCCAGTATTCCAATCGTCTTCGCCACCGCTCAAGACCCCGACGAGGCTAGGACTTGTGGACAGCCTCGCTAGGCCTGGCGGCAACGCTACTGGCATCAATTTTTTTCTCAGCGAACTGCCGGCCAAACGAGCTGCGGCTTTTGCGTGAACTATTGCCCAACGCCAGGCATGGCGGCTACTTGTCGATTCGGTTGCGCAATCGACCGACCGAGACCACGCTGGGTCAGGATTTGCAAGACAGCCGCCCGCTCCAGCGGCATGCAGCTCTAACATTCTCAAGGCAGCACAACCACGACATCGATGTAGCGTTTGCAGTGATGGCGCGCGAGCACCTGGACGGCGTCTTCGTCGAGCAAAGTCCGTTTCTGAACTCCCGAAGCAATACAACTCGTACAATTGGCGGCACGCTACGCCATCCCCGCAACCTATGCGGGACGCGAGTAATGGCCGAAGCGGCGGATTGATCAGCTATGGCTCTGACATTGCTGACGCCTATCGTCAGGTCGGCGTTTATTGCGGCCACATCCTCAAGGGCGCCAAGGCCAGCCGAACTTCCAGTAGTCTGCAGTCCTCGAAACTCGAGATTGTCGATCAAGCGCAAACCGCGCGGGTACTGGGCCTCTCGAAGTTTCGCCTCAGTTGCTTGCCCGCGCCGACGAGGTGATCGAGTAAGTATCTCTTTTCTGCACTGCATGAGTTCGAAAGTGGCCCATCGCGACATGCGGCCCAAGACGCCTGTCGGTCGCTTTCGGGGCAATGCGGACTCTCGTAAGCTGTCCGCCCGGCGCATTTATGAGTTCACGCCCTAAAAAGGAAACGCACATGGCGACCATCGGATTTATCGGCTTGGGCAATATGGGCGGGCCGATGGCGGCCAATCTGGTGAAGTCGGGCCATCATATTTCCGGCTTCGACGTCGTGCCGGCATCGCGCGAAGCATCCGCAAAAGACGGCGTCCAGATCGTCGCCAATGCCAGGAGCACGGTTGAAAACGCCGACGTCGTCGTCACCATGCTGCCGGCAGGCGAGCATGTCCTATCCGTGTGGAACGACATCGCACCGCACGCTCGGCAGGGCACGCTGTTCATCGATTGCTCGACCATCGACGTGACGAGCGCGCGCAAGGCGCATGCGCTCGCGGCCGCGCGCGGCATCGCCACCCTCGACGCGCCGGTGTCCGGCGGCGTCGGCGGCGCCAAGGCGGCGACGCTGACCTTCATGGTCGGCGGCTCGGCGCACGCCTTCGAGCGCGGCAAGCCGGTGCTCGAACACATGGGCAAGCGCATCGTGCATTGCGGCGAGGCCGGCAACGGCCAGGTGGCGAAAATCTGCAACAACATGATTCTCGGCGCCTCGATGATCGCGGTCAGCGAGGCCTTCGTGCTCGGCGAAAAACTGGGGCTGTCGCACCAGGCGATGTTCGACGTCGTCGCGGCCTCGTCGGGGCAATGCTGGTCGCTGACCAGCTATTGCCCGGTGCCCGGGCCGGTGCCGGCGAGCCCGGCCAATAACGGCTACAAGGCGGGCTTCACCGCGGCCTTGATGCTCAAGGATCTCAAGCTTGCCAAGGCGGCGGCGGATTCTGTCAAGGCCGAAACCGCGCTTGGCGCCCACGCCGCGCGAATTTACGAGCAACTGACGCAAGAAGGACACAGCGCCGAGGATTTTTCGACAATCATCAATCTCGTGCGCAAACAATCGCATGGCTGAGATTTGCGGATATTCGCTGCAAATCCTGCGCAAATGCCGGTTCCGGGAACCGCGAACCGTCTCATTTTGAACCAGCGGTTTCCGGCCACCGCCGGTCAGAAATCTCGACTCGAACGGCCGGCGGCGTTAAGTTGCGATCAGCCCGCGAGAGCGAGCGGACGATAATACCAGCAACGCGAAGCTGCCAAATCCGGCAGGCGAAATCGTCGAGCAGGTAGCAACTTGAAAGACGGCACTTGGCGCGCATCGTGGAATAGATTTGCGGGTGCATTGGCGCCGGCGCTGTTGCTTGTCGTTTCAAGCCTGCCGGCAAATCACAAACCACGTCCGATCTTTTGAATCCGCTGTTCCAGGGCATCCTGGCGCAGCCTTCGAATTTCAACAACGCATTGCAATACGCCACGCTGGCGCCGTCGCGCGATATCGAATCCGCCATCAGCACCTACGAGCAGCTGCTGTTCTACAATCCGAACCTCGCCAGCGTGCGCTTCGAGCTCGGCGTGCTGTATTACCGGCTCGGCTCCTACGAAATGGCGCGCGGCTATTTCGATTCGGCGCTGAAGATGAAGGACATCACGCCGGCGCTGCGGCAGCGGGCCGAAGACCTCATCGCGGCCATCGACAAGAAGCTGCAGCCCGACCAGTTCAGCGGCTATGTCCAATCCGGCTTCCGCTACCAGACCAACGCCGCCTTGGGCCCGGCGGCGGGGACGACGCTGGCCTCGGGCCGGGTGTTCAACAACACGTTTGCGGCGCGGCCCGATTGGAACTGGTTCGGCGCGTTCGGCCTGAACTACGTCCACGATTTCGAAAACCAGCGCGGCGATACGTTCGAAGCCTCGGCGCTCGGCTACGACGCGCAGCAATTCAAGCTGCATCAATTCGACATCGGCGTGATGGAGCTGCGCGCCGGCCCGCGCTTCGGCATCGTCTCCGACACCGCGACCGGCTTGTCGATCAAGCCGTATTTCATCGCCACCGGCGCGACGCTGGCGGACGCGGTGTATTACGGCGGCCTCGGCGGCGGCCTGACCGCGCGCATCAAGCTCGGCGACGTTTCGCTCGACCCTTACGCCGAGGTCGTGCAGCAGAGCTTTCGCAACCAGACGCTCTATCCGCTGGCCAGCGGCATGAGCGGCACGCTGTCGACCGTCGGGCTGCAGGCGTCCGGGCCGGTCTATGCGAGCCTGGGCTTCCAGTCGCGCGTCACCTACGCGCACGCCGACGCCAACTTCAACCCGTTCGGCTACAACGCCTACGCCGGCGACATCTGGCTGCCGTGGAATTTCTCGCCGCTCAACGACGGCCGGACCTGGACCTTGACGCCGACGGCCGGCGTGAGCTGGTGGCAATATAACGCGCCGGATCCGACCATCGATCCGAACACCACGCCGAACATTCTCGAATGGCGCGTGGGGCTCGGCCTCGAAGTGCCGATCTGGAAACTGCTCAATCTCGGGTTCCTGGCGCAATACCGCGCCGACGTGTCCAACGTTCCGGCATTCTCGATGCATGACTTCAGCGTCACCGCCGGCCCGACCATGCGATTCTAAAGAAGCTTCTAAAGGTCAGCAATGCGATCATCGCGCCGTTTCATCGTAGCGCTCGCCAGTGCGCTGTTCGCCGCAGCACCGGCCGCCGCGCAACAGGTCGGCACCGCGACGGCGGTCAATCCGCTGTCCGAAAGCACGCCGCCCGGCGGCACGACCGCGCCGCTCGTCGTCGGCGCCCACATCGTGCACAAGGAGCGGGTCCACACCACGCCGGCGGGCACCGTGCAGCTGTTGTTCACCGACAAATCGTCGATGAGCATCGCGCCGAACACCGACATCGTGATCGACGAATACGTTTACGATCCGAACGCCAACAACGGCCACATGCTGGTGTCGCTGACCAAGGGGGCGCTGCGCTTCGTCGGCGGCCAATTGAGCCACCAGGGCGAGGCGACGATCACGACGTCGGCGGCCAATATCGGCATCCGCGGCGGCACCGTGACCGTCATCCAGGGCCAGAACGGCACCAAGGTCATCAACGTCGCTCGGCATCATCAAGATCGTCAACGGCGCCGGCACATTCCTTCTCACGCGGTCCGACTTCGGTGTGCTGATCCAGGGCTGGAACACGCCGATACAGGACCTGGGACGAATTCCCCCTGGCGATGTCGCCTTCTATCAGGCCTACGCGATGAGCAAGTTCAACGAGAACGGCGGCGTCCCCGGCTTCACGGGTGCGAATATCGGCCATTGCGGCATCGGATCGGTGCAAGGCACGAACTGCCCGCAGGTGCCGTGGATGCCGTCCGACGGCGGCGAGCTCGACGCTTCGCAAATTCTCGGCAATGCAACGAATTTCGGACCGAGCCAAAACAACCCGCCGCCGCCGCCTCCGCCGCCAAAAATAATCACGCGAGGCCGTTGAGAGATTTGGCGTTCGGCGACTAGGGAATGATCCGATTCAATTGAATCGGATCATTCCCTAGAATTTTAGTTGGAGCATGATCTTATCCGAAAACCGGGCTCCACTTTTCGGGATCATGCTCTAATGGCGCAATTCACCACGTCGCCCAGATCAGGCCGAGACCCGAGACCAGCAGCAGCACCATGACCACGCGCTGATAGCCGCGGTCGGCGAGCCGCCGATACGCGAACCCGCCCGTCCACGCGCCTGCGATCGTCGCCGGCAAGACGATCGCCGCCTCGACCGCCACCTGCCGCGTCAACAGGCCCGAGGCGGCGTGCGACACCAGGGCGAACGACAGGATCGCGATATTGAAGACCTGCAGCACGCTGCGGCGCTGCTCTTTGTTCCAGCCGCGCACGTCGGTCCAGACCACCGGAAGCACGCCGGACATGCCGGTCAGCCCGCCGAGCACGCCGCCGCCGAAACCCACGATGCCGTCGGCGGTAATCCCGCCCCACGGGCTTGCGAGCGGGCGCCTGCGCGCCAGCACATAGGCCGGATAGGCGATCAACACGAAGCCAAGACCGAGCTTGAACAGGCGTGGATCGATGTGCGGCAACAGCAAGGTCCCGATCGGAACACCGAGCACGCCCGGAATGACAAAAATCAGAACACGCCGCCACTGGATGGCGCGCCAGATCAGGTGCAGCGTCTGCAGTTGCGACACCACCGAACAGATGATCGCCAGCGAGGCCGCCGCCGTCGGCGGTATCGCATAGAGCCAGATGCCGAGCGCGGTGATGGCGGTGCCAAAGCCGGTGAGCCCGTTGACGATGCCGCCCGCCAGTGCACCGGCTAGAAGAATGGCGATCTGCTCAAAACCCATGACCGCCGCCTTTGCCGACCAGCAGGAAGAACTGCGATACGGCAAAGTAGCAGGGCGGCTCGCCCGATCTCAATGACGGCAAGTGCGGAAGGGCGGCCGGCTAATTCCGGCGCGCCACGGCCCCGATCAAAACGCCGACGCCGATGGCGACCGCCAGCGTGACCAGCGGACGGCGCTTGGCTTGATCGGCAATCTGGCCGAGCGCGTCGCTGCCCATCTGGGCGCCGCGCTTGACCGCTTCGTTGCCGAAACTCGCCGCCTCGTCGACCGCCACGCGCTGGCCGCGTCGGAACGAATCGCCGATCTCGTTGAGGATCGGCCAGATCGCTTCGACGATCTGATTGCCCGCGGCCGAAGCGCTCGACGACGCGCGCCGGCCGGCGCTTTTGCCGAGCACGCCCAATTCCTTCTCGATGGCGCGCAGGTGACCGGCAATGGCGGCGACGCGCGGATCGAACTGCGATGCACGATGCTGAAACATCAATTCTCTCCCGTGGTGGGGCTGCTCTTTTCCGGCGCATGGATGTCGGGGATTTCCGGCAGGCTGCGCTGCGGCTCGGTCATCGGCCGCGGCGGCGGGATTTCGGGCTGCTTGTCGCTTCGGATCGTCCATGTCATGGCCCTCGGTCGCCGGAATTGGCTGCCGGAACAACCCCGCGACGCCATAAACGTTCCGATTGCCGAACCTTTGGACGGCTGCGGCGTTGTCGCGTGACGCCTTTTCCCGAGGGAGCACGCCATGCCCGAGACCCGTACCCAGAATTCCGATTTCAACCGCGCTTTCGGCGACGCCAAGAAGCAGGCCGCCAATGTTGCCGGCGAGGTGCAGGACGCCGCCGGGGACATCTACGGCCAGGCCCGCGACAGCGCCTCCAGCGTCGCCGACGCCACCAAAACGGCGGCGCGGAAAACCGCCGGCTCGTTCGAGAAGGCGCTGCGCAACACCGTCGAGACGCAGCCCTACACGGCCGTGGCCATCGCGCTTGGTTTGGGCTGGCTGTTCGGCCGCATGCACCGGCCGCTGTAATCGGGTAGACCTTCGCCGGGCTCTTTGATGCTTCCAGCCCGTCCGAGTGTTCAAAATTGCTCAGACTGCCATGTTCGGCGAACTACTCTGGCTGTAAAGCAGATAAGACGCCGGCGATTGAATTTAATCGGCTTTGTAGGGAATTCAGCCAATGACCAGCAAGCTGTCCGCTCCAGCTGCTCCCGGATTTGACGTGTACGCCGATGCCGAGATGCATGCGGAGTACGACTACTCCCTCGCCATCAAAAACCGAGGGCGTCCGCCCAAATCGTGGCGATGGGAGATTTACACGGCCGGGAAGAGCAAACCGGTGCGACAATCCGATTTTTTTGAAACGATGTCCGAAGCTACCCGCACGGGTAAGGTGGCATTGGCGGGACTTCGGGCCAAGCAAGCCGCTTGATTGCCGTCCTTGATTGCCGTCATTGGCCCGTTGCATCGTTGAGTGCGGCGGTGAGCGCCTCGAAATCCTCCATGTGAAGGACTCCGCGCGTATTAGGCGGTAGCATCCCTCATATGCGTGACAGGGCCTCCAATCGAAGCCGCTGGCCGGTCGCTTTGAGCGTTGTGCTGGTGGGGTTAGTGGTCGCGACAGCCATTGCCGCTGCGCTGGCGCCCACGATGTTTCCGGCCGGCGATCGAACCGGCGTGGATGGCCGACAAATCGCGGCCGGCGTCATCTTTGCCGGAAGCTATCTCGCGCTCGCGATCGGCAGGATTCCCGGCCTGAGCATCGACCGGGCCGGCATCGCGCTCGTCGGCGCCGGTCTCATGGTCGCATCGGGCGCATTGCCGATCGAGGATGCCTATAAGGCGGTAGACCTCGACACCATCACGCTGCTGCTCGGCATGATGATCGTCGTCGCCAATCTGCGGCTGTCAGGCTTCTTTGCCGTCGCCACCGCCTGGGTCAGGGAGCACGCCAGGCGGCCTTTGATTCTGCTCGGCGCGATCGTCGCGATCTCCGGCGTTTTTTCCGCCTTCCTGGTCAACGATGCGATCTGCCTGGTGTTGGCCCCGCTTGTTCTGGAGTTGACGGTCGCGCTGGGGCGCCAGCCGGTGCCCTACCTGCTGGCCGTGGCGATGGCGTCGAATGTCGGATCGACCGCGACGATCACCGGCAATCCGCAGAACATCATGATCGGAAGCTTCTCTCATATTCCCTACACCAAGTTCGCCCTGGCGTTGGCGCCGGTTGCGCTGGTCGGGCTGATCGTCACCGTGGCGCTCATTGCGCTGTTTCATCGCGCCGAGTTCACCAGCGCCCCGCCATTGGAAGCGCCGCGACAGAAGGTCGATGCCAATCGCGCGCTGATGATCCGCGCATTGCTGGCGACCTTGATCTTGATCGCATTGTTTTTCGCCGGAGCCGCGCCAGCCAAAGCGGCGATCACCATCGGCGGCCTCCTGCTGCTGACCAGACGGGTGAAGAGCCGGCGGATCTACGCCGAGATCGACTGGTCGCTGCTGCTAATGTTTGCCGGCCTTTTCATCATCGTCGCCGGCGCGGAGCACACTCTTCTCACTCCTGACGTCATCGCGGCCATCGGCAGGCTCCACCTCGACAATATTCCCGTGCTCAGCGGAACAATGGCGGTGCTGTCCAACTTGGTCAGCAATGTGCCCGCTGTGCTCCTGATCAAGCCGTTTGTTGCTCCCTTAAAGGACCACGACACGGCGTGGCTGGTGATCGCGATGGCCTCGACCCTTGCCGGTAATTTCACCGTGTTGGGCTCGATCGCCAATCTGATCGTGGTGCAGAGGGCGGCCGTATCCGGCGTGGCGATCGGCTTCTGGGATTATTTCAGGGTCGGCGCACCGCTGACCGTCATCACGCTTGCGATCGGGACGTTGTGGTTGTGGCTGTGACCTCAATCGAGAGCAAGCGTTTCAACCCGCTCTCGCTCGACGCGGTCAATTTCCTGGCAGCCGACGTGCGCGGCGCGGTCGGGCCTTTTCTCAATGTCTTTCTAGTCACCCAGCAGCATTGGTTTATTCGATCACCTCGTCGGCGAGCACGAGTAAGCTATGTGGAATAGCAAGACCAAGCGCCTTGGCGGTCTTGAGGTTGATGACCAACTCGAATTTGGTCGGCTGTATGACCGGTAGATCGGCCGGTTTGATGCCCTTGAGAACTTTTCCGACGTAGATTCCGGTTTGGCGATACCCGTCGACAAAGTCGGATGCGTAACTGACAAGACCACCCGCATCGGCGAATTCGCGATTACCGTAGATCGCGGGCAGTTTATAGCGGGCCGCTAGCGTCAGGAGTTGGTCGCGCCGGCTGACGAAGAACGTATCTTGGGCAACAAGGACCGCCGCGGCCTGTTGTTGAGCCAGCGTCGTGAAGGCCGTGTCGATTTCAGCGTCCGTGCTGGCGCGCACGACATTGATTTGTCGATTGATAGCGCTTGCCGCTTCCAGCAGCTCGCGCACCTCAAGCTCGGCACCCGGAAACCCCGGGTTGACCAGCACGCCGATCGACGCGGCTCCGGGAACAATTTCGTTGAGCAGCCCCAAACGTTTGGTCTCCAATGGCGACCCGAGCAGGTTGACGCCCGTAACGTTGCCTCCGGGCCGATTGAGGCTTGTGACGATCCCGGCGGTGACCGCATCAGCGGCGCTGATGAAGACGATCGGAATTGTTGCGGTCGCCGCTTTTGCCGCTTTCGCCGGATCGGTGCCCCCCGCGGCGACGATCACCGCAACCTTGCGGTCGATCAGATCGGCCGCCAGGCCAGGCAGCCGATCGTATTGACCTTCTGCCAAACGATATTCGATCGCGACGTTTTGGCCTTCGACATAGCCCGATTCGTTCAAGCCTTGGCGGAATGGCGGCATGCGGGAGGCGATGTAGCTCGATGAAAGGCTGCTCAGAAACCCGATGACCGGCATTGCCGGCTGCGCGCGTGCGGCGAGCGGCCACGCAACCGTCGCTCCGCCGATCGCGAATATGAATTGCCGTCTTCCGATAACGATTGCCATTCAGCCCGTCCCCGCCGGCATAATGCCGCCGCAAGATCGAAACGATATCATGCCCCGAAGTGGAGGTCTGTGACGTACTTCACGGTCTATTCATTTTGCATCGCATGCGTGCACGCCCTGGTCAGTCATCAGACAGGCGCGAGCTTCCGGTCGGTGTGATTTCTCATCCCCATCCATGTCACCCTCGCAGCGCCACCACCTGGCCGCCGTCGGCGACGATGGTCGTGCCGGTGACGAAACGGCCGGCGTCGGAGACGAGCAGCAGCAGCGGGCCGTCGAGATCGCGTTCTTCGCCGAAGCGGCCGATCGGGATCTCGCGTTTGAGCGCCGCGCCCTTCTCGCTCATCAGATAATCGCGGTTGAGCTCGGTGACGATCCAGCCGGGCGCGATGGCGTTGACGCGGATGCCCTTGAAGGCGAGCTCGAGCGCCAGCGCCTTTGTCATCTGGATCACGCCGGCCTTGGCGGTCGCATAGGCGACGACGCCCTTGGCGACGCCGAAGCCGAGCACGGAGGCGATATTGACGATGGCGCCGCCGGTGCCGGCCGCGAGCATCCGCCGCGCCGCTTCCTGGGCGCAATAGAACACGGCGTCGAGATTGGTCGAGAGGATGCGCCGCCATTCCTCTTCCGGCATGTCGACGGCGCGGCCGGCGTGCGCCACGCCGGCATTGTTGACCAGGATGGTGACGGTGCCGAAATTCTTCTCGGCAGCATCGAAGGCTGCCGCCATCGCCGCGCGGTCGCGCACGTCGGCCTCGACGGCAAGCGCGCGGCCGCCGGATTTTTCGATGCGCGCTTTGAGGTCCGCAAGCCGGTCGGCGCGGCGCGCCACCAGCACCACCGCGGCGCCGTTCTCGGCCAGGCATTCGGCAAAGCGCACGCCCAGCCCGCTCGAGGCGCCGGTCACCAATGCGACCTTGCCGTGCAGATCGAAGATTTCGCTCATGGTCGCTCCCGGCGTCCGGCTGGTGACTGGCCCATTGCCAGGTTTGAGAATTGCGGGAATTAATGCGGTTATCAAGCGCGCCGGTGTCCCGCGGCGGCGATTGCGAAAGTGAGTGCAGGATGGGCTTTTTGGATATGCGGCAATGGATGGCGCAGCTCGAACAGCATGGCGAGCTGCGGCGCATCAAGGCCGAAGTGGATTGGGACCGCGAGATCGGGGCGGTGACGCGCCGCGTGCTCGAGAAGAAAGGCCCGGCGCTGCTGTTCGAGAACATCAAGGGCTACGACAACGGCCGCTGCACCAAGCTGTTCGCCAGCGGGCTCGGCGCGCGATCGCGGCTGGCGCTGGCGCTCGGCTTTCCGCACGACGCCACCAATCGCGACCTCGTCCAGTACGTGATGAAGAAAAACCGCGAGACGATTGCGCCGGTGATCGTCGACACCGGGCCGGTGAAAGAGGTCATCGTCCGCGGCGAGGATATCGACCAGACCGAGTTTCCGGTGCCGAAATGGCACTACCTCGAAGGCGGCCGCTACATCCACACCTTCTCCTGCGATCGTCACCAGGGATCCCGACACGCGGCGTGATGAACGTCGGCATGTATCGCGGCATGATCGGCCAGAAGGACACCGCGCCGTTCCTCCTGATCAAGGGCGGCCAGCACTGGGGCGCGCATTTCGTCAAATGGGCGGCGCGCGGCGAGCCGATGCCGGTCGCCTGCGTGATCGGCTGGGACCCGATCATGTCGTTCCTCGTCCGGCTCGCCGCTCGCCGTCGGGCGTCTGCGAGTGCGACGTGATGGGCGGCTATCGCGGCGAGCCGGCGCAAGCTGGTGCGCTGCGAGACCGTCGATCTCGAAGTGCCGGCCGAGCGCCGAGATCGTCATCGAGGGCACCATCAGCGACGACCCGTCGACCTACGAGATGGAAGGGCCGTTCGGCGAATATCACCGGCTACGTCTCCGACCTGCCGACGCCGCGGCCGACCATGAAGGTCACCTGCATCACGCATCGGCGCGACCCGATCTTCTGCGGCTCGCTGGAAGGCACGCTGCCCGGCTCCTACAGCGAGAACAGCGTGATGTCCTCGGTGCAGCGCGCCGCCATCGCCTGGAACATTCTGAACGGCGCCGGCATTCCCGGCATCCTCGACGTCTACGCGCCGCCGATCACCAACGGCGTCAATATCCGCGTCCAGATCAAGAAGCACTACCAGGGCCAGCCCAAGCAGATCGCGGCGGCGCTGTGGGGCAACAGCCGCCGCGCAATATCGCTACAAGCACGTCATCGTGGTCGAAGAGGACATCGATCCGGCCGCCGACGAGCAGGTCGAATGGGCCTACGCGCATCGCGTCAACGCCGGCGAAGGCGGCGTCGTGATCTTCCCGGAATTTTCGGCTCGCCGATCGATCCAGTCGACGCCGCTGGAAGATCGCGACGTGAACAGCTCGGCACCGGACTGTGGAACCGCATGCTGATCGACGCCACGCGCTCGTGGAAACACCCGCGCCAGGCGCGCTGGAACAACGAGCGCTTTCCGCCGACGGTCAAGCCGCACGCCGACGACGAGGCGCGGGTCGATGCGCGCTGGAAGGAATACGGGCTCGACGATCTGTAAGATCACGACCCATAGAGCTTGTGCGGCAGCCACGTCGCCAGCGCCGGCAAAAACCACAGCGCCACCAGCATCGCCAGCTGGATCAGCACATAGGGAATGATGCCGAGATAGATGTGCCGGGTCGTGACCTCCGGCGGCGCGACGCCGCGCAGGTAGAACAAGGTCGGGCCGAGCGGCGGGTGCATGTAGGAGGTCTGCAGGTTCACCGCCATCATGATGCCGAGCCAGACCGGATCGACGCCCGGCATTTTCAGCAGCACCGGCGCCACGATCGGCACCACGACGAAGATGATCTCGAAGGCGTCCATGACGAAGCCGAGCAGGAACAGCGCCGCCATCACCGCGAGCGTCGCGCCGGCGACGCCGCCCGGCAGGTTGGTGAGCGCGCGCTCCACCATGGTGTCGCCGCCGAGGCCGCGGAACACCAGGCTGAACAACGTCGCGCCGATCAGGATCACAAAGATCATGCTGGTGATTTGGGTGGTGCGCACCATCACCGGCATGAGCAGGCCGCGTGGCGCCTGACCGCAGCGCGGCCAGCAGGATGGCGCCGACGGCGCCGACCGACGCCGCTTCGGTCGGCGTCGCGACGCCGCCGAGGATGGAGCCGAGCACGGCGAGGATCAGCGCGATCGGCGCGATCAGAACCGCGATCAGCCGGCGCGCCAGCGCAAAGCCGCGCGGCGCGTCGGGGTCGGGCGCAATCGCCGGCGATTTTTGCGGAAAGAAGATCGCGACGCCGATCAGATAGAGCAGATACAGCAGCACCAGCGACGAGGCCGGGAATGATGGCGCCGGCGAACAGGTCGGCGACCGACACCGTCTGCGGCGCGAAATTGCCCTGCGCCAATTGCGCGGCCTGATAGGAATTGCTGAGCTGATCGCCGAGCAGCACCAGCACGGTCGCCGGCGGAAAAATCTGCGCCAAGCGTCGCGGTCGCCGCCACCGTGCCGGCGGCAAGCGCCTTGTCGTAGCCGTGCCGCAGCATGGTCGGCAGCACGATCAGTCCCATGGTCACCGTGGTGGCGCCGACGACGCCCTTGGCGGCGGCGAGCAGCACGCCGACGACGATCACCGAGAAGCCCAGGCCGCCCGGCAGCGCGCCGAACAGCCGGCCCATGGTTTCCAGCAAATCCTCGGCGATGCGCGAGCGCTCCAGCATCACGCCCATGAAGATGAACAGCGGGATGGCGAGCAGCACGTCGTTGCTCATGACGCCGAAAATGCGCTGCCGGCAGCGCGCCGAGCAGCGCGAGGTTCATCACGCCCGACGCCGCGCCCAGAATGGCGAAGCCGAGCGACACGCCGGCGAGCGTCAGCGCCACCGGATAGCCGACCAGCAGCAGCGCGCAGACCGCCACCACCATCGCGACGGCGAGAAATTCGCTCATCGTCGTGCGCGCGGCCCGGCCAGCACCAGCGCGGCGCGGATCGCCTGCGCGATGCCTTGCAGGCCGATCAGAAGCGCGAACAGCGGAATGAGCGTCTTGAGCAGATAGACGAACGGCAGGCCGCTGGTCTCGCGCGAGCCTTCCAGGATCGCCCAGGACCGCGCCGACGTAGGGCAGCGACAGCGCCGCAACCGCGATCGCGAACGGAAACAGAAAGATGACGCGCGCCGATGAGGTCGATGAGCGGCCCGCCGGCGCGGGCTCGCCTGCGCGTAGAAGACGTCGACGCGCACGTGGCCGCCGACCTGCAGCGTCCAGGCGGCGGCCAGCATGAACAGCGCGGCGTGGGCATAGAGCACCGATTCCTGCAGCCGGATCGAGCCCATGCCGAGCGCATAGCGCATCACCACCACGGCGAACTCGGCCAGCACGATGTAGAGGCAGCACCAGGTCGCGGCGCGGCCGATGGCCGCAATGACGCGGTCGATGCTGCCGGCAATGCGTTCGGCCGTATTTCTCATGGCTCCCCCGCAGTACTATAATGCGGCGCCGCAAAGCGCAGGCGAAGGAAAGCACGCCATGGCGCAAGATCATGACCACGATCATGACGACCATCCACGAGCACGGCTCGGAGCTGTCCGAGATGCAGCTTGCGCGTGCGCGCGCTCGAGACCGTGCTGACCGAGAAGGGCTATATCGACCCGGCCGCGCTCGACGTCATCATCGAGGCCTACGAGACCAAGGTCGGCCCGCATAACGGCGCCAGGGTCGTCGCCAAGGCCTGGAGCGATCCGGCGTTCAAGCGCGCGCTGCTCGAAGACGCGCAGCAAGGCGGTGGCTTCGCTCGGCCTGATGAACCGGGTCGGCGACCATCTCATCGCGGTCGAGAACACGCCGAAGCAGCACAACATGATCGTCTGCACCTTGTGCTCCTGCTATCCGTGGGAAGTGCTCGGCCTGCCGCCGGTCTGGTACAAATCGGCGCCGTATCGCTCGCGCGCGGTCAACGATCCGCGCGGCGTGCTCGCCGATTTCGGCGTGACGCTGCCGGCCGGCACCGACATCCGCGTCTGGGATTCGACCGCCGAGACGCGCTTCATCGTGCTGCCGATGCGGCCCGCCCGGCACCGAAGGCTGGAGCGAGGAGAAACTCGCCGCGCTGGTGACGCGCGATTGCATGATCGGCACCGGCCTGCCGAAAAACCCGAAAGAGGTTGCATAATGGACGGCATCCACGACATGGGCGGCATGCACGGCTTCGGCAAAGTCGAGCCGGAGCCGAACGAGCCGGTGTTTCACGCGCCGTGGGAAGGCCGCACGCTCGCGCTCAACCGCGCCATGGGCTACACCGGCATCTGGACCATCGACCAGACCCGCTACGGCATCGAGAAGCTGCCGCCGGACGTTTATCTGACCAGCTCCTATTACAGGAAATGGGCGGTGCGGCTGGAAAACCTGCGTGGTCGAGCTCGGCCTCGCCGGCGCCGATGAGATCAAGGCCGGCCACGCGCTGCGTCCCGGCAAGACGCTCAAGCGCAAGCTCACCGCCGCCGACGTGCCGAACACCTTGTCGCGCGGCTCGTTCAGCCGCCCGGCGCAAAGCCCCGGCCCGCTTCAAGGCCGGCGACCGCGTGCGCACCAAGAATATCCATCCGCAGACGCATACGCGCCTGCCGCGCTACGCGCGCGACAAAGTCGGCGTCGTCGAGGCGATCCGCGGCTGCCACGTCTTTCCCGACACCGCCGCGCTCGGCAAGGGCGACGATCCGCAGTGGCTCTACACCGTGCTGTTCGACGGCCGCGAATTGTGGGGCGAGAATTCCGATCCCGACGCTCAAGGTCTCGATCGACGCGTTCGAGCCGTATCTGGAACCGGCATGACCGCCGACGCCGCCACGCAGCGCGCGACGCAGTCGGTCGCCAGCATCCCGCGCAACGACGACGGGCCGGTGTTCCGCGAGCCGTGGGAGGCGGAAGCGTTCGCGCTGGCGCTGTCGCTCAACGAGCGCGGCCTGTTCACCTGGAAGGAATGGGCGGCGACGCTCGGCGACGAGATCAAGAAGGCGCAAGCCGCCGGCGATCCCGACACCGGCGAGACCTATTATCACCATTGGCTCGCCACGCTGGAGCGTATCGTCGCCGAAAAAGGCGTCACCGACGCGCGGCAACTGCAACGCACGCGCCACGCCTGGGAGCATGCCTGCGAGCGCACGCCGCACGGCACGCCGATCGAGCTACGGCCGAGCGACTTCCACGACTAGAGCATGATCCCGAAAAGTGGATACCGGTTTTCGGAAAAGATCATGCTCCAACTAACATTTCTTCGACCAGCAATTTCACCAGTTCGCCCGCGGGCATGGCGCGCGACCGCGCAACCCCCTGCCCGGCCCACAAGCGAGATGAAGTCCGGCACGCCTTTGAGTCCGGCGGCATTGCGCATCGGGCGCGTCAAATCGTTCTGCTGCCGGAACGGCAGGATGGCGTGCTCGCTGCCGGCCACCATGGCGATGAACGTATTGGCGATGCCGCGCGCCGGCCGGCCGGAGAATGCGCGGGTGATGACGGTCGTGTCATTCTTGGCTTCGAGCAGCGCGCGCTTGTAGACGGCTGGCGCGCCCGATTCCGGGCAAGGCAAAAAGGCGGTGCCGAGTTGCACGGCGGCGGCGCCGAGCTTCATGGCGGCGGCGATGTCGCGCCCGTCCATGAGGCCGCCGGACGCAATGACCGGCAGCGCGACGCTCGCGCAAATGTCGCGCACCAGCGTGGCGACCGGGATCATCGAATCCTCGAACGGCGCGGCGAAACTGCCGCGATGGGCGCCCGCCTCCGCGCCTTGCGCGACGATCGCATCGACGCCGGCTTGCGCCAAGCGGTGCGCCTCTTCCACGGTGGTCGCCGTGCCGCTGACGGCGATGCCGCGCTTCTTGAGCGCCGCGATCTGTTCGGATGACGGCATGCCGAATGTGAAGCTGAAGACCGGCGGACGTTCCTCCAGCACGGCGGCGAGCTGCTCATCGAATGGATTGGCCGGCACCGGCGGCAACACCGGCGGCGGCAATCCCAGCCGGGCATGCGCCTGCCGCATGATCTCGAGCATCGGCTGCGGATCGACCTTGCGGTCGCTGTCATAGCCGCCGGCAAACAGATTGATGTTGAACGGCCGCGACGTGAGCTGCCGGATGCGGCGGATCGTGGCGGCAATTTCATCAGGCTTGGCATAGGCGCCGCCCCACGCGCCCAAACCGCCGGCATTCGATACCGCGGCGGCCAGCTCCGGCGTACCGCCGCTTCCGGCCATGGGCGCGAGCAGGATCGGATGCTCGATACCGAGGCGCCTCGAGAATGCGTTCGCCGTCATCGCCGTAGCTCCACGCGGGCCGTCCTTGCAAGATAGGATGTGGCCTTGCCGGCACAATGGAAAATTGTCACGCTGTGCCATCGTCATCGGCGAATGCCGGCTTCGACAGGCGCGAAAGTTGGGAGGAAGTTATGTCAGGACAAACCGTCAAAATCCGCTCGAGCGAAGGCGGCGAATTCGATTGCTATCTGGTCGCGCCGAAAGCCGACGCGCAACACGGATGCCGGCCATCGTGCTGACGTCCGCGGTCCACGGCGTCGATGCGGACATCCGCGCGATCGCCGACGAATTTGCCGCCAACGGCGTCATCGCCGCGGCGCCCGATCTGTTCTGGCGCACGCTGCCGGGGCCGCTGTCCGCACGACGACGCCCGCGCCCAGCAGCGCTCGCAGCCGCGGCTCGAGAAGATCAAGACCGGCGAGCGCGATCTCGTCGACACGCTCGCCTATCTGCGCACGCTGCCGCAGTTCAACGGCCAGGCCGCGGTGATGGGTTTCTGCTACGGCGGCCCCTACGCGATCCTCGGGCCGAAGCGGCTCGGCTACGCCGCCGGCATTTCCTGCCACGGCAGCCAGATGCTCGACTACGTCGGCGAGCTCGACGGCGTGACCGCGCCGGTCTGCATCATCTGGGGCGACCGCGACCACCGCGGCGCCGGCCGAGGTGCTCGACGCCTATCGCGCCATCCCGTCGCGCATGAAGAACGTCGAGGTGCACATTTTCCCGGGCGTGCTGCACGGCTACATGATGCGCGGCGCGCCGCAGGCGTTCGACGCCAAAGACGCGCGAATTCTCCATGGCGCGCGCCAACGCCATCCTCGACGGGCTGCGCGGCGGGCGCGCGCCGTCGAAGCTGCGTCAGGCGTCGTAAGGCGTCTTTAGGGACTTACGTCTCGTCGTCGTCTTCGCGCGTGGTGATCTCCGCCGCGCGCGGATCCTCCGCGTGCGGTATGGCGTACTCGGCCTCAAAGGCTTGCGCCTTCTCGACCAGTTCGACGCTGATGATCACCAGTTCCTTGCTGGTCACCGGGTCGTTGCAGTCGCGCGACATGCGGCTGCACCGCGTCGCCAGGTGACGAAGATATTCAGCGAGGGCAAGGGGCATAAAACCTCGTCCAATTCCGGTAAAGCCAATTTGGCGCTGTGAATTAAGCCGAAACCGGCATCGATGTTCCGGCGACAGCCAGCGCCCATACGGGTGCGGTCCCCGGCGCGGAAGCAACTTGCTGTTAAACGGACCGCGGTTTGACAAAAAGATATTTAAAATCAAATAATTAGACAGGGATCGGCTTTGACGCCGACGCGCCGCGCGGCGTTCACGACCGCCCGGAAAGACCCGCCGCCGCGAGATCGCTCGACAGCCGGTCGACGATCGCCGGCGCATAGAAGAACTTCGCCAGCGTGCCGCGGGTGTCGTCGCGCCACGCCGGGTTGAGCGCCACCAGCCGGGAGAGCGCCCGCGTGGCGGCTTCACTGTCTCCCTTGGCCACGGCGGCGAGCGCGCGTGCGATCAGGCCGAGCTGGAAGGAATCGTTGGTGATCTGGTCGGCGTGGAAGGTCGCGCTGGAGACGTCGCCGCGCATATATTCGCCGAGAAAGAGAAAAAACTCCTCGAACGGCGGCCGCACCGTGCCGTCGTTGCCGGCCTGGCGCAACGTGGCCAAGCCCTTGTCGATATCGCCGTTTGCGATCAGGCGTGCGCCGTAGGCGCCCAACAGGCGCATGTCGTATCGGTTGAGCGCGATCGCCTTGGCGGCGGCATCGAAGGCCGCGTTGAGCTCGCGGCGGGCGAATTGAATGACGAACACCATCTCGTAGGCGCGCGAGGATTCCGGATTCAATTCGACGCCGCGCCGCGCCGCGGTGAGCCCGCGCTCGAGCGGCGGCGCGTCGCCGGGGCGCTGGCCGAAATCGTAGAGATATTCCCGCAAATCGACCGCCGCGAGATAGCTGAAGCCGAGCGCGAAGCCGGGATCGCGCGCGGTCAGCTGTTCGAGGCAATCGCGCCCGCGCTCCTGCTGGGCCGGGTCGAACGACCTGAACGAATCGATGACGTCGACCAGGCAGCGGTAGCGCGGATCGGTCAACGTGCCATTGAGAACCTTGGCGCGCTGATAGGCATAGATCACGCCGAACGGCTGCAGCAATATGCCGGCAAGCTCGCGCACGATCTGCTCTTCGGCGGCGGCCTTGTCGTCACCGCCGAGCACGCGATCGAACACGCGCGACCACACGATGCTGCCGTCCGAGAGGTCGATCAGCCTGAACAATAGACGCGCCGCGCCGTCGTCGGCATATTCGATCGAAGCCGGAAAATCGATAGTCGGCGTTCGCATCGTGCGCCGGCGGCGTCTCGTTGCCGGCCGCGGCCTGGTGGTCGGCGGATTCCAGCTGGACGTTGACCAGATCGAAGTGGGTGAAGGCATTGCTCAGCGTTTCCTGCAGCGAGCGGGCGGCAATGCTGCGCGGCCCCGGCGTGCCAGAGACCTCGAACGGCGGCATCATCAGGACCGGCAGCCCGTTGCCGGGCGGCAGCGCCGCGGCCGTGGGCTGCGCCGCGCCCGATGGTGCCGTCGCGACGCCCGGCGCCGGCACGCGCCGTTGCGACAACGCGACGACGGCGGCAATCACGATCAGCGCCACGATCGCCACCAGCAGCAAGCGGATCGACCAGAACCGATCGAGCGTCGACGAATGCGCCGTCACGCCGGGCAAAGCGGGGCGCCGGGTGAAGGTCGGGATATAGCTGCCGCGCGGCAGGTCGATGCGGATCGCATCGTCGGCGCCGAGCCCCGCGTAATAGCGGTCGATGGTGCGGCGCAGCCGTGTCGCCTCGACGCGCACGATCGGATCGAGCTGCGGATCGAATTTTGCGTCGCGGCGCAGCACGTCGACGCCGATCGTATAGGCCTTGATGCGGTCGCTCTTGCCCTGCAGCACCAACTCGACGACGAAGCGCAGAAACGCGCCAAGCTGCGGCGAGCGATTGAAATCGTCGCTCGCCATCATGCGTTCAAGCTGGGCCCGGACCTCGTCCGGGGCCGGCAGATTGCTGGTCGCTTCGTCCATCGTTCTGGGAATCCCCAGATCAGCCCCGTTCGGGGTCATTGATTGGACAATCGTGCCGCGGTCGCAATTTTGGCCAGGGTCGTGCCTGCCAAGTGCCGGCACAATACCACGTCCATATCCCGTGGTATGCGGCGAATATGGTGCCGCGGCGCCGGCCGGCAACCATCATCCGCGCCGCCCGCACGCCGCCGGGCGCGCCTTGTCGGCACACGGGAAAATTGCCACGCTCCCCGCCGCGACGGTCGCCCATGCAGGCGATCGCGCAGCAACGAAAAAAGAGAGGGGAGCCATGCTTTGCAGGACATTGAGCTTGATCGCCGTTCTGGCATCGGTCGCGACGGCGAGCCAGGCCAGCGAGATTCATCGCGTCGTCACCACGCTCGACGCCAACAACAAATCCACCACGCTGGCCGACAGCCAGGTGCCGCTCAAGGTCGGCCCGTCCGGCAATGGAGGAGCCAATCTGTGGCTGACGACGTCGTCACCGGCGGGATTTTCCTTCAACGAAGACGTCGCCAAGCCGACCGGGCTCAATCCGCCCGACAACGGCACCGTGATCCGCGTCGTCGAGATTCCGCCGCTCAAGCCCGGCGACGAGGCGAAAATGGCGCCCGATCTGATGATGAAGATCGTCGGCGATCACGCGCCGGCCCGCGGCGTGCCGGTGAGCCATCCGCTGATGCACCGCACCCGCACCGTCGACTACGCCATCATCATGTCGGGCGAGATCGACATGATGCTCGACGACAAGACCGTCCACGTCAAAGCCGGCGACGTCGTGGTCCAGCAGGCCACCAACCATGCCTGGCTCAATCACGGCACCGAGCCCTGCCGCATCATCTTCGTGCTGATGGATTCCAAGCAGCCGTAATCTCTCGTCATTGCGAGCGAAGCGAAGCGATCCAGCACTGCGACGCCGAGCTGGATTGCTTCGTCGCTGCGCTCCTCGCAATGACGGCCTCACAGCATCCCCAACGCATGCGGCAGCCACAGCGAGATGGCCGGGATGTAGGTCACCATCGCCAGGAAGATCAGCATGGTGAGGAGCCACGGCAGCACCGCGATCGTCAGCTCGGTGATGCCCATCTTGGTGATGCCGGAGGCGACATAGAGATTGAGCCCGACCGGCGGGTGGCACAGGCCGACCTCCATGTTGACCGCCATCAGGATGCCGAGGTGCACCGGATGGACGCCGAGCGCTCGCCGCCATCGGGAACAGGATCGGCGCCATGATCAGCGTGATGGCGGCGGGATCCATGAAATTGCCGGCGGCCAGCAGCACGATGTTGGTGACGAGGAGGAAGGCGACGATGCCGAAGCCCTGCGCGGTCATCCATTCGGCCATCGACTGCGGGATCTGCTCCGAGGTCAGCAGCCAGGAGAACACCGCCGCATTGGTGATGATGTAGAGGATCATCGCGCTCATGGCGGCGGCCTTGAGCAGCACCGCCGGCACTTCGGAGAACTTCAGGCCCTTGTAGACGAACACCGCGATGACGAAGGAATAGACCGCGGCGCAGGCGGCGGCTTCGGTCGGCGTGAACAGGCCGGAATAGATGCCGCCGAGCACGAGGACGATCAGCACCAGGCCCCAGACGCTTTCGCGAAATGCGTGCCAGCATTCGCGCCAGCTCGAGCGCGGCATGCGCGGATAGTCGTAGCGCCAGGCGCGATACAAGGTGGTCGCGCCCAGCATGAAGGCGAGGATCAGCCCGGGCATCAGCGCGGCGATGAACAACTGCCCGATCGAGGCGGAATCGACCACCGCGCCGGTCGGCCCGTGCGGCTGCATGCCGCTGGTCGCGACCGCATAGATGACGAGGTTGATCGACGGCGGAAACAGGATGCCGAGCGCGCCCGAGGTGGCGATCACGCCGGCGGAAAAGCGCGGCGGATAGCCCTGCTCCATCAAGGCCGGCAGGATGATCGAGCCGATGCCGACCACGGTCGCGACCGAGGAGCCGGAAATCGCCGCGAACAGGGCGCAGGCGACGACGCCGGCGAGCCCCAGGCCGCCGTACCAATGGCCGATCATCGAGGTGGCGAAATCGATCATGCGCCGCGCCACGCCGCCGGCGGTGAGGAAATTGCCGGCCAGGATGAAGAACGGGATCGCCATGATCTCGAAGCGGTCGATGCTGGTGAAGAGCTTCAGCCCCACCATCTTCGGATCGACGTCGGACAGAATGAACAGATAGGTCAGCACCGACAGCCCGAGCGCGATCGAGATCGGCATGCCGCGACGCCATCAGCGCCAGCAGCAGCGCGAACAACAGCTCGGCGCGCACCGTGTGCGACAGCTCGATGATGTGCAGCCGCGCCGCGAAGCAGATCAGCGCCAGCGCGATCGGGATGATGATGATCAGCGCCGCCGTGATAGCGTCGCCGAACGACGAGCGGACGGCGCGGCGCCGGCTTGGCGATGGAGCGACAGCGTCGTCATCGCGCCGCCTCGCCGAGCCGGGACGGTCTCGCCGAGCGGCGCCGTGTCGTGCGGCTCCTCGTAGTCGATGCCGTGGCCCTGATGCGGCACATAACCGGTGCGCAGGATAGCGCCACATCACCTGCAGGAAGCGGAAGCACATCAGATAGGAGCCGAGCGGAATGCACAGATAGATCGATCCAGCTCGGCCATTCGAGCTCCGGCGAGATCTGATCCGGATCGAGCTCGTAGACATAGACGGCGCCGAGCGTGCCGATGACGCCGGTGAACAGCGCGCCGCACAACAGCGCGAACACGATCACCGGCTTGCGCGCGGCCGGCGACAGTCGCTTGACGAAGACATCGACGCCGACATGGATGCCGGTGCGCACGCCAAGCGCGGCGCCGAATTTCGCCATCCACACGAACATGTAGGTGGACAGCTCGTTGGCCCAGGACAGATGGATCGGCGGCGAGCCCGGTATAGACCCAGTTCGCCGAGTATTTGAGAAACAGGCAGATTATGCAGCGCCGGCCCAGCGGGCCAGATTCGCGGAATTGCTGGCGCCGTAGCGGTGCACGACGGCGACGAAGGTGAGCGTCGTCGCCATGGCGATCAGCGAGACGATGATCACCTCTTCGAGCCGATTGAGGATACGGTCGAGCACCAGATGTCCCCCAAGTGTCCCCTAAGAGCTAAAATCCCTTCCCGGTCAAGGGAAGGGATCAAGCGGCTTTAGGACTGGGGCGGGACGAAGCCCGACGCTTTGTAGATCTTGTCGATGAAGTCCTTGCCGAAGCGGCTCTGCATTTCCTTGTGCACCGGCATCAGCTTGGCGATCCAGGCGGCCTTTTCGGCGTCGGTCTGCTCATGGATCTGCATCTTGCCGGTGGCCTTGATCACGTCCATCGCGGTGACGTTGTCCTTCGCGGCGGTGTCGTCGAAGAACTGCGTCGTCTCCTTCACCGCGCGATCGAGGCCGGCACGCACGTCCGCCGGCAGCCCATCCCAGAACTTCTTGTTGGTGATCAGCGAATAGGTCAGCCGGCCGTGATGCGACACGGTGAGATATTTCTGCACGTCGTAGAGCTTTTGCGTCGAGATATTGGACGGCACGTTGTCTTCGCCGTCGGCGACGCCGGTCTGCAGCGACTGATAAAGCTCGCCGAAGGCGATGATCTGCGGAATGGCGCCGAGCTCGCGCGCCACGGCGTCGAGCACCTTCGAGCCCTGGATGCGCATTTTCAAGCCCTTGAAATCGTCGGGCATGATCAGCGGCACGTTGGCGGTATAGACGTGGGCGCCGTTGTCCCAATAGGCCAGCGGCTCGACGCCCTTGTCTTCGAGCTTCTTGTTGAACTCGCCCATCATCGGGCTTGCCATCATCTGGCGGGCGTGGGTGTCGTCGGTCATCAGGAACGGCAGATCGAAGACGTCGAATTCCTTGACGCCGAGCGGTCCGAATTTGGAGATCGACGGCGCCAAGAGCTGCACCGAGCCGAGCTGCAGGGCTTCGAGCTCTTCCTTGTCCTTGTAGAGCGAGGAGTTCGGATAGACTTCGACGGTCACCTTGCCGTCGGTGTATTTCTCGGCGAGCTGCTTGAACAGCAAGGCCGCCTTGCCCTTGGGCGCGTCCGGCGACACCACGTGGCTGAATTTGATGATGATCGGATCGGCGAGCGCGGGGCCCGCGAGCGCCAGAACAAACGTGGCCGCGAGCGCAAAAGCAAAGCGTTTCATCGAGTTCCTCCCAGATACGGCCGTTGGCCGCCAATAATGTTGCCCATTCCTAGCGCGAAAGCGGCACGCGGCCAATGCCACGCGCTATTTGCCGCGACGGTGGTTACTGGCGGCAAAGTGCAGCAATTCCGCGACCCTTCCTGGCCACGTTGGCGGCGAAAGCTTGGGGCTGGCCACGGTGAAATGCAATGTTATATTGTTACATTATGACCCACCACCACCATGCCGGCGCCGCCCATCCCTCGCCGGCCCTTTCGCCATCGCTGCTGCGGCTTTCCGCGCCCAAGCGCCTGGCGCTCGCCGGCGCCTTGATCGCGCTGATCTGGGTCGCGGTGCTGTGGGCCACGCGATGACTTCGACCGCGGTGACCGCGCTCAAGTTCCACGATCTCACGCTCGGCTATGACCGGCACCCGGCCGTGCATCATCTCGACGGCGTCGGTGGAGCAAGGCTCGCTGACCGCCGTCGTCGGCCCGAACGGCGCCGGCAAGTCGACGCTGTTCAAGGCCGTCGTCGGCATGCTCAAGCCGCTCGCCGGCAGCATCGAGCGCGGCGGTTTTGCCGCGCGCGACATCGCCTACCTGCCGCAAGCGGCCGAGATCGACCGCTCGTTTCCGATCAACGTCTACGACATGGTGGCGATGGGGCTGTGGCGCCGCAAAGGCGCCTTCGGCGGCATCGACCGCAAAGATCACGCGGCGATCGAGGCCGGCCTCGCCGCGGTCGGGCTGACCGGCTTCGAGCAGCGCAGCATCGGCACGCTGTCGGGCGGGCAGATGCAGCGCATGCTGTTCGCCCGTCTGCTGGTCCAGGACGCGCGCGTGATCGTGCTCGACGAGCCGTTCAGCGCCATCGACGGCAAGACGGTGGCCGACCTGATGCATCTGGTGCGGCAGTGGCATTGGGAGCGGCGCACCGTGCTGGCCGCCATCCACGACATCGAGCTGGTGCGCGCGTACTTTCCGCAAGCGCTGCTGCTCGCGCGCGAGCCGGTGGCCTGGGGCGCAACGCGCGAGGTGCTGACGGCCGAGAATCTCGATCGAGGCGCGCCGCATGTGCGAGGCGTTCGACGAGACCGCCGAGGCCTGCGCCAGCGAGGCCGCGTGAATTATTGCCCTCGCCATGCTCTACGACACCCTGATCGCGCCGTTTGCCGAGCACGACTTCATGCGCCGGGCGCTGGTCGGCGACCTTTGCGCTGTCGTTCAGCGCGGCGCCGATCGGCGTGTTTTTGATGCTGCGCCGCATGAGCCTGATCGGCGACGCGCTGTCGCACGCGATCTTGCCGGGCGTCGGCGATCGGCTTCCTGCTCGCCGGCATGAGCGTCTTGGCCATGGCGGGCGGCGGCCTGATCGCGGGATTTCTCATCACCATCGGCGCCGGCCTGATCGCGCGGGCGACGACGCTGAAGGAGGACGCCTCGCTCGCCGCGTTCTTTCTGATCTCGCTGGCGCTCGGCGTCACCATCGTTTCGCTCAAAGGCAGCAACGAAGATCTGATGCATTTTCTGTTCGGCTCGGTGCTGACGATGCAAAACACCGCGCTGCTGCTGATCGCCGGCATCGCCTCGGTGTCGCTCCTCGCGCTGGCGCTGATCTGGCGGCCGCTGGTGCTCGAATGCGTCGATCCCGGATTTTTGCGCTCGGTCAGCCGCTCCGGCGGCGCCAGCCCATGTCGCCTTTCTGGCGCTCACCGTGCTCAACCTGGTCGGCGGCTTTCAGGCGCTCGGCACGCTGCTCGCCGTCGGCATCATGATGCTGCCGGCGTTCATTGCGCGCTTCTGGGCGCGCGACGTCACCGGCATGATCGCTGTCGCCGATCGGCAGCGCCGCGATCTCAGGCTATGCCGGGCTTGTGCTGTCCTACCACGCCGACCTGCCCGCGGGCCCCGCCATCATCCTGGTCGCGGGCGCGCTTTATGTGTTGTCGGTCGTGGTCGGACCGGTCGGCGGCTTGGTCTGGTCGCACTGCCGCGGCGCCACCTTGAGGCGTGAAGAGCATGACAAGCGAGCAAACATCGCCGACAATCGGCGCCTTGTGCTGCTGGTCCGGACTTGCCGTCGCGCTGATGACTGCGCCGGCGCCGGCGCAGGGGAAGCCGAAGATCGAGGCGGTCGCGACCATCTCGATCCTTGGCGATCTGGTGAAGAATGTCGGCGGCGACCGCGTCGACGTCACCACCTGGTGGGGCCGAACGGCGACGCTCACGTCTATGCACCGACGCCCGGCGACGCCAAGACGACTGGCCGAGCGCCCGCGTCGTGTTCGTCAACGGGCTCGGCCTCGAAGGCTGGATGACGCGGCTGGTCGAAGCCTCCAGCACCAAGGCAACCATTGTCGTGGTCAGTAAAGGCGTCACGCCGCTGCAAGCCCCTGAAGGCGGCGAAGCCGCAACCATAACCACTGTCGCTTCAGAAACGGCACCGAACGTCTGTGATTATGGATTTCGGGTTCGCGCCTTTGGCGCGCCCCGGAATGACGGCCCCTCACTGCGGCTTGAGCAGCGCCACCAGCGGCGTTTTCTCGGCGACGTCGGTCGCGAGATTGCGGGCAAAGCCCGCGGCGTCGGCGAAATAATCCGCCGGCTGGAACGTGTTCTTGACCACGCGCTGGGCGGCGTCGCTCTTCATGATGGCGATGCAGGCGGTTTCGAGCTTCTGCGTGACGTCCGCCGGCATCCCGGCCGGACCGAACAGCCCGCCAAAACTCAGCGGCGCGACGTCATAGCCCTGCTCCTTGAAGGTCGGCACGTCGGGCAGCGACGGATTGCGCGTCGCCGCGAACAGTCCGGGCATCGTGCAGCCCGCTGCCGGCGGCGGCGGTGAGCGGCACCGCGGAGAAATCGAGTTGCCCGGAGCGGGTGTTCTGGATTTCCTCGGCCGGCCCCTTGAACGGCACGTCGTTGAACTCGACCTTGGCCAGTTGCGCCAGTTGGATCATGGCGAGGTGCGGGATGGTGGCGATGCCGGGAATGCCGACATTGAGCGCGCCCGGCTTCTGCTTCGCCGCCTCGATCAGATCCTTCGCGGTCTTCAGCGGCGAATTCGGCGGCACCACGATGACCTGGTCGTTCTTGAAGGTCTGGCAGATCGGCGTGAACGATTTCAGCGTATAGCCGGCGTCCTTGTCGGTGAGCGGCTGCACGGTGACCGAATAGGTCGCGCCGTGCATCAGCATGTAGCCGTCGGCCTTGGCGCGGGCGACGTCGGCGGTGCCGAGCACGCCGTTGGCGCCGGGCTTGTTGACGACGATGACCGGCTTGCCGAGTTGCGCCGACAGGCCGTCGGCCAGCACGCGGCCCAGAATGTCGGCGCTCGATCCGGGCGTCGCCGGCACGATGATCTGGACCACGCGCTCCGGGTAGTTTTGCGCCGCCGCGCCGGTCGGCGCTCGCCAGGCTGCCAGCAGCCATGGCGGCGATGATCGCACCCTGCCGCATCGTGTCCTCCCTGGTCTCGATTGCGAAAACGATAGCCCATGGCAGGCCCGGATCAAGGCGCCGGCGCCAGGGTCAATCGTCGCGGGGTTTCGGGTTTTCGCGGTGATGCAAGCGGCCGCGGATACCTATATAGAACAGGCCAACGGAGGGCTTAATGACCGACAAGATCCCCGTCACCGTGCTGACCGGCTATCTCGGCGCCGGCAAGACCACGTTGCTCAACCGCATCCTGTCCGAGCCGCACGGCAAGAAATACGCCGTCATCGTCAACGAATTCGGCGAGATCGGCATCGACAACGACCTCGTGGTCGGCGCCGACGAGGAAGTGTTCGAGATGAACAACGGCTGCATCTGCTGCACCGTGCGCGGCGACCTGGTGCGCATCCTCGACGGGCTGATGAAGCGCAAGGGCAAGTTCGACGCCATCATCGTCGAGACCACCGGCCTCGCCGACCCGGCGCCGGTGGCGCAGACCTTCTTCATCGACGAGAATGTCGGGCCGCGCACCAAGCTCGACGCCGTGGTGACGGTCGCCGACGCCAAATGGCTCAACGACCGGCTCAAGGACGCGCCCGAGGCGAAGAACCAGATCGCGTTCGCCGACGTGATCCTGATCAACAAGACCGATCTGGTGACGCCCGACGAGCTGAGCGAGGTCGAGGCGCGCATCCGCGGCATCAATCCTTACGCCCAGGTGCACAAGACCGAGCGCGCCAAGATCGCGCTGAGCGAAGTGCTGGAGCCGCAACGCCTTCGATCTCGACCGCATCCTCGACATCGAGCCGGAATTCCTCGAAGGCGACGGCCACGATCACGATCATCATCACCACGATCATGATCACGGCCATGACCACGATCATGACCATGACCACAAGCACGCGCATTCTCACGGCGGGCTCAAGCACTATCACGACGAGGACATGCAATCGATTTCGCTCAGGAGCGACAAGCCGCTCAATGCGGACAAGTTCTTTCCGTGGGTGCAGGACCTGGTGCAGAAGGAAGGCCCGAACATTTTGCGCTGCAAAGGCATCCTCTCCTTCAAGGACGACGATGCAGCGCTTCGTGTTCCAGGGCGTGCACATGATCCTCGACGGCGATCACCAGCGGCCGTGGAAAGACGGCGAGAAGCGCGACAGCCGCATGGTCTTCATCGGCCGCAATCTGCCGGGCAAGATGATCGCCGAAGGGTTTGAGAGCTGCATCGCGTGATCTTCTCCACTCCTCCCTCGTGGGGAGGCAGGGTGCGGGTCGTGAGGTGTGGCGCGTAGCAGCCGACGCTTCACATTCCCTCCCGACCGCCACCCCTGCCCCTCCCCACAAGGGGGAGGGGTCGCAGCACGCACGCCATGACCGACACCCGCAACGACACCGCCTCCGTCGTCGAACGCATCCATGCGGTCGCGGCGAGCGGTCCGGTCATCGCCGCGCATTTTCTCGGCCGCATGGCCGTGTTCGTGCTCGGCGAGGAAGCGCTGGTGTTGGCGCCGCCGCGCGGCGAGCCGAAGACGCGTCACGGTCCATGGCGGCGCGATCTTGGCGACGGCCGTGCGGCGAGTCCGTCGTCGTCATCGGGCGGCGACGACGGCAAGGTCGTGGAGACCGACGTCAGCGGCACAAGCCGCACCATTGCGACCGACCCAAAGCATCGCTGGATCGATCATGTCGCGATCGGGCCCGACGGCGCGGTGGCGTGGTCGGCCGGCAAGACGGCCTTCGTGCAGGCGAAAGAGCTGCGCAGCTTCGAAGCGCCGTCCACCGTCGGCGGGCTTGCCTTCCTGCCAAAGGGCTTTCGCCTCGCCATCGCTCACTACAACGGCGCCACGCTGTGGTTTCCCAATGCGCCGAAGGCCGATCCGGAAAAGCTGGAATGGAAGGGCTCGCATCTCGGCGTCACTGTGCAGCCCGGACGGCCGCTTCCTGGTCACCACCATGCAGGAGCCGATGCTGCACGGCTGGCGGCTGGTCGATCGCCAGCACATGCGGATGTCCGGCTACGCCGCGCGCGTCACCTCGCTCGGCTGGACGGTCGGCGGCACGCTGGCTCGCCACCTCCGGCTCGACGCAAATCATCCTGTGGCCGTTCCAGGCCAAGGACGGCCCCATGGGCAAGCAGCCAAAATTGCTGGCGCCGTCGGAGCATCGCGTCGCCGTGGTCGCCTGCCATCCCAAGCAGGACATCGTCGCCGCCGGCTATGCCGACGGCATGGTGCTGTTGGTGCGGGTCGAGGACGGCGCCGAGATTTTGGCGAAACGGCCCGGCGACGCGCCGGTCACGGCGCTCGCCTGGAGCGCCGACGGCACGCTGCTCGCCTTCGGCACCGAGAGCGGCGAGGCCGGCATTCTCGACCTGGCCTGACGACTTGGCCTGACTAGACTTGGCCTGAGCCGGGTTCCAGTCGGAGGAACCGCGCCTTCCGCCAATCGTTATCTCTGCAGAACGTACGATTTGCAGGGAGTGACGCCATGAGCATGATCGCGAAAGGGTCATGGAGCGCGTTGGTCGTTGCGCTCGCCATGACATCGGCCGTGGTCGCCCAGGCCCAAGCCCCCGACCCGAAAGGCTGCACGCCGCAAGAGCGCTCCAGCCAGGCCTTGAATCAGGGCGCCGACAAGAACGCCGGCGTGATTTGCCCACCCGACATCGATCCGGCGATGAAAGCGCCGACGCCGAGCACCGGCGACAAAGCGGTGATCCCGCCGGCGAGCGGCGGCAACGGCGACCGCGGCAGCCGAAATAGACGTCGGGTCAACGACGCAAACAAAAACCCCGGGCCGAGGCCCGGGGTTTGTTTCTCTTAGAGCGCGCCGCCGTCAGATCACGTATTGCCGCAGCGGCGGGTAGCCGTTGAAGCCGACCGACGAGTAGGTCGTCGTGTAGGCGCCGGCGGCCTCGATCAGCACCTTGTCGCCGATGGCGAGCGAGACCGGCAGCGGATACGGCGTCTTCTCGTACAGCACGTCGACGGAATCGCAGGTCGGGCCGGCGATGATGCACGGCGCCGTCTCGTCGCGATCCTTGGCGGTGCGGATCGGGTAGCGGATCGACTCGCCGATGGTCTCGGCCAGACCGTGGAACTTGCCGATGTCGAGATAGACCCAGCGCACCTCGTCCTCGGGGCTGCGCTTGGCGATCAGCACCACCTCGGCCTCGATGATGCCGGCATTGCCGACGAGACCGCGGCCCGGCTCGACGATGGTGTTCGGCAGGTTGTTGCCGAAGTGCTTGCGCAGCGACTTGAAGATCGCCTTGCCGTAGCTCTCGAGCTTCGGCGTCTTGCGGACGTATTTCGCCGGGAAGCCGCCGCCGAGATTGACCATGGCGAGCGTGATGCCGCGCTCGGCGCAGGAGCGGAAGATCGCCGCGGTCGACGCCAGCGCGCGGTCCCAGGCCTCGACATTGTGCTGCTGCGAGCCGACATGGAACGAGATGCCATGCGGCACCAGCCCGCGCTTGTGCGCGAGCTCAAGGATATCGGCGGCATAGTCCGGCTCGCAGCCGAATTTGCGCGACAGCGGCCATTCGGAGCCCGAGCCGTCGCAATGGATGCGGCAGATCACCCGGCTGCCCGGAGCGGCGCGCGCCACCTTCTCGACCTCGGCCTCGCAGTCGACGGCGAACAGCGTGACGCCGAGCTTGAACGCGGTCGCGATCTCGCTCTCCTTCTTGATGGTGTTGCCATAGGAGATGCGGTCCGGCGTGGCGCCGGCGGCGAGCGCGTCGTGGGTCTCGCTGACCGAGGCGACGTCGAAGCAGCAGCCGAGCCCGGCCAGGAGCTTGAGGATCTCCGGCGCCGGATTGGCCTTGATGGCGTAGAACACTTTGCTGTCCGGCAGCGCCTTGGCAAAGTTCAGATAGTTCTCGCGCACGACATCGAGGTCGAGCACGAGGCAGGGTCCGTCTTCAGTGCGATGCTTGAGAAATTCGCGGATGCGTGTGGTCATTTCGAACCAGCTCCCTAATCCGGCCGACGGCGTAGCCGCCGAGGTGAACCTCCTGCGACGCGCGGCGTTCCGCAGGATTGCGGAACGCGTTACGTCACTGCGATTGCTGCCTTGGTCCGGATGAGGGAGACCCCGTTCCGCACTGCTGGCAAAGATGGACAAGCCCTTTCGGTGTCCCCGGCATTGGCGCCGGTAGTCATCCAAAAAAGCCCTTCCGTCGTTGCTTTAAGCCGCGTCGCCAGTGGAGAGCTGGCATCGCCGGTTCGCCTCCGGCTGCCGGTCGCGGGAGCAAGGAAGTAGTAGCGTCTTCCTTAGGCGGCTGTCCGGCCTCTTGTCCGGATGCCCACCGACCGACACACGGCCACAGGCACGTGCGAAATTGGGCAAGAGCGAAATAATCCATTCACGCCGGTGGCGCAACCCTTTTTGTTTTAACGAGAGGTAAAAGTTGCGAGCGGCGGTGGAGAAGCGCGACGCGGCGAGCGCGTCACTCGGCGCTGAACGGCTCGACGCGGCGCGCGGCGAGGACGAACTGCACCATGACGGCGATGCCGCAGAGCACGAACAGCCCGTCGAGGATGCGCGCGCCGAGCGAGCCGAGCGCGAACAGGCTGGCGATCGCCCAGCTGCCGGCAAAGGCGGCGCCGAACACCTCGGCGCTGATCAGGATCGCCGCGCTGACCACGGTCAGCACGTTGAGCCAGAGGATGCGCCGGGGGCGCTGGATGGCGGATTGGTCCATGGGCCGGCAGTTACTCCGAAAGCGGTTGTCCGATCAAGGCGGCTCAGGCGGCGTCGCGCGCGGCCTTTTGTGACAGCAGCCCGGCCTCGACCAGGGCGGCGCGGATGCGGTCGATCTCGGCGCGGCCGAGCTTGACCAGCGGCGGCCGCACCACGGCGCGCGGCAGCCGGCCGAGCAGCACCAGCGCCTCCTTCATGCGGTTGTGCATGTCGACCCAGGGGTCGGCATAGAAGACGCGGGCCAGCGGATAGATGCGGTCGTTGAGGCGCCGCGCCTCGGCGAGGTCGTTGTTCTGGATCGCCTGGAACAGCGCCGACTGCAGGTCGGGGATGACGCTGCCGCGAGCCGGACAGCAAGCCCGTTGCAGCCGAGCACCAGCGAGCTGAGCAGCCAGGCGCTGTGGGTGGTGAGCACGTTGACCGGCCGCGGCAGGTTTTGCAGCTCGCGGATGTGCATCTCGTGCTGCGGCACGTTGCCGGCCCAGTCCTTGATGGCGCGCATGCGTCGGCACCGCCTCGACCATCTTCAACAGCGTGTCGCGCGGATAGCCCTGGCCGGTCGCCAGCGGATACTGGAAGGCGATGATCGGCAGGCTCGACGCGTCGGCGATGCGCTTGAAGTGCTCGACCGCCATGGCCGGCGACTGCTGCCGAGCGTGAACGGCGCCGGCGGGAACACCAGCAGCGCCGAGGCGCCGCCCTCCTCCGCCATGCGGGCGATGCGCGCGGCTTCGAGGCTGCCGTCGGCCCAGATGCCGTTGACGATCGGCAGCCGGTCGCCGATCTCGTCCTGGGTGATGGCCAGCACGCGGCGCTGCTCGTCGAAGGTGCAGGACGCCACCTCGGTCGAATGGGCATTGATGGTGATCGCCGAAATGCCGTCGGTCGCCGCGACGTCGCGCAGATGCTTGCGAAAGCTCTTCTCGTCGATGGCGAGGTCGTCGGTGAACGGCAGCAGCACCGCCGGAATGACGCCATGGGGCAGGTAATGGGCGTGACGGGGCATTTTGGGCGCTCCTTGACGGCTTTGGTCGAACGGGTGCGAAGACATATATCATGCCCGCCTAGCCAATGAATAAGGGTACCCGATGACCAGCCCTGCCGCCAATGCCCTGCCAGCAGCGCCCGACGCGCCCGGCAACCCGCTCCTGGCGGATTGGACCACCCCCGACGAGGCGCCGCCGTTCGACCGCATCAAGCCCGAGCATTTCCGGGCGGCCTATGCCCGCGCGCTCGCCGACCACGAGGCCGAGATCGCCGCCATTACGGCCGATCCGGCGCCGCCGAGCTTCGACAACACCATCGCGGCGCTGGAGCTCGCCGGGCGGGCGCTGGCGCGGGTCGGCGACGTGTTCCATCTCCTGACCGGCGCCCATTCCAACGACGCGCTGCTCGAGATCGAGCGCGAGATTTCGCCGCAGATGGCGCGGCACTGGAACAAGATCAACACCAACGCGGCGCTGTTCGCGCCGCGTCGATACGCTGATGCGCGGCATCGACACGCTCGGCCTCGATGCCGAGCAGAAGCGCGTGCTGGAGCGCTACCACACCGGCTTCCGCCGCGCCGGCGCCGGCCTCGACGATCGCTGCGAAGAAGCGGCTTGCCGAGATCACCGAGCGGCTTGCCACCTTGGGCACCACGTTCAGCCAGAACGTGCTCGCCGACGAGCAGGCCTTCACGCTTTCGGTCGACGGCGAAGCCGAGCTCGCCGGCCTGCCCGACTTCATGCGCGAGGCGATGAAGTCCGAAGCGCAGGAGCGCAAGCTCGACGGCCACGTGGTCACGCTGTCGCGCTCCAGCGTCGAGCCGTTCCTGCAATTCTCCAAGCGCCGCGACCTGCGCGAAAAGATCTTCCGCGCCTTCGCCATGCGCGGCGACAATGGCGGCGCGACCGACAACAAGGCGATCATCGCCGAGATGGTGCGGCTGCGCGCCGAGCGCGCAAAACTGCTCGGATTTTCCGATTTCGCCCATTACCGGCTCGACGACGCCATGGCGAAGACGCCGGCCGCGGTGCGCGACCTGCTCGACACGGTATGGGCGCGGGCGCGGCAAAAGGCGCTCGCCGACCGCGACGCCATGCAGAAGCTCGTGGCCGAGGACGGCGGCAACTTCAAGCTCGCCGCCTGGGACTGGCGCTATTACGCCGAGAAGCTGCGCCAGCGGCTGTGCGATTTCGACGAGATGACCATCAAGCCGTATCTCAATCTCGATCGCATGATCGAGGCGGCGTTCTATACGGCGCAGCGGCTGTTCGGCCTGACGCTTCACGCCGCGCGCGGACGTGCCGGTCTGGCATCCCGACGTGCGGGTGTGGGAGGTGCGCGACCGCGACGGCAACGAGGTCGGCCTGTTCTTCGGCGATTATTTCGCGCGGCCGTCGAAGCGCAGCGGCGCCTGGATGACCTCGCTGCGCGACCAGGAGAAGCTTGCCGGCGACATCCGCCCGCAGATCATCAATGTCTGCAACTTCGTCAAAGCGCCGGACGGCGAGCCGACGCTGCTGAGCTTCGACGACGCGCGCACGCTGTTCCACGAATTCGGCCATGCGCTGCACGGCCTGCTCTCCGACGTCACCTATCCGCGGATTTCCGGCACCGGCGTCGCCACCGATTTCGTCGAGCTGCCGTCGCAGCTCTACGAGCATTGGCTGGAGCAGCCCGAGGTGCTGCGGCGCTTCGCGCTGCATTACGAGACCGGCGAGCCGATGCCGGAGGAATTGCTGCAGCGGCTGCTCGCGGCGCGCAATTTCAACATGGGCTTTGCCACGGTGGAATATGTCGCCTCCGCCCTGGTCGATCTCGATTTCCATTCGCTGCCGGCGACCGAGGCGATCGATGCCACTGCGTTCGAGAAAAAGTCGCTGTCGCGCATCGGCATGCCCGACGAGATCGTGATGCGCCACCGCCCGCCGCACTTCGGCCACGTGTTCTCCGGCGGCGGCTATGCGGCGGCGTATTACAGCTACATGTGGTCGGAAGTGCTCGACGCCGATGCCTTCGCGGCCTTCGAGGAGAGCGGCGACATTTTCGATCCCGCCACCGCCAAGCGGCTGCATGACGCGATTTATTCGGCCGGCGGCAGGCAGGATCCCGGCGGAAGCCTACAAGGCGTTTCGCGGCCGGCTGCCGAGCGCCGACGCGCTGCTAAAGAAGCGCGGCTTCACCGAACCGGCCGCGGCCTGAGCATGACCGACCTGCACAGCGCCGGCCATCGCCGCGGCGTCGTCTGCGCGCCGCACGCGGCCGCCGTCGAAGCCGGGCGCGCCATCCTCGCCGAAGGCGGCAACGCGCTCGAAGCCATGGTGGCCATGGCGGCGACCATCGCGGCCGTCTATCCGCACATGAACCATCTCGGCGGCGACGGCTTTTGGCTGATCCGCGAGCCGTCCGGCCGCGTGCGCGCCGTCATGGCGCCCGGCCCCGCCGGCCGCAACGCGCGGCCGGAGCTTTATCGCGACTACGAGACCATCCCGACGCGCGGGCCGCTCGCCGCGCTCACCGTGCCGGGCGCCATCGGCGGCTGGATGCTGGCGCTGCAGGCCGCGAAGGCCAACGGCGGCAGGCTGCCGCTCGATGTGCTGCTGAGCAACGCCGCCGGCCACGCCCGCGACGGCTATCGGGTCACGCGCAGCCAAAAGCAGCTCACGGAAAACCATCTGGCCGAGCTCAAGGACGTTCCGGGCTTTGCCGCGACGTTTCTGGTCGACGGCAAGGTGCCGGCGGTCGGCACCACGCTGAAGCAGCAGGCGCTGGCCGCGACGCTCGAACAGCTCGCCCATGCCGGCCTCGACGATTTCTATCGCGGCGATATCGGGCGCGAGATCGCAGCCGATCTCGAACACATCGGCAGTCCGGTCACGCGCGAGGATTTGAACCGCTACGAGGCCAAGATCGCCGAGCCGCTGCGCGCCGATCTCTCCAGCCGGCACGGTCTACAACACCGGCGCGCCGACCCAGGGCATCGCCTCGCTGATGATCCTCGCGCTGTTCGACCGCTTGGGCGTGACCGAGGCAGAAAGTTTTGATCACATCCACGGCCTGGTCGAGGCGACCAAGCGCGCGATCCGCACCCGCGATCGCGCCGTCACCGATCCGGCCTTCCTCGCCGCACCCGCTCGGCCGCTATCTCGAGCCGGGCTTCATCGCCGGCGAAGCGATGAAGATCGACCGCCGCAAGGCGGCGCGCTGGCCGTTGGCCGCGGGCGAAGGCGACACGATCTGGATGGGCGCGGCCGACGCATCCGGCCTCGTCGTGTCCTACATCCAGTCGCTCTATTGGGAATTCGGCTCGGGCTGCGTGCTGCCGGCGACCGGCGTGCTGATGCAAAACCGCGGCGCGAGTTTTTCGCTGCAAAGCGGCGCGCTCAATCCGCTGATGCCCGGCCGGCTGCCGATCCACACGCTCAATCCGGCGCTGGCGGTGCTGAGAGACGGCCGCATCATGGCCTACGGCTGCATGGGCGGCGACGGCCAGCCGCAGACGCAAAGCGCATTGTTCACCCGCTACGTGACGTTCCGCGAGCCGCTCGCCGACGCCATCGACCGCCCACGCTGGGTGCTCGGCCGCACCTGGGGCGCGGCGCGCACGGCGCTGCGCCTCGAACCGCGGTTCGACGGCCATCTGATCGACGCGCTGGCCAACGCCGGCCACGAGGTCGAGGTTTTGGACGAGCCCTATTCCGACGTCATGGGCCACGCCGGCGCGGTGGTGCTGCACAAGGACGGCAGTCTGGAAGGCGCGCACGATCCGCGCGCGGATGGCGGCGCGGCGGGGTGTACAATGAAGAGCGGAGCGGCGATCGATCGGCTTAATACGTTTCCGCAGCCCAGATAACGCTGATGCGCTCAGCAAGCCGTGTACGCTTGGTGATGATTTCAATTTGGCCAGATTGCCGGCAAGGCCAATTCTCCCGTCATCGAGCTTTATCACCGAGCTTCAATCATGTGATTTTGTGTCCCTGACATTGGACTGATGTTGACTGATGTGATCTCTCCTGACAGATGGACGATGATGTTGTTGCCGTTTACGCCATCGTAGGAATTTCAGCGCTCACCAATAGCCACGAGGACACATGTTCACGTCGAAAAGTCAAGGGATCCACAGGTTAGGCAGCTCCGAACCGCAGCCCGCCGCGCAGCGATTGTCGGGGCAATCACCACTATTATTCTCGATGTTGTAACGGATCGTCGCCAATGAAACGACTACAATGATATAGGACTATCCCAGGGCGAAGAATAGAACCGCACGCCGCCAACGTCAGCAACCGCCCGTCGACTCTGAAAATTTCTGACATTTCAGGTGCAGCCGGCACAGAAAGCGAGGCGCTTTGGACGACCCACATCAAGCAAAAAACGCCAAGGGCGCATGAACCCGATCAGCAAATGTCCAATCTGGTTACTTTACGAAGCATGCACCCAGTATTGACTGGCATTGCCGAATATTTTCGTTGCTGACGATCATACGCTCTGTCATCGGGCTTGGAAATGTTTATGCTGGGCAACGCCACCGACATCGCTTGCTAGGCGGGGTCTCTTCCACGTCCTGAAGTATTTTCGCTTTAATTTAGCTCTCGGATCTCATTCAACGTTCTCCAGATAGTCGAAGCTCCGAGCTAGCGTGGCGAAATCCGCCAGCCACCTGCAATGATTTAGAACTAGGTCGAGGTACGGGGAAGGACGGAAATAATGATGGGATCGCGCAAACCGAAGGGGGGAGATGAATACGACGCGCTTTCACGAAAGGCCCGTCGGGTTCTGAACTCTTAGGCCAGCAGAGATCCGTGCGGCAAAGCGGTCGTTCAACAAGCGCACCCGCAAGGAAGCGCGCACCGCGGCCCGGAAGAGGCTTCCGCCTAAATTCCATCTGCGAGCAAGCGTGGTACTAGGGCTCCATCGGGCTCGATAGGCCCAGCCGCTCCATCAACTCCCGATCCCGATCACGCCCGGATTCGGCGTGGTCAAAAGCTTCGGCCCATAAAAAATCGAATTGGCCCCGGCAAGAAAACACAGCGCCTGCGTCTCCTCGCTCATGTCCTCGCGGCCGGCGGAGAGCCGCACCATGGAGCGCGGCATGGTGATGCGGGCAACGGCGACGGTGCGGACGAATTCGAGCGGCTCGAGCGCGGGCTCGGCGGCGAGCGGCGTGCCGGCGACGCGCACCAGCATGTTGATCGGCACCAATTCCGGATGCGCCGGCAGGCTCGCCAAGGTCGCGATCATGCCGACGCGGTCCTCGCGGGTCTCGCCCATGCCGACGATGCCGCCGCAGCAGACGTGGATGCCGGCGTCGCGCACGTGGTCGAGCGTCTCCAGGCGGTCCCGGTAGGTGCGCGTGGTGATGATTTTTTCGTAGAACTCCGGCGAGGTGTCGAGGTTGTGATTGTAGAAATCGAGGCCCGACGTCTTTCAGCCGCTGCGCCTGGCCGGCGGTGAGCATGCCGAGCGTGGCGCAGGTCTCGAGCCCGAGCGCCTTGACGCCTTCGACCATGGCGCAGACCGCATCGAGATCGCGATCCTTCGGTTCGCGCCACGCCGCGCCCATGCAGAAGCGGCTGGCGCCGCCGGCTTTCGCCGCGCGCGCTTCGTCGAGCACCGCGTCGAGCGCCATCAGCTTTTCCGCGCGCACGCCGGTGTCGTAGCTCGCGCTCTGCGGACAATAGGCGCAGTCCTCGGGGCAGCCGCCGGTCTTGATCGACAGCAGCGTCGAAATCTGCACCGCGCCGGGCTCGAAATGGGCGCGATGCACGCTTTGCGCGCGGAACATCAGCTCCGGGAACGGCAGATCGAACAGCGCGCGCACTTCGGCGCGGGTCCAGTCGTGGCGAACCGGAGCGCCATCCCCCACGGCCCGAGCCCCCTCACCCCAACCCTCTCCCCGCTGGGGAGAGGGAGTTCGCCGCGCGTGCTCAGCCTCTGTCACAACCACGCTTCTCCGTGTTCGTCGTGCAACTGTAGCCTGGATCGACCGCAAATCAAAATCCGGCACCGGGCCGGGCTGGAATGTGGCGCTTATTCATATGACAATGCAGAGCCGGACGTTGCGAGGAAAACAATGATTTCGAGACGCGCATTTGCTGTCGACGATCGCAAGCCTGTTCGCCATCGGCTGCACTTTGGGCCCGGCAGCAGCCGCGGAAGACTGGCCGACGCGGCCGGTGACCATGGTGGTGCCGTTTCCGCCCGGCGGCGGCACCGACGTGCTCGGCCGGATCATCGGCCACCGCCTGTCCGAAATCCTCGGCCAGCAGGTGATCATCGAGAATGTCGGCGGCGCCGGCGGCATGATCGGCTCGAACAAGGTCGCCAGGGCGACGCCGGACGGTTATGAGTTCGTGCTCGGCAGCCGCGCCGACGCCATCAATCAGACGCTCTACAAGCACCCGCTTTACAACCTCAAGGAAGACCTCGTGCCGGTCATCCTGGTGGCCGACCAGCCGATGGCGATGATCGCGCGGCACGATCTGCCGGTCGACGGCCTGGCCGACTTCATCGCCTACGTCAAAAAGAACCAGGCGACCATGCGCACCGGTTCGGCCGGCATCGGCTCCACGGGCTATGTCGATTGCGCGCTGTTCAATCAGGCGATCGGCGTGAAGGTGCAGGACATTCCCTATCGCGGCGGCGGTCCGGCTTTGCAGGATCTGATCGGCGGCCAGTACGATTATTTCATGACCTTGAGCCCGACCGCGGTGCCGCCGATCCAGAGCAACCTGGTCAAGGGCATCGCCGTGTTCCGCCGCGAGCGGCTGCCGTCGCTGCCGAGCCTGCCGACCGCCTACGAGCAGGGCATGAAGGATTTCGATGCCTCGACCTGGTTCGCGTTCTTTTTTCCGAAGGGCACGCCGGACGCGATCATCAGGAAGCTGCACGACGCCACCGCCGCGGCGATGGATACGCCGTCGGTGCAGGAGGCGCTCGTCGCCACCGGCACCTTCGTGGTGCCGCCCGAGCATCGCTCGACGGCCTATCTGCAAAGCATCATCGTTCCCGAGATCGAGAAAAACGGCGCGCCGTTGCGGGCCGCCGGCATGACGATTGATTGAGTGAGTGGAGAGATCATGGCCGACGCCCTGCCCGATCGCCTTTCGACCGACCCGCGCAGTCCCTACTACGATGAGAAGCTGCTCGAGCGCGACATCGGCGTGCGCTTCAAGGGCGTCGAGAAAACCAACGTCGCCGAATATTGCGTCAGCGAAGGCTGGATTCGCGTCGAGGCCGGCAAGGGCAAGGACCGCCACGGCAATCCGCTGACCATCAAGCTCGTGGGCCAGGTCGAGCCGTATTTCAGGGACGAGAATAAATAACGTCGCGCAAACGCGCGGCGCGATCTACCCGCACGCCAGCGCGTAGATGTGCTGCACGCCCGCCGGCAGCGGCGTTTCGCGCCAGCTCTCGCCGCCGTCCGCCGTGCCGAACACTTCGCCATAGCGCGCGGCGATGTAGACCTGCTTGGGATCGGCGTGATGCAGGCTGACCGACATCAAGCGTGCCGTGCGGCTGCACCTTGTCGAAGCGCTGCCAGGTGCGGCCGATATCCTGGCTGCGGTAGAGCGCGCCGTCCTTGGATGATGCGGCGACGCTCAGGCAGGCATAAAGCGTGTTCGGGTCCTGCGGCGACACTTTGATGTCGCGGCCATAGGTGAACGGCGAGAAGCGGTCGACCCGCAAATCCTCCCAGGTCTTGCCCTGGTCTTGGCTGCGGAACAGGCCCATGCGCACGGCGAGCACGACGGCATCGGGGTCGGCTGCGCTCATGCAGATGGCGTGACCGTCGAGCATGCCTTCGGCCTCGGTATCGCTGACGATCTTGCTGCGCAGCCGCGGCTCCTCGACCGACAGGCGGATCAGATGCTCGCTGCAATCGCTCCAGCTTTCGCCGCCGTCGGTCGAGCGCATCACGCCGCCGACTTCGAGCGCGGCATAGATTTCGTCCGGCCGGCGCGGGTGGCGGGCAAAGCGCATCACCCGGACCGCGAACGGCGCCTTGCCGCGATCCGGCAGCTTTGGATCGGCTTGCCGCGTCCAGCTCTCGCCCGCATCGGTGCTGCGATAGATCGAAGCCGGCGAGCCGCCGGCCAGCATGCGCTTCGGATCGGCGGGGTCGGGCAAGAACGACCAGACCTGCACGCCGCTGTCGGGAAAATTGGCGCGCTTGAACGTCGCGCCGCCATCGGTCGAGCGATAGATGCCGTCTTTGGTTCCGGCGAGAACAAGATTCGGATCGCGCGGATGCACGAAGACCGTATAGGCCTCGGGCTCGGTCAGAACGTGCTGCCAGTCCGCGCCCGCGGCATCGCGGCGGAACACGCCGGCGAGGTTGCCTTGATTGCCGCCGTAATACCCGCCGACGCCGGCGAACACATGCGATGAGGCCATCGATGAGACCATGGCGCTTTCCTCCCGAAGACTATTTTGCCGGCATGATATTCGGCGGCGCGCGGCCCGACAATGCGCCTCAGTGCAAAGTCGGCCGCTCCGCGACCACGCGCAGATCGATCAATCCAATCAGCGCCTTGCGGTTCGCCTCGGCCGCGGCCAATTCGTTCTCGGCTTCTTTGGCGGTCGAGCCGTTCGAGCCCCACACGACGATGCCGCCGAGCAAGGCGGCCATGGCGAGCATCATCAGCTGCAGATCGAACCGGATCGCGCCGAGCAACAGCGCGACAAGCAGGACGCCGCCAATGGCCACGGCAATCCGCCCCGCCAGGATGAATTTGCGGCAGTTCTCAATTCTGGCAGCGAGAACTTCGATCTGCGCCTCAAGGCGCACGATCTCTTTGTGCGGATCGACGTCGTCCATCGCGGTCGCGACGCTTTCGTTCAGGCCCTACTCCGCCGCCACCCGCGTCGCCGGGTCGATCGCCTCGACCTTCGCCGCGCAGAACTTGAATTCGGGAATTTTTCCGAACGGATCGAGTTTCGGATTGGTCAGCAGGTTCGCCGCCGCCTCGACATAGGCGAACGGGATGAACACCACGCCGTCGGGGATGCCGTCGTCCTGGCGCGAATTGAGCTCGACCGTGCCGCGGCGGGTGGTGACGCGGATCATGTCGCCCGGCCTGATGCCGAGCTTGGTCAGCGTGCCGCGCGACACCGAAGCCACCGCCGACGGCTCGAGCGCATCGAGCGTGGTGGCGCGGCGCGTCATGGCGCCGGTGTGCCAATGTTCGAGCTGGCGCCCGGTGGTGAGGATGAACGGATAATTCTCGTCCGGCACTTCGTCCGGCGGCTGCAGTTTTGCCGCGACGAGCTTGCCGAAGCCGCCCGGGCGCGGAAAGCCCTGGTCGAACACCACGTCGCGGCCCGGCACGTCGGGCCCATCGACCGGATAAGTGACCGCGTATTCGCGGTCGACGCGCTCCCAGGAAATATTGGCGAGCGCCGGCATCATCGACGCCATCTCGGTGAAGACCTCGCTGACGTGCTTGTAGGTCCAGCCGCAGCCCATGCGGTTGGCGATCTCCTGGATGATCCACAGATCGTGGCGCGTGTCGCCGGGCAGCGGCAGCGCCTGGCGGCCCATCTGCACCTGGCGATTGGTGTTGGTGACGGTGCCGTCCTTCTCCGGCCAGCCGGAGGCCGGCAGCACCACGTCGGCATACATCGCGGTCTCGGTGAGAAACAGATCCTGCACCACGAGATGCTCGAGATGCGCCAGCGCCTGGCGCGCATGATTGAGGTCGGGATCCGACATCGCCGGATTCTCGCCCTCGATATACATGCCCTTGATCTCGTCGGCGTGCACCGCGTCCATGATCTCGACCACGGTCTTGCCCTTCTTCGGGTCGAGCTTGACGCCCCAGGCCTTCTCGTATTCGGCCCGGATGTCCGGGTTCTCCACCGACTTGTAGTCGGGGAAGAACATCGGAATGAGGCCGGCGTCGGAAGCGCCCTGCACGTTGTTCTGGCCGCGCAGCGGATGCAGGCCGGTGCCGGGCCGGCCGATCTGGCCGGTGATCAGCGACAGCGCGATCAGACAGCGCGCATTGTCGGTGCCGTGGGTGTGCTGCGACACGCCCATGCCCCAGAAGATGATGGCGCTTTCGGCGCGCGCATAGGTGCGCGCCACTTCGCGCAGCGTGTCGGCGGGAATGCCGCAGATCGGCGCCATTTCCTCCGGCGTGAAATCCTTGATGTTTTCCTTCCAGGCGTCGAAACCTTCGACATAGGTCTGGATATATTGCTGGTCGTAGAGCTTTTCGGTGACGATGACGTTGAGCATGGCGTTGAGCATGGCCACGTCGGCGCCGTTCTTGAACTGCATCATGCGCCAGGCGTGGCGCTTGAGCGCCTGCCCGCGCGGATCCATGACGATGAGTTTTGCGCCGCGCTTGGCCGCCTGCTTGAAGAACGTGGCGGCGACGGGATGGTTTTCCGTCGGGTTGGCGCCGATGACGATGATGACGTCGGAATTCTTGCACTCGTTGAAGGTCGCGGTCACCGCCGCCGAGCCGACGCCTTCGAGCAGCGCCGCCACCGAGGAGGCGTGGCACAGCCGGGTGCAGTGATCGACATTGTTGGTGCCGAAGCCGGTGCGCACCAGTTTCTGGAACAGATAGGCTTCTTCGTTGGAGCCTTTGGCCGAGCCGAAGCCGGCCAGCGCCTGCGGCCCGTCGCGGTCGCGGATTTTCTTCAAGCCCGACGCGGCGCGATCGAGCGCCTCGTCCCAGGTCGCCTCGCGGAAATGCGTCCACGGATTGGACGGGTCGATGGACTCGTGCGGCACTTTCGCCACGCCGTCCTTGCGGATCATCGGCTTGAGCAGGCGCTGCGGATTGTGCACGTAGTCGAAGCCGAAGCGGCCTTTGACGCAGAGCCGGTTCTGGTTGGCCGGGCCGTCCCTGCCGGCGACGGCGACGATCTTGTCGTCCTTGATCTGGTAGGTGAGCTGGCAGCCGACGCCGCAATAGGGACAGACGCTGTCGACGGTGCGGTCGGGCTTGCCCTTATAGACGTTGTTGTCGTCGACCATGGTCGCCGGCATCAGCGCGCCGGTCGGACAGGCCTGCACGCATTCGCCGCAGGCCACGCAGGTCGAGTTGCCCATCGGATCGTCGAAGTCGAACACGATCTTCTCGCCAAAACCGCGGCCGGCCATGCCGATGACGTCGTTGACCTGCACTTCGCGGCAGGCGCGGACGCAGAGATTGCACTGAATGCAAGCATCCAGATTGACCGCCATGGCGATGTGGCTGCGGTCCGGCTCGGGCGTCGCGCGGCGCGGGAAGCGGCCCTGCTTGAGCTCCATGCGGGTCGCGACTTTCCAGAACTCGGAATCCGGATCGTGGGCGACCTCGCGCGCCGGCTGGTCGGTCAGCAACAGCTCCGCCACCATCTTGCGCGCGGTCTTGGCGCGGTCGGTTGCGGTCTTGACCTTCATGCCGGGCGCAGGATTGCGGATGCAGCTTGCCGCCAGCACGCGCTCGCCCTCGATCTCGACCATGCAGACGCGGCAATTGCCGTCCGGGCCGGTAGCCGGGCTTCGGCGAATAGCACAGATGCGGCAGCTCGATGCCGAGGCGGCGCGCGGCGTTGAAGATGGTCTCGCCGGGGCGGATGTCGACTTCGCGGTCGTCGATCAGGAAGGTGTTGGCGGCTGGCTTTTGATCGTTCGTCATCGCATCAAGCCTTTAGCTTGCTCCGTGCATCGAAGATCACCAACGTCCCAGCGGCTTCGTCAGTTCTTCCGGGAAAGTATTTTAGCACGGAAAGCAACGGATTCGGCGCCGCCTGGCCGAGCCCGCAGATCGAGGCGTCGCGCATCAGCGCGGCGAGCTCGTCCAGCAGGGCCGGGTCCCACGGCCCATTGGCCATCAGGTGGGCGGCCTTCTCGGTGCCGACGCGGCACGGCGTGCATTGGCCGCAGCTCTCGTCCTCGAAGAATTTGATGAGGTTGAGCGCCACCGCTTTCATGTCGTCCTTGTCGGACAGGATGACGACCGCGTGGGAGCCGACGAAGCAGCCGTATTTCTCCAGGGTGCCGAAGTCGAGCGGGATGTCGGCCATGGACGCCGGCAGGATGCCGCCCGAGGCGCCGCCGGGCAGATAGCCCTTGAAGCTGTGGCCGTCGGCCATGCCGCCGCAAAATTCGTCGATCAGTTCGCGCGCGGTGACGCCGGCCGGCGCCAGTTTCACGCCCGGATTCTTGACCCGGCCCGACACCGAGAAACTGCGAAAGCCCTTGCGCTCGTGGCGGCCCTGCGAGGTGAACCAGTCGGCGCCCTTCTCGACGATGTCGCGCACCCAGAACAGCGTCTCGACGTTTTGTTCGAGCGTCGGGCGGCCGAACAGGCCGACCTGGGCGACATAGGGCGGCCGATGGCGCGGCAGGCCGCGCTTGCCCTCGATCGATTCGATCATCGCCGATTCTTCGCCGCAGATATAAGCGCCGGCGCCGCGGCGCAGATGGATCTTGGTGTGCGTGGACAGACCTGCCTCTTCGACCTTGGCGATTTCGTCGATGAGGAGCAGCCGCACTTCCGGATATTCGTCGCGCACATAGAGATAAGTGTCGGCGGCTTCGACGATCCAGGCGGCGATCAGCATGCCTTCGATGAAGCGATGCGGATCCTGCTCCAGATAATAGCGGTCCTTGAACGTGCCCGGTTCGCCTTCGTCGGCGTTGACGGCGAACAGACGCGGCGCCGGCTCGGCGCGCACCAGCGACCATTTGCGGCCGGTGGGAAAACCGGCGCCGCCGAGGCCGCGCAAGCCGGCATCGCTGACCGCCTTGATGATGTCGTCGCGCGTGCGCTTGCCGCCGATGCAGGCTTTCAGCAATTCGTAGCCGCCGCCGCGCACATAGGCGTCGAACGCGTTCGGCGTCGGATAGGTATGCGCGTGCGCGGGCTTCGCCGCGGCGGCAACGACTTTCGCCGCGTCGGCCTGCATCACCTGCACATGGCCGACGGCGCAAACCGGCGCGCGGTCGCAGGCGCCCATGCACGGCGCGCGCACCACGCGCACTTATCGGGACTTGCGCCCGAGCTTCTTGCGGCAGTTCGGCAAACAGCCGCTCCGCGCCTTTGAGCGCGCACGACAATGAATCGCACACCCGCACGGTGACCGGCGGCGGCGGCGTCTGGCCTTCCTTCACCACGTCGAAATGCGCGTAGAAGGTCGCGACCTCATAGACTTCGGTCAGCGCGAGCTTCATCTCCTGCGCCAGGGCGGCGAGATGCGCGGCGGACAGATGGCCGTAATGGTCCTGGATGAGATGCAGATGCTCGATCAACAGATCGCGCCGCCGCGGCCGGTCGGTCAGCAGCGCCAGCACTTCTTCGAGCGCCTGCGGATCGACCTGCCGGCCCTTCGGCGTGCGCGGCGATCGGCGCCGGCCGGCTCCCCCGCGTTGGGCGGGCGGTGAGGTCGGCGGCTGCTCGGTGACGGTCATATTTCCTCGCGAAAAGCAAAAACCGCGCGGTGACTGCTGCAAAACAAGCGCGATTTGCGGATTATTCAATAGAGATATTCTATTGATATATTGACTATCCTCGTAATTTTCTATCATCTGCATGCGCGTCAAGATAGGCATTTAGGCTCGATATATCCAAATTTCGCAAATCGCGCACGCCGCGTCACGGTGTCCTTGAGAAGCGATAGGCTGTGATCGATAAGCTCGAATTCCTGCTCGCGCTGGCGCGCGAACAACATTTCGGCCGCGCCGCCGAAGCCTGCGGCGTGACACAGCCGACCCTCTCCGCCGGCGTCAAGCAGCTCGAGGATAGTTTCGGCGTGCTTCTGGTCAATCGCGGCTCGCGGTTCCAGGATTTCACGCCGGAAGGCGAGCGCGTGCTCGACTGGGCGCGCCGCATCGTCGGCGACAGCCGCGCCATGCGCGAGGAGGTGCACGCGCTCAAGCACGGGCTCACCGGCCGGCTGCGCATCGCCGCGATCCCGACGGCGCTGGCGATGATCGAGACGCTGACGACGCTCTATCACGAGCGTCATCCCGACGTGCAATTCACCGTGCTGTCGTGCAACTCGACGGAAATTTTCCGTCTGCTGGAAAATCTCGAGATCGATGCCGGCGTCACCTATCTCGACAACGAGCCGATCGGCCGCGTCACCGGGGTGCCGCTCTATCGCGAGCGCTATCGCCTGCTCACCTCCACCGACGCGCCGCTCGGCAACCGCGACAAGGTGACGTGGGCGGAGGTGGCGCAAGTCCCGCTCTGCCTGCTGACGCCCGACATGCAGAAGCGGCGGATCATCGAAGGCCTGCTGCGCGCCGCCGGCGGCGATCCGCAAAATCTCGCTCGAATCGGATTCGATGATCGTGCTCTACTCCCACGTCCGCACCGGACGCTGGGCCAGCGTCATGCCGGCGCGGCTCGCTGCGACACTCGGCCTCACCGACGTGCTGCGCGCGATTCCGATCGTCGAGCCGGAAGCAAGCCACACCATCGGCCTGGTGGTGCCGGTCGCGCGCAACCGATGACGCCGTTGACGGCAGCGCTGGTTGCCGAAGCCCGCCGCGCCGCCGCAGCTTTTGGCCGACTGAATCCCACGCTGGCATCGCGCGATTTGTTTTGCCTATCGGCGCGATAGGCAGACGCTCATTGATTCCTTCTATCGCGCTGGTCACTGTCCGAACAACAAATTCGGGACGCAACTGCGCTTCTTTAAAACGCGCGTCGAGCGCGAACTCCGGATACTGCGACAATAGACAACGCCGGAGAGGTACTGCGGCGCCATGAGCTTTCTCGATCGCGAGCACACGATCGCCGAAACCGGATTCAGCCGCTGGATGGTGCCGCCGGCGGCGCTGTGCATCCATCTGTGCATCGGCCAGGCCTACGCGTTCAGCGTGTTCAACCTGCCGATGACCAAGCTCGCTCGGCATCACGCAATCGGCGCCGGACGACTGGAGACTGTTCACGACACTGCGGCTGGATCTTCTCGCATCGCGATTTTCGCTGTTCTCGGCGTGCTCGGCGTCGGCCGCGTCTTCGGCCGCTGGGTCGAGGAAGGCGGACCGCGCCGCGCGATGTTCACCGCCGCGCTGTGCTGGGCCGGCGGCTTCATCGTCTCGGCGCGATCGGCGTCTACATCCATCAATCTCTGGCTCGTCTATCTCGGCTACGGCGTGCTCGGCGGCTGCGGGCTCGGCCTCGGCTACATCTCGCCGGTGTCGACGCTGATCAAATGGTTCCCCGACCGCCCCGGCATGGCGACCGGCATGGCGATCATGGGCTTCGGCGGCGGCGCCTTCATCGCCTCGCCGCTGTCGGTCTGGCTGATGAGCAATTCTCAGACGCCGACCCATGTCGGCGTCGCCGAGACCTTCATCGTGCTGGGCGCGATCTATTTCTGTCTTCATGATGGTCGGCGCGTTCATCGTGCGCGTGCCGGCGCCGGGCTGGAAGCCGGCCGGCTATGACGCCGCCGGCGACAGCGCAGGTCGTGATCACCCAGCAACGACGTCTATCGTCTATGACGCGCTGAAGACGCCGCAGTTCTGGCTGATCTGGTGGGTGCTCTGCCTCAACGTCACCGCCGGCATCGGCGTGCTCGGCCAGGCCTCCGCCATGAGCCAGGAAATGTTCCCCGGCCAAGCATCACCGCCGGTCGCCGCGGCGGGCTTCGTCGGCCTGCTGAGCCTGTTCAACATGGGCGGCCGCTTCTTCTGGGCGTCGCACGTCGGACTATATCGGCCGCAAGAACACCTACTTCTTCTTCATCGTGCTCGGCTTCCTGCTGTACTGCGCCGTGCCCTATACCGGCTCGATCGGCAGCGTGGTCGGTCTTCGTGCTGCTGCTTCCTGGTGATCATCAGCATGTATGGCGGCGGCTTCGCCACCGTGCCGGCCTATCTGAGGGACATGTTCGGCACGCGCTATGTCGGCGCCATCCACGGCCTGCTGCTCACCGCCTGGTCGATGGCCGGCATCTTCGGCCCGGTGCTGGTGAACTACATCCGCGAGTACAACATCACCCACGGCGTGCCGAAGGCGCAGGCCTACAACGTGCACGATGTACATCATGGCCGGGCTGCTGGTGATCGGCTTCATCTGCAACTTCCTGATCAAGGCGGTGCATCATCGCTTCCACATGAAACCCGACCACGAAGCCGAACGGGCGAGCTCGAAGTCGGCGCCGCCGGCGAACCGGCCGGCGCATAAGGAGGAACAACGATGGCAAACTCAAATCAGCAAAACGGCACGACGACGCTGCAACTCGTGCTGGCCTGGGGCTTCGTCGGCATTCCGCTCACGCTGGGGCGTGATGCAGACGCTGATCAACGCGATGAAGCTGTTCCAGTAGCAGCTTCGGCGTCCCAAACGCGAACGGCGCGGCCCCGAAAGGCCGCGCCGTTTTTGTTTGCCGTTTTGCGAACGCAGTGGCTACGCGACCTTCTGCTGCAGATGCGGGAACATCGCGTTGAGCGCTTCGGCGTCCATCTCGGTCTTGAACTTGTGACGGTCCTTCAAGCCCGAGGCCTTTTGCGCGGCGGGACGGGCGTTGATCTCGTCGACCAGACGCTTGAGGTTCTTGTACTTGTCCCAGGCGCCCTCGCCGACCACGTTCGGCAGCATGCGCGCCCAGCCCCAGACGTTCATGTCGACGATCGTGTAGGTGTCGCCGAGCATGTATTTGTGCTTGGCGAGACGGGCGTCGAGAATGCCGGCATGGCGCTGCGCCTCGAAGGTGTAGCGGTTGATGGCGTAGGGGATCTTCTCCGGCGCGTAATTGCGGAAATGCACCGACTGGCCGAAATACGGGCCGACGCCGGACGACACGAAGAACATCCACGACAGCAGTTCGCCGCGCGCCTTGTCGGTCTTGGCCGGCAGGAATTTTCCGGTCTTCTCGGCGAGGTAGAGCAGGATCGCGCTCGAAGTCGAACACGGTGACGTCGCCGTCGACGATCGCCGGCAGCTTGGCGTTCGGATTGATCGCCAGAAATTCCGGCTTGTGCTGCTCGCCCTTGCGGGTGTCGACCGGAATGGCCTCGTAGGGCAGGCCGGTCTCTTCCAGGAACAGCGCCACCTTGGTCGGGTTCGGCGCGCCGCTATAATAGAATTTCAACATCGTTATACTCCTTGTTGTTTGTTAGAACAGTCCGACGATTTTTCCGTCCGCCGCGACGTCGATCGAGTCAGCCGCCGGCACTCTGGGCAGGCCGGGCATGGTCATGATCTCACCGCAGATCGCTACCACGAATTCGGCGCCTGCGGACAGCCGCACCTCGCGCACATTGATAATGTGATCGATCGGCGCGCCCTTGGCGTCGGGATTGGTCGAGAAGCTGTATTGCGTCTTGGCGACGCAGATCGGGAACTTGCCGTAGCCCATCGCTTCGAAGTTCGCCAGCTGATCGCGCACCGACTTGTCGGCGGAAATGTCCTTGGCGCGATAGATTTCCTTGGCGATGGTGCGGATCTTTTCGTAAAGCGGCATCTCGTCGGGATATAGGAACTTCAGCTTGCTCTTGCCACTGTCGCAGATCTTGACCACGGCCTTGGCGACATTGGCCGCGCCTTCGCCGCCCATCGCCCAGTGATCGGCCATCAGGGCCTCGACGCCGAGCGCCTTGCACTTCTCCTCGACCAGCTTGATCTCGGCCTCGGTGTCGGCCGAGAAACGGTTGATCGAGATCACCGGCTCGATGCCGAATTTGCGCACGTTCTCGACATGGCGCTGCAGGTTGCTCATGCCGGCTTCGAGCGCCTTCAGGTTCTCCTGCTTGAGGTCTTCCTTCTTGACGCCGCCGTGCATTTTCAGCGCGCGGATGGTCGCCACCAGCACCGCGCAGTCCGGCGCAATGCCGGCCTTGCGGCACTTGATGTCGAGGAATTTCTCGCCGCCGAGATCGGCGCCGAAGCCGGCTTCGGTCACCACGTAATCGGCGAGCTTCAGCGCGGTCGTCGTCGCCAGCACCGAATTGCAGCCGTGCGCGATATTGGCGAACGGGCCGCCGTGGATGAAAGCCGGCGTGCCTTCCAGCGTCTGCACCAGGTTCGGCGCCAGCGCTTCCTTGAGCAGCACGGTCATGGCGCCGTTGGCCTTGAGGTCGCTGGCGCGCACCGGTTTGCGGTCGCGCGTATAGGCGACGACGATATTGCCGAGGCGCTTCTTCAGATCGTCGAGATCGCGGGCGAGGCAGAAGATCGCCATGACTTCGGAGGCGACGGTGATGTCGAAGCCGTCCTCGCGCGGGAAGCCGTTGGCGACGCCGCCGAGCGAGCCGACGATGCTCGCGCAGCGCGCGGTCGTTCATGTCGAGCACGCGGCGCCAGGCGACGCGGCGCTCGTCGATGCCGAGCGCGTTGCCCCAATAGATGTGATTGTCGAGCATCGCCGCGAGCAGATTGTTCGCCGAGGTGATGGCGTGGAAGTCGCCGGTGAAGTGCAGATTGATGTCCTCCATCGGCACCACCTGGGCATAGCCGCCGCCGGCGGCGCCGCCCTTCATGCCGAACGACGGGCCGAGCGACGGCTCGCGCAGGCACAGCATCGCCTTCTTGCCGATGTGGTTGAGCGCGTCGGTCAGGCCGACCGTGGTCGTGGTCTTGCCCTCGCCCGCCGGCGTCGGCGTGATCGCGGAGACCAGGATCAGCTTGCCGTTCGGCTTGTCTTGCAGCGACTTGACGTAGTCCATCGACACCTTGGCCTTGTAGTGGCCGTAGGGCTCGAGATTTTCCGGACCGATGCCGAGCTTTTCCTTGGCGACGTCGAGGATCAGCCGCTTTTTGGCGGCCTGGGAAATTTCGATATCGGACTTCGGTGACTGATGCTGAGAGGCGGGCATGTTTTGATGATCCATTCAGTGAATGTGGTGAGCCGGCATTTTTGTTTCGTCATGGCCGGGCTGGCCGGCATCCACGTCTCGCTCGAGCGAGACGTGGATGGCCGGGCAAGCCCGGGCATGACGGTGAGGTGGTTATGTGAATCTGGCCTTGGGCTGGAGATTGACCGACTTCGCCCACTCGCCGGCTTCGATCTTCTTGCCGTCGGCGGGCTGCACGCGGGTGACTTTGAAGCGCCCATCGGCGCAGACCACGGTGAAGCCGTCGGCTTCGACCACGGCGATTTCGCCGACCTTGCCGGCGATCCCCTTCGGGTCCTTCGCCGGCAGCGGCTTGGCGTCGAAGATTTTCAACTGCTTGCCGTCGAGCGTGGTCCAGGCGCCGGGCGCCGGATTGCAGCCGCGGATGAGGCGGTCGATCTGCTCCCACGGCTTGCCCCAATCGATCCTGGCATTGTCGGGACCGCAGCGGCCTTCGTAGGTGGCTTTGGCTTCGTCCTGCTTGAGGCGCGGCGCCTTGCCGGCCTTCACCAGGTCGACCGATTCCAGCATCGCCTCGACGCCCATCGGGAACAGGCGGTCGAAGTAAACCGTGCCGAGCGTGTCGTTCGGACCGATCGGCGTTTTCTTCTGCATCAGCACGGCGCCGGTATCGAGACCGTTGTCGGGCCAGAAGATCGATAGCCCGGTTTCGGTCTCGCCCTTGATGATCGGCCAGTTGATGGCGCTGGCGCCGCGATAGGCCGGCAACAGCGACGGATGATACTGGATCGAGCCGTGGGTCGGGATGTTGAGGAATTCTTCCGGCACGAACAACGTGACGAAGGCCATGACCTGCAGATCGGGCTTGAGCGCTTTGAATTCTTCCCACACTTCCGGCTTCTTGTAGGAGTCCGGCTGATAGACCGGCAGCTTGGCGGCCACCGCCGCTTCCTTCAACGGATCGGCCTTGGCGCCCGGCTTTTCCGGCGCGACGTAAACGGCGACGACATCCTCGCCGCGCTTGATCAGCGCTTCGAGCACCGCCTTGCCGAACGCCTGTTGGCCGTGAACGACGATACGCATTGTCAAAAACCTCTCCCAATTTCTTCACCTCTCCCCGCGTGCGGGGAGAGGTCGAGTGAGCGAAGCGAACGAGGGTGAGGGGGCCTCTCCGCGATTCTGAGCCCTCAAGTTCGAGCCCAGCGGAGAGGCCCCCTCACCCCAACCCTCTCCCCGCGCAGCGGGGAGAGGGAGGAGTAAACTACGCCGCTTCCGCCTTGCCCGGCTTCTCCGGCGGCGTGATGGCGCCGGAGACCTTGATGTCGGCGACTTCCTTGTCCGAGTAGCTCGAGCACCTTGCGCAAGATTTCGTCGGTGTGCTCGCCAAGGAGCGGCGAGCGCCGCACGTCGGCGGGCGAGTCCGACAATTTGATCGGGTTGCCCACGGTCAGGTATTTGCCGCGGCCGGGATGGTCGACCTCGACCACGGTGCCGGTCGCGCGCAGCGACTGCTCCTCGGCGATTTCCTTCATCGACAGGATCGGCCCGACCGGAATGTCGTATTTGTTGCAGATGTCCATGACCTCGAACTTGGTCTTGGTCATGGTCCACTGCTCGATGGTGTCGAAGATGTGCCGCAGCCGCGGCAGCCGCGCCGGCGGTGTGGCGTAATCCGGATCGGTCTTCCACTCCGGCTTGCCGATGAGGTCGCAGATCGGCGCCCCACACCGGCGCTTGCGTGATGAAATAGCTGTAGGCGTCGGGGTCGCTCTCCCAGCCTTTGCATTTCAAGATCCAGCCCGGCTGGCCGCCGCCGGAATCGTTGCCGGCGCGCGGCGTCGCCTTGCCGAACGGCACGCCCTCGCCGTGCTGGCTGTATTCGGTGAGCGGGCCGTGGGCGAGGCGCTGCTGGTCGCGCAATTTCACGCGGGCGAGATTGAGCACGCCGTCCTGCATGGCGCAGAGCACCTTTTGGCCGCGGCCGGTGCGGATGCGCTGATAGAGCGCGCTGACGATGCCGAGCGCGAGATGCAAGCCGGTGCCGCTGTCGCCGATCTGCGCGCCGGTGACCAGCGGCGGCCCTTCGCGGAAGCCGGTGGTCGACGCCGCAGCCGCCGGCGCATTGCGCCACGTTCTCGTAGACCTTGCAGTCCTCGTACGGGCCCGGGCCAAAGCCCTTCACCGAGGCGACGATCATGCGCGGGTTGAGCTTGTGGATGTGCTCCCAGGTCAGCCCCATGCGGTCGAGCGCGCCGGGGGCAAAGTTCTCCACCAGCACGTCGCATTCCTTGACCAGCCGGTCGAGGATTTCCTTGCCCTTGGGATGCTTGCTGTCGATCGTGATCGAGCGCTTCGAGCCGTTGAGCATGGTGAAATAGAGGCTGTCCTGCCCCTTCACGTCGCGCAACTGACCGCGCGTGATGTCGCCGACGCCGGGCCGCTCCACCTTGATGCAATCCGCGCCCATATAGGCGAGCAGCTGCGTGCAGGTCGGCCCCGACTGCACATGGGTGAAGTCGAGGATTTTCACGCCTTCGAGCGCCCTGCCCGCCTGGCCCCACGGCTTTGCCGACGGCCGCGGCAGGCCGTTGCCGGCATGCGCTTTAGTTCCTTGTGCTTTCGCCGCCGCCTTCTTCGGCTTGAGCTTTACGACTTTCCTGGCAGACTTTTTCGCCGCCGCTTTGACGCGGGGTTTCGCTTTCTTGCTCCTGGCCATGTGTCGCTCCCTTACTCGTCGCTTGCTTGGTTGTTGGTGCCCGGCACTGTCGTAGTCCCTACTTCTTTTTCAGCGCGCTTTGCGGATTGAGGTTGCCGATGCGGCCGCTTTCGCTGCCGGCGCCCGGATCGATCACCGCGTTGATCAGCGTCGGCTTGCCGGAATCCATGGCGGCGTTCACGGCGCGCTTGAGCTCGTCCGGCGAGGTCGCGTTGACGCCGGTGCCGCCGAACGCCTCGATCATCTTGTCGTAGCGCGAGCCCTTGACGAAGACCGTCGTGGCAGGGTCCGCGCCGGCGCTGTTGACGTCGGTGCCGCGATAGATGCCGTCGTTGTTGAAGATGACGACGCAGACCGGCAGCTGGTAGCGGCAGACGGTCTCGATCTCCATGCCGGAGAAGCCGAACGCCGAGTCGCCTTCGACCGCGAGCACCGGCTTGCCGGTCTCGATCGCGGCGCCGATGGCGTAGCCCATGCCGATGCCCATGACGCCCCAGGTGCCGACGTCGATGCGCTTGCGCGGCTGATAGACGTCGATGATGCCGCGGGCGAGATCGAGCGTGTTGGCGCCCTCGTTGACCAGGATGGCGTCGGGCCGCTCCTTGACGATGGTGCGCAGCACGCCGAGCGCGCCGTGATAGTCCATCGGCGAATTGTTGTTCATCAGCCGCGGCGCCATCTTGGCGACGTTCTCGTCGCGCTTGGACGTGACGGTCTTGGTCCAGTCGGCGGGCGGCGCCGGCCAGTTGCCGCCCATGGCGTCGAGCAGCGCCGAGACGCAGGAGCCGATGTCGCCGACCACGGGGGCGGCGATCTCGACGTTCGAAGTCCATCTCTTTCGGCTCGATGTCGATCTGGATGAATTTCTTCGGCGCGTCGCCCCAGGCCTTGCCCTTGCCGTGGGACAAGAGCCAGTTCAGCCGCGCGCCGATCATCATTACGACATCGGAATCCTTCAGCACCGTCGAGCGCGCCGCGCCGGCGCATTGCGGATGGGTGTCGGGCAGAAGCCCCTTGGCCATGCTCATCGGCAGAAACGGAACGCCGCTCTTCTCGACGAAGCTTTTGATCGCGTCGTCGGCCTGGGCATAGGCCGCGCCCTTGCCGAGAATGATCAGCGGACGCTTGGCGCTCTTGAGCACGTCGAGCGCGCGCTTGACCGCGTCGGCCGCGGGAATCTGCGCCGGCGCCGGATCGATGACCTTGACGAGTGACTTCTGGCCGGCGGCCGCATCCATCACCTGGCCGAACAGTTTTGCCGGCAGATCGAGATAGACGCCGCCCGGCCGCCCCGACACGGCGGCGCGGATGGCGCGCGCGAGCCCGATGCCGATGTCTGCGCGTGCAGCACGCGGAACGCCGCCTTGCACAGCGGCTTGGCGATGGCGAGCTGGTCCATCTCCTCGTAGTCGCCCTGCTGCAAGTCGACGACCTCGCGCTCCGACGATCCCGACATCAGGATCATCGGGAAGCAGTTGGTGGTGGCATGCGCCAGCGCAGTGAGGCCGTTGAGGAAGCCCGGCGCCGACACGGTGAGGCAAACGCCCGGCTTCTTGGTCAGGAAGCCCGCGATCGCGGCCGCATAGCCGGCATTCTGCTCGTGGCGGAACGACAGCACGCGAATGCCCGAGGCCTGCGCCATGCGGCCGAAATCCGTGATCGGGATGCCGGGCACGCCATAGATCGTGGTGAGACCGTTGAGCTTGAGCGCGTCGATGAGGAGATGAAAACCGTCGGTCAGCTCGCGTTCGGCTGCATCGGCGGGTTTCTCTTTGACTGCTGCTTCGGCCATGGGTTTCCTCCGTCGGGGTCGTTGCCCCAGATCAATCCAGATAATCGGCGTATTTCTCGACGTGCTCGGCGAGGCCGAGCGCGTGATCGCGCACCAGCGTCTCGGCGCGCAGCGTGTCGCGCGCTTCCAGCGCTTCGATGATGTGCATGTGGTCGCGGATCGAGCGGTCGGCGCGGTCCTTTTCGCCGATGGTCTTGCGCCGGATCATGCGCATATGGGTGAACAGGTTTTCCGCCAGATTGATCAGCATGCTGTTGCCGCTCATGCGGATGATGGTCTGGTGGAAGCCGATATTGATTTCCGAATATTCGTCGAGGTGGGCGCGCACCGCGCCGTTCTCGAAGGTGGCGAACATGCGGCGCAGCGAGGCGATGTCTTCGTCGCTCGCGCTCTCGGTGATCAACCGCGCCGCCATGCTTTCCAGCGCCGCCCAGGCGGTGATCAGCTCGATCACCTCGCGCTTGGTCTTGCGCACCACATAGACGCCGCGCCGCGGCACCGAGCGGACGAAACCCTCGCGCTCGAGCTGCGCCATGGCCTCGCGCACCGGCGTGCGGCTGATGCCGAACTCGTGCGCCAGCCGGCGCTCGTCGAGCCTGATCTCGGCGCGGCTGCGATAGACGTCCATCGAGGCGATGGCGTTCTTCAACGCCGCATAGGCTTGGCGCTTGAAACTTGCCGGGTTGGCGAGCGGATCGACGGCAAGCCGCGGCGCCGGCAGCTCCGCCGCACTCGGGGTAACCTCAACACGCCGCAATATGGGGAAACTCGAACTCATCGGTGGCATACAATATTCCAGCTAGGCCTGCGTCGTCAAAGGTCCCCGGGTCTGATCCGGTCCGCAGCGTCGATACCTTATATAGTGGCGCCCCAATGGGTGGGCCGATTGGGCCACGCCCCCTGGCAATCCAACCGGGCGACCCCGCCCGGCTCATTCAAATGTCCGGCGCGGCTTTCAGCCTTTCGCCATCGCCCGCGCCCGCATCGGCTTGAGCACGAAGAGCGCCAGGCCCACGACCACAAAGTTCATGATCGCGGTCACCACGAACACCATGTGCCAAGCTGCCGGTCGACGCCTTGATCATGTTGGCGACCGGCACCAGGAAGGCCGAGGTGCCCTTCGCGGTATAGAGCAGGCTCAAGTTCACGGTGGCGAATTTCGGCCCGAACGTGTCGGTGCAGGTCGACGGGAACAGGCTGAAGATCTCGCCCCAGGTCAGGAAGATCAGGGCGGCGAACAGCACGAAGGCCCACGGCGCGGTGCCGAGCGATCCCGAGCAGCCAGTAGGAAACGCCGCCCAGACCGAAGGCGATCGCCATGGTGTTTTCGCGGCCGATATTGTCGGAGATCCATCCGAACAGCGGGCGCGCCGCGCCGTTGGCGAGATTGTCGATGATCAGCGCCACGGTCAGCGTGGTGGCGCCCCAGAACACGATCTGATCGCCGACGTTGAAGTCGTTCGCGATCGGCGCGATCTGCGCCGTCGCCATCAGGCCCGCTGGCCGACACCATGACGAACATGATGTAGAGCAGCCAGAACACCGGCGAGATCAGCACTTCCTTCGGCGAGTAGCTCCGCGCCGACTGCGCCACCTTCGGCGCCGGCGCGCCGGCCATTTCACCCGGCTCCGGCCCGCGCAGCAGCCACGCCAGCATGAACACGACGGCGCCCTGCACGATGCCGAACCAGAGGAAAGCGGTGTTGTAGCCGTAGTTGTCGATCACGTAGCGGATCGGGATCACGGTGAGCGCCGCGCCGGCGCCGTAGCCGGCCGCGGTCAGGCCGACCGCGAGTCCGCGCCGGTCCGGGAACCACTTCACCGCCATGCCGACGCAGGTCGCATAGACCGCGCCGCCGCCGATGCCGGAAATGACCGCGCCGAAATAGAGCATCGACAAGCGAGTCGGCATAGGCATTGATGACCCAGCCGATGCCGACCATGATGCCGCCGAAGGCGACCATGATCTTGGGGCCGCGCTGCGGGCCGAGCACGTCGACGATCCAGCCTTCGATCGGCGTGAGCCAGGTCTCGAGCGCGATGAAGATCGCGAAGGCAAACTGGATCGAAGCGATCGACCAGCCATGCGCCTTGTTGATCGGATTGACGAACAGCGTCCAGCCGTACTGCAGGTTGGCGATCATCACCATGCAGATGATGCAGATCGCCAGATAACCCCAACGCGCGTTTACGGACGCGACCGCTGGCGCACTCGTTGTCGTGGTGGTGGTCACTGCATCCTCCCAATGTGTCCTGCCGCCCCAGCGAGAGGACAGTCTTTGTGTTGCTTGAGCGGCCGGTCGTGGCCGCCAGTGTTTGCCCTATTCTAAACCACGGGCGGGGCAGCGCAACCTGAGCATGAGTGCCGGGCTTGCGACTTAACGACCTGGAGCAAATTGTTTCATGGGATTGCTGTGCGCCGCAGCATTTGGCCGCGGCAACCGGTATCCTGCTGCGACAAAACGCTCCATATTTGCTGCCGCACACAGATACAGAGAAAGTTAATGCACGAAACGGCTTCGCGTACCGACCGCGCCGAGCCGGCGCGCGGTGTCAGTTACAGCGTGATCGGCGTGGCCGGCCGAAAAAGTGACGCACGCGCGTCGCCCCATCGGGGTTGCGAAGGATGCTTGATGTTTTTCACGGCAAGCTCCTCCTGTCTCGCGGCGCGTTAAGGCGCGCGAGCTTTGTCAAGTGCGATCGCGATCGGATCACGCGTCGGCAAAAATACGAATTACGTCAAACACGAAACCGGTTCGGTCCAAGGAAACGGCAGGGGTGGGGCCTGCCTTTCGTCTTCCGTTAGTCCGCTTCGCCCGATCAACCAACTAAATGAAGGAAGCGGAACGCCGGCAAACGCAGGGTCACAACCGCCGCATCTTGCGATGCGGCGCGCGCTCTTTCGGAGCGCGCACGCTTGACGGCGTTCCACCACGGCTCTCATCTCGGAGAGTATTTCATCCCCAAGGTCAGCTTCAGGCCAGGCTTCCTGGGACGCAAAATCGGGATATAGAGGCATCGGACTCGACCGCTGCCAGCCGGGTCAAATCAGCGCACGCCTATGACGGGCGCCGGGCGTTTTTTCGCTTCCTCGACCGATGGCACCGCCGAACCTGTGGATATTCGGATCAGGACGCTGACCATACCGGCTTGGCGTCCCCTGGTTGCAACATAGGCGAAGGACCTAATTCGCCGGTCGTGCGTTGGCTCGTCGAGGAGCTACTCGCATGCGCAACATCCTCCGATTATCGGTGGCGGCCCTGCTTGGACTGTTTTTTAGCGTCGCCGCAGCGCTGGCACAGTCGGCGGGGCCCGACGAGGCGATCCAGCCCGATGGAACCTTGAGGCAGAACCTGGCGCTCACCGCCGGGCAGCGCAGCGCGATCTACAACATCGTCATCCGGCAGCGGGCCAAACCCCATGCCGACCCGATGTCCATCGCGGTCGGGGCGCCGGTGCCGCCGACGATCGATCTTGTCGATCTGCCGGATCAGGCGACGGCGGACAATCCTTCGGCCGCCCTCCTCAAATACGCCATGGTGCATGGCGATGTGGTAGTGGTCGATCCGGTGGCGATGCGCGTCGTCGATGTCATCCGTAACGGCGCAAAACCGTAAAGGCGCGCGCAGCCGCACGACGAAACCTGATCTGCGCGTGCCGGCGTCAGTGTCTTCTAGCCAAGCCCCGGTCTGAAACCTGCGTCATTGCGTCAGCGTCGACCGGATCGAGAAAATTTGAACGAGCTTAAGCGAGACGCAATGTCGCCCAAAACCGCCGCACACCTGATTCCCGTGGAGGAACCGGCGGAGACGCCGTTCTACATCGCCGCCACCCAGCAGGGCGGTGGCGCGGCCGGCGCGCGTTCTCAAATACGGCGACACCTTCATCGTGCTCGACAGCCACGGCGACATCGGCGCGTCGGCCGGTGGCTCGGACGGCCTGTTCCATCTCGACACCCGCTATCTGTCGCGGCTCGAGTTGCTGGTCAACGCCACGCATCCGCTGCTGCTCGGCTCCAACCTGCGCGACGACAATTCGGCGCTTTTCCGTCGACCTGACCAATCCGGATCTGTTGGCCGACCAGCACATCGTGCTGCAGAAGGACACCGTGCACATCTTGCGCACGATCTTCCTGTGGCGCGGCACCGCCTATCAGCGGCTCGGCGTGCGCAATTACGGCGACGGCGCAGTCGACTTGCAGTCTCGATCCTGTTCGAGAACGATTTTGCCGACCTGTTCGAAGTGCGCGGCGCGCACCGTGACACGCCGCGGCACGGCGGCGGCCAATCTGCGCGGCGCCGACCAGGCGCTGCTGAACTATCACGGCCTCGACGGCAAGGTCGCGGCGCACCACGCTGACCTTCGATCCGCCGCCGAGCCGAGCTGACGACCAGCGCCGCCGTCTACGAATTGCATCTCGCAGCCCGGCGAAACGCGGCCGTTGTTCCTGGCGGTGAGCTGCGATGCCCGCCGACACGCGGCCGCGGCCGTTCCTCGCGCGGCCTGCATCGCCGCGCGCCGCGAATTGCGCGAGGCGACGCGCGGCAGCAGACCTCGGTCGAGACATCGAATGAGCGCTTCAACGAAATGCTGTGCCGCTCGGCCGCCGATCTCGCCATGCTGATGACCGACACGCCGCAGGGCCGCTACCCTTACGCCGGCATCCCCTGGTTCTCGACGACGTTCGGCCGCGACGGCCTGATCACGGCGCTGCAGATGCTGTGGTGGAGCCCGGACGTGGCGCGCGGCGTGCTGCGGCGCCTGGCGGCCTACCAGGCCAAGACCGACCGATCCGCTGGCCGATGCCGAGCCGGGCAAGATCCTGCACGAGATGCGCGGCGGCGAAATGGCGGCGCTGCGCGAGGTGCCGTTCGGGCTCTATTACGGCAGCGTCGATGCGACGCCGCTGTTCGTGCTGCTCGCCGGGCTTTATGCGGAACGCACCGGCGATCATGCAAACCATCGCCGAGCTGTGGCCGGCGATCGAGGCGGCGCTCGGCTGGATCGACGGCCCCGGCGATCCGGACGGCGACGGCTTCGTCGAATATGCCCGCGCCAACGAGCAGGGCCTGGCCAATCAGGGCTGGAAGGATTCCCACGACGCGATCTTCCACGCCGACGGCCGGCTGGCCGAAGGCCCGATCGCGCTCGCCGAGGTGCAGGGCTATGTCTACGCCGCCAAGCGCATGGCGGCGCGCTGCGCGCGGCGGCTGGGACACGACGCACCGCGCGCGCCAGCTCGACGCCGAAGCCGAGCCGCCTCGCCGAGCGTTTCGAAGCCGCGTTCTGGTGCCCGGAGATCGAGACCTACGCGCTGGCGCTCGACGGCGCCAAGCAGCCGTGCCGGGTGCGCACCTCGAATGCCGGACAGGTGCTGTTCACCGGCATCGCCGCGCCCGAGCGCGCCGCGCACGGTCGCCAAGGGCCTTGCTGCAGCCCGACTTCTTCTCCGGCTGGGGCATCCGCACCGTGGCGCGCGGCGAAGCGCGCTACAATCCGATGTCGTATCACAACGGCTCGGTCTGGCCGCACGACAATGCGCTGATCGCGCTTGGGCTGGCGCGCTACGGCCACAAGCGAGCGGTCGCAGACATTGTTCGAGGGCCTGTTCGACGCCGCGACCTATATGGATCACCGCCGGCTGCCGGAACTGTTCTGCGGCTTCCAGCGCCAGCACGGCCAAGGGCCGACGCTCTATCCGGTCGCCTGCTCGCCGCAGGCCTGGGCCAGCGCCACGCCGTTCACGCTGTTCGAAGCCTCGCTCGGCCTGGAATTCGATCCGTTCAAGGGCGAGATCCGGCTGCGCAATCCGCGCCTGCCGGCGTTTCTCGACGAAGTGATCCTGCGCAATCTGCGGCTCGGTTCCGCGAGCGTCGATCTGCGCGTGCGCCGCCACAAAGACACGGTCTCGCTCGATACGCCGCGCATCAGCGGCGATATCCGGGTTTCGATCGTGTTTTCGTCCTCCTGATCCGCCGGGAACTTTTGCCAGCAAAACCTGCCGGCCGCCGAACCGTGGAACCAGCCGCACCGCTTAGGCTTAGTGGTGTGAGTTCCCAGACACTTCGGAGGCAGCATGCGCGGCGAACATCCGACCGTCATGGCGGCGGCCGCACTATTGGCGCTGACCGCCGTCGTCAGCGTGGCGTCGTCCGAAGACGCGCCGGCCCCGCCGGCCCCGGCCAAGACCGAGCAGTCGCGCGCCGCCCGCGGTCACCGTCCTCCCAACCACGAGGTCGAGGGCATTCTCGGCCGCGAAGTGCGCAGCACCGCCGACGAGAATATGGGCCGCATCGTCGACGTGCTGGTCGACCGCAGCGGCCAGGTGCGCGCCGCGATCATCGACTTCGGCGGTTTTCTCGGCGTCGGCAGCCGCAAGATCGCGGTCGATTGGAAGGCGCTGCATTTTCCAGCAGCCGGCCAAGCCCGAGCCGCCGATCACGCTGGAACTGACGCGCGACCAGGTGAAGGCCGCACCCGAATACAAGGACGGCAAGCCCGTCATCGGTCCTGAGCGCGCTCGGCAAGCTCGAGCCGCTGCCGTTCGAATAATTTTTCAACATTTGCGGGAGACGTATTCTGCCGGCGAAGCCATCACGCGCCATTCACGACCGGGAGGACCCGCAAGACGCGCGCGACGGCGAAGCCTTGTCGCCCGAAGACCTGTCACCCAAGGACTTGTCACCCAAGGACTTGCCGCCGCCGGCCGAGCATCCGAAGGCAGCGAGCCGCCGTGCATCCGTCGCCGCGCAGCCTGCGCGGGCTCGACTGGTTCATCTTCTTCGTCGCCGACGTGCAGACCGGCTTCGGCCCGTTCGTCTCGGTCTATCTCACGACGCAGCACTGGACGCAGTTCGATATCGGCCTCGTGCTGTCGGTGGCGGGCATCGTGTCGCTGCTGGGCCAGATGCCGGGCGGCGCGCTGGTCGATGCCGCGCGCTCCGAGCGCTTCGTCGCCGGCGTCGCCATCGTCGCCATCTGCGTCAGCGCGCTTGACCTATGCGGCGTGGCCGATCTTCCCGGTCGTGCTGACCGGCGCGGTCCTGCACGCGCTGGCGAGCTGCGTGCTCGGCCCGGCCATCGCCGCGATCAGCCTCGGCCTCGTCGGCCACGCCGCGATCGGCGAGCGGCTCGGCCGCAACGCCCGCTTCGCCTCGGTCGGCAACGGCTTCGCGGCGGCGGTGATGGGCGCCTGCGGCTATCTCCTGTCCGCGCGCGCGGTGTTCTTCGTCACCGTGCTGCTGCTCGGGCCGGCGCTGCTGGCGCTGCGCACGCATTGCGCCGAAGGAGATCGATCCCGAACGCGCCCACGGCGCGGTGCCGCGCCGTCGCGCCGACAAGCCGCGGACCAACGCCGCGGCGCTGCTGCGCAACCGGCCGCTGCTGATCTTCGCCGGCTGCCTCCTGCTGTTTCATCTCGCCAACGCCGCCATGCTGCCGCTGATGGGCAGCGTCGTGACGATGCGCTCGAGCCAATGGGCGACGGTGCTGATCGCGGCCTGCATCGTCGTGCCGCAGGTCGTGGTCGCGCTGCTGTCGCCGTGGGTCGGCAACCAGCGCCCAGGTTTGGGGACGGCGGCCGCTGCTGCTGATCGGCTTCGCCGCCTTGCCGATCCGCGGCCTGCTGTTCGCCTCGGTGACCAATCCGTGGCTGCTGGTCGCCGTGCAGTTGCTCGACGGCATCACCGCCGCGGTGTTCGCCGTCATGGTGCCGCTGATGATCGCCGACCTCACGCGCGGCACCGGCCACTTCAATCTCGGCCAGGGCATCGTCGGCACCGCGATCGGCATCGGCGCTTCGCTCAGCCCGACCTTCGCCGGCTACATGACCGACCATTTCGGCAGCGGCTCGCCTTCCTCGGCCTGGCCGCGATCGCGCTGGTCGGCCTGACGGTGCTGTGGTCGCTGATGCCGGAAACGCGGCCGGAGGAAGAGCGTAGCGCGTCAGCGCGGAGCGGCGACGAGCGACCAGCTCGGGTAGCGGATGCGCTGCCGCTACACGCTGCAGCGCCGGCGCGTCGTCGGCGACCAGGCGCAGATGCGGCGCCAGCGGTCGGCCAGGCTGCGATAGACGCCGAGATAGTCCTGCGCCATGCGCCGCGCGGTGAAGCGTTGCTCGAAGTGCGCGCGGATTTTCGCGCGCGACAGATGATCCAGCCGATCGACGGCGCCGATCGCGCCATTGCTCGTCCTCGACGATGAAGCCGGTGACGCCGTCGTCGATCACTTCCGGCACCGAGCCGCGATTGAAGGCGATCACCGGCGTGCCGCAGGCCATCGCCTCGATCATCACCAGGCCGAACGGCTCCGGCCAGTCGATCGGGACCAGCAGCGCGATGGCGCCGCTCAGGAAGTCCGATTTCTCGCTGTCGTTGATCTCGCCGATGAATTCGACATTGGCTGCCATCGATCAGCGGCTGGATCTCGCTCGTCGAAATAGTCCTGGTCGACGCGGTCGACCTTGGCGGCGATCTTCAGCGGCATGCCGCAATGCTCGGCGATCCGGATCGCGCGATCGACGCCCTTTTCCGGCGCGATGCGGCCGAGGAAGGCGAGATAGCTGCGGCTTGACCGGCTTCGGCATCGAGCAGGTCGCTCGGGCAGCCCATGATGCACCGTGCGCACCCAGTTCGCCTGCGGCAGCGGCCGCCGCTGCGCATTCGGAGATCGACACCAGCGGCACCGCGTCGAAGGTCGTCGAACACCGGCTGATGCTCGGGCAGATCGAGCCGGCCGTGCAGCGTGGTCAGGAACGGCGTCGCCTGGCGGCGAGAACAGCGAGAACGGATAGTAGTCGAGATGGAAATGCAGCACGTCGAACTCGCTCGCGCGCTGATAGACGTGCTCCAGCATCATCATGTGCAGCGCGTTGGGATCGCGCACCGCGCCGTCGAGCCGCAGCGCCCGCGGCCACACCGCCTCGAGCTTGGCCGAGGTGCGCGAATCGCCGCTGGCGAACAGCGTCACGTCGTGGCCGAGCGCGACCAGTTCCTCGGTCAGCCAGGACACGACGCGTTCGGTTCCACCATAAAGCTTGGGCGGAATCGCCTCGGTCAACGGAGCGATTTGCGCGATATGCATCGATTTTAACCTTTCATGGTCCCGGTATGGATTTCCCGTCGGCCCCGCGATGTCCCGACGCAAACACAACAACGAACCACGGCCGAAATATTTCAATTCCGGCGTGGAACTTATTTTTCGCAAATCGTGGAACTTTTTCGCGTCTGCATGGTCGTTCAGAATGCGCGAAATTGGCGGTCGACGGCCACTGGCGCGACGACGTGCCGACACAGAATGGACAAGGTTCGTCCGCGCGACGCGTCACAAAACTTTTTTGTGCGGCGGACGTTGCGTTTTCGGGTTCCCGGCGTTGTGACCCATGGGAGGGGCGGCACCATTCACGCGCGGAGTTCCGACACGCATGGCCGATCTTTGCGATTACGCCACCCGTCCCCTCGCCTTCGTATTTCACTATGTCCGGCTGCTTGTCCTTGCCACGGCACTCGATGCGCCTGTCGCGGTTGCGCCGGAGGCGAGGTTGGGGATGGCGCCTTCGACGCTCACCTCGCGCGACTCTTCGATCAACGTTTGTAGTTGACGGACTCGTTGAGCCAAGGCAAGCTCACCTGCTGGGACGCCGCTCGTTGAGCCCACGGCTTCGGTGCTCATGCGCGACTCCGCTCGAAGTTGGTTGCAGCGACTTCGTCGAGTGTCCCTTGCTCGAGACGGGCGGCCTCGCGCTCGTGCTCTGAGCGGCGACGCTCACGCAGGCGCTCGAGCATCTCCCGCTCGCCGGATGCCTTGGTCAGCTGGGCGTCGCGCGCAGCAACCTCGGTCTCGCGATGGTCCAAGTCGTGGGCATGGTTGGCGCGCTGGGCCTCGATGCGCTCCACGTAGGCTTGGCGGGCGACCAGCTCGCTTGGATCGACGCTCTGCCTGACACTTGTGTTGGAGCGCTGCCGCTCGTGAGCCTGCTCCAAGAGCGCCTCGGCTGCACGCAGTTCGTCCTCGGTGTCCGAGCGCTGCGAGATCGCCTCAGCCAAGTCCTGCTTGGCGAGTTGCTCTGCGCGCTCGCGCACGGCTCGCACACGTTCGAGCTTGAAACGGAATCCAGGCACGTCCACGGCCCGGGTTATCGGACGGAAAGCTTCGTTCTTGAGTCACGCTGACCGCACCAGCGGAAGGCTTGCTCAGATGCTCAAGCCGAGCGCCGGTATCGCGGGCAGCTCTCCGCCTATGCTCACCGACGGAGTGCCGCCGCCTTGCCCGACGATAACCGCGTCCACGTTCGCTGCGTCGGTATGCGGTGCCTCCTCGGCGTCGAGGATCTCGGGCTCGTTCTGCTCCTGCTCGCCAGTCAAGGACGCCGCGAGCGAGAGCAGCCCCGCGTCGGCTTCTGCGGGAGTGCTCGGCTCGTCGACCGCTTGGCGCAGGAACCGTTCGATCGGATCACGGTGGGCAAGGGCTGTGTCGAGCGCCGGGTCGGCTCCAGCTTGGTAGGCGCCAATTGCGACGAGGTCTTCCTTCTCGCGCAACACGGCCAATGCTGATCGCAAGCGCTGACCCGCGGTCGAGACCGGGGGTGGCACGATCTCGCCGACCAAGCGCGACACGCTCTGCAGGACGTCGATCGCGGGGTAGTGACCGGCGTGGGCAAGCGCTCTGGTGAGGACCACGTGACCGTCCAAGATCGAGCGGACCGCGTCGGCGATCGGCTCGTTCATGTCGTCGCCGTCCACCAAGACCGTATACAGGCCCGTGATCGAGCCTGCTTGGCTGGTGCCGGCGCGCTCGAGTAGCTTTGGCAAGAGGGCGAACACGCTGGGCGTGTAGCCCCTTGTGGCTGGCGGCTCGCCGATCGCCAAGCCCACCTCTCTTTGGGCCATGGCAAAACGTGTGACCGAGTCCATCATCAGAAGCACGTCGTGGCCAACGTCTCGGAAGTGCTCGGCGATCGCGGTCGCCGTGAAGGCTGCCTTGATGCGGACCAATGCTGGTTGGTCAGAAGTTGCGACCACCACTACCGAGCGCTCGAAAGCGTCGCCTAGGTCGCGCTCGATGAACTCGCGGACCTCGCGCCCCCGCTCGCCCACGAGCGCGATCACGTTGACCTGGGCGCTGGTGGACCTGGCGATCATGCCGAGCAACGAGGACTTGCCAACACCCGAGCCCGCGAAGATGCCCAAGCGCTGGCCCCGCCCGCAGGGGACGAGTGCATCGAGCGCGCGCACGCCGAGACCGACCCGCTCGCAGATGCGTGGTCTCGATAGCGCTCCCGGAGGAGAGGCGACGGTGGAACGCTCGACGCCGCCCGGCTCGGGTCCTTCGTCGAGGGGGCGGCCCAAACCGTCCACAACGCGTCCGAGTAGATCGGAGCCGACCGCTACCCGAAACGGGGCGCCGGTGGCAAGCACGCCCGTGCCGGGGCCGATGCCGTGCATCTCCCCGAGCGGCATGAGCAAGGTGCGACCGTCCCTGAAGCCGACGACCTCGGCCGGGATGCGGCTCTTTGTGGGATCGATCGAGCACACCTCGCCGACCTCGGCTTGCAGGCCGGTGGCCTCGATGATCAGACCGATCAGGTTGCACACGCTACCGTGGCGCCTGGCCAAGTCGGCCTCGCGCAGCGCTTGGGTGGCAGTGGCGAGCAGGGCGCCGGGGGCGGTCACGCCGCCCGCTCGCTCGCCAACGACGCTTCGACGACCTCGCGCGCTCGCTCGAGCTGAGTCCAGACGCTTGCATCGATCTCGCCCTCCTCGGTCGCCACGATCGCTCCCCCCGTGGCGACCCGCTCATCCGGGCGGACTTCGCAATGTTCGACACCACCGGCTCCAGCTTGCTCGGCGATCGATCCCTTGACGAGGTCCAGGTCGGCCGGGTTGACGAGCACAGCGATCCTACGCCGCTCGCTGACCCTGGCCAAGGCGCCACGGACCGCCTCTGAGATCAGCTCCCCGCGCAGCTCGGCCACGCCCGCCACGATCTTCGCGGCCAAGCGCAGCCCAAGGTCGAGCGCGTCGCGTTCGATCGCCTCGACCACCTCGACCTGCAGGGCTTCGATGCCCGCGACGGACCCTTCGAAAGCGCATGTGACACGAGCCACCTCGGCGGCACCCTCTTCGTGGCCGGCCGCGCGACCTTCGGCATAACCGGCCGCGTGGGCCTCGGCTCTCAGCCGATCGGCTTCGGCGACGGCCTGAGCGACGATCCGCGCCGGCTCTTCGCGAGCCGGCGGTGTGGAGGGCTCGAGCTGCTCGAAGTCATAGCTCACGGCCGTCTCAGACAACCGCTTCGCCCTCTCCGTCCTCCTCCTCGCCAGCGATCACGATCGTGCCCGCCTCGTCGAGTTTGCGCACGACGGTCACGACTCGGCTCTGGGCCTCGTCCACGTCGCGCTGGCGCTGGGGCTGTTGGATCTCCATCTCCTCCTTGAGCATCGCTGCGCCGCGCTCGGACATGTTCGTAAGGACCGCATCCATCACGTTCTCGGGCGCTCCCCGGAGTGCAAGCACAAGGTCCTTCTGGTCGACCTCCCGCAGAACCTGTTGGATCGCCCGCTCGTCGAGCTTGACGATGTCCTCGAACACGAACAGCATTCCTCTGACCTGATCGGCAAGCGCCTTGTCCGCGCCGGCGAGGCGCTCGAGCACATTGCGCTCGGTCGAGCGATCGGCGTGGTTAAGGATGCCCGCAAGCGCCTTGGCGCCTCCGCTTGGCTGAGTACTTGCGCTCCACCACAGCGCCCAGCTTCTGGCGGATGACAGCCTCCACTTGCTGGATCACCTTCGTGTTGGCGTGACCCATACGTGCGATCCGCAGCGCGATGTCCGGCTGCTCCGATTCGGGTAGGCGTGCCAGTACTCCGGCCGCCAGAGTCGAATGCAGGCTGGCGAGTACCAGAGCGGTCGTCTGTGGGGACTCGCCGCGCAACAGGCCCGCGATGCGCTCGGCTGGCACCCGTCGCAAGAACTCGAAAGGCCGTACTGTCCGTGCCGCCGGTCAAGCGTCCCAGTAGGTCCGCGGCACGCTCGGGCCCGAGCGCCCGCTCGATTACGTCACGCGCATAGTCAACGCCGCCGCTCACATTCCCCCCATCGCCGGCGCCGGCTGCTAGTTCGGTGAAGACCGACTCGGTCGTCTCCGCGCCGACTGAGCTGAGACGTGCCATCTCGTGGGAGAGGCTCTCGATCTCCTCCTCGCTCCATGCGCTGCATCACGTTCGCCGCGCGCTCGGAGCCCGAGCGCAGCCATCAGCACCGCCGCCTTGCGCGCACCCGGCAGGCGCTCCGGCGTGGACTCGGGTAGCGCTTGGACGATCGGCCCGCTCGGATCGCTTGGCATCTGAGCTCAGTCCTCCTGCATCCAGGTGCGAAGTTGCTGGGCGACCTGGTCGGGATCGCTGTCGGCGAGCTGCTCGATCTGCTTGCGTAGGTGATCGCCGTTTCCGTTTCCGTTCCCTCCGCCGTTCCCATTGCCGGACCCGTTGCCGTTACCGCCTCCAGGCGCCACACCGGCCATCGCAGGCGCCGGCTTGGGCGCGCCCTCGCCGTCGCAGCTCGGAGAGGCGCATCGGCGTCTCTAGCTCGGCGCAGCCATACGGGTTCCTCGATCGGCTCGCTTTCGCGGCGTCGCAGAGACCGAGTGATGAAGAACAGGAAGCACGATCGCCCCGATGCCGAGCAGGGCATACTTGGCGTAGCCGAGCATGCTGCTGGTCGAGCTGCTCGCCGCTGTGGTCGGGCTGGCGAAGGCGACCTGGCCGATCGAGATCGTGTCGCCGCGCTTGGTCTGGATCCCCGCTGCGTTGGTGATCGCTTCACGGATCGCTGGTACCGACGTCGCTGGAACCGAGTGGTCGAGCAGCACCGACACGTGCTGGCTTTCGACAGTGCCGGGCGCGATCGTGGAGTGGGTCACGGTCTTGCTCACGCCGAGCGTGGAGCTCGTCGTTTCGTGCTTGTAGTTGGACTTGCCGCCGCCCTGCGCCGCGGCCGGCACGTTGGCGGTGCCTGTCGCTGCGCCGGTGCTCGCCCCATTGCCAGTCGAGCGTCTCGATGTCCTTGCTCTGGCGCAGGGGCACTCCGGCCTTGCCGTAGGTGAGCTGTTCCTGGGTGGTCTGGTTGACGTTCATGTTCGCGTACACCAACACCTGCGCCTTGCCCGGCCCCAGCGTCTGGGCCAACATCGCGTCGAGGCTGGCCGCCGTGCTCTGGTCGTAGCGTTGCTCGGTTTCCTGCACGCTGTTGCCCGAGCCGCCTGCGCTCCCCGAGGCCTGTGGCCACAGCAGCTCGCCCGAGCCGTCGGTGATCGTGACTTTGCTCAGCTCCAGCCCGGGCACGCTCGAGGCGACGAGCTGGGCGATCCCCTTGACCGAGGTCGGGGGCAAGCGTGTGGTCCCGGACAGGAGCACCGCGGCCGAGGAGGTGCCCTGGCCTTCGCCGAAGACCTGGCTCTGGGAGTTGGGCAGGACCAGCTCGACCTGGGCGCCGGAGATGCCCTGCACCGAGTCGATCGTCTCGGCGAGTTGGCCTTGCAGGGCGCGCTGATAGGTGACCTGCTGCTGGAAGTTGCTTTCGCCGAGGTTCTGTTTTTCAAACAGCGAGAAGTCCGGCTGGGTGTTGCCCAGCAGTCCCGACGCCAGCCAGCGCCACCCTCGCTTCGGCGGTCTGGTTGGATTGGACGGCGATCGCGGTGCCGTTGTTCTGCAGCTCGTATTTGACGCCATGCTCGCTCAGCGTGCTCGTCATCTTGCCGGTCTGCGAGGGGTCGAAGCCGCTCACCAGCGTGGAATAGCTGGGCGCCGAGACCATGTGCAAGAAGATGTAGATGAACAGGATCGCGCCGACCGCGGCACCCCCCGCGATCAGCCATCCGCGCGTGGTGAGCCTGGAGGCGAGTTGGTTAAAGGCGCCACCGGTCAGACCCGATCAGACCTGCGTCTGGAAGATGCTTCTGGGCCGCTTCGGTGGCCTTGGTCCTGATCGTGGCCGCCAGGTCCATCGCCATCTGGGCGTCCTGCACTGTCACAACCGCGCTCTCCGGGTCCGTGGCGGTCCCGGAGGCCAGCGACTGGGCCGCCCCGTCGGCGCTCTGCTGGGTCCCTTCCAAGGAGGAGATCGCGCTGGTCAGTTGGTTGCCGAAGCTCGGTGGTTGAGCCCCGCCGGTCCCTTCTAGGCCGCTTGAGCCGATGCCGCCGGCGCCTTCGACCCCGCTCGTGCCTTCGATGCCGCTTGCGCCTTCTAGCCCATTTGCGCCTTCGATGCCACTGGCGCCTTCCAGGCCGCCGCTCCCTTCAAGGCCCGTGTTGCCAAGGCCTTGGCCCGTCTGGCCAAGACCATTGGCTTGTGGGGCCGCGGCGCTATTGATCAAGCTTTCCGACAATTTCCCGGCCAAGCCGCCGACAGCAGGGACGATCACTTCAGTAGCCCCAAGGTCGCGGTGAACATCGACTTCGCGGTCTGCATCGCGGTCACGTCGGACTGGTAGGACTGCGACTCGGAGATCAGGTCGGTCATTTCGGTGACCGTGCTGATGTTCGGCATCTTCACGTAGCCCTGCGCGTCGGCTTCGGGGTTGCCCGGGTCATAGACCTGCTGGTCGGGGGTTGCGTCGCTCGACGATCCCTGCGACCTCCACGCCCCCGGGGGGCGGGCTGCCCGGCCGGTTCTGCTGAGCGCACCCGACAGGGCACCGCTGAAGCCGCCTTCGCCCGTCTGCGTCGAGGACCACCTCCTGACGTTGGTAGGGCTGGCCGCCCGCAGTGCGGTGGTGTCCGCATTGGCCAGGTTCTCGGCGGTCACGTCCATGCGGATGCGCTCCGCGGTGAGCCCGCTGCCGGCGATCCCGATCGCTTCGAAGAGGCCCATCAGGCGAGTCCCGATCGCGGATCGTCAGGATGCTGTTGCGGGTGCCGACGACCTGCGTCAGGGCCTGGTAGTCGAGGCCGTTTTCGGCGAGCTTGGCCGATTCCTGATCGACGCTCACCGCCGTCCCGTTGGGACCCACTTGTTCGGGCTGGACTTCGGTCTGGAACTGGATCTCGGCAGGGCTTTCGCCGCTGTTCATCGCGCTCTGCAAGGCCGACTCGAAGTTGACTTCCTGGCGCTTGTAGCCGGGCGTGTCGGCGTTCGCGATGTTGTTGGTCAGCGCCGTCTCGCGCTGCCAGGAGCCGCGCATGGCAGCCTCGAGTAGCTGCTGGGTCGAATCGACGAGAGCCATAGACCGTTCCCGTGATCGGCTGCCATCCCCGATCTTTAGGCAACCCGACCCGCTCTGTGGATCGTCGGGTCGACGGTGAGGCTCAAGCCTCGCGGTTCAGTTTGACCGGCATCTCGGTGAGATACTCACGCGCTGCGGTCCAGGCTGGGCTGGCGTGCCGGCCGCCCACCGTAGCCGTCGGCGGCGCGCTTGGCGTGCGTGTTGGTGGCGATGTCGGCCAGCAATCGGTCGCGTAGGCGGAACAGCTCGATGCGGGTGCGCTCGTGGATCAGCTGTGCTCTTTCCAGCAGCGGCAGCCGCCTGCGCGGGAGGGCGTGCCGGCAGTCCCTCGGTGAGCTCGTCCCAGCGATCCCCGAGCTCCGCCAAACGCTCGACCTCCCCGCGCCCGGCCAGCTCCAGTTCGAGCTCGGCGTGCTCGTGGATCGCTTCGTAGCGAGCCATCGTCCCCGCCTCGTCCTTCGTGCACTCTCTGTGGCCGTGGGCCTCTTGCAGTAGATCGCTCGGAGGGGCCTCTGCCCGACTCACGCTCGGGCGATCTCGTCGGCTACCTGCGCCCAAGCCTCGCGCAGCTCGCCGAGCAGGTCGCTGACCTCTTCGAGCTTGCCCGCGTCCTGGTTGCAGGCGCGCGCTGTTGAGGTGAGCCAGGCAGAACTGGTAGATCGCATGCAGACGCTCGGCGACCTCGCCCTGGTCGAAGTCGAGCATGCCGTCGAGGTGCACGATGATCAGCTCGGCTCGGCGCAAGCGTGTTGTGCGCGCGCTCGACCTCGCCGTCGCGCATCGCGACAGCCGGCCTGGCGCAGGAAGCGCCGCGCGCCGTCGTAGAGCATCACGACCAGCTCCGCGGGGGTGGCCGCGAGCACGGCGCCTTGGCGGTAGGCCGCTGGGATGGTGCGAGGTTGCTCATCGGCTCCGACGGCTCAGGTGCGTGCGGAGGTGAGAGGCGAGTCTGGCTCATCAGATGCCCGAGCTGTCAGCTTCGGCTGGCTTGTCAGCCAGTTGACTCTGCGAGGTGTTGCGCGAGATCACGCCTTCAAGCTGCGGCGTAGGTCGGCCTGCAGCGCCTTTTCGCGCAGCGCGAGCATTTCGTTCATCGTCGTGATCTGGTTGTTCAGCTGGGTGATCTGCGCGCAGTCGCCGTTGATCCTCGCTTCGAGCGACCCGCCCGGTTCGGCGACCCGTTCGAGTCGCTCTGTAGAGCTCTGCGACCACTGCTGCGAGCATCTGCTTGCACGCCCGCCGGATTGGTCTGTGACCGCTTCGGCGAGCTTCGTCGGAGTTGAGCGTCAGCAGGCCTTCGATCGAGACCTGAGAGGCTCCGCCGCCCGAGGCCGCGCCGGTGCTGATGCCGAGTCGCGCCGGGCTCGACATTTCGCGCGGCGAGCCCGGCGATCGGTTCGTACATGCTCTGGCGCATGCTCGCTCGAGCACGCTCCTCGAGTTCGACAGTCGCCGAACAGGGTGCCGGTCGGCGAGTTCGCTCGCGTTCTGCGCGTTGGCGGTCGGCTTGGTGGTAAGCTGCTTCTGGATCGTTTCGACCGTCGAGTTGTAGAGCTTGACGAACGACTGGACCTGCGTTTCGACGGCGCTCACGCTCGCGCCGGGAGGCTGCACGTCGATCGTCACCGGGCCCGTGGTGGTCAGCCCGTTGAGGGTCAGCGTGACGCCGGCGATCGCGTTCGGTGACGGTGTTGGAGGCCGAGGTCCCGGCGACGCCGTCGACGGTGTATTCGGCGTTCTTGCCTTCCTTGGCGGTGCCGGCCTTTTCGATGAGCGTCCCGCCCGGGTCGCTGACTTTGATGAATTCCGCGCCGGTGTTCCCGGTCGCGCGGTTGGAGCAGCACCAGAGTGTTCCGCCTTCGAGCACGGCCGCGTACACGGTCGCCTTCGCTGTCGGAGTTGATCGTGTTCGCCAGTTCCTTGGCGGTCTCGCCGGCTTTGACGGTGTATGCGTGGCCGTCGATCGTCGATCGTGTCTTCCGCGGCGGGACTGGCGAAGGAGAAGGTGCGCTGGGCGGAGTTGGCCAGCTGCGTGACTTCGAGCTCGTAGCCGCCGATGCCGGCGCCCGCGCTCGTGGCCGCGCTCACCCGCGACGGTTCGCTCGAGGTGACCGTCTGCGAGGTTTCAAAGAGCGAGGGCAGACTGAATTCCGAGGCGGCGAGCGCCAGCTGCTGGAGGCTGCTCTGGATGCTCTGTCAGCTGCTGTTCTGCTGACCTTGGAGCTTTTCCTGCTGGCGTCGGTCAGGCGTGTGACGGGCTCGCGTTCGACGGCCATCAGCGCCGAGATGATCGAGCTCGTGTCGAGCCCGAGGCCAGGCCTGAGATGGTGATCGGCGAGCCGGACCGTGGAGCCGACTGACAAGTCGAGGCTCGACATTTGGGCTTTCCTACCTGCAACGGCTTTCCGGCCGCGATCTCTAGCGCCTCAGCGATCGAGACTGCTCTTCACGGTGTTCCCCTCGCGGTCTCGCAAGCTCGATCTGTCACCCGCCCCCCTGCTCCGATGGAGAAGCGAAGTTCATGTCCGCTTTCGCGCAGTTGTCTCGCTTATCCTGCCCGCGGCCGCGATCTGGTCGAGCACCTCGGGCGGCGGACGACCCGGCGCCGTCCTCGATTCGCGAGCGGGCGCTCGCCGGCTGAGCTCGGGATGAAACGTGGCGATCCCGATCGAGTCGTCCCGGGCGATCGGGACGTCGGACTGGAGAGCCCGCAGAGGGTGGGCCATTGATAGGCAGGATCGGCGAGGTCATATGGCGTTTTCTCCCTGAAAACGTGTGACGCGACCCGGTCCATGGGCCGCCTCGCGATTGATTTCTCCTCAGAGTGATCGACGTCTCTCGCGAAAACTTTATTTAAGGCTATCGCACTGCCGACGAACCATCCTGTCGATCAGGGTCGTCCCGTCACCGCCGGTCGCTGATCAGGCGTCCCTCGACAGGGCATCTACCTCGCTGAGGGCCATCGGTATTCCTCGTCTTACATGCGTCCTTTGCGACGAGGCTCAGCCGCCGGGGCCCAGCAGTCGCTGCGCGAGCGGTCAGGCGGCCGGCGCATGCGCCTGGGCGAGCAGGTTCGCGGCGACCTCGTTATCGGGGTCGCGCGCAAGTGCCGCGGCCGCGAAGTCGCTCGGTCTCGCGCGGCCATCCCTCGCGCGGCCGCTACGCGGGCCAGGCCCAGCAGCGCGCGGGCGTCGGGCTCGCTGCTCGCAGACGGCCATCCACTCTTCCGCCGCGGATGCCGCAAACCCACGCCGCAGATACATCTCGGCGAGCAGCTCGCGGCGCTCGCGCGCCTGTAGCGGAGTGCGCTCCAGCGCGCCGAGCAGGACTTCGAAGGTCTCGAAGTCCTGCACTCGCAGCAGCGCTTCGAGCATCAGCCAGCGAGCGGCGTACGGCCTGCTGCGGAGAGCGTGGGTCGCGATGGTGCCCACTCGCGGGCGAGATCCGCGCCAGGCGTCCGAATCAGCGTCGAGTCTCCGTATCGGCCATGCCGGCACGCGTTGGCGCGCTCCAGGGCGCGGTCGCTATCGGTGACAACGCCTGCGTCGGGTCGCGCCTCCGCGACTGGAGCGATCGATCAGCTCAGCCATCGAGCCGGCATACCTGCCACCGCGCCTGTAAGCGCACGCCCTGTCCGGCGCGGCGATGCGTGCGAACAGCTCGGTCGCTGCGCGACCACCGCCAGCGGGTCGTCGTCTGCGAGCTCGCGGCCGTGTCGGCCGCCTCCCCGTAGCGTCGCTGTGCGAGCAGCGCCTCGCCGAGCGCCACGCGCGCTCGGCTGGAATGTGGCTGACGCTCAAGCACGGCCCTGAACTGGAGCTCGCCGGCGACGGTGGCGCCGGACTCATACAGGGCGGTGCCGAGCATGAAGCGGGCCGCGGGTGGCGGGTCCGGCATGAGCCGCTCCACCGCCTGCCGACAACCTCGCTCCGCTTCGACGCCGCTTGCCAGCAGCACGCTCGCGTAGGGCAGCACCGATCCGATGAACCGCGGGTGCTCGCGCAGGCAGTGCTCGAGCAGCCGGTCGTCGCCTCTGGCTAGTCTCCGGCTGGCGTCTGAGCTCTGCCAGTGCAGACCTCGGCAGGTAGCTGCCGCTGCCACTCGTCGCGGTGTAGCGTCGCGGCGCGTCGCCCATCTCGATGCAGCGTTCGAGCAGCTCGCTTGCGCGCTCCTGTTGCTCCGAGCGCGATCGCGGCGATCGCCTGCTCCAGGACCAGGTCGGTGAAGCCCGGGAAGCGCTCCAGGCCCTCCTCCGCGCGGGCGATCGCGTCGGCTGGACGCCCGCACGCGCGCAGCGCCTTGACCAGGCGGCTGATCAGGGCCGGCGCGAACTCGTAGCTGTCGCGATCGGGCAGCTCTGCAACATCTTCCAGGCGCGCTCGAACTCGGCGAGTGCGGCGCCGCGGTTCGTCGGCCGCGGCGTACTCCGAGCCGAGGTTGTAGTGCAGGAACGGCGTCGGCGGGCTTTCGGCCTGCTGCAGGCGCAGCAGCTCGATGTTGCGACGCGACTTCTCGCGGCTGTCGCGCACCGCGCCGAGATAGCCGTAGTGCTCGATGCGCACCGCCGCTCGCCTCGACGCGCTCGGGCAGGTAGCCGGGCAGCCGGTGCGCGATCTGCTCGTGCAGGCGGCCCTCGAAGCGGTACTCGGCGCGGTTGCGGAACATGCGCAGCGCATTGTGCGTGACGGCGGTCCCGTCCTCCAGGTCGCCGGTGTAGTTGGTCTCCGAGAGATAGAACGCCTCGCGCCAAGTGCGTCCGGTGAGCGAGCGCAACAGCTCGCGCGTCCTCGCGCCACGAGCACCTCGTCGGCGTCCAGGCACAACAGCCAATCGCCGCTTCGCGGCGTCGAAGGAGACGTTGCGTGCCTCCGCGAAGGACCCGGTCCACTCGTGGAAGATCACGCGTGCGCCGAAGGAGCGCGCGATCTCGACGGTGGCGTCGGTGGAGCCGGTGTCCACGATCACCATCTCGTCGACCGCCTCGGCCACGCGAGGCCAGGCAGCGCGGCAGCATCTCCTGCTCGTCGCGCACGATCATGCACAGGCTCAGCCGCAGGCCTTGGCCGGTTGCGCTGCCGCGGCGACTCTGATGCGCGCCGCTCCGCTGCGCAGGACGGTCGCGACTGTGCGCGGTGCTAGCTCGGCGCTCTCCGGCTCGTAGGGCGGCTGTGCGGGCTCCGCGGCGGCTTGCGTGCGAGCGACACACGCCGCTTCACGAGCGCCGCGAGGTTGCGCGTCGACCTGCTCGGAGGTCTGCGGGTCCAGGCGCTTGGCGGCCTCGAACAGCGCGCTGCGCGGCGTCGAGGCTCCACAGCTCGTAGCAGGCGACGCCCGCGTAGTTGAGCAGCTTCGGCTCGCTTGGCTCGCTGCTCGAGCACCTCCACAGCGCCCGCGGCGACGTCGCGAACAGAGCCGATCCACGCGCGCGCGGGGGCCTTCGCGCTCGCGGCGAGGCCCGCTCGATCGAGGCCGACGCGCGCCCAGTAGCGGCGGTGGGGGTCCTCGATTGCTGGCAGCTCTGAGCGAACAGCCTGCGGTATCCGTCCAGGTCGCCGGTGGCGAGCAGCTGCTGGGCGCGCGGCGGCAGGTCGACCGCCAGCAGGGCTTGGGCCGCACTGGGCGCTCGGGCCTCGGGTTTCGAGGGGGAGCCGCCATCTACAGGCATGGTCATCGACCGAGTCGGCGCGATACCTGAGCCGATCGTCGGCTCTTTTCAGCTCGGGCGCGAAAGCAGTTCGAGCTACGTCAAACGAGTTACGACCGGAGCGGACGATACGGTCCGCGCCTGAAATCTTCGCAAATAGCGCACATTGGACCGCGGGCAAGATCGGCGGCACGCGCGGGCGACCTCTCGCAGTTCCCTCGAAATCGGAGTCAGACAAATGGAAACGATCGCAGAAGGACGGCCCGAGGATCTCGGCCGCCGAGGCCTCTCGCGACGTGGCGCGAGTACCAGCGCTACCGGCGATCGCGACCTGCGCGACCGGCTGATCTTCATGTTCACGCCGATGGTGCGCTACATCGTCTACCGCAAGGTGCGCGAGGTGCCCGCCCAGTGCGAGGTCGAGGACTTCCTCTCCTGCGGCCTGGAGGCGCTGATCCGCTCGATCGAGCGCTACGACCCCGACAAGGGCGCCACGCTCGAGCAGTACGCCTGGACGCGCATCCACGGCGCGGTGCTCGACGAGCTGCGCCGCCACGACTGGGCGCCGCGTTCGCTGCGCCGCGACGAGCGCGCGATCAACCACGCCCGCGAGAGCTTCCTCGCCGACCACGAGCGCCAGCCCAGCCGCGAGGAGCTCGCGGCCGATGGTCGGCATGGAGCCCGACGAGCTGCGCGGCCGCCTGGACCAGGTGGCGCTGGCCGAGGTCGGCTCGCTGAACCGCACGGTGCGCTCGGACGAGAGCGCGACGATCGAGCGGATCGACACGCTGGAGAGCACCGACACCGACTGCGACCCGATCGCCAGCGCCGAGCGCCGCGAAGCCAAGGAGCGCTTCCGCAAGGCGTTCGCGCGGCTCGCCGCCAGGAGCGCGAAGTGGCGGTGCTGCTCTACGTCGAGGACTGGACGCTGCGCGACATCGGCGCGCGCCTCGGCGTCTCGGAGAGCCGCGTCTCGCAGATCCACACGCAGCTGCGCCGGCGCCTGTACGACCAGCTCTCCGGCGAGCTGCCGCTGTTCAGCGCGGTCGGCTGAGGACCTGTTTGCATCATTGCTGTTCCGACCGGTACATGTACCGGTCGGCCGGACGGTGCATGCACCGTCCGGGGCCATGCCACATGCGGCATGGCCTTCCCTAAAGAATCGCCACCCACGGCCGAACACCCGAGGAGCATGGACCTCGGTCTGTATATCGCTGCTTCGGGCATGGTCGCCGAGCAGATGCGCCAGGGTCAGCTCTCCAACGACCTGGCCAACGCCTCGACCACGCCGGGCTACAAGCCTGACCAGGCGCCCCAGCACAGTTTCGGCGACGTGCTGCTCGCCAACACCGAGGGCGGCGCGGCGGTCGGCGTCGGTCGACGAGGGCGTGGCGTTGGGCAAGACCTACACCGACATGACCTCCGGCGCTCGTGCAGGAAACGGGCGAACCGCTCGACTTCGCGATCGAGGGCAACGGCTTCTTCGCCGTCAAGACAGCCCAGGGCGTGCGCTACACGCGCGACGGCCAGTTCACCACCTCCGCGCAGGGCGTCCTCACCGACGCCAACGGCGACCCCGTGCTCGACCAGGCCGGCGCCCCGATCAAGGTCGACGCGAACGGCACGCGTCTCCGCGAGCGCGCTCGGCGTTGTTCGAAGTGCCGGGAGCGGCCAAGCAGGGCGAAAACCTGTTCGCGGGCACCGCCGTCGGGCAAGCCGACCGGGACCGTTCGCCAGGGCGCCCTGGAGGGTTCGGGCGTCGATGCGGCGAAGGTCATGGTCGAGATGATCACTTCGCTGCGCAGTTTCCAGTCCGGCCAGCAGGCGATCCAGACGATCGGCCAGACGCTGCAGACCGCCGCTTCGCAGGTCGGCTCGCTGAACCCGGCGGGCGGCTGATGCTCGAAGGTCTCTACTCCGCCGCCGCAGGCATGGCGGCCCAGCAGGAACAGCTCGACGCGATCGCTAACGACCTCGCCAACGTGTCGAGCACCGGCTACAAGTCGGAGCGGGTCGGCTTCAAAGACCTGCTCTACAACGCGGTCGACATGGCTGGCAGCGAAACGACATCGGCGCGGGCGCAAGCGCCCAGGTGATTGGGCGCAGCCAAGTCCAAGGCACGATCAAGGAAACGGGAGACCCGCTCGACCTGGCGATCGAAGGTCCCGGCTACTTCCAGGTCAAGCTCGCCAACGGCCAGGTCGGGCTCACCCGCGATGGCGCCTTCGGGCTCGACGCCAGCGGCTCGCTCGTCGGCTCCGAAGGAAGCCAGTTGGAACCGCCGATCAAGCTGCCCGCGGGTGTGTCGGCAAGCCAAGTGAAAATCGCGCCCGACGGTACCGTCACGGCCGGGAAGCACGCGATCGGCCAGATCAAGCTGGTGACGGTGACCTCCCCCGACCACCTGCTCGCCTATAGCAGCGGCGTGTTCACGCCGACCGCCGCCAGCGGTGCGCCCCAAGCCGCTGCCTCAGGGCGCATCCATCAAGGCGCTTTGGAGGGCTCGAACGTCGACATGGCCAAGGAGATGGCCGCGATGGTGAGCACCCAGCGCGCCTTCCAGATGAGCAGCACCGCGATCCAGACCGAGAGCCAGATGATGTCGATCGCAAACCAGCTGCGTCCATGAGCGCAGCGACCCTGGTCGCTCCCCAGACCCTGGCCGGCGATGGTGCCTTGGGCGCAGAAGTGCTGGTCCACCTGGATGCCCAGATTGACTCGGCGCGCCGCCTGCTCGAGGTCGTGCTCGAGCAAGGGGCGGCGATCCGCGAGCGCGACGTACACACAGTCGTGCGCTTGGCCGGCATCCTGCGCGGAGAGATGGGCCGTCGACAGCTGCTGGAGGAGCAGCGAGGGCGGCTGTTGGCGCATTGCGGCGAGCGTTTGGGGATCCCCGCCGAGGCGGTCACCTTGGGTCGCTTGAGCGCCTTGTTGGAGCCGGCGACCGCCGAGCTGGCCAATGCCCGCAGCGCGGAGCTGCGGGGCTTGTTGCACGAGCTGCAGCGCGAGCACACGTGCAACCGCGCCTTGATGCAGATCGAGCTGGGCTTCCTCGACCACTTGATGGGCATACTCGCTTTGGACGGGGTCAGCGGCTATGACACGCACGGCTCTTCCAAGCCGATCACGCGCCCCCGTCCCAACGGTGGCCTGCACGTCCTCGACCTGCACGCGTAAGGACCACGATGTCGATCCCCACCTTGCAAGGACTTCAGACGGCGCTCAGCGGCCTGCTCGCCCAGCAGGAGGCGCTCGACGTCACCGGCCACAACATCGCCAACGCCAACACCGAAGGCTATTCGCGCGAGACGGTGATCATGCGCCCGAGCATGCCGATCGACATTCCGGCGATCTCCTCACGCACGGGCGAGGGCGCCCAGCTCGGGACGGGTGTGAGTGTGGAGACGATCAACCGCATTCGCAACACCTACCTGGATGCCCAGTACCGCACCCAGAGCAGTGCCCTCGGCGCGGCCGGCACCCAGGCCGAAGAGCTGACTCAAGCCCAGTCCGCTTTCAACGAACCATCCACCTCAGGGCTCGCAAGCCAGATCTCGGCGTTCTGGAGCGCCTGGAGCGAACTGGCCAATGCGCCTACCAGCGACGGGGCCAAGCAGGGTGTGGTGGGGGCCGGAGAACAGCTCGCCGACATGTTCCATCAGGTGAGCGCCCAGCTCACCACGATCTCGACTCAGGCCGGCGAACAGTACGCGGCCTTGACGGGCCCTTCCGGAGAAGTTGAGCAGGACGCCAATCAGATCGCCAAGCTCAACGGGCAGATCAAGCTCGACGAAGAGGCAGGCGAACCGCCCAACGAACTGCTCGACCAGCGCGACCTCTTGTTCGACAAGCTCTCCAACTTGGCCAGGTGACTGTCGTCAAGCAACCCGACGGTACCGACACGGTTAGCTTCGGCGACGCCGCCAAGCCCCTGGTCGAAGGCGGCACGGTCAACTGGCCGCAAGAACTCACGCCCGCGGCCGGCGGACGACTCGGCGCTCTGTTGGGCCTGACCGCGCCGGGCGGGCCTCTGGCCTCCTACCAGGAAGCGCTCGATGTCGTGGCGGGGGGCATCGCGAGTGCCGTCAATGCTCTGCACACCTCGACGCCGTTCTTCACGGGGACCACGGCCGCGACCTTGCAGGTGGCGGTCACGGCCACCCAGGTTCAGACGTCCTCGACCGAAGGCGCCGGTGGCAACGACGTGGCCTTGGCGATCGCCGCCTTGCGGGGAGGGGTCGCCGAACAGGACTATGCGGCTTTGGTTGGAAAGGTAGGGAGTGACGTTCGTGGCGCTCGCGACGAGCAGACCAACTTGCAAAGCACGGTGACGGCGATCGGCAACCAGCGCCAGAGCGTCTCGGGCGTATCTCTGGATGAAGAAATGACCAACCTGATCAGCTTCCAACGCGGCTACGAGGCATCGGCGCGAACGATGACGGCGATGGACAGCATGCTCGAAACCTTGATCGAGCACACCGGGACGGGGTTCTAGCGATGAGCGGGCGTATCACTCCGGCGATCCTCACCAGCTCGGTGCTGATGGACATCAACTCCTCGATGGCGGCCTTGGAGCGCACCTCCAGTGAACTGTCCTCCGGCAAAAAGATCCTCGAACCGTCTGACAACCCGTACGGCACGAGTCAGGCGATCGACCTGCAGAGCCAGCTCGACGGCTTGCAGTCCTACACGACAGGCGCCCAAGAAGGGATCTCTTGGGAGAACACGTCCTCAAGCGCCATGTCCAACATGAGCAGCGTGCTTCAGAACGTACGCGAACTACTCGTGAGGGCCCCCAACGGGACTTATAACGCCGGCGACCTGCAACACATGGCGGCCGAGGTCGACCAGCTCACCGAAGAGGTCAAGCAGGACGCCAACACCCAGTACGCGGGTCAATACGTATTCGCCGGCACCGACACCACCACCGCTCCCTACGAACCGGGAGCCGAAGACGCCTACAAAGGCAACACAGGCACGATTGCGCGTGCGATTGGTCCGGGCCTATCAGTTGCCGTCAACACGGACATCTCCTCCTTGCTGGGCAGCGGCCAAGGCGCTGCCGACGGCAAGCTGCTGGATACTTTGCGCACGATCTCAGAACACCTCAAGGGCGGCACGCCAGCCGACGTCGAAGCGCTCGGCTCCACCGACATGCAGAGCCTGGAAGTGAGCATCGAAACGCTCACTTCCCTGCAGGCCAAGGCAGGCAGCGTGACCGATCAATTGCAGACCGCCATAAGTCGCATCGAAGGCTTGCAGGGCACGATTACGGCGGGCTTGTCGAACGTCGCGGACGCCAACATCGCGGAAACCTCGATTGCCTACTCCAACGAGCAGGCCGCCTATGAGGCGGCTCTACGAGCGGGCGCTAGCATCGTCCAAGAATCACTGCTTCAGTTTCTCCAGTAAGCGGCCGAAGAAAGAGCGATGTCAGCAGTCACATTCCAGAGCATCCGCTTCGGCACCGTCGAAGTTCCGACGGAGGATGTGATCGAGTTCCCGCTTGGCTTGATCGGGCTTGGCGGTCGCCACTACGCCTTGCTAGACCGCAATCCGGGCACCGGCTTTCTGTGGCTGCACTCCACTGAAGATGAGGCTCTGGGGTTGCCGGTCGTCAACCCGAACCTGTTCTTCCCAGAGTTCACCCTCCACCTGAACGGCGAGGACAGGCAACGGGTCGGTTTGGATGAGCAGAGCATGGGCGGCGCGGATGGCGCCAGCGCCGAAGAGCAGCCGGCCCCAGCCCTGTATGTGACGGTGAGAGCGACTCCGGATCCATACGACATCACCGCCAACCTAAGGGCCCCCCTGGTGATCCACAAAGGGAAGGGCTATCAGGTGATCAACACCTCGATGGAGGCGTCTCTGCAGGCTCCCCTGTTCGTACGTGCGCAACAGCCGGTCGCCGAGCCGTCGGCCGACGCGGCCTAGTTCATTCGGGTCTGAGAGCGGCCTAGCTTCGTGCGGGCCTAAGAAGCTTCATAATCAGCTCCAATGCTGATCCTTGCGCGACGTACAGGAGAGCGCGTTGTGATCGGCGACGAGATCTTGGTCACGGTGATGGAGATCAGTGGCAGCACGGTTCGCCTTGGGATCGAAGCGCCGCAAGGGATCTCGATCTTTCGCGAGGAGATCTGGCTCGCGGTCAAGGAGGAGAACCGTGCGGCGGCCGAGGTGGCTGCCGATGCGCTGCCCGCCGCGCCGACTGACCTTCCAGGCGCGCCGACTGACCTTCCAGGATTAGACTGATCGAGTCCATCCCGTCGAACTAGGAGAGTCTGATGCGAGCCGTGTTGATTCATGAGACGGGCGGCCCGGAGGTCTTGAGCTTCGAGGAGGTCGAGCGTCCGCAGCCTGACGAGGACGAGGTCCTGATCGCGGTCAAGGCGGCCTCGGTCAATCCGATCGACTGGAAGATCAGGCGTGGCATACGCGAGACCAAGATGCCGAAGATCTTGGGCAACGACGCGTCCGGTGTCATCGAGGTCTCGCGGGCCGAGGCCTTCGCGGTGGGGGACGAGGTGTTCGGGATCGTGCCCAGCGGCGGCTACGCTCAGTTCGCCACGGCTCCGGCGGGCATGATCGCCAAGAAGCCGGCCGGCCTGAGCCACGAGCAGGCGGCGTGCCTACCGGTGGCAGGTATGACCGCCTGGCAGGCTCTTTTCGACAAGGGCAAATTGCAGGCCGGACAGACCGTCCTGATCGCCGGTGGGGCGGGCGGTGTGGGGCACCTGGCGGTCCAGTTCGCCAAACACGCGGACGCCCACACGATCGCCACGGGGTCGGTTCGCAACCGCGAGTTCATCTTGGGCTTGGGCGCCGATCAGTACGTCGACTACACCAGCCAAGATGTAAGCGAGGCGGTGCAGGACGTAGACGTGGCCTTCGACGCGGTGGGCGGGGAGACGACCGCCTCTTTGGTCCCCACCCTGCGTGCCGGGGGAGTCTTGGTGACGATTGCCAATGCCCCTCCCGAGCAGGCCGCGGCGCAGCGTGGGGCCCGTGCCGAGCTGTTCTCGATGAGCCCCAGCTCCGAGCAGCTGGCGCAGATCGCGGCTTTGGTCGCCGACGGAACGGTGCGCGTGGAGATCGCCCACACCTTTTCGTTGGAGGAAGCGCGCAAGGCCCACGAGCTAAGCGAAGCCGGCCACACGCGCGGCAAGATCGTGCTCGCCGTGAAATGAAGCGGGGCAGCGGCTGGCGGGTGATCTTGCCCTATGCCTTGGTGTGCGCCTCGACACAGGTCCTGTGGCTCACCTATGCAGTGATCACAACCGAGTCGGCGCGCCACTATGGCGTATCCAGCTCGGCCATCGGTTGGCTCGCCGAGATCTTCCCGCTGCTCTACGTCGTGCTCGCGATCCCGGCCGGCATCCTGCTGGATCGCTGGTTCCGTCCGGTCTTGGCTGGTGGTGGGGCTTTGGTCGCCGCGGGTGGTCTGTTGCGCTTGGGCGGTGACACGTTCGCTTGGGCGATGGCCGGCCAGGTGGCGGTAGCGGTGGCTCAGCCGGTCGTTTTGAGCGCGGTGAGCAAGCTGGCCGGCGAGTACCTGCCGGTCGAGCAAAGGCCGGCCGGCATCTCGGTGGGCTCGGCCGGGGGCTTCGTGGGGATGGTGCTTGCCTTGATCTTGGGACCCACTGTCGGCGGCCACGGACAGCTGCAGCGTCTGCTCGAGGTCGAGGCGGTCCTGGCAGTTGTGCCGGCCTTGATGATGATTTACGCCCTGCGTCGGCCCGGCCATGAGGCAGACGAGCACGCCGCGATCGAAGGCAACGCGGCCCGCGCTCTGTGGGCTTTGCCCGCGATGCGCACTTTTTGTGGGCTCGCTTTTGTGGGCTTTGGCGTGTTCGTGGCGATCGCGACTTGGCTACAGACTCTGCTGGAACCGTCGGGGGTCTCCGAAACCACGGCGGGCCTGCTGCTCGTCGGCATGGTGGTCGCGGGCGTGATTGGCTGCGCCGTCTTGGCTCCGGCGGTGATCTCCCGGGGAGAGGAGCGCAGGTTCTTGGGCTGCGCGGTCTTGGTCAGCGGCGCCGGCTGCCTCGCTTTGGGGGTGATGCCCTGGATCGGTGCGCGCGCCGCGGTGATCGTGGCGATGGGTTTGATCTTGTTGCCTGCTCTGCCCGTAATCTTGACTGCGACTGAGCGTCTTGCCGGCCCCGCCGCGGGCACCGCGGGTGCGATTGTCTGGATGGCCGGGAACCTCGGCGGGCTGGTGGTCGCCTTGATTGTCCAGGCCTTGGTTCACCATCCGCTCGCCGCTTTTATCGCGATGGCCATAGTCTCGTTTATGGGTTTGCCACTCGTAGCCCGGGTGGCCACATCCAAGCCGAGCGACGGGGAGCAGGCCTTGCAGCCCCAGGCGCCGATCTCAGTCTGATCGCTAAACGCGGTGGGGTGCACCCCTGTTGTCGAGCCGATTGGCCCAGTCGAGGAAGTCACGCGCCTCGACAAGCGCCTGTTGATTGGTAAGCGCGGAGGGAGTTGGCTGGTATTCGGGGTGCTTGGCCGTGGTCCACGCGCCGAGGTCGGCGGTGGCGCGCCCGTAGATGGCCCGTGCCACATCGGTGCACAGGAACGAGGTCACCGCCGGCGATGTGACTGGCTGTGGGGTGCCTGGGCCACGGTAAAAAGGGCTGGTCCCAACCTTGGCGTTGAACGCTTCGTTTGCAGCGTTGAGCTGGGTGAAATACTCGAACCCGAACTCGTCTCCGCGGATCGGCAGCGGAGCTGTGAACCCCTCGGGTACGGTCGTTGTGGCCTTGCGCATGATGTTGCCCACCAGGAACTGCCCTTGGTCCCACTGCAGATAGACGATGTCCTTGACCGAGCCGAGGCACATGATCCCCGAACACTGAGCGCAGGACTCCAGCGACGTGTAGATCGTGACGTCCTTGAGCAACGAGGAATAGGACGAGGGTGCGGTTGGAGTTAGCTCTGTCGTGGGAGTGGATCTGGCTCTTTTCGGGGTCGGCCGCTCAGAGATCGCGTGGCGAAGACGCGGCGACGCTCGTACCGACGTTGAGCGTGACGTGCTCCCTCGGCCGCGGAGGGCGTGGAGGGATCGGTGTCGAGCGCGAACCACGGGTCATACACTTGATTCAAAGCGAAGACCCGGCGCACCAGTCGTGACTCGGCGTGCTCAACGGTGCTGTCGAACACCTGGTTGTGGTTGAAGTCGAAATCGATGATGCGACCCTCGGCGTCGACGGCCAGTGCGGCTATGTTGTGGCCCAGGTAGGTGCCGCCCCCGTAGATGTTGAAGTCGTCTTGTGTCGATCCGATCGTTTGTTCGCGGCGCCACTCCCCGTAGTCGCCGATCTCTCCGTACTTGTTGCCGTTCCACTTGCCATAGATCACGCCCATGAGCAGCAGCGAGTAAATCCGGTGGCGCTCCTGTTCTTCTTGCGTGAGCACGTTCGGCTCCAGTTCGGCGAACTTCTGGAGGGGGCCATTCCAGAACGGTGAAAGCCCAGGCGGGACCGGACGGTTATCGGTCATGGCAGGTCTCCTCGCTCATGCTCTTAATTCAGGTTCCTGGTTGGGCCACCACGTGATCTCCTCCAAGGGGGGAGTCTGTAGATCCTGGTTATCCTAATAGTTCTTGGATTCGCGTGTAAGTCTTGTATGGTTCGGGGCATGTTTGACGAGCATGGCGTCGAGTTCCCGCTTCGGTAGCCGGTTGGCGAATGAGCCTGCGCGAGAAGGTGACGCTGCGCAAGCGCTGGCGCAACGATACGGGTAATCAAGGGATCGATCCGCTACGTGAGTTGACTCCCACGACGCGCGAGGAGTGCTGTCAAGCGGTCCTTGAGGCAGAAGCCGAGGGGTGCGGGATACGGGCGGTTGGCTCCGGTCACTCGTGGTCTGATGTGGCCTTGACGGACGGCTTGCTGGTCCGGCCCACCGGCCTTACGCACCCTTTGCATCTGGAACCAGAGGTGCTGCGCCCGGGCATGGCAGACAAGCTAAGCGACGACGCTCGTTTGGTGCGGGTGGAGGCAGGAATGACGATCGCCATGCTCAATTCCTATCTCGAGGGCCTGGAGCTTGCTCTTCCCAACATGGGCGGCTTCGACGGGCAGACTGTGGCCGGCGTGATCTCGACGTCCACGCACGGGTCCGGCTTCGAGTTCGGTCCCCTTTCAGACTTGGTTCGCTCACTTGACATCGTCGGGTCCGGTGGCCGCGTGTATCGTGTCGAGCGAGCCGACGGACCGACCGATCCGGGCTCTTATGCGGCACGCCATCCAGACCGCGAGCTAGTGCAGGACGATCGCTGGTTCAGGGCTGTGGTCGTAGGCATGGGCTGTATGGGTTTGATCCATTCGGTGATGCTTGAAGTGGTTCCTCTCTATTACCTACGCGAGGTCCGCTCGATGAGCACTTGGTCGCAGGTACGCGCCGAATTGGAAAGCAACCAAGCCCCGCGAGGCAGGGTTCACTACGAGGTTCTCTTCAACCCTTATCCACGTGAGGACGGGGAGATCGAATGCCTCATCACGACCCGCACCCCGGTGGATCGCTCCGAATTCAGGCGCGACCATCGTCGTAGCCGCAGTCTGCTGATGGAACTGGCGGCCCGCTTTCCGCTGACGCCTGCACTGATCAACTTGGCGTTGGGCCTGTGGCCAAAAATCGCACCTTTCATGATCGCCCAGGCGCTCAAAGCGCTCGTCAACGACGACTACGTCAACATTAGCTACAAGGTGTTGAATATCGGGGCGGCCAACTACCTGCCGGCCTATTCCGCCGAGATTGGAGTGCCTTTTGACGATCGCGGCCTATACGTGCAGGCTGTGGAGCGAATCATCGAGGTCGCCGCGCAGCGAGCCCGTATGGGCGAGATCTATCACAGCTCGCCTATCTCCTTGCGTTTCGTGCGGGGTACGGACGCCTATATGTCGATGATGCAGGGCCACGACACGATGATGATCGAGCTGATCATGGCCACTCATACCCAGGGTGGAGAAGAGCTCTTGGGCGCTCACGAGAACGCTTTGTACGAGCTGGGCGGTCGTCCGCACTGGGGCCAGATCAACTCACTGACCGGCAGCCATGGCCTGATCGCCGAGATGTATCCCCACTACGGAGAGTGGCAAGAGGTGCACGCTCAACTCAACTCCAGCGGCGTATTCGACAGTCCGTTCAGCAAGCGCGTGGGCATCTCCCGCGCGCGGTTTATGGGTCCGTAGTCGACTTGCTCTCTCCACGGTTCTCGGCTGGCGAGCCGCTTCGCATATGGCTCGCCAGCGAAAGTCCACTCAGAACTTGACCAAAGTCGCCACCGACACGTGGGGCCAGTTGATTCCGGCGAAATTGAGGATCACGGTCTGGCTGTATTGAACTTGTAGGCGCGTGCCCCCGCCTTCGAGCTGGATAGTCTCGATCCAGAAGATCGCGCTCATCTTGACCGCGTTGGCGTTGTTTTGCAGGAAGGGGATGTTCTCGATACCGCCGATCGGTTCGCTGGCCACGAGCAGGACATCCGTTTTGGTGATCTGCTGGCCTTGGATGGCTTCTTGGAGGACCACGTTGGGGTTGGCGATCGCCTGTAACGGGATGCCCGGAGGCGGAGTGGCGGTCAGATAAGGGTCGAGGTAGCCGAGCTTGTTGTCGATCGGCGTGCCGGTCTTGGCGCTCACCGGGGTGGTGCTGGCCGGAGATATCTTTGGTCCGCCTGCCACTTCGAAACCATGGCCTTGGGCGAGCAAGGAGTTACCGTGCGGGATCGTCGCCAGGCGCACGATGCTGGCCGGTGCTTTGGGAACTTCCGTTTCGGGCACATTGAGCCAGATTCCCGGCTCAATGTGTAGTCCCCCGCTGCCGCTTGCTTCGCTGACTCGTTGCAGGTAGGTGAGGCCGAGGAAGAAGATGTCGTCCTGCTCGGATCCCCGATTTGGAATCTGGCCGGAGATCGAAGTGAATTCCAAGACCTCCTTTGTCGCGTTGAGCTCCAAAGAGAACGTTTTTTTGTGCTGATGATCTGGTCGGGCGATCAGATTGAAGCCGTTCCCGTTCCACGCGCCGCGCAGACCCGCCAGCACGCCCAGCTCTTCGTCGGTGCCTTCCCCGCCGCCACGCGGCTGGCCGGGGGGCGGGCCCTTGACCGGCGCGGGGGCGGCCGGGGCGCCGAGTTCCTGCTTGGCGGTCTCTGTAGCCACGAACTGACTTGGTTCGGTGGTGTGAGGCGCGGCTTGCGCGGAGGCTATGAAGTCGGCTTCGGTGAGGGGGTTCGGGCAAGTTCCAGCGGCTTCGGCAGCCATCGCGAATCTCCGATCGTCGGGGTGCCGCCCCGGCACGCATCGCGGCGGTCTGATGAGGCCCAGATAATACCGATCAACGCATTTCGCCGCAGTATCGGAACTTCGATTTTACGGGACAGCAACATCTAAAGAGCGCCAACGGATGTCCGGGTGCTCTGATGGTCGGCCAGCTACCATGCAATGTATGTGTCGAAACATAAGGACTCTCCACAATTTCGAGCCGGCCGCCACCACCGATGAGGTACGAGCCGCCGCGCTTCAATACGTGCGCAAGATCAGTGGCTTCACGAAGCCTTCCCACGCGAATGCCGAGGCGTTCGAGCGGGCCGTCGAGGAGGTGGCGCTGGTCTCGTCCCGGCTCCTCGATGAACTGGTGACCACGGCGCCGCCCAAGGACCGCGAGGTCGAGGCGGCAAAGCGTCGTGCGCGCAGCGCCCAGCGGTTCGCGGCCTAGCGATCCTCTAAGCGGCGTGTTCGGTCTGCGGCTCGACCACGTTGGCCGACCACACGACGAACGCGAGCACGGCCAAGCCGCACAGGAAGTCGGTGAAGAGGGTCGCGTAGAAGAAGGCCGGTATGTGGGGGTTGCCGTAGGCGAAGTGGCCCATCGTGACCAGACCGGTGAGCGAGTACACGACCAGGCATACCCGCGCCTCTTGGTAGCGCCTTTCGCGGTAGCGCTTGTAGCCGGTCAGGCCGATCGCGGTCAGTAGTGGCCAGCCGATGACGATGGCCACGCGCACCACCGTATAGAAGCTGCCACCCGGTCCCGGATAGCGGTTGACCGCGATGAAGTTGTGGGTGTAGTGGATCGCGGTCGACAGGATGCTGGCAGCCAAGATCGCCTTGAGCAGGGTCAGTGTCTGTTGCTCGTCTCTCATATCTGCCTCCAAGGGTGCGGGGAGCCCCAGTTGATAGATCGTTCTAGAGACGATAATGTCAGAAGCGAGCGATCATGTCGAGCACCACCAAGGACCGCATCCTCCAGAGCACCGCCGAGCTGTTTCGCCGCCAGGGCTATACCGGCACCGGCATGAAGCAGATCGCCGCCGAAGCCGCGGCCCCTTTCGGCTCGGTCTACCACTTCTTTCCAGGAGGAAAGGAGGAGCTCGGAGCCGAGACGATCAAGGCATCCGGGCGCCTCTACGGACAGCTGTTCGCTTCGATCGCGCTCCAGGCGCCCGACGTGCTCAGCGCTGTCCACGACTTCTTCGAGGGCGCCGGGGAGACCTTGCGTGAAACCGACTATGCCGATGCTTGTCCGATAGCCACGGTGGCTTTGGAGGTGGCGAGCACCAGCGAGCCTTTGCGTGTGGCCACCGCCGAGGTCTTCGAAGAGTGGATCCAAGGAGCCACCGAGTACTTCGTCCACGCCGGCATCGCTCGCGCCCAGGCACGCGAGCTCGGGTTGGTGATGCTGTCTTTCTCGAGGGCGCCTTCATTTTCAGCCGCGCGATGCGCACCACCGAGCCGATGGCGGTCGCCGGCGCCGCCGCGGTTGCGGCTGTGCGCGAGGCGCTCCACCAGGCCCAGGCAGCCGGCGGCCGTGAAGCGTAGGGCCTCGCTAGCCGCAGCCCTCGTGTTCATTGCGGTGGGCGCGACCTGCGATCTGTTGTTGCTGGCGGTCCGAGACGCCCAAGCGCCCACATGGGCGCATCTGTGGTGCTCGCCCTCTGCCTTGAGCCATCACGGCGGAAGATCGGGCACGGGCTTTGCCGCTTTGCTGGACTACGCAAAGGCTTTGATTCCCCATTGGCCCCACATCCTGCCGATAGTCGTCGCCCTGGCCACGCTCGTCTACCTGAAGCGGGCCAACACGCGCTACCACGCTCAAGGGGGCCAAGCACCGACACACGCATGATGCCAATCATGTGTGAGAATCCGCCAAATGAAACTGCGCGAGATGGCTCAGCTGCTTGCGGCCTCGCTCGCTCTGGTGCTCTACGTGTATGTGATCGGGTGGTTGATCACCTCTGCCCGCCTGTCGGCTGCACGGTTGCCTGCCCAAGCCTCGCTGCCCCTGATCGACGACAAGACGATCCTTGCGACCGGGGTGCGCAGTGTGGTGGTGATGGCTTTCGTATTCGCCGCGATGTGCCTTGTGGCTTACGGCCTGCACGCCTTCACCTGGGAATCGCACGCCGCTCAGTGGCATGCGGTCGTGCGCTTCGGTCGTGGTAGAGCACGAGCTTTAACCCCCGAGCGGGTCGAGCACGCCAATATGGGCGACCCTTTCGTGCGTGTCGTAGCGGGCTTCAACGTGATTGTCCTCTCAGCCACCTTCGGCTTGGTCGTGGCGAGGCTCGTCAAGCCTCTAATTGACCAGCTGGAACCGGATAGCTGGTGGGCGCTGTTGGCACCTTGGGCGATCGTCACCCTCGTGGCCGCTTTTATCTTGGTGAGGGTGAATCCTCTGCGTGGCGGTCGTGTAGTCCACCTGCTCCTGTGGACTTTCGTGGTTGCGATCGCCTGTGTCTCGATGGCCCCGATAGGCCTTCTGCTACTCACATGGGCCGGCATCGCCACGGTGGGACGGGCTGTGGGCCGACGCCAAGTCAGGCCCACGTCGAAGGTCGAGTTTGCGCTCTCGCCTCTGCCTTGGCTCCTGCTCACCGTATACGCCTTGGTCGGGCTCGCCTATTACGCCACCCCACCCGTGTCCTTCCCCCAGGCGGTAGTCACCGGCCCGCACGAGAGCCTCCTCGGTGGCTACTTGGCCCAAAGGGCAGGCGCGGTCTACCTCGTGTCTTGCACGGCGCTTGCCGACGCCACCTCCACCGACGAGGCCGTTTTGACGATCCCCAGTGGTCAAGCCACTGCGGTGGCCACCAAAGACACCCAGTTCAGCGTCGACTCGGGCGCGCGACCTTCCTTGCCGACTGTTCTCATGCACGCCTTGGGCATCGAAGCAAGCACTCCCACCTGGATCAAGCCCGAGCTAAGACCCAAGACGGCCACATGTGCCGGCGAGCAGCCCCCGGCGCCCAGCAACGGCTATCGCGACACAAGTTTGGGTGAAGGGGCGATTGCTGGTCCCTCGCCTCCGGGTGGGCGCGCAGCCGACGGTGAGGAGCCTGTCCAACAGACCACACCCGCCGCCATAGCGGCCTTGGCGCGTCGCTATCAGCCCACGGTTTTGGTGACGGTCGCCGACCGCTTCTGGCCCGTCTCGGTTGGAGCTCTGCTGCAGGACGTCGGCTCCGGGGGAGCCCGCACCTGTCTGTATCGCAAGGTCGGCGTTTGTGCGATTCGCGCGCCCAAACTCACGGATTTGCAACCTCAAGGGAGTAGCGCCTCCGAATTCCTGCAATATCCAGCTTCGCTGAATGGGAATCCCACCGGCCAGTTCAATGCTTTTCTGCGCGGTCAGTCCGAACCCGGTGAGTCTCTACCTTCCTTGCACAGCTGGTTGGCCGACCCCGGCCTGCTCAACCCGTGGAGGACCGCCCAGGTCTATTTCTATTACGCCGGCCCATCCAACCCCGCCCACTGGCCCGCCTCCAACCACACCATCCCAGCGGGCTTGGTGGCGCTCCAGTATTGGTTTTTCTATCCCTACAACTATTACCCCACCGTCGCCACACCTGACCTCATGAACGGAGCTCCTCTGGCGGGGGATGTAGTCAACACTGACTTGCACCAAGGCGACTGGGAGCACGTCACCGTGCTCGTCGATCCCAAGACCGGCAAACCGTTGTGGCTGTACACCGCGCGCCACAGCGACGAGGGCCACTATTATCCGTGGAACAGTCCTTTGTTGAGCTTCGACGAAGGCCATCCCGTCGTCCAAGCGGCTTTTGGGGGCCACCCCACCTATGACGCCCATTGCGGGGTTCGGCCCCGTTATGCCCACGGGCTGCACGGAGATGTGGGCGATTGGCTTGTGTGCGGTTCCGGTCGTTTCGCTTTTCGGGCGTCCACCACGCCCTTGGTGGATATCGCAACGACGCCGTGGGCCTGCTGGAAGGGGCATTTCGGCACGACTTCCGCCAGCGAGGTGAATCCGGCCAAGAACGAGGGTTCGGTCCAGTTGGCGATCGACCAGTATTACGAAGTTGCTGGCCCCCGCTCGCCCTTGTGGCAGGCCGAGAACGGGCATCTTGCGGCGGACTACAAACTGGCCCACGACACCGGGGTGTGTGCCGCAGGCGCCGATCCGCGGGCCGCCGAGCTCCAGGCTTTGCGGGTCGGGGTTCCCGGGACTGCATCCCGGTGAGCCTCGTGTGCGGGCTGGCGTCGGGTGGGCGCCTTCAGCGAAACGATTCGCTGGCCCTGTGGGTCGGTTCGGCGCTCCCGTCTAAGACCCTCAGGCTGAAGTAGTAGTGGCCGCGCTGGGGCGGCACCGGTGCCCAGAAGTTGCCTGACACACCGATCGATTCGCCCGAGGGCACGATCTGCTTGACGACCACTTTTCGCCACCAGGTTTTGGGCAAAGGCCGTCCCGACTTGTAAAGCGTCCATTCCAACTTCATCAGCTGGCCCTTATATCCGACGAAGTGGATCGTGTAGTCGACGGTCACTCCCACCGGTTGTGGCTTGGCTTCGTAGAGCTCGACCCGCGATTCGCTGAACGCCGCGGCTACCATCCGTGCGGCTTGGGCAAGGTTTGAGGAATAGTCGGCCAGCGCCTTGTCCACCGTCGGCGCCAATGCACAGCCGGCGCCACAATGGGAAGGCACACTGTTGGCCAGCGTCGCCCCGTCCCCTTCGCTCGTCGCTATGAGCGCCTGGTCGGGCGGTCGGGGAGCAAGATCCGCTGCCCCCATATAGCCAAGCGCCGGCTCGTTGCCTTCGAAAGAAGCGTCGCGCCGGCCGTAGGCTTGGCTCAGCCTTTCCGCGCGCTTGCGCAAGATCGCTCTGGCCTTGCGCAGCACGGCGTCGACCACCTGGGTGGGTGCCCCGGTCCCTACAACCACCTTGGCGGCGCCCTCCTTGTGAAACGACTTCGCCGGGGCGGCCGGCTCGACGCCAGCCTGCGTTTCAGGGGCGCCACCTTGGTGATCTCCACCCTTCTTGCCGTGTACCTGTTTGTCCTTGACGGAGGGAGTCGTCTTTTCTTCCGCTTCCTCTTCCCGTCTCAGGGCGGCTTCTTCCTTGACCCTCAGCTTGGCTTCTTCCTTGGCTTCGGCTTCTTCCTTTGCCTTCTTGGCTTCCTTCTCCTTGAGCGCTTCCCGCCTGCGCCGTTCTTCTTCTTCGATCGCCTTTTCGCGCGCCGCCTTTTCTTCCTTTTCTTTGATCAGCTTCGCTTCGGCTTCTGCCGGGTTTCCTTGACTGTTTCGGTGCCGGTTGTCTGAGTTCCGGGGCCGGGTTCTCCCGTGGTGGAGGTCACGGTGCTTGCACTGGTCGCAGTGCTTGCATTGTCCGCGAGCCTGTATCGAATCTGGGGTTGCCCCGGATCGGAGGCATTGGTCGAAGACGCCGGTTGATTGTTGTACTCATATTGGGCCAACACGATGTCCTGTTCCACCTTGGCTTCCGGAAAGCTCGCTTCCACAGCTGGCTTCGGAGACGGCCCCTTCGGCAGGATCATGCTCACTACCGTCACGATCGCGATCACGGCCCCGGCAAGCCCGCCCACTGTGATGATCGCCCTTTTCGTGCTGCCCAACAGATTCGCGATCAGGTCCCACAGGCGCTTGTGCCAGCGCCGCCGCGCCGCCGATCGTCGCGATGGCTCCGTGGCACCGGTGGGTCGGCGCGACCCTTTGCGCGTGTGCTTGTCACGCGTGCTCATTCCCGTTCGCTCGCCGGCATGATGCCTCGGATCAGCGCCTCGCTCGACTCGTTGGCTGGCGGTCCGACGCTGTGAATGCCCGTCGCGCCGAACGAGCAGGTGCAGACTATCGGAACTCTACGGTGGGGTCAAATTCTGGGTGTCCGGCACGCGGCTGCTCGTTGCGAGCAGGCGAAGCAGGGGCCAAGTCTCAGCGGGCCTGGCGCAAAGTGACCCCAAGCAAGACTTGGGCCTGCTCGACCACGGTGGCTCCTCCCAACAGCGGCGTGAGGGCTCGCCCGGCAATCGTGAAGCGCATCGGTTCACAGGGGGCGAGTGGGCCGCTGGCCGAAGTGGGCTCGCTAGCTTGGGCCAAAGCCGGGCCGCGAGAGGAGGCCCGGAAGGTGAAGGTCACGGTGGGTGCGTCGACTTGAATGTCGGGGCAAGCGATGGCGATCGGCTGCACGGTCGGCAGGCGGTCGATCGCCCTTGCGATCTTCGTGACCTTGGCCCGGTCGGTAACGGTGAGCGACAACGAAGGACTTGCACCGGGTCGGCGAGGCATTTGTCGCCCCCGTCAGACGCGCATCTGCTTGATCCGGCTGCGCGTAAATGCCGGCCAAGTCTTTGGACGGCGCATCAAGGTCAGGGCGAGCGGCAGGGAGTCGAAGTAAGTGACCCTTTCCGTGGCGAGCCCGTTCTCGTCGAGCACGAAACGGTCAACGGACTCCCACGAGATTGGCGATCCCTTGGTCGTGCCTCTGACCGTGAACTCGATCAAGACGCCGTCGGAGGTTGGGCCCCAGCGATGCACTTCGGCGGTCATGTCGTCGATCAAGTCGAACAGGTCCGCAAAGGCGCGCTTGCCTTCATCCAGGCCAACGGTGGTCGGGATCATGGGCGCCGACAAGCGTGCGTCAGATGCAATCAAGGTTCCCAACCGCTCTGGTTCCGGAGCCCGCCAGAACTCAGAGAAGCGAGTAACGAAATCGGCGGCGGCATCTTGATCCACACGCGCACCTTATACGCCTGGATTGGAATCGCAATGCCTAAGTGCCTTGACAGATATATAGCTGACCGGCTATATTAGATGGGTGACCGCCCTAGCCACCTTCCAGGCCCTCGCCGAGCCCAACCGTCAAGCGATCCTTGATCTGTTGCGCGACGGAGAGCGCCCGGTGGGCGAGTTGGTCGAGCGGCTCGACCTGAGCCAGCCGGCCGTGTCCAAGCATCTGAAGGTGCTCAAGGACGCGGGCATGGTCGAGACTCGCCCGGACGCCCAGCGACGGCTCTACCGCATCAGGCCCGAGCCTTTGGCCGAGCTGGACGAGTGGCTGGACGGCTATCGCGGGCTCTGGTCAAAGAGCTTGGATCTACTTGAAGAGCACCTGGACAAGCGGAGGAAAACATGAGCACTGGAACTCTTCTCACCGACGGGGCGCTGCCTGCTGTGCGTCTGGAGCGCCGTCTGTCGGACCCGCCCGAGGTCGTGTGGCAGGCGCTCACCGAGCGCTCGCAATTGCGGTCTTGGTTTCCTTGTGACGTTGTCCTCGCCGGTGGAAAGTGGGAGGTTGGCGCCTCCATCTCCTTCCCCTTCCCCCCTGAGGTGATCGACCTGACGATCACCGGTGAGGTGCTCGAGGTGCAGGAGCCGACCAGGCTCGCCTTCACCTGGGGCAATGAGACGCTCCGGTTCGAGTTGACCCCTATCGACACCGGGACGCTCTTGGTCCTCATCGACGAGCTACCCGCGGCGATAGCCGCACGCAACGGTGCGGGCTGGGAGACGTGTTTGGACCGTTTGGCTGGGCTCGAGCCAGATCCGGGCGCTTGGCGGGGGCACTTCGATGCCTACGTTGCCGCTTTCGAGCCCACCCTCGGCCCTCAAGAAGGCCCGCCTGCGGGGTACAAAGGAGACGTCGCCGAGGAGTCTTAGGGGTCTACCGTCTGGGGCATGGCCGACCAAGTCCCCGCGGTATGCGACGTGCTCGACGCGATAGAGCGCCGCGACTGGACGCGCCTGCGATGGCTTCTCCATCCCGAGATTCACTGGACTACCGCGGTGGAAGAGGATCTGCGTGGCGCCGACGAGGTGATCGCGCGGCTCTCCAAAGATCCACCGCCGGCGCCTCCCTCCTATCACGAGGTGCGTGAGGGGCTGATGTATCGCTGGATCGACTGTCCCGGCTGATGGGCCTACGACCCGGAATTTGCCCTGTCACACATGTCGAAGCGCCAGCCGAAGCCTGTCAGGCGTCGAGTTCGAGCTTCAACTCACACATATCTACAGAGACGCGTGTCCCAGGGGTCTCGGAGGTGTCCATCGCCTCGAATGCCCGGGCGCCCGCTTCCATGTCCTGCGCGGTGGCGAAGTGTTGGAGGACGACAGCCGTGCGCTCGGCCTCGTCGAACAGGACTCTCAAGCCTGTCGAGGGGACGCCGGGAGGCGGCCCGTCGGACTCCTTGATTCGGGCGAGTACTCCCTCGATCCGCTCGGCACTCACATCAGTGAACCTAACGACCCGCACATACATGGGAAATCTCCTCGCGTTGGGTGCAATCACGATACACCCGGCCACGTGCACCAGCAAGGCAGCGCTCGTGGGCGGCGTCGAACGCCACGCCAGCGCGGCAGGCGCTAGCTGTCACGCCCCATGGGTCGAGGCCCACTGCACATGATCCGCAGCCAGACTATGCGCCCGTTCTGCTCGCGTACATATGCCTGTTGCTCATACAGGAACGGGCCGTCGGCGCCCTGGCCGTGCACGCGCCAACCGACCCTGAGGGTGTCCGCGACCGACGAAGCCTCGATGGTCTCGACGCCTTCGATGTCTCGCTCGGGATGCTCAAACCAGGCGCGCAATACCTCCCCCACGTCGGCGGGGCGCTCGGCCTCCCAAATCCGGTTCGGGGTCATGGCCCTGAAGTCAACGTCTTGAGCCATCAGGCTCTGGACGCGGGCAAGATCTCTGCGGACGATCGCGTCGAGGAAGTCGTCGACTACGCTCACGGGCACCGAGCTCATTGCACGAGTGTGTCACCTGTCGCGATAAGGGTCAACGAACGCCGCAGAGGGCGCAAGGGAAGCTGAGAGGGCTATCTGTTAGCGCGCCGGATTCTCGATACAGCAGAGCTGTGCCGATCCCGTCGCGAGCAAGCGCCCGTCGGTATCCCAGATCTTGCCGCCTACACCCATCAGCCCGTCGGCGGCGACCGAGCACTCGTGGTCTACCAGGAGCCATTCAGCTGAGGGGTTGAATTGGTGCAACCACAGGCTCGTGTCGAGATTGGGCGCGAGGTAATCCCACGAGCGGTAGCGCTGGTAGGCGGCGGGGAAGCCGAACGTGTCCAGCAAGATCAAAGAGCGGGCGGCGTCAACGAACGGATCTTCGAAACAAGCGGTTGGGCGAAAGCGCGTCCACTCCCGCAGGACCGGGGAGCGATTCTCGTTCTCGGTGGGGATCGGTCGTCGCTCCACGTTCTCCCAAAAACGAAACGCTGGACGACCAGGCGCGGGTACGTACTCGTAGAGGTCGACCTGCTCTGGGGGTGGGACATCGGGCATGGTCGGATGTTGGTGAGCGTGTCCAGGGCCGTCCGCTACGGTCTTGACGAAAGCTTGCAGGATCGGCTTGTCCTGTTGGGTCATCGCAACTGACAAAGACTCCGCACGCGATCCCCGCTTGAGCGAAGCGACCTCGATCTCGACAGGTGCGAACGCCGGCGAGCTCAGGAAATGGCAGTAGAAGCTGCGCGGCCTTCGGATCTGAGCCATCTCGCCGGCCGCTCTCAGAGCGAGCGCCGCAAGATAACCGCCGTTGGGTCCCCAGATCTCCCACTGATCGGACAGCGTTGCGGAGAACCGACCGTCGCTGCCAACGACTTGGGTGGCCTGTCCAAGATCGACTGCCATGAGCGCAAACTACAGCGAATCGGTCTGTGCGCCGAGCGGGGCGGCACTCCGGGCGGGCTCCGACCGGGTCAGGGTTGCGCCACCGCCACGGGAGCCTCGAGCGCGGCCTCGGTCGAGACGAGGATCGCGCCCTCGCCCGTGGCGTAGGCCTCCTCGCCGTGCTGGACGACGTCCATGCCGAGCGCCTCCTCGTGTTCGGTGGCGCGCAGCGGCATGACCAGTCCGATCAACCGTAGCAGCACGAACGTGGCCGTGAACGCATATGCGGGACCGGCGAGCGCCGCGACGGCCTGGTGACCGAGCTGAGCCGGCGTTGCCGTAGAAGAGGCCGTTTGAGGCATCCGTTCCAGGAGAGCTGGGCGACGAAGCCGATGAACAGGATGCCGGTGAGGCCAGCCATGCCGTGGGCGCCGAGCACGTCGAGCGTCTCGTCCACGCGCGTCCGCGGGCGCCACACGATGATCGCGTAGCTCGGCAGGGCGGCGACCGCGCCCAGCGCCATCGCCCATCCCGGGCTGATGTAGCCGCCCGCCGGGGTGATCGCGACGCAGCCGACGATGATCGCGGTCGCGGCTCCGATCGCCGTCACACGTCTGCCGCGCAGCCGCGTCGAGCACGAACCAGACGGCGAGCGTGCACGCCGGGCGTCAGCAGCGTGTTCGTGAAGGCGAGCACGCTGGAGTGCCCGGTCGAGAAGCCGCTGCCGCCGTTGAAGCCAAACCAGCCGAACCACAGCAGGCCCGCACCGAGCAGCACGTAGACCGCGTTGTGCGGTAGCAGGGCCTGGCGTCCGTAGTCCTTGCGCGCCCCGACGACAAGCGCGGCCGCCAACGCGGAGAAGCCGGAGCCCATCTCGACCGGCACGCCGCCGGCGAAGTCGAGCGTGCCGTGGGCCTGCAGCCAGCCGCCGCCGAAGGACCAGTGGGCGAGCACCGCATAGACGAGCACCGACCACAGGCCCGCGAATAGTAGAAACGGGCCGAACCGCATCCGCTCGACGACGGCCCCAGACACGAGCGCGACGGTGACGATGCAGAACGTCGCCTGGAACGCGAAGAACAGCAGTTGCGGGATCGCCGTTCCGCGTGCGGGGCGAAGGCGACGCCGTGCAGGAAGGCGTAGCCCGAATCCGCCGATGAACCCGTTGCCCTTGGCGAACGCGAGCGAGTAGCCGACGAGGGCCCACGTGACCGTGGCGACCGCGATCGCGCCGATCGACATCATGAACGTGTTGAGCGTGTTCTTCGAGCGCACCAGGCCCGCGTAGAACAGGCCGAGGGCCGGGGTCATCAGCAGGACCATCGCGGTCGCCACCAGCATCCAGGCGGTGTCGCCGGCGTTCACTGCGTGGATGCGATCGGGACGGTGGAGGCCATCACTTGATCGACAGATCGGCGATCGCCATCATTTGCCACGCGGCGTCACGGCGCCTTCGTCGGTCTCGCCGGTGCGGATCCGGACCGCCTGCTCCAGCGGCACGACGAAGATCTTGCCGTCGCCGACCTCGCCGGTTCGCGCACCCGCACAGAGCGCGTCGATCGTCGGTTGGACGAACGCGTCGGAGACAGCCACCTCGAAGCGGACCTTCTCGGAGAGCCCCATCTTCACGGTCGTGCCGCGGTAGGTCTCGACGCGATCGAGCTCGCCTCCGTGCCCCTGGACGCGGCTCATGGAGATGCCGCCCACCTCCGCACGGTAGAGAGCTTCCAGCACGTCGTTGACCTTCTCGGGGCGCACGATGGCGATCACGAGCTTCACGAAAGTCAGGAGGTTAGGTCACCGAGGGCGGTCTGGGCCTGCCGGTGGCCTGGTCTAGAGCGTCCGTACGACTCGGCGTCGCCGCGACCGACAAGCGAGGAGCCGTTGTAGCCGGCTTGCCTTACGACGGCTCGTCGGGCAAACATATCGTCTCCCGATATTATGGCCGTATGTCGAGCAACAGCCACGCTGAGCGGGCATCCACCAACGCCAAAGTCCTGCCGTATGCGGCGCCACCTGGGGCTGAGCAGCGGGAGCTGGGGGACTTCGCCACGACGCGATCGGTGCTTGGCTTGTCTGCTGCCGCACTGGTAGTGGGAGCGCTTGTCGCGTGCTTCGCCTTGGCGCTATTGGACTTGATCGGCTTGATCACGCACCTCGCTTACACGGGCACGGTCAATACCAGCCTGGCGAGCCCCGACATAAAAGTGCTCGGTGTATGGAGCGTCTTGGTGCCGGTGGTCGGGGGTCTGATCGTGGGCGTGATGGCGCGGGTCGGCTCCGAGCGCATTCGTGGTCATGGGATCCCCGAGGCGATGGAAACGATCCTCTTGCGCGGTAGTCGCATGGAGCCGAGGTTGGCGCTGCTCAAGCCGGCATCCAGTGCCGTGAGCATTGGCACCGGCGGTCCATTCGGGGCGGAGGGCCCGATCATCGTCACTGGTGGTGCGCTCGGAAGCATTGTCGGACAGCTCCTGCATCTGACAGCCGCTGAGCGCCGCACACTGTTGGTGGCAGGAGCGGCGGGTGGCATGACCGCAGTGTTCGCAACGCCCGTCGCGGCTGTGCTGCTCGCGGTAGAGCTTCTGCTGTTCGAGTGGCGTCCCCGCTCGATGATCCCGGTTGCGCTTGCGGCATGCTCGGCCGAGGCCGTTAGGGAAGCACTTGCGGGCGCCGGTCTCTTGCGCAAGGCGCCGCTGTTCGCGATGAGCGCGCATGGCTCGCTAGGCATATCGGTAACAGGCGGAGCGGTGTTGGTGGGTGTCGCGTGTGGAGGGCTCGCTTGGGTGATGACGCGCTGTGTGTATGGAGCCGAGGACCTGTTCGGGCGCTTGCCCGTGCACTGGTCGTGGTGGCCGGCCATCGGCGGCGTGTTCGTCGGCGTCGGCGGCTTGATCGATCCGCGAGTGCTCGGCGTGGGCTATGAAACGATCGGCGCACAGCTCGCGGGACAGCTTGCGCTCACGGCGCTGTTGGTGCTGCTCGTGGTCAAGCTGGCCGTCTGGTCGATTGCGCTGGGTTCGAACACGAGCGGCGGGATCCTTGCACCGCTACTGATGCTGGGCGCCGCCTTGGGAGGATTGATGGGCGCGGTGTTGCCCGGAGCGGGGGAGGGAACTTGGGCGCTGATCGGGATGGCCGCAGCGATGGCGGGCGTGATGCGCTCCCCGTTTACGAGCATCGTGTTCGCACTTGAGCTCACCCATGACGTGAACGCGCTCTTGGCGTTGCTGGTGGCGTGCGCGATCGCTCACTTGGTGAGCGTGCTGACGTTGAAGCGCTCGATCTTGACCGAGAAGATTGCTCGTCGTGGCTACCACGTCACACGCGAGTACGACATCGACCCGTTGCACGCTCTGCTCGTGGCGGACGTGATGGCTACCGATGTGCTGACGGTGCAACCCCAGACGTCCACCGCGGAGCTCTACGAGCGACTGCCAGAGGGCAGCGTCGATCGCCGTCAGCGCCTGTATCCGGTGCTCGACTCCGATGAGCGCCTGGTAGGAGTGCTCGCGTTCTCCGACGTGCTCGCAGAGCGCAGATCCGCAACCCGGTCGGTTGCCAGCGAGCTGGCGCGCCAGCCGATTCTCGCCTTCGCCGATGAGACTCTGCGGGAGGTCGCCGACAGGATGGTCTCAAGCGGACACGGCGTGCTACCGGTCACCGAACGCGACGATCCTCGGCGGCTGGTGGGGCTGGTGAGCCAGTTCGACCTGCTCAAGGCCCACGAGCGGGTGTTGATAGAGGAGCGCCACCGCGAGCGTCCGTTGGGGCCGCGTCGGCGGGTCTCGGCGCCCGACAAGTCGCTCCCCGTTCTCGAGCCGGTGAGGTGAATTTGTTCACCGCAGGCAGACCGCTGCTCGACGAGGACTATCGGCGACTGCTCGCTTTCCGCAGCGAGCTGCGCGACTTTTTGCGCTGGAGCGAACAAGCGGCCCAGAACGCGGATCTGACACCTTCATTGCACCAGCTGCTTCTCGTGCTGCGTGGCCACCCAATCGCTCCTGGACCGACAATCGGACAGGCCGCCGAGGAGCTACACATACGACATCACAGCGCGGTGGAGCTCGCCCAGCGCGCGGAGAGTGCCGGCTTGATCTGTCGTGTACGGGATGCCGTCGATCATCGCCGCGTACATCTCGCGCTCACCGACAAGGGGCGAGCGCAGCTAGAGAGCTTGACTCGCGAGCACCTACCTCGAATCCAAGCCCTCGCACGGACGTTGGAGGGGGTTGTGAACCAGGATCGCCGTTTGTGAGTCACATCTGGTTCATCATCCGTTGGCTGCACCTGTTGGCGATGGCTTTCTTTGTGGGCGGCCAGATGATGCTTGCCTTTGTGGTCGTCCCGGTCGGGCGTCGAGCGGCCGACTCCGAGAGTTTGCGCGCGATCGCCCGAAGATTCGGCTATGGCACTCTGATCGCACTAGGCGTCTTGATCGCAACCGGCACGGCGATGGCGTTCCACTTCGACCTATGGAGCAACGGCAGCTTCCACATCAAGCTGGCCCTTGTGGCGATCGTGGGCGTGCTGCTCGTATGGCACATCCGCCGCTCGGACTTGCACGTGCTCGAGGGGATCGTATTTCTGCTGTCGCTGGCGATCGTCTGGATCGGTCTTTATCTCGCCAACGGCTACTCCTGAGCTGCGCTGAAGCGATAGCCCTTCAGGACGCGCCGAAGTGACGTCTGGTTTCCGCGAATAGCTGTTTGAAGATGAGGCCATTCATGGGTGCGCCGGGCTTGCCGAGCGGTGTTGGTTCTACGGCGAAGGTCCAGGTGAAGCGGCACCGGTTAGGCCCATCGGGCTCGACGATGTAGTCCTCGGCGAGGCGCCTGAATACGGGGAGGTTGGCCTCGGTGGCATAGAACGCGTAGCGATGGCCCTCCTCCCAGATGAAGAAGTGCTCTTGCAGCTTCATGGCTCCACCGAGGACCTTCGCCTGCCTGGTTGTCCCGACGCCAAAGGGTCGCCCCGAGGTCCAGCGGATCGAAAGTATGCGACACCAGTCAAGTGGCTTCTCCGAAGCGAGCCTGCGCCAGATCTCCTCGGCGGGGCGTGCGATCACGAACGTCTCCGAGTAGCGCGAGGGCGCGGAAGTCAAGAAGTCCTGGTCGGCGGGCTCGAGCTTGGAAGGCATGGGCTGGTCTTTCGGTCGTCGGGCTAGGGCCAGGTGATCAACTGCGCGAGCTCGACCGGTCCCAACTCGATCAATCCGCTGCGCTCGATCGGACTGTATACGTCGCTGGTGAGTGCGAGCCAGTGGATCAGGTGCGCTTGGGGGTCGACGATCAGCACCTCATCAACACGGTGGGCCGCGTAGAAGGGCAGCTTCTCCCAGCTCTCGTCGCCAGGAGAGAGGATCTCGACCACAAGCGCCGCCGTGGGATGCCACATCTCGGCCGCGCCGGGACGGTGAAACCCGCCGTCGGGTACCCGGAAATCCTGTTCGGAGTGGCCGAGGTTGAACTCGGCCATCGTCGGCTGCAGACCGGTCGCGCGAGCAGGGCCGTCGAGGATCACCGCCAGCTGCTGGACCAGGTCGGCGTGCCTATGGCTCGGGGCAGGAACCACATGCAGCACCCCCTCCCAGACCTCGTCTTTGCCGTCTTGGCCGAGCTTCCTGCGGCGCTCCAGCAATGCGTGCAGTGCGGCGGGGGGTGGGTCGAGCAGCAGCGTGGGCATCTTTCAGAGCGTAGCGTTCGTGGCCATTCGATCGTGCGCACATCCCGCTCTCTAATCCGACGGGTTGTCGATAGACGGGACACGCTCTGTCGTGAGTGCGGTGTCGAGCGTGTGGCGATCCGCTTCAGGAAAAGTGTGTGGCTGTCGATGTAGGCTACGTTCGTGCTGAGAACACCTGTCATCGTGCGGGCACACGCGCTCGTGCCTTTCCTCCTCGCGCTCGTCTTGGTACCAGCCGCGCAGGCGACGCCGTCCTGGCTCGGGCCGCAAACCGTCTCCGGTACGGGCACGGCCGTGCGTGAAACGACGGCGGCGATGAGTCCTAATGGAGACATAGTTGTCGCGTGGTCGGAAACGAATGGGACGCTCGTCGCGAACATCCGTCTCGCGGGTGGGTCGTTCTCGGGACCCACCGTAGTCGCGTCAGAGCCCGGCGGCGCTCTGTACTCAGTGGGTGCTGCGATCAACGCCTCCGGCGAAATCGTGATCGCGTGGCAGAACTTGACCACGAACAAGTACGAAGCCTCTATTCGCCCTCCCGGCGGTGCGTTCTCTGCGCCGATCGAACTCGCCGCCGAAGCAACCCATTCGGCGTTCGTCACCCCGGTCGGGATCGACGACGCCGGAGATGTGATCGTCGGCGTCTACACCTACAACGGGACCAATGCCGTCGCCTCCTACGCTTGGCGTCCGGCCGGTGGGTCGTTCTCACTGCTGCCGCTCAACGAACCCTTTAACACCAATGCCGTCGCGCCCGCCGTGGCGATCGATCGTGCCGGCGATGCGATTGCCGCTTGGGCCGACAAGACGAGTTCGGGCAAGTACCTTGTCAAGGCCATCCGCCGCCCCGCGGGCGGCTCTTTCGGGCCGCCACAGACGCTCTCCGATAGTGCTCAGGATGGGTATGAACCTGCGGTGGCGATCGCGGCGGGTGGCCAGAGCGCCGTCGTTTGGATGCACGTAGACGAAGAATCCCACAATCGCATCCAGGCCAGCACTAGCACCAGTGCGGGTGGCGCACTCAGCTCGCCACAGACGCTTTCACGTAGGGGCAGCAATGGCGATTACCCAGCCGTCGCCGTCAGCGCCGCCGGCCAGGCGGTCGCGGTGTGGACAGAGGCAGGGATCGGCGAGATCGCAGGCGGGCCGGTGGGCTCCAGCTTCGGGCCGGTCACCGACCTGGTCCCCGGTGTAAGCCAGATGGAGGTAGCAATCGACGACGCCGGCGACGCCACGGCTGTGTGGGGCCGAAGCGAATCCGGCGACAAAATTGAAACGGCCACCCGGTCAGCCGCCGGTGCGGTGTCGTCGCCGACGATCGTGAGTAGCACCGGCGACAGCTTCGACGTCTTCCTCAACGTGCCCTCTGCGTTCATCGGCATGGACAGCGCCGGCGATGCGGTAGTCGGCTGGAGTCGTTCCAACGATGGATCTGCCCAAGCAAATATCTTCGATGCCACCCCGCCCACACTGGTCGCGAATGTGCCGGCAGGCGCCACCGCTGGGCGGCCCGTGTCCTTCTCGGCCAGCGCCGGGGATCTGTTCTCGGCTGTGGGCACCCCGGCGTGGTCCTTTGGTGACGGATCCACCGCCAGCGGCAGCTCGCCCACGCACACCTACTCCACCCCCGGTACTTATACCGTCACCAACACGGTCACTGACGCCGTTGGCAACGCCAGTAGCGTGAGTCACCAGATCACGGTGGCGCCCGCCCCAATCGTTCCGTGCGCTGCGGCCGGCTCCGGCGGCGGTTGCGGCCCGCGCCGCGTCGCATGTGTCGTGCCGAGCCTCAAGGGGCTCACTGCGGCAGCCACCAAGGCGCGCCTATCGGCGGCCCATTGTGCGCTCGGCAAGGTGAGCATCGCTCATCGCTACAAGCACGTCAAGCGGCTGGTGGTGTCCACACAGAGCGTCAGGGCCCACACCACATTGGCTGCGGGCACGAAGGTTGCCGTTAGCCTGAAGCCAGCCCCACCGCCGCGCCGCAAGAAAAAGCATCGCCGCTGAGCCTAGGATCGCAAGCGTGGTAGTGCTTGTCCTCCGCTCTGATGAGACCGGGTCATGAGTCGCGAGCGCTGGATGGCGCTCTTTTTCGCGAGCGGATCGACATGCTTTCTCATCGGCCCTTTTCCTGGGTTCGCAAACCTTGTGGGCGAGGCCGCTGACGCCGTCACATTCTTCGTGGGCTCGATCCTGTTCACAGTTGGTGGGGCGCTGCAGAGCTCTCTCGCTTTTCCAGAGCGCCGGTTCTCTGGTGCTGGACGCGCGGCGTGGTGGGCTGCGATCGTCCAGTCCGCAGGCACCTTGTTCTTCAATCGGACCACCTACCAAGCCATGCACACCGCACTGTCCAACCCCGAGTACAACAAGCTCGTGTGGCGGCCAGACCTGTTGGGCTCGATCTGCTTCCTGGTCTCGGGTGTGATCGCTTACCGTGCCTCGGCCAGGCACGGCTGGCTACCGGCTCGTGGGAGTCAGGGATGGTGGGAGCCGTCTGTCAACTTGATGGGTTGCATCTTTTTCGGTGTATCGGCCATCGCCGCCTATGTCGTTCCCTCGCGCGGCTCGGTGATCGACCTGGCCGCCGTGAACTGGAACACCTCGCTGGGAGCAGCCTGCTTCTTGGCCTGCGCTTTGGCCACGCTGCTTACCGGGCGCACTTCCAAGTCCCCGCGGCGCCGGCGTCTGCACGAGCTCGAGCATGCTGTCGAGCGGGCCTTCTGACGCAAGCTGGTCACGGTCGAGGTGGAGATGGACGCCGCGGGAGCGATCGCATGATTGAGTGTGGGAGTGCCCACGCTCGCCGCAGGCGATCTTGACATTCACTACGAGGTGCGAGGCGTTGGTCCACGCCTGCTCGTGTTCAACGGCTCGGGAGCCACGCTCGCGTCTTCGCGTGTCCTGATCGATTTCCTGGCCCAGAGCTTCGAGGTGCTGGTGCACGACCAGCGCGGTCTGGGTCTGACCGGCCTGCCCTCATCGCCCGACAATTGCACGATGGCGTCCTACGCCGCCGACGGCGCGGCGCTGCTCGACCACGTTGGCTGGCCGACCGCGCGGATCTTCGGCATCAGCTTCGGTGGCATGGTGGCGCAGGAGTTCGCCGTCACCTGGCCCGAGCGCGTCGAGCGGCTGGCGCTGCTGTGCACCTCTCCCGGAGGCGAGGGCGGGAGTAGCTATCCGTTGCACGAGCTCGACGGCCTTGAGCCCGATGAGCGGGCGCGCGTCTGGCGTCAGAACCTCGACACGCGGTTCTCTCTGCAGTGGCTGAGCTCCCATCCGAACGACAGGGCGCTGGTAGAGCTGGCGAGCGCACTGGAGGCGAGCCCGAAGACACCGGATCAGAGGCAGGGCGCTCGACTGCAGCTCCAGGCTCGTAGCCGCCACGACGTCTGGTCGCGTCTTCACAGGATCCGCTGCCCAACGCTCGTGGCCTGCGGACGCTATGACGGCCTAGCGCCGGCGACCAACTCCGAGGCGATCGTCTCACGAATCCCTGGCAGCGAACTGCGACGCTACGAGGGCGGCCATCTGTTTGTACTACAGGATCAGCGGGCACTCCCTGAGATCGTCTCCTTTCTCTCCCGCTAACGCGGTGAGACATTTTGAAGGAGCCGTCACAAAGCGGTCGCGTCGGCTAATAGGTGAGGACGATGGAGCGCGACAGTCTCAACGGGGATGCGCTGCTGGTCGCGGCCGGCTCTGATCCGGAGTCCTTCGCGGCCTTCTACAGGCTCTTCGAGCGGCCCTTGCTCGGCTTTTTCATGAAGGCCACGGGCAGTCCCGAGCTGGCAGCGGACCTGGCTGCTGAGACGTTCGCCAGGGCGCTCGAGTCGGTGGATGTCTACGACTCGGCCAAGGGAAGGGCCGACCAGTGGCTGTTTGGGATCGCCCGCAACGTGCTCGGTTCCAGCGCTCGGGCGGGACGCGTGGAAGCGAAGGCGCGCGAGCGTTTGGGCATGGGCCGCCTGGTGGTCGACGATCACGCCGCTCGCACGATCGCTCGGTTGAGCGAGGACGGCGAGGAGGCGGCTAGGGCATTGGCAGCGCTTCCGGAGGAGCAGCGGGGAGCCATCGAAGCGCGGGTCATGGAAGGCCTGGACTACGGGGAAATCGCGGGCCAGCTGCGCTGCTCGCAGGCGGTCGTGCGCCAGAGGGTCAGCCGCGGGCTGAGCACACTACGAGCAAGATTGGCTGGTGGATGATGACCATTCTCGAGCAGCTGGAGCACGACCTCCTGGAGGCGGCCAACCGCAGACTCGCCGACGGCACCCAAGTCGCGCTTGAACCGAAGACCCGGGGAGGATGGAAGCGCATGACGAGGGGTTGGCGCTTGTCTTTGATCGCTTGCGGCTGCCTGCTGGCGAGCGCCACGATCGCGCTGGCCGCGACCGGTGTGATCCTCACAGGCGCACCGGTTCGCCCCGAAGCACAGCCGAATCCAGCTGTTGGGCAAGGCGCCCCCGTGCCCGGCGCGTCTCGGTTGCTTTCGTTGCGGGTGCCTGATCCCGAAGGTGGTTTGGAGTGGGGGATGAAGGTCGTGCGTACCACCCGAGGAGAGCTATGCATCCAGATCGGGCGTGTCCAAAACACGCAGCTGGGACAGCTGGGGATCGACGGGGTCTTCCACGACGACGGGCGCTTTCATGCGATGCCCGCGGACATCTTGCCCGGGAGCATCAGGCAAGGTGTGAACAGGGGTGAGAACGATGCGACCGCCACGGTCAGCTGCGCTTTGACAGGTCAAGCGGTCACGGGCGAGCATCGCGGTGTGGATCGCAGCGCGGGCGCCGCCAACGGCCGCGAAAGTGCGCGTCCGAGGAGCGAGTTGAGGGACGTCTATTTCGGGTTGCTCGGGTCGCGGGCGGTGAGCGTGACTTTCCGGGCGGGTAGGACGCCGGTAACCATTCCTGTGTTGAAGCCGCTCGGCGCATATTTGATCGTGCGGCGCGCCGAGCCCCGCGAGCAAGTGGGCGTCGGCGGCGAAAGCACCGGCAGCGAAGGCGATCTGCCGGCTTATCCGCCGCTCGCCGCAATCACCTATCGGCTCGGGGGCAAACTGTGCGAGCGGGGTCCGGTCGTGGCGCCGGGTGGGCACACCCAAGCCACCGACCCCTGCCCGGCGCCGCATTGGCCGGCGACCAGAGATCTGCCGCCGCGAGAACTGCACCAGCCGTTGCGTGTGCGCCTGCGATTCAGCCACGGCTCGGTCGCGGGAGTACTACTCAGTTTCAAGGCACCGTTCGCCGTGCAAAGCGCCAAGCAGGACTACACGATCCGGATTCCGGGGGTCTCTTGTGGAAGGCAAACGTTCGCGCACCGTCGTCCCGAAGAGATCGCGACCGGCTATGACGAGGTTACCCTTGGCCGCGACGTGACAAAGGGGGCCACGGTAACCCACCCGTTCTCGGCCGGGGAGCTGTTCGCGCCCGTGTGCGGTCTGCCGTCCCATCCCAGAACGGTTCACAGGAGCGCTGCCACGATTGAAGTTCTCTATCAGGCCTACCAGGGGGCGGTGCCAGTGATCGTGGGGAAGGTCTCGGTGAGAAGGCCGGCAGGAGTGACCGTGGCGTCAACGGATGGATAGCCTCCTACTGTTTCTTGTGGGGGTTATGGCCCTTGGCCACGGGGGTCCGCTTGAGCGTGATGGTCTTTACGTAGGAGCGGGGTAGGCCGCTCTTGTAGAGCATGCTCGGGAGGACCATGTTCACGCGCACATAGACGGTCACCCTGTCGCGCTTGCCCGCGAGCTTCGTCAGCGCCGCGTGGTTCAGTTTCAGCACCAGCTTCAGCTTGCCGGCCGCCACGTTGCGCTCGATAACGTGGGCCAACGGCTTGACCGCCCTTGTCTTCTGTTTCTTGGCGGTCTTGTGCCGGCTGGACGAGAACGCTGAGCTCTTGGCGTTCTTGATTATTTCCTTCTCAGCTTCCTGCTGCGCCTTGAGCATCTTGGTGATCGATTCGAGCGTCTCGTTGGTGTCCTTCGTCAATACTTGACCTTCGGCCTGTTGCGCGGGCGCAGAGGCGTGTGTGAGTTCGACGGCGCGCTGGTTGAGCTTTTCGATGCTCTGGTCCATTTCCTTTACAGAGTTCGCGTTCTGTCCACCCGAGGCGTCCACCTTCTTCGCATCCGTCTCGGTGAGCTTCAGGTCCGCGGCGGAGATGGTGTCGAGTCCCGCGAGTCCAGGCAGCGTCAGCGGCAGGGGCGCGGGGCTCGGGTTGGAACCCTCGGCGGAGCCTTCCACGGTGGTGCCTCCCGTGGGGACTTCGAGGCTGAAGGGTTATTTCGTTGGGATACTGTCCGGGCGCGCCGGGGGGCACTTCTTCGGTGCTTTCGCCTGAGCCCATGCCCAGGAACTGGGTTCGCCCGCTGCTGGCGGTATGCCTGGTGTCGCCGCTGTAGCTGGCGGTGATTTCGGGCAGACCGCTGTTGGCGGTCTGATAGACGAGCGTGCAGCTGCCAATCGAGGGCGAGCCAGACGTGGGCGCCAGCGAGCAGCTCGCGCCGCTGAAGGCGCCGCTGGTGGTCGTGAACGTCACGCTCCCGGTCGGTGTGACGGGCGTTCCCGCTCCCGCGTCACCGACTGCGGCGACGCAGGTGTTCTCCGAGGTGGCGAATTCGTAGTTGCAAGTAACGGTCGTGGCCGTGGGGCGCTTGGCTGATTTTTCGGCTTCTTCTTTGGCTTTCTTTTCGGCTTCTTCTTTGGCCTGTTTTTCTTTCGCTGGTCCTTCGGAGGTAGAGGATGAGGTGACTTCCATCCAGAATTCTCCGGCTTCGAAACGAACCGTTCCCGCCGATGTTGCCGTCGCTCAGGATGCTCAGCGAGGGAATCACGTCATGCGACGCATAGCCACCCTCGGTCTGAGAAAACGTTACAGCGCTTCCACTCTCGGTCCCTGTGAGGGCAAAATTGATTCCATCAACTACGGACGTCCCGGAGAATTCGCCGGTGGTCATGTTCATCTGCGTGACCGTCTGGGTGCCGTTGGCCGGTTGACGAACGCCGCCGACGAGAGGTCCCGATGCCCATGTCCCCTGAAGGTCATACGTCGGCGCCGCGGCAGAGGCCACAGAGGCGAGCACGAGGCACGCCAGCAGACCAACCGCGGTGCCCAAGGCCATCCGGCTTCTGTGCCAGCTTGCGCGCCAGCCGCCCGTTTGCCGGCTGATGAGCTGCGCTGTGCTCGCTCGGCTGTCCACACTCGTCCATGTCACTACCTCCGTGCTCGTCGTCCCGTCGCGGCCGGCCAGACTACCCGTATTTCGTGGGTGTCTTCAGAAGACTCTGAGGAGAAGCGGGCTCAAGGACGCCAGGAACGACAATCCCAACCAAAAAGATCCTGCAAACAGGCACAATTGTGTTCAGAGCATCCCAGGTCGGAGATACGTATTAGACACGTAGGCCAACGCCTCAAAATGGTCGAAGCGCTACCGTTCGGCCGATTCCTGGGGCACTGGAGCGGCGCGCGCTGACCCTCCTCGGCGAGGTGATCGGGCTTCTCGATCTCGATGAGCTCTGCCATGGCCTGCTCCGTGCGCTGCGCGAAGCCGTGCCCGCCGAGTGGTGCGCGCTGAATGAGCTCCCCGCCGATCTTCCTCACACCGTCTCGATCACCGAGCCGGAGGTTCCCCCGGAGATGCATGTCGCGTTCGCCCGCTATGGCGGGCAGAACCCAGTCGTCGAGCACTACCTGAAGACTGGCGACGGTCGCGCGATGCGCTTCTCGGATCTCATCACGCGCCGCGAGCTCCACCGGCTCGCCCTCTACCGCGAGGTCTACGAGCCGCTTGGGGTGGAGTACCAGATCGCTTTCACCCTGCCCTCCTCCTATCAGCGAGTTCTGGGTATCGCGCTGAGCCGCGCCAAGCGCGACTTCACCGCCACCGAGCGCGATCTGCTCAACTTGACTCGCCCCTATCTGATCCAGGTCTATCGCAACGCCCTCGCCCATACCGAGCTTGCGCGGGGCGCGGGTCGGCAGATAGTCATCGCGGACCTGCGCGCGCTCGGCCTCACGCAGCGCCAGGCCGAGGTGCTCCGCCTAGTGGCAATGGGAAGCTCAGACCAAGCTGCCGCAACCGCGCTCGGCATCGGCATACGCACCGCGCAGAAGCATCTCGAGAGCTGCTACCGAACGCTCGCGGTGAGCGACCGCTCCCAGGCCGCGCAGCTGGCCTGGGCGGCGGTGAGAAACAGCTGATCTCGCAAGCGGTCCTCGTCACAAATCCTTCCTGAGCTCCAATAAGGAGTAGTGCTGTCAATGGATTGGTCGAGGTGCTCGGATGAGGAACTGCTCGAAATCGGTTTGGAGGACGCGCAAGCGTTCGGTGTCTTCTATGACCGCTACGAGCGGCCAATGCTGGTGTTCTTCCGTCGGGCGACGGGTCGAGCGGATCTCGCCGCGGATCTCACCGCGGCGGCGGTGCCTACGGTTTGAAGCCGATGGTGTAGTAGCTGTAGTCGGCTCCAAACTTCGCGATGCCGAGCCGCTCGATGACACGCTTGCCCTTGTAGCTGTAGTGGAGCGTAAGTCGCGTGAAGTGTCCACCATGCGGGGCGAAGGCTCGGACTCGGGACGCGTAGGGATGGAAGGCGCCTTGGGCGCAATTGGGTGTGCAGTCATCGAGCCAGACTGCCCCTGCCCCTTGTGCCTGAGTGTCGGTCCAGTTAGGCCAGTGCAGTCGTCCGAAACGGGGAAACGGACCTTTGCCGGTAAATCCGCCGAGCACTCCGGAACCATCGCCGGTGTAGACGATCTGTGCGGGTCTCACAGCAAAAGGAGCCCCGTGCCCAGTCTGTGTGAGCAGCCCGGGTAGCCCGTCCGCTGCGCCGGCCGAAGAGAAGACCAGGGCAACGACCAACAGGAGCGTGCGCGAAATCATCTGTGACAGGTTAGTGATGCAAGAACATGGGCTTGGCTGAGGCCGATCCCTCAGGCGCCTCCTGGAACTATGCGGAGAAAGTGCGCCCGGTCGAAAGGTCGCTGCTTGGCCTCGGGCGAGGAGAGGAAATGGGCGAGCGCGTTCACCATCTGCCGATCACACGGTTGCCTCGGTGACGATTGAAAGGAGGGTTGAGCGCGTAGATCAGCCCGTGATGAGCTTGGCCGCGACTCTCACGCTCACGTCTAGCCCGCTCGTAGTCCGCGATATTGTCGGTGACGATTGTCCGACCGTCCTCCTGTGCACGCGCAAAGACTTGATCGTCGCTGACCCCGGCGTAGCGGCTTGAGTGCTCCGGCTCGTAGCACGACTGCGCACATGTTGGGTGCGGACAATTCGCATTACAGAGCAAGGAAGATCTGGACTGACGAATCAGGGCGAATTAGGACAATGCGTGGTCTCGAAAGATGGACGCGGCGGGTTTCGAACCTGCGACCTCTCGCGTGTGAAGCGAGCGCTCTCCCACTGAGCTACGCGTCCGGGCCTTTGATTCTATTGGCCCCGCCTATCGCTTGCGGGATCCCGAGAGTCGCTAGACCCGGACTTCACCCTTCCTTGGCCGCCCCCGCCGGGTGGGGCTCCAAGCGCACCGCCGGGATTGAGTAGGCCGTGGCCAGGGCCGCCAAGCGAGCAGCCGGCAGTCTGCTCCCGAAAGCGCTCGCGCCGCCCAGCTTTTCGTAGCCGGCCGTCAAGCTCTTGCCGACCAAAGACAGATTGAAGTGGCCGTCATAGATCGCGTCTATATAGAAAGAGGAGTTTGTCCTCGAGTACCGCGCCGCAGCTGGAGGCCCCGCGACGATCGTGTCGACGGCCGCCAAAACCAGTCGCCACGAGCGGGGCGTGAGACGCTCATAGCTTTCGTAGAGCCCCGCGATCCCAGCGGCCGGGCCGGTCAAGCTACGAGGTTCCGCCAGGAAGGGGGGTACGGGGACGAGGGCGGCCTTGGCGCTTGCCTTTGCCACGGCGCTCCGCAAAGCAGGGGACGGTGCCGCGGGCAAGCCGGGGGCAATCGTGGGCCAAGGCCCCCGCGAGGCTGCGACCTCGTTGCGGACCGCTCCCTCCGCGGCCTGCAAGCCGGCGCTCATCTGGACGAACTGGCTGCGCTCCAAGGCCAGCTGGCGCGCGCTGGGCCCGTCCGAAGGACCCGTGCCGCAGCCGGCTAGCCCGAGTAGGGCCAGCGCGACGATTGCGTAGCGGAGCTTCAGGACGCTAGACGGCGAGCAGGTCCACCACGAACACGAGCGCCGAGTTGGCGGGGATCGTGGGTGGTGAGCCGGTCTTGCCGTAGGCCAGTTCGGAGGGGATGATCAGCTCGCGTCGGCCACCCACCTTCATGCCGGCCACGCCTTGGTCCCAACCCTTGATGACCTGGCCCTTGCCGAGCGTGAAAGCGAACGGTTCGGAGCGCTTCCAAGAGGAGTCGAATTCTTTGCCGCCCTTGTAGAGCACGCCGACGTAGTTGACCGTGACCGGGTCGCCCGCCTTCGCTTCGGGGCCGGTGCCTTTGATCAGTTCCTTGGTGACCAGTGTCGTGGGCGCCGCGCCCGAGGGCACCGTGACCGCAGGCTTAGTTGCCAGAGGACCGCTGGTGGGCGTCTTGGCGGCAGCTGTTGGCGCCGTGGGGGTCGTGCTGGTGGGCGTCGTTTCGCCCGCCACGGTCGGCACAGAGGTGGAGTCAGACTCGTTGCCTACGCCGATCGAGGAGCTGGAGGAGGAGCCGCAGCCGGCGATCAACGCGACGAGGCCAAAGGTGGCCAGGGCCGAGCCGATGCGGGCGCGGGAACGCTTGGAGAAATGCGAAGGAGTGAAGTTCATAACGGCGGGCAGCCTAACGCATCGGGGCGGGTGCGCGCTGCACCGTTGTCCGCTCGGCCGAACGATCGCGCTACGATCACGACGGACCGTGCTAGGCGGGGATGTAGCGGCGCCCTGAATCCGCAATCCGCTCTAGCGGGGCTGAACTCCCCTCCGAGGGGGTCCGCTCCGGTCGCTCCGCCGCCGGGAGCGTCGATGGCTCGGGTCCCTCGCGGTGTCGGCTCGTGAACCAGGTCAGGTCCGGAAGGAAGCAGCCTTAAGCGATCCCCGGCAGGCGCGTTTGGGAGCCCCCGAACCGGAGTCCTCGGTGGCGGCAGGCGTTCGGAATCCGGATTCTCGACGAGGGGTGCACGGTCCTTTTTGGGATTGTTGTTCGTACAGGTCTGAGGCAGCGCACGCCAGAAAAGGTGGCCGGTCAGAGTCAGGTTCTGGCCGGCCGGTGCAGACTCAGGCGCACTTCTGGAATATCAGCCAGGAGCGGTTGCTTTGCGTGGCGGTAAAGCCCGGAGGGATGGAAACAGCCGCGTGGGGATCTTTTAGGTCGAGGATGTAGTCGCGTTCGATTTCCATGCTGGCCGGGTCCACGTAGGTGCCCGTTTCGATCTGTTTCGCTTCGGCGCTCACGACGAGCCCGGGTCTGCCTTTCAGGTAGATCGCCAAGAGCGGGATCGGCGCGTGGTTGGGGACGCCGACCGGGCCGCACTTCAGCTCGATCGCTTTGCTTTTGACTAGCGCCAACAGGTCGTTCTGGATGCTTTCTTGGTGGGCCAGTTTGGCGAGCTCTTTGTGGGCTGATTTGGCCTGGCCCGGCAAGGTGGCCACGAGCGCAACGAGCACGAGCCCCCCGGCTGCCATCCAGGGGATGCGGTGGCGGTCGTCCTTGGCCAGGGCGATCCAGCCGAACGCGCCGGCGCCGCAAAACAGGCACAGGATCGCGGAGGCAAGGAATGCGTAGCGCGTATCTATAGGAAGGCCGAAGGTCGCCATGAGGGCAAAGACGAGCACAGCGATTACGCCCACTATTGCTCCCAGGCGGGCGCGGTGGCGCAACCACAGCAACGACAGGACGCCGCCCACAGCGGCCCCCGCGAGCACGGCGGGACGCAATATTTCGCCGATGCGGCGCGGAATGTATTGGGGCACGTCGCCAATCCCGGTGGCGCGTCCGAGCGTAGCCGCGGTGTGCTTGGTGTTCGTGAGCGACCACATCGCGTTACCGGTCACCGCCAGGTCACTCACGATCCAGAACAGAGGCGCGGCCGCTGCAAGCAGGCCGAGCCATGCCAGGTCCCGACGTGAGCGCTCGGCATACATGACCAGCACCAGCCAATAGATCCCTGCGAACAGCCAAGCCTCGGGCCGCAACAGGCCGGCCACGCCGAGCAGCACCAGGACAGGAGCGCCCGCAAGGCGGTGCCTGGTCTCGACCAGCAAAGCCCACAGCACGAGCAGGGTGTAGGGGACGTCCACATAGGCCCGCACCCCATAGGAGAGGACCGGCACCCTGGTCAAGAACACGAGCGCCGCCACGATGCCGGCGGCTCGCCCGAACCAAGCTTCGCCGAGCCGGTAGAGCACCCAGCCGCAGGCCGAGAGGGCCAGGAATGCCAAAGCCACCACGATCGTGCTCTCGGCGCTCGCCCCAAGCGGAGCCAGGGGGATGCCCAAGACCTCGATCAGGGGGTGGGGCGTGGGAGCGATCGGCAGGCCATATTCGGGTGTTTCCCCACGCGTGATCTGCTGACCCCAGACCAGGGCATAGAGGGTGTCGTAGTTGAGAAAGCCCACGCCCGCGATCAGCCACAGCACGAGTGCGCCGAGCACGATCGCCAACGTGGCCGGACCCCAGCGGGTTGTGTATCGGCGCAAGGCTTGTCCTACGCGGGCGCCCGCGGGCCCCCGTGGGGACACCCCTTTCGGTTGGTCCTGTGCCTCTGCCTCGCCCCCGACTTCGGGGGCCCGCTTGATCGCGATCCTCACAGCGGCGCACGCTACCTGAGCGGGCCGCGACCGGGGGTAGACTGGCCGGCGTGGCCCCACAATCGCTGTATCGCCAGCATCGCCCCCGCTCGTTTGCCGATGTGGTCGGCCAAGAGCCGGTCGTGCGCACCTTGCGCCATGCGGTGGAGCGGGGCAAGGTCCACCACGCTTACCTGTTCGTGGGCTCGCGGGGCACCGGCAAGACCTCGATGGCCAAGATCCTGGCGTCGTGCCTGAATTGTGAGCAAGGCGGGCCCACGGTGAATCCGTGCGGCCGCTGCGATTCGTGTAGGGCGATCGCCTCGGCCACCTCGCTCGACGTGATCGAGATGGACGCGGCCTCAAACAACTCGGTCGACGACATCCGCGACCTGCGCGACTCGGTCGCTTTCGCGCCGGTGTCGGGTCGCCACAAGGTGTACATCCTCGACGAGGCCCACATGCTTTCCCAGGCCGCTTGGAACGCGTTCCTGAAGACCTTGGAGGAGCCGCCTCCGAGCACCGTGTTCGTGTTGGCCACGACCGAGGCCTCCAAGGTGCCGGCGACCGTGGTCGATCGTTGCCACCGCTTCGACTTTCACCGTCCGACCGTCGAGCAGATCGCTTCCGTGGTGATGCGCGCCGCCGAGGCCGAGTCGATTCAAGTCCCGCCCGAGGCGGTCGCGGCGATCGCGCGCTCGGCCACCGGCAGCTTCCGCGACGCGTTGGGCACCTTGGAGCAACTGGTCACCTACAGCGGCGCCACGATCGCCTTGGAGGATGTCTTGGCCGTCTTGGGGGTGGCCGACGAGCAGTTGCTCTCCGATGCTTTCGACGCAGTCCAGGCCGGCGACGCGCGTGCCGCTTTGCGCGCCGTGGCTCGCTGTGCGGAGGGGGGCCGCGACGCCGCTTCGTTCACCCGCGATTTGGAGGGGCGCGCGCGCGAGCTATTGGTAGTGCAGACCTTGGGTGACGTGCCGCCCGAGCTGTCGTTGACGCCGGAGATCGACGAGCGCTTGCGCGAGCAGGCCCACCGCTTGGGCGCTGCCGAGGTGGTGAGGGTGCTCGACCTGTTGGGCACCGCTTTGGAGGCGGTGCGAGCCGGCGCCGACCCCCGCACACAACTGGAGCTGGCCTTGGTCAAGGCTGCAACCCCCGCCACTGACGGCTCGACCAAGGCCCTCTTGGCGCGCATTGCTCGGCTCGAGCAGGCTTTGGCGGGCGCCCCGCCCGCACCGGTAGGCGTCCAGGTTGCGGGTCCGTCGACCGCACGGGTCTCGGAGCCTCCTGCGGCTCCGGCCGCGCCCGCTCCTGCACCCGTCGCAAGTACTCCCGTGCCGTCCGCGGAGAGGGCGCCGATCGAGGTCCCCGAAGCGGCGCCTGTGCCTCAAGCGGCGCCTGTGCCCGCGCGTGCATCCGTGGCGGTCGAGGCGCCCGTGTCCGCGCAAGCCGCAGGCCCTGTCGAGCCCGTCAAAGCGGTCGAGGAGGTCCCTGAGTCCGCCCAGTTGGCAGAGCCCGCCAGCGCCCCGGTCGCCGTTGTGGTCCCGCCACCCGGCGACCTCGATGCCCTGTGGCCCGCGGTGCTCGACACGGTTCGTGACCAGCACAAGCTCCTGCGTGCCTTCTTCAGCGAAGCGGCGCCCACGGGCATCACCGAGGACCACATCACGATTGCTTTCCCGGTCAGCGCTTCCTTCAATAAGCGCAAAGCCGAGGAGCCCGACAACCGCAAGATTCTGCTCGACGCCTTGAAGGCGCTCACCGGCCGCCGCTACAGCGTCACCTTCGAGCTCTCCGAGGACGCTCCCGCCGCGGGTGGCATCGACCTCCAGGCCCTCAGCGAGGAGGAGATAGTGGCGCGCTTGATGAGCGAGCTGGACGCCGAGGAGGTCTCACCCGAGCAGCTCGCACAACAGAAAGGCAGCGACCAGTGACCCCCCCACAGCAGCGACCCAACATGCAGCAGATGCTCAAGCAGGTCCAAAAGATGCAGCAGGACATGGAGCACGCCCAAGAGCAATTGGCCGAGGAAACCGTTGAGGCCTCCGCCGGTGGAGGCATGATCACCGTGACCGTCTCCGGGGATTTGCAAGTGCGCTCGGTCAAGATCGAGCCCACCGCGGTCGACCCCGAGGACGTGGAGATGCTGTGCGACCTAGTCTTGGCGGCCACCAACGAGGCCTTGCGCTCTGCCCAGGACTTGGCGGCCTCGAAGATGAACGCCGTTACTGGCGGTCTCGATCCCGGCGCGCTCGGCGGCCTTGGCGGCCTCGGGTTGCCAGGGCTCTAGCCATTGAGCTCCTTCGCGCCCCCTGTCCAGCGGCTCGTCACCGAGCTATCCAAGCTGCCCGGTGTCGGCTCGCGCACGGCCCAGCGTTTGGCCTTCCACATCCTCAGAGCCTCCTCCGAGGATGCCTTTGGCCTGGCCGAGGCGATCAAGGAGGTCAAGGAAAAGGTGGGCCTATGCGAGGTCTGCTTCAACCTGGCCGACGAACCACGCTGCCGCATCTGCCAAGACACCCGTCGCGACGCGTCCGTGATCTGCGTGGTCGAGGAGCCTTCCGATGTAATCCCGATGGAGCGCACCCACGAATTCAACGGTCTCTACCACGTCTTGGGAGGTGCTTTGTCTCCAATCGACGGCGTCGAGCCCGAGGACCTCAAGATCGATCAGCTCTACGCACGGGTAGGGGATGCGCGCGAGGTTGTGCTGGCCACCAATCCGACGACCACCGGCGAGGCCACCGCCTTGCACATCGCGGAGGAGTTGCGCCACAGGGTGCCCAGCCTGACCGTTACCCGGCTTGCTTCGGGCTTGCCTGTGGGCTCGGACCTCGAGTACGCCGACGAGGTCACCTTGGGCAAGGCTTTGGCGGGGCGTCGCAGCGTGTAGTTCTGGCGGCGCATGCGCCGCCAGTCGACCCGTACATGTACGGGTCGAGCCAGGGCCGCATGCGGCCCTGGCCCCATCTATCCTCACCCCGTGCCTGAGATCGTGGTCATGAAGTTCGGCGGGACCTCCGTCGCCGACGCTGAACGCATCAAGCGCGCCGCGCGGCGGATCGTCGCCAAGCGCGAGGCCGGCTTCGGCGTCGTGGCTGTCCTGTCCGCGCGTGGCAAGACAACCGACGAGCTGATCGCGATGGCCGAGGAGGTCTCCACAGCGCCCGATCCACGCGAGATGGACATGCTCCTATCCACCGGCGAGCGCATCTCCTGTGCCCTATGCGCAATGGCGATCAACGACCTCGGTCACCGCGCGATCTCCCTGACCGGCTCCCAAGCGGGCATCGTCACCGACACCTCCCACACTAAGGCCCGCATCCTCGACGTGCGCGCCGACCGCGTCAGCGCTGCTCTGGCCGAAGACAACATCGTGCTTGTCGCCGGTTTCCAAGGTGTCTCCACCTCCGACGACGTCACCACCTTGGGGCGCGGCGGCTCGGACACCACCGCCGTCGCCGTCGCCGCGGCCGTGGGTGCCCGCGAATGCGAGATCTACACCGACGTGCCCGGCGTCTTTAGCGCCGACCCGCGCATCGTGCCCGATGCGCGCAAGCTGGGAACCGTGTCCTTCGAGGAGATGCTCGAGATGGCGGCCTCGGGCGCCGGCGTCTTGCAATTGCGCTCAGTCGAGTATGCCCGTAACGAGGGCGTGCGTATTCACTGTCGCTCCTCCTTCGAGGACGCCCCCGGTACCGTTGTGCTCTCAGAGGGAGAAACCGTGGAGCAACCACTCATCACAGCCGTCACCCACTCGACCGCCGAGGCGCGCGTCACTTTGATCGGGGTGCCCGACGAGCCGGGCGCGGCCGCACGCATCTTCGAGGCCTTGGCCGAAGCCAACGTGAACGTGGACATGATCGACCAGAACGTCCCCACCTCCGCCGGGGGCCGGGCCGAGATCTCCTTCACCGTCCCCCACGAAGACCTGCGCATTGCGACCGCTGCCTTGGAGGCCAAGGGAGAGAGCGTATGCGAGCGGATGGAGACCCAAAGTGAGATGGGCAAGGTCTCAATCGTCGGCGCCGGTATGCGCTCACACCCCGGTGTTGCCGCCAAGGTGTTCAGCGTGCTAGCCGGTGAGGGCATCAACATCGAGATGATCTCCACCTCGCCGATCAAGATCTCCTGCGTGATCGCGCGCGACCGGGTTGAGCGGGCTGTGCAGTCATTGCATTCCGCCTTTGAGCTGGCCGGGCCCGGGACGGTCCGCCTAGAGGAGCCCTTCAAGGCTCGTCCGACGGCCTGACTTTTTGGCCATTTGGATAACCGCTTGGGCATTCATTGGGACCGTCTAGCCCACTGATCCGAATAGTGTCCGTGGCTCTTGACTTTCGCAACGAGCGCGGCTAGCGTGCCCCCGATCAGCGTTAGATAAAGACGGAAACTGGGGACGTTCGCCGACTAAGACCAGCAGACGAAGGCCAGCACGAATCGTTGACGACTCGGACGGATGCGGGTGTCGTGCTGGATTTTGATTTTCAACGCGCGTCACGGGAGACAAGGTTGGAGGCAACCAGCGGTCAGGTGGAGCGAAAGCCGGCTATTCAAGCCGACTTCGACGCCTCACTGGCCACAGGTTCAATAACGAGGCCGGGCCGCCGGGGAGGGCGGGGCGGAGGATCGGACCTGGGCCGATCCTCGAGACGCGCGGTCCCGCCGCAAGCTTGGCCAGGGACTCGATCTTCCGGCGCATGTTGCTTGGCGCCGACGTCGTGGCGATAGTGGCCGCTTTCGCGGTCGCCACCGAGATCTCTGGCGGACGCTTGCACATGGCCCGCATCTGCCTAGTCGGCCTGCCCTTGGTCGTCTTGGGCGCAAAGCTTTTCGGCCTGTATGACCGCGACGAGGCGGTGATCCGTAAGACCACTTTGGACGAGTTGCCCAAGCTGGTTCAGGTGGCTACCCTGTGCGCCCTCTTGGCGTGGCTAGCCGAGCGACCGCTCGGCTACGGCATGCTCACCCACAGCGACGTCCTTCTTCTGTGGGTCGCCTTGGTGACTTTCCTGGTCGTGGGACGATGCTCGGCCCGAGCTTTGGCATTGCGTGTATCCCCGGTCGAACGTTGCCTGTTCGTGGGCAGCGCCGCCTCCGAACAGACGATCCGCTCGCGTCTGGTCAAACATGGCGGCGTCAAGGCCGAGATCGTCGCCCACGTCGACCTCCACGAGATCGAGCCGTGGTCGGCCGACACGTTCTCCCAGCACAAGCTGGGCGAGATACGCGACCTGGCCACCAAGATGGATGTGCATCGGGCGATCGTGTCCCCCAGCGACAGCGAAGCAGGCGAGATGCTCGACCTGGTCAGGACTTTGAAAGCGGCGGGCATACGAGTAAGCGTGGTGCCGCGCCTGCTGCAGGTGATCGGCTCCTCGGTCATCTTCGACGACCTGCACGGCGTCACCTTGATGGGAGTGCGCCGCTTCGATTTGACCCGCTCCTCGGCCCTGGTCAAGCGAGCTTTCGACTTGATCGGCGCGACCTTGGGTCTGATCGCCGTCGCGCCGCTGATGATCGCGATCGCGATCGCGATCAAGCTCGACTCCAAAGGGCCCATCTTCTTCCGCCAGATGAGGGTCGGCCGCGACGAGCGTCGCTTCGGCCTGTTCAAGTTCCGCACGATGGTCCCCGAAGCCGAGCAGCTCAAGCACACTTTGGTCGATCGCAACGAAGCCCAAGAGGGCCTCTTCAAGATCGCCGAGGATCCCCGGGTAACGCGCATCGGCAACTTCTTGCGCAAGACCGCCTTGGACGAGCTGCCCCAGCTGTTCAACGTGTTGCGCGGCGAGATGAGCCTCGTCGGGCCGCGCCCCTTGATCCTCGATGAGGATCAGCGCATCGAGGGCTGGCACCGTCGCCGCCTGGCCCTCCATCCTGGCATCACCGGCCACTGGCAGATCCTCGGCCCTGCGACCGTGTCCCTGCGCGAAATGGTGGCGATGGACTACCTGTACGTCGCCAACTGGTCGCTATGGACGGACGTAAAGATCCTCGTGCGAACCGTCCCGCACGTCCTGTGCCGCCGCGGCCTTTGAGGCCAGGATCTCTCCGATCGCGGCTTCGAAGTCTCCGCGGGCGTCTTTGAGCAAGCGTGGAGAGCGCTCGTGGCTCACCGGCCTTCGTTCGGGGCGCCTCATAAGCAAGAACACCACCGCTCCAAGCGCGAGCAGCCAAGCTATGGAGATCGTGAGAATGGTCATTTGCCTGGTTCTATTCGTGTGCTGTGTGTCGATTCCTGGTCTTACCTGACTTATCGACCGTAAGGGACTTGCCCTTTAAGGCCGACATCTGCCTGCCCTTTACTTCGGACAAATACGTCGTCTATTTGATACCTGACGGGTCAGACTGAACATATGTCCAGGATGTTTCCGACTCGTGTCCAGCTTGTAACAACCGTCTCCATCAAATCTTCTAACCCTGGAAGAACGCCCAAAGAGCGCAGCCTCTTTCCTGCGTGTGAGCCGTCTGTGACGGAGCGCACTGTGGGATTGCGCGCTTCGCAGATATCCAAGGCGCAGTTTCGGAGCGCCGGAGCGCCGGCGCTCAGCCTTCGATGACGCCGAACTCCTGCGAGTAGATCGCCCCTGCTTGCCCTTCTGCCAAGGAGGCAGGCGCGGTGGGGGCCACGCCCATTCCCGTTTCGGTGTAAGCGGTGTTGAGGATGTTCGCGAGGTGCTCCGGCGAGGCGATCCAGGCCGCCACGATCGCCTTCGGCGTTGCCAGATACAGGGTGCCCCAAGCGATGTTCTCGCCGAGCGTGTAGCCGACCTGATCGTTGGGGATGTAGCCGCTCGCTTCGATGCGCTTGAGTGGGGTCTCGCCACTGGGAGAAATGTGGGCGAAGTAGTCGTCTTGAACCATTTCCTGGGAATGCCCTTCGGCGGCCTGAGTCAGGTCGGTGTTGGGGCGCAAAGGCAGCTCTCCGCTACGGGCCCTCTCCTGGTTGACCAAGCACAGGGTGGCTTGATCGACCGCTTCTAGGTTGCCGGCTTCGGGCGTCAGTTCGGTGTTTTCGCAAGTGGTCCCCAGCACCTTCGCGATCGTGGCCGCTGTTGAAGAAGCCGCGCTCACGGTCGTTTCTTTAGGCTCTGCTGGACTGGTGTGAGGCGGGCTGGGCCTGCTTGGTGTGCTTGCCTGTCCGCGAGGACTTGCCGCTCGTCTGCTCGTCTGCGCCGGTCGAGTGCGAACGCTTGACGCGCTTGGCCCGGACGCACTTGTGAGAGTGCTTCCTCGCGTGCTTGTGATGGCGCTTGCTCTTGGCCGTTGCTTTACAGCCGATTCGAGCGTGCTTGCCGTGGCGGCGTGCGGCGCTCGTGTCGGCCCCAAGCGCCCCAGAGGCGAACATCGCGCATGCGAGGGCCAAGATCGCCGCCGTGAGAAATGCCTTCATTCGTGGCCTATCGGCCAAGAGGCGCCCTTGTCTTAGGGGTTAAGCCCTCATTCGGGCGGATTGCGGGATGCGCCCAAGTGTCTCTGCGGCTTTATGCTTGGAGCGATGGTGGAGGACTGCGCATGAGATTCGCCTGGCTGATCGTCGCCGCGATTCTGCTGGTGGGCCTGGCGGGCACAGTGGTGGCCGTGCACGGACGCGAAGCGCCCACCCAGTTCGTCTCCGCCCAGCAGTCTCTCGCGCCGGTCGGCTCGGTCCAATTGGCGAGCCTGGTCTCGACCACGAGCGATCCTCGTCCCGGCTACGCCGTCCGGGCCAAAGCCGCTCATTGCGTGGCGGGTAGCTCAGGTGCCTTGGGCAATCCGTGGACGTGCGTGGTGCGCTACCCGCGATTGCCCCGCGTGCGCTACCGGGTCCTCGTGCACGCCGACCTTTCGATCTTCGGCTCCGGTCAGCCCGAAGGCGAGCCCTTGCGGGGCACGCTCACGATCAAAGGCTGCTGCGTAGCCTCTTAGTCGAGCTCTTTGCGCAGCTTGCCCAAAGCCCGGTAGATGCGGCCCTCGATGGCGCTCTCGCCCTCACCGAGCACGCCGGCCACCTCGCGCAGCTTCAGATCGGCGCCGAAGCGCAGGGCCAGCGCCTCGCGCTCGTCTTCGTTTAGTGCCAACAGGGCTCTCTGCAACTCGTCGCGCTGCTCCACGGCGCTCAAGGCCGGGTCGGCCTGCTCTTCGGCCGTGCCCGCTCCCACGTGCTGCAAGGCCCTGTCTTCGTGGGTCTTACGGCGCGCGTTGTCGCGCAACAGATTGAGGGCGATCGTGTAGAGCCAGCGCCGCTCGCTGCCCTTGCGTGGGTCAAAGCGCCCGCGTGAGCGCAACACGCGCTCAAAGGTCTCCGACAAGAGGTCCTCGGCCAAAGCCCGGTTACCGGTGTGGTAGGCCGAGGAACGCATACAGCCGCTCGGAGTGTTCCTCGAACAGTCTCTCGAAGTTGTCCGCTTTCATGCGCAACCCCATTCTGGCGGGTTGGCTCGTGCCGAGACGAGCTTGGGTTCTGGGTGTCAGTTCGTGGGCCATTGGCTCTCCTTCTTGGGCCAAAGGCCCCGGGAGGGCTCCCGGGGCCTTTGCCTACGCTTCATGGGAGCGTTGCGCTCACCTTGCTTGTCCTGCTGTTGTGTCCTCTAGCAGAGGTTGTACTTGTGCGTCTGCGTGACCGTTTTGCCGCTGGCCGTGACCGCGGTGATGGTGACCGTGGCCGAGCAGGGCAGGCTCACGAGCGTCACGTTCTTGGAGGCCTTTTTGCCCTTGAGCACGGACACGATTTTGCCGTTGACCTTGAGCGTGACCTTACGCAGCTTGGACTTGTTCGGCACGTTGATGTGGATCTTCACGTGCTTGCTGCTGGTCGTTGCTTTCTTGGTCGTGGTAGCTGCCAGCACGCCGCTGTGGGCGGGACCGGCGACCGTCACGGTCGACGAGTTGTAGTTGTTGGTGACGTTGTTCGTGGTGGTGTTGCTTTCGTTGATGAACGTGTTTTCGTTGCACGCGTTGTTTTCGGCGCCCTGCCCGTTGTTGTCGCCGACGTTGCCGTTGCCGTTCTGGATGTTGCATTCGCCGCCGTACTGGGCGTTGGCTGCGTTGCCGCCGCCGTTTGAGCCAGAGCCTTTGCCTTTACCGGACCGCCCTCACCGGCGAGCACGCCGCCGGTCGTGGCGACCAGCAGACCGACGGTTAGACCGGCCACCGCGAGCCGGCGGGTACCGGCCGTCCGCCCTTGGCGCCGGACTTGGCGCGGGCCATGGCCGTGGTCTTGATGCGGTCGAGGTCGAGCGGGCTGGCCTCGGGGCGCTCGTCGCGCAGTCGCTGAGCGACGCCCTCCAACTCATCCGTGTGTGCGTCGTGCTTTGCGCGGCATTTGGTCTCCTGGTCTCCTGAGTGGGTTTGCTGAGAGAAGTCTCGTTACGGCCCTATACGAACGAGCCCCGGTTTTTCCGACACCCGCAACAAAATGTTTGGCGGCGTCGGAGGTTGGCTGGTCGCGGAGCTTGCCCGTGAGGTCAGCGCTTGCGAAGCGCGAGAAGCGGGGGGACTCGAGGCGGCGCCGTTCCCACGTGCGCGGGCCGGGGCCGCCTTCCAGGACGGGGTTCAGCTGACGTTCGCTGGCAGGCCCGCCTCGCGCGGGTTCGAATGCGATTGCGTGGTCGATAGCCCTATGTGGATTCACGCCTGCGCCGGCCGCGCGACCGCCAGCCAGAACCACTGTTCCCAGCTCTGCGGTTCAAGGCCCACCGCCTGGCTCATTGCCGGCACCGCCGCTTGGGCGTAGCCCAGCTTTAGGTCGCAGATGCCCACGATTGCATAGGCCTGGGGGCGCTTGGCCGATAGCGACAGCGAGGACAAGGCCTCTTCCTTGGCGCTCGCGCATTCGCCTTGCAACAGCTCAAGGCCTGCCCTGTGCAAGCGGGTGTAAGAGGTGGCGCACGAGCAGGGAGTCACGGCCAGCACGAGCCAGCCCAGCGCCACCGCCGTGCGTCCCAACGGCAGTCCTGCAAATCCCGCTTTGCCGTCTTCACGGCGTGCCAAGCCGAGACCCGCCAGCATGAACACGCCGAGCGTCACGGCCGGCATCTGCCAATCCCAGTCAAACCCTTGGTGGACCGCCCAAGCCAAGACCATCGCGAACAGGGCCGCGAAGATCGCCCGGTCGGGCCCGCGGATGCGCGCGGCCAAGCCCACGAGCATGCCCAGCACGACGATCCCTACCAACACGAAGCCCACGATTCCCAGCTCCGCGAGGCTCTGCAGGTACAGCGAATGGGCATCGACAACGTACGATTTTTCGCTGCGGTAGCGTGGGAAGTACTGCTGATAGGTGCCCGCCCCGGTGCCCCTCAGCTTCTCGGTTTTGTAGACGTCCAAAGCCACGCGCCACAGGGCAAGCGGCCATCGTTGGCGGGATCGGTGAGCCGGTCCCGGTTTGGACCTTGTGGGCTTCGTGGGTGCCTTTCACGAATTTGGAGTACTCCCGTTCGCGAAACCGCCGGCCCCGAAAGCGAGGGCCACGATCAGGGCGACCGACGCATACCGCCGCGCCCACGCTGGCCCTGATCGCCAGACGCGGGGGTGTGCGCACCGTCGGAATGGCTTCGATCTGGCGGTCGGCCAGCAGCCCCACGGCCCGCACCGCTCCGGCCACCACCATGCAGATCGCCTACGACGACGGCCACGTGGTGGCCTTGGGAGACTGCGAACGCGTCGGTCGGGTGCTTGGTGGCCAGCTCGGTCGCATCCCAGGCTGAGCGCATCGCGATCGCCGTGGTCGGGACCGCCGCGAGCAGGGCCGTCGGCAGGGTCGAGAACCTGGTCAGCAGGCAGTAGGCGATCAATCCGATCGCCGTCACGCCGAGCGCTCCTCGGGAGAAGGTGAGCAGCAAGGCGGCCCCCACGCCCGGCAACACGGCTGCCGCGATCACCCTGACTGCCGGGTGCTCGGACCGGTCGGCGCTCAGGTGGAAGCCCAAGATCAGCACGATCGCCGCCGCCATCCCCTCCGCGTTCCAGTAGGTCAGGGGGTAGTTCAAGCGGTCCGCGTAGAAGGAGGTCGCGGTCGGCCAAGTGTGGGGCAACACCCGCGAGACGAGCCCCACCAGGCAGACCACAGCCAGGCCGCCCGCCACCGCCTTCACCAGCCAGCCGGCCCTTGCCTTCGTGTATCTGACCGAGCCGTACAACAAGAAGGCCAGTACATAGAGCAGCACGCGCGAGTAGGCGTCCAAAGTGTGGGCGGTGGCCTGGGACCATCCCGCCGAGGCCAACGTGAAGGCCCCGTACAGAACAAGGGCCCCTAGCGGGATCGCCAGCGAGCGCCCCAATCCCTCGAACGGACGCTCCGCCAAGGTGGTCCGCAATACGAGCGCTCCCGCCAGCACGATCGCCACATAGCCGGTCGCGCTAGGGAAATAGCCGCCCGCTTCGAAGCTCAGGTAGATCAGCGTGGCCGGCGCCAGCGCGATCAAGGCCACCCAGCCGATCCGCTCCATGGTTGAGCGCGAAGCCGTTTCGCTCAGAGGCGCATCCAGCGCCGTGGTTGTGCTTTGGAGCGCTCCCACCGGCACTCCCTGAGGTTACTTGGAATGCGGGAGCCCCTCAGAGCTCAGAGCTAGGCAGCCACCCGCCGTGAGTCTGCGGCGGATGGCTGCCCCTGCTCTGTCGGCGCCTGGGAGAGGGGTAGGCGCGGAGAGCGGTCGGCCTGGGCAACGCCGACCGCTCTCCGGTTGGAGTTCCCTTGCCGCGCCGTCGCGCACACCGTGAGCGTCAGCACGATCAAGAAGGTCCAGATGGGGATTGCGAGTAGGAGGATTAGCATTCCTCACTTAGCTTCAACTTTATGGAAGAATGCAAGGAGGGTGATGCAAATTTCGTCGGGTGCGCGGCATATGGCAGCTGGCACGCCCCTTCAAAACGGGTGGGATCGCGGGCAGCAACACTCCCGTTAGCATGATCTCTACGCTCCCGTTAGCAGGTCTGCGGGAGCCGCACGTCGGTGGTCCGTGGTTCGGCTCGTGCAAAGATCCCTTCATGCAGGACGGCACCGCACGGGCCCGCCTTGACCTAGATACCGACGAGCGCATCGTGGCGCTGCGCCGCCAGCTGGGGGTCAGCTCCTATGGGCTCAACCAGCTCGTGCTGCAGCCCGGCCAACGTGGTCGCATTCACCGCCATGAGCGCCAAGAGGAGGTCTACCTCGTACTGGAGGGTCGGCTGAGCCTGCTGGTCGAGGGTGAGCCGATCGAGCTTAGGCAGGGCGAGCTGATCCGCGTCGCGCCGCAGCTACGTCGCCAGCTGGTCAATCGCGGGCCAGATCGGGTGGTGCTGCTCGCGCTTGGTGGCGACGGCGAGCATGTGGGTCGAGACGGAGAGGCGTTCGCGTCCTGGGAGGACGAGCGCGGTGCCACGCCGCAAGAGGTGCCGCTCCCCGAGGATCTGGATGAGCGAGAGCTGAGTTCCTAGGCGCACCGTGGGTTGGGATCAGATGTATCGATCGCCATCTCGGCGCATCATGCGTCGAGATGGCGCATGAAACCGATGTAGCGCGACAGGGCAGTTCTCGCTTTTACTGGACTCGACGGCCCAGCTTTACCAGCACATCCATATAGGTACGGCATACATCGTCCCAGGAATAGCGCTCACGCACCACAGAGCGACCACGCCGCGCCATATCTTCCCGTAGAGAGGGTGACTCGATGACCGACCTAATTCGGTCTGCGAGTATTGCCACATCTTGGGGGAATCTTTGCTCGGTGAATGGCAACACCTCAGCATTAAACGGCGTGTCCAGTGCAAGGGTTGGCGCGCCAGCGCCAAGGGCCTGAAGCAATGCAGGGTTCGTACCCCCGACCGAGTGTCCGTGGACGTAAACCCCACTGTTCGCCCATAGCTGAGTAAGGAGGTGCTGATCGTCGACATGCCCTAGCCAAGTAACTCCGCCTGTCTCCTCCATCTCTCGCAAGCGCTTCTCGATCGGAGAGTCAAAATTTGCGCTACCTACGATCACCGCGTGAGGCGCCTCCGCACCCAGTAGATCGATCGCATCCAGTGTCAATTCCACATTGTTCTCCGGCGCCAGACGGGCTACGACGAGAAGATATCGCGCGGCATCCAATCCAACGGTGTCAAGTCGATCACGATTAACGTCATCAAGTACTGGTGCACCATAGGGGATAAAGGTGGAGTCACGGCCGAAGCGGTCACTCCAAATGTCCCCAATTGCCTTTGAGTCGCAGATCAGCATATTTGCGTTGTGAGCGGTCATCCAAGCCCCTGCCTTAAAGATGGCACGCCCAATGCGGCTCCACTTTCCTCGCTCCCACTCAATGCCATCAGTGTTGACAGCAAACGGTATTCGGGCCGTACGCAACGCCGGGAACCAGAATCCATTGGCGATGTTTAGGACCAGGATCGAGTCGAAGCGACGAAAGCTAGCATCCAGTGTTGCGGTCATCCCGAATGTCAGCGTCGAGAGGGACTTGGAATCGTATCCTGGTGTGGCAACACAACGCACACCTTCAGAAATCCAGGTTCGCCTCCCCTCATCCCGGGTCCGGCAATAGACGGTTACTTCGTGTCCAGCCTCCAGGAGATAAGGTGCAAGATGCCGGACGAGCGTCTCATAGCCCCCGTAAGTGCTTGGGAATCCGCGGCTGCCAAGTATAGCTACGTTCATAGGGTGAACTAACCCTGGCTCAAACGTTTGATTCGCTCGAGGCCGAACAGATAGACAGCCCAGCTAGCGCCCACAAACAATGCAAAGGCTGTCACCATACTCCCCAGTGAAGCAGCCAGGATGATCCCTGCAGACGCGACCGCGGTAATTGACAAAGAGTTAAACGCCAGGAATCTACTTTCCCCATGACCGACGAGTACGCCCTCAACCAGACCGTAGAGGACGCGGGCCGGGCCAGCTAGTAGTGCCAAGGCGAGATAAACGGCGCTTTTCGCGTACTGCGGTCGTCCGAGCTCGTCAAACAGCAATCCCACAATCGGCGTAAATGCAGCCACGAGCGCCGCAAGGGCAAAAGGGGCGATTATAATCAATTGCTCTCGTCGTGAGATCGTTATGCTCTTTTCCCCTTTGTCTAGCGCACGGGTCGCATGTGGAATGACGGCACCTACAATGACCGAACCCATTCGCAATGGTATGGAGAGGAGCACTAGGGCAATATCGACGGTAGCAACGACGGTATAGGAGTTGAGAGCTGCCGCCAGGCGCACCACGAGGGGCAACGCAAAAATGCCCACGGTGGCGGCACCGAGCCACATCGAGAAGCCCAGTAGTTGGTGTGTACTTGGTACGGTTATGGACGTATTTTTGTCTGTAGCGGTGCTGTGGGTGAGTGCTCGGCGAGGGTCAGTCCGCAGCATGAGCCAGATTCCCGCTACAAGACCGACGACGTTTCCCAAACAAAAGACTCCAAACGCAGAGAGTGGAGTCACCGCCAATCCAGAGGCGAGCAAAACAAGGAGCAGAGCAACTTCACCAACGCCACCGATGGGCATGATCGAGGTCGCTGAACCAAACCTGCCACGTCCACGCAAGATACCCGTGATGATAAAGGCATAAACGAGACAGGATAGACCGATTGCCCCGTACAAGAACGCCAAATGGGAATCAAGAATAATATCTGAGGCGGCTGCCACGATGATCGCGGCACCGATCGCCGGCCAAGCCGCAGCTCGGAACGCGGAGCGCACAATTGCGGAATCGTCCCCAGGGGCGATGATTGCTATGTAACGTGCGACTCCGTTGGGGAGGCCGCTGGCGCCGATGATCCAAACAGTGTTATAGATGCTGAGGACAAGCGAGAGGCGTCCGTAGCCTGCCGGCACGAGTGCAGCTACGAGAATGCTCCGGAATATCAGTTGGGCAACGACTGTGCCCATGCTTCCAGCGCCGAGCAACAGAACGTCATGACGGATGCGTCGCCAGATCGATAGAGGGGCACCCGGACTGGGCTCATGCCCCGAAGGATCGGTCAATGGGAGTCTTCCACTAGCAATTTCTGATCTCGCAAGTTTTTCGGCGGTCTGCATATAGGCAGCTTATGCCATTGCGAGAGATCTCGCTAGCAGTTGCTGGGCTCGCATGTAGGCACTAGGCGGATGGCGCTGTAGTATCTAGTACACAGGCAGCGATCTGCGTAGCCTGGCCCCATTATCCGTTGGTTGCATCACGATCAGGTGATAGAGAAGTCCATCGGACCCAAAGCTAGAGAATCGATTCGAGCGCGTCGGCTTAGCCACGCCAGTCTACACCGGTCCACCGAACCTCGCGCTAATTCCTGAGTTGTACACGAGACGAGGGTTTAGCTACCAACCGATACTCCCAAGTCGTGGTAGAGGTCAAGTAGCTGCTTGATGGTTGTTGATTGATCCAAGGCCGCTCGCTGGTCGTGACCGTCCGAGCGTCGATTAGCCTTGAGCACATTAACGAGCGCCGCCCCTAGTTCTTGGGCATCATGTTTGCACACTGCCGAAGGCGAAATTCCAGCTAGAACTTTCCTGACGTCGCCAACGTCAGTTGCTACAACGGGTAGCGTACATAGGACTGCCTCCTTAACCACAAGTGGGCCTCCCTCGGCCATTGAGGTCAACAGTAGGCAGTCAGCAGCATTCATCATTATGGGGATCGACTCCAGTGGAAGATTCTCGGCGATCGCGAGCCGAATGGGTCCGAGATCCGCTTCCGCGTGCTTGATAGCCGCCTGGGCAAGATCGAGTCGCTTGCGCGGCTCATAAGGCTTAGTCGCGGCGAATAGCACCACTCGCTCGTCATCGTCCCAGCCTAGCTGGCGGCGTGCGACGCCGCGATCCATTGGTGAAAAAAGCTGGGAATCAACGCCACAATGAATCACTGTGTTACAGCGCCGCACGTACGATGGAAACCTGTTGTGCATCTCGGCTGATTGTGTGACGGTCGCGGGAAAGAGAGCGGCCTGATGACGAATGACAAACGATCGCAACCGTCTCCCGGGAGAGACCGGCCCATCATCACTCTTATACCCGAGAACGTCATCGCCGTGGTATGTCGTAACCATCGGTCTCATCAAGAAAGCTCGTGCCACAAGGGCAGTCTCGCCACCGTGAACGTGGACGAGTCGATAGCGTCTCCGCTCAAATAGACTCAGTCGGAGAAATAGAAGCACCGCTCGTAGGTAGCTCATCTTCGAGAGATAACCACGGATATAAAGTACGTCGCTTCGAAGGCCTGCCTCTCGCAAAGCCTCCACTTGGCGCTCTACAAATATCCCGTAGACGGGACGGGATTGCTCGGGCCACATATTGGTGACAACGAGCGCGTCAGCGCGCGGCTCTCGCTGTACGAATTCAATTGGTTTGAGGGAAGAGGTCACCACAGCCGCTCGCAGTTTGCCACCGAAAATCGCCAAAGAGATTTGTGACGAGCGGGCATTTGTAGCGCAGTTACAGGGTCTTGTCGGTAGTTTGTCATTGCGTAGGGTGCTCTCCGCCCAATATTAGAGGCGAACCAGCCCGTCTCGGCTTGGCGCTGCCGACGAGTCTAGTTTGCTTCGCGGTCGTTGGGTTTATGGTCGCATTCAAGAGCTAAATACTCCAATTCGGCAGGGTCTTTCCTGTGAGTTCACGCAGTCGCGCCACATCATTGGTGTAGAGATCCCGGAGTCGGGCTTCGGCCTCATCGTCCAGCGTTGGAGGGTCAAGCGGCTGCGACACAAGCCGCTCAAGTGCCAGGCGAGCAGTGTGGCGGATTCGGGGTGGCAGCCTCTGGATCAGCTTGGATGCTTGCGCCCGGCGTTGCCAGACGATCAACCCCGAATATGTGCGCCGTTCTGTGCCGGTGTTCATCTCCTTGGAGAAGCGTGGTGACACAAAGGACTCATCAACCGACAAAAATCTAAAGATCTCGCGCAGGGTGGCCTCTCGAGCTGTGAGCAGGTCGGCATGATCTACAATCAAGATTTGCTCCTGCGAAAAATAACGCAGATAGCGTTCGAGTTGCATTGCATAAAAACCTGGGCACAGGTATAGAGAGTAGGGGTCAGAGAGGTCACCGAGTGCCTCTGCTGGCGAGCGGCGCTCGTCGTCTACCGATATGCTGAAATGGTAATGCGACATTGCCCGAGCGATTGGGTCGCGCACGAGATAAATCAACTTTACGTCCGGGACAAGTTCCTTGATCCGCTCGGGTACGCCCTTTCTCCGCGGGTAAAGTGTATAGCAAGGCGAAGCCTCTCCCCTTACCTTGAATGCATCGTCGAATAGCGGTTCGTATTCCTTGAGAAGCTCGATGCGTTTCGAACCCGGAGGGTATGGGATACCGTTCGGCGGGCCTGAGAAGAAATTGGTCTCCTTCATGGCCGGCAGCTTCTGAATCTCGGGGTGTTCTCCCAGATAGTGGTGCAGGCTTGTAGTTCCGCACTTCATCGCGCCTATGACCAAGAATGTGGGTCGGGCCATCTCTAGTCGGCGAGGCTGAGTGGGATCGTACAGGATAGAATGCTTATGATCATGTGCATTTTGTAGGATATCTCAGTAAGGTGTCAGCTGGTCAAGGAAAGAACGCTTAGAAACCAATCAAGACGAGTGCGTCATTATATACTTTCTCGACGGATCTAGACGCCTATGTTGGGTTTGTCTCGGAGGCTTGTATGTCGCGCTCTTTGGTGAAATGAGGACCGCTACGACGATCAGCACAGCGGCATAGGCGGTTGTGCTATCCAGAAATGTGTTGTCCGCAAGTGCGTCTACCAAACAACCTGCGATCACGGCGAGGGCTAGCGGCACTGCGTTGAGCGTCCCCGTGCTGAGCTCACCAGGGCTCGTCCGTCGCTTGCGAGCAAGTTGGCGAATTAGGATGAAAAGAGCCCAAAGGAGAATTGTCAACCCGACCACCCCGGTCTCGACTAGGTTGCGTAGATATTCATTGTGAGGCACAAGCCCGGCCACGTCATTTTCGTATGTTCCTTCAGAGGTGACTGTCGCCCCAAGGCCTTGGCCAAGGAAAGGCGATTGTTCCCACTCTGGTATGAGCGTTCCCCACTTATAGAGCCGCCACGCAAACGAACTGTTCACTTTGCCGCGCGCGGCGCTTAGGTTCGATGAGGTCTCGTTGGCGATGCGTTCCGCCCCTAGGGGTGTCGCCAAGAAGGCGATAACGGCAACCCCCACAATTACACCAGTGCCAAGCTTCGCGTGGAAAGCGCCGGGCCGCAGAGCAGCGAACGTAATCAGCATAACGAGGAGGCTTACGATACCGTCAATGCTATATGTCGAAACTACCGCGATGCTATAGATTGCGATAAAGAGCGCGTCAGACGTTCGTCGCCCATTATCAATGTACCGCCACAGCGACGCAACGGTAGCTATGGCAAAAAATATAGCGGCCGCGTTCGGGTGGACAAATGTGCCATTTGACCTGATCTGGCCAGCTATGGGTACCCCGGTGTGTGTCGCCAACTGGTAGATGGCCAGTAGGGCGGAAACAAGTCCGACGAGCTGAATCATACGCGTAACCACAGGCACGCTGAAGGCACCACGTGCGTTACATACGATAACAGCGAGTGCGACTATCGATATCTCACGAACGCCCTCTCGGATTGTCTCTGTGGATGCTCCACGAGTGCTAACTGCGACTGCAGTCCAGAAGCACAGCCAGACTAGGGCTAGGGCCGTTGGTTGTATGTTCTGGCGACGACGGATTATTAGGCCGATGGCGACTAGTATGAATAGCAACGCGATGCCGCCGGACAAGTTCAATGTTCCTGAATGTCGGCTAGTCGGCGAGGACAGGTAGTCGGTTAGCACGCGGACGAGGAGTACCGTGCCGATGAATGGAACGAGGGGGAGCTCGGTCGCGAGGGCTACGACCAGCAGGCATACCAGCGGAGCCGCCCATAGGTAGGACTCTGTGATCGCTGCTCCTTGGGAGATCAGGACACAGACCAACCCGAGCCACAGAGCAATGCGAGAGTTGAACCGGCGGGAGGAGAGCACAAATCCCATCGCCGATGTGTGTGGACGTCGACGAAAGAGCGTGGGCTGCGATGGCCACGAGCTCACGGAAGCATCCTAATAATCCTAGTATTCATGAATAGGACGGCGGACTCGCGAACGTACGTAGATCCAATGGCACCTGAGCTGTCCGGCTGGATTTGTTGCCTTGCTCCTATCCACGGCAACGGTGCGGTAAGCGCACATTCCCACTGCATCCGGCTCCTTCCGAGACGCCAGCGATGGTTCCTTCCATTGCTCTAGCATACGGATGTTCGCGTAGTCTACAATCGCGCTCCAGAATCTGCGGGCGCAAGACGGTGCGCAGCGGCGCTTCGAAAGGATACACGTACGTGCAAGGTTCCGAAGCACCCCATCTCGCTCAGGCTCTAGGTGCCCTTCGCCGCCGCTTGCCACTGATCGCACTCTGCCTCGTGGTCGTCGCGGGCGCTGCATACGGCTTCTCTAACAGTCAGACGAAGAAGTACACTGCGACGGCGTCACTGGTCTTCAACAGCAACCAACTCAGCCAGCAGGTTGCAGGGCTCCAGGCGGTGAGCAGTGGCGGAAGCCAGTTGCCCCAGCAGCTGACCAACCTTAAGCTCGCCCAGCTCGGGAACATGGCCGAAAAGACCGCGAGCAAGCTTGGTCAGGGACTGACGGAAGAAAAGGTCAGCGCGGATCTGAGCGTGAGCGCGCAGGGCGAATCGAACATCGTAAACGTAGCCGCCACCGCGACCTCCCCTGCGCTCGCGGCCAGCATCGCGAACACCTACACCAAAGTGTTCGTCTCCGAGCAACAGAACAACAACCACGCCTACTACGAGTCGGCCCTGAAGCTTGTTAACAAGCAGTTGGCGACCCTCTCGGAGAAGCAGAGGCTCAGCCCTTCCGGTATCGCGTTGGCGGGCCGTGCTCAGTCGCTGGGGGTCCTTGCCGAGCTGCGTAACGGCAACGTCGAAGTCGCACAAGCCGCGTCAGTCCCGACCAGTCCGTCCTCGCCGAAGACCTCGCGCAACACGGTTCTCGGCGCGCTGCTTGGACTGTTGCTCGGCGTAGGTCTGGCCTTCCTATTGGAGCGTCTAGATCGCCGCATCAGAGAGCCCAAGGACCTGGAGGCCGTCTACGAACTGCCCCTTCTTGGCGTCGTCCCCGAGAGCTCGGCCCTGCCAGCGCTCGGGCGGCGGCCAAGGCGTTCCTGGGGCTGCTCTGCCCTCCGGCGAGTCCGAGGCCTTCCACCTGATCCGCGCCCACATGCGCTACTTCAACGTGGACCGAGAACTGCGCACGCTGATAGTGGCCTCGGCTGCCCCCGGCGATGGCAAGACCACGATCGCACGTCATCTTGCCGCCGCCTCCGCGCGCGTGGGCGCGCGTGTATTGCTGCTCGAGGCGGACCTGCGCAGGCCCACGATCGCGCGTCAGCTTGGCATCACGTCAGGACGCGGAGTGGCCGATGTCCTGATCGGCAGCGTTCCCTTCGCCCAGGCTTTGCACACGATCCAGCTTGTGGCCCCCACCACCGATAAGCCCGACGGACACTTCTTCGATGTCCTCGTGGCCGGCGCCACACCGCCGCCGAATCCGGGCGAGCTGATCGAGAGTAAGGCGATGGAGAGTCTCTTGGAGCAAGCTAAAGCGATCTACGACTTGGTCGTGATCGATACGCCGCCCTTGACCGCTGTCTCGGATGCGTTCCCTCTGTTGAAGAAGGTGGATGGGGTCGTGATCGTGGGCCGTGTGGGGCGCAATCGCAGGGATGTGGCCGAGCGGTTGCATGAAACTTTGACGGGTGCCGGCGCGCCGCTACTCGGTGTGATCGCCAACGGCTTCAAGTCTGGCCGCCGCGGTGGCTATGGGTACGGCTACGGCTATGACTACACCCCCGCCAAGCCCGAGCCGCCGAGCGACACGCCCGCCTCGTCGAACGGCGCCGCCGCTCCCGAGGCGCCGCCGGTGCCTTCGACCAACGGCTGAATCGGAGGTTCGGAGGCGGGGCCGGACGCCCCGCACCTCATGGCTCGGCAGTCTGGTTGGCTGCGCGGAAGCGCTCCCAAATTACAGGCCCTCTTGTTGCGTTCCGTCCGCATCAAATGAGAACGTATGTTCGATGTCAGGTCATATCGTGCTAGCGGCGTTGCGCGCCCTTCCCACCCAGCTGGATCTGTTCACGGCCGTCGCTGGTGGCGGTGGAGTTGGTGGAATCATGGGCGGAGCGGTGGCTTGGTTGGTGGATGAAAACATGACTCAGGGCGGTGTGTTGGGTGGATTACTCGGAATGACTCTCGGTGCCTTGCTCGCGATTCTGCAAGCGGCAGGCCTATACTCGTGACCATGCGTAAAAGACTGCTTATAGCCCTAGTCTGCACAGTTGGTGTGGCGTTCATGTTGGGATTTGTCGCCTCCCGTGGCGTGCTCGGCTCGCACGGATGGGCTCTCGCGCTGATCGGTGGCGCTGCCATATCCGCGGGGATAGGTGTGGCGCTGGTGCCTTTGCGTCAGCGGGGACCTAAGCGCAGACTGCATTTGCTGCGACGCTGACAGAACCTCGATCTGCCATCCCCCTGCTGTACGGGGGTCGTGCCCGCAATGGTGCCGGTGCCTGTGGCTAACGGCTGAATCTGACCGCCTGGCGCCGAGCGGACGCTCTGGACCTCACCTCAGGGCCCCTCGTCCAGCGATTCAAGCAGCTTCACGTCCGCGAGATCCTGTGGGCGGCCGGCGGTGCGCTTCATCTCTAGTAGATCGTCGCGGTGGGCGATCGGGATAGCCAGATCTCCCAGCGGGACCTCGTGTGCGCGCGCTCGCATGTCCGCGAACGAGCCAAGGTGGGCTGGCAGTGTCAGAACGTCAAGCGGTCCGTGGGTGGTGATGAGATGCCACTGATCGCTGGAAGCGAGCAGGCTGGCGGTTGGCACCGACTTCGAGCGTTGACCGTCTGGGCCGAGGATGCGCGCGTCAAGGTCGCTTAGGGCACTTGCAAGCCGCGTGAGGTTCTCCGTGGATGAAGCGATGGCGACATCGAGATCCTGCGTCAGACGTTGGCCTCCGTATGCCTGGATCGCTATACCTCCAATCGTCACGTACTCGACTTCACAACGGGCGAGTGCACGAAAGAGCTCACGAGCGTCAAACGCCCCCGAACCGGTCACTGGCCCTGATGCGTTTGACTCATGCTCGCCTTCAGACCGGCCCGAAGCTCGGCCGCCATGGTGTTCCAGCTCAAGGCCAGCTCCAGTCGCTCAGACATAGAACGCTGGCGGGCGGCCAGCATCGCCGCGGGGGAGGCGAGCGGATCGCGCACGAAATCGGAGCTCACTGAGTCCGGAGTACCCGCAGTGTCTTTGGGCGATGTCACTCGATTATCGTATCGAGCATGGTCATTGTGTAGTTTTTCGTCCGCATGTCATGGGGAACATATGTTCGATGTGTTCGTACTCATCCCGTCCATGTGTCACTCTTGGCGTCCCCCAGCATCGCTGCCCCTCGCTGGTACCGTGGAACCATGCGCGTCTTGGTCTTGGACTCCTCCACGGCCGGCTTCGACGCACTCCTGGAGCGTCGTCGTCGCTCCGGGCTCGCGCGCCTCGACGAGGTGTGGGCCGGTGTTCTGCACATGATCCCCGCGCCCAGCCTCGCCCACGCGCGCATCGCCCAGCAGCTCGCCGAGCTACTCGGGCCTTTGGCCCGCGCCGCGGGCCTCGAATGTGCGATGCACGAGTTCAACCTCGGCGACTCCGAGGCGGACTTCAGAGTGCCCGACGGAGCTTTGCACGTCCGGGGGCACGCGGAACTTGGCTGTCGACTGCCGCGCTCGTGGTCGAGATCGTCTCCCCGGGAGACGAGACCTGGGAGAAGTTGCCCTTCTACGCCTCCCACAACGTCGACGAGGTTCTGATCATCGATCCGCTCAAGCGCTCAGTCACGTGGCTCGAGCTGGCGGAAGTCCTACAGCGAGCTGTCCTGTAGCTCCCTCGTCGAGCTCGACGCCGAAGGACTCGCCGAGCAAGTCGAGTGGCCGCCCAACGGCGGGACCAGCGGTCTCCGACACCTGTCCAAAGATCGTGAGTCCTGTCGGAAAGGGCGGCGCACGTTCGTATAGGGTTCTGCACGAGCTCAACAGCTGCGCGGCCGCATACCCGATTGCGGTAGGCCCAGCCAGGGAAAAGAGGCGATAGCCGATGCTCACGAATGGCAAGGTAGCTAGCCCCAATACTCCGCACAGCCCCAATGTAAAGTGGCAGCGCTCCGCCCTGACCCGCCGAGAACGGTGGGAGTCGCTCGGGCACGCGGGTGCCACGATCTGGTTCACGGGCTTGCCCGCGGCCGGCAAGTCCACGATCGCGAGCGCCGTCGAGTGTCAGCTCGTGGGCGAGGGCAGGCCAGCCTTCATGCTCGATGGGGACAACCTCCGCCATGGGCTCAACGGGGACTTGGGGTTTGGCGAAGAGGCAAGAACCGAGAACGTGCGCAGGACCGCCCATGTGGCGCGCCTGCTAGCCGAGTCCGGGACGATCGCGATCGTAGGGCTCGTCAGCCCTTATGCGCGTGACCGCGAAGAAGCTGCTTCTCTGCACGCCGCCGTGGACTTGCCTTTCATCGAGGTCTTCGTCGATACGCCCTTGGCTCTGTGTGAGCAGAGGGACCCCAAGGGCCTTTACGCCCGCGCGCGGGCGGGGGACCTTGCGGGAATGACCGGAGTGGACGCTCCCTACGAGCCGCCCGCCAACCCAGACCTCGTGTTGCACTCCGGCCAGGAAAGCACCGAGGACGCCGTCGGCAAGGTCAGCGCGACCCTGCTCGCGGCCTGCGCCGCCAAGCTGGCTGTCTGAACTTCCCGCCGCGGGCTACCGCCGCGACTCTCGTCCGATTCGAGGGTTATCTCTTCATGATGAAGGGCAATGTAAGAACCATGAAACAAATCGCCACATTCCTAACCGCAGGCATCGCCTCGTTCGGCTTGATCCTCTCGAGTGGAGCCTCCGCCGCCCCGCCCCCGCCTCAGCCTTCTGTCTACACCGGCGCCATCACCAGCCTGACGCCCACCTCGGTGATCCTGCTCGGCACGCTCAACGCCAAAGCCGAGCCCGCCAACTACCGCTTCCAGTACGGCACAACCAAGGCCTATGGCAACCAAACTCCGCTACTGCCGGGCGGCCGCTCATCGGCGGCGATTCATGTGAACCAGCCTGTGGGCGGTTTGCGGCCCAACACGCTCTACCACTACCGCATCGTGGCCTACGGTGCCCGGGGCGCCGTTATCGGAGGCGATCGCGCTTTCAAAACGCCCAAGGTGCCCCTGGCCCTGTCGATCTCGACAAGCCCCAGTCCGGTCCCCTTCGGCGATACATTTGTGCTCGGCGGCACCCTGTTTGGTACTGGCGGTGGGGGTCGTGCGGTCGTGTTGCAATCGAATCCGTTCCCCTATGTGCAGGGCTTCAAGCCGGTGGGCAACCCCGAGATCACGAACGCGGCCGGAGGGTTCTCGTTCCCGGTTTTGGGCATGCAGGTGAATACCCAATTCAGGGTTGTCACTACCGGCGCGCCCTATATCGTGAGCCCCGTGTTCTTGCAGGGCGTGGCCGTCAGGGTCGGCTTTCATGTGCAACGCGTGCGCCGTCATAGGCCCGGCCGCTATTACCGCATGTACGGTACGGTCGCCCCGGCCGAGGTTGGCGCGGAGGTCGGTTTTCAACTGTTGCGGCCCGGGCACTCCTCACTCAACGTGGGTGGCACTTTCGTCCACTCCGCAAGTCCTACCGTGTCGAGCTTCAGCACGATCGTAAGGGTCCGCCACCGCGGCGACTACCAAGCGCTCGTCAAGATCAACGACGGCTCGCACGTATCGGCCTACAGCGAGTCGATCCACCTCGGTTGAGTTGGCGGCGGCAGCGGCCCCGGTGGGCCGGGTGAGCCGCCGAGGCGTGGACGCAAACAGCTAGAACACTCGTCCAGGGCTCATCAGCTCGGGCTTACGATGCGCGGATGGCTACAGGCGCGAGCATAGGCTTCGGGCTGCCCGCTTCGGAGCGTCCGGCGGGCGCTTCGGGCGACGGCCGGGCCGCCGGCGAGGCGAGATCCGCCGATATTCCCGCCACCTGGGCACAGGAGGCGGCGATGGTCGCCCTGATGCTCTTGCCCGGCGCGTTGATCGTGTTCACGGGCTTCAACGCGGGCGGCTACTTCCCGGGCACGCCCGCGGTCGTGGCGATCGTGCTCACCCAGGTACTGCTCGTCAGGATCCTACAGGCTCGAAGGCCCTTCGAGGGGATCGCCCCGGTCACGCTCGTGGCGGTCGCGGCCTTGGGCGCCTATGCGGCCCTGACCTTGGCCTCGGCCCTGTGGTCGCACGCGACCGGGAGGGCCCTGATCGAGTTCGATAGGGCCTGGTCGTACCTGTTGGTCCTGCTCCTGTTCGCCACCGTTCGCGCCACCCAGGCCAACCTGCGCTGGCTGCTACGAGGCCTGGTCGCGGGCACGGCGATCGTGTGCGTGGCCGGTTTGGCTACGAGGCTGGCGCCCGACGTGTTGTACACCGCGCCTGACGTGTCCAACCAAAGGTTGAGCTTCCCCGTCACCTACTGGAACACGCTCGGCCTGCTTGCTGCGATGGGGATCGTGCTTGCTTTTCACCTCACCTCCAGCCTGCGCGAAAGGCCGGTCGTGGCGGTGCTCGCGGCGGGCGCGATGCCGCTGCTGGCAGCCAACCTGTTCTTCACCTTCTCGCGGGGATCGATCTTGGCGGGAGCCATCGGCTTGGCCGTCTACGTGTGTGTGGCCCGTCCCAAAGGCTTGCTCAGCGGAGCGATAGCCACGATCCCGGCCACGGGCTTGCTCTTGGTGGTGGCCTACAAGGCGGATCTCCTGGACACCCTGGACCCGACCACCCCGGCCGCGGTTGCCCAAGGACACCGGGTCGCCTGGGTGGCCGTTGGGTGCGTGCTGGCGTGCATGGCGCTGCGCTTGGCCTGCTCCCACCTGCTCGACCCCCACCTACTCAGAGGAGGCGTGCTGGGGAAGGTCCCGGTCAAGACCAAGCGGGCGATCTTGGCCGGCGCGGGCGCCTTGGCGCTCGTGGCGGCTCTCGCCCTGGGGGCGCCCCACGCGGTGGCCCACGACTGGAACGGCTTCATCGGCGGCGCCCCGACCAAGCTCGCCAAAGGCGACCTGCGCTCGCGCCTGACCGACCCCTCAAACGACGGGCGCACCGAACTGTGGCAGGTCGCCTTGAACGGCTTCAACGCGGCCCCCCTTAAGGGCAACGGCGCCGGTACCTATCAGACGCTCTGGAACGCCCACCGCTCGCGCCCGGCCTACGTCATCAACGCGCACAGCCTCTACCTGCAGGCGATGGCGGAGCTGGGCCTGCCCGGGCTTCTCCTGCTGGTCGTGCTCGTAGGCGCGATCTTGGTGGGGATCGTCGTTCGTGCCTCCGGTTCCAGGCGGGTCGTCAATGGAGCCGTGCTGGCCTTGGCCGTGGTGTGGATATTGCATGCTGGTGTGGACTGGGACTGGGAGATGCCGGTCGTCACACTTGGCGTGCTCGCTGCCGCGGGCCTGGCCTTGAGTCCGCGTGGGGAGGGGTGGCGTGCGAGCTGGTTGCCGGCGCACCAGACACGGATAGTGCTCGGTTTGTTGCTCCTGGCCACTCTGGTCGTGCCAGTCTCGATCGTGGGCTCTCAGAGCAAGCTGGGTGAAGCCGAGCACGCTCTGTATGCGTCCAATTGCGGGGCTGCGACCCCGGCCGCCCTGTCTTCGATCGGCTGGCTGGACGTGCGCCCCGAACCGTATGAGGTCGTCGGCTTCTGCGACCTGCGCAGAGGCCGCCCAAGGCTTGCGATCTCGGCCATGAAGGCAGCCGTGGCTCAGGACCCGGACAGCTGGGAGCCTTACTACACCCTGGCGATCGCCCAAGCCTCGGCCGGCGTCGACCCGCGTGCCAATGTGGCTATGGCGCTGCGCTTGAACCCACTGGAGCACCTGACCCGCCAGGCGGCCAAGCAGCTGGTCGGCTCGGACCCCACCGAATGGGTGAGGCGCGCCGCGATCGTGAAGGCCGCGGCCTTGGCTAGCAACCATCTTTCGATCTTGCCGTCCTGAGAGGCCGCTCTCAGGCCAAAGCGTCGCGTAGCTTCTCCAAAGCCCGCCGAACCCTGCTCTCGACCGTCGTGAGCGGCTCGCCGGTCAGCTTGGCGATCTCGGGCAAACTCAGCTCGGCGCCGTAGCGCAAAGAGACGGCCTCGCGCTCGGGGCCGCTCAGCGTCGCCAAGCCGCGCTCGAGCGAGCCCTCGCTGCCCAGCTCGTCGAAATGGAGTTCGGCGAAGTGGTCTATCTCCTCGTAGTCCGAGGCAGCCATTGCCCCAGCGGCCACCTGCTCCAAGGCCTTGCTCTCACCGGCACGGCGTCGGTGGTGGTCGTGTAGGCAGTTGAGCGCGATCGCATACAGCCACGTCTTGGCGCTGCCCTTGCGCGGGTCAAAGCGCCTGCGTGAGCGCAGAACTCGCTCGCAGGTATCGGCCAAAAGGTCTTCGGCCAAGACTGAATCGCCCGTGCGGTAGCGCAGGAAGGCGTACAGGCCTTGGGCGTGCTCAGCGTAGAGCCGCTCGAATCCGTCGTCCTTGAACCCGTGCACAGGCGTTGCATCGTCCGTTTGTCCAGGCCGGCGAGCTCCAGGCCGGAATCTGGCCCTTCGTTCGTATCAGCCCACATGAGCCATTCACACGAAGACGAACACCTCACCGACGATCTGAGGCACGTCGCCGACGTGCTTCGCGATGGGCGCCCCTCGCTCGACCCGCTGGCACTCGACCGAGTGAAGCTGCGGGCGATGCAGGCGACCCGTCGGTCCACCTCTCGACCAAAGGGATCCTTTATGAAGCAACGCCTCACAACCCTGTTCGCGGCCGGCTTCCTGGTGCTTGGCATGGGCGGCACCTTGGCCCTGGCCGGCGGTGGCGACGGCAAAGGCGGGGGCGGCAGCGCGAGCTACCACCAGTACCGTCCCGAATGCCCCCCGGGCTATGTCCTCACCGGCCGGCACTGCACCCCGATCCCTCCCCCCAAATGCCCGCGTGGTTATGAAGTGAGCGGTGGCAAATGCGTTCCCACGCCGCCTCCCACGTGCCCGCCCGGGTATGAACTGAAAGGCCGCAATTGCAAGCCGATTCCGGTTCCCAAATGTCCGCCCGGCTTCGTGCTCGAAGAAGGCTCCTGCCACTTCGTGGGTCACGAAAAAGGTGGCGCCGGCGATAAAGGCGGCGGCGGCGGCAAAGGCTCCGGCGGCGATAAAGGCGGCCAGGGCTCCGGTGGCGACAAAGGTGGCTTTGGCGGCGGCGGCGGCTTCGGTGGCGGCTTCGGCAAAGGCGGCTTTGGTGACGGTGGCCAAGGCAAAGGCAACCAGGGCAAAGGTGGCTTTGGTGGCGGCTTCGGCAAAGGTGGCCAAAACAAAGGCGACCACGGTCATCGCTAGACCGGTCTGATCGATGCGCAGGTTGACGGCGGCTGTCGTGTTCATGGCGATCCTCGTAGGGATCGCCGCGACAGTCGCCGTCCTGCGTGAACGGGGAGGCGCCGGCCTGCTGCGCATCGAACAGTCGCGCGCCCTGGCTCTGAAGCCCGGCACAGTCGTGGCGGCAGCCCAAGTGGAGGCCGTCGTGATGCAGGCTCCCGAGCCGGTGCCTGCCGCTAGGCGTACAGAGCCGGCTCACGTCCATTGCCGGGCTGGGGGAGGGCGTGTTGCGCGACCCTTGGTCGTGCACGATCCGCTATCGCTCGGGCACTTTGGCCCGCTACCTCGTCGAGGTCCAGCCTGACGGTCACTACAGCGGCAGGGGCACTGGTCGGATCGAAGGCTGCTGCGTGAAGGTGCCGACGCTCGATTGAGCGGCTGATTGGGCGCCTCGTCCTCGAAATGTTCGCTAGGAGCGCACGAATCTGGGCAGGCGGCCGCGACGGGCCCTCGGTAGTGTAGGAAGTTGAGCGTGTGGGACGTATTGAACTAGCGAAGGGCCTTTGCGGGCATGTGCAGGGGCACGACAGTGCTCGCAGGCTCCACGGATGCTCGGAACGGGAGAAAGTCATGCGCACCCAGCAACGTCCACGTCGCTATATCTCGCGCCACTGGCTCGTGGCGCTCAAACCGGCGCTCCGCTACAGCGCCACCCGCGACGCTTTCGTGCTGCGCGCGATCGGCAACTCCTCGGGGCCGGTATTGCGCGTGGACCGACGCAAAGTCCGTCTGGCTGGGTACAGCGGCGCTGAGCGCCGCGGCGTCAGCACCGCCTGAGCGCCTCGGAAGACGGCTCGCGGCAGCCGTCTGCAGGGTCGGCTATCGGTCCGCGCTCGGTTACGCCCAGACGGGTGTTGGTCGGCCGGCACCGCCAAAAGAAATCCCAGAACGGCGTGTCTGCCATCTATCATTGGGCTGAGCCCATACAACGATGGTGCGGATGAGCCAGGGCTGTGAAGTCCGCAATGTGCGGCAAATCACGGAAGATTTTGCAAGAAAGTAACCGCAAAATGCGGAGTTGCATCGAAGATGTATGATCTGGCCCGAGCCGGACGATCCAAGACTAATTAATCGGACTATTCGATTGAGTGGTATGGAGAGTTCGGACTCATGAAAGTAGGCGCAGAAGCCGACGTTAGTTAAGTAGCTGATGTTGGAGAAGGCGCCGAACGGAAGAAATGGATACACACGGATGTACACACGGATGATCACCCAGAGCAGGATCCAAGGATGGGTTCATGACCGCATCAGTTTCGGCTGAAGCCCGGCGGACAGAGACTCAGGCAACCCCTATGGGGCGTGGATGTGAAAGCGGGCGCAGCCCTGCGATCTGTTTGATCGCCGTCGAAGACTGCTCGACGAGACGGTGCTGCTCGCTGGGGCGGTGGGTGCCGTGAGCGCGCCGGAACCGACCATCGTCATCGCTGACGACAATCAGGTCACCCGTCTGGGTGTGCGGATGGCCCTTATGCGTGGCGGTTTTCAAGTTGTAGGCGAAGCTGCCGACGGAGACGGCGCTGTTGGCGCCGTGGCTCGCGAGCGCCCGGACGTGTGCCTGCTCGATGTGGACATGCCGGGTGGGGGCATAGATACCGCGCGTAGAGTGGCCGAAACGGCTCCGGAGACCTCAGTGGTCATGCTCACAATCTCTACCAATACGGAGGATCTGCTAGACGCTCTGCGCGCCGGAGCAGTCGGCTACCTACCCAGAGATACCAGTCCGGATCGGCTGCCTGCGGCGCTCTCCGGCGTGCTCAAGGGCGAGGCCGCGCTACCCCGCACCCTCGTGGGCCGCGTACTGCAGGAGTTTCGTAGCTTCACCACAGCGGGGGCGTCGATTACCCCGATGCGCGTCGGTGCCGTGCAGTTGACGCCGAGGGAGTCGGAGATCCTGAAGATGCTCGGCTCGGGCATGAGTACGATCGAGGTGGCTGATCTGCTCTCGCTCTCGCCGGTCACGGTACGCCGCCATGTCTCGGCCTGCGTGACCAAGCTCGGTGTGGCAGATCGCGACGCGGCGATCCGCGCGATCGAGCCGCTTGCGGCTGCTTAGGTTTAGCCGACTGGTCGCCTAGACCAAGCCGACTCGCACCGCGTATACAGCAGCCTCGACGCGTGTGCGCACGCCCAGCTTCTGGAAGATGTTGGTCACGTGCTGCTTGACCGTGTGCCTGCTGATCGAGAGCTCCAGGCCGATCGCGGCATTGTCGGCGCCCTTCGCCATCAGCCGCAGTACGTCCGTCTCACGCGGAGTGAGCTCCTGTCCGAGTGGTGCGGGCTTGGACGCACCGCCGTCGCTGCTCGGAGTGGCATAGGCCACCAAGATGTCCATCACCGCACGCGATAGCACCACGTGGCTATTGGCTGTCTGACGGATGCCGGCGATCAGATCGTCGGCTTGCGCGCCCTTCACAACGTAGGCGCTGGCGCCGGCGCGCAGCGCGTCTAGCACCTCGGATGCCTTGACTGAGCTGGTCAAGACCACCGTACGTGCTCGGGGGCAGACGGTCGCGATGCGTCGTAGCGCCTCAGAGCTCGGTGCACCCAAGACGTTCAGGTCGATCACGACTAGGTCTGGCTTGAGTTCCTCTGCGAGGAGCAGCGCCTCAGCGCCATTCTTGGCCTCGCCTACTACGCTCAGCCCAGCGTCTTCGAGCAGGTCGCGCAAGCCCTCGCGAAAGAAGTGGTGGTCGTCGGCGAGAACGACTCGCAAAACGTCGCCGATGGGATTCATGCGAGCAAGATAGCGAGCCCAAGGATAGCCCAGTTTCGGACATCGTAGGTTTGGGCAGGGTTGCCCAGTGGTAAGGTCACCGGCGAGACTGGCCGATTAGGTTTGCACATGGATGTGCCGTCCTACAGACGTATGTCATCGAGGCAGGGAGACCACGTGACTGCTAGACCGCTCATTCGCCGTGCGCTGGCGCCAGTTGGCGTATTTGCGCTGCTCATCCTCGCGACGACTTTCGGCGCGCTGGGCGGCGCTTTGTCTGTAGCCACCGCGCATGTTCTCGCCCCCGTCAAGCAAACCACGCCCAAGCAGAGTCCAAGTGAGGCAAGCTCGCGCCGTCGGCGTGCAAATGCACGCCGCGCCGCATGCAAACGCTTCAAGGCCCACTCGCGTAAGAGGAAGAAGTGCGTTGCGCACAAAAAGCCGCGAAATCCTAACGTGAAGGTCGTCAAGCCCGCGATTGGGACGCCGGTCGTGCCGACACCGGCCACGGCCGATGTGCCTGCGCTCTCGCTGAGCTCACCTGTGGCCCCGATCCTTGTAGGTGGAGCGAGTGTCCCCACTGCGCCCGGTGGCCCGAGCGAAGGCTCCTCCGGGAAAGGCTCCGAAGAACCGCCGGCTCCTCCAAAAGTGTCCAAGCCGGTCAACACTGTCCACCCCTCGATTAGCGGAACGACCACCGAAGGCAACACGTTGAAAGCAAGTACCGGCACCTGGGAAGGCAAACCGACTTCCTATGCGTATCAGTGGCAGTCTTGCAATAGCTCGGGCTCGGTCTGCACGGATATCGCCGGCGAAAGCTCCTCCACCTATACGCTCGACGAAGAAGATGTCGGACATAAAGTGCTCGTTATCGTCGAAGCAACGAATGCGGCTGGGACGACGGCCGCACAGTCCCCTATTTCGAGGAGGGTCGGCCCGGCGACCACTCCGCCTCCGACGGCCCCAACGAATACTTCGCTGCCGACGATCGGTGGTACAAGCACTGAAGGCAAGACGCTAACCGCTACGACCGGTAGCTGGAGCGGTAGCCCGACCTCGTATGCGTATCAGTGGCAGGATTGCAATAGTTCGGGTTCTGGTTGTGTGGCCATCAGTGGCGCCACATCCTCTTCGTATGTGTTGGTTGGCTCTGATGTTGGTCATACGGTGGGGGTGGTGCTCACCGCGACCAATGCGGGCGGCTCGACTGCGGCTGCCTCAGCTGTCAGCGCATCCGTTGTGAGTGCGCCTCCGCCTCCGCCGCCCTCACCGCCGACCAATACTTCGCTGCCGACGATCGGTGGTACAAGCACTGAAGGCAAGACGCTAACCGCTACGACCGGTAGCTGGAGCGGTAGCCCGACCTCGTATGCGTATCAGTGGCAGGACTGCAACAGTTCCGGCGGAGGTTGTGCGAGCATCGCCGGTGCGACTCACTCCAGCTACAAGCTCGCCGCGGCGGATGTCGGACATACTGTCAGGGTTGCCGTACTCGCTACTAATAGCGGTGGGTCGACAACAGCAACCTCAGCTGCCACTGGGGTCGTCGCTCAGGCGGTGCTCAGCGCGGGCTGCACGACCACGATCAGCTCTGGTCTGCAGAGCGCCGTCCAGAGCGCCGCGGCCGGCTCGGTGATCTGCCTCAACGCCGGCAACTACGGAAACATCACGGTTACCACGAGCAAGTCCAGTATGGTCACGATCGCCGCGGCCGCGGGCGTAAGCTCCTCCCAGGTGACGCTCGGCTTCACCGATGTGACCACCTCGTCGAACTTGACGTTCGAAGGCCTGACTGTCGAAGGCGGCAACGTCGGCAGCTCGAGCTCGTCCGCGACCCATATCCATTGGGTCGAAGACGAATTCACCAGCGGGCTCTGCATTCAGGCGCCGACGAGCGCCAACATCGACGTGCTGGTGGAAGGCAGCACCTTCATCGACATCAGCACCGGCGGTTGCAGCAACGAGGGTCGTCTGGAGGTCAACGGCGACAACGAGGGTCCCTCGGGCGTCAACGGTGTGGTCATTGCCCACGATCTCTTTCAAACTGGTAGTCCAAGCGGATGTACCGATGGTGTGAACATCACGGGGGGCGCGTCGGGAACGGTGATTGGGCCTGGAGATGAATTCGCAGGTCTCAAGCAAGGCTCCTGTGCGGCCCATGTCGACTCGATCCAGTTCTATGGAGCCACCGATACAACGGTGACGGGGGATTATTTCCATGGCAACTCAGACGGGATCATGTCGCCGGATGGCAACGGCAGCCCGATGACTGTAACCAACTCGGTGTTTGACACCGATGGTGAATATCCGGACCAGATCGTGATCGGCGGCGGTGGTAACGATGTCATTAGTCACGACACCTTCGGTCACGGCGCACGGGTCAGGATTGGGCATGTGAATGTTGGTGCGACGGCCTCGAATGAGACTATCGTCAACAACGTTCTGACGGGTGGCTTGGAACTTACAGAGGGACAGTCGAGTAGCGGTTGGATGATGGAATACAACCTAGTCGAAGGCGAAGTGCTGGGCGCCCATTCGATCAAGGGCAAGCCCGTCTACGTGGGCGGCGGCTCGGAGCCGTCGACCTGGGCCGGCTGGGCCCTTACAAGTGCATCCCCTGGCCATCTCGCTGCCGGCGATGGCGGCGACATGGGTGCCAACTACTTCGGCTCCTAGCTTCCCAGGAAGCGAAATACCGCCTGGCGTGAGGTGGTTTACGTAGGGTTGGGCGTAACTCTTACTTCGCTGGCGTAGTTCTTACTTCATACGCCTGTCCGCTCCAGTAGCGCGATACTCACGGCTATAGAGCATTGGCCCGAAGGTTGAGGGACCTCGCACAACTCCCTCTCTCGGAGGCATGGATGCCCTTGTCACTCCCTCGCTCCTTGCCAGCACTTGTACTGCTGGCCCTTTCACTACTCATTGCACCATCGGCATTCGCTACAAAGCACATGCGGTCTGAAAAATCGCATGCAGCTCATCATCGGCGCCATGGTGTTAAGCACCAAAAGGACGACAAGAAGAGGGCCAGACGGGGCCGCCGTGAATCCGTACGAACCACTGACAGAAGGTCTTCGTCTGTCAATGGCTCAACCGTATTCAATGCCGCGATAGGCTCAACCACGGGGCTATTCGGCGAAAGCGCGGTTCAGTCGCGGCGAGTTGGTCTTGGTGCGGGACATGCAGAAGCTTTCCGCTTCCGTGCGCTCACCTCGGGCACGGCCGGCATCGCCCGGGTCTATGTCGACTCCGCCAATCAAGCCGGCACGTTGATCGTGGGTATCTACAGCGAAGCCGGCGGTCACCCCGGGACGCTCCTCAGCGCCGGTGCGATCACCTCACCCGTTGGTGGTGCTTGGAACTCGATACCGATCACCGCGACCTCGATCGCTCCGGGCGCCAACTACTGGCTCTCCGTTCTAGGCGAGGGTGGCACTCTGAGCTATCGCAGCCATCGACAGGGCTATTGCCTTAGCTCCACCAGCACCCAGCGTAACCTTGCTGGCTTGCCCGGCAGCTGGGGAGTGGGCAGCATCCGCGAGGAATGTCCCGTGTCGGGGTACGTGACCACCAGCGAACCAGTCCTGGTGTCCTCACCGCCGTCTCTCCCATCTCTCCCGCCTTTGTCCTCAGAGGCTGTCGTGGCTCCGTCGAATACGGCGTTGCCGGCTATCGGTGGCACGACGACCGAAGGTCAGACGCTTACCGCGACTACGGGTACGTGGAGCGGTAGTCCGACTTCGCTTGCCTACCAGTGGCAGGATTGTGAAGCCTCCGGCGTGGGTTGCGCTGCCATCTCCGGCGCGACTTCCACTAGCTATGTGCTCGGCGCGAGCGATGTGGAACACACGATCCGCGTTGTTGTGACGGCCACCAATAGCGGCGGTTCGTCTTCGGCTAGCTCGACGGCAAGCGCAGTAGTTGCGGCTGTTCCACCTCCGCCTCCGCAGCTCCGTCGGATACGGTGTTGCCGGCTATCAGTGGTACGACTACTGATGGTCAGACGTTGACGGCGTCTGCGGGTACTTGGACTGGTAGTCCGACGTCTGTTGTGTATCAGTGGCAGGATTGTGGTGGGTCGGGCTCTGGCTGCTCGAACATTGTGGGCGCGAGCGGCTCCACTTATGAACTCCTCCCCAGCGATGTTGGACACACGATTCGCATTGTCGTGACCGCGATAAATGGTGGCGGCGCGACCTCGGCCAGCTCGATCGCAAGCGCTGTGGTGGCGGCTGTTCCGCCGCCACCGCCTGCCGCTCCGAGCAGCACCCTGCCTCCGGTAGTCTCCGGCATCTCAATTGAAAGCGAAACGCTGAGCGCCACGTCCGGAACGTGGACGGGCAACCCGAACTCCTACTCCTATCAGTGGCAGGACTGTAATGTCCTCGGCGGAAGCTGTTCCAATATCCCCGGTGCGACGTCTACCAGCTACACCCTGGGCGCCGCTGACGTTAGTCAGACCGTGCGTGTGGTGGTAACAGCTACAAACGCGGGCGGATCGACCTCCGCTGACTCTCTCCCGAGCGTCGTGGTGATCGCTCTCGTTCCGCCGGCCCCGACCAACGTGGCGATGCCGGCGGTCAGTGGCAAGACAGTTGAAGGTCAGGTTCTCAGCACGACCACCGGCGCCTGGACCGGCGACCCCACGGCCTACACCTATCAATGGCGTCACTGCAGCTCCTCCGGCCGTAGCTGCTCAAGTATTGGTGGTGCCACGTCTCCTGACTACACGCTCACAGCCGGCGACGTGAACCACACGATGCGAGTCATGGTGACGGCGAGCAATAGCGGTGGCTCCAGCTCGATGAGCTCCCCTGCGACAGCTCCTGTCGAAGAACCGCCTGTAGCTGCGCCCGCCAACGCGGTGTTGCCGGCGATTAGCGGTACAACAACTGAAGGTCAGATGCTTACCGCGACCGCGGGCACTTGGACCGGAGCTCCGACGTCCTTTGCCTATCAGTGGCAGGACTGTGAAGCCTCCGGGGAAGCTTGCTCGGATATCTCCGGCGCGACTTCCACGAGCTATGTGCTTGGCGCGAGCGATGTCGAACACACTATTCGTGTTCTCGTGACCGCAACCAATGGTGGCGGTTCGACGGTAGCTACGTCGGTTGTCAGCACGTCGGTTGCGGCTGTCCCGCCGCCTCCGCCTCCCGCGGCGCCGTCGAATTCGGTGTTGCCGTCGATTAGTGGTACGACTACTGAAGGTCAGACGCTTACCGCGACTGCGGGCACTTGGACTGGTAGTCCGACGTCTGTTGTCTATCAGTGGCAGGATTGTGATGGCTCGGGCAATGGTTGCTCGAGTATCTCTGGTGCGACGGGCTCTACTTATAAGCTCGCCGCAAACGATGTGGAACACACGATCCGCGTTGTCGTGACGGCTGCCAACAGTGGCGGTTCGTCTTCGGCGAGTTCGGCTGCGAGTGCTGTGGTGGCGGCTGTTCCTCCTCCGCCTCCCGCGGCGCCGTCGAATTCGGTGTTGCCGTCGATTAGTGGTACGACGACTGAAGGTCAGACGTTGACGGCGTCTGCGGGTGTGTGGACTGGTAGTCCGACGTCTGTTGCGTATCAGTGGCAGGATTGTGGTGGTTCGGGCAGTGGTTGCTCGAACGTCTCTGGTGCGACGGGCTCTACTTATGAGCTCGCCGCGAGCGATGTGGAACACACGATCCGTGTTGTTGTGACAGCGACGAACAGTGGTGGCTCGACTGCCGCGACGTCTGCTGCCACCGCGAGCGTCGCGGCCGTAGTAGTCAGTGCAGGTTGCACGACGACGATTAGCTCAGGGCTCGCGACGGCGATAAAGAACGCTGCGGCTGGCTCGACGATTTGCCTGAGCGCGGGCAGCTATGGAGAAGTCAGCGTGACCACGAGCAAGTCAAGCATGGTGACTGTGAAGCCCGCGAGTGGGGTGAGTCAATCCCAAGCGGTACTTGGCTATGCAAACGTAGCCACCTCGTCGAATATCACGTTCGAAGGCTTGACGATCGCGGGTGGAGACGCCGGTACCTCTAGCGCTCCGGCGACTCACATCCACTGGATTGGGGACGCCTTCACAAGCGGTCTCTGCATCCAGACTCCGACGAGCGCGAACATCGACATCCTCGTCGAAGGCAGCACTTTCTTCAACGTCGCCGAAGGCAACGGTGGTTGTGGCAACGAGGGTCGTCTGGAGGTCAACGGCGATAACAAAGGCGTCTCCGGAACCAACGGCGTTGTGATCTCGCATTCGAGCTTCGGGCGCAACGGCTGCACCGACGGCGTGAACATCACAGGTGGCGGGTCGGGCACCGTGATCGGGCCAGACGACGTATTTGAAAACATGAAGGAGGGCTCTTGCAAAGCTCACGTCGACCCGATCCAGTTCTATGGCGCAAAGGGCACGACCGTCACGGGAGACTACTTCCACGGGAACTCCGATGGGATCATGTCGCCCGACGGCAACGGGAGCCCGATGACGGTCACTAACGACGTGTTCGACACCGACGGCGAATACCCCTGGCAGATCGTGATCGGTGGTGGCGAACACGACCTCATCAGCCATGACACGTTCGGTCACGGCGCGATGGTCAGGATCGGGCATGTGAACGTCGGTGCGACCGCCTCCAACGAGACGATTACCGACAACGTCCTGACGGGCGGTATCGATCTCAGCGAGGGCCAGTCCAGCAGCGGCTGGACCATGGAATACAACCTCGTCGAAGGGCAGACGCTCGGCACGCACGGGATCAACGGCAAGCCGACCTACGTGGGCGGTGGCTCTGAGCCATCGACCTGGGCAGGTTGGGCTCTTACAAGCTCCTCACCGGGGCACCTCGCCGCCGGCGACGGGACCAACATTGGGGCTGAGGAATTCGGCTCCTAGCAGGGGCTGCGCGACATGCCCTTCGCGCGGCCGAAGGGCGACCCACTACAAAGAGATGAGCGCCTCGCGACCGTCGCGGGGCGCTCATCGTGGGTCGGCTTCCATCGACACCCGCGCGATGGGTATGCGCACGCGTACCGCTCGTCGTGCACGGAAGCCCAGCTCGCGACGCATGAACGTTCGAAACTCGGGGTCATCGACCCTCTGGACACCGCTTATCGCAGACCACACATAGCCCCCAAGGTAGGCCACGCCCGACAGTATCCGTGGTCGCTCGGTGGCCGTCTTGACCGCTCGCAGCGCTACCCAGCTCGGTGGGTAGTGGGCGATGTAGAGGCAACGCCCATGCCGCGCGCGGCCTCTCAAGATACCGTCGGCGCTTGCGCAAGGCCGGTGATGTAGCCCGACGAGCTCGGGCAGGGTACGCGTCTTGAAGCCTCGCATACGAGCATATACCTCGTCGATCGTGTCCCAGGCTAGACGCTCCTGGATTCCGCCAATAGCTTGTAGGCACTCCTGCGTAAAGCACTTCAGTGCGCCCCTCACGTGGTAGTCGCTGGCCGCGTTCTGCGGACCCCAGCCATCGCCTTCGGGCTCACGCAGAACGCCGCCCGCCAAACCAAGATCGGGTTCCGCCGCAAAACGTGCGAGCAACAGCTCAAAATAGTCGGGCGGCAACTCGATATCGCCGTCGAGCTTGGCTATGTGGGTAAAGCTTTGCCAAGACACCTCTTTGAGCGCGATGTTGAAGGCGCGAGCCTCGGCAGCGATCGCCAGACGGTCCTTCGAGGTCTTCTCTTGGTCCGGTGGAGGGCTTTGCAGGACCTTCATGAAGTCGAGTTGAGCAGCCAGGCGCTCGAGGATCTGTGGTGTCTCATCCGTCGAGCGGTCGTCGATGACCACCCACATGTCGGGCGGTCGGGTCTGTGCGGCAAGCGCTAGCCCGACCCGCTCTATGTGAGCGGCCTCGTTACGAACCGGGGAGACTACGAGCAGCCGTTGTGCCATCGCCTACTAAACGTGGTGTTGGTGGTTGAACTTGTGGGCTCATAGCCCGCCGCGAACGGCAGGCAGAACGGCTGGAAATCGACTTCGCTCGACCAGCGGGGGTGCCAGTGGCGCAGACTGTGAGGGCCGCTTGCCGAACTGTCTTGGGAGACGTTGTAGTCGTAGGTTCCGAAGCTGCGCCACTCGCTGACATCGGGAGTTCCGCCCGAGGTCCCACCAAAGATGTTGTGCTCCACGACATATCCTCGGCCGGGTCCGGCTTCAGGGTCGTCCGCGCGAAAGATGACGCCCCAATGGGAGCCCACAAATGTGTTGTAGGTGAACTCCAGGCCTTCGATCTGGAACAGCTCTACGGAGTAGCCGGAAGAGTCATGGTCGAAGAGGTTGTTGGAGATGGTCACGTTGTGGTAGGTGCCGAGTTGGAACAGCAGGGACTCTTGGGTAGCGGTGTTGCGTGCCACGTTGTTTACGAAGCGCAGGTTTGAGCCACCGCCGAACACCTGCCACAGGTCCTGATGAACCGCTTCGTGGGAATAGCGCAAGGAAGGCCCCAAAAAGAGGTTGTGAGCGACCGTCCAGTTGCTGCCTCCGCCAAGCTGGACATAGTCGTTGGCCACACGCGCGATCGTGTTGGCGGCGATCACTACGTTCTGCACACCGCCTACGGCCTCGATCCCGTAACCGCTGCACACCCCTTCGGCACCTGTGAAGTTCAGGTCATGGATGTCATTGCCTTTGAGCGTGATGTCCTTGATGACGTGCCCTGACCACGCGTACAGGTAGACCCCGCACGTGCTCTTGCCGATGTCGTTGCCGATGAGTTGGACGTCGTGTGCTTCTTCGACCAACGCAACTTGGCCACGCACGGTCAGGTCTTCCAGGCGTAGAAAGGCCACGTTCTGTCCTTCGATGCCTGCGATGCTCGCGCCGCGTCCGCTCTCGGAGCGCAAGGTCACATATCCGCTTGGCTGGACACCGTCCAGCTTGAGCGTTGGATAGGCACCGCTTTGAAGGCAGATGACGGCGCCGGTCTGAGCTGAGGAGAGAGCGCCGGCCACGTCTTGGCCGGGTCCCAATGTCGCGCTGCATTGCTTGCTCGAGCTTGCTGCCTTGATTGGGGCGTTACCCGCACAGGCAGCGAATGTCAGCGAAAGGAGCAATCCGACCCCGCACGCCACCAGCGTCTGTAGGCGAGCACGCGAAGCGATCAAGCTCAGCAGAGCGCGACCTCGTCGCCGTCCCCTACCTGCAAGCGAATCGCACGAGGTACGGAGAAGTCCCTGAAAATGCGTGCCTCCCGTCCCACTACGCTTGCGACCAAGCGTCCGCCGACGTGCTGGATCCTGGCACCGGCGAGCACGATCGAGCGCTCGATCTCAGCGCACTCCACGTGTACCTCTTCGCCGATCGCGGTGTGTGGGCCTATGTAGGAGTCGGTGATATGGGCGCCTGGTCCGACAATCGCTGGCCCGCAGATCACGCTTGAGGTGACCGTAGCCGTTGGGTGGATCAATACGCGACCCTCAAAGCGATTGCCATCGCTCTCAGCCGGCGTGGCGTGCTCCTCGAGCGTGTCGAGGACCGCCCGGTTCATATCCAGCAGATCGACGGCTTGGCCGGCAAAGCTACGCCAGGTGCGCACTGTGCGCACGTGTACGCTGCCGCCGTCCTCGGCGAGCCCTTCTGCCATCGCCTCTAGCTCGAGTCCCTGGGGGGGCCACTCGACTGCCCTGACATGTCGTAGGGCGCCCGGAGCGAGCACGCAGACCCCGGCAATCCCAAGTGCCGATTTGGTTGGGTCGATCTCGGCGATGCGCAGTATCCGCTGAGATGCGGGCGCGAGACGTTCGGTGCTGCGTGTGCCTTGCGCTACGAGCAGCACGATGTCCGCCGATTGCTCGTCAACGAGCTCGAGGAAGGGGGCGATAGGTTGCCCCAGTAGTCCGTTTGCGCGATGCACGACCGTCGGTGACTGACCGATCATCTCGGCGACTCCCTCTAGGGCGATAGCCGGCTCGAGGCTGTAGTCATGTACGAACAGCTGCGCTTTGATGCCTGCCGGCCCTTCTTTGGTCAGGCAATTCTCAATCTCGGCGGCCACGTCAGGAGGGGTGACTACGACCGCCTCTTCGATCCCAGCACTCACGAGCGCGTCGAGCACGTGACAGATGATCGGGCGGTTGGCGATGTGCTGTAGCGCGGTGGCGTGCGAGGCGTCGAGCCACGACCCGATCAGACGATCCGTTGGTGGAACGACAATGACACCCTTGGCCTTCATGTCTATAGAACGGTCTGCAATGGTCGTGGCTCGCGCCTAAATCGCACAGACTCCTCGCCGAGCAGGCGATGGATCTCGCCTTGCAATCCCTCCAAGGTGCGCTCGATGCCAAATTGAGCGACGATGTGAGCCCGTCCCCGCTCTGCCATGGCCGCTGCCCTCGCGGGGTTCTCGTAGAGCTCGACGATTGCGTCAGCCAGCTCTGTGGGGCTCTCAGGCGCAACTAGTAGGCCCGACTCGCGGTTCTGGACGACGTCTGATACGCCTCCCACGCGGGCCGCGACGACAGGCTTGCCGTGCGCGAGCGCCTCCATCAAAACCAGCGGCGTCCACTCCCCGCGCGAGGGAGCGATCACTATGTCGGCGCTTTGCAGGTGAGCGCCGATGCCGTCTACCTCGCCGACGAAGCTCACCGCGTCGCTTACGCCCAGGCGGCGTGCTTGGGCTTGTAGGGAGCTTGCAAAGTCCTCGTCCAGTGCGCGCCCCACCAGATCGAGGCTTGTAGAGAGTCCCCGCTCGCGCAACTCAGCGACCGCCGCGACCGCCAGGTCTTGACCCTTGCGCGGGTCAAGCGCACCGACCAAGCACAATCTCAGCGGTGAGTCAAAGGAGCTCCCGGTTTGAGCGGGCGGGTGCTCTGGCAGGACGATCCCGTCGGGAATACGGGCGATCCGCGTGCGAGGACCCGCGCGAAAATACTGGACGAGCCCGTCGGTGATCACGATCACGGTACTCGCGAGCTTTCCGTGCACGGCCATCACAAGCGGCGCGAGCCTCGATTTGGGCACGTCGCGTGCATGTACGACGACCGGCACCCCGGCAAGTCTCGCGGCGAGCACTGGAGCTAGACACACAGAGCTGTTGGTGAGCACGAGCTCGACACGGCGCCGGCGAATGAGCATCGCCATGGAGATCGCATCGCGCAGTGTGCCCAGGCAGCTACGAGCCCAGCGTACCGCTGAGGCACCCCAAAAAGGCAGTGTCTCAGTCCACGCGACGAGCTCGCCCTGCTCGGCGAAGCGTGCCTGCAAAGGTCCTTCGGGCACGGAGAGCAGCAGCTCGAAGCGAGTCTTCAAATGCTCGGCCTCCAACAGGGCCATCCGCTCGGCCCCGCCGAGCTTGGCGCTGTGAACCGCGATCAGGATCCGCCGGCGCCCTGTGGTCGTCCGCTTTTGGCGTGCGTCGTGGGCCTGCCCGGCCAGCAGGGTTTCGGTCATCCCTTCTTAAACGTCTTCTATCCCTGGGAACTTCTGTGAAGGGTTCAGGAGTATTGATCGTGGGGGGCACGAGCATGAACCGTTCAAGCCCATGTGGGCTCCGGGACAAGGCTCACGCGTGCCCCAACGGTCAAGCGGGCGCACTGGTGGACGCTTCAGTCAGGCAGAGGATGTAGATCGGAGCAGGGGCTGCATGCGATCACGCGTCTCCACCAAGACACGTCTGAGCAACGGCCAAGGGTGGATTGCGGGTGAGTCGATCGTGCTGGGATCTAGTGGTCTGTCTGCCTTTAGCGCCAAGTCAACGTGTGCGGGCCCCACGACCACCAGCGGCTCCGAGACGCCGGCCCCATTCTCGAAGGCGACGCCTACATCCCCGCCCGTATGTGCCAGTCGATGCCCAGCTGCGCCTCCGACCGGCTCATCGACAAGTACACGCAGCGCGCTCACCCCCGCAGGAACCTCCACCGCGATGCGGCGAGCGTGCATCTTGACTAGCAGCGTATCTCGCGAGCGTTGCGTTGAATAGTTGCCGCGTGCGATCCAGCCAAGCGAGCCCCATTGGACCTCGCCCAAGGAGTTGATCTCACTCGCGGCTTGTGCCAGCACATCGAGGCCATCTGCGAAGTCCACGTGGTGCCCATAAAGGATCAGGGGATGTCCGAGTAGTGCCCGCAGCGCCAGGTCCTCACGTGAGGCGCTGAGGGGATGTCGTGGGAGTACCGGCAAGCCACCTGCGACCAGATCCGCTGGGTGCCAGCCGGCAAGCGGTGTAGGTGCTGGTTGCTTGTCGAGCCAAGGGTAGGGACGGCTGATGCACGCCGCTTCGCCGCCCAATCTGAAGGTGGCCCGCAAGACGGCCTCAGAGCATGCGCCGTGGGGTGGCACGAGGACATGCTCAACCTGCAAGCCGGAGCGGCGCTCGAGTGCGGCGACACGTCGCAAGCCTTGTGCGATTGCAGCCTCGGCTTCTGCGTCGGTGTTACGACGGGCGAGCTCGCGGGCGATGTGGTCGTTGCCGTGGACTGCCAGCGATAGCACCGAGCTGTTGTCGGCTAGCAAGGCGGCTGCCTTGCGCTTGATCAACCAGCCGTCGAGGGGAACCGTCGCAAACTCCATGTGGTAGCGATGACGCGTGGCGTGCTCGATCAACTCCGCGTAGTCGAGAAATCCGTAGGAGGTCCAGTGCAGGTTGGGATCGTCCACCACGAAGCAGGCGCGCAAAGGTGGCAGTTTCCAGCCACTCTCTCCAAGTAGCCGCGAGACGAAGCTCACCAAGGGCAGCAAGCCCATAAAGCGGCCCGCCCGTAGGTGTTCGCGCAGAGCCTCACCGCAATCTAGACGCGCGAGCGGATAAGCACTTAGCTCCGTTGTCGCGGTCCCCTCGCCCACACGCCACCACACCGGTCGACCTGCCTCGCTGGCGAGCGTTACGCAATTGCCTTCGACGGGCGGTTGCCGCGAAGGCAATGTTTGCTCATGGATGACGCGTCCTCGCATCGGTCTTGCCAGTGAGGGATCCACGGAGAGCGTGACCTTGGTCATCTGGCCGGGTAGAGCGTTTGCGTAGCCTGCCTGCCGGGAGTCCGCTTCTGACGCTCGACCCAATGTGGAGTCCTGTGAATCTGGGTCTGCGGGCAGAACCAGCTTTGGCAGGCCCCAGCTGTCCTCGCCGTGCATCGAAGGCGGTGCGCCCAAGACCAAAACTCCGTCGAGTCCATCGGGGATCGCCGATTGGATGCGCTCGAAGCGAACCGGAAAGATGCGCTCCAAGGCTGCCAGCGTCCTCGATGAGGCTGTTTCACGACCGGCTGCGATAACGCCTATGCGCCTGCATGGCTCATCCATCCACGGCCGCTGCGCTCGGTTGGAGGTCTTGCTCTTCGGCTCTATGGTCGCGCTCAGGTGAGTTTGCGCAGGCACCCTCACAAAACGAGGGATGTCCCCCTTGCCTTGCGAGCTTGTGCGAAACGAATACCTCCTTGGCTTGTCGAGATGTGCGCAAGCCGCCCGCCCGGGCTCTCGTTGATCGTGCATGACGATCCAGAGAACAAGCCATCCTCAGCAGATAGTGATGCTGCTCGAGAACTTCACTTATCCCCAAGACACTCGTGTGCGCAACGAGGCCGAGTCTCTGGCCGGCGCGGGACACAGGGTCACCGTGATAGCCCCCCGGGGCCCAAATCAGCCCGCTCGCGAGCACTTGCAAGGAGTAGAGGTGCATCGCTACCGGACCGTATGGGCCAATCGCTCGCCTTGGTCCTATGCCTTGGAGTATGGGATCGCCCACGCTCAGTTGCTTGGCCGTTCCCTCACTGCGATTCTGGGCGGTGCTCGCACACTGCACTTCAACGGACCCCCGGACACGCTTGCGATAGCGGCGGTCGCGATGCGGATGGCAGGCGGCAAGGTTGTCTATGACATGCACGACTCAGGGCCGGAGCTGTTCGAGGCAAAGTTTGGCTCGTCCGCCGGCTCGAGCTTGCTGAGAGCGGCACAAGGAGCGGCCATCGCCTGCGCCCACCAGGTGATCGTCACCAACGAGACTCAGCGCGAGCTTGCACATGCACGCGGTCCCAGCCTGAGCTCGCCAGAGGTCACGGTCGTGCGCAACGGTCCGCGTCTGGCTGAGTTCCCCGACCCGCCCTCCGGGCGCCCAGGAGAGCTGGCCACACCGAGGCTTGTATATGTCGGCACGCTCGACGTCCAGGACGGGGTGCTCGAATTGCCCGATATCTTGAGCGCCCCGCAACTGTCTAGTGTCCATCTGACTATCGTCGGTGAAGGGGCGGCGCGAGCGGAGTTGGTTGCTCGCTGCCGCGATATGGGCTTGAGCGAGCGAGTCACCTTTACCGGCCATGTGCCACACGAGAGCATCGCCGGCCTGATCGCCGATGCTGACATCGCGCTTGACCCGGCTCCGGGTACGGAGCTCAACGAAGGCTCCACCATGATCAAGATCGCCGAGTATTTGGGCTGTGGGCGCCCTGTGGTGGCCTATGACCTGCGCGAGACACGCCGTACCGCGGGCGAGGCGGCGCTCTACGCCCCGGACGGCGACAGGCAGGCGTTTGCCGAGTTGATCGCCGGGCTTGCCGGCGATGGTGAGCGTAGGCTGGCGCTCGGCCGGTTGGCTCGCGAGCGTGCGCTAGAGCTCAGCTGGGAGCGTTCCGAGCAGGCCTTGCTCGAGGTCTACGAGCGCCTCGGGTGAGATGCCTTGGCGAGCCTCGGCTGAGCCGTTTTGGCAATGAACGGGGGCTCTGAGCGGCCGAGCATCAACGAGAGAGCCTTGCGCTCGGCAAGGGCGTGGTCGCTCCAGCGCGGGCGCACCCTTGCGAGCATCGCGGCGGCCGAGGCGCGCAGCGCGTGGCGCAGCACTAGCGAGAGGTGGATCGCCCCGGCGCGCGCTTTGCCGTAGTGCTTACGAGCGAATAGCACCTTCGCGTAGCTCAGCTGCGCGGTCAGGTCGGGGCGAGGCTTGCGGCTGGTGTGGTGGATCACGGTCATCGCGGGTACGTGAGCCACTTCCCAGCCGGCCTGGCGAAAGCGATAGCACCAGTCGGTCTCCTCCGAATACAGAAAGAAGCGCTCGTCTAGCGGACCAACTTCGTGGACTGCCTGGGTGCGAGCAATCAGAAAGGCCCCTACCAGCCAGTCAACCGAAGCTTCCGTCCGGTAGCACGCCTCGCGCGACTCCTCCTCACTCCAACGGCCCAGCGGCGCCAAGCGTTGTACGCCGAGTGCTTCGCCAAAGGCAAGCCAAGGTGAGGGAAAACGCCGGATCGAACGCTCCAAATGTCCTTGCGGTGTGGTCTGGACCACGCTGGCCATGCCGACCTGCGGTCGGGCGTCGAGCCTTTTCAGGAGCTCGTCAAAGGTTCCGGACACGGTCTCCACGTCTGGGTTGAGCAGCAGCACATAGCGGCCGCGAGCAAGCGGCAAGCCGCGATTGTTGGCCGCCGCAAAACCGATGTTCTGCTCGCGCAAAACGGTCATTGCGGGGTAGGCCGCTTCGATTGTCTCCGGGGTTCCGTCGCTGGAGCCACTGTCGACAATGATCCATTGGACGTCCAGGCCTTCGATCGCGGCATGAGCAGAGCGCAGCGTTAGGAGCGCGAGCTCAGCGCGGTTGTGGGTCACGACGATGACGCTCAGATCGAAGTCGTGCCCGGCGCCGTCCTGGCATACATCGGTGCCCATGATCAAAGCAACGTAGGTGAAGATCGTTTCTCGCGCCTCTGGAAGGCTCCGAATAGTCGAAGTGCCTTCTTGTGTCTTTGTTAAGACAAGTTGAGGGCCAGGGGCCGGGCGCAAAAAAAGCGCGACCGCAAGCGCGTTGCTTGTTCAACCGGCCTCAGTAACGGAAGGATCGAGTCAGATGGAGTTTGCACTTGTAATACGGGAGCTTGCACGGCGCAAGGTGGCGCTCGCGATAGGCGTGCTCGTGGCCGCGATCGCCGCTGTCCTCAGCGTGTATCGCCTCGATGGCGCGACTCTAAAGCCACGTTCCCTGCAGTACTCAAGCGCAAGCACGCGCGTGTTCGTCGACACCTCCTCTTCGGTGCTCGGCAACCTCTCGCAGTCCTTCGAACCGCTGCAATCGCGAGCCACGGTCTACGCCAACTTCATGGCCAGCCCGACCGTGCTCAACCTGATCGGCCAGCGTGTGGGCCTTGAAGGCAGTCAGATCTATGCGGCCGGCCCAGTCGACCCTGAGGTTCCTCGCATCGTGCAAGAGCCCACGGCGGTACAGCGCAATGTCGAGATCACAGGCGAAACGACGCCTTACCGCTTGAACTTCAACAGCGATCCCAACCTGCCGACGATCGGGATCTACGCCCAGGCTCCAACCACCAAGCTGGCTATAGCATTGGCGGACGCTTCAGTTGCAAGCCTTGAGCAGTACGTCGGCTCGCTCGAGGACGCTGATCACATTGCCCAGCAGTCGCGGATCGTCATTCGTCAGCTCGGCGAGGCCAACGGCGGGGTGGTCGACGGTGGGATCAGCAAGGCGCTAGCGGTGATGGTGTTCATCTTTGTGTTCGTGCTCTGGTGCGTGCTCCTCTTGGTCACGAGGCGCTTCCGCGAGAGCTGGCGCGCCAGTGGCGGCGTGTCGGCGACGATGGATCGGGAAGCGGAAGATCGTGAACACGAGGAAACTCAGATCGTCCTCAGGCACGAGCGTGGCGCTCGCGAGGCTGCCGAGCGCGGTGCCCCGAACGGCAAGGCGCCGAGCGCTGAGCCTGTGCACGCGGCAGCCGGATCGGCTGAGCGGCGCGGTCGATGGCGCGCTAGCGGGTCTTGACCGTGGCCGGGGCAGGCGCGACCGTGATCGAGCTCGGCCCTTCCCCAGCGCCGGTCAGCGAGCATTCCACACGCGCGCGAGCACGCGCCAAGGGCAGAGGCGCCCAGGCGCCGGTGCGAGACGCTTTCCCGCACACCCGCCGTCCGCTGCCTTGGATGCTCGCGGCCTTCGTGGCGATGTTGTTCCTCGTCCCGGTCGACTCGACCGAACTGAAGGTGCACATGCCAGTCGGCTCGCAGATCGATCGCTTTGCGATCGTGGTGATGGTGCTGGCGTGGATCTTGCTCGGCGGCGATCAAAGGGCTTTCCTGCGCACGCGCCGATCGAAGCTGTTCGTGGGCGCGGTCTTCGTATTTCTCGCAATCGCCGTCGCGAGCGTCTTGCTCAACGCTGGGCGCATCATCAATCTCGGTGAGCTCGAACTCGCGTTCAAGCGCTTCAGTTTGCTGGGTTCCTTCTTGGTGCTGGCTTGGTTCACGCTCACCGCTCTGCGCTTCGAGGACTTGCGTGGGTTCACGACCTTCCTGATCGGGCTTGCCACCGTAACGGCCTTTGGCATGGTCATCGAGCGACAGACCGGCTACAACGCGTTCTACACGTGGAGTGGGATTCTCCTGAAACCAATCGCCAATGTCGCCTCTTCGCCGACCAACATCCATCCGGAACTCGGTAGTGATGGTCGCGTTGCAGTCTTCGGGCCGACACTCCACGGTCTCGCCGCCACCACGATGATGATCGTCGTGATGCCCTTCGCCCTCGTCCGCATCCTGGATGCGACCTCACGACGGCAGTGGTGGCTAAACGCGCTGGCCTTCACCTTGATGCTGGTGGCGGCCTCCTCGACTGACCGCAAGACGGCTTTGCTGGTGCCAATCGCGGTGGTCATCTACTTCGGCATCTATAGGCCCCGGGCCATCCTTAGACTCGCCCCGATCGGCCTGGTGGCGCTAGTTGGCTTGGTTCATTTCGCCTCTCCAGGGTCGCTCGGCACGATCTTCACGCCCACGGCGGGCCTTCAGAGCAGCTCCACCACCCATCGCCTCGGCGACTTCACCGATGTAGCGCCTGACGTCTATGCCCATCCAGTGATCGGGCGTGGCTTCGGTACGCTCAACCAAGATCGGCCTGACCAGTTCAGGATCAATGACGATGAGTACATCGACGAGATCTGGGAGGTCGGGGTCGCAGGACTGCTCGCCTATCTGGGGATGATCCTCGCCCCGATCGTGCTCGCGCGCCGGGCGATCCGCGGACGAGACCCCACCGTCGCATCCCTGGCTCTTGCATCGTCGGCGGGCTGCGTCGCCTTCCTGGTGGTGAGTGCCCTGTTCGATGCCCTCTCCTTCCCTCAAGCCCCTTACATGTTCTTTCTGGTGGCCGCATTGACGACGATCGCCGCGGCCGGGCCGGAGGGCAACGTGCGGCCCGCGCGCGAGAGAGCCTCCGAACCGGCGCGAGTCCGGCAGCGAGCGCTGGCGAGCGCATCGTCCTCGTGAATGCTCCGGCGAGGCGTAAGCGTGTGCTCGTGCTCGCCCCAGGCGAGCTCGGCGAGCGCCTGGTCGGCCCCGAGATCCGCGCGCTCGAGTTCGCCAAGGCTCTGAGCCTCGGCTACGAGGTCACGCTTGCCGCGCAACGCTCGCAAGACGGTGAGCGGGACGGCATTCCGGTGGTCCCGTTTACTCGTCGGCGATTGTTGCGCGAGGCGATGCGCCACGACGTGGTGCTCGGTGCGTGCCTTCCTCCGTATCTGCTGGCTCTGCGGCAGCTGCGCCAGTTTGCCGCGGTGGCAGACCTCTATGACCCTCACGAGCAGGAGCTCGCCACGCTGCAGGCCGGTCGCGAGCGGGCTCGCGAGCTGCGGGCTCGTGCCGCCATCCAGGCGCTCCAGCTTCGCGACGCCGACGTGGTGCTGTGTGCCAGCCAGCACCAGCGTGCCGAGCTGGTGCGCAGCGCCGGCGAGCTGGTCGGTCGACAGGCGAAGCACCTCGACCCGGTGGTCGTTCCCTTTGGCATTCCCGATCCGCCGCCTGTCTCGGGGTATCGCCCGCTGCGCGAGCGCTTCCCGCAGATTGCCGAGGATGACACGCTGGTGCTGTGGTGGGGGAGCGTGTGGCGCTGGCTCGACGCCGAGACGCCCGTGCGCGCCTTTGCGCATATAGCCGCCAAGCGTCCCGACCTGAAGCTCGTGATCACAGCGGGGCGGCCGCCCAACAAGAGCGCAGAGCGTCGCTTCGACGCGACCGAGGAGATGCGCGCCTTGGCGAAGGACTTGGGCGTGCTCGGACGTTCGGTCTTTTTCTACGACAAGTGGATCCCCTACGAGCAGCGCTACGACTATCTGCGCGAGGCCGATATCGGCGTAACCCTCCATCGCCACGCTGCCGAGGCGCGACTGGCGGCTCGTGCGCGCTACATGGACTATCTAGCGGCCGAGCTCCCTTGCGTGCTCGGTCGTGGCGATGAGACCGCAGAGGAACTGGGAGCCGGCGGCTTTGCGACGCTGCTAGAGGACCCCAGTCCTGACGCGCTAGCGACGGCCTTGCTAGCGCTCGCAGATGATCCCATTGCTCTCTCTGAGGCCCGCGCCGCCGGTCAGCGTCTTGCCGGCGAGCGTCACTGGAGCGCGGTGGGAGCGACACTGAGGACGGCGCTTGAAGGCTTTTGCCCCGAGCGCAGCCAAACACGTCGAGCGGTGTCGCTGAAGCCGATCGGGGGAGCCTGCGCTTACTACGCTCGCGGGCTTCTCGACCGCATCCCGCTGCCGGGTTAGACCGTGGCGCCCGTCTTCTGCTTGGCCTGATCGCCCTTGGCCGAGCGCCTGGCGGCGGCGTTGGCCGCACGCTTGGCCGCGGACCGCTCGCGTGCGGCCGCAACGCGCCGTTCCAGCCGGCGGGTACGCAGCCATTCGGAGAGCACAGCGGCAAGCGGGATCGCAATCGCGCAGGCCAGCTGGGCGAACAAGGTTTGCCTGGATGGGTAGAGCCCGAGCCACTGTCCCGCCCACACAGGCAGTTCGAAGTGCACCGGGGTAATCGCAAGCCAGCCGACTGCTTGCAGCGCACGCATGGCTTGTCCGACCATGACGACCGTCAGGATGCCGATCAGGGTCGCGGTGGCCACCACCACGCCGCGATAGGGCAGACGCCGTCGCAAACGTAGCATCAGTAGCGCGATGATCGCAGTGAACACCGTGCCCACCAAGACGCCCTCGACCACCGCGCCGCCGCCGGCTTGCTCGCGGAGCGCCTGCAGGTAGAGCACGGTCTCAAAACCCTCGCGGTAGATGACGGTGAAGCCGAGAGCGAACAGCCCAACGGAGGGCGCCACGATCCCTGCCAGTTTGGCGCGGCCCATGACTTTGCGGTGGCGCGCCTGCTCTCTGGCCACGAAACGTGTCCAGCAGAACTTCTGAAAGAACCAAGCAAGCATCACTAGGAGTACGGCAAGCGCGGCGACGTCCAAGACCGCCTGCAGCTGCAGGCTGTAGCCGGCGAGAGATTTGAGGATCACGTTGGAGAGCGCCCAAGTGAGCAGCGTGGCCGGTACCGCCGCGATCGCTCCGGTAATCGCCGGTCGGCGCCAATGACTGCCCGCGGTCACGAAACCGGCGCTCAAAGCGGCGACGATGAGTAGCGCCTCCAAGCCCTCGCGAAACACCACGATTCCGCTGTTGACCGCCACGGCGGTAGCGCTATGTGAGGCTTCGAGCACGACCTCGGCCTGGTCAAGTCCACCTTCCAAGGCCGCCTGGGGTCGACGCAAAGCCGTAGGGGAGGGGTGATCTGAGAGCACTTCGAACAACGATGGATCTCCCGTTCCTCCGTTCCAGAAGAGAGACTCGATGTGGTAGGCGAGGCCAGGGTCGACCGCGAGCAAGCGCTGCTCCGGGGTGAGATCGAAGATCGCATACGCTTCGCGGGCCGCCGCGCCCGCAGCCGACCATTCGCCGTGTTCGGCCGCCAGCTGGGCACGGTGCAGTATCTGATCAATCCGTTCGAAATCGGCATTGTCGCCGTGCCGGCTCCATGCAGCCGGGAAGACAGCGCTGATGTCGGCCGTCGCACGGTTGCAGGCAGACTGGACGCTCGAGCTCTCTCGGTAGGTCTTAGGGGAGCTCTCCTCGCCGCTGATCCCATATGCACCGGGCAGTGTCCTCAGCACGCTGGCTGCTTGTGTCAGGCGGGCGGCGTTGGCGGCGTTGAGGCTAGGACGCAGCTCGTTGATGAGCCGGGTTACGACCGGCGGTCCCGAGACGGTTCCCTGAGGCTCGCCGTTGAGCGGAAGCGGTTGGGTACGACCGCACGAGCGTGCGATCGTAAAGCGCATCGCTTCCACGAGCTGCTGAACGCGTTGGCGCTGCTCGGCGGCAGTGGGCGGGGCCGCCACGAACGCTCCGAGGGCAGCCAAGGCGGTGTTGTCGGCGCTCTGCAGGCCAAAGCGTGCGGTCGCTGCCGCTGCTGTACCGGTCGAGGAGGAGCCCGCTACGGGTGAGGCACCAGGGGTGGCAGAGAGTAGCGTCGCAAACGCGCTGGTGGCCTGGCCGGCTTGGGGCGAGCCAAGCGATTGCGTATAAATTGGGGCAAGCACTTGCCAATAGCCGGAGGCCAGCGCTGCCGCTTCGACTTGTGCTGGACCGAGTCCGAGATAGCCGGCCAGGGTTGCCTGTTGGACCAGCGCCAGGGTGCGGCGTTGGAAGAAGTCGAGCTCGTCACGACGTACAGCAAGTGCTGCCTGGGCGGGTGTCAGCTTTCGTGTGGCGAGTTCCTCCGCTGCTTGCACCGCGTTGTCTTGGACGGTGCTCTCCCCGGCGCTTGGTCCCAGATCGCGCACTGTCGCCCATTCGCGTGCCAAAGCAGGGTGGCCTTCGCCTAGTGAGCGCAGCGTCAGCTCATAAGCCGCTGTCGTGATTGCCGCGATCGCGCTGCCCCGGGCACGGGCAAGCGCTTGTTCGTCGCCGCTTCGGGCCGCGGAGGTGGCCTGGGCGAGTGCTTGACCGGCGGTGCTCGCGGGCCCGAGCTTGGGGGCGAGCACTCGTGCGAAGCTTTGCTGGGCTTCCGTGGCCGCGAGCGTTGCCGCTTGGCGATTGCCGAGCATCAGCTGCCAGCGCGCCCGGAAGGAGGCTTCTCGTATCTGCTCGACGGACATCGCGGGAGAGCCGAGGGGACCGTTGCCGCGCGTGGCCTCATTGGTCAGTTCGGTCGCGCTCCAGCTGGCTTCCTGGGCAAGCGCCGCCTTCTGCGTGAGGCTGGCCGGGTGTAGAGCCAACAGCCAACTCAGGTAGCTCAGGCCTGGCTCAAGCGCGTGCAGCTCGGTCGAGTCGCCGGCGATCCTCGCCTGGCTAAGCAGGTCGGCGACCGTCGCGCGCGCGTCGCTCAGGTCTGGGGTCGCCCCGGTCGGCGTTTGGGCCCACTGCTGGGTGTATTCGGCAAGTCCTCCTAGGCGACCGGTAGTGCTTGTGGCTGTCGCGGCTGAGCCTTGGCTAAGAGCGGCGCCTTGGCTGACCGTGGTGCCTTGGCTGACCGCGGCGGTGGGTGCCCCGGTCGGTGTTGGGAGCGCCATCGCCACCCCGCAGGTCCCCAACAACCATGCCGTAACCGCGAGCGCGACCAAAGCCAAGGCCGAGCGCGTCAAGGCGCCCCTCACCCCACTGGGCGTGGGGCGCCCGATCGCAGGCGTGGGCAAGGACGCGACAAGCATCATCCAAGCAACGATCCGGGGGACCTGTTCCTCACGCGACGCTTCCAGGAGCGTCGCGGCTTGGACAGGAGGCTTTTAGGCGTTTTCCCTCAGAACAGCTTGATGCTGCTGGTCGTAAAGCCGCTGGTGCTGGCGGTGTTGCCGAATATGTCCTTGACCGAAGCGTTCAGCGTGCCGCTCACGCTGCCCGGTCCCCCGGCTGTAAGGTTTTTGCTCGGGTCACTGATCGAGCTCACGGTCAACTTGACCGTGGTGGCGCTCACGAGCGCCGTGGCTGTGACGACCGCGCTTGTGCCGCCCGATTTGGTGTAGGGCGAAAGCAGCGAGTCGCCGCTGTTCCAGGTGCCCAAGCTCAGGCCGCTGACAGCCAGGGTGCTCGAGCCAAGGACCGAGCGCGTGTAGGTCAGGGTCACGCTGCTCGGGATGCTCGTGGCGGCGAGCGTGTCGCTGAACTGGAGCGTGATCACGTCACCCACCTGCGGTAGGCCCGCGGTGGCACCTGGCGTAGTGTCTGAGATCGCGGTGAGGGACGGCTTGGTCGAATTGACCTTGACCGTGGCGATCGTCGAAGTAGTTGCGTTGCCGGCCAGATCTGAGACGGTGTACTCGTACTCGTAGCAGTGCCCTGTGGTAGCCGTCGTGTCGCTGAAAGGCGAGCTGGCCCCGGCTGCGCCGACGTTGGCGAACGCGCTATAGGCGCCGCACGCATCGCTCAAGGGCGTGTAGGTCGCGGTGGCCCGCTTGAGCTGGCCAGTGGCCGTGTTGACACCCGAGCCCGCATCGGTGGCGCTGAAGGTGACGGCCACGGCGCCATTTGCGTCGGCTGGGACGCTGACGGTTGCCGCCGGCGGCGTGGCGTCGACCTTGACCGTGGTCGACAGGCTTGCCGTGTTGCCCACCTTGTCGGTGCCTGTCAGCGTGTACAGGTAGCAGCCTTCGGTGAGCCCGCTCTGGGCTGGGTTGCCGGTGATCGTCACCGGCGTGCCATAGGTGCCGCAGGTGTTTTTGCTGAGCGTGGCCGTTGCACGCGTAAGCACCGAGGAGGCAAGCCCCGAGCCGGTATCTGCGCTGTAGTCAGTTCGCGTGCCGATCGTAAAGCTGGTCGTTTTGACGAAGCTTGACGTGCCGGCAGCGCTGGCGGCCACGCCGTTGACCGTCAACGCTCCGCCGGTCGGGACGCTGGAGTCGGCCACCAGGTTGTAGCTGGCGCTCGTGGAGGCGCTGCCCACGCCGTTGGTCGCCAACACAGTGGGGGCGGTCGTGGGCGCTTTTGCGGATACCCCGAACGCGTACACGTTCTGCCCGCCGGTCTGCGTTTCGGCAAAGCCGCTGGCGGCCAGGGGACTGAAGGTGTAGCCGGCGATCCCGCTGGCCGCGTCGCTCGAGCTGGCGGTCACCGTGAATTCTCCCGAGTGGGCCGGATTGAAGTACAGCGTGTTGCTCGTTGCGTTGTAGAAAGTGGCCGGCGAGAGAGCGCCGAAGGCGAGCGTAGGCTTGGTGGGCGCGGTCGTGTCCGCCTTGATGGTGGTTGACACATGGGCCGAGTTACCGGCATTGTCGGTGCCCGTCAGCGTGTACAGGTAGCAGCCGCTTGCGACCGTCTGGGTCGGGTTACCGGTGATCGTGGTCGGCGTGCTCCCGAATGTCCCACACGTGCCATTTTCATAGGGAGCGCTCACGACTGTGAGCGTGCTCGAAGCCAGGCCAGACTGGTTTCCGGCCTGTTCCTCGCTGTAGTCGGTACGACTGATCGCAAGAGTGCCAGTGGTATTGACCCCAGTGCTCCCCGCGGCGCTGGCGGCGGTGCCGCCAACCGTCAGCGCGCCGCCGGCGGGCGGAGTGGTGTCCTTGCCGATACCCGTCTCGTAGTGCTGAAGGATCATCGACGGGGCGAGCGTTTCGCTGTAGAGGGCCACCTCGTCGAGGCTGCCGGCTCCAAATAGGGCGCTTGCGTTGCGCGACATGAAGTTGAGCGTGGAGTTGGCGAAGTTGCCCGCGCCGGTCCTGCTTTCGGTCTTCGTGTAGGAGACAGGTTCGCCGTCGACGTACGGCGTGATCTCCGATTCACCCGCGGCCGAGGTGTCGATCACGAACGTGTAGTAATGCCACGCGCCCGCGCTGGGACGTGTGAAGAAGACGTTGTTGCGCGAGGCGCCCGTCCCGATCGCGACGCCGAACTTGCCGCCTTCTTCGGGGGCGTTGGGGTCGACCAGGAAGCCGCCGGCGGTGTTGTTGAAGTTCGGGGTCAGCTCCATCGCGAGCGAGTCGTTGTTTTCGTAGTTGTTCCACTTGAGCCAGAACTCGATCGTCAGCTTGCTCGTGCCCGACAGGTTGACCTGGGCTTGGGCGGCCCCATGGATCCCGTCGAAGCCGGCCGCGGTGTCGGGATCGCCGATCAGCGCTCCGGGCTGGCCCAAGGAGACCGATCCAGCTTCGCTCACGATGCTTGCGGGTGAGCTGCCTGCGGAGTCGACCAGAGTGGTGCCGCTGCCCTCGCCCATGCGCCAGTAGTGGGAGATCCCCGATGTTTCGAGAACGTCTTTGGCATAGGCGCTTGAGGTCGAGCCACCGACGGCGATCGTGTGGGTCACTGTCGCGCTCTGGCCATTGCTGTCTGTCACCTTGAGCGAGACCGCGACTGAGCCGGGGGTCGTGAAGGTGTGTTTGAGGGTGGGGGAGCTGCCCGTGTCGGTCGCGTATTCTCCGCTGCCGTTCAGGTCCCACTTGTAGTCGGTGATCGTCGCGCTGCCCGCCGCGAAGGAAGAGCTGGCGTCGAGCGTGGTTTCCGCTCCGGCGGAGATCGTGGGGCTCGTTTTGAAGACGGCCGTCGGAGGCGAGCCAACGCCCAGTCCCGTCCCCGTTCTGTAGTGATTGAGGATCATGGCCGCCGTCAACGTTTCGCTGTACAGGGCAACGTCATCCAGGCTGCCGGCTCCGAACAGGGCGCTTGTGTTGCGCGACATGAAGTTGAGTGTGGAGTTGGCAAACGGGCCGGCGCCAGTCCTGCTTTCGGTCTTGGTGTAGTTGACCGGTTGACCGTCGACAAACGGGGTGATCTCTGTCGCCCCGGGCGAATTGGTGTCGATGACGAAGGCGTAGTAGTGCCAGGCGCCTGCGCTTGGACGGGGGAAGTACACGTTGTTGCGGGTCCCGCCCATTCCGATCGCGACACCGAACTCGCCGCCTTCTTCGGAGGCGTTGGGATCGACCAAGAAGCCGCCCGCGTTGTTGTTGAAGTTCGGGGTCAGCTCCATCGCGAGCGAGTCGTTGTTTTCGTATTTGTTCCACTTCAACCAGAACTCGATCGTCAGCTTGTTCGTCGCCGACAGGTTGACCTGAGCTTGGGCTGCGCCACTAACCCCATCGAAGCTGGCCGCGGTGTCGGAAACGCCCGACAAGGCGCCCGGGACTCCGAGCGTGACCGCTCCCGGCGAGCCGGTGATCGTGGCCGGCGAGCCGCCCACCAGATCGGCGAAGCTGGAGCCAGAGGCCTCGTCCATGCGCCAGTAGTGGGATAGGCCCGGCGATTCCTCCACTTCCTGGGCGTAGGTCGACGGACCTTGCACCTGGATCGTGTGGGTCACGGTTGCGGTATGGCCGTTGCTGTCGGTGATCTTCAGCGACACCTGGACTGGCCCGGCGGAGGTGAAGGTGTGGGTGACGCTTGAGGTGGAGCCGCTGTCGGTCGCGTAGGTCCCGCTGCCGTCCAGATCCCACTTGTAGTCGACGATTGCGCCGTCAGGATCGGTGGAGGAGGCGCCTTCGAAGGTGACCGGTTGGTTGACCTTGACCGTGCTCGGGGTCTCCGTGAAGGCCGCAGTCGGTTCCGGGCTGGTCATGTTGCCGGAGCCCAGCTCGTAGTGCTGGAGGATTGTTTCTTTGCTCAAGTCCTGTTCGTAGAGGGCGACTTCGTCCAGCGTCCCGGCGCCGAACAGCGCCGCCCCGTCACGCGACATGAAGTTCAGGGTCGAGTTGCTGAAGTTGCCGGCGCCCGTGCCGCTTTCGGTCTTGGTGTAGGAGACGGGCTGGCCGTCCACGTACGGAGTGATCTCCGAGGCCGCGGCAGCGCCGGTGTTGATCACAAATGCGTAGTAGTGCCAGACCCCGGCGCTGGGACGCGCGAAGTAGACGTTGTTGCGCGAGCTGTTTTCACCGATGCCCACGCCGAACTCGCCACCCTGCTGGGGGGCATTGGGGTCCACCAGGAAGCCACCTTGGGACAGGTTGAAGTTCGGGGTGAACTCCATCGCGAGCGAGTCGTTGTTTTCGTATTTGTTCCACTTCAGCCAGAACTCGACGGTGATCGTGCTGGTTCCCGACAGGTTGACGGCGGCCTGCGCGCTCCCGCTGAGCCCATCAAAAGCGGCCGCCGTGTCGGTGTTCCCGGACAACGCGCCAGGCTGGTTGAGCGTGACCCCACCGGGCGAGCCGGTGATAAGCGCGGCGTCGCCGCCGGCTAGGTCGGCAAAGCTTGACCCGGCACTCTCGTCAAGGCGCCAGTAGTGAGCGAGCCCGGCTGTGGCGAGGACCGCCTGGGGATAGGGTCCGGAGACAGCGCCGCCGACGTTCAAGGTACGGGTAGTGGTCGCGGTCTGGCCGTTGCTGTCAGTGACCTTCAAGCCGACCAGATAGGAGCCGGCGACCGGGAATTCGTGGGTCAAGGTCGGCGACGTGCCGCTATCGGTCGTGTATTCGCCGGTCCCTTTCAGGTCCCACTTGTAGTCGACTAGTTTCGCTCCGCCCAAGGCATAGGAACTCGACGCGTTGAGCGTCACTGTCTGGCCTGCGGTGATCACCGTTGGGGTGGTCGAGAAGGAAGCGGAGGGCGGAGGGCTGGTGCCGTCTAGCACGACTCCGACAGGTGTCCCAGGCTGGACACCCATTTCCGAGAGGATGTTGTAGGTGGCTTGCTGGATGCGCGAGTCGCTGGATTCGACCGGCGCTTCGCCGTAGGTGTCCTGCGGCTGGTTGAGGAAGTGCGGCCCAAGGCCCCAGGACCACTGGATCGTGCCGGCCGCGAACACGAGCGCTCCACTCGGGGCCCGGTACTTGACGGCCTCGGTGAAGCCTGGCTGTCCCGGTGGCGGCGTTGAGGCATATTCGCGGCCATAGTCCTGCAGCCACTCGACTCCCGGCAAGTTGACATTGGTCTTGGCGACCTGGATGACGCCGCCCGGCTGGAAGGCCAGGTAGCCCGGCTGGCTGGGGACGCCATCCCACTCCCAGCCGACCAGGTTGGTCCCGATTGTCGCCCCCGTAGATGGGTTGATGCCGGTGTTGCGCCAGATCGAGTCACCGGAGTACTGGTCCTGGCCTTCGGCGGGCGGAACCGTCAAGCCGTAGCTTGTTTCGGTGGTCGTGTCACCCACGTACATGATCCCCCACAGCGAGTTCTCGGGCGTGTCTGGACCGGGCCGTCCGCCTTTGGGTGCTTCCGGGGATCCGGCGGGAGCGCCAGGGTCGCGGAATGTGGTCGTGGGCGATTCAGGCCCCGGGTCGTTGACGCCTTCAGAGCCGTCCTGGACGGTCTTGTAGACGGTCATCCGCTGGTGGTTGTCTTCGTACTCGACCTTCCAATAGGTGTCGTTGGCGCCGAAGGAGGCGAGATCGACCCCGTGTTCACGGGCGTTCTTGACCGCGGCGAGCTCCTTGCCTGACCAGTACTCGTCGTGACCTGAGAACAGCACCATCTTGTGCTTGAGCAGGGTTTCGGGGTTCTCGTCGATCCCCACGCCGTCGGTATAGGAGACGTCGTAGCCCTCCTTCTCCAGCCAGTAGATCATCGGGTAGTCGACCTTGAAGAACCAGTTCTCGTCCGCGCTCGAGGCGATGTCCTGGAAGGGGCGCTCGAAGGAGACCGAGAAGGCACGCGGGGAGCCGCTGGCCAGATCGGGAGCGGAGGAGTTGTAGTTGTAGAGCGACTTACTACCGAACCAGTTGTAGGCCTGGTAGGTGGACATTGGGATCTTCGCGAGGACTTCCGAGCCGGGTGTGGGGGTGTCTTCGCGTACCACGAAGATGATCTGGTTGTCGTCGCCTTCGGGGTCGGTGAGCTTGGCGATGTAGACCCCACTCGTCGGGATGGTGGCGGCCGGGATCGTGTAGGTCGTTTCCCAGTTTTCGCAGTTGACTTCCCCGGTTTTCGCGTTCATCGCGTTGCAGGAGGGACCGTTGTTGACGGGGACTTCGCTGGCGGTCGAGATGAGCCGTCCGCCCTTGCCGCCGTAGTAGCCGATGCGGAACAGCTGGATGGTGACCGTGTCGGCGTAGGCCCCGATCTTCAGAGGGATGCTCTGGCCGAGGTTGTAGCTCGTCTGGGTCGCGAAGCCGCCGAGGTCGAAGGTGCGCCCGTTGCTGATCTGCCAAGCGCTTGAGCCCGCGCCCTTACAGTTGTTCTCGTTGACGATCGGGTTGGCGTTGGGGCAGGTGACCGCGGCCGAGGCGTGGACCGGGACGGTCAAGCTGAGCATCGTGCAGAGGAGCAGGCCGAGCGCGAGCATCGCGCCGCGGGTCCCGTGGTGGAGGCGCTTGGGGGTGAGTGCTAGCCGATCGATTGGGTTGGCGAAGGTGGAAATGGTTTCTCTTCCTTGATTCGGAGTAGTCGGCCGAGACGCTCAGCGGATGACGGGCGCGGACACACGCCCGTTCCACGGAATAAACGTGCTTGGGGTCGCGTTTCTTCTGCGGGTAACAAGAATTTTTCCCGGAGCTCTCGGCACGGATCGGGCCGTCGGCTGGGAGTCGGGTTTAGGCTTGGTAGATCTCATGTTTCGCGCCGTTCGTAAACGCGATATGCCTGGGAAAGGGGGCCGCCCAGGCGCGAGGCGAAGTCGCCAAATTCCTGAACCGGGCGATAGGCCCGCTGCACGTAGGCCAACAGCAGGCGATCGTAGTTGACCCCGATCTGCGGCTCGCCCCAGGCGTCGAAACGGGCGTTGCCGAGCACTACATAGGGGACACGCTCGCGCTTGATGCGAGCGATGGCTTTTAGTTGATCTGCGGTAGAGACGACGTCGCCCGGCAGGAAGGCGAGGTTGTAGAGGGCGGGGGGACGGTCGAGGAGGAAGTAGAGGCCCCCGTATGGGAGCGAGAGGATCGGCTCTCCCGGGCGCGTGTGTGCGTCGATGAATGAGATCGTCTGTCGCAGCGCCGGAGCCGCGGCCGGGGTGGTCCCGAAGGAGCCCCTGGCGCTGCGCACCAGCTCGGTCTGTCCGCCGGTGGTTCCTTTGCCGAGGGCCACCAGCAGCGAGAGGACGACGAGCGCCAATGCCCCAAGCGAGACCCAGCCCAAGCTGCGCCAGCGCTTGCCGATCTGCTCGTGCAGAATCGCCAGCAGGATCAGGGCTGGAGCTGCATAGTAGGGAGCGAAAGTGTCGGTGGTGAAGCTGTCATAGGCGCGCAGGGCCAGCACCGCCGCGGCCGCTAGGAGCGCAAGGTCCAAAGGCCAGGAGCGCAACGGGGCGGCGCGCTTGAATAGGCGCGCCAGGGCTAGGACCACGGCAAGCAAGATCAGGGCGGGAAGCCAGCTCATGCCCAGCAACAGACGCTTGCTCTCGGTCTGGATCAACGAGCGCGTTTCCGGGAATGCTCCAAGGACCCTCAAGATCCCGTCCAGGACCAGCAGGCTGAGGACGGCGACCGCCAGCGGCCAAGCTGCGCTGAGGCGAGCCAGGCCTCGCCGGGTCGATTGCTGTATGCGCTGGGCAGAGACGAGCAGGCCGGCGAGCAGCGTTAGATACACAAGCCCTCGACCAAGCGTGGCGACGAGGCTCGCAAAGCTGAGCGGGGACAGGCTGCGCTGGTAGTTGGCCTCTGAGCTTGCGAAGTTGACCGGGAACAGGTTCTGTGTGATCAGGCGCGAAGTCCCGACCTCGCTGGCGAAGAAGCCGAGCACGATCAAGGGGAGCAGGATCCCGGGCACAGCCATGCGGATCAGGGCGCGCAAGGCTGCCCGGCGGTCATCGACGCGGGCCACGCCGATCGTGTAGGCAATCGCGGTGGCGGCGCCCGCGGCGGCGAACTCGATCCGGGTGAGTGCGAGGACTCCGAAGGCCAAGCCCGCCAGGATCGTGCGGTCGCGACTCAAAGCCAGCAGGGCAAGCAGTAGGAACAGCAGGCCGAACGTCGCCGAGTTGGTGTTCGGCAGCACAAAGTCTGCCCAGCCCGAGAGGCCGATCGCGATCAGGGCTGCGCTGGCCAACCCGGCGGTAAGCGGGCGGACCCAGGTGCGCGCGAGCGCGTAGAAGACGAGCAGGATCGCCACCGTCTGCAACAGACCGAAGGCGATCGCGGTGGACATGCTCGAGCCGAACACCGTGAAGGCGAGCGCAAGGCTGTAAAGGCCGACGGGGCCATAGGAGTACTGCACGTCTCGGTAGGCGAGATGGCCGTGGGCGATCAGGTCGGCGACCGTCAGCTCAAGACCGGTGTCGGTGTCGATGATCCCCCAGTGCCTCCAAGTCAAGGCGAGCAGCACCAGGAGCAAGGCGCCGAGCATGCCCAGCACGGTGCGATCGCCGGGAGCCCAGCCTTCGTGCGCGAGCGCCCGCGAGGACTGGAGGGAACGTTGCGAGGCGGCAGAGGGTGCGGGTGGTTGAGCTACAGCCATCTCGCGCTCCTTGCCAATGTGTCGAGGGCTACGGCCATCACGCGCTCCTTGCCAATGTGTCGACGCGTCGTACCGCGCCGCCAAGACCGGGCACTCCAAGAGCCAACGCGCCGACCAAGGCACGGGCGTTGAGCCCGTAGCGCAGGGAACGGCGGTAAGCGCTCCCGGCGCGGCCAAGCCGGCCTTCGTCGAGGTGGTAGCGCCCGATTTGGCGCAGGTCGTCGGCCATGACGGCCCTGGCGAAGTCTGGGTCGTTGAGATCCTCCGCGTACATGCGGTGGATCTCATAGGCCATCTCGCGCATGTCCAGCAAACGACCGGACACGTTGGCGGCGTGACGACGGAAGTTGATCAGCAAGCGGGGGTCGTAGTAGAACACGGCTTCGGCCGCCAGCGCCCGCATCCAAAACTCGTAGTCCTCGCAGGCCAGGTCCTCGCGAAAAGGTCCAAGCCGCTCATACAATGCGCGACGGATCAGCGCAGTCGGGGCGGGGATCAAGCAGACCTCGTACATCGCCCTGCGAAAACTCTTGTTTTCGAGGATCCCCTCTCCGGGTGGGCGCTCGTAGTCGGCGTCTGAGAGGCCGAACTCGCGCGCATGGCCGAAGGCGATGTCGATGCGGGGATCGGCGGCGAGGGCTTCGGTCTGCCATTGCAGCTTGTGTGGCTCCCAGATGTCGTCAGCCGGGCACATCGCGATGTAGTCTCCGCCGGCGGCGGCAAAAGCGCGGTTGTAGGCAGCTGAAGGTCCGCGGTTCTCCTGGCGGATCAAACGGATCCGCTCACCGAATCGCTCGAGCTCGGCAACTGTGTGGTCGGTCGATCCGTCATCGACCACGATCACCTCATGGGGGGCCTGGGTCTGAGCCAGGACGGAGTCGAGCGTCGCACCGATCCATGGTGCGGCGTTGTAGGCGGGGATGGCTACGCTGATTGATGGATCGGCCATGGTGTGCTGTCGACTGACTTGCCTGTGGTGGTCGCGTTGGGTTGCGTGATCTCTTGGTCTTGCTCGTTCTGCAAGGGCTCTGCTGTATTCAACGCTTCAGGACGCTCGGCGCTTGCGCGTGGGACAGCACGCCCGATGAGCACTCGCCGCACAGCAGACGGAACGAGCCGGCGGATGCGGGCGGGGACGATGCGGATGGCAATCATCAGGACGTCTGACCATGCGGCCGGGAATGCCAGGCGCAAGGCTGTCAGGTACGTCAAGCTGGCCCCGATGCTCACCAGTATCGGGCTCACTGGCATTGGCAATTGGGCCCCGGCCAGCGCTCGCGAGAGAACAACCGCGACCGCGGCCATGGCGCTGGTGCATAGCACGCCGGCTGCCAGGTCTGAGAAGAGCTGTCCGGCTGGCATCTGCACGAGCCGGTTGAGGATCACGGCATAGGCCACGGTAACGCCAAGCTGGAAGGCGGCCACGCCGATGCACACCGTGACCAGGCCATGGCTCGAGCACAGCAGAATCGTGCCTGCGTAGCCGACCAGCTGGAAGACATTGAAGATGGACAGCTCGCGGGGTCGCCCGGCGGCCAATAGCAGCGGCGAGTTGGCGTTGTTGATCGTGGCGGCCATGCCCGCCACGGCGAGAATCTGTGCTGGCAAGACGGCGGGCTGCCAGTGGGCGCCGAACAGCCAAGGCATCACTTCGGGCGCCAGCACGATGAACAGACCCAAGACCGGGAAGACGGTGGTCACGTTTGCGCGCACGATGCGGGCGCGCAAGGAGCGCATGTGGGCAAGGTCTTCGGTGCGCGCATAGACGGGAAGCGCAAGCCGCGTGATGATCCCACTGATCTTGCTCTCCCCTTCGAAGCTGACCGTGTAGGCGCGGTAGTAGTAGCCGACCTGGGCGGCGCTCAGGCGCACGCCGAGAATCATGTAGTCGATGTTGCGCTGGATCACCCAGGTCAAGCCCGCGAAAGCGGCCGGCAGGCCGAAGGCAAGCAGCTCGCGGATCTCGGCCAGGCGCAGGCGTGGCAGCGGGGGTTTGGTCGCGAAAAGCAGCAGGGTAAGCGTCAGGACACCGGCCGCGATCTGCCCAAACACGTAAGACTTCGCCTGCATCCCCAGCGAGGCGGCCAAGGCGACCGCGACGAAGGCCGAGAGCAGCGAGCCGCTCAGTTCGACCAGGCTGCTCGTGCGGAAGTCGAGCTTGCGCTGCAAGATTGCGAGCGGCACGATCTTGATCCCCGAGAGCAGGAACACGACCGAGAACAGCTCGAACAGGGTGGCGGTCTGGGCCCCGAACAGAGGGGTTATGACGAGTGGTCCCAGCAGCAACGTCAAGGCCATCAAGCTCACGCCGGTACCCAGCCCGATCGCCATACCGCCCTGTAGGTGAGCGCGCCGCAGGACCTTGCGCTGCACAAGGGCGTTGCCGAGACCTTGACCGGTGATCGCTTCGGCCATCTCGTTGACGATCACCGCGACCGCGAGGCGACCGAATTCGGCTGGGCTCACCAGGTGGGCGAGAACGATGCCCGAGGAGAAGGCGACGACTTCGGCGAAGATACGCGCGATCGTGATCCAGCGAACGGCGTCGAGGGTCGCCTCGTGCAGCTCGCCGCGCGAGATCTCGTGCGCTGCCGAGGTCGAGCCGGTCTCGCTTGCGGGAGCGGTCTCGCTCATGGCTTAGGCCGCTTAGGCGGTGCTCGGGCGCGAGCTGAGGGCGCCCAACAGGACTTCGAGCTGCGGGCGTGCGAACAGGCGCAGACCGGCCAGGTACAGGCCGACTCCGACGGCTCCCCCGACGACGGCCTGGGCAAACGGGGCAGAGAGTGTGGCTCCGAGCGCCCAGCCCACTCCAAAGGCGACGATAGAGACAAGCAGGAAGCGAACGGTCACACCGGCGAGCTGAAGAGCGAGCTGGACGCGGATGTCGCGGCCGGCGCCGGTTGCCAGCAGCACGATGGCAAAGCATGCGGGGGCTACGAAGAAGGCTCCGACCGCCCCGTCCACCCCGAACAGGAAGCTCCCAAGGGCGGTGGCGGCTATGTGCGCAAGGACCAAGGGCACGGCCAGCAAATTCAGCAGCCGTGTACGTCCAAGGGCAAACATGACCGGCAACAGGAAGTTGACCAGCAAGGCAAATATGGTCCAAGGCACGAGCAGCGCGATAAAGGTCCGCAGGGTGTGAACTTGGCTGGATGACAGGCTTCCCGGCAGCACGGCGTGAACGAGCGGCGCGCCGGCAACGATCAAGGCGGCCAAGGCGGGGGCGACGATCATCATCGAGAAGCGGAAGCCTTGCGGCAAGGAGTCGGTGAATACGGCTTCGCGGGCTCTGGCCTGGCGCGTCAAGTCGGAGATGCTGGACATGCCGAGCGCCATCCCAGTGCCGGCGACTAGGTAGCTGGCAAACAGATAGGAGTAGGACAGAACGGTGGTTCCGCCAGCGGCGGCATGGCTCGCGAACGCAAGCGTGATCACGAACAGGACGTTGAAGGCCAGATAGACGGCGGTGCGGCCGAGGACCAAGACGGCGTCGCGTGAGAGCGCGGCGATCCTGGCGCCGAGCTTCGCGCTTGTGCCGTGCGAGTCTGTTCCCTCCAAGCCCCCCGAGCGCTTGACGCCTGCGAGCATGAGCCCACAGGTCACCACGGCCATTGAAAGCATCGACCATCCCAAGGTCTGCTCGCCGGCGCTGTCCATCAACGCCAGGAACGCCACCAGCCCGATGCCCGCGCCCGCAGTGTAGGCGGTGGCGATCACGTTGAAGCGACCCCTGATCGCCAGAATCGTGGCTCCACCGGAGGCCCACAGTTGCAAGACCATCGCGAAGCCGAGGACGGGAAGGGCCGAGGCGGTGACCGAGCGTCCTTGTGCGCTCAAGCCGGGGGCGATCAGATGGGCGAGGGGATGCGCGAGGGCGACCGTGACGATGAGCACGAGCAGAGCGAGGAACCCGAGCGTGGCGGCGAACTGGCGTCCGCTTAGCCTGGCCCCAGGTTGCACCAGCAGTGGAACCGAGGTGAGTCGAAGGCTCTGGCTGAAGACGCCGAAGGTCGAATAGAGCGCGAAGGCGATAAAGAAGCCGTCGGTGCGGTCATTGGTCCCGAAGCGGCCAAGGTACAGGACGGCCTGGATCGCCGAAGCGGCGGCCATCGCGAAGGTCGCCATCGACATAGCCATCCCGGCCCGCGCTTTGCGAGCGGCGCTGCTCGCCTCTGACTGTTGCGGCGCGAGGGGAGCTTGGACTCCGGGCGGGGCTAGGGTGGCGCTAGGGGAGCTCATGTTTCACAAACGAGTCGGGTCCGGCATTTCTCGCGGGTCGATCCATTCCCACTAGGCGCTCCAATGCTTCCTCGGCCACTTGCTCGGCCAGCCCCACAACCGACTCGCCGTTGAGCAACCGCGGATAGATCTGGCTGGCCGAAGCGAGCGCAAGGCCCTCGACGCCGGGCCAAACAGGCGCGGTGCGCGGCTTGTGGTCGATCGCATGGACAGGCTCAACAAGCGGCGCGCGCTGCACCGTCCAGTCGACCACGTCCTCGTCGCTGAAGTCGGGCACCAGGCGCTTGAGCATCCCGGTGTAGTTCCTGTAGACCGACTCGTCGTCTTCAGCGAACTGGGGCGAATCGGGGTCGCAGTACTTGGGTAGATAGGCCAAGCGCAGACCGTCGGTGTGCTTGGTGCCGACCACATGCGAGGTCTCGACGACCGTGGTGATCGGTGTGGGGTCGCAAATGTTGATCGAGTAATAGGGCGTCAAGGAGCGCTTCAGCTTGAGGATCAGGCAGACGACGCCCAAGTAACGCTTGGGATAGGCCTCGAGTAGCGGCTGCAGATCGGCGGGCAGTAGGTGTTTGAGTCCGGGCGGCTGGAGCGTGGGGATCGTCAGGTCGAAGTGCTCGGCCTTGCCGTCGACCATCACACCGGTGACGGCCCCGCCGGGCTCGTGCACAAGACCTTCCACACCGGCGCCGAGCCTCACGTCGACGCCCAGCTCGGCTGCGCGCGCGGCTGCCGTTGCGATCAAGGTCTCATGTCCGCCTCGCAGAGAACCCATTCGCTCCCCGGAGCTGCCTTGCTCGCGCGCGGAGCGCATACGGTTGGTGCGCGCCCACAGATAGGTTGCGGGCAGTTCAGAGTGGTGTGCGTTGAAGCGCGAGTCCAGCAGGGGGCGCCAGATGCGCTCGAGCACGCGGCGACCGCAGTGGCGCGCCAGCCACGCTTCCAAGGGCTTGCGCTCGAGCGCTTTGTAGTTGCGGCGCAGCTGGCAATACAAGACGAACCAGGCCAAGCGCGCACGGCCAAGCGGGGATAGTGGAGGAAAGCGTAGGAAGTCGCCGATTCCGTTGAAGGGGTACATCTCGCCGTCCACGAAAAAGCCGACGCCGACAGGGTTGAAGGACAACTCCTCGGTAAGCCCAAGCTCCTCGGTCAAGGCGATCATGCGCAGGTCGGAAGGCACGATCACGTGGTAGAAGCGGTCGACGCGGTGCCCGGAGAAGTCGATCGAGCCGGCCAGGCCACCCAAGTTGGGGGCACGCTCCAGCAGCGTTACCCGCGCGCCGCCTTGGGCGAGTCGCAGCGCGAGCACGGTCCCGAGAATCCCCGCCCCGACGATGCCTACATGCGGGCGGGAGTCCGGCTCCCCCACATGGCCGGCCCTCGCCGGCTCCCGGCTCATGACCAGCCCGTCGGAGCTCATCGTTTCTCGGACACGGCGTGCAGATGGGCCACCGGCTGTTGCTGGGAGCGACCTTGCGACTGGTCGCTGCCAAGCGGTGAGATCGGGGGCGGTTGGATACGCCCCACCAGGTGGGCTGCCATCAGACGACCGTAGGCAAGCAAGGTGGGCTTGAGGTTCATCTTTGAATTCCCCAAGCGGCGCGACCAGTCATTGACGGTTGGCACCTCGGCGACATTCGCGCCTGCGTTGTAGAGCTTGAGCAGGAGCTCCACGTTTGCGGCGAAGCCCGGCTCGCGCACGAGCAGGTAGCCGTAGGTTTCGGCGGCGCGCCTGAGTGTGCCGGCGCGATACACGCGGTAGAGCGAGGAGAGCGTATGGATCTCGCGCAGGCCGCCCGTGTAGCGGAACACGTTAGAGACCGATTTGGAGGCTGCCAGGCGCCATGGTGCCACGCCAAGGATGCGCCCCCCGGGCGCGTACACAGAGGCGAGCACCACGTCGGCACCTTCGTGGAAGCGCTCGAGCATGCGCGGCAGGTCACTCAAGTCGGAAGTGTTGTCGGCCTCCAAGGTGACGATCGCGTCGCCGTCCTGAGACTCGCCGAGGGCGGCCCTCAGGCCGGAGTTGATTGCGGTGCCGAGACCCCTGTTGACCTCGTGGCGGACGATCGCCAAGTGCACCGAGTCGCCGTGCGCTTCGATCGCCTCGGCTGTGCCGTCGGTGGAGCCGTCGTCGACGAAGATCACGCGAGCGCCCAATTCGCGGGCCACGGGGCCGAGGTCGGCGAGCAGGTTGGGGATGTTCTCGCGCTCGTTGTAGGCGGGTATGACGAAACGGATCATTGTGCTCTCCTGGTTTAGGGCGCTAGGCCGCGATCCGCATCGGCTGATCGGTGGGCATGCCCAGCAGCGTCACGGCACGATTGTTGGCGGCCGAGTCGCGGACGGCGAGCGCCGCCGCAAGTGCACGGCATCCCTCGCTCGCACCAACCGGCTCGGGTGTGTCGTCGAGCACGCAGCGAGCAAACGCCTCGAGCTCGGCTTGCAGCGGCTCTACGCGCGGCAGCGCGAAGCGGATGGCGGCGCCCTCAGCGTCGCCGCGTATACGGGCCAGCTCGTTCCAGCCCGTCGGGGATCCTGTGGACTCGGTGAACCACACATCTTGGGTGAGATAGGAGGCGCTCAACATGCCACCCTCGCCGATCACGGTCATCTCACGGCGCTTCTCTGGCGTCAGCCAGTTGACGTCGAGCAGGCCGAGCGGTCCCTCGTCGCCGAAGCGCAACAAGCAGGTGATCATGTCCTCCTGGGTGGGGTGCACACAGGAGCGGCCTTCGGCATAGATGCTGGTGATGTCACGGCCGAGCACGAACTGCATGAGGTCGAGGTCGTGGGTAGCCAGGTCGACCGCCACGCCGGTGTCCTGGATGCGGACAGGCAACGGCCCGACGCGCGTTGCATGGGCCCGGAACACGCGGCCGATGCGGCCCTCGTCGATCAGCTCGGCGAGCTTTCCGACTGCCGGATTGAAGCGCTCCACGTGGCCGACCGCCAGCTTCAAACCAGCAAGGCGCGCGGCGGCGGCCATGCGCAGGCCGTCCTCCAAGGCAGTGGCGATCGGCTTCTCCACGAACACGTGCTTGCCCGCGGCGATCGCGTCCAAGGCGACGCGGGCGTGCTGCTCTGAAGGCGTGCAGATGCACACGGCGTGGATGTCGGCACGCTCCAGGAGACGGCGGTAGTCGCCCACCCATTCGATCGGTCGGCGACCGATGCGCGCGCGCGCGGTGTCCTCGTCGGGATCGGCGACCGCGACCAGGCGTCCGGAGGGGATGCGCTCCCAAGTCTCGACGTGGTAGGCGCCCATGCGCCCGGCGCCGATCAGTCCGATGCTCAGCTCATCCATTTCGCCGGCGCTCCTTTTAGTCGTCTCGATATTCATGTCGCCACCCCCACGCCCGTCCCGGCGGCGAGCTTCCCTGCCCCGCCGCCGGGCGCGATACGTGCCCCCAAGAACGATGTGACGACCTCGGCGATCCGCTGCGCGGCGTGGCCGTCACCAAAGATTGCTGGGCGCTCGGTCGGCAGGGGACCGTCGAGCGCTGCCGCGAAGGCGTCTGGGTCCACGCCCACGACCGTGTTCCAACCCGTCTGCACCGTGTCGGTCCACTCTGTCTCCTCGCGCAGGGTGACGCAGCGCACGCCCCACAAGTAAGCCTCACGCTGGACGCCGCCTGAGTCGGTGGCGATGGCGCCGGCGCCGCGCTCGAGCTCAAGCATGCGGGTATAGGGAACTGGGTCGATCAGTTCGACGTTGCTCGGCGCTTGAAGGCCCCAGGAGTCGATACAGGCTCGCGTGCGTGGATGCAGGGGCATAACGACAGGCAAGGGCGAGCGCGCCAGGCAAGCCAGCACCGCGCCGAGGCGCTCGAGCGTGTCGGTGTTGTAGTTGCGGTGCACGGTGGCGAGCATGTAGTCGCCGTCGCCGGCCGGATGCACGCGCGGGCGCCAACGCTCGAGCATGTCGCAGAGGGGGTCTCCGGTGACGTGGATCTCACCCTGCACACCTTCGTCTTGCAGGTTGCGTTGGGCCCCAGGACTCGGAGCGCACAGCACCTGCGCCAACTTGTCGGTCTCGATGCGGTTGTACTCCTCGGGCATGTCCTGGCGATAGGAGCGAAGACCAGCCTCCACATGGATCAAAGGCACACCGGCCGCAACCGCGGCGCGCGCGCCTGAAAGCGTGGCGTTGGTGTCCCCGCGTACGATCACCGCGTCGGGGCGCTCGCTCGCGATCAGGTCTTCCAGGCGCTCTTGGGCGAGGGTCACCTGCTCCTCGGCGGCGCGCGAGCCGACGCCCAGGTTGTGGTGCGGGCGGGGCAGCTTGGTCGCAAGGATCTGACCGTCGGACATCGCCTCGTCGTAGTGCTGGCCGGTGTGCACGAGGATCTCCTCGGCCACCTCCGCGAGCGCTTCGCAGACCGGTGCGGCCTGGATGATCTCGGGCCGAGCACCGATCACCGACAGCACGCGCGGCTTGGCGGTGCGGAAGATCGGCGGCGAGTCCAGCGACTCGAGGGGCATGGTTAGCTCGGGCATCTTGCTGACCTCAGGCGGCTGCCTTGTCGGCCAATACAGGCAGGGCGAGCGGGGCACCGCCGCGGCGCATGGACTCCTCGGCGAGCTCGATCGTCGCGACGATCTCGATGCCCAAGGCCAGGCTCGAGCGAGGTTCCTCGCCGGTACGGATCGATCGCGCGAAGTCCTCCAGCTCCAAGCGCAAGGGCTCTTTGGGCTCCACGCGCGGGATCAGGACATCGCCGGTGCGATAGATCAGCTGATGCTCGCCGAAGTTGGCCGGCGTGGGCGGCAGCATGTCCATGCCGCGGTCATAGATCCGCACCGGTTCGTCGGCCGCGGTGTCGTCGTACTGGACCATTCTTTGGCTGCCAACGACGATCATCTGGCGAACCTTGCGCGGCGCCAACCAGGAGATCTGCACATTGGCGGTTTGGCCTTGCTCGAAGGTGAGCGTCATGAAGGCGGTCTCGGGCACGCCTTGACGCAGCACGCTGCTGCCGGAGACAGCTACTTCGACAACCGGATCCTGTAGCCAGTACAGGAGGATCGAGAGGTCGTGAGGCGCCAGGTCGCAGACCACGCCATCCTCGTTGTACTTGCCGAGGTTCATGCGTGAGGAGGTGACGAAGTGCACGTCGCCGATCACACCCTCGTTCAGCAGGTCGCGTACCGTGTTGACGGCCGGGCTGTAGATGAATGTGTGCCCCGGCATCAAGAGCCGTTTGTTGGCCGCTGCCACGTCGGCGAGATCGTGGGCATCCTCCAGGCGCGTGGCCAAAGGCTTCTCCACGAGCACGTGCTTGCCGGCTTCCAAGGCGCGCTTTGCCAGCGCATGGTGGCTCTGCGGGGGGGTGGCGATCACGACCGCTTCGATCGCTGGATCGACCAAGACGGCGTCCAGCTCGCTCACCGCGCGAGCGTCGGGGTGGCGGCGGCTGAAGATGCTCAGGTTTGCGGGATCCAGGTCGCACAGGGCGTCCAAGCGCAGCTCGGGGCATTCGGCGACATTACGCGCCAAGTTGGGTCCCCAGTAGCCGTAGCCGACGATCGCGGTGCCGATGGGCGGCTCGCGGCGCAGAATGCTCTGGGCGGGGGGAAAACTGTTATTGAACATTCAAGCCACTCCTTGGCGACGTAGTACGACGGGCACGGTCTTAAGCAAGATGCGTAGGTCGAGCAGGAGCGAGTCGGCCTCGGCGTACTCGATGTCGAAGGAGACCATCTCGTCGTAGGTGCGCTCGTTGCGACCGCTCACCTGCCACAAACCGGTCAGGCCTGGCTTGACGGCAAAGCGGCGCAGATAGTCCTTGGGGTACATCTCGACCTCGTAAGGGATCACGGGCCGAGGTCCCACCAAGGCCATCTCTCCCCGCAAGACGTTGATTAGCTGGGGCAGCTCGTCCAGGCTCCACGAACGCAGGAAGCGCCCCACGCGGGTGATGCGATCGTCGACCGAGAGCTTGTACAAGCGACCGCGCTCAGCCTGGCTGTTTCCGCCGATCAGGGTCTGCACGTACTTGCGATGACGGGTCGCGTCGGCATCGTGGCGCATAGTGCGGAACTTGAGGATCGTGAACTCGCGTTGGTCCCGTCCCACGCGGCGCTGGCGAAACAGCACAGGGCCTTTCGAGTCGATCCGGATCGCGAGCGCGATCAAGATCAACAGGGGAGAGGCCAGCAGCAAGAGAGTGGCGGCCACGAGGAAGTCCAAGCAACGACGTACGCCTTGAACGAGCGCCGATCGTAGGGTGCGCTGCTTGGTTGTGGCGACCCGAGCCGGCCGGGAACTCGCCGTTGCGAGAGCGGGGGCCCTCTCAGCCCCGACGAGCTCCGGCTCGGCGCGGTTGAGCACGGCCACAGCCAGCCCTGGGACCGGTTGTGTAGGTCTTGCGCTCATATCCGATCAACGCGTCGATGTGGTTGTGTCTTTCGTGAATTCGTCCATCACATCGACAATTCGCTCAAGCTCGGCGTCGCTCATGCCCGGGAACAGCGGCAACGAGCAGATCCGCTCTGCGTGTGCCTCACTGACGGGTAGGCTGCCCGACCCGAGCCCGAGGTGGGCATAGGCCTCGGTGAGATGGATCGGCGAGGGATAGTGAACGGCTGACGCGACGCCTCGTTCCTGTAGGTAATTGCGCAAGTCGTCGCGACGCTCGCTGCGTATAACGAACAGGTGGTAGACGTGGTCCGCCTCTGTGAAGGGCAGCTCGACTAGCTCGATCGCGTTCTTGCCTTCGAGGGCGCCTGTGGCGGTCAGCCGGGCGCGCAGCTCGGAGCCAAGGCGGCGGCGCTCTTCGTTGCGCTCCTCTAGGCGCTCCAGCTTGCGTTGAAGGACCGCAGCCTGCAAGGCGTCCAAACGCGCTGTGGTGCCAACGACGCGGTGGTTGTAGCGGGGCCGCTCGCCGTGGGCTCGCAGCAGGCGTATGCGATCTGCCAGCTCGGGGACCGAGGTCACGACGGCACCGCCGTCGCCCCACGCGCCCAGATTCTTGGTGGGGTAGAAGCTGAAGCAGCCGAGTACTCCGACCGAGCCAGCACGGCGGTCACGGTAGCGAGCTCCATGAGCCTGGCAGGCGTCCTCGACGACGTGGATGCCCGCCTCACGGGTCAGCTCGAGAATCGGGTCGAGATCGACCGTTGCCCCGAACAGGTGCACGGGGATAACACAGCGCACCTTGGGTGTGAGGTTGGCCGCCACGATCTCGGCGGTGATCAGGTGTGAGTCCGGATCGACGTCGACCAAACGCGGTGTAGCGCCAACCGCACTGACCGCCTCGGCGGTCGCTATGAACGAGTTGGTCGGCACTATCACCTCGTCCCCCGGTCCAATCTCCAAAGCCCGCAGCGCCAGGACGAGCGCCTCGGTGCCCGAGGAGACACCGATCGCGAAGTCTGTCTCGCAATAGGCCGCGAAGTCGCGCTCGAACCCCTCGACGTGCTCTCCCAGCGTGAAGGCACCACGCTCGGCGACTGCACGCACCGCGCCCATCAGTTCCTCCAAGAGCTCGGGGTCGGCATGGTCGAGGCGCATCAGTGGCACTGCGCCGACCTTGCCCTCGTTCGTGGTGGCTCCCCCTGTGCTCAGCATGCCGCCGCCAAGGGTGCGCTCGCGATGGAGGGCGAGGAGCCCAAACGCGAAAGCTCTTCTTGGAGCGCTCTACGGCCACGATGGTGCAAGCCGTGGATTGAGCTCTCGGTGCGGCCCATCTGCTCGGCGATCTCTGGCGGCGATAGCCCGACGACATGGCGCATCACCATCACGTCGCGCTGCTCGTCGGGCAGGGTGGCGAGCGCGGCGTGCAAGTCGCGCGCACGGTCCTGGGACTCGGGGTCGATGTGATCGTCGGGACCGAATACCTCTTCGGTGGGCGTCGGACGGCGCCGGCGCAGGTGGTCGAGGGCCACGTTTCTGGCCATTCGCAAGAGCCAGCCAGAGAACGGGACGCCGCAGTCTTTGTACTGCGTGATCACCGTCATCAGCTTCATGAATACGTGCTGGGTGAGGTCCTCGGCCTCCTGCTCGTCGCGCACGATGCTGCAGATGTAGCCGTACACGTTGTCCGAGAAGCGGACGTAGAGGAATCGCAGCGCGTCGCGGTCTCCCGTCTTAGTGCGTGCGATAGCCAAGCGAATTTCGCGGGCCGTCTCGGGCGACTCATCCAAGGTCGCACGGCGACGGAAGCCTACGTGTCCATCCGTGACATTGAGGCGGCGTTGCATATGTATTTCCCCGTGGTTGGCGGTGGAATCCCCTCTGCGTGCGTCGGGGCCGCAGCGAGGAACTGGAGTGATTTCTTCCGGCGTCCTTTTATGTACGCCGGAGGTTTATGAGCAGTGATGATGGGTATCCCCCTTCGGTCCCACAATGGCCCGAACGTCGCTACCTTCGTTCAGGCCATGAACGCTGCCCTACACCACTCGTCCGGTGATCGCGATTGATCGCTGGAACTGGGCTGCTACGCCAAATGCCCTATGAAAGCTGGGCATTGTGCCGGTGCCTGCGCGTTCATAGAGCACAGCCATAGGGATGCGTCTTGTTGCGTTTGTTGCACCCCAAAATCCTTAACGCCGTCGCGAAAAGTTGCAATTCTCCTGCCGTGAAACCCCGTTTAGAGCAATACGAGCACTGGGCGAGTTTGTGGCCTGGAAACCGGCTGGGTTTCTAGGGATCGGTTATTGCTTTGAAGAGCGCGGCAAAGCCACTTATTGCTCCAAAGACTGCTGCAAAGCCTCCAAAACCCGCACAACCCTCAACCCCACGCGCCCATCAGAGCGAGGGGCGCGGCCCAGGCGGATGCACTCCACGAAATGCTCGCACTCCAAGCGCAGGGGCTCGGCGGATGAGATCCGCGGCGAGAACGACTCGCCGGCCCTCGCGATGTACTCGCCCCAAGAGTTGGTGTCCTCATCGAAGCCCTTGTCGTAGACGGTGAGCTTGCCTTGGATCAGCATGTCGTCGAAGGTGGCCATGCGCTTGGCGCCGACCACTGTGATGCGCCTTTCCTTGTGGGGATCAAGCCAGGAGAGGTGCAGGTGAGCGACACGCCCGGAGGGGAAGCGCAGGTAGCAGAAGACCACGTCCTCCACTCCCCCCCTCACATACGATTTCCCGTGGGCCGAGCACTCGATGGGCTCTTCGTCGATCAGGTGCAACACGACCGAGACGTCGTGGGCGCCGAGGCTCCAGAGGGCATTCTCCTCGGCCCTGAGCTGGCCCAGGTTGACGCGGTTGCCGTAGATGTAATAAAGCGATCCCAGCTCGTCTTCGTCGACTAGCTCCTTCAGCCGGGTTACGGCCGGGTGGTACTCGAGCAGGTGTCCCACCATCAGGATGCGCCCGCTCGCATCGGCGGCGTCAACCGCCCTTTGGGCGTCAAGGACGGTGGTGGCCAGCGGCTTCTCAACGAAGCAGTGCTTGCCGGACTGGAGCACCCGTACTGCCAGGTCGGCGTGGGTTGGCACCGGCGTGGCCAGCACCACCGCGTCGAGATCTGGGTCCGCAAGCAGGTCGTCGAGGTCCGCTGTTGCGCGCACGCCCGGGAATGCGCTCGCCAGCTTTGTGCGCGCTGGCTCGGAGGCGTCGCACAGCCAGGCCAAGTCGCATCCTTCGATCGCATCGAAGTTGCGAGCCAGGTTGGGCCCCCAGTAGCCAAGGCCGACGACGCCGATGCGTACGGCCGCTCCGTCAGGGGTGATCTTCGGCTCGTCGGGGATGGGTGTATCGGGCTCCTCGCTCACAAGGCCCCGATTGCTTGGACGCAGTGCTCAGCCGCTTTGCCTTCGCCATATAGAGGCGGGCGCTCGCGGGGCAACGGTTGCTCCAAAGTCTCGAGCACTCGCTCCACGTCGAGATCGGTGAGCGTGTTCCAGCCGCCATCCAAGGTCTCCACCCACTCGGTGGAGGACCTCAAGGTGACGCAGGGGACGCCTGCCAAGTAGGCCTCCTTCTGGACCCCACCCGAGTCGGTCAGGACGGCGCGGGCTCCTCGCACCAAGGCGCCGAACTCCAAATAACCCAGAGGCTCGGTCAAGTGCACGCCGCGGATCGCCTCCAGTTGCTCCCACAGGCCAGCCTCGACCAGGCGTGCCTTGGTGCGAGGGTGTACCGGAAAGACGACAGGCTTGGGCAGTTCGGCGACGATCCGCATCAGGGCGCGCAAGCGCCCCGGATCATCCACATTGCCGGCACGGTGGGCGGTGAGTAGGAGGTACTCGCCTGGTTTCACTTCGTACTTGGCCGGTATCTCGGTTCTCGGCGGCGCCAAGGCCTGCCACTTCAGGGCGACATCGACCATCACGTCGCCCACCACCTCGATCTTGCCGTCGACCGCCTCTTTGCGCAGATTCTCAGCTGCTGTCTCAGACGCGCACAAGAGCAGAGAGCTCATGTGGTCGCACAGCACGCGGTTGAGCTCCTCGGGCATCGAGCGGTCGAATGAGCGCATCCCTGCCTCGATGTGGATGACCGGCAATTGCTGCTGGGCGCCAGTCAAAGCGCCTGCGAGCGTGGAGTTGGTGTCGCCGTAGACGAGCACCGCGTCGGGCTCGGTCTCTAACAGGAGGGGCTCCAAAGCCGCCAGCATGCGCGCGGTCTGGGAAGTGTTCGAGCCGCCACCGATATCCAGTTCGCGGTCGGGACGAGCCAAGCCCAGCTCCTTGAAGAAGACGGTCGAGAGCTGCTCGTCGTAGTGCTGGCCGGTGTGCACCAACAGCTCTTCGTGCTCGGCCCTGAGAGGACCGGAGACCGCGGCTGCCTTGATGAATTGAGGGCGGTTGCCGACGACAGTGAGGATGCGCACCGGTGCAGCCTATGCGCTGGGGCAGCGGACGGGACCGGCCGACCGGGGCGTCCGCAAGGGCCGCTCTATGCCGCGGCGCCGACGACTGAGGTTGACCAGTCGATTACCGAAGTGGGCCGCACGACGTGGCGCGAGAGGCCCAGCTCCTTCGGTTCCAGGCCCAAAGCCAAGCCCACCAGCTGAGGCAGGTGGAGGACCGGCATGTTCAACTCCCTGCCGACTACTTTCTGGGCGAGCGGTTGCTGCATGTCCAGGTTCAGGTGGCACAGGGGACATGGGGTCACCAGGCAGTCGGCCTCGGCGTCTACGGCATCTCCGAGGTGGCGGCCGGCCTGCTTGAGCGAGGCTTCCTTGTTCATGGTGATGATCGGAAAGCCACAGCACTTGCGCATACCGGCGTACTCGATCACGGTGCCGCCCAAGGCCTCGATCAGCTGCTCGAGGTAATGGTCGCGGGGGTGCTCGTCATCGATCCCTAGGCGCGCGCGGGGTCGCACGATGTAGCAGCCATAGAAGGGGCCCACTTTGAGGTTGGTCAAAGGCCGCTTGACCATCGAGGTGAGCTTCTCCAAGCCGATCTCCTCGACCAGGAGCCAGAGAAAATTCTTGTTGGTGAGGCCCTTCTCGTAGCTGAGACCCTCGTCTGCGAGCGTAGAGTTGACGTGGGCCCTGTACTCGGCGCTTGAGTCCAAACGCTCTTGACACTCGCCTTGGGCGCCTTGGCAGGTGGAGCAGATGTTCATCATCAGCTCCGCTCCCGGTACCTGCTGCGCCAAGGCGAAAGTGCGCGCGTTCAAAGTGTCGGCCAGCTCCTGGTTATGCTCGGCGATCACGCCCGCTCCGCAGCAACTGGCCCGGTCGAGCTGGACCAGCTCGATGTCGAGCAGCGGTGCGACTCTTGCCATCGAGCCGTGCAGCTCGGGAGTGAAGCCCCTGCCGACGCAGCCGGGCCAGTAGGCGACCTTCATCTGTTGCTCCCTTCGGGTGCTCGGACCGTTCGGCGCGCGGTCATGCGCTTGCCTCGCTCATGCCCGAGGACGACTCGCCGACACCAACCGGCGTCTGCTCCTCTTCGTCCTCGCCCGAGATGTACAAGTTCAGCTCGTAGCGCTCGGGCTTGCTCTCGACCTTCTCGTAGATCCGCTGCACCGCCTTGAGGTCCTGGGCAGGGATCTTGTGGCCGAACAGGGCGATCTTGAGGGTCATCTTGCGACGCATGAAGCCATAGAACGCAACGGGCAGGGAGCTGAGTAGCTCCTTGCCCGCGGCAGGGTGAAACTTGCCAAACCACGAATTGCCTCCATAGGAGCGCGGCAGCAGTTCGGCCTCGTGAAGAAGTCCTTGGTCTTTGATCAAGGACACAAACGCTTGCTCATGGCGCTCTCCATTGTTCTGGTCGACGATGTGCTGGTCGTTGCCAGCGATGCGTCGCAGCCTCATAATCTGGCCCATCGGGTTGACGTCCTTGGGGCAGGCCTCCACGCACTTAAAGCAGTGCGTGCAGTCGTAGATCCCTTGGGGGTCTTCGGAGAGGTCGAGCAGGCGCTCGCGCTGTTCCTCATCGCGTGGGTCGCCCACGAAGCGGTAGGCCTTGGCCAAAGCGGCCGGGCCGATGAAGCCGGGATCAACCTCCATCGCCAAGCAGTCGCTCACGCAGGCGCCGCACTGGATGCAGGCCATCGTCTGGGTGATGTCCACCATCGACTCCCTCGGCACGATGTGCTCGCGCTCGGGCTGGGGACCCTCGTTGATGAGCCAAGGCGTGACACGCTGGACCTTCTTCCAGTGAACCGCGTCCATGTCCACGATCATGTCCTTGATCACGGGCATGTTGCCCATCGGCTCGACCTCGATTACACCGTCCTTGGACTGTGCCTTGGCGTGGTCCAAGTGGGTGTGGCAGGCGAGGCCGGGTTCGCCGTTGATGCGCACACCGCAGGAGCCGCAGATCGCCGCCCGGCAAGAGCAGCGGATGCCGATCGAGCCGTCGAACTTGGCCTTGGCCTGCAGGATTCCCTCGAGGACGGAGCGGTGGGGCTCAAGCTCGATCGTGTGCTCGTCCCAATAAGGCGCCTCGCCCGACTCAGGGTCGTAGCGGCGCATCCGCAAAGTGAACTTCTCAGGAGGTCTGTGAGTCTCGGCCATCGGATGTGCTCCTAGCTTGGCTTACGCTCGTGCGGCGTTTTTTTGGGGGGAAGAGGTTCGTGCATGTCTAGTATTTCCGCTCCTCCGGTTGCCACTGGGTGATCGTTACATCGGAATAGCTCACACCCGGACCATCTCCATTGAGGCTGATGTCGATGTGCTTGAGCCACTCGTCGTCGTTGCGCTCGGGGAAGTCGGTCCTGAACTGGGCGCCTCTTGACTCCTTGCGCTCGATCGCGCCCACGACGATCGCCTCGGCGCAGTCGAGCATGTAGCCCAGCTCGATGGCTCCGAGCACGTCCTGGTTAAAGACGGTGCCTTTGTCGTCGATGTAGGCGCTCTCGGACTCCTCCTTGAGGCGCTTGACCACCTCGTGGGCCTTCTCGAGGCCCTCCTGGTCGCGGTAGACGGCGACGTACTGGTTCATCGTCTCGCCCAGCTCCTGCTTAATCTCCGAGACGCGTCTGCCCTCACGCGGGCGGGCGACGATTGCGTCGATCATGGCGATGTCCTCACGCCGCTGCGCGTCTCCGGTTTCGGGCATTGCCATCGCGGCTGCCCTAGCGGCGGCGTGTTCGCCTGCGCGCCGACCGAAGATCAGGGTGTCCAAGAGCGAGTTGGCGCCGAGCCGGTTGCCTCCATGCACCGACACGCAGGCGACCTCGCCGGCCGCATACAGGCCCTCGACGGAAGTGGCGCCATTGATGTCGGTCTTGACGCCGCCCATGATGTAGTGCTGCCCAGGCCTGATCATGATCGGCTCGCGCGTGATGTCGACGCCGGCGAAGTCCTTGCCGATGTTCACGATCTCGCGCAAGGCCTCCAAAGTGCGCTTGCGCGGGACCTTCGTAATGTCAAGGTAGATCCCGTCTTTGTTGGCGCCCACGCCACGCCCCTCGAGGATCTCGGTCTGCTCGGCCCTTGAGACCACGTCGCGCGAGGCCAGCTCCATCTTGTTGGGGGCGTACTTCTCCATGAAGCGCTCGCCCTCGGAGTTGAGCAGGGTGGCACCCTCGCCGCGCGCGCCCTCGGTGATGAGCAGGCCGTTCTCGACCAGGGTCGTGGGGTGGTACTGGACCATCTCCATGTCCATCAGCGGCGCGCCGATCCTGTAGGCCTGGGCGATGCCGTCGCCGGTCACGATCAGAGCGTTGGTCGTGGGGCTGTACACCTGACCGGCGCCGCCGCTTGCGAGGATCACGTTCTTGGCTTTGAGCACCTCCATGCGACCGGAGCGCACATCGCGGGCGATCACGCCGCAGCAGCGTCCTGAGTCGTCCTGCAAGAGGGAGGTGACGAACCACTCCTCATAGCGTTCGATCTGTTCGTGGTGCTTCATCAGCTGCTCGTAGAGCACATGCAAGATCGCCTGACCGGTGATGTCGGCGACGTAGGCGGTGCGCTTCATCGAGGCGCCACCGAAAGCCCTCAGGTCCAGTTCGCCGGCGTCGTTGCGGTGGAAAGTGACGCCCATGTGCTCCAGGTGCATGACCTCGTGGGGGGCCTCCGAGCACATGATCTCGATCGCGTCCTGGTCGCCCAGGAAATCTGATCCCTTGACAGTGTCGTAGGCGTGCGATTTCCAGTCGTCGGCCACGTTGATGGCGGCGTTGATGCCTCCGGCGGCGGCGACCGAGTGCGAGCGAACAGGGTGCACCTTGCTCACGATCGCGACGCTCGAGCCGGCTTGTGCGGCGGCGAGGGCGGCGCGCTGGCCGGCGAGGCCCGCGCCGATGATCAATACGTCGTGTGCTGGCATGGCTCCCTGGATCGTCGGAGAGAAGGAGGTGTCGGGCGAGACTCTATTTCAAAAACGAGGGGCCCGGCTCGCCGGCCTGCGGCCGTCTGCGCCACCGTCTGTGACGAGCGCCCTCGGCCGCGCCGAGCCGGGCCTAGGAACCCCCGGCCGGACTGAGCGCTTGGCGGATCTGGGCCACCGTTACCTCTCCCCGCAGAATCCCGTCGGCGTCGACGGCGACCATGCCGCCGAGACGCCCCAAGCCCTCGCTCTTGAGCAGCTCCTCCAGGGGCTCGTGCTCGTCGATGCCCACGGCCAGGTCCTGCTCGAGCACGTCGCCCACCTCCAAGGCCGGGCGCCCGGCCGCGATCTCCGCGTCGATTCGCTCGGAGCGGACCACGCCCAGGAAGTGGCGGGCGTGATCGACGACCGCAAACCAAGGTCGCCTGTAGTGCTGGAAGAACTGTTCTTGGGCGTCGAGCACGTTCAGCTCGGCCGGGATCGTGGGCGGCTCGCGGTCCATGATGTCCGACACCCTGACGCTTTGGATGCGCTGCCCCAAGGCGCCCTGCAGGACTGCGCCGCCGGAGGCTTGGTAAAGGATCAGGCCGAGCACCATCGTGAACAGGCCGCTGAGGCTGCCGTCCACAAATAGCGCGAGGCCGGCTATGCCGAGCAGGATGGCGAAGCCTTGGCCGGCGCGGCCCGTGATCCGTGTGCCCCGGTTGCGGTCCCCTGTGCGCCACCAGATCACCGCACGGGCGATCCGACCGCCGTCGAGCGGGAAGGCGGGGACCAGGTTGAACAGGAGCAGCAACATGTTGATGAACAGCAGCCACCCGAGCAAGCCCAACAGCGGAGTGGTGGTCGCTCCTTCGCGGGTAAGGGCGGCTTCGGTGAAGTCGCTGCCGGCCGCGGCGATCGTGATTCCCACGGCGCAGATCACGACCAGTGCGAGTGTCACCGCGGGCCCAGCAGCCGCGACCTTGAATTCCTCGCCGGCCGTTTCCGGTTCGCGCGCCTGCTTGGCCATGCCGCCGAAGAACCACAAATCGATCCCCAGAATTGGAATGCCTAGGCGGCGCGAGACCAGGGCGTGCCCCAGCTCGTGCAGAATCAGCGAACCGAAGTAACCGAGCGAGCCCGCCACTGCGATCGCGTAGGCGGTGCTGTTGGACCCACCCAGGATTTGGTGGAAATATTGGGAGAGGAGGATGATCAAGAACAGCAGCACGAAGAACCAGCTCATGCTGACGCCGATCCTGATGCCGAAGATGCGCGCCAGCTGGATGGAGCCGCGGGTGCGCATCGGTGCTCTCATGGCCATGAATTGATCTTAGGCTGTGTGAACGCTCAGACCTGCGGGCGGTTGCGCTCCACGATCGCCCCGAAGTCCGCGCCCGCGGGCAAAGTGCCGTACTCCAGGCCGCCATCTCCACCCAGGCGGGAAGCACAGAAAGCGTCAGCAACTGCAGGGTCTCCGTGGCGCACGAGCAAAGATCCCTGTAGCGCGAGCGCCATGCTCTCCACGACCCGGCGCGCGCGTGACTCCAAGGTCATCGGGTCGGTGAACTGGCCTTCCAGCTTCTTCACGTGAGCGTCCAGGCGAGCGTCGGCCCCCTCGGCCTGCTTGACCTCGTGCATGAACACCTCCAACGAGCGCGGGCTCTTGACCATGGCTCGCAGCACGTCAAGGCTCATCACATTGCCCGAGCCCTCCCAGATCGAAGCAAGCGGCGCCTCGCGGTAAAGCCGCGGCATGCCCGACTCCTCGACATAGCCGTTGCCGCCGAAGCACTCCAAGCACTCAAAAGCGTGGTTGGGGGCGCGCTTGCACACCCAGTACTTGCCAACCGCAGTGGCCAAGCGCTTGAACAAGTGGGCGTCGCTCAGCTCGTCCTCGCCTGATCCGGATCCCGCCCGCCCCGGCGATATCTCAGCGCCGGCCTCGTCGTAGGCCCGAGCCAAGCGCATCGCAAGCGCGGTCGCCGCCTCCGACTCGATGCACAGATCCGCCAGCACGTTGCGCATCAAAGGCTGGTCGATCAACAGCTTGCCGAAGGCCGAGCGATGGGCCGTGTGCCAAGTAGCCTGAACGACCCCGGCCCGCATGCCGGCAGCCCCGCCGATCACACAATCGAGACGTGTGTGGCCGACCATCTCGATGATCGTGGGCACGCCCCTGCCCGGCTCGCCAACCATGCGGGCGATCGCGCCATGGAATTCGACCTCCGAGGAGGCGTTGGAGTGGTTGCCAAGCTTGTCCTTCAATCGCTGCAAGTGAAATGCGTTGCGGCTCCCGTCAGGCAGGATGCGCGGCAACAGAAAGCAAGAGATGCCCTCTGGCTCGCCGCTTGCGGACTCGGCTTGAGCAAGCACCAGGAACAGGTCGGACATGGGTGCCGAGCAGAACCACTTGTGGCCGATCAATTCGTACTCCGCGCCCGGCCCACCGCCGTTTAGGGGACGCGCGAGCGTGGTGTTGGCTTTCACGTCCGAGCCGCCCTGCTTCTCGGTCATGGCCATGCCCGCGATCGCCGAGCCCTTCTCGCTTGCCCGGATCAGGCGAGGGTCATATGTGGTCGCGGTCACCAGCGGTCCCCACTCGGCGAGAAGCTCGGGCTGGGCGCGCAAAGCGGGTAGGACTGCAAAGGTCATCGTGATCGGACAGGCAAAGCCCGCCTCGGCCTGCATCGCTGTCATATACAAAGCCGCGCGGGCCGCTTGCGGCGCCGGCTCTGAGCTGGTCCAAGGCAGCGAGTGCAGCTCGTGCTCGACCCCCATCTTCATCAGCTTGTGCCAAGCGGGATGGAACTCGACCTCGTCGATCCTGTTGCCGTAGCGGTCATGGGTCTTCAGGACAGGCTTGTTCTCGTTGGCCTGCTTGCCCCACACCTGCTGCGGCTCGCCACCCACCAGCTTGCCCAAGTTCGAGGCCCGCTCGGTCACCCAACCGGCGCCCTCGCGCCGGGTGGCCTCCAGGAGAGGCAGGTTGCTCGCGAACACGTCCACGCCTTCAAGCGGCGGCGGCTGGTTGGCGACGGTGTGCGTGCGCCAGGGATCTTGTTGTGAGACGGTGGCCATCAACACGACAGGTTACCTCGCCGCGATAGCATCGCCCGCCCCGCCCAAACCGCTTCCAGCCGAAGGACCGCCCATGGCCAAGATCAAGGTGCAAAACCCTGTCGTAGAGCTCGACGGCGACGAGATGACGCGGATCATCTGGTCGTTCATCAAGGAGCAGTTGATCCTGCCCTATCTGGACGTCGACCTGAAGTACTACGACCTCTCGATCGAGTCGCGCGACGCGACCGAGGACGCGATCACCGTGCAAGCGGCGGAGGCGATCAAGCAATACGGGGTGGGGGTGAAGTGCGCCACGATCACCCCCGATGAGGCACGCGTGGAGGAGTTCGGCCTGAAAGAAATGTACCGCTCGCCCAACGGCACCATTCGCAACATACTCGGTGGTGTCATCTTCAGGGAGCCGATCGTTATCTCCAACATCCCTCGCCTGGTACCGGGTTGGACCAAGCCGATCGTGATTGGCCGCCATGCCTTTGGCGATCAGTATCGAGCCACCGACATGGTGGTGCCAGGCCCAGGCAAGCTCGTGCTCACGTTCACGCCTAAGAATGGGGACCCACCCACCCAGCCGATCGAGCTTGACGTGTACGACTTTCCCGGCGGGGGCATCGCGATGGCGATGTACAACCTCGACGCCTCGATTCGGGATTTCGCCAGGGCCTCTATGCGCTACGGCTTGGACCGTGGCTATCCGGTGTACCTGTCGACCAAGAACACAATCCTCAAGCGCTACGACGGTCGTTTCAAGGACCTATTCCAGGAGATCTACGAGACCGAGTTCAAGAACGATTTCGAGGCCGCCGGGATCTCCTATGAACATCGTTTGATCGATGACATGGTGGCCGCATCTTTGAAGTGGGAAGGCGGCTATGTATGGGCGTGCAAGAACTACGACGGCGACGTCCAATCCGACACCGTCGCCCAAGGCTTCGGCTCGCTCGGCTTGATGACGAGCGTGCTGATGAGCGCCGATGGCAAGACGGTCGAGGCGGAGGCTGCCCACGGCACGGTGACCCGCCATTACCGGATGCACCAAGAGGGCAAGCCGACCTCCACCAACCCGATCGCCTCCATCTTCGCTTGGACGCGCGCCTTGGGGGCGCGCGGACGCATGGACTCCACACCCGAAGTCAGCGAGTTCGCACAGACGCTTGAGCGGGTATGCATCGAGACCGTGGAAGAAGGCGCGATGACCAAGGATTTGGCGCTCCTGGTCGGTCCCGATCAGGCGTGGCAGACCACCCAAGAGTTTCTCGCCTCGATCGACCAGAACCTGCAACGGGCGATGGCCTGAACCTCCGCAAACCACCTGAACCAAAATCACCCCACCTAGGAGCTGAGAATAAGTGAGCAATCCCGTACGAGTCACCGTCACCGGAGCCGCCGGCCAGATCGGCTACAGCCTCGTGTTCCGTATCGCTAGCGGTCAGATGCTTGGCCCCGACCAGCCAGTTGACCTACGCCTGTTGGAGATCCCGCCGGCGATGGGTGCCTTGGAGGGAGTGGCAATGGAGATCGTCGACTGCGCTTTTCCCCTGCTCGCCGGTCTCGACCTGCATGACAACCCCGAGGATGCCTTCGACGGTGTGAACATCGCCCTGCTCGTCGGCTCGCGCCCGCGCACGAAGGGCATGGAGCGCGCCGAGCTGCTGTCGGAGAACGGCAAGATCTTCACCGGCCAAGGCAAAGCCCTCAACGATCAGGCTGCCTCTGACGTGAAGATTCTGGTAGTCGGCAACCCCGCCAACACCAACTGCTTGATTGCCATGAACAATGCGCCCGACATCCCGGGCGAGCGTTTCACTTCGATGATGCGCCTCGACCACAACCGCGCGATCGCACAGCTGGCCAACAAGGTCGCCGCACCCGTTACCGATGTGAGCAAGATGGGTGTCTGGGGCAACCATTCGCCGACCATGTATCCCGACCTGTTCCACGCAGAGGTCAAAGGTGAGCAGGCCGCCAAGGTGGTCGATGACCAGGCTTGGATCGAAAACGACTTCCTCCCGAATGTCGGTAAGCGTGGAGCCGCGATCATCGAGGCGCGCGGCGCCTCCTCCGCCGCATCGGCCGCCAGCGCGGCAATTGACCACGTCCACGACTGGGTAGCCGGCACTAGCGATTGGGTCTCGATGGGCGTCGTCTCAGACGGCTCCTACGGCGTGCCCGAGGGCTTGATCAGCGGCTTCCCTTGCACCTGCTCGGGCGGTGAGTGGTCGATCGTGCAAGGTCTCGAGCTGGACGATTTCTCCCGCTCCAAGATCGACGCCTCGGTCGGCGAGCTAAGCGACGAGCGCTCCACCGTTCAAAGCCAAGGCCTCATCTAAGAAGCACCTCGGCGCGCCTTGCACGAACACGACAGCAAGGCGCGCCTCTACTCCTTAACGAAAAACGGCCGGGTCGCTCGCGCGAACCCGGCCGTTTGTCAAATCGCTACCAGTCCGACGGATCGTCGTTCCTGGCAAGGACGCAGGGAGCGCCGTGTGCTTCTGCGCACAAGCGACTGAGGACGCCGCCAGGGACGACGAGACTAGGACTGGGGGTGCCAGCCTCGGCCCTGCTTCTTTATCTTCTTTTCCTGCTCCAGGCCGGGGAGCACGCGATACAGATAGTTCTGCTTGATCCCCATCTTGGCGGCCAACTCAGGGATGGTGATACCGGGCTGGCCGGTCACGTACTGCAGAGCCTGGGCGGCACGCGTGCCACTGCCCTTACGCCGTCCCGCGCGGCGACGGGGTGTCGCGGCGGCGGTGCTGGTTGCCTCGGCGGCCGGCGCTGCAGCGGTTGTCTTCTTTGCGTTCTTGCTCCCCGGGGGGCGTCCACGGCGCTTGCCGGTCGTGGTCTTCGAGCCGCGCGGGCGGCCCGGTCCACGCCTGGCGGGCGCGGCGGGAGCGGCGGCGGCTGTCCTGGAAGCCGGCGCGGTTCCACGGACACCTGCTAGCGCCGTAGATGCCGCCTCCAGGCGGTTGTACTCGTCGATCAGCGGCTTGAGCTCCGCCAGTCGCTCGTTGATCTCTTGGCGCTTCTCGTCAAGGAAGTCAGTCACGATTTGTGTCCTGTTCACTGGGAGTGAATGCAAACCCGAAGGTCGAGCTGCACGGTCTATTGAGCTTCACTCTACACAATTCTCCGGATCGTCCGTGCGCATCGGCGCGTTCTGCAACCGATTTACCAGGAATAATCGGGGTAGGTCTTATCCCTCCATCAAGGCGCGTAGGCGCTCGAGCGTGTGCGTGGCCTCGCGCTCGGGCATGCCTCCGACCAAAGCGCGACTTGCAAGCGCTCCGAGCGGGCCGAGCGGGGCATGGAACTCGTTACGGTAGTCAAAGCGCGTGGAACCATTGGAAGCCGGGCTCAGCGTGTACTCGGTGCGTGCGCGCGAGCGGGCCGGGCCGCGTCCCTTCCACACGGCGTGCTCGCCGGGTACGCACTCCACCAGAGTCCAATGAACGTCGACGCTGACTCCTCTCAGGTGTATTTGCTGGTCCATGCGATAGCCCACTCGTACGGTGCCTTCGTCGATGTGGCGCAGGTTGCGGTGAATAGTGACCCAATCGCCCAAGCGCGCTGGGTTCATCACGGTCTCCCACACCTCATGTGGCGGGGCCGCGATCTCGATAGAGGCGGTAACTGTGCTCATCGTGCGGCGAGTTCCTCGCTTCTCTCCCACTCACCCAAAGCGTGTTCGACGGCCGAGTCGAATGAGTGCAAATCCACTGCGAGCAGGTCCGCCGGGTCATCGCCTCGGGGCAGCAGGTCTCCGGTCAGGCTTTCCATCAAAGGAAGCACCAGCTCGGGTCGCTCGTCGGCGATTACGGCGGCCAAACGCGCGGCAATCGGCGTGACTGTCAGTCCGATCCCGACGCTGGGACGAGCAAGCATCATCAAGTCGGCGATGCGTTCCACGATCTCGCCATAGGTCAATATCTCCGCTCCGCCAGCGTCGAGCGAGCGTCCGCCAACGGCCTCCACAGAAGCGCAGGCGGCCAGCATCTCCACGATGTCACGCTCGTCGATCGGCTTGCTGCGAAAACGCCGCCAAGTCGGTAGGGCCAAGACAGGCAGACGCTCGACAAGCCTCACCAAAAAGCGAAACGAGCGAGACCGGGCGCCGACCACGATTGAGGCTCTGAGGGCCACCGAATCGGGAACCGACTCGAGCAGGATGCGCTCCACGGCGTTGCGACTGGATAGATGTGGGGAAATATGACCGGACTCGGGGAGGGCCCCAGATTGAGGGAACTTGGGGAGGGAGTCGCCTTGAAGGGGACTATCGGGTGGGGAGCCACCGGGGAGGGGGCCGCCTAGGTAGACGATCCTGCGCACGCCCGCCGTACGAGCCGCATGCGCGAACGTTTGCGCCGAGGCACGCTCGCGGGCAGGGAACGAGTCGCCGTCTGGGCCGCTCGGCGAGGGCTCCATCGAATGGATTAGGTAGTAGGCGACCTCCACGCCCCGCAGCGCCCCGAGCATCCCGTTCCCGCTGAGCGTGTCGCCGATCGTCAGCTCGAAATCCTCCAGGCTGATGGCTCCGCGTACCGGGGAGGCCATCGCGTCGAGCGTCCGTTCCACGCGACCGCGGTCCCTGGCCAGTGCACGCACCTCGTGGCCCTCTTCGAGTAGACGTGGCAGCAGCGCCGAGCCGGCGAAGCCGCTGATCCCGGTCAGCAGGATGCGCATTGCTCCCATCATGACGCCTACTCCGAGAACCGGTGTCGAAGGCGAAAAACAGCCCAAAATGGGCGGTCGATCGCGAGCAGAACACAACATCAGGGTTCGTTTCTGGCTATTTGCGGCATACGAACGGTTTTCCTTGCGATTTGCGGGGTCGGCTCTTCGACGCCCCTTGAGGGTGGACTCCCCCAGTGCTTTGATCCTGCCTCCGTCGAGTCGAGCCACGAAGCAAAGGGGAGTCAGTGACGAAGCAGAGCAAGCGAGCCACCCGCAAGGTCACCTGCGAGGAATGTTTTTTCCATCGCAATCTGCTTTGTGCCTTGGATTTGGCCGAGCCCTGCGCCACCTTCCGGCCCGCCGAGGCCAAGCTCGCGCCGCCTCAGCAGATGCGCTTCGTGTTTCGCCAAGAGCGCCGCTCTCGTGCCGCCTGGGCGTTCCCCTCCGCCCAGGAACAGGCGGCGTTGCACGCCTAGGGCTGAGTGGTTTTTTCGGCGTGCCTGGCGATCCAGTGCGCGCCGGGGGTGTCGGTAAGGCCGTGCACGATGATCGAGCACAGCACGACCAGGGCGGTCAGGTCGAAGATCTGCGCGCCGGCCGCAATGTGCTGGTCGAGCACAAGCAGGGAGAAGGTCATCGTGGCAATCCCCTTGGGCCCGAACCAACCCATGAACAGACGTGTCTGGGCGTCGGTGTCGGTTCCCATCAGCGCAATCCAAACCGCCACTGGCCGAGCGACCAAGAATGTGACGGCCACCACGCCGAGTGCCGCCCAGCCGCTGCTCTCCAAGGCGTCGAATGTGAGTAGGGCGCCGAACACCACGAATATCCCCAACTTGACGATCTCAACGATCTCGTCCGCCCGCTGCTCGAAGTGCTTGCGCAGATCGGGTCTGCGCACACCGAGCACGATTGCCGCCACGAACACCGCAATGAAGCCGTTGCCGCGAGGTGAGAGCACCGTGATCCCGTAAGTCGCGAAAGCAACCCCCAAGGCGTACAAGGACTTCTGGTGGGAGGGGATCGGATGTGTCAGCGGACGCTTGCTCTCGCGAGGCATCAACATGGATGCGCACCAGCCGAGCGCCAGGCCAAAGAGAAATCCGAGCCCCACGTCCTGCAGCACGAAGTGCCACCACACGAAATTCTGTGATTCGCTGGACAGGGCGGCCAAGAAGGTGAGCACCGCCGGTAGGGCGAGGCCATCGTTGAGCCCTGACTCCAGGTTGAGCGAGTGCCTGATCAAGCGGGGCACCCTCGGATTGGTGACGATGCTGGAAGTCAAGATCGGGTCGGTCGGTGAGAGCAGGGCGCCCAGCAACAGCGACTCGGTCCAGGTCAGCCCCACCATCAGGTGCGCCGCACAGGCCACGATCCCGGCGGTGATCGGCATCGCAATCGCCAGCTTGCGCAGGGGCAGGTGCCAGGCCTTCTGCAGCATCTCGCCCTCGACCTCCAGGCCGTCCCTGAACAGGATCACGATCAAGGCCACGAACGCCAAGTCCTCGACAAAGCCCGACTGGGCTTTGAAGCTGACCCATCCAAAGCCCCCGTCTCCGACTATGAAACCGGCGATCACGAACAGCGCGGCCAGCGACAGGAAAGAGCGCTGAGCCAGGCCCGAGGCCAGCGCGCCCACAATCAAAAGCCCACCCAGGAAAGCGGCCGTAGCCTGAAAGCTGGCCACCCTAGGTCGAGTCTCGACGGGTGTGATGGGTCCCCTCGAGGGGGCTTGGTCCACTCCCGGCGCATGCGGTGCGGCGATCGAGCAATCTCCAAGCGCCCTGGCGGGTAGGTGTGGAGCCGATCATCGGGGGTATATTGGACATCATCGACAAAGCTTTCCCTCAGAGGCGGTGCTTCCATGGCGGCAAAAGACAGGATTGGCAAGGCGAGCGAGGCGGTGCGCTCCAGCGAGTACATCAAACGCTTGATCGAAGACGAGCAATTGCGGGCGAACCTGCTCGCGGCCTACGGCTCTGCGCGTAGCGCCTACGGGCGTGTCAGCAACGGCAAGCCGGCGGGCAAGGCCCTGTTGGAGGATCGCAAGCTCCAGAAAGAGCTGGCCGAAGCGGCCACCGCTCTGCGCGACGCGTCCTACGCGATCCGCGAGCCGGCTCCCAAGCCCAAACGCAAAGGCGGCTTCGGGCGCCTGGTCCTGCTGGCCGCTGTCGGCGCCGTCTTGGCCTTGGCCTTGAGCGAGGATCTGCGCTCCAAGGTGCTCGACCTCCTGTTTGGCGCCGAGGAGGAATTCGACTACAGCTCGACTACGATGCCCGCCCAGGAGGCGCCCACGCCGGAGAGCGCTCCCGCCGCGTGAGCGCCGCAACCGACACGACGCGCGCGGCGGCCGCGGCGGCTAAACCCGCGGGCGCCGCCGACACGCCGGCGGGCAGGGCCTTGTCGGGCGAGAAGGCCCAGCGCATAGTCGAGGCGATGCGTCACTCAGTCGCACGTCGCGGCGTGGCCGGCTCGACCTTCGACCACGTCTCGCGCGAGGCCGGCGTCTCGCGCGGCCTGCTCCACTACTACTTCGGGACCAAGGAGCAGCTCCTGGTCGAGGCCGCCCGGCGCGACTGCGACCAGCGCATCGAAGTGCTCGAGCGACAGCTCGCGGGCGCCCAGACAGCCGACGACTTCGTGGCCCTCTTGGCCCAGAACCTGCAGGAGACGATCCACGAGGACCCCGACTTCGTGACGCTCGTGTTCGAGCTGTTCACGCTTTCGCGTCGCAACGCCGACATCGCCGTCGAGTACGCCCGCTTGGTGAGCCTCACGCGCGAGCGCCTGGCCAGCGTCCTGGCCGCCGCCCAGGAGGACGGCGTCCTGCGCCTGCACGCCGAGCCCGAGGCGGTCGCCGACATCCTCTTCTCGATCGGCGACGGCTTCGCGTTGCGCATGATCGCCGAGCCCGAGCGCGACTTCAGCGCCTCGATCCAGGCCGGCATCGAGTGCGCTCGTTCGCTGCTCGCCGATTAGCGCTTTCTGCGCGCGCGGCAGTCTCGGCCTGACAAATCGACCTCGCCTTATAATCCACGTTCATGCCTATCTATGAGTACAAGCGGCCCGACGGCACCACCTTCGAGATTCAGCAGGCTTTCTCGGACGATCCGCTGATCGTGGATCCCGACAGCGGGGTGCCGGTCGAGCGCGTCCTGCATGCGCCCGCTGTGCACTTCAAGGGCAAAGGCTTCTACAACACCGACTACGGCACGCGCAAGCGTCAGCGCGAGACCGCGGCCTCGACGGACACTTCGTCCTCGAGCGATTCCGGGTCGAGCGATTCCGGGTCCAGCGATTCCGGGTCCAGCGATTCGGGGTCCTCCGACTCCTCTTCCTCATCCGGCGATTCGGGCTCGAAAGGCGATGCCAAGAAGAGCGAGTCCACCCCCAAGGCGGAGAAAAAGGCAGAGTCCAAACCTGTCGCGGCCGCGAAGTAGTTGTTGTGCCACGGCAATGACCTACGCGCGCGCGTAGGGGGCCTTTCCGATTCAGCCCGCCAAGAAGCGGGCCGCGGCGGCGCGGCGCTCGCTTTCTGAGACGGTGAGGCCTTCTTCGCCGTCGGGCAAGGTGAGGTTGCCCGACGGCTTGAGCACATGGGTGGGAGGCGTGCCACTGATGGCCAAGGCCCCGAATAGGCCGAGCAAGGTGGTGCCGCTCATGTCGGAGATGATCGCGGGGGGCGCGTTCCAGGCGATCAGGGGCATGCGCACGAAACTGGAGAAGGATGCCAGGCGCGACTTCATGTCGTTGAAGAGGGCCTGCTGGTGTTCCTCGCGCTGGATGTCTGTCTCATTGGGAGCGCACAGGTTCTCGCGGGTGCGGGCCAAGGCCAGCGCTTGCTTGCCGTCGAGACGGTGAGTGCCTTTGGAGAGGCGCAAGGTGTAGCCGCCGTTGCGCGAGCCTCCGTCCAGGTTGGCGATTATGCAGCCGCCGGTGTAGTCCACGCCTCCCATAGCGTCGATCAATTGAGGGAAGTTTTCGAAGTTGACTTCCACCAGGTGGTTGATCGGGATGTGAACCAGTTCTTCGACGACCTTGATCGAAAGGGCCGGGCCGCCGTACGCGTAGGCGGCGTTAATCTTGTTGAGGCCGTGGCCCGGAATGTTGACAATCGTGTCTCTCGGGATCGACAATCGTGCCGCGTGCCCGCCACCGGTCCTGATCAGCATGATCGTGTCCGAGCGGCTCGGCCCGGACGTGTTGGCGCCGGGTTCCTTGGAGCCCTTGGGCCTGCGGTCGGAGCCGAGCACGAGGATGTTGTTGGGCGAGGTGAGCGGGAAGCCCGCCGGCTTAAGCGCCGCGGCGACGTCCGATGGGGGAGGAGTGCGCTCGAAGTGGGCGCTGATCAGGAAGAGGGCGAGGGACAGCGCCACCCAGGCTACGATCAGTCCGAGCAGGTAGAGGAGCAGGCGCTTGGGTTTGGTGTGCTTGCGCCAGTCAAAGCCGCTAGCGTCGCCGGGGCCACCAGCGCCCGGCGGCTCCCCCGGTCGGCGGGGGCGGCGCGGGCCCTTCGGCGGAAGGTCGCCCACCAACGTGTCGCCGTCGCCGCGGCCGCCGATACGGGGGGTGGCGCGATAGCGCTTGTAGTTGGGCGTCTGTTCGGGGTCGCGGGGCACGGGCCTATCATTGCCGCACTCGCCCCCCACAGGAGGCAGTTGCAAGCGATCTGTCGGGCGCCGGTGGACTTCCCGTGGACCCGCCGTACCGCTCTCGAGCACTAGGGGGACTTGACAGCAGGGACCGCTGATGGTATGTTGCCGCCAGCGCTTGTGTCTACTGGTTTGCCGCTCCCATGTGAAGTGGCTCGGTCGGGGCGAGCGGAACATAAGGTCGGGTTTTGGGTCGGTCTCTGTGGTCGACACCAACTTTGTTTTGACGGGGACCTTGGAGAGGGACCTGCTCGTTTTTTTGAGAGGGAGTTGTTTTTCGCGTGGTTTCTTTTGGGGATAACGTGGTTGGGAGTTCTTGCGCCTCTACCAGTGGCGTAATAGGACGCGTCAGCGTCGCTGACGCGTCTCTCTCTCTCTCTCTCTCTCTCTGGCCGACCCGGCGTCTAGCCGCTAGGTCCTCTCGCCGCGGCAGGGTTGCGCGGTTCGCCGAGCCTCGGGCTCGGATAGGTCTCTCATGCGCTAGGCGGGCGTGTAGGCCTTTCTACACCGTTGGCTGTATTGCCGCGGTGGACTCTTGCCGATCCACGGTGGCGTCTCGCCGTCTGTGTGTGGGCGCGCTTCGTGTTGGTGTTTTTCAACGGGGCGCGCGCTTGCGACTGCCCGAGGAGGGGATGTTTCGATGAGTGTTCGCAGTCTCTGCATATGGATCGCGGCCGCGCTGTGCGGCTCGGTCTGCGCTTTGGTGCCTATCGGCGTGGCAAGCGCCGAACCGTTGCCGGATGGGCGCGTGTACGAACAGGTTAGCCAGCTGGCTGGCTACGGCAGCGAAGTCTACGAGCCTTATCTGCTGATCAAAGGTGGTCCCGCCACAGATTTGGTGACCTACTTTCCGTTTCAAGCGTCTGCCGATGGCGATCGTATCGCCTTCGTCGGAGGTCCGAGCATGGGCGGCAACGAATCGGCAGGCTATCTGAAGGGAAACGAGTATTTGGGGACTCGTTTGGCGGGTGGTGGGTGGCTCCAATCGAACATTTCACCGGTGGACTCGCACCAGGCGGCCTACGACGGACTCTCAAGCGACCTCTCGATAGACGTTGTCGGGTCAAAGGAACCGCTTTCCCCGACGGCCCCCGGATCCAGTGAAACTTTGGAAGGCAGTAGTTACGACGTGCTGTACTCGAACAACACATCCACTAACAAATATACGCCGCTATTCATGACCGAACCGCCCTTTCGCTCTCCCGAAGCCTTTGGAGCCGCGGGACCTTACAACGTAGCAAGCTTGATATTCGCCGGAGCGTCGGACGATTATAGCCACCTTCTATTCCTAGCAAATGACGCGCTGACCGGCGCATCTGAAGGTCGGCCCCCGGCTGAAGGCGGGGCGGTCGGCAGCTTTGAAAAAGTCAACAATCTATATGAGTCGGTCGCTGGTCAGCTGCGTCTGGTTAACATCCTTCCAGACGGTACTACGCATGTAAATGCGACATTTGGCAGTGGCGCCCCCTTTAGTCGCGTCATTTCCAACGACGGCTCGCGCATCTTCTGGACGGACCTTGTAACTGGCCATATCTACGTACGCGAGAACAGCGCAACAACTGTCGAAATCGCGCCTACCGGCAAGTACCAGACAGCGTCTAGTGATGGTTCGACCGTGTTCTATACGAATGGCGATCTATATGAGTACAAATTGGAAGATGGCCAGACTATCGACCTGACGCCCGGGGTCTCAGTCGAAAAGGTGGTCGGTACGAGTGACAACGGCGAATATGTATATTACGTCACGAGCGGAGGTGAATTCAAGCTGTGGCACGACGGTACGACTGAAGAGATCACCAATACCTTGGTGACTAGGGCCGAGGTCACTCCTGACGGCCACAGTGTGGTGTACGCGTCGCTAAATCCCGACGCGGACCCGGACTATCAGGGACTGGTTAACGTCTACGACGCCAATACCAATCAGGCGCACTGTGTGTCATGTACAGCAGGTGGCACGCTTGGGTTTTTGCCACTAACCAAACTGGAAGAGTCGGCGCCTCAGCTGACGCGATGGATTACCGCAGACGGAAGTCGCGTATTTTTCGACAGCACAGAACCACTGGTGCCACAGGATACCAACGGTGAGCTCGACGTATACGAGTGGGAGCGACCAAATTCAAACGGCTGCGCCGAAAGTGCGGGCTGCTTGTACGTTCTTTCCGGCGGGTGGAGCACAGATCACTCCTATCTCGCCGATGCAAGCGAAAACGGGAACGATGTATTTATTGTCACGCGAGCGTCGTTGGTGCCGGGAGACCGCGGTGAACTTTACGACCTGTATGACTTGCGTGTCGGCGGTTATGTTCCGCCATCGCCACCGTCTTGCTCAGGTTCTGGTTGTCAGGGAGTGCCAGATGCACCGCCGATCTTCGCTACGCCTTCGAGTACCACATTTGAAGGTGTCGGGAACTTCCCGACACCCGCGAAAGCGATAGAGCACAAGACTAAGTCAAAGCACAAAACCAAGTCAAAGCACAAGAAGAGAAAATCCAAGGCAAAGCAGAGCGCGCGTAATGCCAACGGCAATAAGCGTTCGGGAGCGAAGGGGAGACGGTCATGAGGAAGCGCTCTGTCAAGCAGGCATTCAAGGAAACTCGGGACTACCGAAGTGCGTTGAGGGTGTCGGTGACGATTGCCGTTGTGCTGGTCTCGCTGCTGTTCGTCGCGTCCGCACCCGCGGTCGAACCCGCGCCAGGATGGGAGGTAGATTCGCGCGCATATCCGACCGACCTCAAGCCCGGCGGTACGGGCCTCGTTGTGGTGCAGGTGTACAACACCGGCGCCGGGTCGACAAATGGCGATGTGACCGTTACCGATACGCTACCTCCGGGGCTTGAAGCGACCCACGCAGGCGCTCTTCCACCCTTCGGCGAAATCAGTAACGAAGAAGTAGAAGAATACGAAGAAGAAGAAGAAGAAGGCGAACAAAGAGAGGAAAAAGGTGGGTATGGAAGCCATGGCACACAAATGAGAGTCTGGGATTGCGTTGGTTCAACGGTCGTTACCTGCACGACCGGACCTGGGGCGGGTGGCGTTCAGCGACCGATACGTTCCGGTTACACGGGACGTATCGGGATTGCGGTCAAAGTAGTCGGCTCGCCTGGCGTAGGCGCAAATCGCGTGACAGTTGATGGTGGTGGTGCATCAGGCGTCGCCGAAACTTCTACTCCATTGACGATCAGCGCTTCGACGCTCGGGTTTGGTATTGCCGAGTTTGACGCGTGGTTTACAAACGCTGATGGGACCCCCGACACCCAGGCGGGATCCCACCCATATGAGCTGACGGTCAACTTCGGTGTCAATGTGGCTGAGAAAAATCAAGCCGGCGGCGCCCTTCGTGATATTAAGATCGGCTTGCCGCCGGGAATCGTCGGCGATCCACACGCGGTGCCACAGTGTACTAGACGTCAATTTCTCTCCAGTATCGAAGGTGGCTGCCCACCGGCAACCCAGGTCGGAGTGGACAGCCCCGAGGTGGGACCGACCCCAGAAGTCGGCGCTGGCCTACAGGCACGTTTCCCGGTGTTTAACATGGTGCCGCCTCCCGGGGTTCCCGCCGAGTTTGCCTTTACCTTCAACGGGCATAATATCTTGATCGACGCCGAAGTCCGTAGTGGGTCGGATTATGGAATTACGGGGAGCGTCCGCAACCTTACGGCTAAACCGATATCCAACAGCTTGACGCTTTGGGGAATACCGGCTGAAGAAGTCCATAGGCAGGAAAGGTGCGGCCTTATCAACGAAGCGCCCCCGTCACGCTGTGGTGTTAGATCCGACGGCGCAACTCTTAGGCCGTTTTTGACGGTGCCGACGTCGTGTGAAGGTCCGGTGATGGCACACTTTACCGCAGATAGCTGGAGCGCGAGCGATCCCGCGGCAAGCGGAAGCCTCGCTCTTCATGACCCCACGGGAACACCGATAGGTTTCACTGGTTGTGAACATTTGAGCCTTAGTCCCTTCATAAACGCTGCCCCGGATACGTCATCCGCGGACACTCCGGCTGGATTGACGGTTGACGTAAAAGTGCCGCAAGACGGCTTGACGAAAGCGGGCAGCCTGGCGATGGCAGATATTAAGGATACGTCGGTGACGTTGCCTGAAGGTGTAGTGATCAATCCGGGTCAGGCTGCGGGCCTTGGAGCGTGTGGCCCAACTGAAGATGGGTTGACCACTGAAGCCGAAAGGGCGGAAGGTAGGGAAAACTCAGGTCCCGCAAGCTGTTCCAATGCGTCGAAGGTGGGGACCGACGAAATCGAAACTCCCGTGCTCCAGAAAACATTGAAGGGCGGCGTATACGTGATGCCTTCCAATCCCCCGCATTTGCAGCTGCTGGTGACGGCGGAAGGCGAAGGGGTGTCCGTGAAGCTCGTCGGGAGCGTGAACTTGGATGAAAAAACGGGCCGTCTGGTTACGACGTTTGCTAACACGCCTGAGTTGCCGTTCACCGACTTCAAATTGTCGTTCAGTGGTGGAGCCCAGGCGGCGCTATCGACGCCATTGCAGTGCGGTACGTACAGCACGACAAGCGATTTCACGCCGTGGAACAGTCCCTTTGTGGAAGACCTGTTTCCCTCCAGCACGTTCGTGATCGCAGCTGGTACTAATGGCACGCCGTGCCCGTCGAATCCGTTGCCGTTCGGCCCGTCGATGATTGCGGGGTCCACGACCGATCAGGCGGGTGGGTTCACGAGCTTCTCGTTGTTGTTGTCGCGTCCTGATGATCAGCAGCGTGTCGGTACGTTGCAGTTCAAGACACCCGAGGGCTTGTTGGGTATGATCAGCAAGGTCCCGTTGTGTCCCGAACCGCAGGCCTCGCAAGGGACCTGTTCGAGTGCTTCGCAGATCGGACATACCGTCGTTGAGGCTGGTCCCGGTCCGTATCCGTTGGTCGTACCCCAACCGGGACAACCACCGGCCCCGATCTACTTGACGGGTGGGTATAAGGGTGCACCGTACGGGTTGTCGATTGTTGTGCCGTTGCATGTCGGTCCGTTCACGCTGCAAACACAGATAGTCAGAGCGAAGATCGAAGTCAACCCGATCACGACACAGTTGACGGTCACGACCGATGAGTTGCCGCAGATCATCGACGGTGTCCCCGCGGATCTACGCACGATCAATGCGGTGATCGATAGGCCTGGGTTCATGTTCAACCCGACGGGTTGCGAACCATCCAGCTTCTCAGGCACCGCCACAGGCGCCCAAGGAGCCACAGCACCGATCAGTAGTCATTTCCAGGTGGGTTCGTGTCGGAGCTTGACGTTCAAGCCGAACTTCAAGGTCTCGACCTCGGGCAAGACCTCTCGTAAGGATGGGGCGAGCTTGGACGCGAAGATCCTGTATCCCACGGGCGCATTGGGTGACAATCAGGCCTCTTCGCAGTCGAATGTGAAGATGGTCAAGGTCGATTTGCCCAAGCAGTTGCCGTCGCGGTTGACGACGTTGCAGAAGGCGTGCCCGTCGGCCACGTTCGAAGCGAACCCTGCTTCTTGTCCTGCAGACTCGCGGGTTGGTAGCGCGACAGCGATCACACCGGTACTGCCGGTCGAGTTGACTGGTCCGGCGTATTTCGTGTCCTATGGTGGTGCGAAGTTCCCCGAACTGGTCGTTGTGTTGCAGGGTTATGGCGTGACTGTGTATCTGCACGGTGAAACGTTTATTTCGAAAGCGGGGATAACGAGCAGCACGTTCCGCAACGTCCCGGACGTGCCGATCACTAGCTTCGAGCTGCAATTGCCCGAGGGGCCCTATTCAGCGCTCGCGGCGAACGGGAATCTCTGTGCCACGAAACTGAAGATGCCGACAGCCTTCACCGGCCAGAACGGCGCCGTGCTCAAGCAGTCCACTCCGATCAGCGTGACGGGCTGCACAAAGCACAAGCAGGCGAAGGCAAAGAAGAAGAGCAAGAAGAGTGGGAAAGGGAATGCTCACAGCCCAAACAAGAAGAAGTGAGGGTGGTCGCGGTCAGGTAGCCGAGTTGCAGAGGGCTCGGCTGTTGACCGCGATGGTTCAGGAGGTCTCTGAGCGTGGCGCCGCGAACGTCAGCGTCGGACACGTAGTCGGACGTTCCGGTGTTTCGCGGCGCACGTTCTATGAGATCTTCGATGACCGCGAGGACTGCTTCCTCGCCGCGTTCGACGAGGCCCTACAGCACGCTGCTACGGCCGTGGTCCCGGCGTATGGGACCGGTGGTGCGTGGCAGCTCGAGGGTCCGATCGGGCTTGACGGCGTTGCTCGGGTTCTTGGATAGCGACAGGGCGGCGGCTCGCTTGTTGATCGTTGAGAGCCTCTCGGCCGGTCCGAGCGCGCTGGAGTGCCGCCGTCAAGTGATTGCCGGCCTGGTGTCCGTATTGGAGCTGGGCCGCACCGAGGGCAGCGCCAAGCTCGACCCGCCCGCGTTGACCGCCGAGGCGATTGTGGGAGGGTTGCTCTCGGTGTTGCATGGTCGTCTCGCCGGTGGCGCCGATTCCGAGACACGCACGAACCACGGCCGTGGGCGCGCCGAGGAGAGTTCGCTGCTCGAACTCGCGGGTCCCTTGATGGGCATGATCGTCCTCCCCTATCTCGGACCAGTCGCTGCGCGCAAGGAGATCGAACGACCCACACCCGTGCCCACCGGCACAGGACCCATTGTCAGAAGCGACCCCCTCCAGGACCTACCGATGCGCTTCACCTACCGCACCATGCGAGTCCTCGTCTCCGTCGCGGAGAACCCCGGCTCCTCAAACCGCACGATCGGCCAGAGCGCCGGCATTGGCGACCAAGGCCAAGCATCCAAGCTCCTCGCGCGCCTGCACAAGCTCGACCTGATCGAGAACAGGGGCGGCGACCCCACCCGCGGCGAGCCCAACGCCTGGATACTCACGCCCACCGGACAACAAGTACACGACTCGATCGCCGGACTCGGCGACAGCGCTTCGTAGGGCCCCGCTAAGACCTATATTCCAAGGATGCTCTCCGGGGACGGCGCAGGGCGACTGGTCGTGTGCCCGACCCCGATCGGCAATCTCGGGGACATCACTCTGCGCGCTCTCGATGCGCTGCGCGCGGCCGACACGATCGCGTGCGAGGACACGCGGCGCACGAAGATCCTGCTCGACCGCTACGAGATCGCGGGCAAGACGGTCAGCTTCCACGAGCACAACGAACAGGATCGGGCGCGTGCCTTGGCCGAAAGGGTAGGGGGAGGGGAGGTTGTCGTGCTGGTCTCCGACGCCGGCATGCCGCTTGTATCGGACCCCGGGTATGCCCTCGTGCGTGCGTGTCTGGAGAGGGGGCTCCCCGTCGAGGTGCTGCCGGGGCCCAGCAGCGCGATCACGGCGCTCGTCGCCTCGGGCTTGCCTGCGGATCGGTGGCGCTTCGTGGGTTTTTTGCCGCGCAAGCGGGGGGATTTGGAGCGGCTGTTGGGGGAGGGCCCGGACACGCTCGTGGCTTTCGAGTCGCCTGGGCGGCTGCTTGCCACACTCGAAGTCCTCGTCGGCCTCGAACCGGAACGCGAGGCGGCGGTGTGCCGGGAGTTGACCAAGCTTCACGAAGAAGTGAGGCGCGGGACGGCGGCGGATTTGGTTGCTCATTACGCGCAAAACCCGCCGCGCGGGGAGATCGTGCTTGTCGTAGGGGCGCCTTCGCGCGCGCGCGCCGACCTGGGGGAGGCGCTGGCGGCCTTGCGCGCGCTGATGGAGGCCGGCGCCAAGCCCCGTCCCGCCGCTACCGCCGTCGCGAAGCTGACAGGCTTGGGCGCCAACGAGTTGTACCGAGCGCTCATTGACTCATAGGCCTCACCGGAGACTGCCTACCCTCAAGGGGACTTGACAGCTGGGATCGCTGATGGTATGTTGCCGCCAGCGCTTGTGTCTACTGGTTTGCCGCTCCCATGTGAAGTGGCTCGGTCGGGGCGAGCGGAACATAAAGTCGGGTTTTGGGTCGGTCTCTGTGGTCGACACCAACTTGTTTTGACGGGGACCTTGGGAGAGGAACCTGCTCGTTTTTTTGAGAGGGAGTTGTTTTTCGCGTGGTTTCTTTTGGGGATAACGTGTTTGGGAGTCCTTGCGCCTGTAGTGGTGGCGTAATAGGACGCGTCAGCGTCGCTGACGCGTCTCTCTCTCTCTCTCTCTCTCTGGCCGAGCCGGCGTCTAGCCGCTAGGCCCACTCGCCGCGGCAGGACTGCGCGGCTCGCCGAGCCTAGGGCTTGGTCTGGATCACCTTGCGCGCTAGGCGCGCCTAATGCTTTTCGTGTTCGGGCGACGGGTCGCGTGTACCCGTCGGTTTTCTGTTGCTCGGGCGCGGGTGTGCCGGGCTCCTGTGTCTCTGAGGAGGGGATGGCTTGATGCGTTCTACTAGAAGGTTGCTCATCGGTCTGCTGCTGTTGTGCCTGGCGATGCTCGGGGTTTTCAGCGCCTCTGCGATGGCGGGTCCGCCGACTGTCTCTGAAGAGTCGTTCTCGAGTGTTGGGGCGAATAGTGCGGTCCTCAGCGCAACCGTCAATGCTGGCGGATCGTCAACCAGCTTCGTCGTCGAATATGGGACCAGCAGCTCTTACGGCTCTCTCACGCCGTCTATCAGTGCGGGATTCGCCAGCGAAAGTGTGCAGTTGACTTCGCGCCTCACCGGTTTGCAGCCTGGCACTATCTACCATTTTCGCTTTCGCCTGACCAACGAATCAGGAACGGTGCCCGGGGCTGACACGACTTTCTCGACGCTCGCGGAAGCGCAGTCCGGTCTTCCCGACGATCGCGGCTATGAAATGGTCACGCCGGCAGACAATGAAGGCATCGAACTGTATGCGCCACTCGGCGCAGGACCCGAAGAAGGCGATGAAATCGGCACATATCTTCCGATTCGTGGAGCTGCCGACGGCAATGCCATCACTTACGTCGGCGAACCGACAGCCGAAGGCAACGGCAGCCAGGGCTATGGTGCTGGGAACGAGTTCATGGCGGTGCGCACCCCGTCGGGCTGGGTCCAGCACGACATCCAACCACCGGGTGTCACTACCGCTAGGTTCGCCAGTTTCTCGGCCAACCTGTCTAGGAGCGTTCTGGCTTCCACTGAACCGATGGCGGCCGGGGTGCCCGACAAGTACGAAGTCCTCTACACGCGAGACAGTGCGGATGGGTCTCTGCATCCCTTCTTCACCACGACACCTCCCAACAGGGCGCCGAATAGCACTGGAGCCATGAGGTTCTTCTATGCGGGTGAATCCGAAAGCTCGGGCAGACAGTTCTTCGAGGAGAACGACGCGCTGACTCCCAATGCTGTGGATGGGGGTGAAGGTGAGAAGAATCTCTATGAATCCGTCGAAGGGCAGTTGCGTCTGGTAAACGTCCTGCCGGATGGCAGCACCGAACCGAACGCATCGTTCGGCACACCGCCAGCCGAAGAAGCTGAATCTGAGGCGCATGCGATATCCGCTGACGGTTCAAGGGCCTTCTGGACTGACCTGAACACGGGCGCACTGTATGTGCGCGAGAACCAGAGCATTACTGTGCTCGTTGCCGAACAGGCAAAGTTCCTGACTGCATCGGTGGATGGATCCAGGGTGCTCTATGACAAGGGTGGGGATCTCTATGAAGACGATCTGTCGACGGGTATAACGACCGATCTTGCTCCTGGGGCTGAGGTGCTTGGAATCGCGGGTACCAGCGAAGACGCCTCGTATGTCTACTTCGTCGCCGAAGGCGATCTTGCGTCGGGTGCCACGACCGGTGAACCAAATCTGTATCTCCATCACAATGGCGCCACCACGTTCATCGCCACGCTCCTGCCGGAATTCCTAGATGTGTTCCGCCAGTTCTTCGGCGGTGGAGCCGCAAATGATTGGCGCCCGAGTATTGGCCGTCGTACAGCGCAGGCGAACTCCGACGGACACGATCTGGTATTCGTCACCAAGGCAAAACCGACACGTTACGACAACTCCGTGGAAGAAGAAGTACCGTCGGACGAGGTCTACCTGTACGACTCGGATACAAGCGTCATCTCATGTGTCTCCTGCAATCCGAGCGGCCAGCATCCGGATAGTAGAATAAGTGGCTACCTGCCGGTTAGCGGCGAAGTTGGCTCATATCAGTTGCGCTTGATCTCCGAAGATGGTGGACGGGTGTTCTTCCAGACAAGTGAACCGTTGGTCGCGCAGGATGTGAACGGTCAGCGCGACGTTTATGAGTGGGAGCGCGATGGCGAGGGTAGCTGCGAGCTTTCGGCTGGTTGCCTCTATCTGCTCTCGGGCGGGTCTAGCCAGGCCGGTTCCTTCATTCTGGATGCGAGTGCCAACGGGTCGGACGTGTTTTTCATGACTCGGGCGAAATTGATCGAAAAGGATCAGAACGAACTGTTCGATGTGTATGACGCTCGCGTTGGCGCCGAAGAACCGCTTGTGCCTCCGCAGTGCACCGGCACGGGTTGTCAGGGTATTCCCGAGTCGCCACCGATCTTCGCTACGCCCTCGAGCGTGACGTTCAACGGAGTCGGGAACTTCCCGGTCCCGTCGAAGGCGGTCGCGAAGCCCAAGGCCAAGTCCAAAAAGAAGGCTAAGGGAAAGAAGGGCAAAAGCAAGAAGAGCAAGGGCTCTGCGAAGAAGAGGCACAACGGGCAGTCTAAAAAGTCGAAAAAGGCTGCGGTGACGCATAAGGTCGCAACTGGAGCCAAAAGGGCGGGGAGTCGATAATGGTCTGTTATTCACATCGCGATATTCGAAAGCTGACGATCCTGGGCCTGTTGGTGCTTGGACTGGTCGTGTCGCTTGCAATGAGCGGGCCCGCGATAGCAGCTACTGTCAGTGCTCCTGGTTGGCAAGTGGCGCCTGGGACCTATCCGTCGCAGATTCCCCCTGGAGGTAAGGGCTACATATTGCTCCCGATCTACAACGTCGGCGGTGCAAACAGCAATGGACCCGTCACTGTGACCGACAGGTTGCCTGCGGGACTGACGGCAATTGAAGCGGGCTTCCGCGGTCAAGACATCCCCGACCACGAGGAAAATGTGCTCCTATGGAAATGCGAAACGGGACGGGTAGTCACGTGCGTCAACGATCCTGAAACCCTGCCTACGCTTCCCCCGGGAGAAACCTATTATCTGGAGATAATTGTTCAGGCGGCGGGCAACGCTTCGGGCACGGAACTAAATGAAGTCACCGTCTCCGGTGGTGGGGCGCCCGCGCCTGCTGTCCTGTCTGACCCGATCGAGTTCGGTCCCGAAGAATCGGGTTTCGGGCTGCGGTCGCTTGACAGCTGGTTCAGTAACGCAGATGGCACGCTCGATCATCAAGCCGGCTCGCACCCCTATTCGCTGACTGTCGCGTTCTATCTGAACAGCACCCTGAAAGGGTCGATAGGTCAAATGCGCGACGTGACTGTCAACCTGCCGCCGGGCGTAGTGGGAAACCCGCAAGTAATGCCTCGTTGCACTCGTGCCGAGCTCATTACTAACAAATGCCCGCCTGACACGCAGGTAGGCATTGATCTTATTAATCTCGTCCAAGGGCCACAGGCCGGGACGATCGCAGAAGACGGTGGGAAATTCATCGCCCCACAGCTCGAAGTCTATAATATGGTGCCTCCGCCTGGGGTGCCGGCTGAGTTCGGTTTCTCCCTGCTCGGGCACGGTACTCGCATCGACGCTGCAGTTCGCAGTGGAAGTGATTACGGCATCAGCGAGCGCGACAAAAACATTCCTCAGTTGGAAATCAGCTTCAACTCGATCACGATCTGGGGGCATCCCGGCGATCCAAGTCACGACTACCAGCGCTGTGGCGCCAGCGAAAGCTCGGAAAGAGGCACCGTGTGCGGAGAATCAGTGAACTTGGGTCGCCTTCCGTTCCTTACCCTGCCGACGTCCTGCAAAGACCCCGAACTGTATACGGCGGCGGTGGATCCGTGGGAAACCGTTTTGGGAGGCGTCAGCGAAGTCGGTTTCGACACGCGCAACTATGCTGGTGCTCCTGAAGGGCTCACTGGTTGTGATCATCTCGCTTTCTCGCCGTCTATCAGCGTTGCTCCGGATACGACGAGCGCCGATTCGCCGGCGGGTCTGACCGTGGACGTCAAAATGTCGCAGGAAGGTCTTACGGAAGTTGGTGATCTTTCGATGTCGAACATCAAGGACACGACGGTCGTGTTGCCCGAAGGTGTTGCTATCAATCCCGGTCAGGCAGCGGGCTTGGCGGCATGCCAGCAGGCTCAGTCGGCGGTTGGGACCGAAGAAGCGCCCTCGTGCCCGTCCGCCTCGAAGGTGGGCACCGACCAGATTGAAACACCGTTGCTGGCTCACAAGCTTGAAGGCGACGTGTACGTGTTGCAGTCCAACCCACCAAACATAAAGCTGTTGGTCGCCGCGTCCGGTGAAGGCGTGAACTTGAAGCTTGTCGGCGACGTGCACTTGGATGAAGCGACAGGCCGTTTGACGACCACCTTCACTGAAACTCCGGAGTTGCCGTTTACTGACTTCAAGCTGAGCTTCAGTGGTGGCGCACAGGCGGCATTGACGACGCCGGTGAAGTGCGGTACGTACACGACGACGAGCGATTTCACGCCGTGGAGCGCGCCCGAAGTCAAAGACGCGTTCCCGTCGAGCAGTTTCATGATCGACCACGGTTCTGGTGGTGGGAGCTGCGTGGGCTCAAAACCCCCGTTTGAACCTTCGATGATCGCCGGGTCCACGACCGACCAGGCAGGAGGGTTCACGAACTTCTCGCTGTTGCTGACCAGGCCGGACGATCAGCAGCGGGTCAACAGCTTGCAGTTCAAGACACCAGAGGGATTGCTTGGCATGATCTCCCAGGTCCCATTGTGTCCTGAACCGCAGGCATCGCAGGGCACCTGTTCGTCTGCCTCTCAGATCGGCCATACGGTTGTCGAGGCGGGTCCTGGACCGTACCCGCTGGTGGTACCGCAACCCGGACAGCCCCCTGCCCCGATCTATTTGACCGGAGGTTATAAGGGTGCACCATACGGTTTGAGCATTGTGGTGCCGCTGGTTGTCGGTCCGTTCACGCTGCAGACCCAGGTTGTGCGGGCGAGGATCGAAGTGGATCCGATCACGACACAGCTCACGGTCACGACCGATCCGTTGCCGACGATCATCGACGGTGTCCCCGCCGATCTACGCGCGATCAACGCCGTGATCGACAGGCCAGGATTCATGTTCAACCCGACAGGTTGTGAGCCAGGAAGCTTCTCCGGGACAGCTACCAGCACCGAAGGGGCAACTGCTGCCATCGGTAGCCACTTCCAGATGGGTTCGTGCCGTGCTTTGACGTTCAAGCCGAACTTCAAGGTCTCGACCTCTGGTAAGACCTCCCGCAAGGATGGCGCCAGCCTCGATGCGAAGATCCTGTACCCCACAGGCGCGCTAGGTGATAACCAGGCGTCTTCGCAGTCGAATGTGAAGATGGTCAAGGTGGACCTGCCCAAGCAGTTGCCGTCCCGATTGACGACGTTGCAGAAGGCGTGTCCTTCGGCGACGTTTGAAGCTAATCCGGCTGCCTGTCCCGAAGACTCCAGGGTGGGGAACGCGACGGCGATCACACCGGTACTACCGGTCCAGTTGACCGGTCCTGCGTACTTCGTGTCCTATGGTGGCGCGAAGTTCCCAGAACTAGTGATCGTCCTGCAAGGCTACGGCGTCACCGTGTTCCTGCACGGTGAAACGTTCATCAGCAAAGCGGGGATCACGAGCAGCACGTTCCGTCAAGTACCGGATGTCCCGATCACGAGCTTCGAGCTGAAGCTACCCGAGGGACCCTATTCAGCACTCGCCGCGAACGGGAATCTCTGTACGACGAAGCTGAAGATGCCCACGGCGTTTACGGGTCAGAACGGTGCGGTGCTCCAGCAGTCCACGCCGATCGGCGTGACCGGCTGTGCCAAGCACAAGCCGGCGAAGGTCAAGAAGAAGAACAAGAGCGGGAAAGGAAATGCTGGCAACCACGGCAAGAAGAAGTGAGTCTGGTCGTGGTCAGGTAGCCGAGCTGCAGCGTGCTCGGCTATTGACCGCGATGGTGCAGGAGGTCTCGGAGCGTGGCGCCGCAAACGTCAGCGTCGGGCATGTTGTCGGGCGTTCTGGCGTTTCAAGGCGCACGTTCTATGAGATCTTCGATGATCGCGAAGACTGTTTCCTCACCGCGTTCGACGAGGCCCTGGGCGACGTTGCGGCTGTGGTCGTTCCGGCGTATGAGCGAGCGGGGACATGGAGCGCTGGGATGCGCTCGGGGCTTGATGCACTGCTGGAGTGCTTCGAGCGCGACCCCGCCTTGGGACGGTTGTTGATCGTGGAGAGCTTGGCTGCCGGGCCTGGCGCGCTCGCGCGACGCCAGAGCGTGATGGCCCGGATCATGCCGATCGTCGAACGGGGCTCCGACGACGCAAGGGCCGTGGTTCAAGATAAGGGCGCGCTGACCGCGGAGGGCGTCGTCGGGGCGGTGCTGTCGGTTTTGCATGCGCGGCTTGTGCAGGATGAGCCTGGAGGGCTGTTGGAGCTGGCCGGTCCCCTGATGGGCATGATCGTGCTGCCCTATCTCGGGCCCGCGGCCGCGCGTAAGGAGATCGCGCGGCCCACGCCGCGACGTAGCTCCAACGGTCGCCCCGCGGCGCGTACCGACCCTTTGCAGGACTTGCCGATGCGCTTGACCTATCGCACGATGCGCGTCCTCGTGTCAGTCGCGGAGGACCCCGGCTCCTCCAACCGTACTGTCGGCCAACACGCCGGCATCGGCGATCAGGGCCAGGCCTCAAAGCTCTTGGCGCGCCTGCACAGGCTCGACCTGATCGAGAACCAGGGCGGGGACCCCGCCCGCGGCGAACCCAACGCCTGGACGCTCACGGTGACGGGCCAGCAGGTCTACGAGTCGATCGCCGGCCTGGAGAAGCAGACCTCCTAGAAACCACGCCGCCCGTTTGCCCGCGTCGCGCGGTTCCTCATCGCACTGCGCCGGTAGCCTGACGGGACAGTGTCCTTCTACGTAACCACCCCCATCTACTACGTCAACGCGGCTCCCCACCTGGGCCACGCCTACACGACCATCGCCGCTGACATCCTCGCGCGCCACCATCGCCAGCGCGGCGAGGACGTGTTCTTCCTGACCGGCACCGACGAGCACGGCGAGCCGGTCGCCGATGCCGCGCACGCGCTCGGGGTCGAGCCGCAGGCTTTGGCCGACCGTAACTCCGAGCGCTTCCGGGCCTTGGCGCCACGGATCGAGGCCACCAACGACTTCTTCATCCGCACCACCGACCCCCAACACATGGCGGTAGTCCAGGATGTCCTCGCCAAGGTGCGCAACAACGGCCACGTCTACATGGGCACCTACGAAGGCTGGTACTGCCCCAAGTGCGCCGACTTCAAGGCCGAGAACGAAGTCGACGACGGCGAGCTGTGCCCGATCCACCACGTCAAGCTCACGCGTGAGCAAGAGGACAACTACTTCTTCGCGCTCTCCTCATTCCAGGAGCCCCTCGAACGTCTCTACGCCGAGCGCCCCGACTTCGTCGCGCCCCGCACGCGCTACAACGAGGCGCTCTCGTTCGTCAAGTCGGGCCTGCGCGACGTCCCGCTCTCGCGCCACAAGCTGACCTGGGGTGTGCCCGTGCCCTGGGATCCCACGCACGTGTTCTACGTCTGGTTCGACGCGCTCCTCAACTACTACTCCGCGCTCACCTACGCGCCCGCGCCCACGGGTCTGCGAGGTGGGACTGCCGAAGATGGGGAGGCCGGCTCGGAGGGGCGGGACCTCACCACGTTCTGGCCCGCCGACGTGCACCTGATCGCCAAGGACATCCTCCGCTTCCATGCCGTCTATTGGCCGGCCCTGCTGATGGCCGCCGACCTGGAGTTGCCAAAGAAGCTGTTCGTGCACGGCTATCTCTTGATGGACGGTGAGAAGATGAGCAAGTCGCTCGGCAACGTGCTCGACCCGTTCGCGGTGATCGACCGCTTCGGCGCCGACGCGCTGCGCTTCTACCTGTTGCGGGACGTGCCCTTTGGCCAGGACGGCTCGGTCTCCACCGCTTCCTTCGAGCAGCGCTATGAGTCCGAGCTCGCCAACGACTACGGCAACCTCGCCTCCCGCACGATTGCCATGATCGTGCGCTATCGCGACGGGGTCCTCAGCGGCGGCCTCGACGAGGCCTTGGCGGCCGATTTCGCGGGTCTGCCCGAGCGCGTCGGGGAGTTGATCGACCGCGTCGAGCTGACCATCGCCTTGGATGAGATCTGGCAGCGCGTGCGGCGGCTCAACCGCTATGTCGAGGAGCAGGCGCCCTGGCAGCTGGCCAAGGACCCGGCCCGCGCGGAGGATCTCGATCGTGTGCTCGCCACGCTCGTCGAGGGACTCAGGGTTGTGTCGGTTCTGTTGCATCCCTATTTGCCGGGGGCGACCTCCAAGCTGCTCGCGGTGTTGGGTGCGCCCGATGTCTCCTATGCTTTCGCCGGGTTCGGGATTAGGGCCATTGGGCGGGTGGAAAAGGTGGAGCCCCTGTTCCCCAAGCGGGACGCGGATGAGCCCGCCGTGTCGCCGGCGTGAGCGATGCCCCACTGAGGCCCGCGGTCGGTTAGCGTGCCTCGATGCTCAGCCCACGCGCCAGGACGAAGGAACTCATCCCCGGGATCGTGAATCGCAGCTCTTCCCCTTCCACCGTCAGCGTGCCTTGCTTGATGAGGTCGTCCCTCACCGTCGACAGCTGCTTGGGTGTGCGGCCCAGCTCGTCCGCCACCGCTCGAGCTGTTGTTTCCTTGTCGGTGGCGGCGACGGCGGCGACGGCTGCCAGGTAGCGCTTTTGCGACGGGCTCGCCGCGGTCCAGCGGGCCGCATAAAGTCCACGCTCGAGCTCTTCGTGGGCGCGAGGCAGCGCGGCGTTGGCGGCGGCCGCGTCGATGCGCTCCGCACCGGTCGAAGCTCGCCAAGCGTAGTGCCCGTAGAGCTGAACCGCGAACGGATAGCCTCCCGATGCCTCGGCCAATATCAGCGCCGCGGCCTCATCCATCGGTCGTCCCGCCGACTCGGCCGGCCGCCGCAACGCCCGTACGGTGTCCTCGCGATTCAACACGCCCAGCTCGTGCCACGCGCCGCGCTCCAAGTATGTGACGGAGTGCTCCGGGGCTCGCATCAAAGGCAGACCGGCAATTGCGACCACGAGAGGCCAGCGCTCTCCCGTGCCCTCTTGCAGCAGTGCGGCCAGCGCCGCAAGCTCGCGGCGCTCGGCGAGGTGTGCCTCGTCAAGCGTGAGTACCACGCCACTGCCAAGCCGCATCGCGAGCTCGGCCAGTCCAGTGAGCGCGGGGCGTAGAGCAGGCGTCGGGTCGCCCGGCTCAGTGGTCGGGCGAGCAAACCGAACCTCCCCGCCGACGCCAGGCACACCCGCGTGCACAGTCACCGACTCGGCCCGCAACCCGCGCTTGGCCGGCGGCTGCTCGAGCAGCTCTGCCGCTCGTCCGATAGCGTCGATCAGATCGGGGGTAAAAGGCGTCTCAGGTCGCATCTCCACGTGGACTCGCGGCCAGCCGAACCGAGACCCGGCGATCAACGCGGCTTCGGCGAGCAGGACCGTCTTGCCCACTCCACGCGCCCCCACGAGCAGAGTCGGTCGCGGAGTCCGACCGTCCAGGGCTGCGACTTCGATGGCCTCGCGCAGGTCCTCGAGTACCGCCTCCCGGCCCGCCAACTCCTTGGGGGGCTCGTTGAAGCCGGGACGGTACGGGTTCTCGATACGGACCATTGAGTCAGTCTAGCGCTGTCTAGCCCGTCTAGCACTGTCTAGCTTGTCTAGCTTCGTCTAGCTTGTCTAGCGTCGTCTAGCTCGGAGGCGACATGCGCTCGTGATCGAGCGCTGCCAAACTGAGTCGGACGGCCCGATGATCGACTCCCACACCCACCTCTACCTGTGCGAAGAGCCAGACGCCGACTTGGTCGAACGCGCCGTCGTGGCGGGCGTCGTCAAGATGCTCGCGGTCGGCACCAACGCCGAGTCTTCGCGAGCGGCTCTGGCCTCCGCCGAAGCCTTCCCCCAAGTGTTCGCCGCGGTCGGGTGTCACCCCAACGAAGCCCACGGCTTCGACGACGCCGACCTGGCCGAGCTCGCCGCGCTGGCAGAACATCCCCGCTGCGTCGCGATTGGCGAGACCGGCTTCGACTATTACCGAGAGAACGCTGCGCGGGACGACCAAAGGCGTGCATTCACTGCGCAGATAGCCCTCGCCCGCAAGACCGGCGCGCCCCTGACCATCCACACCAGAAACGCAGACGAGGACACACTCGCGACGCTGGCCGCCGAGGCCGAGGGCATCAAGGTGGTCATCCACTGCTTCTCCATGCCCGACCGTCTACAGGAGTGTGTGGACCGTGGCTATTGGATCTCCTTCGCCGGCAACGTCACCTACAAAAGCGCGGGGGATCTTGCCGAGGCGGCTCGCCTCACGCCGGCCGAGCGTCTCCTGATCGAGACCGACGCCCCCTACCTCTCACCCCAAGTCGTGCGCAAGCACCGCAACCAGCCCGCCTACGTGGCCCATACAGCCGGCTTCATCGCCGAGTTGCGCGGTGTCTCCGTGGATGAGCTTGGCGCCCTCGTGGAGCGCAACGCCGAGCGCGTCTTCGGATGGTGACCCCCCTTTCGGGGGGCAGGGCGTCTCCTTCAGGGAGCAGGTCCACGCGGCGCAGTCGCGACTTGGGCCAGAACTTTCTGCGCGACCCCAACATCCTCACCGTGATCGGGCGCGAAGCGCAAGTGTCCGCCGAGGACGTCGTGCTGGAGGTGGGCGGAGGCGAGGGAGTCCTCTCGGCCTATCTGGCGCCTCTGGTGCTTTGGCTGCACGTCGTCGAGCTCGACGAGCGTTTGCGCCCCGTCTTGCAGGCGAGCGTGGCCGATTTCGAGAACGTCACGCTCCTCTGGGGCGACGCCATGCGCCTCGACCTCGCCGCGCTGGAGCCCAAGCCGACCAAGATGGTGGCCAACCTCCCCTATGGGATCGCCGCCGGCCTGCTCCTGCGCACGATCGAGCAGCTCCCCACCATCCAGCTGTGGCTGGTCATGGTCCAGCGCGAGGTCGGCGAGCGCCTCGCGGCTGCGCCCGGCAGCGGCGCCTATGGAGTCCCTTCGGTCATGGCCCAATTGGCCGCCGACGTCCGCGTCGTTCGCGCCATACCGCGCACTGTGTTCCGCCCGGTGCCCAACGTCGATTCGGTTCTAGTCCGGGTCGTGCGCACCGGGCCGGCCCCCGCGCCGCCCGTTCGCAGGCTCGTGGCTGCGGCCTTCGCGCATCGGCGCAAGGCGCTCGCGCGGTCTTTGGCGATCTCCGGTATCGATCGTCCGCGCGAGCGAATCCGGGCCGCCCTCGTCGCCTTGGGCCATCCCCCCGATGTGCGCGCCGAGCGGCTCGCGCCCGCGGATTTCGTTGCGCTGGCGGAGGCCCTCGCGCTGTGACCGATCTCCCCCTGCGCGCGCTCGCCCCGGCCAAGATCAACCTCGGCCTATTCCTCGGCACCACACGTCCCGACGGCCGCCACGAGCTGGTCAGCGTCATGCAGTCGATCTCCTTGGCCGACGAATTGAGTCTGGAACCGGCTCCTGGGGCCTCCGCGGACGAGGTCCTGTGCCCCGGCGTGCCCGGCGAGAACCTCGCTGCCCGCGCGTTGGCCTCCTTCAGGGCTGCCACCGCCTGGGATGCCCCGCCGCTGCGCCTCACGATCGACAAGCGCATCCCCGTAGCGGCCGGCCTCGGGGGCGGCTCAGCCGACGCGGCCGCCGCGTTGCGCCTCGCCCATGCCGCTTCCGGGCTTGGAGACGAGGGATTGTTGTTCGTGCTCGCCTCCGAACTAGGGGCCGACGTTCCTGCCCAGGTCACGCCCGGGCGCTGGTTGGCTACCGGCGCCGGCGAGGTCTTGGAGGCCCTGCCCGACCCTTTCTCGCCATTCGGAGTCCTCGTCTTGCCCCAGGCGGCCGCGCTCTCAACCGCCGACGTCTACGCCGCCGCCGACCGGCTAGGTCTCCCCCGCGAGGCGCCCATCCTGCAAGAGCACCGCGCCGCCCTCAGAGCCGCCTTCGAGCTGGGGTCCGCGCTACCGGCCGACCCACGTTTGCTCGACAACGATCTCCAAACCGCCGCGATCGAGCTGTGTCCCGAGATCGCGCCCGCGCTGCGCCGAGCGAGCGAGGCCGGCGCCGAGCTCGCCTTGGTAAGCGGCTCCGGTCCCACCGTGCTCGGCCTATTCGCCCGCGCCAACGGCCTCGCCCGCGCCGAGCGCGCCGCCGCCGGTCTGGCCGGCTTGGCGCCTGCCCCCCTCACGGCGACGTCGGTCGCCGCTGGTTTCGGGGCGGTACAACGGGTGCGTACGTAACAATGCCCCCGGTGAGCACCAACACGATCACCGACCTGATCGCAGTCTGCGCCGGCGTATTCGGTTTGGCCTTGTATGTGGGCTTGATTCTGGTGCCCGCCTGGGGCTCCTACTCGCGCATGTGGGAGCGCCTGGCGGCGACCGTCCTGTCCCTATACGTGCTCGCGGTTCTTGTAGGCGCCGGGGTGCTCGGCGCCCTGCTCGCCGTCTACCTGTGGGGCTGAGCCTGGTGCCCCCGCGCCGTGTCTGAGCTGGGCGGCTTGGACGCCGTCACCGAGGCCGTCGAGTCGGGCGCCGGCCTGCCCGAGGTCGTGCGCGCCGCCTCGCGTGCCTTGGACGCCAGTTTGGCTGTGACCGACGCGGCCGGCGCCACGATCGCCGTGGCGGCGCGCTCAAGCGCGGACGAGCGTTCCCTGCTCTCAGGCGGGGACGGCGTCACCAGCCTGCCTTTGCGTGTGGCCGACGCCGTGGTCGGCTCCCTGCACATGCGCGCCCGAGCGGAGCCCAGCCCAGTGGTACGTCGCCTACTGGTGACGATGATCGCCTCCGAGGTCGAGCGCGTGCGTGCCCCCGACGTCGCCTCCGAGACCGCCGCCGCCGATTTCCTGCGCCTCGCCCTGGGCCGCAAGCCGCTCGCGCGTGAGGACTTGCTCGCGCGCGCCTCCGAGTTGTCTTTGGACTTGGCCGAGGGAGCTTCCGTGATCGTGGCACGAGCTCATCCCCAGGCGCCCACCGAGGAGGGCTGGCGCGCGCGCGCACGCGCAGTCGCTGAGCGCGGCGCTCGCGCCGTCGTGGGCAAGTCCTTGGCCGCGCTCTCCGAGCGAGACGGGGCTGCCGGCGTGGAGATCCTGCTGCTCGTGCCCGGCGGCGAGGAGCCCGCGGCCGCCCGCGCCGCCGAAGGGGTCCTGCGCGAGATGGAGAGCGCCTTGGCCGGCTATACGTTCGCCCTCGGGCGCTCCCGCATAGCCGAGGACGCAAGCGAACTGCCTCGTGCTGCCGGCGAGGCCCTGCTAGCGGCCAATGTGGCCGAGGGCAGTGCCCCCGAGGGAGTCCTGCTCGCCTTCGAGCAGACCGGCGCTTATCGCCTGCTTTTGAGCGCCATGACCGACAACCCCGACGAGTTGCAGCGCTTCTACGCAGAGACGGTTGAGCCTTTGGTGGCCTACGACGAACAGTACGAGACCGAGCTGCTCGGCACTTTGGAGACGTTTTTGGAGGCCGACGGCAACGTGGCTGGAACTGCCCAGCGCTTGTTCACCCACCGCCACACGATCTACTACCGCTTGGAGCGCGTGCGCGAGCTGACCGGGCTGGATGTCAGCTCCTCCGACGGGCGCGAGAAGCTCAGCCTTGGGCTGAAGGCGATGCGGGTCTTGGGCATCTCCTCCGCGCGCGGCCCCGCCTCCGAGGATGGCGCGCGCGGCGGGCGGGTACCTCGGCGGGGCTGAGGCACCGGTGTTGTTGTCTCTGGAGAGGGTGCTGCGCGCGCGCGGGCGCGCACGCGCAGGGCACCCCTCAGAGCTGCACTAACCGCGTGCGGCGAACTCCACGGTGTAAGTGGCCCCCGGCGCCCCGTTTGTGAGGCTCGTGGGTGCCGCAGGCGCAACGCCGACGCCGATGTCGCGATAGCCGCCGGTCAACACGATCTGGCGGTGCGGCGCCGAATGCATCCAGATGCTCACCATCCCCGCCGGTGTTGCCATCTGCTTGGTTCCCCAACCAATGTTCTGGGCGGCCGCGACGCTGTGCGCCCCGAATCCGTAGGCGGAGGCCGTGATGCGCTGCCACGGGGTCGCTCCGCTCGGGGTGTCGTCGCCGAAGTAGTCGCCGACCACCATCGCCTTGGCTTGGCCCGTGGCGATTCGTTGCAGCGAGCTGTTGGAACGCAGCGCTCCCAGGCTGTAAACGGCCCGTTCACGGTCGATCAGGCAGAGCGTGGCGGCTGTGACCCGGGCAATGTCCTTGGGCGTCGGACGCAGGCCGATGTCCTTGCAGGATGTATGGGTGCGAGGTGCGGTCAGGGATGAGCTGGAGCCCGCCGCGGCGGCTCCCGCACCGCTCGGCGCACAGAGCAACGCAAGCGCGCCGACCACGACCGTGCGCCCCACACGCCTCATTGCCAAACCCCCAACCCTTGGCACGCAAGCATTCTTGCAGGTGCGTGCGATGCAATGTCGCTGTCGTGTTACCAGGGCGCGTCTCTCAGCGGTAAAGTCCCTTGTCGCTCCTTGGGGAGTCGTCCAATGGCAGGACATCAGGTTTTGGTCCTGAGAATCGGGGTTCGAATCCCTGCTCCCCAGTCCGACGTACAGCGTCGCCGCCCTCCACGGGGAGGGCATCTAGAGTGATGGCCCCTTGACCGCCCCCACCGTCCTGATCCTTGCCGCCGGGCAGGGCACGCGTATGCGCTCGGCCACGCCCAAGGTATTGCACGACCTGTGCGGCATCCCGATGGTGATGTGGCCGGTGCGAGCGGCCATGGCCGCCGGCGCAAAGCGCGTCGTCGTGGTCGACTCGCCCGCCTGCGCGCTCTCGGGAGTCCTGCCCGACGGGGTCGAGCTGGTCGTGCAGCCCCAATCCGACGGCACCGGCGGCGCCGTGCGCGCCGCCGCCGAGCAGATCGACCCCGATGCGCCCGTGGTGATCCTCAGCGGCGATGTTCCTCTGGTCGGTGCTGAGGCGATCGGCGAGTTGGTCGAAGCCCACGCGAGCGGCGGGGCCGCGGTCACGATGGCCACCGCGGTGCTCGAGGATCCCAGCGGCTACGGGCGCGTCGTGCGCGATCCCGACGGGTCGGTGGCACGCGTCGTGGAGACCAAGAAGGCGGGGGACGCCACTGAGGAGGAGTTGCGGATTCGCGAGGTCAACTCAGGCATATACGTGTTCGATGGCTCCGCCCTGCTCAGCGCGTTGCCGCTGCTCACGGCCGACAACGCCCAAGGCGAGTACTACCTGCCGCAAGCTCTGGACTTGCTGCGCACCGACCGCGCCAAGGTCGCCGCGCACGTCGTCGAGGACGAGGGCCTGCTGCTAGGCGTCAACGATCGTGTCGGACTTGCGCGTGTGCGCGCGCTCGCACAAGGGGCGATCGCCGAGCGACACATGCGCGCCGGCGTGACGATCGTCGACCCCGCGTCCGTCCAGATCGATGTCGATGTCGAGATCGGCGGCGACACGACGATCGAGCCGTTCACCACGATCCGCGGCGCCACACGCATTGGCAGCGAGTGCGTTGTGCGCTGCTCCTATCTCGTGGACTGCGTGCTGGAGGATGGCGTCAGCGTTGGTCCGTTTGCCTACCTGCGGCCCGGCACTGTGCTGCGCACGGGCGCCAAGGCGGGCACGTTCGTAGAGATCAAGAACTCCGATGTGGGTCCTGCCACCAAGATCCCCCATCTCTCATACATCGGCGACGCCGACATCGGCGAGCGCTCAAACCTCGGCGCCGGCACGATCACCGCCAACTACGACGGTCGCGCCAAGCACCGCACCACGATCGGCAGCGACGTGCGGGGAGGAGTCGACACCTCCTTCGTGGCGCCCGTGACCGTCGGCGATGGCGCCTACACGGCCGCCGGCTCGGTCGTGACAGATGACGTCCCGTCGGATGCCCTGGCCGTGGCGCGCGCGCGGCAAACGAACGTGGAGGGCTACGCCAAGCGGCGAAGCTCCGAAGACCCCTCTGCGGCAGCGCCCGCCACCGCCGAGGGAGATCCCCCGGCGGTTGGGGGTCGGCCAACGGGCAACGGCGAGTCATGAGGCCCGGCGCTCTACACTCCCGAGGTACATGAGCGTGATCGACACGCGCACGCAGACCTCGCCGGCCACGAGCCTGCCGATTGATTACAACAAGCGGCTGATGCTCTTCTCTGGGCGCGCTAACCCCCAGCTTGCGGTCGACATCGCCGACAAGCTGAGCGTTGACATCGGCCCGGTGAAGCTGAACACGTTCTCAAACGGCGAGGTCTACTGCCGCTATGAGGAGTCGATCAGAGGCGCCGACGTCTTCATCGTGCAGTCCACCTGTGGCAACCCTGCCACCGGGGTGACCGCCAACGACTCCCTGATGGAGCTCCTGTTCATGATCGACGCCGCAGTCGGTGCCTCCGCACACCGCGTGATCGCCGTGACGCCCTGGTTCGGGTACTCCCGCCAAGACAAGAAGTCGGCTCCCCGCGAGCCGATCTCCGCGCGCTTGGTGGCCCGCATGATCGAGGCAGCCGGTGCCGACCGGGTGCTCACGATGGACCTCCACGCCGGCCAGATCCAAGGCTTCTTCCAAAAGCCGGTCGACCACATGACCGCTCTGTTCATGCTCACCCAATACTTCGGGGATCTCGGTCTGTCCGATCTCGTGGTGGTCGCCCCGGACGCCGGACGGGTCAAGCTCAACAAGAAGTTCGCGTCTAAGATCGGCGCGGAGCTTGCGATCCTCGACAAGGAGCGCCCCGCCCAGCAGGTCGCCGAGATCGGCTACGTGATCGGCGACGTCAAGGGCAAGACGGCAGTGATCGTCGACGACATGATCGACACGGCGGGCACGCTTAAGGCCGCGGCCCGTACGGTGCTTGACGCCGGCGCAAAGAGTGTCTACGCCGCCGCTACCCATGCCGTCTTCTCGGGCGCCGCTTTCGAGAACCTGGCGGCCTCAGGCCTGAAGGAGATCGTCGTCACCGACACGATCCCGGCCCGGCCCGGCCTGCCCCCCAACATCCGCGTGCTCCCTTGCGCGGAGTTGCTCACCGACTCGATCCGCCGCATCTTCACCGACGACTCTGTCAGCGAAGTGTTCGGCGGCGAGAACCAGTTGTTTTGAGCGGCGAGCAAACGGCGCCCGACTCTCCCGCAGTAGGGACGCCGGCCCTGGTTGGCCAGGAGAAGGCGGGTCGCTCGCCGCGGCCGCTCCGCGCCCGCCTCGCCTCCTTGCGCCCGATCCACTGGGCTTTGATTGCGCTCGTCGTAGTTCTGTTCTTCGCGATCAGCGGCCTGTTGGCACGCTTCTTTGCCACCGAAAACGTTGAACGTGACGACATCCTCGCCGTGCTGCACGCCGAGTCCATTGGCAATGAGAAGGGGATGCTTGCTCAGCTCTCCGGCTGCGCGGCGTCGCCCACGTGCGTCGCGGCGGTGAAGGTCGACGCGGCCTCGCTACACCGAAACGGCTCGGTCAAGATCCTCGACCTCACCTCTGAAAGCAACCATTCTCTCGGTGCCTCCACGGGCCCCACGCGTGTGGCCTGGACGGTGATCGGACACCTGCCGACCGTCCAATGTGTCACGGTCAAGCGCTCCGGGAATTTCTTCACCGGCATATCCGTGGCCCTGCTTTCGATCGGCCGGCCGATCAACAGCGAAGCGGATTGCTAAAGTCCTCGGGCTTCGTATGGCTACCACGACCACAAAGCTCGATGTCGCAAGCCGTGACCCCGACGGTTCGCGTTCCGCACGGCGCCTGCGCCGCACCGGACGCATCCCCGGGGTGCTCTACGGCGGCGACATAGACCCAGTCAGCTTCAGCGTCGACGGACGCGAGCTGCGCCTCGCCCTGGCCGCCTCGGGCGCCGTGGTCGATCTGAGCATCGACGGCGCCAAGGCCACTCCGGTCGTCCTCAAGGAGACCCAGCGCGACCCAGTGCGTGGCGAGACCACCCATGTGGACCTCCTGCGCGTGCGCCTGGACAAGCCGATCCACGCGGTTGTGCCGCTGGAGCTCACCGGCGTCGACGACACGCCGGGCGTCAAGGAAGGCGGCATCCTCGAGCAGTTGACGCGCGAGCTCAACATCGAAGCTCTGCCGACCGAGATCCCCGAGTCGATCGTCTACGAGCTGGGCGACTTGAACATCGGCGACACGCTTGCCCTGGAGGCGATTGCGCTCCCTGAGGGTGTGACTCTGCTCGATGACCCCGCCAGTACGGTCGCTTCGGTCTCCGCGCCGCGCCTCCAGACCGAGGAGGAGAGCGAGCTTGAATCCGAGACCGAGCTCGTCGGCGAGTCCGGCGGCGAGTCCGGCGAGGCAGCCGCCGACGGCGGCTCCTCCGAGGAGTAGCTCCTGAAGCTGTTTGGCGGCGGCGCGGCCATCGACTGGCTGATCGTTGGCTTGGGCAACCCCGGCCGCGAGCACTCACAAACGCGTCACAACGTCGGCTTCGTGGTGGCAGACCGCTTGGCCGAGCGTTGGGATTTCCCTCGCGCCAAGGATCGTTTTCGGGGGCGCATAGCCGAGGGGCGCATTGAAGGGGCGCGAGTGGCCCTGCTGTGGCCGCAGACCTACATGAACGAGACCGGTCGCTCAGTCGGACCGGCACGCGGCTCGTTCAAGCTTCCACTGGAGCGTGTCTTGGTCGTGCACGACGAGATCGACCTCCCCTTTGGGGACGTTCGCACTCGCCTGGGTGGTGGCTTGGCCGGTCACAATGGCCTGAAGTCGATCAAGCGCGAGCTGGGCGGCGCCGACTTCATGCGCGTTCGCGTTGGTGTCGGACGTCCCAAATCGACCGATCCCGAGATTGTCTCCGGATACGTGCTCGGCCGCTTCCGCGAGCCTGCCAATGAAGTCAGCGAACTGATCGACCAGGCCTGCCAGGCCGTCGAGCAGGTCGTGCTAGGCATGGAGTAGCCATGTCGCTTCGTTCACTGCTCGGTGCCCTCGACCAGGACACAGCCGCAACCCGGCTTGCCCGCGAGGGAGGTCACGCCTTCGTGTCCTCCTCTTTGCGCCCTTACGTCATCGCCGCGCTAGCGGATCGAGACGCCTCGCGGCCCACGCTCGTGGTGGTCGGCGATGACCGTGCAGCCCGTGACCTCGCGGGCGACCTACGAGCTTGGCTGGCGCCAAGGCGCGTACGCTTCTACCCCTCTCGCGGAGTGGCCTATGAGTCGCATCTGACTCCGCCGCCGCATCTAGTGGGCTTGCGTGTAGCCGCCCTCGATGCGTTGCTTGCGGGGGCAAACAGCAGCGCCGAGGCGCCCGTGGTCGTCGTCTCAGCGGTGGCCTTGTCGGAGAAGGTGCCCGACCCGGCGTTGCGCCCGCGCTCGTTCACATTGCGCGTGGGCGAGCTGCTCGACCTCGACGAATGCGCGGGCGACCTTGTCGGCGCCGGCTATGAGCGCGTCGATCAGGTTCAGGAGCGCGGCCAGTTCGCGATGCGGGGCGGCTTGCTCGACGTGTTCCCTGCCACCGAGGAGCACGCGGTGCGCGTGGACATGTTCGACATCGAGATCGAGTCATTGCGCTGGTTCTCGACCTTCACGCAGCGCTCGCTTGGCGATGTCGCCGAGGTCGAGATCGCGCCGGCCGCCGAGCTCGCCCCTGAGCACAGAGAGCTGGCCGAGATCGCCGCCGCCACGGGCGCTTTCAGCGGCGCCGACGGCGCTGGTGGCGATGGCCATGAGGGCCGCCCGGACATCGCCGAGCTGCTGCCCGTTGAGCGCTTCGGCGCTTTGCTCGACTTGATCGAGGCGGGCACCGACTTGATCGTGGCCGCCGAGGAGGAGCTGGCCCCTGCGCTGACCGATCACTGGAGCGACGTGTGCGCGGCTTTTGCCGACGAGGACGCCCACCACCTGTATGTCAGTCCGGAGGAAGTCCAGTCCAGCGTCGCCGAGCGCACCAAGATCTGGCTGTCCTCGATGTCTAGCGGCCAGGAGATTGAGCTGAGGGCCTCGGCCGCCGATACCGCGGCGCGCTCCCTGGCCGAGGCCGAGCCTGAGCTGGAGAAGCTCGTGCGCTCGGGCTATCGCACGGTTGTGGCCTTCCCGCGCCGGGGCGAAGGCGAGCGGGCCGCTTACAACCTCGGCCGCCTGAAGGCCGACTGGCTGGACGCCGAAGTGGATGTCGCGCGCGCGCCCTTGGAGGCGTCGCTGCGCTTCGCCGCCGCTTCCCTGCGCGAGGGTTTCGTGGCCCCATCGCTCAAGTTGGCCGTCTATCCGGAGCACCGTCTCCTGCGTCGCCGCCGTGCCGAGCGTCGCGCCGGGAGTGGGGCCGAAGGTCTCGGCGGCGGACCGGCACGACGGGGCGCCCTGCGCTCCTTCACCGAGCTGCGCACGGGGGACATCGTCGTGCACGAGGACCATGGCGTGGCGCGCTTTGCGGGCTTTGAGACACGCACGGTGGCCGACGTTACGCGCGACTATCTCTATCTCGAATACCAAGGCGACGACAAGGTCTTCGTCCCCACCGACCAGCTGGCCAAGATTTCGCGCTATGTAGGTGCCGGAGGCGACGGGGGACCACCTCTGTCAAAGCTCGGAGGCACGCGCTGGGAGGCGATGAAGGCGCGCGCTCGCCGGGCCGCCCAAGAGTTGGCGGGCGAGCTGCTCAGCCTCTACGCCGAGCGTCGCCGTCGCGCCGGTCACGCCTTCGAGCCCGACTCCGACTGGCAACGCGAGTTCGAGGAGCGCTTTCCGTTCACCGAGACGGCCGATCAACTGGAGGCGATCGAACTGGTCAAGGCCGACATGGAAGCGCCCCGGCCGATGGATCGCTTGGTGTGCGGCGACGTGGGCTACGGCAAGACCGAGGTGGCTTTGCGCGCCGCCTTCAAGGCCGCCAGCCAGGGCAAGCAAGTATTGATGTTGGTCCCCACCACGATCCTCGCCCAGCAGCACTACGGCACCTTCTCTGAGCGCTTGGCCGACTACCCGATTACGATCGAGCACGTCTCGCGGTTTCGCTCGGCCGCCGAGCAGAAGGCCGCGCTCGCGGGCTTCTCAAGCGGCGCCGTGGACATCCTGATTGGCACCCACAGGGTGCTCTCGCGCGACGTACGCGCCAAGGACTTGGGCCTGTTGATCGTGGATGAGGAGCAGCGCTTCGGGGTCAAGCAGAAGGAGCTGCTGCGCCAGCTCAAGCTGAAGGTGGACGTGATCGCGATGTCTGCCACCCCAATCCCACGCACCTTGCAGATGTCCTTGGCCGGCCTACGCGAGATCTCGGTGATCGAGACGCCTCCTGAGGGTCGGCGACCGGTCAAGACGTATGTCGGCGAGTACGAGGAGGAGCTAGTCAAGCGCGCGATCCTGCGTGAGCATGGGCGCGGGGGGCAGGCCTTCTTCATGCACAACCGGGTCGAGTCGATCCAAGAGACGGCCGAGCGCCTGCGTGCTCTGTGTCCGGGAGTGCGCTTCGCGGTGGCCCATGGCCAGATGGGAGAGGGCGAGCTGGAGGCGGTCATGATGGACTACCTGCAAGGCGGCGCCGACGTGCTCGTATGCACTTCGATCATCGAGTCTGGCATCGACATTCCCCAGGCCAACACTTTGATTGTGGAGCACGCCGACGCCTTTGGCCTGGCCCAGCTCTACCAGATCAGGGGCCGCGTGGGCCGTAGCCGCGAACGCGCCTATGCCTATCTGCTGTACGACTCGGCGGCCGCGCTCACGCCCGATGCCGCCCAGCGCCTGTCGGCCCTGTCCGACTACACCGAGCTGGGCGCCGGCTTCAAGGTGGCGATGCGCGACCTGGAGATCAGGGGCGCCGGCAACCTCTTGGGCGACGAGCAGTCCGGTCACGTGGCTGCGCTCGGCTTCGAGCTCTACATGCAGATGCTCGACGAAGCCGTTCGCCAGGCCGGGCCTGGCGAGGGCGAGGGCGGGCAGACACAGGATCTACCCGAGCCGGTGCGCCTGGATGTCAACGTCAACGCTTACGTCCCGGCCGACTACGTTCCCTACGAGCAGGCCAAGATCGAGGTGCACCGCCGCGTCGCCTCCGCCTTCGAGGTAGCGGACGTAGAACGCCTACGCGAGGAGCTTGAGGACCGCTTCGGTCCAGTCCCCGAGCCGCTTGCCAACCTATTGGCCTTGCAGCGGGCTCGCATCAAGTTCGGTCAGGCCGGTGCCCAGGCCGTCAGCTTCAGGGGAGACCGGCTCGCGGTCACACCGATCGAGCTCGACTCGGTGCGTGCCAAGCGACTGCGCGAGGAGCTGCCCGAGGCTCTGTACGAGTCGGGTCGCTCACAGGTCTCCGTGCGAGTTCCCAAGGAAGGCGCCGAGCGCTTCCCCACGGTGGTGCGCGCCGCTGATGTGCTCTTGGCGGTCACACGCGAGGCCGCCTAGGGAGGCGACTTAGCCACCTTTAAGGAACTGGTTAAGCACGCCTTGGGATGTTTCCGCTAGAGTGCCCGCGTCGTGTCCAAACTATCGGGTCAAATTTCGGCGCTGGGCGCCGTTTTGCTTACAGGGGTGGCGCTCACCGCGTGCGGTAGCAGCGGCATCCCGGGCAACGCCGTGGTCAGCGTCAACGGCACGCCGATCACGACGGAAACGTTCAACCACTGGATGAGCGTGGCCGCTAGCTCAAGCACCGCTTCCACGACGTCCGGTCAGACTCCGCCCAAGGCGGTCGTTCCGGACCCGCCCACTTACAAAAACTGCATCGCTCATCTTGAAGCGACGGCGCCAAAGCCCGCCAAGGGTCAGGCCAAGCCGACGGCAGCCGCGCTCAAGAGCCAGTGCGAACGAGCAGTACACCGCGCTCAAGCAACAGGTCCTCGCTTATCTGATCTCGGCCAACTGGGTGATCAAGGAGGCCGAAGAACGCGGCATCAAAGTTTCCGACGCTGAAGTCAAGAAGCAGTTCAACCAGATCAAGGCTCAGCAGTTCCCCAAGGAAGCCGATTTCCAGAAATTCCTGGCCAGCACCGGTTACACCGTCTCCGATCTCTTGCTGCGGGTGAAGCTCAACTCGCTCTCTTCGAAGATCCAGCAGAAGGTGAGCAAGGAAGCCGGTAAGAAGCCAAGTCAGAAGGAAATCCAGAGCTACTTCGAACAGCACAAGACTCAGTACGGCCAGCCCGAAAAGCGCAACATCAAGATCATCTTGACTAAGACTCAGGCGCAGGCCGAACAGGCCAAGAAAGAAATTGAATCGGGCAAGAGCTTCTCTAGCGTCGCCAAGAGCGTGTCGATCGACCCGGTCAGCAAGGCGGCCGGTGGATCGTTGCCTGGTGTCGTCAAAGGCCAAGAGGAGAAGGCGCTCGACGAAGCCGTCTTCAAAGCTCAACTGAACGTGCTCGGCGGCCCGATCAAGACGCCTTTCGGTTACTACATCTACGAAGTTACGAAGACGATTCCGGGAAGCCAGCAGGCGCTCTCCAAGGTGCAGTCCACGATCTCTCAGCAGATCGTGGCCGAAAAGCAGCAGAAGTCGCTGTCCGAATTCATCAAGAACTTCCGCAAGAAGTGGGAAGGTCGCACCGAATGTCGCGCTGAATACTCGGTCAAGGACTGCAAGGGTTACAAAGCCCCCGCGACCTCGACCGCGCCGGGCACGGCTACGCCGACGAGCGCTACGCCGACGACCGCCACGCCGACGACCAGCACAGGCACCACCACCACCAAGTAGCGCCGGTCCAGTGGCGCTGGGTTGATTCCTGGCAGCGGAGCGCAGTGATGAGTCAGATCGAGAAAGTTCACGCCCGTCAGATTCTCGACAGCCGTGGTAACCCCACGGTCGAGGTTGAGGTGGGATTGCGCTCAGGCGCCCACGGACATGCGGCTGTGCCCTCTGGGGCGTCCACCGGTGAGTTTGAGGCGACCGAGCTGCGCGATGGCGGCGAGCGGTGGTCGGGCAAGGGAGTCACTCAGGCTGTTGCCAACGTCAACGGCGAGATCGCGGGCGCGGTGGCCGGCATGGACGGCAGCGACCAGGAAACGCTTGATGAGGCCTTGATCGCCCTCGACGGCACTCCCAACAAGGCGCGCCTTGGCGCCAACGCGATCTTGGGCGTGTCCTTGGCGGTCGCTCATGCTCAGGCCGCCGAGGAGGGGATGCCTCTATGGCGCTACCTCGGCGGTGAGGCCGCTCGCGTCCTGCCGGTGCCGATGATGAACGTCTTGAATGGCGGGGCTCACGCCGACAACAAGGTTGACTTCCAAGAGTTCATGGTCGTGCCGTGTGGGGCCTCCACCTTCTCCGAGTGCTTGCGCATGGGGGTTGAGGTTTTCCACGCGCTCAAGCACACTTTGCATGCGCGTGGACTGTCGACCGCCGGCGGCGACGAGGGTGGCTTCGCGCCGGACCTGGCCTCCAACGAGGAGGCCTTGGAGATGCTCGTGGCGGGTATCCAAGCCGCCGGCTACGAGCCCGGAGTGGACGTGGCGATCGCGCTGGATCCCGCCACCAGCGAGCTGTATGAGAACGGCGCCTATGTGCTCGAGCACGAGGGTCGCACGCTCAGTGGTGCTGAGCTGGCCGATTACTGGGCGACGCTCGCCGCGCGCTACCCGATCGTGTCGATCGAGGACGGCATGGATGAGCAGGACTGGGACGGTTGGAAGACCCTCACCGAGCGCGTCGGCGCACAGGTGCAGCTGGTGGGGGATGACCTATTCGTGACCAACACTGATCGCTTGGCCCATGGGATCGAGCTGGGCGTGGCCAACTCGATCCTGATCAAGGTCAACCAGATCGGCACCCTCACAGAGACCTTGGCAGCCATCGCGATGGCCCGTGAGGCCGGCTACACGGCCGTAATGAGCCATCGCTCGGGCGAGACCGAGGATGTGACGATCGCCGATCTCGCGGTAGCCACCGGATGCGGGCAGATCAAGACGGGCGCCCCTTCGCGCTCAGACCGAGTCGCCAAGTACAACCAGCTCCTGCGCATCGAGGAGCAACTGGGAGCCGACGCGGAGTTTCCGGGTCGCTCGGTGTTCAGGGGCTAAGAGGCACAAGGCGGGCTTCGCCATTCAGATCGCTAGTGCCGTGCCTCAGGAAGGCGCGACACTGAACTTGCAGGAGCTTAGTGGGTGGGGGCGAATGCGACTGTATGTCGATTGCCCAAGTACGCTGGGATCGTGTTGGTCGCATCGCGATGCTGTGCGTGATGGTGGCGATCGCCTACCTCTATATGAGCGCGGGTCTGCGCCTGTTCTCGGCTTGGGGTGAGTCAAAGCGCGATACCGCCCAGACGCGTGTCTTGGAAGCCCAGAATCGAACACTGCGCCACCAGCACGCCACGCTAGCCAGCCCCGCCACCGTGCAGGCCGATGCTCGCCGTCTCGGCATGGTCCATCCTGGCGAGCAGGCCTACATCGTCAGCGGCCTGCCCTCGAATTGAGGGACGCTCAGGCGCGCTGCTAGCCTCGGCCTCCGTGCCTGGATTCGACAACGCTCTATACCAGTGGCAGCAGGGCGAGCGCCGCCTCTCCCGGGCGCCCTCCGAGCGGCGTCCTCGACTGCAGGGGATCGTCGACAGGCTTGTCGCCGAGCTGCGCAAACGCCTGGGTGGGCGCTTCACGGCCGACGAACTGGCGGAGCTGTATGAACGCGGCACCTCGTGGTGCTTGCAGCTCGCGATGGACGCTGCGCCTGAGGACCCTTGGGCTTGGGACTCGGCGGTGGTGATCGACGCGGCCTTCGCGCGCTATCTGCGCGAGGCCACCGACTACGCGGGCGGGCGCTTGATCCCGGCGGAGTAACTAGTCGTCGCTGCCCGAGCGACGAATGACTATCCGATCCTCCTCGACCGTGACCTCGACGGGGCGGTGGCCGGCCCAGTGCTCGGCGTAGACCGGGTTGTCCTGGATGGCCGGGTCCAACCACAGGCCGTAGCCCTCTTCGCCGTGGTCGAATGTTCCCTCCAGGGGCGCTCCGGCGCGGGTCGAAGAGCGTCGTCCGCGGCGGCTGCGCCTGCGACGCGCAGGCGCGGGAGTCTCGTCCTCGTCCTCGTCGTCTTCGCCGGCCGCGGCTCGCTCCGCTGCTGCGGCTGCCTCGGCCTCTGCCTTGGCGCGTTCGGCCTCCATCGCGGCCTCCAGTTCGGCCGCGATCAGCTCGTCGTCCTCGGCGCGCAGATCGATCTCATCGGGGTAGGCCGCCGCTGCGGTGGCGCCCTCACTTGGGCTCTCCTCCCCGGAGAGGTCGTTTTGGCGCTTGAACTGCTCGATCTCCTGCACGGTGACCTCGAGCTGGTGAGCGACCCAAGCGTCGGTACGACCTTGCCGGACCCAGCTTCGGATCTGGTTCAGATGTGGGCGCAGTGATCTACGAGCCATGAATGGACCCCATAACGGCCCGGGAGACTAGCGCATGATCGGCCGGCCCGCGTCGAACTCCTCCAGATCGATCGACCGCTGCGGAGTACGCAAAATCTACGATGGGCCCAGTCGAGCATTTAGGAGCGGGCTCGCGTTCGGTGGGGCGGAACACTATGCTTGCTCTAGGGCGAGGCCGGGGGCGACTTCGCCATAAGTCCATGGCCAACGAGAAGGGTGCACAGCGATGCTGGTTTTGACGCGTAAGCCCAACCAGAGCATCATGATCGGCGACGACATCGAGGTGTCGGTGCTATCGGTGGTAGGCGAGAAGGTTCGTATCGGCATCCACGCCCCGCATGACATCCCGGTCTTTCGTACAGAGATCTATGTGGAGATCCAGCGCGACCAAAGCCAGAACGCAGAGGCCAGCGAGGCGGTCCGCGCCGAGGTGGACAACGCCTTGGGCAAGCTAGGCGAGGCTTAGCCCGATCCGCGTCGGCTTGCCCGGTCGCCGGCCGACTGAGTGTCGGTATCCGGCGCGGAAGGTCTTAGCCGAGCAGTAGGTAGAGCGTTCGGAACATTACGACCGTCACGATCACGGCGGTCAAGATCAAAGTGAGTACGAGCAGCACGAAGCGGACCGAACCGCGTTTGTGACGCTTGTCCATGTCGCGCTTGATCGCGCGCTGCTCGGCGGTACGCCTCAGAGAGGCGCGCCGCCGGCGCTCCATCGAGATCTCGCGGGCGAAGGCCTGCTCGATCTCGATTAACGCTCTGCCTCATCCGCATAGGCTCACCCCACCGGGGCCTTGCCCTCGGCGCGCTCGTAGACCTTTACGAAGCGCAGGTAGTTGGCGGCGATCTGTTGGGCTCCGGTGGAGCGTTCGATCTTGCCGTCTACGTATTCCTTGAGGGGGTTCCACCAGATCGAGCGCCCGATCGCGAAGCCCACGAAGCCCTCGACGGGGGCGGCCTGCTCCAGCCAATGGTCGACCTTGGCGTCGTCGGCACCGCGGCCCAGGACGACGCAGACCACGCCATCGCGCCCGCCGGTGCGGGCCTGGGCGGCCAGCATCTCACAGTCGGCCCGGTCGTCGACGCCCTCGATCTTCCAGATGTCGACCTCGATGCCGGCGCCTTGGATCTCGGTGATCGCGCGCCTCATCAAGTCTGGACGCAGCTCCGCGTCGTAGCGCTCGGTGCTGCCTTCGACGCTTTGCAGCTGGGCGGTCTCGGCCGGCACCAAGAGCTCGAACAGGAACTTGCGTTGCTTGGAGTGAAGCCAATCGGAGAGGCGCTTTAGCTTGCCCAGCTGCTCCTTATTTTCGGCGAGGTCGCCGTCGGGGTTGTAGCGCACCAGGACCTTCGTGAAGTCGGGATCGAAGCTCTCGATGTGCTCGCCGAAATCGTCTCCGTACTGGAAGTCGAACGTGTTCTGGCCCGAACGCTCGGCTGGCATCGCCAGCTTGAGACCTTGGGCCTTGGCTTCCTCGGGGACGCTGCCGCCGAACTGCTCGTCGACGAGCACGCCGGTGACAGACGCGTCCGCTCCTTCGGCGACTGCACGCTGCATGCCCTCGAAGATGAGGTGCTTGGCGTCGGCGATCATCGCGGTCTGTTCAGGGTCGGGCTCGCCCTCGATCCCGAAGAACTTCTTCTGGAAGGAGCCTCTGTGGTCGAAGGCCAGGATGTAGAGCTTCTTCTCGTAGCCGAGTTGCATCGATCGGTTTCCTTTGGCGTCGGTGCCTGGGCCGGCCTTACGGGCCGACCGAGATAGGCCCTTAGAATAGACCGATGACCTCAAGCGCCGATCTGTTCGTGGTCTGCAAGAAGTGCGGCTCCGAGGTCAGCCCCTACATAACGGAGTGTCCTTACTGCGGGCATCGGCTGCGCAGGCGTGCCCCCAAGCTGCCCCGCGACCGCCTCGGCAAGCCGCGTACGGGGCTGTTCCGGCGAAGGTCTTTGGGGCGCTTGCGCAGCGGCGAGATCGCGGGACTTCGCTCGGACACGCCGCCCTATGTCACGATCGCTCTGGTGGTGGCCTCTTGCGTTGTGTGGGTCGCTACGCAGGGCGACTATCTCAAAATCGAGAAGCTGATCTTGGCGGGGCCCCTGAAAGGGGACTGGTGGCGTCTGCTGAGCACTCAGTTCGTGTACGGGCGAGGCTTCTCGGCCGGCCTGTTCATGTTCTCGACCCTGCTCGCCGTCGCTCTGTTCGGCGGGCTGTTGGAGCGTCGTCACGGACCTTTCGTGGTCTTGGCCCTGTTTTTCGCGGCGGGAATCGCGGGCGGCCTCGCCGCGGAGGCGGTCTATGCGTTTCCGATCGTGACCGGCGCCAACGCGGGGGCCTTGGCTCTACTGGCGGCGTGGGCGGCTCCAAGCATGATGGCGGCCCGCGCGGGCGAGTACTACGAGGGTGATCTGCTCGGGACCGGCGCAATCGCGATGGTCTTGTTGGCGATGCCCTACGCCCGTCCTGAGGTGAGCTGGCTGGCGGGTGTGGTGGGCGGCTTGCTGGGCCTGGTGTTCGGCCTTGGCTTGAGTCGCGCGAGGTCGGTTTGAGCGGCCTATGATTGGACCGCCCCGGACAATTCCGACAGAGGAGCCTTGAACATGGAGATTCGCTTTCTCGGCCACGCCGCATTCGAGCTGACCGACGGCGATACGTCGGTATTGATCGACCCCTTTCTGACCGGCAATCCGAAGGCGGCCGTCTCCCCCGAGGAGCTGAAACCGGACGCGATCCTGTTGACGCACGGTCACGCCGATCACATTGGGGACACCGTGGTCATCGCTAAGGGCAGCGGCGCGCACGTGGTGGCGATTGTGGAGATCGCCAATGAGCTCGGCGAAGAGGGGTTGGAGAACGTGCACGATCCCAACATCGGGGGCACGGTCGCTTTGGATTGGGGCTCGGCCAAGTTGGTTCCGGCTTGGCATACCTCCACGACACCCAAGGGGACCGTCAACACTCCCGCGGGCCTGATTGTGGAAATCGGAGGAAAGACGATCTACCACCTCGGCGACACTGCCCTGTTCTCGGATTTGGGCTTGATCGCCAAACAGGCGGGGAGGATCGACGTGGCGCTGATGTGCATCGGGGGCCACTACACGATGGATCGCCACGACGCGGTCGAGGCAGCGCGCCTGATCGGCGCCACGCAAATCGTTCCTTGCCACTACGACACCTTCCCTCCAATCGAGACCGACGCTGGGGCCTTCAAGGCCGAGGTCGAGTCTCTGGGCGTCTCCGAGGTGGTTGTGTTGGCGCCGGGCGAGTCCCTCTCGCCATGACCATGACCCATGCCGTGGTCTTGATCGAGGCCGAGCGCGATGCCTTGTCGAGCTTGGGCGGGGACTTGGCGGACGTGGCGGGGGTCGCCGAGGCCTACTCGGTGACCGGTCAGTGGGACTTCATCGCGATCGTGCGGGTTCCCGATCACGAGCAGTTGGCCGATGTCGTTACTGATGGGATCGGCAGGCTCCCCGGGGTTGGGCGTACGCAGACGATGGTGGCCTTCGCCGCGTTCTCCAGGCATGACCTGGAGTCCCTGTTCTCGATCGGCGAGTGAGAGGAGCCCAGTATGGTCGCGTGGTGGGTGGAGAGCGGGCGCGCGGGCTCAGTCCGCGATGACGGTGGGGCGAGCGAGCGCTGAATGGCCTCGGTTCCGCTTAAGCCTCAGTACGGCCCGACTTTGGGCACTTTGCTATCCCCGCGCTGGCATGCGGCGCGACCGGTTTGGCGGATCTTGGCGGTGGGGGCGAGCGTGGCGGTCCTGGCGCTGCTCGGGTATGTGGCTTTGAATCTGCTTGACGCCTCTTACTCGCATGGGGGGCCTGTGCCTTTCAGCTTCAAGTACAAAGGGCTCTACAGGACCACCCCGGACCCGGGCGGCTACGTCAAGGTGACGCGCGAATCGGGCGGTCGTTTGGAGGACTCCTATGGGGTCGCGCCCTTGCGCTTGCGCGCCTACAAGGGCAATGTGAGCGGGGCGTTGCCGGTGGCCGCCGCCGCTTACACACAGACGTTGGCTCAACGCTTCGCTCATTTCCGCTTCGAAGGGGAGGGCAAGACTCGGCTCAGCTCTACCCTTGGCGGCTATGAGGTGCTCTACAGCGCTTCGATCCGTGGGCGCCCGATGCATGGGCGCGACGTGATGCTATTGCCCGGAAAACCGGGCGCGCGCGAAGGAGTAGTGGTCGAGATGCTGACCGCTGAACCGGTGACGGTGTCCGAGCCGGTGGCCAGCTCAGGCGTTCTTGAAGTGCCTTTGAAGAGCTTTTCGTTCGGTTAGGACTACTTGCCGGGGTCCGGCTGCACCGGCGCCTGGGTGCCACCCGAGTTGGGGTCGGCACCATCTGAGGCGGGCGATGTGGGCTGCGTCACGATGTTGGTCACCGAAGGGGGCGTAGAGCTTTCGGTCGGTGGCGGAGGCGTGGTTACGGTCGTCGTTTCGACCGGAGTCGTTTCTGTGGGCGGAGTCGGTGGGGCGGCTGTGGTGGTGGTCGGGGCCGTTGTCGTTTCCACCGGCGTGGTGGGGGTCGCCGCCGGTTGGGTGCTCGGCAACTGGGTCGACTCGGTCGTGACCTCGGTCACCGGCTGGGCGACCGGCTTGGGCGGAAGTGGAGCCGGGATGGCAGTGGTGGCGACGGAGGTGGTGTCGGGAAGGCTTGTGGGATCGTTTGGTGAGCCAGCCGACTTGGTCTTCTTAGCGAGACGGCGCTTGTGGGCGGTGGCGAGACCGGCACCGGCGGCGACCGAAGCGGACACGCTCACCGGCTGGGAGACCGAGTGGGTCACCACCGGCGCGCTGCTCTGACCGGTAGAAGCGACCGAGGCGAGGCTTGCCGCGTGGTGGTGGTGGCGGGCTGGGGTGACCGCGTGATCGGCCTCGACAGTGCTGGCGGTCACGATCGCGGCGACGGCCAAGCCGGCGACGGCCTTGGTCGCCAAGGCGGACACGCCGGCCGTGACAAAACCGCCGCCGGCGCCGGCCCCTCCCACAGCGCCGGCGCCGGCGGCGGCCCCTGCCCCGCTGGCGCCGGCTACATGGCCGGCTCCAGCGGTTGACCCCAGCTTGGTAAGAACGAGCTTCTTGAGCAGCAGGAAAGGTCCTACGGGCAACATGGCGGCGAGCGCCACGTTGTTGTCCTTCAGCTGCTTGCGAAAAGCGCGGCAGCGGTCGCAGTCGCGCACGTGGCGGCGTACAGCCGCCGTGGGCTTGATTAGGCCCTCGGCGACTTCGCCGAGCTCGAGGCGGGCCTCGTCGCAGGTCAGCTTGCGTGCCTCGGCCGCCTCGGCCAAGGAGATGCGGGCGCGCACCAAGAGCGACTTGACGGCAGGGACGGTCGTTTCCATGGCGTCTGAGATCTGCTCGTAGGAGAGCGCATCGATCTCGCGCAGGAGCAGAGCGGTGCGCTGGGTCTCGGGCAGTTGTTGGACGTCGCCGATCAGCTGTCTGAAGCTCTCGCGCTTCATCACCTTCTCGGCGGTCGAGAGGCCGCCCTCGGCGTAGTGCACGTCCATCGAGTCCACGCCGATCGCCGAGGCCTTGCGCAGGTGGTTGAGCGAGCGGTTGCGCGCTATCCGATACAGCCAAGGACGCACGTTGATCTCGCGCTCGTCGGCCAAGATCGCGTTGAAGGCGGCTGCGAACACCTCTTGGAGGACGTCTTCGGCATCCTCCTTGGAGCCGAGCATGTGCCTACAGAAGGCGAGCAAGCGCGACTGGTAGCGTGAGAACAGCGTTTCGAAGGCCGCGTGCTGGCCGCGCCGGATGAGCGCGATCAGGCGCTCGTCGGACTGCAGGCGCAAGAGGGCCGAGGGGCTTCTCAAGCCGGGTGCTGCTGGGGCTTTTAGTGCGGAGACCTCCACGGCGGTCCTTTCGCTGCTTTCACTGCTAAATACACCGTAGCGAGCGTGTAGTTGCGGTCTATTACGAAGTATCGCTGCCCTTGCACAAGGCCAGATAAACGCCGGCGGGGCGCTTTGGGAGCGCCCAACGCGGTCGGGTACGGACGGCGGCGGTTGCCGGATTGGCCGGCGGGTGTTTCGGGTGCGCCCCAGAAGCTGGCGCAACGGCCGGGGGGGGGGGGGGGGGCGGGACCGAGGCGTCTAGTTGTAGTCCACTCTGGACATCGTCGATAGACACTGGACTAAAATGTCAAAGTGCGCCCGGGTGGCGGAATTGGAAGACGCCGTCGACTTAAAATCGATAGTCCGCAAGGGCGTGTGGGTTCGAGTCCCACCCCGGGCATCCCCTCCGCGCCCTTCGGGCGCGGGATTCCCCGTTGGGGGCGAGCAGGGTTCGAGTCCCACCCCGGGCTTGGCGCTCTTGTAGAGTCGCCGTTTATGTCTACGCAGAGCACGCAACCGCAAGACCAGGTCGAGGAGGAGCTACACGGGGGGCGCTTGATCGCGCGCCGTTTGAAGGCGCACGGTGTGAGCAAGTTGTTCACGCTGTCGGGCGGGCATCTGTTCTCGATTTATGACGGTTGTCGCGAGGAGGGGATCGCGATCGTGGACGTGAGGCACGAGCAGACGGCGGCGTTCGCGGCCGAGGGGTGGGCCAAGGTGACTCGCGAGCCGGGCGTGTGCGCGCTGACGGCTGGACCGGGCGTGACCAATGGGATGAGCGCGATGGCTTCCGCTCAGGCCAACCACACGCCCATGTTGGTGCTGGGCGGTCGGGCCCCGACTTTGCGTTGGGGGCAGGGGTCCTTGCAGGAGATTGACCATGTGCCTTTCGTGAGGCCCCTGTGCAAGCTGGCCACGACGGCCCAGTCGACCGCGGAGATCCCGGGTTTGGTGGACGAGGCCTTGGCTTCGGCCCTGGCGCCACACGGGGGGCCCACGTTCGTGGACTTCCCGCTCGATTATGTGTTCATGAGTGCACCGGAGAGCGGCGACTCGGGCGCTCGCGCGAGTCAGGCCTTGCGGGGAGCGGAAAACACGCAGATCGAAAGAGCGGCGCGCCTGCTCGAAGAGGCGGAACGGCCGGTCGTGATGGCCGGCACCGACCTCTATTGGGGGCATGGCGAGCAGGCATTGTTGGAGCTGGCGGAGACTTTGGGGATACCCGTTTTCCTAAACGGACTCGCGAGGGGGTGCGTGCCGGCAGACCATGAGTTGTTCTTCTCGCGGACCCGCTCCCAAGCATTGAGGGGGGCTGACGTGGCCTTGGTGATCGGCGTGCCCATGGATTTCAGGTTGGGCTTCGGAGGGTCGTTTGGCGAGGACACCGCGATCGTGGCGATCGACGTGGCCGAGCCCCAGCGCAGACATCCGAGAGAGCCGGCGGTCGAGCTGTATGGGGATTTGGCGGCCACGTTGAGCGATTTGCGGGTGGCGGCGGGCGGCAAAGCGCTGGCAAGCAAGGAGTGGGTGGGCGAGTTGAGGGCCGCCGAGATCGAGCGACGCGAGGCCGAGCGGGCTGAGCTCCAGGACGAGCGCGAACCGCTTCACCCGATGCGCTTGTATGCGGAGCTGGCCAAGGTGCTCGATCGGGACGCGATCGTGATCGGCGACGGAGGGGACTTCGTGTCCTATGCGGGGCGTGTGATCGACAGCTATGGACCCGGCTGTTGGCTTGATCCGGGGCCGTTCGGGTGCTTGGGCACCGGGCCTGGGTATGCCTTGGCGGCGAAGCTGGCCCATCCGGAGCGCCAGGTCGTACTGCTCCTAGGCGACGGCGCGTTCGGCTTCGCGGGTATGGAGTTCGACACGTTGGCCCGCCACGGCGTGAACGTGGTGGGTGTGATGGGCAACAACGGGATCTGGGCTTTGGAGAAGCATCCGATGGAGTTTTTGTATGGGTATTCGGTGGCGGCGGACCTGAGGCCGGCCACACGCTATGACCAGGTGGTGGAGGCTTTGGGCGGCCACGGCGAGCTGGTGGAGCGCCCGGCGGATGTGGGGCCAGCTTTGGAGCGAGCGTTTGGGGCCGGCAAGCCGGCGCTTGTGAACGTGTTGACCGATCCGAGCGTGGCCTATCCCCGCAAGTCCAACTTGGCGTGAGCCCGCAATAAGGAAGCCGCCCAGGTGGACGGCTTCCTTAGGGGCTTGACCTCGAAGCATAGGCAGGGGTGCAGCCTCGAAGCCGGATAGGGTGACCCGAACGAGCGGGTCTATGGACCGGGGTGAAGGGACGCGACAGAGCCACCCTCCACTGCCGATAGGGGCCTTTCGGTGGGAGGCTGGGATTTATTGAGGGGAAAGTCGTTCGTTCGTATCTATGTCCACTGGCTTGTCTTGCATCACCCCAAGCCGGCCAAGCGCAAGCTGCCGCCGCGCAAGATGTCGTGCTCTGAGACCTCGACTTGATCCAGGTCGAAGGCCTTCATGGCCTCCTCAAGGAGGATCATGCCGGCGACGATCGTGGGCGCGCGGTCCGGATGCAGGCCCACCACTTCGCGGCGTTGGGCTTCCGTTAGGTCGGCCAGGCGCGCGATCAACAGCTCGACGGTGGCCCGGAGCAAGGAGTAGCCGTGTACGCGCTCTGGGTCATAAGGGTCCAACGCCTGGTCGATCGAGGCGGCCGAGGTGGCGGTGCCGGCGACCGCGATTGCTTGCTTCACGGCCTGGCGCTGTGCGGATGGGAGGCCGGCCAAGAAGATGGAGCGCGTGTCGGCTGCCAATGCCTGCAGCTCGTGGGGCGAAGGGGGATCTGTATCGATGTGGCGCTCAGTCATGCGCAGGACGCCCGCTTGGACGGACACGTGGAAGGAGGCCTCGTGATCGGCGCCCACTATGAACTCGGTGGAGCCGCCCCCGATGTCGATCACGACGGTCGGCTCGGTGGAGACGGGTCGGTCGCTCATGGCGCCTAGGAAGGTGAGCTGGGCCTCCTCATCACCCGACAGGACCCGTGCGTCGAGGCCGAACCGGGAGCGCACAAGCTCTGTGAACTGGGCGCCGTTGGACGCGTCTCGGACAGCCGAGGTGAGGACTGCCATGTTGGTCTCGACTTCGTACTTGTCGATGGTGGCCCGGTAGGCGGTGAGCGTGTCTGTCACGCGGGCGATCGCCTCCTCGGAGAGCTTGCCGCCCGCGTCGACCCGGTCGCCAAGACGCGTCACTTGGGACTCGCGATGCAACTCTTGGACGGCGCCCGTTGCCTGGTCGACGTCGGCGACGAGCAGACGGGTGGAGTTGGTACCGATGTCGACGACCGCGGTGCGCATGGGCGGGGATCGTAGAGGGTGGGGACTGGGGTTGGAGTTGTGCGCTGCGGGGTGCCTCGCGCGTGTGTGGGCGCGAGCGTATGTGGGTGCGGGCAGGCATGGGTCGGCCGTGGGGAGGGATCGCCTCGCCCAAGCCTTCCGAAGGGGTCCTTTCTGCTAGAACATGGGTGCGACGCGGGGTGGAGCAGTCTGGTAGCTCGTCGGGCTCATAACCCGAAGGTCGCAGGTTCGAATCCTGCCCCCGCTACTCGCCGGAACCCGCTTGTTTAGGCGGGTTTTGGCGTTTTTGGGGTTTGGCTGAGTGAGGCCAAGGTTCCAATAGGGTTCCGTTTGTCCTTATCGGCGCTGACTGTTGTCGAGTAGGCTCCAGGTACAATGTGGCCTGATCATTCCGCCTACGAGAGGATGCGCCTAGCCGTTAGAGAGTTGGCGACCGGCAGCAGCAGGCTCCAAAGGCGGCTTGAGTACGCCGGGCTCCAATTTGCGCCGCTGCCACCTGACGCTTTCAGTCCTGGTCGCGAGCGCGCTCTGGCAGAGCACATTCGCGCGAAGCTCGCGGAGGTCTCTGATGAGCAGAAGGGCAGCATCGCCGCCACGACGGCGGCGCTCAGCGACGAGGACGCGCGGGTCCTCGCGACCGACTTCGTGAACCTCTACGACTCGGTTGCAGGTTTTATTGAGACGCCCGGTCCGGGCGCCCATTGACAGCTCGCACCGATGAGCCCGCCAGCGCTTCCGTAAGCGTCTTGACCGGGCGGACATCGACATGGAGGTTGGTCCTCGCTAAGGCGCGGCGATGATGTCGTTGTAGGCGTTCGCGGAATCTGGCTGTACCCATACTGGAGCTGGGGTCAAAGCCCTGGCGTACCCCCGCCGCTCAAGGGCAAGAGCACTTCCGCAGCGCGCCCCCGATCTTGGCGAGTATCCCGATTACCTGCTCCTCGACACGCGATCCTATAGCTTAGTCTCAGAGGTTCAAATCTGTCACGTAGTTGAGGAGGCACCACAGTGGCTGAGGATGCCGTAGGCGACACGGGTAACACGATCACGTTCGCAACCAAGGGCGACTGGCGAGCACACGAGGTCACGCAGGTGCTTTCGAGCGTCGAGGTGATGTACGACGCGTTGCTGGTGGCGAGCATCGCTTCTCGCGTTGGAGGCCAGCTGGCTCTAGAACACGAGACGCTCGGAGCCTCCTATGGGATTGAGGAATCGGAGGCAATCAACGTAAGCGCCGGGGAGCGGGTAGAGGCAGGAGCGGCGATCGTATTCCCTCTGGGTGGCACGCTGTTCGGGCCAGCCGGATCGTTTGCGCGCAGCGGCCGCGGAATCACCGCATCGGAGGAGCTGCTGTTCACTCCCACATTCGAGCCGTTTGGAAGCCGGCGATGGGTTACGCCAACCCTGTCGGCGCGGCTGGGAGGACCAGTTGAGGCTCAGGTGTCGATCATTGCGGCTCCGGTTCCCGACATCAAGTTCATCGAGGATAACCTCGAGGTGCTCGCACCCGGTGGCCGGCTGGCAGTCGCACGGATCCAGATGGCCTCGCCCGGCATCATCTCCTTGCGTGGGTTGGGTGAGCCGGTTGAAGCATTGAGGCGTCTTATCAAGACGCTTGCCACCCTCCCAGGAGCCAAACGCAAGGCAAGAAACGCTAATCGGGAGAAGGAGGAGGAAATTCGCCATATGAAAGAGATGAACGAACTCGAAGAGAGCGCCGCGCGTGTCAAAACGGTCGTCGACGCGTTCAGCGCCGTCTACGGCGAGAACTTCCGGGAGATGCCCGATGTCATGGCGCAGATGCAGCGTGTCCTGGTAGGCGCGGCGGATCTTGGTGTGCTCACCGCTACGGGTCGTCTGCAGTTGAAGGCAGCGTAGCCTGTGGCGCGGGCTGCGGACAGCCGGCCGGCGGATGACCATACGGCGATGCTGGATGAGCGACTCGGCGTCGTTACGCCCCTTCTTTCAGCGCGGGGGCAGATACCCCGTCGACAGTTAAGCCTTGTCAGCGAACGAGGTAGTCAACCCCAAAAGATGCAGGTCGGGTCTCGGTCCACCTCATCGAGGAGAGGGCGAACGTCAGGGCTGGGATCGATCAGGTCGTAGCGAGCGGGCATTGCGGTCTTTCCAGTAGAGCGTCCATAGCCCGCTCTTGGATCGCAAATATCCCACGCAGCCAATGCTTCATCGAAAGCGGACAACCGACGGTAGAATCGGCTGTAGTCAAGGTCGCGTTGAGATCGTTGTCGGAGCAGATCAAACCGCTAGGCCTAAAGATCTATCTCAAGCACGCTGATCTTTATGTTAGGTTCGGTCTTGGTTCGGTAGTCTCATAGCATGGCACGGTACGAGAATCCACCCCTACGATACGTCGTGTTCGTCGCTGAGCTGCGCTCGGCAGCAGTGCTTGGCGAGACCGGCGCTCTCGATCGTATTCATGAGGCGCTGGGGGACGCGCTACCCGTCCGCGAGGACAACTCCGGGCCCCCCATGCTCCGTCCGGGGATTGCCGGCGCTCGCTTCGTCGACGGGGCGCAGCACCGCGCAGTTGCTGTAGGTCCTTCGATGATCGCGGTTGACACGACCAGCTATTCAACGTTCAATGAGTTCTCGGAATTTCTAGGCCGCGTATTCGACGCAGTTGCAAGCGTCGCGGCAGGCCGGGCGTGTCAGCGACTCGGACTGCGTTATGTAGACGAAATACGCATACCCGATGCCCAGCCTGGCAACGTCGAGCAATGGCGTCCCTGGATTAACCCAGATCTCATCCCGCCCGTGGCGCTCAAAGCGACGACGGGCAACCGGGAGATTTCGGGCCTGATCGACGACGATCGAGGCGACGGCTTTGGTGTGCGCATTGCATGGCACACCGGGACAGGACACGTCGTTCAGCCGCAGGGTCCCCTCATCGTTCCCCACGCAAGTGAGCCCGGTCCCTACTTCGCAATCGATACCGATAGCTATTGGAACTTCGTGCCTGGGGCCGATATTCTTGCGCTCGGCGATCCAACACTCAAGAAGTACGTGGATAGCCTCCACGATCCGGTGCATGAATTCTTTGAGATGAGCCTCACGGAGCGACTGCGCAACGAGATCCTGATCCCCGTGAAATCATGAACGTCACCAGCTCACTCGCACCGCAAAACACGATGAACGCTACTAGCCCGCACGCTAAGCAGCTACAGGAAACGCCAGTCGTAGAACTGCTGCGGGAGCAGTCCTTCAACCGTGCTGGCGCATACCTAGCTCACCGAGACGCGGTTGCCAACCACCACAACGTTCGCGCCGAGTACGTAGACGAGCTCGTAGGCAAGCTCACTGAAGTGTCTGCCGCAGATCTCCTCGCGGAGCTGCGGCGGCGGGGTCTGCTCTGGAGTAAGGTCGCCGAAATCGTCGGGGTCACAGAAACCGCAGTACGCAAGTGGCGCAAAGGCGCCGCGATCGACTCCACGCATCGTCACAGGCTAAGTCGGATCGCCGCCCTAGGTCAGATATATGACGATTACGCCATCCCTGGTAGTCCGACTGCATTTGGCGAGTGGCTCGACAGCAACATCGTCTCGCGCTTTTCCGCAACCCCAATGCAGCTACTTGCTCTCAATCGTGAGAGCGATGTCGCCGTTCTACAGCCGTTGCTCGACTGGATGCTTGAGGAGCCGGATGCTACGCATGCGGAACGGCTACTTGACCAATATCTTGGCACGCAATGGCGCGAGGATGCGCAAGAGGAGCAACACTTCCGGATCGTCACGAACGGTGCAGGGGAGCGCATCCTGCTCGTAGACGGCTAGGTTCGATGGCCAGCGTTGGGGACGAGGCGGATATCCGCGAGGCGGAGACGTATGAACTGCTCAAGTCGGAAGACATCGACAGCGATCCGCCGAGCTTCCGGCCCGTAGGTTCTGGCGATGTATTTCCCGATGTGTCGCTGGATCATCTCGCCAATCCCATGCGCGGACCGACAATCGTCGTCGGGCACCCCTGCTCTCTCCGGCGGGGGATGCAGTTGCAGGAGGACCTTCCGGTAGCGCCGATCGTAGAGCCCGGCATACCGAGTAACCAGCACGCCCTCGCCGAGCGTGTCCTCCCGGTGAAGAAGCTGCTGCCGCCGGGATCGGACAAGAACCGCGTGATTCAGCTCACGCTCGCAACCACGGTTCCGGCTGTGATGCTTGACCCAGGTGAGCGTTGCGCGTCATTGAATCGAGCTGGGGTAGTCGCACTTCAGCAACGGCTCGTTGGTAATCAAACGCGAATCAAAATCCCCGCTGGCGTCATTGCCGCTCATTGCCGCGGCCCCTTGGCCGAGATCGAGCTGTGGACCGACTGGCGCGAAACTTGCATCGAAGCCAACGAAGATGCAGAGTCAAAGGATGAGGCATTCAACGAGTTCATGGAAAGCGAGTCGGGATTCGCAGCCTTGTCATGGCGAGATGCGCTAGGTGAGTACGAGTACGCCCAAGCCCGAGCAGCGGTTGCTATGGAAGCACGGTTGGCTTCAATACTCGACTGACGCTTGACGATTTGCCACTCGCAAACGGGTCTCTCGTTCGGTCTGAGAGACCTCCATTCGAGGGTTGCAATCCAAGCCAGAAACACTGCAATATCGAATTGCAGCATTTCTGTCGAGGTCTCGCGCATCGTAGGCGAGACCTTCCCAAGGTTCCATTCAAGGTTCCGTTTTGAGCAAAACCGACCTCACCGAGCCCGACACAACCCCAGCAACCACGGGCAATCCCACCGTACCCGACCCCCCTTCGGCGACCTCATAGCCCGAAGGTCGCAGGTTCGAATCCTGCCCCCGCTATTCGAAAAAGCTCCGGAAATCCGGGGCTTTGGTGTTTTGGGTACGTAGACAATCGACCTCAAAAATCGCCTCTGGGCCAACGGCTGGGGCAGCATGAGCTCCGAGAGAGGTCGATCCAGCCCTTGAAATAGGGCCGCCGGTCCACCTATGGTCGCCATTGATATTGCCGATCTCAGCCAGAGCCTTTCCATTCCTGGCAGTCGGCTATCCAGGTGAGCGAGGTGCCCCGGACGGTGGTCCAGTCCATGTCTCGCAGAGCGATTAGGGCCTCGTCGGGGAGGACGTTGGAGAGGGTTAGCCGGGTCTCGTCCTTGTCGACAACCTCTAGACGGGTCTCGTCGGCGTCGTCTCCGGGCTCGAACACGGTTCGGATAAGCTTGTTGAATCCTGCGGCACCGAGCGCGAGGAAAAAGCCGTTGATCGTCTGCTGCGCGCCAACTTCGATCAGCCAACGGGCGGCAAGCAACCCCTTCGGCCTGAAGTGGTTGGAGGTGATTACGTCGTAGCCAGCTCGACCAAGCTCATCTGAGATGACCTGAACCAGGTTCGGCGGAGCAGTGCTGTGAATAGTGACTACGCGCTTGGTCGAGGCCACGGCGTAATCCTATGGCTTAGTCCCCTTCTGGCAGGCTTCGGCGATGTCCGCCTCACCTCTACCCGACGATGATCGCGACCGTCTGCGCGAATGGGCCGCGCGAGCCGGTGTGTCGTATCTCTATCCGATCACGTTCACCAGTCCAGGCGACAGGACTCCGGAGATTCAGGCAGAGGATCTGGCCATCAGTGAGGTCGAGTCCCTCATCTGCTCAATCCTCGCCGCGAAGACCAATCTGGGCATCACCGAGGTGGCGGGCGTGCGTCGCGACAGGTTGGGGGAGAGAGCAGGTGTCATTGCGGCTGCTGGTGACTTCGTTGCCCCGGCCCCTAGAGCTTCCGGCTCGCGCGCTTGCCGAGAGCTGCTTGAGGGAGCTCAGCTGTGGCTGCACCGGGCACGCTTGACGATGCGAGATGATGGTTTCGTGCGTGCGGCGGCGCTGACTACCGTAGCTCTGAGCCTTGAAGCGAGCGCTGCCGACGGCGCTGCCGCGATGCTGATGCGTGCCAAGGTTGCCGCCGCAGAGAGTGAGACCTGCACTGACCTCGTTGCAGAGGAGCTCGCAACCCTTTTCGCCACGTGCGCATCACTCCGTGCCACGGAGGTGAACACGGGTGACGTGGAGGGAAGTCGCTCCGCCCTCGACGCGGCTCTCACCTCTGCGCGCGCTTCTCTGGTTACGGCCGCCAGGGCAAACACGACCGTCACGAATCACCGCCGGCTCGCGACGGGAATGAAGCATGCACAGAGCTTGTTGGAGAACGCACCGGGTCTGATGACCGGGATACCGCCCGAGGCGTGGCCGGAGCTCGCGATCGAGATGTGCTTCCTCAAGGGCCGCTGTAACGAGCTTGCCTACCTCAGCGATCATGAGGGGCCCAGCGCTCTCCTTGACTCGGCCATCGACGAGTCACGTGAGGCCCTGCGGTTGGCGATCGCCCATGAGGTTGGCCTGGCCCTCGGCGAGTGCAGCTTGCAGTTGTGGAGGCAGCTGTCCCGACGATGGCCAGATCCGCCGCAGGACATCGTCCTCGAGCAATGGCAGACGCTGATAAACGGCCTTTTGAACAGTGAGCCGATGTCCCGGGTCAGCTTCGAATTCCTCCTGGTGTGGGCTGACTTCCTCTGTATGAACGGACAGATCAGTGACACGCGAGACGACTCAGCACTGGCCGTGTTCGTATGGAGTACCTGCTATCGAAGGCTGAGAGAGCGAAACCTGCCCCTTTGCTTTGAGGCAGCAGAGGGATGGGGTCGGCGAATCGAGGAGACGGAGGGTCAGGCCCAGGCTGCTGACCCATTCTGCCTCGCCGCTGTAGCTGGACTCGAACTGAGTCGCCGCCCGGGCCTTGAGGGTCACGCCAGCTTCTGGCTCGCGGAGATGAGCGACGTACGGTCGTTCGCCACGGCGTCGCTCGCCGCGTCTGGTCGGGGGGCTCGTGCTACCGAGATCGCCGAGTCGGGTCGGTCGGTACTGAAGCAGGCTGACCTGTTTCTGGCTGGTGAGCTTGTCGCGCTTCGGTCCGCAGGGCATCCGGAGCTGGCCGAGGCCTATGCGGAGGCTTGGGCCGCGCAGCGGCTCGTTGTCTCCGAGATAGAGCGCCTGCCACAGCCGGCGTCGTGGGACCAGTCCGAAATCCATCACCTGAAGCTCGCGGATGTCGCCCGTCCATTGCGAGCGGCGACCGATGCGATCCTGGAGCAGCCAGGATTCATGGACTTTCTAGGGGCCCTTCTTACCGCGAGTTGCGAGCCGCCGCTGACGATGCCCCGATCGCATATATCGCACCGGGCTTGACCAGCGGCACCTTGTTGCTTCTGAGGAACTCATCGGATGATGCGCCCATGCGAATCATGCTGCCGGAGTTCAACCACAGCGCGGTAGACCACCATGCGCTCGACCTGCGGGTCGCCCTCGGATTGGAACCCGATCCCTTCGCACCCAACGGGTGGGCTGAGCGCCTCGATGCACTCGGGGAGTGGTTGTGGGACGCCCTAGTCGAGAGGCTGTTGAACGCCGCCGACGGGTCTTCGCGGATCAGGCTGATCCCGCTGGGGCTGAGTACCTTTCTCCCGATTCACATCGCCTGGACCAACTCTCCCGGTGGTCGCGTCTACGCGATCGATACGACGGCGTTTTCCTACCTCCCAAGCGCGGCCCTGCGCCTGCACGCAAAGAAGCGCGTGGTTGGCGACGGGTGGAGGGGGCTGATCGTGGAAGGCGACGATCTGGCGCTGGAAGCCTCGGAGATCGAGATGCTGGGCGCAGTTCGGCGGGATCCGAACTATGTCGCCCTGCGTGGCCCAAGTGCAACTCCAGCGGCGTTTGTGCGGGAGATCGAGCGCTGCAATTTCGCGCACGTCTCGGCTCACGGGTTTCTGGACGACCGCTATCCAGCCGAAAGCGGCTTTCGGCTGTCGGAAGACGAGGTCGTCCGCATCAAGCAGTTGCGGAGCCTTCGGCTCAGCAACCTGGAGCTGCTCATATTGTCGAGCTGCGAGAGCGCGATGGTCTCAACCGCAAACCCGGACGAGACTTACGGACTGGCGGGTCTCTTCTACGCCACCTCGGCGACCGCCGTCATCGCTGCGCAATGGCGAGTCGACCAGCTGGCGACCGCAGCACTGTTCGATGCCTTCTACGCTCAGTGGGATGGCTCGCACGACCCGGGGGAGATGGCAGAGGCCCTGCGCCGGGCGGAGCTCGCAGTGCGCGACGGCGGACGAACAAACCCGTTGTGGTGGGGCGGCTTCACTTTGACGGGGTGAAAGTTTGCGATCTAGCTGACCTGCCCACAGAGATATTCACTCTCCATATCCATAGGACCGCTGGTTGCTTCAGGGTCATTCGACGGTTCCAGGACACCCGCGTTATTACCGAACTCGTTCAGGCTTCGCCGTCCGACGTCTGTGGTAGTGATCGCCGCAAACGAGGAGCAGCGGTATAAGACTCCCAACCTGGACCAGTGAGCCATACCGACATCTGGGTTCTATTCTGCAGCGTGGACCCAGATGCGTGCCCCGGCGAGGCGCAGGTTAACGCCAGCGTCGGCGCTGCACTAGTGAGCGCTACAACCGCAGCGATACTCCAGACGCACGCCACTAGGGCAGCGAGGTGTCGATACTTGTGATGAGGGCCCGCGGCGAGCTGAGTCTCCTTTCCTCCCTCGGGAGAAAATGCGACGGAGCAATGCACTCACCGTAACCGTCGTCGATCGTAACCGCAAGCTCGATAACAGAATGATTTCATCAAGAAGAATTATGGCGCGTCATGCTGCTGATCGAGTCGAGGGTGCGAAGGACCTGTGCTCGTTGGTGCCCCAAGCCGCACCGATGTTACGATCCAGGCTGGCCGGGATAGCTCGTCCGATCGACACTTAGGGGTCGCTAGTGGGCGTGGCGCGCTATGTCATTGCTGCGGACTCTGCTCGCGAAGGTGTCGCCGCAGCGGGGTCCTGGTCGGGAGGCGAGGTCGCAAGCACCTGCAGCAGTTCGCCGAGCTTTACAACTCTGGGAGTGCCGCCCGGGTAGACATATGCTTGAGTCTTAGTCGGGAGCACCACGATGCGGTCCGCGAAAACCTGACCGGACGCAGGCCCAGCAGCCTCTCGCGCGCAGCTGATAGCAGTTTGGAATCGATGTCCGTCGCGAACACCGGGACGATCCGACAATCCTTGCCGTTCTTGACGGCGGCGTAGTCTGGGCGGCGCTGCCCCCGTTCGATCGGCAGGTCCCGAACTTCCCATTCGTCCTTTTCAAGCATTTCCCGGACCATCCGCCGGTCGAGACGCCTAATACGTTCATTTTCGTAGAGGAATGGGCAAGCCTCGATGGCCTGTACGCTCATTTCCACACGCCGCACTTCACCGAGTTCTTCGGAGCGCTCGGAGAGGTGATCGCCGAGCCGCCCACGGGGATCGTCTCCGAGACGTCCTCAACGAAAACGCTCAACGACGCCTTTGCGGCTGCCGGCATCGGCGGATAACGGCGCGACCCGCGTTCCGGCGACCCTACTGGCGCGCTCAGCCGAGTGTCCTGGTCAGGCTGTGGCGACGGCGATGTTTGTGGTCATCGGCATCCGCAGTGAGCCGTCGGCGGTAGCGTGCGGCGCAAGTCGCTCGGTGACCTCGTCGCAGACGGCCTGCTGGGAGTCGGCAGACGCGGCGGTGAACACCGATGCGATTGGGCTGGCTGCAATATAGCGGCGGGCGAACTCGGGGTGCGATGCCCAGGTGCACTGGATCGTTTCGTCGTTGACCGTGACCTCGCGGAAGCCCGCGTCGGACATCAGTTGGGCCAGGGTGGCGCCGTCGCCGAGTGTGAATGGTGAGTACATCATCTGTGCAGCCTCGGTATTGATGTGCTGAGCGAGCGCGTCGGCGATCGCGCTGAATGGCGGCTCGATGTCCTTCCAGGTCGCGATCGCGACGTGTCCGCCGGGCTTCAGCACGCGTCGCATTTCGGCGAGCGCGGCCGCGCGCTCGGGGAAGAACTGCAAGCCCTGCTGACACAGAGCGACGTCGAAATCCTCAGCGTCGAAGGGCAGCACGGTGGCGTCCGCCTGGGCGTAGTCGATCGGCGCGGCGTTCTCCTGCACCGGGTGTGAGCGCGCGATCGCGACCGTCGGCTCTCCGAGGTCCACACCCGCCACCGATCCGCCCGTGCCAGCAAGGATTGCGGCTTCGCGCGAGACGACGCCGGTGCCGCAGGCGACGTCGAGCACACGCGAACCGGGCCGCACGCATCCATGCTCGACGAGCCGCTTCGCGAACGGCGTGAACATCGCCGGCACGAGAAACTCTTGGTAGGTCGCCGGTGCGCTCCCGCTTTGTTGAGTAGCCCAGTCCATCGAGGCCATCAGCCGTCTCCTCTCATGGGATGACAGCCCCGCAAGGTGCACCCAGAGTGTCGGTGACAGTGACCATCGGTCGCAGCCTAACGGAAACAAGCGTGGCGAATCGGGGGTGTAGGGTGGGGTGCCCGACTGGGAGATGATGATGAAGTCTGAGACAGTTGATGCCGTCGAGTTTCGAGACGGACAGCGCCAGCACTGGAATAGCGCTGCGACTGGCTGGCGCAGATGGTCGGAGCTGATCGACGGGGCGGCGAGTGGGATCAGTGAGCGCTTGGTCGAGCTGGCCGGCGTCGAGCCTGGCAGCCGAGTGTTGGATGTGGCCGCTGGCTACGGTGAGCCGTCACTGACCGCAGCCAGGAGAGCCGGGTCTGAGGGCAGCGTGCTGGCTACCGATATCTCTGCCGAGATGATTGCGTTCGGCCGCGAGCGCGCTGCTGCGACCGGCCTCGAAAACATCAAGTTCGTTCAGTCGGATACGGCATCTCTGAACTTCCCGGCAGCTAGCTTCGACGCCGCGCTCTCACGCTGGGGGATTATCTTCGAGCCCGATGCCGAGGCCGCTGCGGCGCGTATCCGAAGCTTCCTGGAGCCCGGCGGGCGGATGGCGATCAGCTCGTGGGGATCGCCCGATCGTGTCCCGTTCCTCGCGATTCCCATGCGGACCGCGATGCAGCGCCTTGGAGTCCCGCCCCCGCCGCCGGAAACACCTGGTCCCCTCTCGCGTCCGACGCCCCAGGCGCTTGGCGGCCTGCTGGAAGCGGCCGGGTTCTCGAATGTGGAGGTGGAGGAGGCCGAGGTCGCCTTTGAGTGGCAGTCGCCCGAGGAGTTCACCACCTTCATCGGGGAGATCGCTCCGCCGATCACGGCGATGATCGCTTCGCACCCCCAAGAGGTGCAGGACGAGACCTGGGCAGCTATAACCGAGGCGATCCGGGAGGCGGCCGGAGATAGCGGAGCGGTGAGACTTTCGAACCTGGTCCTTTTGGCCGCCGGACGCGCTTAGCTGATCTCTCCGGGCGCAGATCCTCAAGCGTAGGCTGTGCCGGGTTGAGGGCCTTTAGGGCACAAGCTCGTGCTCGATCTCGTACACCTCGTCGGCGGGCAGCCCGGCTGCGGCTGCGTGGTCGCGGAGATGTTGGGCGCTGGGCGCCGAGTACACACAGTAGGAGGTCAGACCGTCTTCGGTGCGCACGACATGCGAGTGCTCCCACTCGAGGTCGGGGAACTGTTCGGCACGCACGCGGCGAGAGACCTCAGCGGCCCCCTGGATGTCGGCCTCGGTCATGTCGCCAAGTACACGATGAATCACAAAACGCGGCATCGGTTCTCTCCTTGCGTTCGAGCGTGGATACTCACGCTTGCTGAGTATGCCAAGGTGACGGCGTGGTGATCACTATTCGGCTGCTCGGGGCGCCGGTGATTCTGCAAGACGCCGTCGCGATACCGCCGCCGCGAGGTCGTAAGGCTTGGGGGTTGCTCGCCTATCTGTTGCTGTGCGAGCGTCCCGCCGCCCGTAGCGAGCTCGCCGAGCTGCTGTTCGCGGATGCCGCAGACCCGCTCGGCGCGCTGCGTTGGAACCTCGCGCAGTTGCGCCGCGCGCTCGGCACCGCCGCGGTGGTGCAGGGGGATCCTGTGCAGCTCGTGCTCGCCGAGGATGTCGTGGTCGACGTCCTCGGCTCTGGCTCTGCCGACGGGGTCCTGCTTGAGGACATTGAGTTCGCGGCCAGTCCGGCCTTCGACTCGTGGCTGCTGGTGGCACGCCGAAGGTACGCCGGCCGGACCGAGGCCGTGCTGCGTGAGACGGTGCTGGCCGAGCTCGCGGCCCGCCGTCCCGGTCGGGCGGTCGAGCTCGCAACACGGCTTGTGGCGCTGGACCCGTTTGACGAGGGGCACCACGAGTTGCTGGTGCGCGGCCTGGCCTGCAGCGGCGACCGTGCCGGCGCGCTCGCACAGGTCGCGGCGTGCCGTCGCCTGTTCCGTGATGAGCTCGGATGCGAACCCTCACCGGCGGTGCTACGAGCGGCCGGGACCGCGGGCGACGCGGCGCCTGCTGTCGGTGATCGTGTCGCAGCGCGAGGTCACCTCGAGGCCGGGGAGGCGGCGGTGGCGGCTGGAGCGCTGGAGCACGGGCTGAGGTGCCTGCGTCAGGCCCGCACCGAGGCTGGGGCGTGCGGCGATCGGGTTCTGCTTGCCTGCGCGCTAGTCGCCCTCGGCACCGCGCTTGTGCACGCGGTGCGCGGACGCGACGAGGAGGGCGCCGCGGTGCTGCACGAGGCTCTCGCCGTCGCCGAGGCGGCTTCTCATCGGGAGACGCTCCTCGCCGCCCTGCGCGAGTTGGCCTACACCGATATCCAGGCGGGTCGCCGAGCATCGGTCGAGCACCGTCTGACCCGTGCCGAAGGGCTTGCGGACAGCGACGCCGAGCACGCGGCGATCCTTGCCGTGCGGGGCATGAACCGCTCGGACATGGGCGACTACGCTGGCGCTTTCACGGCCCTCGAGGGCTCTGTGCAGCATGCCGAGAGGTGTGGCGATCGCCGCCAGATGTCGTTCTCGCTGAGTCTGATCGCGCGAGCCCAGTTGCTGCGCGGCGAGAGCAGCGAGGCGATGTGCGCTCTGGATCGTGCATTGGGGCTCGTAGAGGCCGAGCGCTGGCTGTCCTTTCTTCCCCTGCCGGAAGCGATGCGCGGCGAGGTCGACCTGCAGCACGGGGACACAGAGCGTGCGGCTGAGCGCTTCGAGCGAGCGTTCGCGCTGGCGTGCGAGCTGCAAGATCCATGCTGGGAAGGTCTCGCGGCTCGCAACCTCGGGCTGCTGCACCGGGCCCGCGGTCAGCTCGGCTCAGCGCGCGAATGGATCGACCAGGCGCGCACCCGCTGCACACGACTGCCCGACCGCTATGTCTGGATGCACGGCCACCTACTCGACACGGCGATCACGTTCAGCCTTGCGGGGGCAGAGCGCGAGGAGGAGACCCACAAGCTGATACGTGCGCTCGGCGCGCTGGCGGCCCGGACCGAGATGCGGGAGCTCGTGGTGCGGGGTCTCGTTTATGCCGCCCGCATCGGGCAGGCAGGCGCACTGGACTCGGCGCGCACGCTGGCCGTCGCGATCGATAACCCCACGCTGACGCCGCTCCTCGTCGGAGCTTCCTAGTCGCACACGCTCGCGCACACGGCGTTTGGCGACTATCGGCGTTAGTTACCGACTCGACCGGGCCGTGAGCGTGAAGATCGGCGCGCAAGAACGGGGCCGGAACATCCAAACGCCGACAGGAGAAAAAAATGCCCAAGTACGTCATTGAGCGCGACATGCCCGGAGCTGGGAAGCTCAGCGCCGAGGAGCTGCAGGGAATTGCAGCAAAGTCCAATCAGGTGATCGGGGAGCTCGGTCCGGAGGTTCGCTGGCTCACGAGCTATGTCACAGACGACAAGGCTTACTGCGTTTATGTCGCCCCCGACGAGGACATCCTGCGCGAGCACGCGCGCCGCGGCGGCTTTCCCGCGGACCACATCTCCAAGGTCTCAACCATGATCGACCCGTCGACCGCGGACACCGCTGTCCCAGCTCAGGCCTGAGAGCAGCATCGAACAAAGCCGAGATTCTCGCCAGACGCGACATCCAAATCAAAAGGAGGCAGAACATGCGATTCATTCGACGCGAGGACGTCCCCGTAGTGATCGCGAACAACGGTGTCGAGGTCCGTTTGCGCGACGAGGATGGTCTCTCTGTCGGGTTCGTGCGGCTACCAGCTGGCGCGGATCTGCGTCCCGCTACTAAAGGCTTGCAGGATGACCTTTGCCCGTGTCCGCATTGGGGTTACATGATTAAGGGCCGTGTGCGGATGCACACGGTTGACGGGCATCAGGATTTCGCTGCCGGGGAAGCGTTTTACTGGGCGCCTGGCCACGCACCGGAGGCGCTGGAGGACTCTGAGTACGTCGATTTCTCACCCACAGAGCAGTTCCGACCGGTGATCGAGCACATCACCTCCGGGGCTGGTGCATCCGCGTGATGGCACGCGAAGCGCACCAACCTCTATGGGTATGTCTGAGATGAGCGCTCAGCCGATGGCGCAGGCGATCGTGTGTGGTGCGGGCACGGCCGGTCTTGCGGCGGCGGCGACGTTGGGAGGCAGTGGCATCGACGTGACCGTCCTCGAGCGAAGCGATCAGGTCGCGGCGAGCTGGCGCAATCGCTACGACGGGCTGCGCCTGAACACGTCGGGCTTCATGTGCACACAACCCGGCTTTCGCGCGCGGCGCGGGCGCTACGGCGAGTTCCCCTCGCGGGATAAGTGGATCGAGTACATGGAGGACTATGCCGAGCATCACAAGATCGACGTGCGTTTCGGCACCGAGGTCCAGCATCTGGCGTCCGTGAACGGAGGCTGGCGAGTTCGAACGGATCGCGGCGAGTTGGACGCGCGCATCGTCGTCATTGCCACCGGCTATGACAGCGAGCCAAAGCTCCCCGCGTGGCCGGGGCGCGATGGCTTCACGGGCGATCTGATCCACTCCTCCGCCTACCGCAACCCCGAGCCTTACGTCGGCCGTGATGTGCTCGTTGTCGGGCCGGGGACGACGGGCTCGGAGATCGCGGCCTTGCTGTCACGAGGTGGCGCGGGACGCGTGCGCGTTGCCTGCCGGACGCCGCCAAACGTGACAAAGCGCAAGATCCTGGGGCTCTCGATTAACGTGTCTGGGGTCGTGCTCAACCACGTTCCCATCCCCGTCGCAGATGAGGTCGTTTGGTGGTCGCAGCGGATCTTGTTCGGCGATCTCGAGCCTTACGGGATTCCACGCTCACCGTATGGGATGGCCACAACGACGTTCAAGCGCCAACAAACGCCCTTGTACGACGATGATGGATTCGTGCGCCTGCTGAAGTCCGGGCAGATCAAGATCGTTCCCGCGGTTACTGGCTTCGACAGCTCGGATGTGTTGCTCGCCGACGGCACCCGAATTCAGCCGGACGCGGTTATCGCGGCCACGGGTTACCGGCGAGGACTTGAGCCCCTGGTGGGTCACCTCGGCGTACTTGATGAGAACGGCATCCCTCTCGTCAGCGGCGGCACCCAGCATCCGTCAGCGCCTGGCCTGTTCTTCAACGGCTACCGGACAAACCTCAGTGGCCAGTTGCGCCTAATGCGCCCCGACGCCCGAGCGATCGCAAAAGCGGCGCGGAAACAGAGGCCGTAGCTATGACTCGTGCTCGCTCCCGTTCGTCGGTGGGACCGCGACGTGCGTGTAGCTTGTGTTCTAGGCAAAGCGTGATCGGCGTGGCAACAAAAAGGGAGGCCGTTTGTCGTCCAGTGTGTCGGATTCTGAGCTGAAGGCGCGTCATCGCGCGATGTGGGCTTCGGGTGATTACCCGGATATGGTCGAGACTTTCCTGCTGCCACTAGGGCCGACACTCGTGCAGGCGTGCGGCATCGGCCCAGGCAACGTGGTCCTGGATGTGGCTGCCGGGACCGGCAACGCGTCGATACCCGCAGCTAAGGCCGGCGCTCAGGTAACCGCCAGCGACCTGACACCTGAGCTGCTTGACGCGGGCCGCGCACGCGCCGAGAGCGAAGGGCTGACTCTTGAGTGGGTTGAGGCTGACGCGGAGCATCTGCCCTTCGAGGATGCTTCGTTCGACGTCGTCATGTCGTCGATCGGCGCGATGTTCGCACCTCACCATCAAGAGGTCGCAGATGAGTTGGTCCGCGTCTGCCGGCCGGGCGGCACAATCGGGATGTTGAACTGGACGCCTGAGGGCATGATCGGCGCGCTGTTCCGCACTATGGGACCGTTTGCCCCGCCGCCCCCGCCCGGGGCACAATCTCCTCCGCTGTGGGGTGGCGAGGACCACGTCAAGGAGCTGTTCGGCTCACGCGTCGACTTCGGCACGCTGCACCGCGAAGACCTGTCGATCACGGCCTTCGAGCATCCGCATGACTACGGCGAGCACTTCAAGGCGAAGTACGGTCCAACGATCGCCGCCCAGGCGAATGCACGCAAGAACGGCCAGGAGGCCGAATTCCTCCAAGCGCTGAACTCCTTCTGCGACGAGTGGAACCGCGGCACGCCCGAGCAGCCGCGCTTCGAGCAGGAGTACCTGGTCGTGGCCGGCACGCGGGCCTGAGCACACGTTGCGCGGGCACCCGGGCAGGCGATTCACCCAGATCTGGTCGGGAATCGCCGCGCGCCGCTATCTGCGGCTACGCAGCACGCGGTAGACGCTACCCGGCCCTCGCTGAACGTAGCTCGCCCTTTTGCCGGAGCGCTCCCGCAGGAGGCTTGCTCTGACAAGCCTGGCTCGTTCAGCGATCGCGATGGATGGAGAAGGCCTTGACGATCGACACAACTCTGAGTCTCGGCTGCTGCGCATTGAGTTTTGGGCCGCTCTATCCCAAATATCCGGCATCCGCTCGCCCGCGCAAGTAGCCACTTTCTCGTCCCGTAGCCGGCGGTTGGCGCCCGTCCGGGTTTGGGCCGGGGATGCCCACCTCCCGGCCCAAACCCCCAGGAATCCCCAGGAAACCAACGGTAGGTCTGGAGCGTAGCCTCTGGCGAATAGCCTGCAAATCGGACAGTTTTCAGGCCCGGGAGCACTAAACTGAAAATCGATGTGTCGGCGGTTCAAGTCCGCCTCTCGTCATCCCGCCGAACCGGCGCCGGGGGGCTTGTGCCACTGGACCCTACTCGCGGCACAAACCCCCAGTATCTGCGGGTAACTTCGGGTATCTCGGGAGGGAAGGCGACCGCTCGGCGGCGCGACAGACGATGCGAAACGCCTGCAAACTACGGCTTTTCGTTACGATTCGCACGGCGGGTCGGTGGGCGGGCGCAACCGCTGAAAATCGAGGTGTCCCCGATTCGAGTCCGCCTCACGCCATGCGCCCGACCAGCTCCCGACCAGCTCCGGGCGAGTAACTTCCTTCCAGGCCAACGCCCTGGCTGTAGGAGGACTTGCCGATCGAGACGCCCGCTACGACCGTCGACTGCCAGTGTGGCTCAGCCCAGCAGAGCCTTTACAACAGTTTGGCATTCTGAAACTGGTATAAGCCGTGGATGGGGCGCTACTCGTGGATGCCGGACGTGCCTCCTGCGGGGGTCGAGCCGTTCGATGTCTTCTATCGCCCGGAGGAGGTGCTGGCTCCCTATCACGACGGAGGCCGGCGGAAGTCGATCTGCGTGATCGGGGCAGGGATCGCCGGCCTGGTGGCGGGTTACGAGCTGGCGGGAATGGGTCATTCAGTGACGATCGTCGAGGCCGAGGATCGCGTCGGAGGCCGGATTCGGACTTGGTACAGCGGCGGCGTCAATGGCGAGTTCGGCCCGATGCGCATCCCGCGGAAGCACCGCGGAACGATCCACTACGTAAAAGAGATGGGATGCGCCGAAGATCGGTTCGTCCAGCGGAACCAGTCGGCTTGGCTCGCGTTGCGCGGCCAGAAGGTGCGCAGGCACGCTTGGCAGAAACTCTTCCCCCACTTCAACGGAGCGCCAGCGCTCTTCCAGCGCGCAATCGTTAGACCCGGCACAACGGTAGATGACGTCCTCAAAGAAGCTGAGGAGCTGGCGGCGATCGAACTGAGCGGAGAGGAAGAATGGGGGGTCATGAGCGGCTGGCTCGGCGCAAAGGCCCACGTGCTGGCGTCGATGACACTCTGGGAGACGGTCATGGCCAAGTGGGGAGAAGTGGGCTCGGCGCTGCTCACCGATCTCGGCTGGGAGCTGGTAGGTCAGGCTACGAGTGCCATCCGCGAGGAGCGGATCAGCGGGCTCGAGGGATGGATCGAGGGCGTGTGGACGTTCGGTCATGCGGATCGGGTTCGTCTCATCGACGGTATGGAAGCGCTGCCACGCGCGCTGCAGGGAAGGTTCGAAGAACTCGGAGGGAACCTGCGACTCGAACGCCGTGTGACCGCCGTTTCAATCGAGACCGACGAACGCGTTCGAGTGCGAGACGACGCTGGCGAGCCGGACTCGGATGAGGTCTTCGATTACGCGATCTGTGCAGTCCCGGCTGCTCCGACCAGGCGGATCGACTTCGACCCTCCATTGGCGCCGAAGAAGCAGGACGCGCTCTCGGATATCTCATATTTCAGCGCCGCCAAGAGCCTCGTGCGGGTGAGCAAACGGCGCTGGGAGTCCGAAGACCGGATCTACGGCGGCGCCAGCTACACGGACCGTCCCATCCAGCAGTGCTGGTATCCCGCGGATAATGCCGCGGATGATCCGGAGCGCCCGCCACGCTCAACCCCGGGTCGCGGCGGTCCCGGGTCAGCCGAAATCGGACCGGAATACTTCGTTGCACGCGACCAAGAGCTCTCGCGCGAGCCGGCGATCCTGACCGCGGCGTACATGAGCGGGACCAATGCCGAGCGCTTCACATCCTGGAACGGCTCCGAACGCGACGAAGAGGTCGTGCGACACCTCGAGTTCCTCCATCCCGGGATCAGCGGCGACATCGAAGAGATCAGACATTTGTGTTGGATCCAAGCGCCGACACCCGTTGGAGGCGCCTGGACAATCTTCGAGCCCGGAAAGCATCAGCGCTACCAGGATCCGCTTTGCGCTCCCCATCCGGTCCGGCGGCCGCGCGTCTTCTTTGCCGGCGAGCACCTCTGCGTCCTGCACGGATGGATGCAGAGCGCGATCCAGTCGTCCTTGCAGGCGATCATCGACGTCATCAACTCCCCCTAGCGGAGTCGGTGTGCTTGGGATCCCAGAGGTGCTACAGTCTGGGATCCCAGGACCGAAGGAAGGTGTCGACGATGCCCGAGCTGCGCTCAGATGCGGTCGCCGAGGAGGCGGCCTTCACCGAAGAGCCGCCCACTGAGCGTGAGCGGGTTCGTCGCTGGCTGCTATCGGAGCTGCTCCACGGGAGAGTTCCGTTGCCGACCGAAGACGACCTTCGTTCGGAGGAATGGCTCGCCAAGGAGTCCGGGGCGGAGTCGCGGATGCCAGCGCGAATGGCGCTCGCGGTCCTCGCAGGCGAAGGCCTGATCCTGCAGCGCGCCCGTCGTGGTTTCTGGATGGTCAAGTACGACTCGGCCGACATCGCGCAGATCGTGGCGATGCGGGCCGACGTCGAGGCCAGGGTCGTAGGAGTCCTCTGTGAGCTGGGCGCTCCGCGCGATCCCGATGCCTGGGAGCAGGTGGTTCAGGCCAACGCGGAGATGCAGGAGCTGGTCCAGGTGGACGGGGCGCCTGCGGATTTCGCCGACCGGGAGGCGCAGTTCCACGTCGGCTTGGCGTTGACCGCCGACCTTCGGGTCGCTGCGAGGTACGTCGACGAATGGTCCAATCGGATGCGGCTGTTCGAGCTGCAGAGCGGACTCGAGACTGTGCCGGCCCAGGAGACCGTTGATCGGCACAAGGAAGTGATCGCCGCGCTCGGGGCCACGGCACGAGATGAGGCGGTGGATCTGATCCGCAAGGACGTTGAGAGTCTGGGGCCACCTACCCGCGAGCGGGAGCAGGCGGAGCAGGTCGCGCTGCGGGCCGAAAGCGTCGAGGTCGGGACACGGAACATCGAGGAGCGCAGCGGCGGGTACGAGGTTGCCGAGAACTGAGTCACCGACATCGACGGGCTGTTTCGTTCAGGTGGAAGACCAGCTTGAGTGCAACAAGACGCTGTAGCCGAAGGAAAAGAAGGCAAGACCGAGTCTGAGCACAGCGCGTGGCTTCACGTCGATGAAGCGTTTGGACTGTGGGCCGCTGCGCCGCCGCGCTTGGAGGGCCTGGTGGCTGGTGGAGACCGGGCCGACCCCTGGGCCGTGGATGCGCACGAGTGGCTCAACGTTCCCTACGACTGCGCGTTCGCGATTGTTGCGCCGCCAGAGGGCTACCGCGTGCGATGGCGGTGAGCGCGGCGAGTATCTTGCCCGCGACCCAGGCCAGCCGGGCACGGCCCGTCCTAGAGGCACGACAAGGTCGCTAATGGGAGCGGATCGCTCCCCCGCTACTCGCCGTTTCTGGGGCGGTGGTTCGGGACGACCTGAACCGTGTCTTGGCGCGCGCGTGACGCGCATTGATTGCTGGTCTGCCAAAACACATCAGATTTTCCCATGTCTCAGACATCCTCAGAGATTATCTGCTAGCTTCAAGGTTATGTCTGAGCTGGTTGTCGACTTCAACGATCCCGAGAGCATTATCCACGCGATCCCGCGGGCTAAGACGCTTATACATCAGGCCGAGCAGCGGGTGGCGACGGCGGTCGAAGAGGCAACGCAGGCGCGAGAAAGGGCGAGCGATGCGGAACTTGAGATACAGCGCTTGAAAGCCGTTTTGTTGACTCTTGAACAGCTCAGCGTGGGCAAGGCACCATCTCCGCCTGACGTCTCCGGGGAAGGTTCAAGGGACCAGGCCCTGGAGGTCGTCATCATCATCAACGGGCCGACGAACATCGCCGAGGTGGCGGAACACATGCTCGAGTTCAGCCGCAAGACGGTGTCCTGGGCACTCTGGAAGCTCGCCGACGAAGGTGCGATCCAGCGTCTTGGGCATGGTCAGTACGCACCTCTCCGCTATGTGCCAGGTCAGCCGACCACGAACTACTTCAAGGTCCCGCCGGGAATGCCAGTGCCGAGTGAAGCACAGATCATTCAGGCGGTCGAAGAGGCCAATGCGGCCGCAAAGGCGGCGGCATGACGAACCAGGATCTCGGAGAGGCCGCCATCGCCGAATCGATCGATGCAGACCTCACGGACCTCAAGCCTACGTGGATCACGCTCCCTTCGAGAGACGAGGAGCTGCCAACCGAGTTGCGGCTCGCACTCGAGGACTTCGACGCCGGGAAACGTGCAGCCGCCCAAGCTGCAGGTGCCTGGCTACAGACCCAGGCGGTTGCTGCCCATCAAACCTCGCGTACCCGCCTGTTCATCGCTGGCTGTCGAGTAGCGGGCTTCTACTCGCTCGCGTCGGCTCAGGTCGAACTCAGTCAGCGTGATCGCCGCGGCGTTGGCGTCGTCCCTGTACGAGTGCCCGCAGCCCTCATCACCTGGATCGCCAAGGATAAGCGAGCCGAGATCGACGGCATGCTGCTGCTGCTCCATGCGGTCGCTACTGCCCGCCGCGCGGCTGAGCTGCAGGCCACTTCAGTACTTGTCGTCGACCCCTTCGATGAGGAGACGGCGGCAATGTGGCGCAAGCGCTACGGCTTTCGCGCATCGGCCGAAGAAGCCAGAAAGCCTAAGCGGCTCTGGCTGCCGCTAGAACCAGCTGACTAGCGGTTACGGCCCTGCTGCTCGAGCTCGGCGAGGTAGGCGTCGGCCTCCGTGAGGAACGACCGGACGCGCGGATCCCGTCGAGCTACCTCGAACTCCGCCGTGTCTATTACCGCGACGATCTCATCCGGAAGATCATGCCGCTGGCTCGTCGTGTGGGTGTCGAGTGTTGAAGCCATCATCAATCTTGTCGGCATCAGGCCGTCAATGGTTTACGTAGCAGACGATAGCCGCTGCGCCTGTCCCGATCAACTTAAGGCACCGCTGACACGTCGGGTCGGCCCAGGCACCGGATCTGATCGGCTCGCCCGCTGCGGATGGCAAGCTCCTCACGGGCTCGGAAGCCCGCTGATCATGTCCTCGACGCTGGTGGTCACGGTGTAGTCGACGTCAATGGCGGCGAAATGTCGCTTTGCGCAGCGGATCTTCGTCTCTTCCCGTCCGCGAATATCCTCGGGATCGACGGACCCCTTCGTCTCGCGGACGAGGTAGACCCGCTCGGAATCGCCGAACACGATCGCCCAGTCCGGGTTGTAGGAGCCGATCGGCGTGTCTATGAGAAACCAGGCGGGGAGCTTCATGAAGAAGCGAACCTGCTGGTTGTCGTCGAGACCCTTCGCGAAGCGGCGCTCGACCTCCGACTCGATCTCGACGTGGTCGTAGAGGGTCTTCGACGCGTTCTGGACGCTGTAGAGGCGCGCGGCATATCGCTCGATCTCCTCGCTTGCCTCGGGCTCCAACCGATGCATCTCCCAGGTAAGCCCTGGCACCGGCTCGTAGCGGATCCCATCGACCATCTGCTTGTGGAGCACAGCGTTGATTCGCGAGGTCACGAGCACGGTGAACGCCTGCGGGTTTATCGTGAAGTCGACGAGTCGCCCCGACTCGCGGAGGATGCGCACGAGCGTGGCGCGCGTCAGGTCCGTCTCGTTCTGAAGATCCGCCAGGATGTCTGGCAAGAACAGCGGCGCCGCCGTGTCGTACGCGTGTTGGTCGACGTGCTTGTCGGCGGCGATACCGGCCAGGCTGTGCTCGAGCTCGACCACTTGGACCCGGACCTTCGGCGGCTCGATCTGCTCGGCGTCTGCGATCGCGCGAGCGGCCACCCCCACGAGGTCGTCGGTGGACAGCGAGACGCGGTACTTGGTCCGCTTGCTGATGCGATCCCAGAGCTCCTTGAAGTCCGCGTTCAGCATGACCTGCTTGCGAAACTGGACCGCCTGGCGCTTCTTGGCGTTGACGATCCGGTTTGCGAACACGAAGCGTGAGATCACGTCGGTGATCTCGGCGCGGATGGGCTCCATCCCGTCCGGGACCGCAAGCTCGAAACTCCTCGACGGCGGGGTCGAACTTGGGTTGGACCACCCCCTCGGAGTCCAGATATCCGCTCGCGCAAAGGTGCTCCCAGAGATCACCAGAGACATCCTGGCCGATCGGCTCGGCGGCTTCCTCGCCCGGTTCGCCAGGGAGATTGATCTTGGCGAACGCCTCCTTGGGGATGACGCCGAATCGTTGCCCGGTGTCCTCTTCGTACTCCGTCTGCAGGTCTCGGGCGAACTGCTCGTATGCCTCGTTGGCGATGACGGTCAGGCGATTGATCTGCGGGTCGTGGATCCGCTCGCCGTGTTGGTCGACGGGGAGCCGTAGGCCGCGCCCGATCTCCTGGCGCTTGCGGTCGGCGGCGCGCGTCTCGTTCAGCGTGCAAATCTGGAACACGTTGGGGTTGTCCCAGCCTTCTCGCAAAGCCGAGTGGCTGAAGATGAAGCGCATCGGCTCCTCCGAGGACAGGAGCCGCTCCTTGTCGCGCATGATCAGGTCGTAGGTGTCGACGTCCGCCGCGCTGTCGCCGCGCGTGTCCTTGACCCGCTGCTTGTTGTCGACGCTGAAGTAGCCGCCGTGCACGAGCTCGACAGGCGGGAGGCCCAGGGCCTTGTATCGCGGCTTGGCGGCGAGTTCGGTGTAGGCCTCCTCAAACCACCGGCCGATGCGGCCGAGCCGGGGACTGCCGTCATCCTCGGTGTCCCGGTAGTTCGCGACTCGATCGAGGAAGAACAGGGAGAGCACCTTGACTCCCAGCGGAGCGAGTGTCCGCTCCTTGTCGAGGTGCTGGCGAACGGTCTCCACGACCTGCGCCCTCTGAGTCTCCTCGTCGAAAGACGCCGACGCCTCCGTCATGGTGACCTCCGCGCCGTTGGTGAACTCGACCGCCTCCGCCCCTGATCGAAAGGAGATGTCCGACACGATCCAGCCGTCGGCGTACTCCTGGCGGCCGGCCGATGCGACGGCCAGATCGTCGCCGCACTTGACCCAGACCTTCTTCGCCTTGAACCCCGATCCCCGCCCGTGGTTGATCGTGACTCGGGCGCGCGTCTTTGCCACATCCACGGCGATCAACTGCACGAAGGCCGCGTTCGGGTTCTCGTCAGCCACGACACTTGCGACCTCGATGCGCTTCACAAGGTTCATGTCATAGGCGTCGACCGGACCGAGCCGGTACACGCGGTTGTACGCGCGCCTGTGGGTCGCGGAGTAGCGGAGCGTGCAGAACGGGTCGAGTCGGGAGATGGCCGCCGAGGCCGCCTCCGATTCCATGTTCTGCGGCTCGTCGATGATTACGACGGGCTTGGTGGCCTGGATGAACTCGATCGGCCGCCGGCCCGACATGCGGTCCTGCGCCCGATTGATGATGTTCGCCTTTGTGGGATCCCTGTCCTCTTCCACATCCTTCTGGAACGCTTGTATGTTCATGACGAGAAGCTGGATCGTGTTGGCGGTCGCGAACTGACGGACCCGCCCGAGCTGCTTGGAGTCATAGACGCCGGCGTCGAATGGAACGTTGTCGTACAGACCTTGCAGATGCTCCCGCAACAGCGCGATGCTCGCGAGCACGCCCTCGCGGATGGCGACGTTCGGGACGACGACGACGAACTTGGTGAATCCATAACGCTTGTTCAGCTCGAAGATCGTGCGCAGGTAGACGTAGGTCTTGCCGGTGCCCGTCTCCATCTCGACCGAGAAATTCATCCTGTCGAGGGCATCACTCATGGTGATCCCATTGCGTTCTTGCACGGTCCGAAGATTCGCGAGGATCGATGCTTGAAATGCGGCCTCGTCGGTCGGCTGGGGGTTGCCGACCCCCAGCTCTGTGAAAGCGAGCGTCGAGCCAGACTGCGAGGTCAGCGCGAACTGACTGTTCGACAGCGGCAGCTCAGCGAAAAGGTCAACGACACTCGCTACCGCGTCACCCTGATAGTCGAGCGTCGCGTCGAACTTGAGCTTCAGGTCTGCCACGCCGAGCTCGTTACACCACCCGGAGCGTGATTTTGCTTCCGGATTGCTGGTTGCGTGCGCGGACAGTCTGGAGAGCGTTGACCTTCAACTCGTCGTTCCCCCCGAATCCGGCATCGAGGACGAAGATCATTTCTGGTTCTCGCTCCGCCATCGCCTCAAACGCGTCGATTGACAAGGTTCTCGAAAGGCATACGAGGAGTGCGCCGTCAGCGACCGAATAGCCGCTTATGCCCGCAAACTTGGCTGCCGTAACGGGAGAAGTTAGCGGGTATCCGGCCTTGAGAAGAAGCTCAGTGAGTACTGACTCCTCGGTTGCGCCCTCGGAGAGGTGGTCGACGTAGAACTCAAGCTGTCGCTCAAGCTCATCCAGGCTCGCCGACGAGTCCCAGACCGTAAAGTTCGCCCGCGCAAGTCGGAATGCCCGAAAGCCCTGATCGCCGTCGGCCTCAAGCTCGGTGCCGGCGCGACGCACCCGCTCCATCGCAAGGCGGGAGAGAGTCGAACCATCCGCGGTCGGCTCCGGCAACTGAACAAGCACAAACGAGATGTGAATATCCAGATCGGCGTTCAATGCCATCGCAGCGTGGCCGAGTGTTCCCGAGCCGGCGAACAGGTCAACTACCACGTCGCCGTCACCGCATACAAACGACATCAGATCCCGGAGCAGTGCCACCGGCTTCGGGTTAGTAAAGACCTTTGTCGACTCTGGGAATAGTCGACGCAACTCATTTGGTCCCAATCGACCATCGAGTTCTATGACACTCGACAACTTTTGCTTGTAGTCGCGCGCGTAGACCTTCAGCTCAATAATCTTCGTCTCGTCTTCGCCGAAGAGTATCCTGTCATCAGCTAGCAGCTGCTTCATCGTCTCCTCGGGAAATCGGTACCCGAGAAGCGGCTCCCGGCATGGGCGGCCCGTTACGGGATGAAGCACGTCGTATCGATAACCCTCCTTACCAGGGTTGTGAACCGACTGGCTCCCAGTGTAAACACCGCCGCCATCAATAAACTTGTAACGATCGAGTGGTCCCAAGACTCGGCGGTTTGCGCGAAACCAGGTCGAATATGCAGCCTGAAGCTCTGATGGGTCGGCGAACTGTGCCGTAAGCTCATCGCCTATGGCAACAAGGAGATCGCGCGCCGCACTGTCTCGGCTCACCCACACGGGCGGCGCGGCGTCTATGTTTCGCGCGTAGCACGCGATGTACTCATGCTCCGAGGCAATTCTTGTTGGATTATTGTCGGTGGCGTTCTTCCAGACGATTGTACCCACGCGGTTCTCAAGACCAAAAATCTCATCGAGAAGCTCCAAGAGATTGTGGAGCTCGTGGTCATCAATTGAGACGAAGATAACGCCGTCATCGCGCAAGAGGTTGCGCGCCAGGAACAGGCGCGGGTACATCATCGAGAGCCACTTCGAGTGATACCGTCCGTCGGTCTCGGCGTTTGCAGTTAGCTTTACGCCTTCCTCGTCCGTTTGTCCCGAGTAGCGCAGGTAATCCGCAAGTCCCTCGCGAAAGTTATCGGGATAGATGAACTCTTTGCCCGTGTTGTACGGAGGGTCGATGTAGATCATCTTGACCTTGCCGTAGTAGGCCTTCTGCAGAAGCTTCAATACCTCGAGGTTGTCGCCCTCGACGATCACGTTCTCGGTCGTGTCCCAGCCAACGGAGTCCTCTCGCATCGGCACGAGCGTGCCGATCGACGGCTCTTGGATCACCCGCATGCACTCAGCCTTGCCCGGCCAGGTCAGACCGAATCGCTCCGGTCCCGGCTCGACCCACTCGCCGAGCGAGCGTCGCAGGACATCGAAGTCGACCTTTCCCTCGCTTACGGCCTCCGGGAACGCGGCGCGTATCGCCGCGAGGCGCTCGTCGCCTGGAAGCTCAGACGCGAGATTGAAACGCTCAGGCAGGTCGGTCGTGGTCATAGCGGCATCTCCGGGGCCGCTCATACTATGAGCTTCTCCTGGATCGCGAGCTTCCCGGGGAGGCCGCCACCCGTTCTTATCCCAGCCGTCGCGGTCCGCGACGTGGTGCTGAGTCTGTGACGGCCGCCGACGAGCTGCCTTGCTCAGGTTTGGCTCGACAGGCGCGCATTGGCAGAGGACCCCCGACCCAAACTCAGGCAGCTGGCGAACCGAAGGACATCGTGGCTGGCCCGTTGCGTCGCTACAGTCGGGCGCGTGGCGATCCAACGCATGGACCATGTGGGCATCGTGGTCGACGACCTCCCGGCCGCGACGGCGTTCTTCGTCGAGCTCGGACTCAAGTTGCAGGGCGAAGCGTCGGTCGAGGGCGGTTGGGTAGACCGCGTGGTGGGGCTCGAGGGCGTCCAGGCGGAGATCGCAATGATGGAGACCCCGGACGGCCACGGACGGATCGAGCTGGCAAAGTTTCACGCCCCGTCGGGCCAGGGCGGCGACCGGCACGCGCCGGCGAACACCTTGGGCATCCGTCATGTCACATTCGCGGTCGACGACATCGATGCCGTCCTCGCCGGCTTGCAAGCGCGCGGCGCGGAGCTCGTTGGCGAGGTGGAGCGATACAAAAACAGCTATCGGCTCTGCTACGTTCGCGGTCCGGAGGGGATCATCGTCGAGCTAGCGGAGCAAATCGGCTGAGGCGCGAGCCCGGCTACTCGACCGGCTTCAAGTCGATCTGCCGAGGTCGATCTGCCGAGGTGCACGATGGTTGACGGTGTTGGGATACTGAGCGACATGTCCGACTCGCGTGCGCTTGACTCAACCGTTGCCGTCGTCACGGGCGCATCCAGTGGTATTGGTGAGGCGAGTGCGCTCGCGCTTGCCGAACAGGGTGCGACTGTGGCTATCGTCGCTCGCCGCGCGGATCGACTGGAGCACCTGGCTGAGCAGATCGCCTCTGTAGGACCGACTCCGCTTGCGATTGCCGCCGACTTGACCGACGCGGCAGAGCCGCCGCGTGTGATGCGCGAGGTAGTGGCCAAGGCGGGCAGAATCGACGTGCTCGTCAACAACGCCGGCATGATGCTGCTCGGCCCGATCGTGGATGCGCCAATCGAGGAATGGGAGCGAATGATCGATATCAACGTTCGCGCCCTTCTTCACTGCGCGCACGCCGCCTTGCCGCACCTGCTCGAGGCCGCCCAGCAGGGTCCGCGCAACGTGGCGGATCTGATCAATGTGTCCTCGGTGGCGGGACGCAAAGTCAACAGCGGCTCCGGGGTATACAACCTGACCAAGCACGGTGTCGGCGCGTTCAGCGAGTCGTTGCGTCAGGAGATCACCCGCCGCTACGTGCGTGTCGGCCTTATCGAGCCCGGGGCCGTGGCGACCGAGTTGGTGGGCCACAACCGGCCCGAGGTCCTACAGGCCCTGGCCTCCCGGCCCGGCCTCGGATCGGCGATGCAAGCACGCGACATCGCGGACGCGATCCTTTACATGGTGACCCGCCCGCCACACGTCGCGATCAACGAGATCCTGATTCGCCCGACAGATCAAGAGCGCTAGGCACGGGCCCGCGGCAGGGTTCGCGGCCGGCGGTTTGACGAGATCGACGTGGTGAAACCCGACTACGCGGGATCGATGCCGGCGATGGCACGCTCGCCCGATGCGTGTCCCTGCATAGAGGCCTCATGCGCCCGCAGGACACTCGGCTCGAGCGTGGCCTCGAGGATCAGCACCACCGCGCACAGCGATGCCCAGGCTACGGCCACGAGTGCCCAAAGGCGCTCTTCGAGTCCCTTATAGCCGACGAACGAATTGTGCAAAAAGAAGGTCACGATCCCGGCAACCAGGAGCACAAGGGCGCCGCCCAACACAAGTCGCCCAAGCCTGCTTGGCCACGCCGAGCGGGCAAACGTGAAGCCGGTCGCCAGCAGTGAGACCTTGATGCCAAGGCTGATCCACTCGTGCGCGTAGTGGTGCCACGAGAGCACGCCTGCCGCTTCGCGCGATTTGCAAACCGTGCTGAGGATCGGCGAGCAGTCCATTTGCAACTGTCCCACGAGAATCGCGCACACCCCGGCGAGCACGAAAAACAGAGGCATCGCCAGCGGCCACGGACGCGTGCGCGACGACGGCACGATCGCAACGGCGAGAGCGATCAGACCCAGGCCCCAGATCGTCATGAAAGCGGTGAAAATCCAAGGATTGGCGGCGCCTTCGCGGCCGAGTTCACTTATGAACTGGCGAACCTGAGAGAAATGCGATTCGAGCGCTCCGCCCAGGAACCACCCCCCGACGAACACGATCTGCGTGGCAATCGCGACCCCCGCCAGCAGCAAGGTTCGACGGCGCGCCGCATCGGGCAGAAGCGGCCATCCCTCCGGTCTCAGCCAAAGCGCAGCCTTGCGTAGCATGGTCGTCTTGGAGCCTAACCCATGATGGCGATGCCCCGGACGGTGCATGCACCGTCCGGCCGACTCGTGCATGCACGAGTCGGTGGGGCCGCGCATGCGCGGCCCCACCACCCGGCGCATGCGCCGGGTGGCACAACGGCCTGAAGCGCTACGTTGCTCAAATGACGCCCGCGCCAGAACCCGATAGCGAGAAGGCGGCAACCGCGGGCGCTTCCCGGCGTACATCGCTGGCGGCGGAGCGGACGTGGCTTGCCTGGTGGCGCACCGGCATCGGTGCCACCGCCGTAGCTTTGGCCGTCGGTCGCATCCTGCCCGACGTCTCAAGTGGAGCCCACTGGTCATTGAGGCTGCTCGGTCTCGGTTACGGCGTTCTCGCGGTTGCGGTCCTCTTGGTCGGAGCGGCCCGCCAGAACCGCATGTCTGCGGCCTTGCGGCGAGGCGATTACGACGAGATCTCTTCCGCCACCGTCATCGGGCTCACCGTCGCCGCGGTCGTGCTTGGGCTGGTGACGCTTGCGGTGGTCGCGTTCTAACGCCAATCGCGACACTGGTGTGGGCGCCACGCAACGCTCTGCGCCCACACCAAACATGTCTCCAGGCCAAACCTAGGCCGCGACCAGCTCCGTCTCGCGGTTGAGCTCAAGCTCCTCGGCTGAGATCGTCTCCGGCTGTGCGGCCGCCGGCGGGCGCAACACCAGGAACGCGGCGAGGATACCCAGGCCGACGCACCCGGCCGCGACCAAGTAGGCCAGGTGGTACCCGCCGGTCAAGGCGCTTGCCAGCGAATCGCCGCTCGCGCTCAGCGTCTTGGTGTGGTCGGTTGCGATCGTGCCGAGCGTGGCCAGCCCGATCGCGCCGAACAGCTGCACCGACACGTTGATGATCCCTGAGGCCAAGCCTGCGTCCTCTGGGGCCGAATCGGACATCCCCATCGTCAGCAGCGGCAAGAACGAAGCCCCCGCGCCAAGTCCCAGTGTCAGGAATGCGAGGAACAGCCCGGGGAAGTAGCTCGCGTGCAGGCCCTGCAAGGCCAGCAACACCAAGCCGACTGCGATCCCCGCCAGGCCGGCCATCAGCGTCTGCAGAGCGCCGAAGCGCTGCACCGCTCTGGCCGCAAACCCCATTGACATCACCGCTATTGAGAACGTCAGTGGCAAGAAGGCGAGGCCCGTGTCGATCGCGTCGTAGCCGAGCACCTTCTCCAGGTACAGGGCACCCAGGAAGAACGCCGAGAACATCCCCGTGATGAGCAGCCCTCTGACGAGGCTCGACCCCATCAACATGCGCTGACGCAAGATCCTCAACGGCATGATCGGGTTTGAGATCCGCGACTCAAGCACCAGGAAGCCGGCCAAGAACGCAAGCGAAGCTCCGCCCACGCCAAGCGTGCGCGCCGAGAACAGTCCGTATTCACTGGACTTCACGATCGCGAACGCGCCCAGCATCGTCGCCAGCGTGATCAAAACCGAGCCGGCCACGTCCACACCACCCGCGAGGCCGAGTCCCTCGTTCTCCTCGATCAAGATCCAGCCGAGCACGAACGCGATCAACCCGATCGGCACGTTCACGAAGAAGATCCAATGCCAGTCCAGCGACTGCGTCAGCGCGCCCCCGGCGAGCAGCCCTACCGAGCCACCTCCGGCAGACACGAACGCGTACATGCCCATCGCCTTGGCTTGCTCAGCGCGCTTGGGGAACTGGGTAACGATGATCGCCAAGATCACGCTCGAGGCGACTGCCCCGCCGATTCCTTGCAAGATGCGCGCCCCAATCAGCATCCCCTGACTTTGGGCGAACCCGCACAGGATCGACGCCGCCGTGAACATCACAAGTCCGGTCAAGAACACCTTCTTGCGACCCACCAGGTCGCCCATCCGCCCGGCCAGTAGCAGGAAGCCGCCGAAGGTCACCAAGTAGCCATTGATCACCCACGTGAGGCTCTCCTGGGAGAAGCCCAGTTCGTGCTGGATTGAAGGCAGCGCCACGTTCACGATCGTCGCGTCCAACACCATCATCAGTTGTCCCAGGCAAAGCACCGCAAGCGCGATCCAGCGTCTGCGCTCGCGCTTTCGCTCGGCGTTCGCTGGCGCGGGTGTCCTAGGGCCGGCTGTCTGTTGGCCGGCTGTCTGCCGGTCGCCTTGTGTGGGCTGAATACGTTCTATCGGTGCGGTCGCGGTGCTCATGTTGCTCCTTCCAGTCTTGGTCAGGGGAACAACATAGCAGGGATAATCCATCCTACAGGTATCATCTTGTTAGCGGTGATGATTGCTGCATCGTGGTATAATCGAGCGGCTATGGGCAAGCAAAATCACACGGACGATCTTCACACCGCCGACCTTGGATCGATGGTCTTGCTCACGCGCTTGGCCAAGCAGGTCTACCGCCGTAGCTCCGAGGATCTCTTGGGTATCCACATGCGCTTGGTAATGGCCCTCAGTTACCTGCGCGACCACGACGGCGCGCCCCAACAGGAGCTCGCCGAGGCACTCTGCATGGACGCCAACAACGTTGTGCTCTTGCTCAACGAGCTTGAGGATCTAGGCCACGTGGCCCGCCGGCGCGACCCCGAGGACCGCCGTCGCCATCGTGTCGAACTGACCGACGGGGGACGACGCGCCCTTGTTAAGGCCGAGTCTGCGCAAGAGACGATCGAGGACGAGGTCCTCCAAGCGCTCGACGCCGAGGAACGAGCAACTTTGTGGCGCTTGCTCACGCGGGCCTTGCGAGGTGCCGAGCCCGATGTCGCGGCTGGTGTGACGGACACCGAGCGAGAGGTCTCGCCTACCGCAGGGGCGCCGCGCTAGAGATGGAGCGCAAGTGGTGGACCTTGATCGCGGTGTGCGTGGCGACCTTCATGTTGTTGCTCGACATCACCGTCGTCAACACGGCCTTGCCAAGCATCCGCAAGGATCTCCACTCGTCGTTCACCGACCTCCAGTGGGTTGTAGACGCCTACGCGCTCACGCTTGCCGCCTTCGTGCTTACCTCCGGCTCGCTCGCTGACAGGCTCGGGCGCAAGCGCGTGTTCGTGGTGGGCGTCGCGATCTTTACGGTGGCTTCCTTGCTGTGCGGACTGGCCGGAACCCCGACCGTCTTGAACCTCGCACGCGCGCTTCAAGGCGTCGGCGGCGCCATCATGTTTGCGGTGTCCCTGGCCTTGCTGGCCCAGGAGTGGCGAGGCGCAGAGAGGGCGAACGCCACCGCGATCTACGGGGCGACAATCGGGGTGGCCGTGGCTTTGGGACCGCTCGTAGGCGGTGCCTTGACCCAGGCAATCGGCTGGCAATCGATCTTCTTCTTGAACATCCCGATTGGGATTGCCGCGATCGTCGTGACCGTCTTGAAGATCGCCGAATCGCGCGATGAGACGGCTCGCGGCGTCGACTGGGGCGGCACAGTCACCTTCTCCTCCGCCAACGCTCTGCTGGTGCTTGCCTTGCTGCGAGGAAACGACGATGGCTGGACCTCTGGTGTGATCGTCGGCCTGCTCGTCGCCGCGGTCGTGCTGTTCGCGGCGTTTATCGTGATCGAGTTGCGCGTCGCCCAACCAATGCTTCCGCTTGGCCTGTTCCGCAGTCACGCTTTCACCGGAGCCCAGATAACCGCGTTCGCTCTCAGCGGCTCAATGTTCGCCCTGTTCCTCTACATAACGCTCTACATGCAAGAGATCGAGCACCTCTCGCCCTTGCAGGCCGGCCTGCGCTACCTGCCATTCACCGTGGGCTCTTTCTTCGTCGCCGGTGGCACAGCGTCCTTGGAGGGCAAGGTTTCCCCACGGGTGCTGCTCTCCTCAGGGTTGGCCATCACCGCGCTTGGCCTCGTCCTGATGAGTGGCGCCAAACCGAACGACTCCTGGACGGTTTTGCTCCCAGGCTTTATCGTCGGCGGTCTCGGCGTGGGCATTGTCAACCCGGTGCTTGCAAACGTCGCGCTCTCGACCGTGCCGGAGCGAATGAGCGGCGTGGCTTCCGGAATCAACGACACATTCCGCCAGGTCGCGATCGCCTCTGGCACAGCCGGGCTTGGTGCTTTGTTTCTTGCTCTCTCCAGGCAGCGCATCCAAGATCTACTGCCGCACGCAGGCGCCACCCGCGCGCGCGGTCTAGCCGAAGCGGTCTCTTCTGGCACCTTGCCCCCAGGCACCCCCGCGCCGATCGTTCACGCCGCGCGCGAGGGTTTCACCCATGGCTTCTCCGCGATCCTGCTGGTCGGTAGCGCCATGGCCCTCATCGGCGCTGTGCTCGCCCTGCTGCTTGTCCGCGATAGCGACCTGCGCCACGACGAAGCGCCCGAGCTCTCGGTCGAGCCGGCGATCGCCTGACGGACACCTACCCGCTCGCTGCGCCGGCTCGGCGCTTGGCCTTGCGCTCGGCTGAGCGCTCCGCCTTCTTCTCGCGCGCCTGACCGTAGGACTGGGAGACCAGCGTCTTTCCGTCGGTCCAGCCGAAAGCCCTGATCAGCAAGAGGATCGCAAAGAGAATCCCCCAAGCGGTCGTCACGAGCTGCTGGGAGACCGAATAGGCGGTGGCGTTCGAGGTGCTTGTCACGCCCTTGAGCGAAAGCACGTTGAAGCCTTGTACCACTCCCGCGCCGCCCGGCGTGACCGAGCTGACGTTGGCGATCGAGTTGCCCGCCACCACCCTCATCAAAATGTGAAAGCTGACCGGGATGTGGTAGGCGGCCAAGAACACGGCGATCACGCCCAGCATCGCTAGCCAAGCGATCGCCTCAGGTAGTACCACTCGTCCAAAGAAAGCGCGGGGATGGGCCAGGATCTGGGCGCCCACCTTCGCTTGGATCCACCATTGCTTCACACGTCGGCGCAAGACACGCCCGACCAAGACGATCAGCGCGGCGAGCCCCACCACCAAAATCGCGGTCGCCCAAGGGTGTTCTGAGACGAAGCCGAGCTGCAGCGAAAACGCGCCGTCCACCGTCAAGAACAAATACACGTAACAGAACGTGCCGATCGCGGTGAAGAAGATCTTCTGCACAGCCATGCCCGCCAAGACGCCCGCGAAGGTGGCGCCCACGACGATCGTGGTGAACATCAACAGCATCGCCACCGTGCCCAGATTGGCCGGCAACACCGAGTTGAGCGCCACCGCCGCCGCATAACAGGCGAGCACCTGTATCCAGCGGACCTCCGCCTCCGGGTAGCCGTAGCGAAGAACCGAATACCAAGCGAACGCGGTCGCCGTCGTCTGCAGTGTGAGCAGCACGATGCCACCCACCAGGTAGCCCACCGAAATATCGGTGATCGTGTCCCACAGGTGTTTGAACCAGCTGGTTATGTCCCAGCCGGCAAGGGTTGCCGCCGCGCCGATCACGACGAGGATCAGCGCGCCGATCAGCAGCCCCCTCAGGTGAAGGCGCAAATTTTCGCTACTCAGCCCAGGATCTTGGCCTTCGCGTCGGCGAACTCCTGGTCTGTGAGTACGCCAGACTCGTGCAACTGGCCCAGCTCCTTCAGGCGCTCAATCGGGTCCGTTTCTGCAGGCGCGGGTGCCGGCGGCGCGTATGCCTGAGGCTGTGGTTGCGCTGCTTGCTGCTGTTGTTCTTGGGAGGCCCAGCGTCCCTGTTGGCGGCGGCTCACACGATTGGATACGGAAGTCGCGGTTCCGGCGATGGCGGCTGTTCTGGCCATGGTGCGAAGTAGTGGCATTTCGATCCCTTTCCGATTTCAGGATGCGCTGTCGAGCGCGTCGAGCGTGTCCAGAACGTCCTGTGCGGCAACCCGCTCGAAAGCAAGCACGCGACCGCCGTTGCGGCGCACCGCGGTGGCAAACGGCGCGGCCCAAGTGTTCTCGAAGCAGATCATCACGGCCGCCTCACCTGGCTTCAAGGCCTCTCCGGCCGTGCTGGCATCCTCGTCGCCGAGCATGCCCGTGCGCGCGCCCGCGAACACCACCAGGTCGTCGACTCCATCGCCATCCAGGTCGGTGATCTCCAGTCCCGAGACGTTGCCTTCGGCGTCCTTCTGGACCAGGAGCACGTCGAGCACTCTGACGAGGCCTTTGTCCACCAGATCTACGAACAGCGGAATCGCCTCGCCGGTGCGCGGGGCATCCGCTGGATAGCCGATTACAACGACATCGACAGGACCCAGCTCCAGCTCATCGTTGCTCATGGCTGCTCCTCTATGTCGGCCGTGTGTCTCCGGACTGTCGCGACCGGTGGGCCGCGGCGCCTGCTTTATCAGCCTCCGGAGGAGCCCCGAATCGAGACTCCCGCCGAGTGTAACGCTAGGCCCCGGGGCACGCTTGACGCTAGGAGCAGTTGAGCGGAGCCAGTGCCTTTTCGTAGCCGGACGCAAGCTGTGTCAACGAGGATTTGAGCTGCGTTTCGAGTTTGCTGAGCGAAGGTTTGGAAGTCAATTCGGACAGGATCGAGCTGACCTGGGCTTCAAAGGTGTGAGTTGCCGCTTGGACCTGTTCCTTGCGCGCCGGTTCCAGGTTTGGTTGAGCATCCTTAATCGTCGTGAGATCTTTGACGATCGCTTCTAGCCCCGTCTTGGCTTCGCCGGGAGCGCTCAAGGAGAGCGTCAATCCGCTCAGCGTCTTCACCTGCTTGGAGATGTCCGAGCGTGCTTCACAGACCTGGGCCTTCGCCTTTTCCTGGGAGGATTCACCGCAGGAGGCGAGCACAAGGGTGCCGACCAAAAGACCGCTGAGGAGGAGTGTCTTGCCGCTAACTATGGGCATCAACGAGGCCTTTCGATCGGATGAGGCCGGTCACTATGAAACGACTGTCGGCAGTCTAGAGCACGGTCTCCTGCCCTGGGTTCACGATCCGCACCTCGACGCTCGGCGCCAGGCGTGCCGCGTGCTCGGCGAACAGGCACGGCGGCTCGGTGAGTTGCTTGCCATGGCTATGGCCCAAGCCGATCGGTAGCAAAGTCCCCCAGTGCACCGGAATTGCCAGGCGCGGGCGCATCAAGGCCACGGCTTCGGCCGCCTCGACAGGGCCCATGTGGCCCGGTCCCAGCTTTGGGCCCCAACCCGCCACCGGCACCAAGGCCACGTCGAGTGACGGTGTCAGGTCTGCCATCCCGGGATAGAGCGCCGTGTCCCCCGCGAAGTAGACCTCGCGTGCGCGAGGGGTGTGTCTGCTCTCTCCAGGCTTGTCCACCGCGGGCTCATCCTCTGTCGCGGGCGGACTCCCTACCAAGTAGCCCATCGCGTCGGCGTGCGGCCCGCCGGGGCGGTGGGCATCGTGGTCGGCCCGGACCGCTCTCACCTGGAGCGCGCCGACCTGCGCCACTTCGCCCACGCTCAGCTCTGTAACGGCACCGAACCCTTGCTCCTGCAGCCAGGGCCCGGCGCCGCGAGGCACGATCAGGGGCGTGTCGCGTCCCAGGCGCCGCAGCGAGGCCAGGTCGAGGTGATCGTGGTGCAGGTGTGAGATCAAGACCGCATTCAGGTCCGCAAACAGCTCCTCACTGGGCGCCGGCGCATGACGGCGCAAATGTGCCACGCGTCCGCGCAGCAAGGGGTCCGTGAGCAAACGCACACCCTCCAACTCGATCAACACTGTGGCGTGGCCCAGGAAACCGATACGGTCTGCGCCCGTGTTTCCGCGACGGGCCGCCACCGCGCCATCGACCATAGCGAGAAGGTAGCAACGAGATGCACTCAGCGATCGATGAGCGCGACACACAACAGCGTTTGAGGGTTGTGCGCCAAGTCGTCGGCTTCGCTCTGCGCACGCTTGCGATGCTGGTGGTCCAAGCCGTGGTCCTGATCGCCCTGACGGCGCTCCTCTCCAGTCAGGACACGCTTTCCTTCGACGCCGCGATCCTGGTCGCCGCGGCGATGGCTGTTCTCAACGCTGTCCTGTGGCCGCTGCTGATCAGGGTCGCCTTGCCTTTGACGATCGTCACCTTCGGCCTGGGCTCGCTCGTGCTGAGTGCCGGCATGGTCGCGCTCGCCTTCTACGTGGTGGACGGCAAGACGCCTTCGTTCTGGACCGACCTGGCGATCGCCTTCGGCTTGGCCTTGGTTTCGATGATGGTGGCTCCCCTGCTGGACGTCGACGGCGATGCGCGCCATCTCAGGATCGTGCGCAGACGGGTGAGGGGCGCCCGTCGCCGGCATCGCACTGATGTGCCCGGAGTGATCCTGTTCGAGATCGACGGTTTGGGCGAGGGCGTCCTTCGCGACGCGATCCGCGCGGGCCACGTCCCCACGATCGCGCGGTGGCTGTCCGACGGGTCTCATCGCATACTTGGCTGGGAGTGCGATCTCTCCTCCCAAACGGGCGCTTCGCCAGGCTGGCCTGTTGTTCGGCAGCAACTGGGACATGCCCGCTTTCCGCTGGTATGAGAAGGAGTCGGGTCGCACGATGGTCTCCAACCATCCCGCCGACGCCGCCGAGATCGAGCGTCGACGCTCAAACGGCTCTGGGCTCCTAGCCGAGGCAGGCACGAGCAGGGGCAACATGTTCTCGGGTGACGCCCCGCGCTGCACCGCCACGATGAGCGTGATTCGCGACCGCTCCCGCTCCAAAGCCTCGGATCTGTTCGCCTACTTCTCAGACCCCTACGGCTTCATTCGCACGATCGTCCTGTCGTTGGCCGATATTGCAGAAGAGCGCCGGGCCGCTCGCCGCCAACGTCGCGCCGGCGCCGCCCACGTGGACCGCAAAGGCGCCTATCCCCTGATCAGGGCTGTGATCGCGGTCGTCATGCGCGATCTCGTGTGCGCTTTGCTGTTGGCCGACATAGTCGAGGGCGTGCCCGCCAGCTATGCCACTTTCGTCGGCTACGACGAGGTGGCCCACCATTCGGGTATTCGCGAGCCGGACGCTTTTGCCGTCCTGGAGCGACACGATCGCCAATTGGCTCGTTTGGAGCGAGCCACGGCTCAGTCGCCGCGTCCCTATCACCTGGTGGTGCTCTCCGATCACGGCCAGACTCAGGGCGCGCCCTTCCGCCAGCGCTATGGCGAGACGCTCGAGCAAGTGGTCAGCGCGGCCTTGGCCCAAGGCGAGGTCTATGCCCCCGCGGCCCTCGACGAGGCCTGGGGCGACGTGGGCGCGGTCCTGGCCGACGCCCGCCAAGAGGACAGCGTCGGTGGACGCGTTCTCGCGCGAGCCACCCAAGCGCGCGCGGTCGAGGGGACAGTCGCTTTGGGGCCCAACCGGGAGGCTTTGGCCGAACGCGACACTGCAAGTGAGAACGAGGCGATCGTGATGGTCTCGGGTGGCCTCGGCTTGGTCTATCTGCCCGCAAGCCCCGAGCGGATGACTTTGGAGCAGATCGCCGAGGGGCATCCCCGTCTGGTGGACACGCTCGCCAGCCATCCGGGTATCGGCTTTGTGATGGTGCGCTCGGACGCTTCCGGTCCGCTCGTAGTCGGAGCATCTGGGCGCAGGCTCTTGAGCGATGACACGGTCGATGGGCGAGGACCCCTGGCCGATTTTGATGCCACCGCGGCCGACCACTTGCGCCGCCACGACAGCTTTCCCCACTGCCCGGACATATTGGTCAATTGCATGTATGACCCTGCCACCCAAGAGGTGGCGCCCTTCGAGGAGTTCATGGGCTCCCATGGCGGGCTCGGTGGGCCCCAGACCAAGCCTTTCGCGGTGATTCCTTCGGAATGGAGCGAGCCCGACGGCCCGATCGTGGGCGTAGAGGCGATGCACCAGGCTTTGCAGGGATGGCTTGGGAGTAGCGAGCCCAAAACATCGAGCTTGGACTAATAGTCGCCTTGCACCACGTTGACCAGCGCTTCCCCGCGCGCGTAGCGCCCCACCTGTTCTGCCACAAGCTCCCAAGCGTGTTGCTGGGCGAGAGGGCTGTCACCGGCCATGTGGGGAGTGATCAGGACGCCCTTCGCATCCCACAGCGGATGTCCCGGCGGCAAGGGCTCAGGTTCGGTCACGTCGAGCACGGCTTTCACGCGTTCTACTTCAAGGAGCTCGACCAGAGCGTCGGTGTCAACGATTGCCCCGCGCGAGCCGTTCACCAGCAACGCGCCTTCGGGTAGACGGCTCAGCAACTCCCCTCCCAGCAGGCCGTTGGTGGCCGCGGTCAAAGGCAACAGCACCACGAGCACGTCCGTCTTCTCCAAAAGCTCGGGCAGGTCCGTGACGGCGTGGACACCGGGCCGAGCCCGTCGAGCGACGCGCACGATCTCGACTTCGAACGGTTGCAAACGCGCCTCGACGGCCGCCCCGATCGAGCCATAGCCGAGGATCGTGACCGTCTTGCCGGCCAGGTCTTGCGGTTCACTCCATTGCCAGCGATGCGCACGCTGGCCGTCGCGCATCTCGCCAACTAGCTTCACCGTCGAGAGGATCGCCGCGAGTACCCACTCCGCGACCGCCCCGTCCCTGGCACCTGCCGCGTCGCACAGTGTCACCCGCGTTCGGGACCGCGCTCCAGCCAGTCAATGCCCGCCGACAGCGTTTGTACCACGCGCAAGGCCTCCATCTCAGGGAGTAGCTGGAGCAGCTCCTCCGAATCCTGGCTTGGGATGAGGAATTCTGCTTCCTGATCGCTTGGGGGAGCAGTCCGGATGCAGGGAACCTGTGACAGCTCACGCCCGCGGGCATAGCCTCCAGAGCCTCATGGCCGGGCTGGTCGGGAATCCACAGGTTCACCGCGCGTGCCCCTCCGCTCTGTCGGCTCACGCCCGCCGCTCCTGAGCGCTCCGGGCCCCGGCCCGCGCGCCGGCCAGAACGAGCAGCTGAGGGCGCCTCGGAGATGACCAAGCGCAGCGCTCCGTCGAAGTTGTCCTGCTCGCGCAGGTGCCCGTGCTCGGCATCCCATGTGCCCGAGTCCAAGCGCCCGCGACCGCTCCACGATGCGCTGCTCGGTGTCCTCGTCGAGCAAGGCCCACATCGATTGGGCGGCGCGCACTTCGCGTCGAGCAACGCCTCGGGGCGCCGCCAGAAAGCCTCGAAGAAGCCGTCGGTGCAATCGCCGGGGTCGGTATGCGCTCCACGCGGGTCCGCCCGCCCAGGGCTCGCGACCTCCTCGATCGCGGGGAAGCGCGGCCGCTCCTCGTCACGCCCTCGTGCCGGTAGCCGAGCTGCCACGCGGGCAGCGCGTCGAGCTCGAACGTGAACACGACCACCGGCCCCTTCGCGACTCGGCGCAGCTCGGCCAGAGCCCGTCTCCGGCGAGTCCCAGTGGTGGATCGTTACGCACGCCATCGCGGCGTCGAACGCTCGTCGTCGAGTGGCAGCGCCTCGGCCCGCGCCTCGATCGCAGGCGCTGCGTCCGAGGGTCGCTGAGCGCGCATCGTGGCGCTCGGCTCGGCCGCCAATACCCAGCGATCCAGAGGCTCATAGGAGCCGCCCCCTGCGCCGACGTTCAGAACCGTGCGCGCATCGCCGAGCGCCGCATGGATGCGGGCGTCGATGCGCGGGTCGGCTCGGCGGTGCTGCGCATAGGTGCGACCGTGACGCTCGTAGTCGACGCTTCCCTTCACTCCCGAACCTATCGAGATCGTCTTCAAGGCGCTCGCCTCGGTTAACGCACTACTGTCATCGGACAATGTCCGCGCAAGCAGAGCGTGTCGAGACAGTCGCCGGTTCGGGCCGGCCTCAGGGTCTGAGTCGGCGTCCAGCCCTGAACCGGCGTCCGACCCTGCGCCGGCCTCCAGCCCCAGCCCGCCACAACACAGCGCCGCCCGGCGATCCTCGCCGTCGACGACGAGCCGGCGGTCCTGGCGGCGGTCGCCCGTGACCTGCGCCGCGGCTTCGGCGAGCGCTTTCGCATCCTGCGCGCCGGCTCGGGCCGGAGGCCTTGGAGCTTCTGCGCGAGCTGCGCGCGCGTGGCGAGTCAGGTGGCGATGCTGATCGCCGACCAACGCATGCCGGGGATGCCGGGCACCGAGTATCTGGTGCAGGCCCGCACAACTCGTGCCCGACGCCAAGCGAGTGCTGCTGACCGCCTACGCCGACACCGAGGCGGCGATCGCCGCGATCAACGAGGTGGCGTTGGACTACTACCTGCTCAAGCCGTGGGACCCCCCCGAGGAGCAGCTGTTCCCGGTCGTCGAGGACCTGCTCACCACATGGGAGGCCGGGGCGGCTTTGGAAGCCGGCGGCGTGCGCGTGATCGGTCATCGCTTCTCGCGCGAGTCCCACGACCTGCGCGACTTCCTCGTGCGCAACCGCGTGCCGGCGCGCTGGCTGGACGTGGAACGCGACGGCGAGGCGCGCGAGCTGTTGCGGGTGGCCGGCGTGGACTCCGAGCGCCTGCCGGTGGCTTTGCTCGAGGACGGGAGCGTGCTCGAGCGCCCCACGATCCTCGAGCTGGCCGAGCGTCTCGGCGTCGGCGGCAGTCCCCGCCCAGGAGCACTACGACCTGGTCGTCGTCGGCGGCGGCCCAGCCGGTCTCGCGGCCGCGGTGTACGGCGCCTCGGAGGGCCTGAAGACGGTGATGGTCGAGCGCGAGGCGCCGGGCGGCCAGGCCGGCCAGTCGAGTCGCATCGAGAACTACCTGGGCTTCCCGGCCGGGCTTGAGCGGCTCGGATCTGGCCCGCCGCGCGACCGATCAGGCCCGGCGTTTGGGCGCAGAGCTGCTCACGGTGCAAGAGGCGGTCGGCCTGCGCGCCGAGGGCTCCGCGCGCCTGGTGGAGCTGAGCGGCGGCGGCGCGCTGAGCGCAAGCTGCGTGATCGTCGCCTCCGGCGTCTCCTACCGCCAGCTCGACACGCCCGGCTTCCCCGACCTGACCGGCGCCGGCATCTACTACGGCGCGGCCATGACCGAGGCGCGTGGCTGCGCCGACCAGCACGTGGTCGTGATCGGTGGCGCGAACTCCGCCGGCCAGGCCGCCGTCTACTTCAGCGGGTACGCCGCCAAGGTCACGATGCTCGTGCGCGGCCCATCGCTTGAGAAGTCGATGTCCCACTACCTGATCGAGCAGATCGCGGCCCAGCCCAACATCGAGGTCCTCACCGGCACTTCGGCCTCTGCCGCCGAGAGCGAGAAGGGCGGCTGACGTGCCTGCGCGTGCAGGGACCCCGACGGCGAGCGGACGCTGCACGCCGACGCCTGTTTTGTGTTCATCGGCGCCTCCCCGCGCACCGACTGGCTGGAGGGCGTGCTCGCCCGCGACGAGCGCGGCTTCATCCTCGCCGGTCGCGACGTCCAGGCCAACGGCTGGCCGCTGCAGCGCGAGCCCTACGTCCTTGAGACCACGGTGCCGGGCGTGTTCGTCGCCGGCGACGTGCGCGCGCGCTCGATCAAGCGCGTGGCGAGCGCCGTGGGGGAGGGCTCGATGGCCGTCTCGTTGATCCACGAATACCTGGTGGACGCGTGAGCCGCCGCGCGTAAGCCGGCTCCGATGCACGGGTCCTCCGGCCAGACGCGTTCGGCGAGGTCTGGTGAGCGAGCCGCCGTCACGCTGAGGAGCTGCGGGGTCGACCTGTTCGACAGTCTCGACGACACCGACTCGCCGAGTGGGTTCCGCTCGGCCCATCCTCGCCGCGTCGCTCGCCGGCGAGGTCATCGCCGAGCAGGGCGAGGAGCCGCCTGGCTTGCAGCTTCTGCTCGAGGGTCGCGCTCAGGCCTTCATCCTCGCCCAAGGCCAGAGCGAGCCGGTCGGCCACCACACTGCGCCGACTTGGATGGGGGCGATCGCCGTGCTCACCGGCGGCACACTCGGGGTGCGCATGCAGGCTGAGACCGACTGCCGCCTGGCGACAGTCGTCCCCGAGGACTTCAAGCGCATGGCTTTCGCCCAGCCAGAGATCCACCAGCGCGTGATGCGCCAAGTCGCGCCGGTGATGAGCCGCATCACCGAGCGCGAGCAGAACCAGGAGCGCCTCGCCTCGCTGGGCACGATGGCGGCCGGCCTGGCGCACGAGCTCAACAACCCGGCCGCCGCGGCGCGCCGGGCGGCGGCTCAGATGACCGAAGCGTTGGAGGCGATCGGCTCGGCCTTGGCTACGTTCGTGGAGGCCGGCATCGAGCGCGAGGACGCCGAGCAGCTCCTGAGGCTGCAACAGCAGGCAGTCGCCCAAGCGGCCTCGGCCACGGCGCTAGATGCGCTGGATGCCTCCGACGCGGAGGAGGACCTGCTCGCGCGCATGGAGGACCTGGAAGTGGAGGAGCCGTGGCGCCTGGCCGAGCCGTTGGCGGCGGCGGGCGTCGATCAAGCGTGGCTCGATCGCGTCGCCGAGCTGGCAGGCCCCGCGACCGGCGCCGCCCTGCGCTGGGTCGCCGCCACCCTGACCGCCGGGCGCCTCTCGGATGAGCTGTGCGAGTCCACCGCGCGCATGTCCTCGCTGGTGGGAGCCGTGAAGTCCTACGCCTACATGGACCGTGGCGCTCTGGTCGAGGTTGACATCCACGAGGGCCTGGAGACCACGCTGACGGTGCTCGGCTACAAGCTCAAGCACACCTCGATCGCTCTCAAGCGCGACTACGACCGCGAGCTGCCCAAGCTTACGGTGCGAGGCTCGGAGCTAAACCAGGTGTGGACCAACCTGCTCGACAACGCGATCGACGCGCTGGGCGAGCAGGGCACGATCACGATCGCCACGCACGCCGACGGCGACTGCGCGGTGGTCGAAATCGCCGACGACGGTCCGGGCATCCCAGAGGATCTGGCCGGGCGCGTCTTCGACCCGTTCTTCACAACCAAGGACGTGGGCAGCGGCACGGGCCTCGGCTTGGCGACCGCGCGGCGCATCGTGGTCGAGCGCCACGACGGCTCGCTCACACTCGACAGCCGGCCGGTCGTACCGTCTTCAGTGTGCGATTGCCTTTCAGTCAAAAGGCTTGATTCGGAAGATTCAATGTGACCCTGCACATCGAGAGACCCGATCGGAGGACCACATGCCCACTTGTACACACCTCGAGCAGATCCAGATCAACGAGCTGCCCGAGTCGGTCGAGGGCTGCGAGGACTGTCTTGCGATGGGCGGCGCCTGGCTGCACCTGCGCATCTGCCTGGAGTGCGGCCATGTCGGCTGCTGCGACAGCTCGCCCAATCGCCACGCCACAGCGCACACCAGGTCAAGCGGCCACCGCACTGATGCACTCGCTGGAGCCGGGCGAGACGTGGTCCTGGTGCTTCGTGGACGAGGTGGCGATGCAGCTTCCCGAGGTGCAGGGCGAGACGCGGATACCGCCTTCGCCGTTGGGCGGTTGAACCTCAGGCGGGAGTACCGCGCATCCCTGCTTCGACCCCATCCAGAAGTTGACTCAGCCCCCGCTCGAAGCGCTCGGGATCAGAGATGATCTGCATCGTGCGCCTGGTGCCCTCAGCCACGTCCGCGGCTTGCAGCTCGTCGGAGATCAGCGAGCCGATGTGTGGATAGGCGCCGCTTCCTAGCTCGCGCTCGAACAGCTCCAGTGTTCCCGCCGGCCACTGCTCGTCGTCGACCTCGCCGCCGAAGTCGATCGTCTCGCGCAGGCTGTATCCGAACACGAACTCGTCCACGAGGCTGATCAGGTGAAGGCGCTCACGCACCGGCAGGCCGGTGCTCGCCACCGCTTGATCGGCGGGATCCTCGTGCAGACGCTCACCTTCGGCATGATCGGTCCTGCGAGCTCGATGGCGACCGATCTCGGCGAGGGCATCCTCGACCGCTTCCGCTCATTGCCCATGCACCGCTCCGCTTTCCTGCTTGGACATCTTGCCGCCGAGTTCGCCGCATCGGGCCTCGCCGTCGCAGTCATGGTCCTCAGCGGCCTGATCGTCGGCTGGCGGATCGAGGGCAGCTTCCTGGACGCGCTGGGCGCCTTCGCGATACTAGGCCTGCTCGCCCTCACGATGCTGTGGGTTGGAACGCTCGTCGGCATCGTCGCCCGCTCGCCCGACGTGGTGACGGGGATCGCTTTCCTGATCGTCTTCCCCCTAACCTTCGTCGCGTCCACGTTTGTCCCGGTCGGCGGGCTACCGGACGGCTTGCGCCAATTCGCCGAATACAACCCGATCAGCTGCTGGTCGGCCGCGATTCGCACCCTGTTCGGGAACCCGACCGCGATTCCCACGTCCGCCGCATGGCCACTTCAGCACCCAGTGCTGTCCTCGATCCTGTGGTGCTTTGCGATCATGGCCGTCGTCGTGCCGATCACCTTGCGTGCCTACCGCAGGCGCACGACCGGGTAGGCCGGTCGTGGCGGGTGGTCAGGTCTGGCGCGGCGGGCGGCTAGACCTGGCGCGGCGGCAGCTTGACGATGCCGATGAAGAAGTCGTCGATCTGGTGCACGATCTCGCTGAAGCGTTCGAAGTCGACCGGCTTGGTGATGTAGGCGTTGGCGTGCATCTTGTAGGAGCGCAGCACGTCCTCCTCCGCCTCGGAGGTGGTGAGCACGACGACCGGGATCGTCGAGAGCTCCGGGTCGCCCTTGATCTCGGCGAGCACCTCGGCGCCGCTCTTGCGCGGCAGGTTCGAGGTCGAGCAGGACCAGGTCGGGACGCTCGCGTCCGGCGTACTCGCCTTCGCCGCGCACGAACCGCATCGCCTCGACGCCGTCGCTGACGACCGACAGCACGTTGCCGACCTTGTGCTCGGCGAACGCCTCCCGAATCAGCAGCACGTCGCCGGGGTCGTCCTCGACGAGCAGGACCGAGATCAGGTCGCGTTCATATGGTGGTCTCCTTGGGGTTCTCGACGATGGGCAAGGTGAAGTGGAAGCAGGCTCCGCCCGAATAGCTCGGTGTCAAGCCAGATGCGGCCACCGTGATACTCGACGATCTTGCGACACAGCGCCAGCCCGATGCCCGTGCCCTCGTAGGCCTCGCGCGAGTGCAGCCGCTGGAAGATCAGGAAGATGCGCTCGGCGTACTCGCGGTCGATGCCGATCCCGTTGTCTGAGCAGCTGATCTCCCACATCTCCGTCACGGCTGCCGCGCCGTGATGCGCACGACCGGCGCTCGTCGCGCCGCGGAACTTGAGGGCGTTGGCGATCAGGTTCTGAAACAGCGAGACGAGCAGGGTACGGTCGCCGCGCACCGTCGGCAGCTCGTCCGCCTCGACGCGTGCTCCCGATGCTCTCCAACGCGCTCGACAGCGCCGCCTCGGCGCGTCGGCGAACGGCCTCGTTCAGCGTCGACCAGCTCGTGCTCGCGCCCGCTGCGCCCGACGCGCGAGAACGCGAGCAGGTCGTTGATCAGGGTCTGCATCCGCTTGGCGCCGTCGACCGCGAAGTCGATGTACTGGTCGGCGCGCTCGTCGAGCTGGCCGCCGATAGCGGCGTCTGCAGCGCCTGGCAGAAGCTCGCGATCTTGCGCAGCGGCTCCTGCAGGTCGTGCGAGGCGACGTAGGCGAACTGCTCGAGCTCGGCGTTGGAGCGCTGCAGCTCGAGCGCCTGCTCCTCCAGCGCTCGCGCGCCGCTTCGACGGACGCCAGCTCCTCCACGATCCGCTCGCGCATCGCGTCGATCTCGACGCCGACCTGCCGCGATCTCGCGCGGCCCGCTGGCGACTCGCGAGCGGCCTCGAGAATTCGCCGCCGGCCACGCGTCGCGCTTCGGCGCCCAGGCGCGCGAGCGGCCGCGTGATCGTGCGACGCAGCAGGAAGCCCGCGCCGAGCACGCCGCCGAGGATCAGCGACGGCGGCCAGGATCAGCAGCAGTCTGGAGGGTGGTCGCGGCGCTGTCGAGCTTGTCGCGCGCCTGAGCGTCCTTGCGCTTCAAGCGCTGTCTGCAAGCGACCCAGCGACGACCCGCACGCGTCGAACAGACGCTTGCCCTTGCGTCAGGTGCGATCGACGCACCGCGTGGTGATTCGCGGGCGACGCCAGCGCCGGCACCGACGTACTCGCGCTGCCAGGCTGTGCGGCTCGCGCGCACCGTCGCAAGCTCGGCGGCCACAGCCGGGCCGATGGCGTGCTCGTTGTGCCCGCAGCGTCGCCGTAGGCGCGCGCTCTCGTTCGCCAGACCATCGCCGTAGGGCTCGAGGAAGCTCGAGTCGGCCGTGATCACGTAGCCGCGCACGCCCGGTCTCCTCGTTGACAAGCGCGTTTTCGAGCGACCAGCGCGGCGCGCCGGGCCGGCGCCGACCTGGTTCGAGCAGGAGGCCGCGGTTGCGGTCAGCTGCGGCGTTGGCGAACAGCGCGAGGCCGATCCCGATCACCGCCAACGCGAGCAGCACGCCGATCGTCGCCGCCAGCAGCTGACCGACGCTCAGTCGCGCCGATGCGCCGCGGCGATACGGCCCGGGGCGATGCTACGGTGCCGCCGCTCATGAGGACCCGGCGTCTGCGGACTCATGCCGACGAGCAGCATCGCCACGTCGTCGCTGAGCGCCTCGCCGTTGAGGCGCTCGGCCTCCTCGATCAGCTCGTCGAGCAGCGCGTCGCGGCCGCTCGCGCCAGTCGGGACGAGCCGCGATTCGCTCGGCGATCAGCCGGTGCAGGCCCTCTTCGCCGAGTCGCTCCGGACCCGGCGCCGATACGCCCCTCGATGATGCCGTCGGTGTAGAGCAGGATCGTCCAGCCTGCCGGCAGTCGAGGTCGGGTCGGAACGCCAGATGCCCGTCGCCGATTCCGATCCCGCGCAGCCCGGGCCATCGGCCAAGCCGAGACGGACGCGCCGTCGATCAGGACGGCGCGGGGATGGCCGGCGCGAGATCATCCGCGCCGGACGCCGATCGGTCTCGATCGCGAGCGTGCACAGCGTCGCGAACAGAGCCGTGCGATGTGGCGTTCGTGTTCGAACACGTCGCGCAAGCGTCTGCAAGGACAGCGCCGGGGCTCTCGCCTGCGAGCACGAGCGCACGCCAGGCGGCACGCAGGCTGACGCCGATCGCGGCTTCGTCGGGGCCGTGACCGCACACGTCGCCGACCACCACGTGCAGGCTGCCGTCCCTGCGTCTGCACCAGGTCGAAGAAGTCACCGCCGAGCAGCGCCCGGCTGCGTCCGGCGCGGTAGCACGAGCGCGACCCACACGGAGGAGTCCTCGATCAGCGGGCCTCGGCGCTAGCCCCTTTCCAGACGAGCGACCTCGCGCGCCTGCGCGTCGGCCAGGAGCAGCGCCCGCTCGGCCTCGTCGGCCTGTCGGCGGCCGATCGAGTAGCGGATCGAGCGTACGAGCTGCTCGCCGTCGACGTGCCCCTTGACCAGGTAGTCCTGCGCGCCCGCCTGCACCGCCGCGACGCCCGCTGCCTCGTCGGCGAGGCCTGTCAGCACGATCAGCGGAATGGCCGGCATCTGCGCACGCAGCCTCGTCACGGCTTCGATGCCCGATGCATCGGGGAGCCCGAGGTCCAGCAGTACGCAATCGATCGCGGGGCCGAGCGAGGAGAGCGCGTTCCTCAATAGTCGGCTGCGCACGATCGTCGCGTGTGGGAGTACGTCGGCTAGCTCGTCTTCGACTAGCAGCGCGTCGCCGTCGTCGTCCTCGACGAGCAGCAGGCTTATGTGCTCATTCGAAGCCGTCTGGCCGCCGTCGGCGATCACGAGCCGACTGCCAACTGCTTGGACGGGTCAGCACGCTCCCCCATGGGCCCATCTTATTTGCATCGGATTTAGCTAAGCACGCGGTACTTCAGGTGAGTTACGCCGGGCGCCTCGATGGCTTGGACGATCTCGAGCTTGGTATCGGCCGGGGCGTCGTCGAACAAACGAGTGCCACCGCCGAGTAGAACCGGTACGACGTTGAGCTGGAGCTCATCGAGCAAGCCGGCTGCTAGGTACTGCTGCGCCACGTCGGCCCCACCGCCGAGCCCCACGTCCTTGCCACCAGCCGCCTGCTTGGCCTGTTCAAGTGCCGCTTCGATGCCGTCGTTCGCGAAGAAGAAGGTTGTGCCGCCTTGCTTTTGCAAGGGCTCGCGAGGATGGTGGGTAAGAACGAATACGGGTGTGCGAAAAGGCGGGTCCTCGCCCCACCAGCCCTCCCAAGGGCTCTCGCCCCAAGGACCGGACCCTCCGCCGAACATGCGTCGGCCCATAATCGTGGCGCCGATGTTCTGAAGCGCCTCTTCGATGATGGGTGTGCTCGCATTGATCTCGCCACCCTCGCGTCCGTGTGGGATGCGCCAGGCAGCAAGCCTGAAGGCCCACTCGTGCAACTGCATGCCCCCTTCGCCCAGCGGGTCCCTCTCGCTCGGGTTGGGGCCGGCAATGAAGCCGTCCAAGGACATCGAAATCTGGAATCTCAGCTTTGCCATCTCATCTCCTTGCGATTGCACACGGTTCACTCCGATGGTCTTATAGACCGAGCGCCGCCACCGAATTCATCGCAGCACTAGTCGAGCTGGAACTCGCCGTCGCGGTAGATCACGCGCTCGTCGCCGCCGCGCAGCTGCGCGGTGACGGCGCGGTCGGTGGTGGAGACGATGTCGGTGTGCACGCTCGAGTTGTTGAAGCCGAGCCGCTCCCAGTCGCTCGGTCGGTGAGCCTCGGCGGGGTCGCCCGTCGTAGGCGTCCTGGTAGGAGCGCCCGAGCGCGATGTGGGTGTTGCCGAACGTCGCCGCCGACGTTCTCGTCGTACAGCGTGTGCGCCATGAAGCGCGTGATCCGCGAGAAGCGCCGGTCGGTGAGCGAGAACTCGCCGACCCGGTCGGCGCCCTCGGTGGCGATCATCTCGCGTCAGCACGCGCTCGTTCTCCTCGGCGCTCGCCTCGGTGACGCGCCCGTCCTCGAAACTCCAGGCGGATGCCCTTGACGAGGTTGCCGTAGCGGTACAGCGGCTGGTTGAAGTCGATCCAGCCCTCGGTGCCGCGCCAGTCGGGGCTCGTGAAGATCTCGAAGCTGGGGATGTTGCGCCCGCGCCCGCCGAGCCAGCGGCGCTGCTCGCCGATCGCGATCCGCAGGTCGACGTCCTCGCCCTCGACGTGCACGCGCTCGATGTCCAGCGCGTCGAGGCGCTCGCGGTCTGCGCTCCAGGCGCTCGCCGACCTCGCGCCAGCGCGCGATCGGGTCCTCGCTCGTCCAGGAAGCAGGCGTGGATGATCTGCTCCCAGTACTCCTCGATCGCTCATGCTCGGCCTCGGCCGCCATCGCGGGCGGTCCCGTAGAGGCCGAGCGTCCAGCTGAAGCGGCCCGCGTTCTCCTTCTCGGCGCGCCAGTCGAGCAGCGGGCGCATGCGCCTCGCCGCGGCGCATGATCCGCGCCGGGTCGACCGACTCCAGCGCGTGCGGGTCGCTGTCGGCGAGCACCGAGACCTGATGGTCCATCTCGTCGACCAGGCCGCGCATGTAGCTGGGCGGGGAAGTAGTCGAGCTGGGCGTCGCCGGCCAGCTCGAAGAAGTCGCGCGAGAGGTTCATGCGCTGCGTCGTCGTCGGGCTCGTAGGCACCGATCACGTGCCCGCCGGCGCGCCACACGGCCTGGCGCAGCTCGGCGTACAGCGGCTTGGCGCTCTCGGGAGCGGCGATCCGCACGACCTCGCCGGGCTGCACGCCCTCGCCGCCGCCGAGGGCGAAGTCGACGAGCACAGAGGCGTAGCGCTCGAGGATCTCTTGGGGTGGGGTGTAGGTCATGGGCCTGACCTTATACCTGGCGCCCCCGACGCGCGTAGGCCGTCCACGGGTCTACATGTTCTTTGAAAGGGGTGCCCCGCGTGCGCGCGCGGCCTACTTTTAACAAGCAAAGCGTGGTCCCTGGCCGCGCACGCGCGCGGGGCACTCATTTTTCTTCGAAGGACTCCGCCAGCTCTAGCCATGACGACCTCCAGCCGCTCGCGCTCGCCCACGAGTTTCTCCAGCTCGGCTGCAGTTCCCCAAGACGACCGTGGTCGGTGGCGCTCGCCGCCATCTCCGTTTCCAGGTCGCCTCTCGACGGCGAGCTTCTCGATCGCGCGCTCCGTGCGCTTTGCCTCGATCTCGCGGCGCGCTCCTCCTTGCGGGCCGCGCGGGTGGCTGCGCCCGGCGAAAGCCTCTGGTGGTTGCGGCTTGCACCTCGCCTGTGCGCCATTGCCGACTCGGACCTGCCGACGGCGTTGGCTGGCCCCTTTCCGGCCTTGGCCGGTCCGTCGCCCGCGACGGCTCTGAGCTCCACTTTCGCGCTCGCGCAGATACTGCTCGATGCCGCCCGGCACGTGCCTCACTCCACCGCCGTCGATCGCATACACGTTGTCGCATACGCGCTCCACGAAGTAGCGGTCGTGGCTGACGACAACCAGCGTGCCAGGCCAGCTGTCGAGTAGATCCTCAAGGAGGTGAGTGTGTCGATGTCAAGGTCGTTGGTGGGCTCGTCGAGCAGCAGCACGTTCGGGCCACCCATCAAGCAGCCGCATAAGGCCCAGCCGGCGGCGCTCGCCGCCGGAAAGGTCGGCCACCAGCGTGCGTGTCTTCGGGCCGCGAAAGCCGAAGCGGTCGCACAGCAGCGAAGCAGTGAGCTCGCGCCCGTCGCTAAGCACGGCGTGGCTGCGCACCTCCTCCAGGGACTCCAGCACGCGCAGGTTTCCAGGGATCTCGGTCGCGTCCTGGGAGAGATGTGCCAGCTTCACCGTCTCGCCGCGCTCCACCCTGCCTTTCGTTGGCTCGAGCTCGCCGGCGAGTAGTCGCATAAGCGTTGTCTTGCCCGACCCGTTGACGCCCACCAAGGCCACGCGATCGCCGGGACCGAGCTGCCAGGTCATGTTCTTCAGGATCTCCCTTTCGCCGAGTGTCAGAGACACGTGGACGGCGTCCACCACCTTGTTGCCCAGGCGGGCACCGGCAAAGCGCAGCCAACTCGACACGATCGCGGGCCTGCGGCTCCTCAGCGATCAAAGCCTTGGCCGCCTCGATCCGGAACTTCGGCTTGGCCGTGCGCGCCGGCGGCCCACGCCGCAGCCAAGCCAGCTCCTTGCGCAACAGCTGCTCGCGGCGCCCGGCCTTCGCCGCTGCCTGACGATCACGCTCGGCGCGGGCCAGCACGTAAGCGGCGTAGCCGCCTTCGTATTGGTGGACCGCACCGTTGTCGACCTCCCAGGTCGCTGTGCATACCGCGTCCAAGAACCAGCGGTCGTGGGTCACCACGAGTATCGCTCCCCGCCGTGCGGCCAGGTGGCGGGCCAGCCAGTCCACGCCTTCCACGTCCATGTGGTTGGTGGGCTCGTCAAGCAGCAATAGCTCGGGCGGTTCCAGCAACAGGCGCGCCAAGGCGATCCGCCTGCGCTCGCCGCCCGACAGGCGGGCCAGCGGCGTGTCCATGCCGGCCGGGAAGCGCTCCAGGGTTACGCCACCCAACAGCCCGTCGAGCACGTCTCTGAAAGCTCGGTCGCCGGCCCACTCGTGGTCGGCGCGCTCGCCCACAAGTACTTCGCGGATCGTGGCATCCCGGTCGAGCTCGTCCTGCTGGCCCAACAAGGCCACGCCCACGTCTCCGGTGCGAGTGAGTGTGCCTGCATCTGGCTGCTCGATGCTCGCGATCAGCTTCAGCAAGGTCGACTTGCCGCCGCCGTTCTCGCCGACCACGCCGATGCGCTCAGCCGCCGCGACTCCGAGCGTCACCTCATTCAGGATCGTGCGACTCCCGAAGCCCTTCTCGACTTCCTTCAGGTTGACCAGGTTGCGCGGGGTTGGCATCCGCTCATCCTGGCGGATGCCACCTGCTCACGGCTTTGGGGCAGCCGAGGCGGCCATTTGCTTGAGCATGTCGTCGTGATCGAGGTCGATGATCGCCCTGGCCTCGGCAGCTGCCAGAGGTACGCGGCTGAGCGTCAACTGGTTGTCCTGCAACTGCTCGCCGCCTTGGGACCAGTTGGTGGAGCCCGTAATCAGATACAAGCCGTCCACAACGACCAGCTTGTCGTGGCTGATGGCCCCGCGCGAGGAGTGCCCGATCGCAATGCTGTTGCCGATCAGTTCGTGCTTGAAGCGTTCGAGCAGTTCTTTCTCGGACTTGCCGCCCGCCTGACTCTTGTCGAGGCTGAGCGTAACCACGACGTCGGGGTTTTCGGTGTAACCCTGGATGATTGCCGCGACCTGGGGGTCGTCGAATCCATACATGTTCACCGCCACCGTGTGGGTCGCTTGCAGCAAGGCCCACACGATGACCGCATGCACCCCAGGGTCGCGTGGGGCGTAGAAGGTCAGGTCGGTCGTGCTGTAGCCGTCCGGGAAGCGCCCCGCCTGCTTGAAGCGCCCGAGTTCCTCAAATGAGAGGGCGCTCAGCTTTTGCAATGACAGGCCGCCCAGGTCGGCCCTGGCCTTGGTCATGTTCGGCGGCGATTCCCAGTCTTCAATGAATTTGCTCATTCCGCGCTCCGCGTCTTGGACGGTGAAGCCAACGAGTGTCGGCCTGCCAACGGCGCGGGCAGCTTATCAGGAATTACCGTAAAGATTTAGTGAACCGAACTTTCCCAACAACTTGGCGCTACCGATTGCTCGGCCAAAAGCCGGCTTTTCGGTTACGTCCTCAGCAGACCGAGAAGCTCTCGCTGAGGCTCACTTTCGCGACTTTGCGATGGCGCCCACGATCCACATAGGCGGTAACCGTGAGGCGGTGTTTGCCTGAGCGCAGTTTCTTCAGCGACAGGCGCTCGCTGTAAGGGTGGCGTTTGCGCTGGGCTACGCGATGGCCGTCGAAGAAGAACTGGACCTTGACCAGCCGCACTTTCAGTCCGTGGGTGGTGAACGCCGCCGGCAACTTCGCTTTCTTACTCAGGCAGCCGATTGAGGCGGTGGTGCTCAGCACGTAGCGCACACCTTCGCGAACCACTTCGACCGTGCCGGCAGGCGCGCCGATTGGACCCGGGTTGACGAACGTGGGCTGCGCGATCGGCGTGGAGATTGGTGTGGCGATCGGTGTACCAGGCACCGGCGGTGTCACGTCCTGGGCGTCCGCGGTGACCGCCAATACACCGTTGACTCCGCCGATGGCCGCATGCGCTCCGTCAGCAAGCGCCACCGCGCGCCAGTTCTCGCTGGCAATCGATCCGCCTGCATTCCACTGGTAGAAGTTCGTGCCGTCGATGGAGCCGAGCAGCTCACCGTTATTGCCGTCGGCCAGCACCGTGCCCCCGGCATAGGCGACGTCATAGGCATTTTGCGAGGGCGAGCCACTTTCGCTGTTCGCGAACGTCCAGTTCCCGGGGGTGGAGCCCCAGCCGTCGGAAGTCAGGCCGAATGCCAGCAAGTCCCCGCTGGAGCCTTCCTGGGGGTTCACGTCCCACTGGCGCGCCGGGTTGGCGGGGTCGACCGCCAGGCGCGAGACGTCGGTGTAGTCGTTCAGGCTGTCCTGCAGTGTGGCCACGTCTTTGGAGAATTCGAAGCTTGGAGTCTCCTGAAGCAGGAACACTTTGCCGAAGTCCTGGCTCAGGAAGTATCCCTTTGGGGGGCTCGCGCCCGGCACGAAGAAGATGTCGGTCACGTCGCTGTTGATCACGCAGCCGCTTGCGCCATTGTTAACGCGACTCCACGCTTCGCCCCCGTCAATCGAGCGATCGATCTGATGATTGGCCGCGCTGATGAATACTTCGGTTGGGGTCGCCCAACCGATCGAGTAGACGCTCGCCAATGGCACTTCGCTGCTGCAGCTCGAGTCGTCGGCCATGATCGGCGCGTCCTGGGTCCATGTTCCACCACCGTTGACCGTCCGGAAGACGACGCCGCCCGTGCCCACGGCGAGGCCGAGCAAGCCGTTCATGCGAACCTGGTTGAACACCACGCCTGGATCGTTCTCAACCTGGGCGAAAGCCGAGCCCGACTGCTTGAAGATGCCGCCGTTGGAGGTCGTGAAGATGACCGTTCCGGTGGAGTAGTCGATCGAGGTGATCGTCGCGGTGGTTCCTGTACTCAACTGCGTCCACGTCGCGGCGCCCGCCTGGGTCGTATAGATCGCCAGCATCGCGCACGTCAAGGCAAGCAGTGGCGCGATCCGGCGCATTCTCACGCACGGGCGGGTAAGCGGAGTCTTCTTGGCAGCGAGCACGTGATCTCCCGAGTGGTTGGTTATCTGGCTGTTCAGGCTTTCGGCGGACCTTGCCTGATTCCTTGGCAGCCGAAGTTCGACGCTCGACCTCGGTCGGCATCGTCCCCGACAGGGCTTAGCAGGGCGCACGATCCTGGACGAAACCGCGCGCGGGCCGGTCTAGATCAGTTTTTCGATGCCTCCAAGCGCGGCACTGCCGAGAATCACCTCGAGCGCGACGCCCGCGACGGCCACGATCAGCCCTGCGAGGACCACCAAGAAGTCTTCGAGCAAGACGCCCAAGGAGAGCAACACGACACCAAGCGCCGGCAACGTGTCAAGGCCCGTGAAGGGCGGTGCGACGAACGCGGCCACGGACCCTCCGATCACCAGCAACCCGAAGACGATGTTGCTCAAACGGTGGTCGAACAGAAAACGTAGACGAGGCCTTGAGAAGCGCTCGAGCCAGCGGATCACCTTCATCAACGCCGCGATGAAGCGCTGCTGCTTGTCCCCTGCCAGCTCCAGTCTCCGCCAGCGCTGAGGCAGCCAGATCTCCTCGCGTCCGGCGATCAGCTCGAGTGCGAGCAGCATCGCGATGATCTCGAACACGTGCGTGGCGCCGCCGGTCGGGAGCGGCAGCGCTGGCACGCCGAGTAGGACCACGAAGAGGATCGCGAAGCTCTTCTGCTCGAACAGCTCGATCAGGCTTCCGAGCGTCTTCTCGCCCTCGCCTGCGAGCCAGCGCTGCAGCTCGTCGCTGATCTTGTACGGCTCTCGGTTTCGCCCGTCGTCGAAGTTTCGCTCGTCGTCGACGCTAGGCGCCCCGGTGGCTGGTGGGCGCGATGGCTTGGACATCGGATGGACGATAGTCAGCGCCCGTCTCGCCGCGAGCAAATCGTGACCCTCAACATTCGTTGAGGGTCTCCCGATAGGTGGGAAATGTCTTCTAGGCTCGATGGCATGCGTAGAAAACTGCACTCCCACACAGCCTGGGCTTGGCTTGTGTCATGCCTGCCCACGATGCTCTTGATTGCTGCCTCCGCTTTTGGCGAGGCCAGCCACGCTGGCTGGCCCTCGATTGGCAACCACGAGGGTCATCCCAACAACGAAAGCGGCACGATGCGCGGCCTGCCAAACGTCCATAACGAGCTGCTCGGCGGTGATGGCAACGACACGATCTGGGCGGGCAACGAGGGCGATGTGATCTGGGGCGACTCGCACGCCGAGCTGAACCCGACGAGCCAAACAGACGAGTTGCACGGTGGCGCGGGCAACGACTGGATCTATGCCAGCCACGGCTATAACCACATCTGGACTGGCGCCGGTACCGACCACATCGCGCTCGTCTACGGCCACGGGATCGTGGACTGCGATGGGCCTGGCCTAAAGGTCTTCGTGATGCGCTACCTGCCCCAGAACCGGCCTTGGAAGCTGGTCGGGTGCAACGACAAGGCGATCGTACGCTACCGGGCTTAGGGCGCCGGCGCCGTCATCGAGATGGGTCCATGCCGGCCAAATTGCCGGCATGCTCGCCAGTTACCGGGACTCTTACGGAGCCGCCGGCACCACCGCAACGGGCCCATCCTGGTCCGCTAGATCCCCAGTCTCGAACCCGGGCGAATCCAGCCGCTCGACATGCTCGATCAATCCCAGGAACTCCTCGGCGTCATCCAAAAAACTGATCTTGGGCGTGCGGTAGTGCATTGGCACGACCCACTTCGGCTGCAGGCGATCCACGATCGCCTTGGCCCCTGCCGCGCCGATCGTGGGGCCGCCGCCGACCGGCAGGATGACCATGTCCACCTCGCCGATCGCCTCGGCCTGCTCGGGGCGCAGCTCGCTCTGGCCGAAGTCGCCGAAGTGGGCAACCCGCACGCCGTCGAGCGTGAACACGAAAATCGTGTTCGGCCCACGCTGGGTGCCGGCCGCTTCGTCGTGCTCTGAGGCAACGGCCACAACCTCGCCGATCGGGGACTCCAGGTGGCCCGCGGTGGAGCGCAGGGTCACGGGCTCGCCGGCGATCGCCTCCACGCCGTTGTGGTCCATGTGCTCGTGAGTGACGAGCAACAGGTCCACGCCCTCGGAGGAGATCGCGGGGTAGTCGAATTTCATCCCATGGCTGGCCATCGGCGAGAGGTCGGCGAAAGGATCGATGAACACCTTCGCTTCCGAGCCGGTCAGGGCGAAGGCGGACTGGCCGAACCACTCAACGTGCATGCTGCTCCTCCAGTTCTCTGGTTTTGTCGGACATGGATCTGTCGGGATCGGGTCCCTCGGCGACGGCTGTCTGAGGGCCGGCTGCGTTGGTAAAGGTCATCTCGGGTGCCGTCTCTTGGGTGTACTCGTAGCGGCCGCCCCGCAACAGGGAGGCGGCCGCGGCGATCAGGCAGGCCGCGATCGCGAACACGAAAGCCGCGTGCAGGCCTTCTCTGAATGGGGCCGAGATCAGATGCGGGAAGAAGGCAGGTCCGGTGAGGATCGCTTGGGCGTGTGGGCCCACCGCCTGAAGGGCGTGCGTACCGACGAGGCTCTGGATCGGGTTGTAGCCGAGGAAGGCCGCGAACAGGATCGAGATCGGCGGCGCGTGCGCCACGCGCCCGGCCACCGCGGCCGACAGCCCGTGCGCCTCCAGTCCGGATTGGGCGGCCGCCGGCAGGCTGGCCGAGAGACCGACGATCAAAAGCGTGAAGAAGATCCCGATCGAGAGCACTTGCGCCGAGTTTTGGAAAGTCTGGTTCATGCCCCCGCCCGCACCCCGCTCGCCCGGCGGCAGGCTGTTCATCACGGCCGCCCGGTTGGGCGAAGCGAACATGCCCATCGAGACGCCCATGAGGAACAGGATGAAAGCGAACACCCCAAAGTTGAAGTCGGTCGGCAGCAGCATCATCAAGGCGAAGCTCAGCGCCGCCCCCAGCATCCCCCCGGTCGCAAAGGGACGCGCCCCGAAGCGGTCCGACAGAACGCCCGAGGTCGGTCCCGCGATCAGCATGCCCACGGTTAGAGGCAGCATGTAAATGCCCGCCCACAATGGTGTTTCGGTGAACGAATAGCCGTGCAAGGGCAGCCAGATCCCCTGCAACCAGATGATCAACATGAACATCAAGCCTCCCCGCGCGATCGCGGCCAGGAAGGTTGAGAGCGTGCCGAATGTGAAGGCCCTGATGCGGAACAAGGCCAGGTTGAACATCGGAGCAGCGACCCTCCGCTCCACGGCCACGAACGCCGTCAACGACACAGCCGCCGCTCCCAGGAGGCCCAGCACGCGTGGCGAGGTCCAGCCGGTCGCGTGGGCGCCATAGGGGCGGATGCCGTAAGTGACCGCCACCATCACAAGGATCAGGCCGGCGGCGAACGTGGCGTTCCCCCACCAGTCGATCGAGGCCTTTTTTGGCTGGCTGCGCTCCTCCAGCTTGAGGTAGCCCCACACCGTCCCGAACAGGCCGACGGGCACCGAGATCAAGAACACCAGGCGCCAGTCGATTGGGGCGAGCAGGCCGCCCAAGATCAAGCCCACGAACATGCCGCTGACGCCGACGATGTTGTTTATCCCGAGCGCCATGCCCCGCTGCGTGACCGGGAAGGCATCGGTGATGATGGCGGCCGCGTTGGCCAGAAGGCACGCCCCACCCACCCCTTGAACGATCCGAAACACGATCAGGTAGTCGGCGCCTGCCCGGCCCTTCATCCAGTCCACCGCGAGCACCAGCGAGGCGAGCGTGTAGATGACGAAGCCCAAGTTGTAGATCTTTACGCGCCCGAACATGTCGCCGAGGCGGCCCAAGCTCACGATCAAGACGCTCGAGACGACCAGGTAGCCGAGGATCATCCACAGCAGGTAGAAGCTGTTGGCCGGCACCAACGGATCGAGCTGGATGCCCCTGAAAATGTCGGGCATCGCGATCAGCGTGATCGAGGCATCCAGCGTCGCCAAGAGCACTGCCAAGGTCGTGTTCGACAGGGCGATCCACTTGTAGCGGTCGGGGTGCGAGGAGCCTGCACGGGCCGATGGGGGAGGAGAAAGCCGCAAGGCTTTGACTCTATCCACGCCGGTCGCCCCTCCGCGCGGGTTCGGGAAGGAACGGGGCTGAGAATGCGTCTGTGGTGCTAGTTTCGAGCTTCCAGTGTCCACGCCCGAGTCTCCACCCACAGAGCCCACCCAGCCGTCCTCCGGCGGGGGCTTGAGCCTACGCATCGTGCTCTCGCTCGTCGTGATCGTCGTGATCGTCGGCGGAGTGGCCTTGCTTACGACCGGTGGCGCCAGCAACCGGCCCAGCTCGAACATCGTGCACGGCGTCGCCTCCTCCGAGTACAGAGGCTCGCTCACCTCGCCTGCCCAGCCTGCGCCGCCCCTAAGTCTGCGCAACTACAAGGGCGAACGGGTCAACATCGACCAGTACAAAGGCAAGGCGGTCCTGGTCACGTTCCTCTACACCAAATGCCCGGACGTGTGCCCGCTGATCGCCGCCAATCTCGGCGTGGCGCTCAACGAGATGGGTCCCGCCAAGGCCGCCAAAGTGCAGGTGATCGCGGTATCGGTCGATCCGCGCGGCGACACGCCCACGGCGGTTGCGACGTTCCTGAAGAGGCACGGAGTCGCGGGGCGGATGCAATATCTGGTCGGCTCCGCCCATGAATTGGGGCGTGTGTGGAAGACGTGGGGCGTGGGCGCCGAATATGACGCCGAACAACCCCAGCTGGTCAACCATTCCGGCCTGGTATACGGGATCAGCGGCAAAGGAATCGTCACGACCCTTTACGCGGCCAGCTTCACGCCGGCCGAAATCGTGCACGACGCGCCGCTACTCGCCTCTAGCTGACCCCTCCAGGCGCCGGCGCAGCTCCGGGCCGCGACCGGCGCCGACCGCGCGCGCGGCGCGCTCGTCACTCAAATGAATGCCCTGGGCCTGGGCGAACTCGAGCAGGTCCTGACGTTCCTCGCTCTCGCGCGCCGTGCGCAAGAACAGCCAGCAGAACAGCCCCAAGGTGAGGATGCTCTCCTCGATCATCATGATCGCCCCCGCCAGATTCTGGTCGGCCAAGGGCGAGATTTTCCAGATCGTGTCGCCGTGGATGTAGTAGGGGTAGAACACCGTGCCCGACCACAAGAACACGTTGCCGAGCACGGTGGCGCACAAGCGCACCGCCACGATGTAGCCGAGCTTGGCGCCGTTGCCAAACCACGAAGGCATCGGCAGGGGTCCGAACAGGCACATCCACATGTTGATGCCGAAGCCAAGGAACATCGCGTGCTCGAGCGCGTGCACGTAGGAATGCTCCAAGGCGGCTTCGTAGAAGACGGGCAGATGCCAGACGTAGAGGTCGATCGCCCACAGCGGGAAGGCGATCAGGGGATGGGCGAGGATGCGCAGGCGGTCAAACAGCTTGACCCTCAGGATCGGCGCGATCAGGGGCCCGGTCAGCCCGAGCACGATCAACAGGGCCGCGATGTCGCCAAGTAGGAGGTGCTCGACCATGTGCGCGCTCAGCAACTGCTGGCTGTCGCCGCCAAGTGAGGTGAGCGCCGCTCCGATCGTGACGAAGCCCGCATAGAAGCAGGCCTGACGCCAGCCGGGCACGGGTCGTTTCTGGCGCCCAAGAGTTTGCACGCGCTTGGCATAGGCCAGGCCAAAGAGGGCAAGCGGCCCCAGCTGGAGGAAGGCCTCCAAGGTCGTGGATGTGGCGAGTGAGGGCACGGACACCAGCAAGCCTACGACGTGCGAGGCGCACAAGAGGGCAGCGGCGATATGCGGTGCGTGGGCCACGGCGACCGGGCACTCGCGGGGCGCTCGTGACATACACTGGCGCGCTCATGTTCTGCCCGCGTCGCCTGCTGCCGTCTGCGCTCGGCGGCCTCGGCCTCGCGGCGCTCCTGTTCCCGCAGGTGGCCTCCGCGCACGGGATCGTGGGCAAGGCAGACCTGCCGATCCCGGTGTGGCTGTTCAGCTGGACAGCCGCGATCGTCTTGGTCGTGTCCTTCGTGGCGCTGTCCACGCTATGGATGACCCCCCAGCTCCAGGCCGAGCATCGGCGCCAGCTGTTTGTCATGCCGGCGCTCGTGGCCCGGCTGGCGAGTCTCTTGGGGGCAGGGTTGTTCGTGCTGGTCGTGTACGCGGGCTTCGCCGGAGCCCAGGTGCCAAACGCGAACCTCGCCGTCACGTTCATCTATGTTGTTTTCTGGGTGGGAATGCCGGTGGCGAGCGTCCTGTTCGGGGACATTTTCAAGGCGCTCAGCCCGTGGCGCTCGTCCGCTCGCCTGATTCGCTGGGCGGGTCGCCGAGTGGCGCCGAAAGCGTTTGCCCGGGCGCCCCTGCGCTACCCGGATTGGCTTGGCATGTGGCCGGCGGTCGCGGCCTTGATCGGCTTTGCCTGGCTAGAGCTCGTGTACGTGCCGGCAGACCGCGACCACCCCGCCACACTCGCCGCCCTGTCGCTGGCCTATTTCGTGGTCATGCTTGCCGGCACGGCTCTGTTCGGCGTGGAGGAGTGGTGTGAGCGTGCGGACGGCTTTGGCGCCTACTTCGGCCTGCTCTCGCGCATCTCGGCGCTGTGTCAGGACGCGCGCGGGATCGTCTATCGGCGCAGGTTGTTGAGCGGCCTGCCAGATATGGAGATCAGGGCCGGCTCGATCGCCTTGGTGTGCACGATCATCGGCACCACCACCTTCGACGGCCTGTCCAACGGAGGGGTGTGGCGCACCAACGAGCCGCACCTCCAGAGCCTGTTTGCTGACCTCGGCTTCAACACGGCACCCGCGATCGAGCTGGCCTATTCCCTGGGCTTGGTCTTGTGCGTGCTCCTGATCGCCGGTATCTATCGCTTGGGGATCGTGGGCGTGCGCAGCGTTAACCACAGCTTCTCCTCGACCGAGCTGAGCCGCTCCTTTGCCCACACGCTCGTGCCGATCGGCTTTGCCTATGTGCTCGCCCACTACTTCTCCCTGCTGATCTGGCAGGGCCAGGCGATCGGCTATCTGGCCTCGGACCCGCTCGGCAACGGCGCCAACATCTTCGGCACGAGCGCGTATCAGATTGACTACAAAATCATTTCTTATGCGGCCATCTGGTACGTGCAGGTGGCGGCCTTGATCGCCGGCCACGTGAGCGGTCTCGCGCTCGCCCACGACAAGGCCTTGGCCATGTACTCCAACGCGCAAGAGGCGATCCGCTCGCAGTACTGGATGCTGGCCGTGATGGTCGCTTTCACGAGCTTTGGCCTGTGGCTCCTGTCGGCGGTTGGAACCTGAGCTTGGGAGTAGAGTTCCCACGGTGTTGAGCGGAATCCTGTTTCTCTTGCCGGCCATCGCACTGGCCTTCGCGCTGTTGTTGCGCCGCTATCCGGGTGAGCGCACCTTGGCTCGCCTCGCGGCGCCCCGTCGTCGTGCTGCTTGGGCGCGTCCGCGCGCGAGTGTGCCGCACGCCGCTCGCTCTTTCGTGGTGGCTGTCCACGGCGGTCTCTTGATCGCCCGCTCACTTGCCGTGCGCCCGCCGCCCCTGGCGTTCGCGTCCTAGCCGGCAACACCGCGCAAAGTCCCTTCTAGCTCCGAGGAGGAGCATCCATGCCACGCCGTCCGATTCTGGTCGTCGCGTGCGCACTTGCAGCGACATCGTTTGGCAGCGTCCCCGCGTGGGTTTCGTTGCAGAACGTGCCCGCAAGTGCGGCCACGGCGAGCAATTCCACATCCGAGAGCTCAAGCCCGATCGCCGATCAGGGCGCCAACTTCAACTATCGCTCTGAAATCACTTCGATTACGCCTGAGGCAAAAGGCTTGAGCATCGAAGTACTCGAGTTCGCCGACCGGCTCGTCTTGACCAACCACACCGGCAAGACGGTCACCGTCTACGGCTACTCGGGCGAGCCCTACGCACGCGTACAGCCCGACGGCACGACTGAACAGAACGTGCGCTCGCCGGCGGTCTATCTAAATACCAACTTCTATGGCGACGTGAACGTGCCCGCCTCGGCAAGCGCGTCCTTGCCGCCCAAGTGGGTGACGGTCGATCGAACCGGGTCTTTCGAATGGCACGACCATCGCATCCATTGGATGAGCCCCGTCGCGCCGCCCCAAGTCAAGGACAAGGGCAAGCGCACTTTGATCTTTCACTGGAGCGTGCCGATCTCAGTGGGCGTGCAGAAGGGCACCGTGACAGGCCAGTTGTTCTGGGTGCCCGACTCCTCGAAAACCCCCATCGCGGCGATTGTGGCCCTGATCGCGATCGTGTTGGCGGCGATCGCCTTCGTCATGTGGGTTCGCCGCAGGAGAGCACGCACGGGCGGGCCGGACGGACGCGAAGCCGGCTCGGGTCAAAGTGAGGCAAAGGAAGCCTGGTGAGAGGAGCGTTCAAGGCACTCCTGCTTGCGGGCGCGTTGGTCCTCGCAAGCGCCCCCGCGGCCTTCGCCCACGCACAGCTATTGGGTACCTCCCCGCTGTCAGGATCGACGGTGGCCAAGCAGCCGAGTGAGGTGATCTTCAAGTTCAACCAGGCTGTCGGTGGCACGCTCGGCGCGGTGCGCGTCTACAACGCCCAGGGCCAGGAGGTGGACAACCTCGACGTGGGCCATCCCGAAGGCCACCAGCACTGGATGGGCGTGGGGCTGAAGTCGGGCCTGCCGGATGGCACCTATACCGGCACCTACAAAGTCATCTCCGCCGACACCCACATCGTCTATGGCGGACTCGTGTTCAACATTGGCCACGCCGGCGCTGCCCCCAAGTTCACGGTGGCGGGGCTGATTGGGCGGGGCGAGAGCGGCGAGGCGACCAAGCTCGCGTTCGGCGTGGTGCGCGCGCTCGACTACGTGTCATTGGCTTTGGGGATCGGCGGCCTGGTCTTTCTCGTGTGGGCGTGGCTACCGGCATTTGCCGCGACCGCCTCTGAGGGGGACGAGGCGTGGGGCGAGGCCTCGGAGGCGTTTGTGAGGCGCCTGAAGCTGCTGTTCGCGGTCGCGATCTTGCTCGGCATCGCGGTTGGCGTGCTCGGAATCCTGCTGCAGGGCGCCAGCGCGGCCGGGGTTTCCCTGTGGGCGTCGGCGAAGTGGTCGATTGTGGAGAACACCTTGGAAAGCCGCTTCGGTGAGGTGTGGGCGGCCCGCACGCTTGTGTGGGTGGCGTTGGGGGGTGTGCTGGTTGTAAGTCGCTCACGGCGGTGTCCCGCGCGCGTGTGTATAAGCGCGGCGGCGTTTGGCGCCTGCTTGTTGGCGATTACTCCGGCCTTGAGCGGGCACCCCAGCGTGCAAGGGCCACGCGGCGTGTTCTTTCCCGCGGACGTCATACATGTGGTTGGGGCAAGCGTATGGGTGGGCGGGATCGCCTGCCTATTGCTGGTCTTGCCCGCAGCCACTCGCAAGCTGGAAGGTCCGCGGCGCACACGCCTGTTGCTCGCGACGCTGGCTCGGTTTTCGCCCTTGGCGCTGGCCTGTGTGATCGCGATCGCGATCACCGGCGTGGTTCAGGCCTACATCGACGTGCGCAGCTTCGACGGGCTGCTGCACAGCACCTATGGGGCGCTCGTAATCGTCAAGGTGGTCTTGCTCCTGAGCTTGATCGGCTTCGGCTGGGCCAACCGCTCGCGCATCCTCCCCGCCTTGCGCAGGCTCGCCGATCGCGCTGAGTCGCCAGGGCGTGGCGGCACGGCGGCACGGCGCTCGATGCGTGGCGAGCTTGTCCTAATGGTGGCCGTATTCGGCGTAACCGCGGCGCTCGTCAGCTATGCCCCGCCGATCGACGCCGCGAGCGGCCCGTTCTCGATAACCACTTCGCTTGGCCCGGCGGAGCTGGAGATGACCGTCGAACCGGCCAGGGTCGGCCTGAACACGGTTCACATCTACTTGATCGACGCCAAGACGGGCGCCCAGTTCACGGCCACCAAGGAATTCACGGTCACGGCCAAGCTGCCCGCCAAGGGGATCGGCCCGTTGCCGTTGAAGGCGAATCTGGCCGGCCCGGGCCACTACGTACTCAGCTCGACCGTGCTCAGCCCGGGCGGCACCTGGCAGCTGCTCGTGACCGACCGGGTGTCCGAATTCGAAGAGTACTCACGCACCATTTCAGTCCCAATCAAATGAGCTCACCCAATGCCCTGGCGGCTCGACCCGAAGCGACCCAATCCAGTCCCATCCAGACGATTTACCCAGGAGGACACATGAGGTACAGGATCATCGGCGCACTGATCGCTACGGCTGCTTTGGCCGGTCCGGCGGCCGCGCAGGCGCACATCAGCCTGCACCCCAACACGATCCCCGCGGGCGCGTTCGTGACTTTGAACGTGAGAGTCCCGGGTGAGCAGGAAGGCGCCTATGCGTATGAGATCGACATGCTCGTGCCGCCCGGTTTCACCGAGGTCGATACCCAGAACGTGCCCGGCTGGAGCGTCAAAGAGATCATCACCAAACCGGCGACGCCGATCCAGACCGACGAAGGCCCGGTCGATGAAGAGGTCTCCCAGATTGTTTGGACGGGCGACCGCTCCAAGCTGGGGCGCCTTGAAAACGGGAGCTTCATCCAGTTCCCTCTGTCGATTGCGATGCCCAGCGACATCGCCGGGCAAACCTTGGCGTTCAAGACGGTCCAGTACTACTCCAACGGCAAGGTGATCCACTGGATCGGCCCGCCCAGCGCCGAATACCCGGCACCCACGATCAACGTGACCGCCAAAGGTGGCTTGGTCGAGGAAGTCGCCGGTGGCGAGGCTGGCCCCACGGCCGGGGAGACGGTGTCCACGTCGGGCACTACTGCCGCACCGGCAAGCACCGGCTCGTCGGGCGGTGCCAGCAAGGGCCTTGCGATCACCGCCTTGATCGTCGGTGCGCTCGGTCTAATCACGGGCGTCGGCGGTCTACTTGCAGCGAGGCGGGCGCGTGGTAGCGTTTGAACCTATGGCCGTGCTTGCCTGTCTTACCCATTGGTACACCTCGGCGATGTTTGTCGTTCCGGTTGCCGCGGTTGGCGGTTGGAGTTGGTGGAGCGCTCGTCGCGGAGCGGACGACCGAAGCTGATCCTTACGAGCGCGCCGCCCCCGGACGCGTTCTCGGCGATGACGGAGCCTCCATGCGCTTCGGCCGCCTGGCGCACAATCGCCAAGCCAAGTCCTGACCCGGGCTGCTTGCGGGCGGAGTCGGCGCGGTAAAAGCGCTCGAACACGTGGGGGAGATCTGCCTCGGCGAAGCCAGGTCCGTGGTCGCGAATCGTGAGCAGCCCATCTTGCAGGTCCACCTCGACAGGCTCGCCGGGAGGGCTCCACTTGCAGGCGTTCTCGAGCAGATTGGAGACGGCGCGGTCGATGCGGTCGGCAACGCCTGAGACGAGCGTGGGCTCCAGGTTCACATGAAAAGCGAGATCTGAGCGTCGCTGTGAACGCTGCACGGCGGCACTCACGATCTCATCCAAAGCGACATCTCCGATGGCCCCTTTGCGCTCGGTGCCACGAGCCAGCTCGACCACATCGCCGACCAGGCGCGTCAGCTCGTCCAGCTCGCTGACGATGTCTGCGCGTAGACCTGCTTGGTCCTCCGGCGGCAGGCGGTGGGCCTCGGCCAGTGTCTGGATATTGGCTCTAAGACTGGCGATCGGGGTGCGCAACTCGTGGCTGGCGTCGGCCACGAGGTTGCGCTGAGCTTCGACCGAGCGCTCCAAAGCGTCAAGCGTGGCGTTGAAGCTGGTGGCCAATCGCGCCAGCTCATCGCGTCCACCGGAGGGCAGGCGCTGAGAGAGGTCGAGACCGCCGGCGAGCGTCTCTGTGCGCCTTGTGAAGCGGGCGATGGGAGCCAGTGCGGCGCGCGCCACAAGGGCGCCCAAGGCCGCGGCGAGGGCGATGCCGGCGACGGCCACGATCGCGAGGATCAGAAGCAGCCGGTTCAGCTCTTTGTCGACCTCGGTGAGCGGTCGCGCCACCAGCACGGCGCCGCGGGCGCCGGTGCCGAGTGTGAGCACGCGCAAGCGAGTGCCTTTGACCGTACGATCGCTCAGAGTGCGACCCTTGCCGTTTTTGGCGATCTCCTTGTCGGAGGCGCTCAAGGGGATCGTCGGGGAGGATCCTTGGCCACCAGGCACGTGGACTGTGCCGCCGGGCGCCACGAACTGGATGTAGCCGGAGGGGCCGCCCAGAGGCACAGGCTGGACATTGCTCGGAAATCCGTCGCCTGTCGGGCCGGGCGGTGGGCCTTGGCCGCCGGGGAGCGCTCTCTGATCGGAGGAGGCGCTGGGCGGAAGCGAGTCCCCTTCAAGCGCGCCGCCGCGCGAGCCACCACCGGTGGGCTTGGGGACAAAAGCTTGGGCGCGCTGGTTCAAAGATCTGTCGACTTCGCCACGCAGGTCCGAGCGCACGGCCACATACAGACTGATAGCGGCAATGAGCACGGCGATAGCAACCGCGAGACCGGCCGCGGCGGCGATGCGCGCGCGCAACGTCATCTTGGCTCCGCCCTCTCCGCGCTTATACACGCGCGCGCGGGGCAGCCCCTCGCGCAACTACAAACACACGAGGTCATGGCTCGCGCAGCACGTAACCGACGCCCCTAACGGTGTGGATCAAAGGACGCGCCCCGGCCGCCTCCAGCTTGCGTCGTAGATAGCCCACATACACCCGCAATGCGTTGGAGGCTGGGCCGAAGTCATAGCCCCAGACACGGTCATAGATGAGGCTGTGAGGCAGGACCCGGTTCGGGTTGAGCATCAAAAGCTCCAAGAGCTGGTATTCGGTGCGGGTGAGCTCGACGAAGTTGCCGTCAACGGCGGCGCCGTGACGGGCGCTGTCGAAGTGCAGCTCGGCGAAGGACAGGGAGTCTGGGTCGCTCTGGGCACTCGCGCGTCGCAACAGGGCACGCAGACGCGCCTTGAGCTCCTCGACGTCAAACGGCTTGACCAGATAGTCGTCGGCGCCGGCGTCGAGCCCGTCGATGCGGTCGCTGATGACATCGCGGGCAGTGAGGACCAGGATCGCGACGCGGTTGCCGAGTAGACGCAGGCGCCGGCACACCTCCAGGCCGTCGATCCCGGGCAGGCCGACGTCCAAGACGACCGCGTCGGGCACGCCCTGGACGACCATCTCGATTGCTTGCTCGCCGTCCTCGGCGACTTGCACTTCATAGCCGCCGAGCGTTAGGGCGCGGCGCACCGCTTCGCGCACAGCGCGGTCGTCCTCTACGACAAGAATCCTCATGTCCCGATTCTGACGTGTGGAGCAGCGATTGCGGAGAACTCCTACGTTGGCCTTATACGGCTCATAGCGGGCGTTTGCACAGCGACGGGAACCTAGACGGCATGAGCAGCTACGTACTCGATTCCCCCATCCGTCCGACGACGCTTGGCGAGGGAGCACGGCGCCTGGTGCGAGGCCGCGAGGCGGATCCCGCGTGGTCACGGCCGGCGTTGTGGCTTGTGGCTCTGCTGGCGGGCGTGCTCACGCTGTGGGGCCTGACCAGGAGCGGATATGCGAACACGTATTACGCCGAGGCGGCACAGGCGGCCAGCCGCAACTGGACCGCTTGGCTGACCAACGCGCTCGATTCAAGCGGCACGGAGAGCCTTGACAAGGGGCCGTTGTCGAACATGCTGATGGGTCTGTCTGGCAGGCTGCTGGGCTTCTCCAGCTTCAGCATGTTGTTGGGAGAGGCTCTGTGCGGAGTCGGCGCGGTACTGGTGCTGCACAACACGGTCAAGCGCACGCTGGGACACAGGGCGGCCATCTTGGCGGCCTTGATGTTGGCGTTGACGCCGATCTTTGTGGCGATGAGCCGCTACAACAACCCCGACGCCCTGCTCGTGCTGCTCGAGGTGACGGCCGCTTGGGCAATGGTGCGGGCTTTGCAATCGGGTCGCACGCGCGAAGTGTTGCTGTGCGGGGTGCTGGTGGGCTTGGCCTTCAACGTGAAGATGTTGCAGGCCTACTTGATCGTGCCGGCGCTGGCGGCGACGCTACTGCTCGCCGGGCAAGGCAGCGTGCGCCGCCGCCTGGGGCAGTTGCTGGCCGGCGGTTTCGCGATGCTGGTGGTGAGCTTCGCCTGGTACGGGACGATGATGCTGATTCCGGCCGCCGACAGGCCATGGGTGGGCGACACGACCGACAACTCGTGGTTCTCGCTGATCTTCGGGGCCAACGGCTTCGGCCGCGTATCGGGCGAAGGCGGCGGGGTCGGTCCGGGCGGCGGCGGCGGTGCCACGTTCGGCGGCGCGGCGGGACCGGGGCGTTTGTTCAACTCGATCGTGGGCGGTCAGATCGCATGGTTGCTGCCGCTTGCTGCGGTCGGCCTGGTGCTCGGATTGTGGGCTCGTAGACGCGCGCCCAGAACCGACAGGGCGCGCGCGACCTACGTGCTTTGGGGCCTGTGGGCTGTGGTCTCTTGGGCGGTGTTTAGCTTCTCGGAGGGGGTCTTCCATCCCTACTACACGACCGCCTTGGCACCCGCGGTGGCGGTGCTCGCAAGTGGCGGGCTGGTCGAGTTGTGGGAGCGGGCTCGTGGCTCGACGGCTTGGACGGTGGCGCTCGGGGTGACGGTGGTCGGGACGGCGGCGTTCGCAGCTGTACTGCTCGGTCGCGCGAGCGGCTTCGCGCCATGGGTGGCGCCGACGGCGATGGTGCTCGCTGTGCTTGCGACCACCGGTCTGCTGCTGGCCAGGGCAAAGCCGGTTGGCTCGCTCGCAACCCGCTCGCGTATCGCGGCCGGTGCCGCCGCGCTGGGGCTGGTGGCGCTGCTTGCAGGTCCCGCGGCCTATTCGATTGCGACTGTGGGCAAATCTCTGAATGGCGGCAACCCGCTCGCGGGTCCGGCCGGAGCCGAGGCCGGTCTCGGCGGCGGCCCCGGCGGGCCCGGCGGCGCACCGGGTAGAGGGGTGGGGAGGGGAGGGTTTGCTCGTGCGGGTCTCCCGCCCGGAGCTTCAGGGTTGCGCCCCCCAAGGCGCCGGCGTCCCAGGCGGGGGCGTGCCGGCTGGTGCTCCCCCGGCGGGTTCCGCGTCAGCCCAGGGTGGTCCCCCTGCTCTGTTTGGTGGCGGGTCAGGCGCTTCGGCCAGCGGGCCGGGCACCGCAGGTAGTGGGTCGGGCACCGCGAACAGCTCAGGCGCGGCCGGCGGTTTTCCGGGCGCGGGCGGACTCGCGGGCGCAGGTGGTGGCCAGGCAAGCAAAGCGCTTGTCTTCTACCTGAAGGCCCACCAGGGCAAAGCCGCATACATCGTCGCCGCGGTCGGTTCGAGCACGGCGGGGAGTATCGCTTTGGAGAGCGGCCGCGAAGCGATCGACATGGGTGGCTTCATGGGCTCTGACCCCGCGCCGAGCCTGACCGAGCTGAAGAGCTTCATCGCCTCGGGTCAGCTGCACTATGTGCTGCTGAGCGCCGCGGCTGGCGGCGGGGCGGGGGGAGGGCCCGGTGGAGGTACCTCAGCCGAGAGCCAGGCCGCCGTCAAGGCTCGCGACGCTTGGATCGAAGCGCACGGAAAGTTGGTCCATGTGAGTGGAGCGAGCTCCGGTGGAGCGTCGCTCTACTACTTCGCTTGAGCGGCCCGGCTCGGAGACCACGCGCGAGCGGCGGGCGAGACGGCGATGCCCTCTGGCAGGCGCGCGTCGGGGACCAGTGCGCCGGTCACGGTTTGCAGCGGGATGACGCCGGCCCAGGTGTCCAAGGCATAGTCCTCCTCGTCGTCGAGGGGCGGCCCCGTGCGCAGCTTGGCCGAGGCCTCATCGAGCGGTAGAGACAGCACCTGGATCGCCTTGAGCTCTTTGGTGGTGGGCGGCCTTGCCTCCTCCCAACGCCCAGGCACAAGGCGCTCGGTGAAAGCCTCGATCGCCGCCATCTTCTCGACTTCATTCTCGATCGCCGTGGCCTGGCCGAAGACGATGACCGAGCGGTAGTTGACCGAATGGTGCACAGCCGAGCGCGCGAGCACAAGGCCGTCGAGCAAAGTGACCGTTAGGCACATCTGGGCGCCGGCTGCCAAGGCGCGAACCGTGCGGCTTGCGCTCGATCCGTGGAAGTAGACATGCTCGCCGATACGGGCTTGAAGTGTGGGAATCACGTAGGGCTCCCCCTCCACGGCGAAGCCGACGTGTGCGATCAAGGCCTCGTCGAGGATTGCCTCGATCGCGTCTCGCTCATATGCGCCACGAGCCGGCATGCGCCGTAGGCGTGTGCGCGGAGAGGGTGCGTTTCCTTGGACGTCGGTGCGTGGGGAGGGCGCTTTTGTCGTGCCTGCTGTCTGCTGGGAGGGGGACACGCTTCGAACTCTACGGCTGTTTGGCTCGATTGGAAGGACCAAATATCGGTAAGAATGTAGGGCCAAATGGACTTGCACCTCGACCTGGATCAAGTTTCAGGCGGCTCCATGCGGGCGCGCTTGGAGGGTGCTCTGCGCGAGGCGGTGCGCAGCGGACGCCTCGCTCCTGGGGGCCGTCTGCCGTCCACACGCGTGCTTTGCGTCCAGCTGGGCGTATCGCGCGGAGTGGTCGTGGACGCTTATTCCCAGCTTGCTGCCGAGGGCTACCTGCAGACACGTCGTGGGGGAGGCACCAGCGTTGCTGACGCAGCTATCTCGGCTGGGCCAGGCCCCAAGAGTGTCGTGTCGCCGGGCACGGTCCTGCATGACTTGAACCCCTACCGGCCGGCGCTCGACGGCTTCCCGCGGGCGGCGTGGCTGTCCGCGCTGACGCGCGTCCTGCGGAGTGTTCCCGACGAGCGGCTGGCTTATCCCGACCCGGCGGGTACGCCGGAGTTGCGCGCCGCCTTGGCCGGCTACCTGGGCAGGGCCCGGGGCCTTAGGACAACCCCGGAGCAGATCGTGGTCACCGCTGGAGCACGTCACGGCGTCGAGCTGCTGTGGACTGTGTTGGCGAGTGGCGGGGCGCGCAGCGTGGCAGTCGAGTGTCCCGGCTGGCGGGGCATGAGCGAGACCGCGGCCGATGCCGGGTTGCTCGTTCGCCCATTGCCGGTGGACGAGCATGGTCTGGTCGTCGAGCGCCTGTGGCTGCAGCGAGTGGACGCGGTCGCGCTTGCTCCTGCCCACCAGTACCCGACGGGCACGGTGCTGGCGCCCGATCGCCGTATCGCACTGCTGGAATGGGCGAAGGCGGCGAACGCTTTGGTGGTCGAGGACGACTATGACGCCGAGTACCGTTATGACCGCCAACCGATCGGCTCTTTGCAAGGCCTCGCCCCGGAGCGAGTCGCCTACTGTGGCTCGACCAGCAAGACGCTCGCCCCCGCGATGCGCATCGGCTGGCTGGTGCTTCCCTCGCGTCTTGCCGAGCTTCTTGCCGACCGCCAGGCCAGGCGCGGAAGCGTGCCTGCGCCGCTGAACCAACTGGCGCTCTGCGACCTGATCGAACGTGGCGAGCTCGATCGCCATCTGCGTCGTCAGCGGCGTCGCTATGGTCGTCGTCGCGAGATGCTTTTGGAGGCGCTTGCGAGCAAGCTGCCCGAGGTCCGCGTATCCGGGGCCGCCGCCGGCCTGTATGTCGTCGTGGGCCTGCCTGGTGCGGTCAGCGAGCAGGCTGTGCTCGCCCTGGCCCGCTCGCGCGGGATCTCGCTCGAGGGAGTAGGCGGCTCAGCGCCTGCTCTGGTCATCGGCTACGCCAACCTCGCTGAAGCTGGGGTCGCTCCAGCCGTCGATGCGCTCCGGGCTTGCATTCGTGAAGTCGCGAATGGCCGTCACGAGGTGCGTGTCGGTGGCGTGCGTGAGCGCCCGGCAAAGTTGCCGACGAGCACGCCGATCACCGTGACCAGGTAGAGCTGGCCCAGCAGCATCTCGACGACCGCGAACGACCGGCCCACGTTGGTGGCGGCGGTGAGGTCGCCAAAGCCGGTCGTCGTTAGGACCGCGAAGCTGAAATACACGATCTGACTTGTCGTGGCGTGGGCTGTCTGGGCGAAGTACTGAGTGCTGTCGACCTTGTCGACGAAGCCGATCAGCCACGCGAACACCAGGCCGAGCAGCAGGTAGAGCGACAGCGCTCCGGCAACCGCTTGAGGCTTGACGCCATGTTCGCGCACCATGTGAATCAGACCCCCGATCAAGGCAAGCGGGATGGCGAGTGACAGCACACCGCTGATCAGGTAGAGGAGGGAGTCCGGGAATGCCCCGGCAGCCTCACCGACGACCGTGAAGCTGGTGAGCGCCAACAGCACGATCGCAACCGACTGGCGTACGCCGGTGCGAGCGCGGGAGGTGGCCACGACGGTCATCAAGGCAAGCCACTGCAAGGCACAGCTGACGGCGCGCGACCAGTTGGTGGCGGGCGCGACGATCACGAACACGAGCAGGATGAACGTCAAGAGGAAGACGACGCCGTAGCGGAATCCCGCCTCTCTATCCTCAGCGCTCTCCATCGGGCGACATTGTCGCCTACTCGACGGCGGGGGTCATCAACGCCACGGGCACCGCCAGGCCGGCCGAGCGTTTGACTGTGGCGATCGACCGGCCGTACTGGACTGCGGGTCGGATCTCGCCGCAATGCCCACCGAAGGCGCTCGCCGTATGCTCGATGTCCTCGGTCAAGAGCGCCAGGCCCCAGAAGCGGGCCGGACCGTGGCGTCCCTGGGGGGAGGCGTCGACCACCTTCGAGGGCTCTTGCACCAGCTCGAGGATCACCGCTCCTAGCCGGAAGAACGCTTGGCGGGGTGCCCCTGCCGGGGTCGGTCGCTCGCGGATGCGGCGCAAGTCGAGCCCGGCGGCCTGGAGTGCGTCGATGCCGCGGTCAAGATTCGGCGACATCGCAACCACGTGGTCGATCGCCTTGACTCCATTTGGGTGAGTGTTTTGTGGTTCCTGCGTGAGAAGTTCGGGCATCGTTCGCGGCGATAGCTGAGAGATCGTGGTCGGCAGGCCGTCGAGCGCGATATCCGCGATCCCGCGCAGCGACCATCCGAGTATGCCTTGGCCCGCGTCGCGCCCGGCCAAGACAACGCGCACGTCGCCGAGCCACATCGCCTCGCCCCGTACCGCGAAGCCGAGCGCCTCCCAATGGCTGGGCTCGTCGGCGAGCGCGAGCTCGGCGATCGTGATCGTGCTCCTGGGCCGCGTATCGGGTGTCGCTCTCCGCTCCTCTTGCGTCGCCGGCCGCGCCTCTGGCGTCGCTTGCTGCTCCCTCGGCCGTGCCTCTGGCGTCGCTTGCTGCTCGTCCGGCATCGCTCGCTGTGAATCTGGCACGGCCTACCCGTTCAAGCGGACCGGCAAGGTCTTCAGCTGGTTAATGAAGCCCGACTCGACCATCATGGGCCGACCGTCAAGCTGGATGTTGGGGAAGCGGGCAAGGGTCTCCTCGAACAGGATCTTCAGCTCCAGGCGCGCGAGTGCTGTGCCGAGGCAGAAGTGGCGCCCGCCCGCCCCGAAGGCTTGATGCTCAGTGGTACGACGCGCGTCGAAGCGGTCGGGATCCTCGTAGCGCGACTCGTCGCGGTTAGAGGAGGCGTACCACATGACCACCTTCTCGCCCTCTCTGATCTGTCGACCGCTCAGCTCGGTGTCTTTGGTGGCAGTCCGCCTGAAGTGGGCGAAGGCAGGGAACATGCGCAATGACTCCTCGACCACGCCGGGCACCAGTTGCGGGTCCTCGAGCACCAGTTGGCGCTGCTCGAGGTCTTCGATCAAGGCTCGCATCCCGCTGCAATAGGTGGCCTTGGTGCTGTCGTTGCCGGCCGCCACGAGTAGGAAGAAGCCCATCACGATCTCGTGTTCCTCGAGCTTCTGCCCCTCCACTTCGGCATGCACGAGCACGCTTGTAAGGTCGTCTGTGGGGTGCTCGCGACGCTTGGCGATCATCTCACCGCAGCGTTTGAAGATCTCGGGGATCTCTTTCTCCATGACTGACTCCACCCCGTCGGGGTTGAGGTCGGGATCGCCCGCGCCGAGCGTCGAATTCATCAGGCGCGCCCAGGTTGCGTCATCCTCGGGCGGAATGCCCATGAAACTGCCGATCACCCTTGAGACGACTGGCTGTGCCACATCGTTGACCAGATCGCAGGTCTCGCGCCCCTGTAGGCCGTCAAGCGTTTTCTTCACGATCTCCCTGATCGCCTCCTCGTGGGCGGCAATCCGCTTCGGGGTGAAGCCGGCCTGGAAGAGGGCCTTGACGCGGTCGTGCTTGGGTGGGTCCATGCCGATGAACATCGCCCTCGCCAGCTCGATCGGGAACACAGCGGAGACAGCCGTGACGCCGCCCAATTCGGAGGAGTAGGTCTGCCAGTCGCGGCTCACCGTGTGGATGTCCTCGGCGGTTGTCACCGACCAGAAGCCGCCCTCCTCGGGGAATTCGTTGATTTCCCGGGTCCAGTGGACCGGGCAGCCACCTCGTAGCTCTTTGAACAGGGCATGGGGCGGTCCGTCCTGCCAGTGCTCGCGGTCGAGTACGCCCTGCTCTTCGAGCTTGGCAATGTCGGCGTCGGCGAGGTTCATATCGGTTGCGGTCATCTGAGCCTCCAGTCGGGTGCGGCCGATGTTACTCCCGATCGGGCGGTTTGGCTACACAGCCAGTTTGAAGTCTTCGAGGGGCCACTTGAAGAAAGTCTTGGCATGCCTTATTCTGATGTGCATGGCCACCAAGGAAAGCGTTCGCTCGCCTGCGATAGAGGACTACAGCAAGGCGATCTACACCCTCGAAACGCGCAATGACGAGCCGGTTTCGACCAACGCTTTGGCCGAGCGCTTGGAGTTGACGACCGGCTCGGTGTCGGGGATGCTCAAGAAGCTCGACGAACTGGGCTTGATTTCGCATGTGCCCTATCGTGGCGTGCGCCTCACACCCGAGGGCCGTCGCTTGGCGTTGGAGGTGATCCGCCATCACCGTCTGCTCGAGCTCTACCTGGCCGAGGCCTTGCACATGCCGTGGGATCGTGTGCACGACGAGGCCGAGGTCTTGGAGCACGTCCTCTCAGAGGAGCTAGAGGCCTTGATCGCGGCGAAGCTTGGCCATCCCACGATTGACCCTCACGGCGATCCGATCCCGAGCGTGGACTTGGAGCTCGATGAGCATCCGACGCGCAGCTTGGACACTTTGACCCCAGGCGAGCAAGGGACGTTCGTGCGCGTGTCCGACGCCGACCCCGCCATGTTGCGCTACTTGGCCGACCAAGGGATCATGCCCGGGGGCCGTATACATGTCCTTGAGCGCCAGCCGTTCGGGGGGCCCTTGCGGGTGAGCATCGACGGTTGCGAGCACACGCTCGGGGGAGGGCTCCTGCACGCTATGCGCGTCAGCGCAGAGCCCACCATCCTCGGTGAGGAGGGCGCGTGAGCGACACCGCCGCCGCGCTGCGTCCCGTCGCCGCGATGGAGGGGGCGTCCGTTGCGCTTCCGGACGGCGTCGTTGTGCCCAGCGCGCTGGAGCAGCTGCTTGCAAGGGGTAGAGTGCGGGCCACGCTCGCGATGCTCGGCCCCGCCTTTGTGGCGGCGATCGCGTATGTCGACCCGGGCAACTTCGCCACCAACCTGCAAGGTGGAGCTCGGTTCGGCTATCTGCTGCTGTGGGTGGTGCTGGTCGCGAACCTGATGGCGATGCTGATCCAGTATCTCTCGGCCAAGCTGGGCATCGCCACCGACCGCGACCTCCCCGAGCTTTGTCGCGAACGTTTTCCGCGCGCGGTCACATGGGGTTTGTGGGCGCAAGCCGAGATTATGGCCATGTCCACCGATATCGCTGAGTTTCTCGGCGCGGCGCTCGGCTTGAACCTCTTGTTTGGGGTGCCCTTGCTGCCGGCCGGTTTGATCACCGGGGTGATCGCATTTGCGATCCTGGAGTTGCAAACGCGCGGGTATCGCCGCTTCGAGCTGGCGATCAGCGCACTGCTCGGGATCGTCTTCCTTGGCTTTCTCTATGAGGCTTTGCGCATCGGACCTTCGGCCAGCGGTTCGCTACAAGGTCTGCTGCCGGGCGTGCACGGCACGAGCTATATGTACTTGGCTGTTGGCATCGTAGGCGCGACCGTTATGCCGCACGCGATCTACCTGCACTCGGCTCTCACCAACGGACGGATGGCTTGTCGCAACGATTCAGAGCGCCGGCGCGTCTTGCGCTTCGAGAAGCTCGACGTGATCGTCGCTCTGGGGTGCGCGGGGATCATCAACATGGCGATGCTTGCCGTCTTTGCCAAGTTGTTTCATATGCCAGCGTTCTCCGGCCTGAACTCGATCAGCATGGCTCACGCCCAGCTCGGACACCTGGTCGGTGGTGGCGCGGCGCTTGCCTTCGCGGTCGCCCTGTTCGCCTCGGGAGCCTCCTCATCCAGCGTGGGTACTTACGCCGGCCAGGTCGTCATGTCCGGGTTCATCAGAGTCAGAGTTCCCTTGGTGGCTCGCCGTGCCGTGACGATGCTTCCGGCGATTGTCATCTTGGCGGCTGGGATGAACCCTACGGCTGCACTTGTGCTCAGCCAGGTCGTGCTCTCTTTCGGTATCCCGTTTGCTCTGGTCCCATTGGTCATGCTTACGAGCAACAGCGGCGTGATGGGCGCCCACGTCAACCGTCGTCTGACGACCATCGTGGCTTCTGCGATCGCCGCGCTCATCATGTTGCTGAACTTCTTTCTGATCTACCAGCAACTACTCGGCTGAACGACCACTACGTATTCCCAGCCACAGCCACAGCGGATACGTGGCGAAGATCGCTGCTGAGAGCTTGTGGGTACGCGGCCCGGCGTTGCGCCAGTCAAATCTGAACACGCCCGAGTTGAGCATCCAATCGCGGCCCGACTGCGCTCTACACATTCTCCACACCGGCTTGGTCCAGCCTTGGTTGAGATACAGGCCGACGCTGATGCCCCAGAACACCACCATGTAGGTCGCGCCAACGGCCAGGTCACGCTTGGGGCTCGACTGCAGAGCGCGCGTTGCGCGGGCATAACTACGCCCGCCGCTATACAGCAAAGGGGGATCGATCAGGAACGACATGCAGGGGTCTCCTTGCCTAGAAGTTTGAAGGCGAGTCGCGTTGCGAGTGCCATGATCGTCATCTGCGGGTTGACGCCAAGCGAGCTGGGCACCACCGAGCCGTCGGCCACGTACACGCCACGCGTGCCATATACGTTCAGCTCGCCATCCACCACCCCGTGTGTCGGGCTCGCGTCCGCGCGGGCGCTGCCAAGCGGATGAAAGGCCATCAGCTTCAGGTCGCGCATACGTGCCCGCTGCGGGCTGACGCCGTCCGGGAGGGGCAGGTACACCTCACGTGCGCCGGCCGCTTCGAACAGCTCCCTCATGCGCGCCAGGCCGACACGAAAGCGCCGCAGATCGGGGTCGGTGAGGTCATAGCGGATAAGTGGGCGCCCGCCAGCGTTGTGAATACTTCCACGTGAGCTGTCGCTGACCATCACCCCGCACTGGGCCAAGCGGGGATAGTCGGCCATCGCCTCGGCGTGTCGTGCGCCCGTCAAGGGCAGCGACATCGCCGCGTACGCGGGTGGTCCGGCCACGCCCTCGAAGACGACTCCTTCCTCAGCGAACTCGTCCACATAAAAGCTCTGAGGCACCCCTTTTGCCATGTCAACCGTCTCCTCCATGCGCGCGAACACGGCGGTCGCCGGGTGCAGCGACAGGTTGTGGCCGAGTTGTCCTGAGGCTCCGCCGATGCCGCTGCGCTTCAGCAACAGAGGAGTATGGATCGTGCCGGCGGCGACGATCACAGTCGGCGCGCGGACCTCCAGGCGCGCGCCGCTTGCCATACGCGCACTGACCCCGGTCGCGGTCGCGGGCCTTGGCTCGGCAAGGAGCACTCGCTCCACATGGGCCCCCGTCACGATGCGCGCACCGGCATGTTCGGCGCGGGGTATGTAGGTGATGCCGGTGTGCTGCTTTGCCGAAGTGGGGCAGCCGAACGCGCACACCCCCGAGCCGACACATCCCCGCGCGTTGCGGTGTAGGTAGCCGTGCGACCAGCCGAGCCGCTCGGCGCCGCGCCGTGCCACGGCCGCGTTGCCGCCGGCCAGCTCGGGCGTCACCTCGGCCACCGACAGAGCCTGCTCGACACGCTCGAAAAAGGGGCGCAGCGAGTTCTCGTCTAGCTCCAGGCCGAACTCGCGCGCCCACCGTTCGAGCACGCGTGGTGGTGTGCGAAAGCATGTCCCCGAGTTCACCAGCGTGGTGCCTCCCAGCCCGCTTCCCAATGGCAGCAGGATCGGCGGCGCGCCCAAAGTCATCGTCTGTCCGCCGTCGCGATACAGCTGAGCCAGCATTTGCGGCGGTCGAGCAGTGAACGAGTCGGGATCGTGCCAGTGGCCCTCCTCGATCACCACGACATCCGAGCCACCCTCCGCCAGCTCGGCCGCTACGACTGCACCGCCCGCGCCCGCGCCGATCACGCAAACGTCAGCCTCGATGCGTTTCACGGCCTTCCCTCCGCTCGACGCAGCGCCCGTCCACGGGCCACGACGGCCGCCCCGTCCCAGCCGAGCGTGAGGGCCACCCCGGGATCGTCGTAGCGGCCGAGCGTCAGGAGCATTTGGGCGAGCTGGTTGAGGGCCGGCGCTCGTTCGAGCAGCGTCTTCCCGCGCGGCCGGCACCCCACCGCGGCCAGCATCCTCATGCCCGCCCTCTGCGGCTGCGGGGCGGAGGCGATGAATTGCTCAAGTGTGCCGCGGTTTGTCGAGCCGGTCGGCATGACCCGATCACCGTATCAGCGATACATGAGACTTTGGCTGCGCGGCCAGTCGGCCCTGTGGCCGACGGGCTTGGGACCTCGACTCCGGTGAGAACGTCTATCCGTCCGAGAACGGCGCCAGAGGCACGCCGTGGTCGCGCTCTCTCATCCCCAACTCATAAGCGGCGCCATGCGTGGTGTGCAGCGTCTGAGCCGCCTGGCCATGCGGGCGCACGTTGAGCGCTAGAGCAGCCACCGAGCAGTTGACGACGTCGTGCTCGCCACCGTCCGGATCGGCGTAGCGCCAGCCCGCGCTCGCCCCGGGCGGTGCGTCTACATGGGCTTCGACCTTCAGCCCAGCCTCGCCCGGGATGCTCAGCGAGCAGCGCGCCGCGTTCTCGGCCACTTTCAAGCCGCGCGCGCCCAGGCCGCCCAAGCGTTGCAGCCGACCGTCCAAGGAGATTGCGCCGCTTGCCATCCATGGGGTCAATCGGCCCGCCACGAGCACCCTTCCGAGCGCCACATCCAGCCAGGCTGAAGAGTTCTCCGTGAAGCCGATCCCGTGTAGCCAGATCCAGCGCTCGGCATGCTCGGAACCCCAGTTGTGGCCGACCATGCCCTTCCATCCGTCCAGGCGCAACGTGCGTTCGGGCAACTCGACCGTGCCCGTGAACGTGGCTGCTGGCGCTGGACTGCTCAGCTTGGTTCGCGGCAAAGGCGCCTTGTACAGCCAACTCTGGGCGAGGTGGCGCAGTTCCGGTGCGTCGGCCACGAAGCGCAGCGACCAGTGAGCCGGACCGCAGACGCCCTCCGCGACTCCCGACCCCAGGCGAGAGTCGGGGCCGATCGCGATCCAACTCTCGTTTGGCGCTGCCAGTTCGGCGGTCGTGTGCTTATGCATGAAGGGCGCGCCTCGCTCTGCGTCGAACACGGTGCACCAGATCGAGCCTTGCGGCGCTTGGCCCGGGCGCTTGTGCACCGTGTAGCGGATCCACACACCCACCGGCTCCTCCGGGGAGACCGCGCGCAGGTAGAAGGACTCGTACATGCCCGCGTCGAGTTTGGCCTTCGGGAAGATCGGGACAACTGGCATGCCGAGATCGTAACCCCTAACGAGCCTGTCCCTGCAAGGATCTCGCCATGCAACACGAGCCGCTCGTCACCTTGCCTGCTGCCTTGCGCGGCCCCGCCGCCGGCGTGTCTGGTGTCAACGGTGGGCCAGGCGCGCGTTTTCTGATGGGAGTCGATGGTGGCGCCACTAAGACGCTCGCCGCCGTTCTCGACCTGCAAGAGCGCTGTCTGTACTTGGGTCACGGCGCTTCCTCCAACCCGGACGCGGTTGGGCCTCACGTGGCCACGAATTCGCTCATGAAGGCGACCGACGAGGCGATCGCCCGCGCCGGGATCGAGCGCGATCGCCTCGACGCTGCGGTTCTCGCAGTGGCGGGCACCGACACCGATGCGGTCGCTGCTCACGTGCGCACTCTGAGGCCGAGCAGCTGGGTGGTTGTCAACGACGTGGTTGGAGCTTGGGCGGCGGCTACCGGCGCGCGCCCCGGTGTGGGGGCGATCTCGGGGACGGGAAGCAACGTCTTCGGCGTCGGTGCCGACGGGCGCGCCTGGCGCGCCGGCGGTTGGGGCCACGTCCTCGGCGACGAGGGCTCCGGGTACTGGCTAGCTGTGCAGTCGATCAAGGCTGCTCTTCGCGACCGCGAGCGCTCGGGACCCGAAACTGCCTTGAGCGATGCCGCGACTGACTTCTTCGATGTGCCTACGGTGGAGGCTGTTGCCACGCTCGTCTACTCCAAGCCGCTAAGCAAGGGAGAGATCGCCGCTTTCGCGATCGAGACGGCGCGAGTTGCCCAGGCCGGGGACGAAGTAGCGCGTGGGCTCTACGAGCACGCGGCTGACGAGCTGGGCAAGCAGGTAGAGGCGGTGATCGCCCAAACAGGCCTGACCGGCTCCTTTCCCGTCGGTTTGATCGGCAGCGCCTTCAAGGCCGGAGGCCTGTTCGTGGAGCCGCTGGCGGCGGCCATCCACAACGTTGCCCCTGAGGCGTCGGTGGCGGTGGTCGAGATGGCGCCCGTCGGCGGCTGTCTCCTGCTTGCGACACGCTTGGCCGGCTGCGAGCATGCGCTGGACCAGGCTCAATTGAAGCCTTTGCTCGACGCTGTGCTCGCGCGCGAGGGTGTCTTCAGGGAATGAGCTTCGCCGGCATATCGTCCGCCGGGCTCGTCCGGGAACTTGTCAGGGGCTCGTGGGAGCAGCTTTAGGGAATGAGCTCCTCGCGGTGCGCAATGGCGCTTGGGCCTTCGCCCGAGATGCGCGCGGACGCGGCCCCATTGGCGAACACCGCGGCCTCTAGAGGAGGGCAGCCTTCGGCCAAGGCCACGAAGAAGGCGGCCGCGAACACGTCGCCCGCTCCGATCTCGTCGCGTACGACCGTGGCAGGCGGAAAGGGAGTCTGCGCAACCGAGTCGCCTCCAAGCAGATGCACAGTGGTTGGTCGGGAATCGGCTGTGACCGCAATCGACGCTCCATGGCGGCGCGCCGCTTTGAACAGCGCATGGCAGTGCGGACACTCGTGCTCGGCGATCACGGCTGCGTCGAATCGTTCCGGGAGCAGGCTTGCCTCCAGGGTCACGGCCGAGATGTCGCAGCGTAGTGCCTCGCTTGCGGGCGGCACCGTCGAAATGTCACCTAGCAGCGAGCTTGTGTCCAGTTGAATGAGAGGCGGACCGTCCTCTTCGTGCCACTGGCGCACCAACCCTTGCGGTGTGACACCCACAAAATCGGCGCGACCCTCCCAAGCGCTCGGTGTCTCGCGCGCGACCGGGGATATGTGCAGGATCTTGGTGTCCACCGAGATCGGCTCCAAGATCGGCCCTGCCCAGGCGAGCAAGCTCTGGGTGCGGGCCGACCCGGTCCCGCGCGTGCTCAGCGTGGTGGTCTGCTCGGCTGGGATCACCTGTAGCTCGAGCTCGTCTCGATATGGCGCGAGCAGCTCTTCTAGCTCGGAGGGCACCCCTTGCGTGAGGATCAGCGTCCTCAACCCGAGGCGCGCTGCCTGCAAGGCGCTGTAGAAAGCGCTCCCGCCGACCCGATACAGCGTTCCACGGTCGGGGTGCTCAATCGCGTCACGCGTCACGTGGCCGACGGTCACGTAGTCGAAAGGTGTCCCCGAAGTGCTGTCCATTGCAAAACCCTATGTGCGAAGCGGCCGCGAGCAAAGCACGGGCTCGCGTCGATTCTCAGGCGACGCGGGGCGGGATGCGTACCGGAAGCTCGCTGCCGGCAATCGCGGCGGCCGCCAGCCGCCCCGTGAAGACACATCCGCCGAGGAACGTGCCCTCCAACGAGCGCTTGCCGTGTACGCCGCCGCCGCCGAAGCCCGCGGCCTCGCCGACTGCGTACAAGCCGGCGATCGGCTCGCCCCCGTGGTCCTCGCCATCCGAGCGCAGCACGCGACAGCTCAGGTCTGTCTGGATGCCGCCCAGGCTCTTGCGTGCCATCGGCTGCAAGCGAATCGCGACCAGAGGCATCGCCTTAGCATCGACGATGCGTTGGAAGCGGGCGGTGCGCAAGCGATCGCCTCGCCAGTTGCGCAACTGGCCGATGCGCCTCAACTGGTCGTCGTTGAACAGGCCCTTGCCGCGCGCGATTGTCTCGTCGTAGCGGCCCACTTCGCGCTCCAACACCATCGCGTCGAGCGGGCGCTCGCCCGTCAGCTCGGCGGTTACGTCGTTCATCTTGCCAGCCAGTTCGCTGAGCGAAGCGGCTTGCACGAAGTCCGGGGAGCCCTCCAAGAAATGGTTCACCAGCCCAGGCTTGCCCAGCAGCACGCTGAGCAAAAACGGCACGAGCCGCCGCTCCCTCAGATGGGGGTTGTGCTGGGAGCCGGACACATCCAGCTCGCGCTTGGCGATCTTGAAGTTGCACACCAGCCACGAATACTTGCGCTCGTCCTCGCACATCCGCTCGAGTGCCGCATAGGCGTCGAACGTGGGCATCACCGGTACCGGTCCGTAGCGGTGGCCATCCGGGTCCAGCATCAGGCCCGAGCGCGGCGGGATCAGCTTCAGTCCGTGAAGCTCGCGTTGGGGTTTGGGGTGGCGCACCGCATCGGCGTAGTTCCACATGCGCGACAGGTGAGTCACGTTGCCGCCGATCCTGCTCACTTCTTCATGCATGGCGCCGTCGGCGTAGTAATGCGAGCCCATCAACAGTCTTTGCGGCGCCGGGCCGAGCCGATCGGTGGGCCATTCGCGCCGCACGATGTCCAGATTGCCGCCGATCCCACCCGCCGCGATCACGACGGCCTTGGCAGCACGTGCTTGCTCTCCGGACTCGAGCTTGACCCCTCGGACGGCGCCATCCTTCACAATCAGCTCAACCACGCGCGAGTGCAAACGCATGTCCAAAGCTGAGCGTCTGGGGTGCACCTCGATCGCACCCCACACCGCCTGCACGAGCGCCTTGCCGGTGCCCCAAGTCAAGTGAAAGCGGGGAACCGAGTTGCCGTCACCGAAGTTGCCGCGCTCGGCCCAGTTGACGACCGGGAAGAACTTCACGCCCAGCTCTCGCAGCCAAGCCCCGACATCGTCGCGCGCGCGAGTTACGTACTGCTCGGCCCACCGCCTCGGCCACACATCCTCAGGGTCGAACTCCGCGATCCGCAGCCAGTCCTCGAGCGCGAGCCGCTCGCTGTCGGGGATCCTCGAGCGGCGCTGCTCGGGCGAGTCGACCATGAACATGCCCCCGAACGCCTCCCGCGCCAAACCCCCGATCTCCTGTGGGGCGCAGCGGTCGAGCAGGAGCACGTCATGCCCGCTGCGCAACAGCTCAAGCGTGCTGACCAGTCCCGCGAGCCCCGCGCCGACGACGATCACATCGGGCTGTCCGCTCACGCCAAAGCCATCCCAGGCGAGACTTTCACTTCGACCAGCTCCGGCTTGCCCGACGCGAGCGCCTTGCTCAACCCGTCGCCCAGCTCCTCGGCGTTGCCCGCCACGCGCGAATTCACGCCATAGCCGCGTGCGACAGAGGCCACGTCGAGCGCCGGCAGGTCCAGGCCGGGTGCGCCCACGATGTCCTCGAGCATCCCGAACCACTTGAGGATCGCGTACTCATCGTTGCGCAACACCAGGAACGTGACCGGAACCTCATAGGCGGCCGCAGTCCACAAGCTCTGGATCGCGTACTGGGCTGAGCCCTCACCGATCACGCACACCACCGGCCGGCTTGGCTGGGCCAACTGCACGCCGATCGCGGCGGGCATCCCGAAGCCGAGGCCTCCGCCCGATGAGAAGTAGTAGCTACCGGGGGCCGATAGGCGCAACTGGTTGCGCAACGCGAGCGTCGCCGAGGGCGACTCGAGCACGATTACACCGTCCTGGGGGAACACCTCGGCAAGCGCACGTACCGCCGTGGAAGGGCTGATCGGGTCGGTGATCGGCGCCGCTTCGGGTGCTGGTCGTGGCGGCGGCGCGGTGCGATCGGACTCCCCGACCGCGGCGATCAAGGCGGCGAGCGTGAGCGCCGGGTCGGCCACGATTGCATCTCCCATCGGCGCCCGCGCGGCCTCGTCGGGGTCGCTCGTGATCGCCACCAGCTTCGTGCCTTGCGCCAGCAGCGGCCCCGGCACGTTGGGGTAGTAGGGGAACACCGAAGTGCCCACCGTCAAGACGAAGTCGTGGGCGGCCAACATTTCCCCGACCGGCAGCACAGCCGGAGGCAAGATGCCTTGGAAGAGCGGATGATCCTCGGGGAAGCCGATCCGCCCGCCGCCCGGGGCCGGCGTAGCGTACACCGCCAGGCGTTGGCGCTCGGCCAAGCCGATCGCGGCCTCCCAGCCGCCGGAGGCGTCGATCTCCGGGCCGGCCACGAGGGCCGGGCGCTCGGCCTGGCTCAAGAGCTCGGCGAGCCGGGCGATCGCCTCGGGGCCGGGTTGGGTGGCGCCCGCGACGGTGCGCGCGCTCTGGTGAGCGACGGCCCCCTCGTCCACCTCGGCGCCCCAATCGTCCATCGGGATAGACAGAAACGAAGGCCCCCTTGGAGGCAGCCCCGCTACGTGAATTGCTCGCGCCAGAGCGTGCGGCACGTCCTCGGCGCGCGGGGGCTCATAGCTCCACTTGACCAAGGGATGAACCATGCGCGTAGCGTCTCTGTTGGTGAGGTTGGCCTGCAAAGTCATCAAGGAGCGGTACTGCTGGCCCGCGGTGACCACGAGTGGGCTCTTGTTGGCTTGAGCGTTGAAGATCGCCCCCATTGCATTGCCCACGCCCGGAGCGGTGTGCAGGTTCACCAGTGTGGGGCGCCCGCTCGCCTGGGCGTAGCCGTCGGCAAGTCCTACCACGGTGGCCTCTTGCAGGCCTAGCACGTATCTGAAGTCGGCAGGGAACTCGGTCAGCATCGGCAGCTCTGTGGAGCCGGGGTTACCGAACACTGTGGTCATCGAGCGTTCGCGCAGTAGCTCGAATACGGCCTCTCTAACTGTCCTCACGCCACGTCTCCTCGGTGGTTGGATGCCCTCACGAGTCTCCCTCCGCAACTTGCCGCCTGGAATGAAGGAGGTTCTTAGGCGCCGCACAATACCCCCAAGCGCATCGTTACAGGCGCCCGTTTGTTCAGGGGGCGGAGCGTGTAGGCGCAATCGAATCGGGCGTGGGAGCTTCGTTGCACCGCCCCGGGGCACCAATCGCCCTTTGTACTTTGTCGTGGAGGCCGGATCTTGAACAGACTTAGCGCACGCATCTACCCGCTTGGCGGCGGTTCCTTGGCGGCTTTTGCGGCGCTCGTCACCGCGGCTGCGCTCTTCGTGATGTCGCTCACCGCAAGTGCGCTTGCGGCGGCGAGCCCCCACAGGCGCCAAGCGTCGCCGGGGGGCGCCGGATCGCTCTATCCCGCGCAGGCCCAGCGGCCCAGTCGAATCATCAAGCCAAGCGAATTCGCGCGCAGCTCCTCGACCGGCGCGAAAAAGCCCGCCAAGAAGAAGCCTGGGTTGCACGGCAACCCGGCACGTGCCCTACTCGCCTATCAGGCGATGCAACAGAGCTTCTACATTCCAGGTACCGGCTTGTACGAGGGTGAACCCTATTCGTTCCTGTGGCCTTTCTCGCAGGCTTTCGCGGCGACGATCAGTGTGGCCTCGATCTCTGGGCAGGCGGCAAGCCAGGCCAGCACCCATTCCCACGAAATCCAAACGCGCCTGCTCGGTCTGGGCAAGTACTGGGCCACGCCTTCGCCGGTCGCGGGTAAGGCCCCCACGGGCGAGCAACCAGAAGGCGAAGAAACCGGGGAAGGCTCCGAACCTGCGGAAGCGCCTGGCATCGCACCGCCCGCGTTGCCTTCCTTCAACGGCGAGGTCGTGCCGCCCGGCGGTGCCAGCTACTACGACGACAACGAGTGGGTGGGAATCGAGTTGCTTCGCCTCTACAAACTGCGCCACGAAGCGGCCTCTCTGGAAAAGGCCGAGCAGATTATGGCCTTCGTGATGGCCGGCTGGGAGAACAACCCCAAGCTCGCCTGTCCCGGTGGAGTGCCCTTCTCTGATTCGCCCAGCAACACCGACCGCAACACCGTGACCGACGGTCCCGCGGCCGAGCTGGGCGCGCAGCTGTTTCGTATCACCGGCAACCTGGCCTATCTGGGGTTCGCTCAGCAGGCCTACCAGTGGGTGCGTAGCTGTTTGACGGAGTCGAACGGGCTCTACGCCGACCACATCCGTTTGCACGGGGTGATCGACCCGACCGAGTGGAGCTACAACCAAGGCGCCATGATCGGCGCCGGAGTCCTGCTTTATCAGTCCACTGGCAACAGTGAATTCCTCTACCAGGCGCGCCAAACCGCCAAGGTGGCGTTGGCTTCCTTCACGCTCCCGCGACTGTTGAGCGAAAACCCGTTCTTCGCGTCGGTCTACTTCAGGAACGTCATGTACCTCGACGCGGTCACCCACGACCCGCCCGGGGCGAAGCTCGCGCAGAGCTACATCGACAGCGTGTGGGTCCACCAGCGATTGACCGACAATCTGTTCGCATTCGGCTCGCCGCCCTCCACGCAACTGCTCTACCAGGCAGCGGTCACCCAGATCTACGCTTTGCTCTCTACTTCGCCCAGCACGTACTTCTAAGCCGCGCCGAGTAGGCTTGGGGGCGGATGAGTGCGGATGCCGCCAATTTGATCACCGCCGAGGGCCTCGAGCAGCTCAAGGCCGAGCTTGCGACCCTCGAGGGCGAGGGTCGTCGCGAGATCGCCGAGCGCATCAAAACGGCGCGCGAGTGGGGCGATTTGAAGGAGAACAGCGAGTATCACGACGCCAAGAACGATCAGGCGCACCTGGAGACGAAGATCGCGAAACTGCGCGAACGGATCTCAACCGCCGAAGTCGTCGAGGCCACCGAGGCGCCCGACGGAGCCGTTGGCTTCGGCTCGACCGTGGTGGTTCGTGACGAGGCAGGCAAAGAGCGCAGCTGGCATATCGTCAGCTCGCACGACGCTTCCCCCTCAGAAGGGAGGCTGTCGGCGGACTCGCCGGTCGCTCGGGCTTTGCTCGGGCGTCGTACCGGCGAGCGAGCTTCCGTTGTGCTCCCCAAGGGCGAGAGCGTCCTCGTCGTCGTAAGCGTCTCCTGACAGTTCTCTGACCACGCGCTCGGGATCAATGGCCGGAGCGATGGCTGAGGCCAGCAACGTACCTGCGGCCTCGACGTTCAACATGGCGCTGGCGCGGCGCGCGGCCACTTCCTCCTTGCGCCGATACAGCCGCTGGTCGGCCAACTGCATGACCGAAGCCGGGTCGCTGACCTCCGCCGGGATCTGGACGACCCCGTGGGAGGCCGTGATCGAGAAGCTGGGGCTGTGCTCGCACAAGGCCGCTACCGAGGAGTGCACAAAGCTCTCGTTAGGCTGCGCTGAGACATCGAACAGCACACAGAACTCGTCCCCACCCATGCGGTAGGCCGTTCCGTGTGGCGCGACCACGTTCTGCAAGCGCTCGCTCAAACGCACCAGAAGAGTGTCGCCCGCCGGGTGGCCGAAAGTGTCGTTAAAGAGCTTGAAGCCGTCGAGGTCGTACAGCACCATTTCCCATGGCTCGCTCGCGCCCGCCGTCTTGCAAGCAAGCCGCAGATCGCTCATCAACAGGCGCCGGTTGCCCAAGCCTGTCAAAGGGTCGGTGAGCGACAGGCGCCGCGAATGGTCGAGCAGGGCAAGGTTCTCGCGCAGCGTGATGAGCAGGTGCGCGCCGACGGCCAAAATCGTGGCTGCGGCCAAGATCAACGCGGGCACAGTCAATTGAGGTCCCAGGTTGCCGTACACCAGCACCCCGAGCGCGGCGAGCAAGGCCAAAGCCGGCACCGACATCATCTGCCAACTCTTCAGCGGACGTGGGCGCAGGCGCGCCGATGGGGTCCACGCGGCGATCGCTAGCAGGATCGCCGCCAGTGGCCACAGGCATTCAAGCCATGTGCCAGCCTGGTAGGAGTCGGTGGTGGTCTGATAGAGGTAGATCGAGTCGGCGACCCCGCTCACCAACATGCTCGCGGCGATAGGCAGCCACACATTGCTGCCGCGCCAGCCCGTGATCGAGAGCGCGCCGACCGCGAACATCATCAGCAGCAGGTCACCGATCGGGTAGGCCAAAGACACCACGATTGAGCTGTGCACGCCGGTCGCGTTGTGCAAGATCGGAGGAAGCACAAAGGCGGCGGCCACGCAAGCGGCGCCCAGGCCCGCGATCAGCCCGTCCAGCCACATGCTGAGGCGCAAATCGCGTAGGTGGCGTCGCGCGAGCAGGCCAAGCGCCACGTAGAAGCAGGGATACATCGTCAGGAAGAGGACATCCGCTCCGGACACGCTGCCACCCGCTTCGGCGCTGGTGCCTTCGATCAAGAACGAGTAATACAGTTCGCCCAAGCCCCACGACAAGAGCCCCGCTCCCATTGTCAGCCACGCTGCCCGCTCCTCGCGCACGAACAAGCCGCGCGCCAGAACCACCAGACCCGAGCCGAGCATCAAGACGTTGTAGATGCCGTCCTGGAAGAGTCCCTCGCCGCCGGGTTCCGCCGAAGCCGAAAACGGTGTGCAGGGCAAACACGCCAAGCCCCCCTATGAGGGCGGCGAGGACCAAGGTCGGAAGATTGAGTCTCAGGTGTGCGCGCATTTGGTTCGCGGGTCGCCACTTACATCGGCTCCCAACGGCAAAACCCTGAATATTCAGCGGGAAAACGCGGTGCGCAGGCGTTTCGTGAAGCGGTCCGGCGAGTGCTTGTATAGGCCAGCGCCGAGCTTGAGCGCCTGTTTGCGCAGGCGTCGACGACGGCGCTCGATCAGCTCAAGCAGATCGTCGCGGGCGCGCGAGTCCCCACCGAAGGCGTCGAGGTGCTCCTCGACGTAGACGCTCAGCATCCACAGGTCGTGCTCTTCGCCGAGTAGGTCTCCCAGACGATCGGCGCGGCGAGTTGCTTTGCGCGCACCCTTAGCACGCTTGCCGCCAAGCATGTCCAGGGCGTAATAGAGGCTCTTCACGCGCTTGCGCCAGTCGTGCATGGCTTGGTCGCTTGGCGCATGTTCGCTATTGGTGTTGGTGGGACGATGCTCGTCCTTGACGTGGAGATAGCGCTTGCGCCCTTCCATGTAGATGCGCCTCAGTCCTGGAGCGAGATCCTCGAAGTCGCGGTCGAGCAGGTCCCAGCGCGCCAGCTGCCGGCGCATCACGGCGATGTCCTCGAGCACCTGGGCGTTGTTGGTCGGCTCGTCGCTCTGTGCCTGCTCGCGCTCCAGGTGCATGCCCAAAAAATCGATCCCCGGTCGCGGGAGCGCCGCGGGGTGGTGCTCGGCGAGGCACTTCAATGTGGCCAGCCGCACCTGCGCGTCGCGCGCGCCTGCCAGGCGTTGGGCGGCGTCGCGTAGAGAGGAGTTCACACGCTTGAACTCGGGCTCGCCCAGCTCATCGCGAAAAAGGCGTGCAAGCGCCCGCATCCGCTTGGTCGCCTTGCGCGCCTCGTGCACCACATCTCGATCGCTTCCAATAGCCATTACACGCAACCCCCACATGGGAGGCTATCGCCGCGACAATGGATCCATGTCAAAGTTGCCCCAAGCCCGCTGGTGGACGGTGCGCCGTGCCCAGAACCGCAAGCCGGCAACCTACCGCTGCCCCTTCTGCGGGCACCAGTTGCCGGCATTGAGTGAGCACATGCTGATGTTCCCCGAAGACGACAAAAGCAGGCGACGCCACGCTCACACCAAGTGCGTCTTGGCCGCCCGCGAGCGCGGTCAGCTGATGTTGCGCGAGGACTGGCTTCGCACCCAGCCGCGTCCGCCTTCTTGGTGGCGGCGGCTCTTGGGGCGCGTCGACTGAACCGGAGGCCTACCGCGCGCAAGGCATCCCGGTGAGACAACCCAGGATGCCTACGACAACCCAGGATGCCTACGCGCGGCGCGTGGGCGCGCTCAATCAGCTGGGATAAACGTGCACATATTCGGGGTCCACGCGCACGATCACCCGCTGTTCGCCCGGCTGGCGCAGGGGATAGGTCTCCGCGCCCATGTACTTCATGGCAAGCGCGTCGATGTGCTCGTCGGCTCCCTCGTGGGTGCTCTCGGCCACACGGCCCCGGATCGTCACATACTCGTAGGGGTTCTCCAGGTTCTGCACGGTCAGGGTGACGCGCGGGTCGCGCTCCAGGTTGCGCGGCCAGGCCCTTCCTTCGGCGGTGTTCAAGACAGGCTGCCCATCCTGCACGTCCACCCAAGCGGGGGCTGCGTGCACCGATCCGTCCTCGCGCAGGGTGGACACGGTTACAAAGTTCTTTCCCTTCAACAGCTCCTCGGCACGGCCTTCGATCGCTTGGCTCATCTGATTCCCCTTGCGGTTGAGAGTTCTCAGAAGAATCTACCCACAACTGGGGCTTGACTCGCGCGAATTATTCCCCGCTGCGCGCTGTGGCCGACGGGATCTGTCCGAGCGGGACCAGGCGTCCGTTGTTGAGCTGGAAACGAACGGTCTTTTCGCCCCCGCTCGGTTTGCCCAAGGGATCGCCAGCTTTGTAGACCGGATAGGAGAGCGTCACTTCGGTATCGCCTTGGCTTACGACCTTCACGGTGGCGCTCGGTTGGCTGGTGTCGGTCCCCAGGTAGTGTCCGTCCACGAAGAAGAAGGCCTGCTGGCCGTAGCCGTCACTGGAGCCCGTTTTCGTACCAACGAGCACGTGCAAGGTCTGGTTGGGTTGGTACTGAGAGGTTTCGTTTGGCGTGTAACCGTGCGCCCTGACTACCGCGGCCGCGGCGTTCACGCCTTCGGCGCTCGCCGATTCTTTGGTAAAGGCAGGCGCGCTGCCTGTGCGTGTCGCTTCTGCGCCCCCTGTTTGGTTCGTGTTCGTACCGGTTTTCGTCTGCGTTGTGGTTTGGGGAGAGGGTTGGGTCGTGCCGGTCGTCGTGCTCGGCTGGGTCGCAGCTTCGGACGGCGTCGTGTTGGCCACGGACACCGTCTGCGTGGCGCCCGAACCACACCCGGCGATCGCTACGGCGGTAGCCGCCGCGGCAAGCACCATCGTCGCTTGGCCGGCTCTCGCTCGCGCACTCTTCTGCCCAGCGCCCTTAGGACGCTCGATCTCCTGCTTGTCCATCGTTCCCCCTATTCGCCGTCGCGAGCATCCATCCTCGCACTGGTACCCGTGTTGCGCGCCGATATACCGGTAGGGGAGGGCTCCTCAGCGGAGGTCGCTTCATCCCGTGGAGGGAGTCGGACGGGACGGTACGTACGAACCTCCTCCCCACAAATTATTAGTGGCTGCTAATATTTCGTCACCGGATTGTCCACGAGTAGGGAGCCTCACATGACAGCTACGCGCAGGAACTGGACCCTAGGCATCGTCTCGGTGGCGCTGTTCATGGTGGTGCTCGACAACCTCGTCGTCTCGGTTGCCCTGCCGAGCATCAGGCGCGACTTCGGCTCCTCGATCCAGTCCTTGGAGTGGACCGTCAACGCTTACGTACTCGCCTACGCCGTGCTCCTGCTCACCGGAGCCGCCTTGGGCGATCGGTTCGGGCGCAAGCGCATGTTTCTGATCGGGCTCTCGGTGTTCACCTTCGCCTCGGCCGCCGCTGCTTTGGCGCCCACGAGCGACCTCTTGATCGCCGCGCGGGCGATCCAAGGGGCGGGCGCCGCGATCGTTACGCCACTTACGCTCACCTTGCTCGCCGACGCCTTCCCGGCCGAACGTCGTGGGATCGCCCTGGGTGTGTGGTCGGGCATCTCAGGCACGGCAGTCGCGATCGGCCCGCTCGTTGGCGGCGCGGTCGTGCAGGGCATCTCCTGGCACTGGATCTTTTGGCTCAACGTCCCGATCGGTCTGGTCTTGCTGCCCGTCGCCTTGCGCCGTCTGGCGGAGTCGCGTGGCCCCTACGGCACGCTTGACCTGCCCGGCCTTGCTGCTGGCGGGCGCCGGCGCCTTCGGCGTCGTGTTCGGCCTGGTGCGCTCCCAATCGCTCGGCTGGGGCGCGCCCACAATCCTGATTTCCCTAATCGGCGGGGGCGCGCTACTCGCTGCGTTCGTGCTCTGGGAGCTGCGCGCCTCCGAGCCGATGCTGCCGATGAGCTTCTTCGCCAAGCGCTCGTTCGCGGTCACCAACGTGGTCTCTCTGTCGATGTACTTCGGCATGTTCGGCTCGATCTTCTTTCTCTCCCAGTACATGCAGAACGTGCTCGGCAACACGCCTCTTCAGGCAGGGCTGAAGCTACTGGTGTGGACCGGCGCCTCGATGATCGTCGCGCCTTTGGCTGGAGTCTTCTCGGTGCGCTTCGGCTCACGACCGTTCATGGTCGCCGGTTTGAGCTTGCAGGCGATAGCGCTCGGATGGCTGGCGGCGATCACCTCCACGCACCTGCCCTATACACATATGCTCATACCGTTCATCATGGCCGGTGCAGGCATGTCGCTCGTATTCGCCCCCTCAGCCAACGCAGTGCTCTCCTCGGTGCGCGTCGACCAGGCCGGCCAGGCCTCAGGCGCCAATAACGCGATTCGCGAGGTCGGCGGCGTGCTCGGCGTCGCGGTCCTGGCCTCGGTGTTCACCGGCTCCGGCGGCTATTCCTCGCCGCAGGCCTTCGTCGACGGCCTGATCCCCGCCATGTGGGTAGGGGTCGCCGTGCTCGGGGCCGGCGCTCTGACTGCCTTGCTGTTGCCTTTCCGCACGCCTCGCGCCGCTGAGGCCGCCACAACCGAGGCCGCCACAGCCCAGGTTGCCACGGCCGACGCGGTACATCCCGTGCTCGTCGGAGAAACCGCATGAGCGCCGATGGTGCCCGCGAAAGCGGTGCCGCGGATGGTGGTCGGGAAAGCGGTGCCCCGCGTGCGCGTGTGGGGGGTGTTGCTGGGGATGTTGATGTTGGTGGCGAGGGTGCCCTACGCGCGCGCGGGGGGGCTTCTACGTCTGTTCGGCGGCGCGTGCCCGCCGCCGAGCGGCGCGAGGCCTTGATCGAGGCAGCGGTCCACGAGTTCGCCCAAAGTGGACTCCACGGCACCCCGGTAGACCGGATCGCAAGGCGTGTGGGTGTCGCCCAGCCGTATGTGTTCAGCCTGTTCGCCGGCAAGCGCGACCTGTTCCTGGCTGCGGTAGACCACTGTTTCGATCGCTTCGCCGACACGTTCACTCACGCCGCCGCCGAGTACCGCGCCGGGCGAGCCCCAGAGGATTGTGAGGACGTCTTGATGGCGATGGGCGGCGCTTACAAGGATTTGCTCGCCACCGACCGCCCCTACCTGATGCTCCAGCACCAGGCCTATGCCGCCTGCGACGACGAGGTTGTGCGCGCTCGAGTGCGCAGGCGCTATGCCGAGCTGGTCGCTTTCGTCGGCGATCTTTCCGAAGCCGAGGCCGAGCGCCTGGACGACTTCTTCGGTCACGGCATGGCTCTGAACGTGGCCGCTGCTATGGGCGTCGCCGAGCTCTCGGTCGGCTGCTCATGGGTGCAGGCCGAGCTTGCCAGTCAAGCTGGCGGAGACGAGGCTCTCGAGTAACTCTTGTCGCTGAGCCACCCGGCGCAGCGGCTAGCATCAAGCTGTGGCGAGTTCCGACTCAACGCAAGCGCCGATCCAAAAGCGCAGCCGTCGCGAGCTGGCGCGCACCGGCTTGCTCGTGGTCTTGGCCGTGCTGATGACCCTGTTCGCGGTACTCAACCTCAAACAGGTACAGGTCAACTGGATTTTCGGCAAGAGCTCCACGCCTCTGATCATCGTGATCGTGGTGTCTTTGCTCGTGGGCATCGTCTTGACCCACTTCGCCGAGATGCGCTACCGGCGCAAGCGCTGAGGCCACGCCGGCTACTTGCTCTGCGCGCCGGCTACCCGCTCTGCTCTGTGATCGGCGCCCGCGCGGCGTCGAGGGAGCTGCGTCGGCTATCCGCTCTGTTCAGTAACAACGCGAGCGGCCTCCTCCGCGCCCAAGAACGGGGCCAAGACTACGTAGGCGAGATAGTCGGACAGCTGCGGCAACGCACCAGTGGCGCCGTCGGTCGTCTGTGAGTAGATCGTGTGCCAGATCGCGCCCTCGATGCCCTCCCCTGCAAGCTTCGTGCGGGGCGGTCCCGGGGCACCTGCCGTTAGCCTGGCAGTCACTTCGCAAGCCAGATCCGCGCCCAGATCTACCGCGCGCTGACCCATCGCGAACACGCCCGTCGCGATCGTCTGGGCATAGGCCGGGCGCGCCGCGAAGTAGCGCATGAGGGCGTCCAAGGCACGGCGTACCGCCGTCGGCCACGAATTGGACGCGAGCGCGGGGTCGGAAACAATTTCTCGAACCTCCTCGCCAAGCATCTCGATCGCCGCCAGAAAGCACGCTTCCATGTCCTCGAACAGCCCAAAGAACGTGTCGATCGAGACTCCTGCCTCGTCGGCTATCTGCATCGGTGTGAGGTTGCCATAGCCTTCCAAGGACGCCAGTTCCAAGGCGCTGCGCAGAACCTTCGCCCGTTCGTCCTCCTCGCCCAGGGTGGGCGTTCCGGACACAGCCCTTAGCTTCGTTCCGAGCGGATTCGGCTTGCGCGTCCTGAATGTGAGCGTCCAGCTCAACATGTCCGGCACGAGCTCCTCCATTTCCTCTGTGCGTCCCTCGACCAGGCGCACGAAGGCGACGCGCCGCAAGCCGCCCACGATCGCCCTGGCGATCGGCTCGGGCAATGCCTGTGCGTCGGGCGCCTCGGCGAAGCTGGCCGCCAAGCGCTGCTCGAACAGGGTCAGCGTTCTGGTCAATCGCTCCCAGCCCGCAGGCCCGGCCGAGGGCGCGTCGACGAGCATCAGGCGAGCGCCCTTGGGGTTGCCCTGCACGACCTCCGCGAACGTTCCCAGAGCAGCTCCGAGCCGATCTTCCAGGTCCCCTTCGGCTGCGCCATAACTCATTGCAATTCGGTCCATCGCCCTACTTGCGAGCAGATCGAGTGTGGCCAAAAAGCATTCCTGCTTATTGGCGAACTGCTCGTAGAAGGCCCGCCTCGACACGCCCGCCAAGCTCACGATCTGCTTGACGCTGGTGCGTCCATAACCGTTCGCGGCCACGGCCTCGATCATCGCCCCGTACATACGCAGTTTCTGGTTGGCAGCCACCTCATCTGGGCCCATCTGGTGGGGGCCTCGCGGCAGCCGCTTGTACAGCGGCGCCATCGTGCCTGCCTCAGATGGTGTGCCGGCCTGCGTTGAAGCGGCGGAGTCGCTGCCGGCCGAGGGTAGGGCCGCGTCGGTGTGAGCGCGAGGAGCGCCGATATGTGTCGAGGAGGGAGCGCCGGCCCGCGTCGAAGGCTGATCGCCCGCGCGGATGAGCGAGGGCCGATCGTGCGCAGACGGCGCGCCGCCACCGCCCACCGATGCCTGTGAGGATGGACGACGACGACGTGCCAAAGCACCGCCGCCGAGGTTGTTTCCGCCCTCCTTCACCGCGTTCTATCTCCTCGAATACTTATATCCCCTCGACTATCAAGGAGTCTTGAAAACAATATCATTCCATGTCAGAGATTTATTGTCTACGTACAGTTGGGGCGATCAGGCTACGACACAGTGGCTCTACGCGCTGTCTCGCCAGCCAAATCACCCCACATAGGGTCTCCATCGCAACGCCGCATAGGGGTTCAATGCAAAAGCACCCTGAGCACCAAGATTCCCAAGCCCAGGGTCGTGCCGACCGAGACATCGAAGGCGAGCTCAATTGGCTTGGCTTTCGCGCGTACCCCGGCCGCTAGCTCGAAAGCGATCAGACTCGCCACGACCGCCCAAACGCCGGCCGTCACCGCTGTCGTCTGGGGTGCTCCTACCGCCCACGCCACGAGTAGGGCCAGCAGCGGGAGCCCGGCCCCCCTGACGATCGACCAGTCCTGGACGAAGGTGTGCCACAGCTCCGCCCAGCTCACACGTCGCTGCTCGGCGAGGCGCAAGCCAAGCACGTCCGCGTAGGCGTGTGCGAACCAGTACAAGGTCATCGCGATTGCGGTCGAGCCGACCGTCTCCGGATAGGTGTCCTTCAGGCCGCTCTCAGCAGCCAACAGAGCCCCCACCGTGATCAACCCGTAGACGACTCCCGCGGGATAGCGCTCGGGCACGACCCAACCGGCGATTCTGTAGGTCCAACTCGGCTTGGCAGTCGCCACTTGTGCCTGGGGAGGTTCCCGCAGCCGCGGCTCATCGGTCGGCTCGTGGGGTTGTGCTCGCGCCATTGCTCGACTCCGCTTCGTCGAAGTCCACGCGATGGTATCGGTGCGTGACGAAGGCCTTTCTCGCGCGCTGTCCTAAGCGGTTCCTCATCGCCTGATCAGCGGCCGTTTAGGTGGCGAGTCGAGCCTTCGCTCCATGTTTGCCACCGGCCGGATCGCCTCGGCTTGACCGAGGGCGTCGCAACGGTCGCCGGGGCTACGGACCTCGTGGAGTTAGAGCAGCCAGCCCGGCGCTGGGCTTGGAGCGGGAGCGCATCGACCTGGCGATGGCTCTCGCTTGGACTCGTCCTTGCCGTCGCCGGCGCCACGCGCTTGTGGAGGATTCAAGAGGTGCCCGGCAACGTCTTCTACGACGCCGCCGTACGCAGTATGGCCCTCTCCTGGCACAACCTCTTCTTCGGCGCGCTCGAGCCCAGCGGGACCGTCTCGATCGACAAGCCGCCGGTTGACCTGTGGCTGCAGGTGGCAAGCACCCGCCTGTTCGGGTTCGGGTTGCTTGGCCTGCACCTGCCCGAGGCACTCGGTGGTGTGCTTGCGTGCGGGCTGCTGTTCGGGGCTCTGCGGCGCCCCTTCGGCGGCGCCGTGGCCTTCCCTGCGGCGCTCGCCTTGGCGGTACTGCCCGCTGCGGTGCTCACCGCCCGCAGCGACACAATGGACTCAGTTTTGGCGGCATTGGAGGTGATTGCCCTGTGGCTCTCCTGGCAAGCGCTCCGGAGCGGGCGCCTGCGCTGGTCTGTGGCCGCCGCCGCGGTCATGGGAGTCGCCTTCAACGTCAAGCTCGCGGAGATGCTCATCGCTTTGCCCGCCTTTGCCCTGCTCTGGGTCTGGGCGGCCGCCCCGGGCGCTCGTATCCGGGCCGCTGCGGCCACTGGCGCGGCCTTCCTGGTCGTGGCCTTCTCCTGGACCGCCGTCGCATCGTTGACCCCTCTCAACCACAGACCATTCCCGATCGGCTCCTCCAACGGGAGTATCTGGCACGTGACGCTCGTCTACAACGGCCTCAGCCGTCTCTCAGGTCAGGGTGCGACTGGAGGGGCCGAAGGCGGCGCCGGTCCTCTACGTCTGCTTAGCGCCGGTCCCCTTCAGTATTGGAGCCTGATCGGGATCGCGCTGCTCGCGACTTGCCTGCTGGCGCTGGTGACACTCGTCGCCATCCTCGCGCGAGAGGGGATGCCCGCCCTGCGAGCAGCCTTCGCGCGGCCCGCGGGACGATTTGCTGTTGGGATCGCTCTGTGGTTTCTCGCGGGCCTGATCGCCTTCAGCGCGATGGAGCGCCTGCAGCCACGCTATCTGGAGGCTTTCGCGCCCGCCGCGTGCGCCCTCTTCGGGCTGTCATTTGGCGTTCTGTGGCGAGGCGGCCTTGTTCGGGGAGGGCCAGGACGGGGCGTAGCGGCGCAAGGCGGGCTGGTTTCGGGCGAAGCCTCGACGCGGAGGCGGGGCAGTCGCTTCGTGCTCGGAGTTGCTTTGGTCTGCATCGGCGTGAGTCTCCTGGCGGTCTCGCTCGCCAAGGACGCCTACATCGTCAATCGTGAGCGCACAGACTCGCTGTTGACCGACTTCAGCACGCCCGCGCTCAGCCGCTACCTGCGAGCCCATCGCGACGGCGCCCACTACGAGGTAGCCAGCGCCAACGTCAACGACATGATTGGCCTAGTTTCGCGCGACGGCCTGCCCGTCCTGGTGCTTAACAGCGTGGACGGGTCGCTCACGCGGACCAGGCAGCTACGCGCCGACGTGGCCGCCGGCCTCGTGCGCTTCTACTTCGCGGCCTCCCACAGCTGTCACAGCGGACTTCACTGTGCTGGCAATCAGGCGTGGGCTTATGCCCACAGCGTTCCCGTGGTGGGTCAGCCGGGTCTGCGGCTTTTCACGTCGCGCTGAGGCCGCCACCGGCCCGGTGGCGAACGCCCGGTGGTGGCGATTCAGGTGTGATGTCTCTCACGGGGCCTACAGGTTGCGCTAATGCCGGTCGCCCACAATCGCATTCATGTTCGGCGCTTTGCACCGGCGGGCGCGGCGAGGACTCCTATCGGGGCTCCTCAGTGTTGCCGCGCTCGCGGCGATCGTGGTCGGCACCCAAGACATCGATCTGCCCGGCCTCGGAGCGGGCGCCGCGGGCAGACCCAACCCTGCGAGCGCTCTCGAGGCAAAGTCCGCGGGCCCATGCGGCCCCGCGACAGCGGCAACCGTCGCGCAAGTCGAGGAATCGGTAGCGCGACGCGTCTATGTGGCGGAGTTGCGTGGCTATGAGGTACGGGCAGACCTAGCCCACATTCAAAACTCCACCGAACTTCGCGCCGCTCTGGAAGGCTCGAGCCAGGCGGCGGTCTACAACGCGGTGCACAACATCGTCTACACCCCCCACTGGCATGTAGTGCGCTTGCGGGTCATCAAGCGCGGACAGGTCCTCGCCGACGTGGGCGGACCCGACGTGATCGCTCCCGTCTCCGGCGTGTTGCGCAGCAAAGGCAGGATTGCCGCCACGTTTGTGATGTCGGTGCAGGACGACCTCGGATACACCAAGCTCATCACCCGTTTCATCGGCGCACCCGTCGAGCTCTACCGCGAAGGCTCGCCCGTGATGGGAACACTCCCCGCGCCGCTAGCGATGCCGCGCAACGGAGAATCGCTGCACCCTCGCAGGAGCACGCTATCGGGCCCTGGTCGTGCGTGCCAGGGCGTTCCCCTCAGGCACGCTTCAGGTGGCCTTGCTCGTGACCACCCCGCCAGGGGCGTCGGCCGCGCGCAGCTGCCAGACCGTGCGTGCCCGCCGCCTGGGGCGACATAGCGACCCACGTAGCTGCTCGCTTCACACCCCTGGCCGTCCACTACGAAGACTTCCTTCACACCCTCCAAGGCGTCTCCGGCGGTCGAGTCTTCATACGCGCCGGCGCCTCTCGGCTCGCGGGCAGCGGTCCCTCGCTTCTACCCAGCCAGGGCTTGTTCCGCTATCGAGGCGTCAGCTGGGAGGTGTTCTCCTGGGTAGTCAATCCGCCGGCCCGGATCTACTTTTGATGCGGCTCCCGTCCTAGCGGCGGCAGCGAGAGTACAGGGCCAAAAATCGCTGGTGGCGGATCAGGGTAGGATTCGGGGTCGCGCCGACGTAGCTCAGCTGGTAGAGCACCGCCATGGTAAAGAAGTGCTCAGAGCTGAGACTCTGCGCCAAGGCGACCCTGCAGGTACCGGGGAGGCTTGCGATCTTCTATTAGGACGCAACGAGCCGATAGCACTTCGCAGGGGCATTTTTGGGGCGTTGGCGCTGATCTGGCGCCTCCATGCTCGCGACAGTCAACGTGGGTGATGGCGCAGCGCTCATGAAGATCGCGCACACTCCTACGACGGGAGAGGAGGAGGGCCGGACCGTGCGCCCAAGACCGATCCCGGGAGTAGAGATTCGCGAGCGCCATCCGAAGGGTGGCGGGGTTCGCTACTCCTATCGCGTCCGATTTCAGAACACGCGGGGCGAACGCGAGAGTAGGACCTTCGACTGCGCCCAGGACGCAGTGGACTTCCGCGCACGACTGCGGCTGCTCAAGCGGGCTGGCGATCTCGGGATGCTGGAGTCGGGCAAGGAGTCCTCGAGCAACTCATGGTCGAATTCTGGCGCCTGTATGCCGAGACCCGTCTGGAGCCGAGCACCCGCAGGAAGTACAAGTGCCTGTGGAGCAGGCACATCCACGGGCGGCTCGGCGCGATGGAGCTGCGGCAGATCACCCCCTTGGTTCTGTCCGAGTTCATTCTCGAGCTCCAACAAGACGGGGTCGGAGCGCCCACGATCCGGAGTTGCCTCGGACTGCTTCAGAGCATGTTCGCGCGCGCCGTGGAATGGGACAGAACCAGGGTCAACGTCGTCAAGCTGATCGCCAAGCCACGGGTACGCCGTGCACGCGCGATCAAACTGTTGCGTCCCGTGGATGTCGAGGCGCTGAGACGGCAGATGCTCGCCAGCCACAAGCACGGGATGCGGGATGCGACGCTCGTGAGTGTTCTTGCCTACGCTGGGTTGCGTCCAGAGGAGGCGCTTGCTCTCGAATACCGGCACTTGCTCGGGAGCACGATCCTGATCGAGCAGAAGTGGGTCGATGGAGAGATCGTGCCTGGCCAGAAGACGACTCGGCCACCGCGCTTCCCGCCGCTCCTCGAGGTCCTTCGCGCCGACATCCACGACTACGAACTTGGCTGCGGTCGCACCGACGGTTTGATCTTCGCTCGACCGGACGGTGCCCCTTGGCATGACGGGGACTGGCGTAACTGGCGCTCGCGTGTCTGGCAGCCAGCGTGCGAGGCGGTCGGCTTGGCCACGATCATCCTCACAACCGTTGTCAAGGACGGTCGGCGCAAGTCCAAGCGGACTTACAACGGTCCCGTCCCCTACGACCTGCGCCACAGCTTCGCGAGCCTGTTGATCCACGAAGGCGGGCATTCGATCACGCAGATCGCGGAGTGGATGGGCCACAGCCCCGCCACTCTGCTGAGCCACTATGCGCATGTCATAGCCGACGTAGCCGGCAAGTCGACCCTGCCGAGCGAGCAAACGATCAAGGCGGCACGCTCGCCCCGGCCGTCGCTAGCACGCAGCAACTCCACGCCGTCGAGGGGGCAGCCGGTGTTCGCGATGGATCTCCGGCAGCCGGCCGGATATCGCGTCTCTCCCCAGTAGTTCCGCTTCTGCCACCTTCAAATTCCGGATTCGCCGCCTTTATATTCCAGATTTGCCACAACCGGTTGCGCGGCACTCCCCCACGTCCCAGACGCTGAGATCGGGCGAGCATCCGGCTAATCCAGCTTCAATCCGTGGCCCGCTGATCGCTTGTGTTTCATACGGGTCTCAGGTGGAAACAGGATTAGGATCGATAGTACCCTGAAGTAACAATCTCATTACCCTCTGGTACTATTTAGGCATGACGGATGACCGTATAGGGCGCCTGTTCCCCGCCGGTGGCCCAGTGCCCGCCGATCTGGTGATCGGGCGCACGGGGGACATCGAGGAGATCTTGCGGCGATCGCGCGAGGCGATCCACACGATGCTGACTGGGCCGCGCCGGATCGGCAAGACGACCGTCTGCGCGGCGGCATGCGAGCAACTTCGCCAGGACGGCGCAGTGGTCGTCGACATCGAGGTTCCCGAGCGCACGGACGCGAAGGATCTGCTGCAGCTCGTGGTGGACCGCTGCAACCGGATCTCGCGCTCGGCGGCAACTCGCGGACTCCTGCGGGTGGCGCTTCCCCTGATCGAGCAGACGCTCGCCGATCAGGGTATACCCCTCGACCTCGGCCAGCTTGCCGCTGAACCGGGCTCGCTGCCGACGCGGAAGATCCTCGTCCTGCCGCTGAGGCTGGCGGAGGAGAGAGACAGGCCGGTTGTCCTCTTCCTCGACGAGCTGCAACGCGCCGCCGACTACGCCGACGGTGAGCAATTGCTCGGAGATCTCGTCGATCTCTACAGCGGGAGCACCAAGGTCGTCGTGCTCGTCGACGGCAGCGACGAGCGAGCCCTCGACGGGATGCTCGGCGCTCCGGCGCAGTTCGGCAAGCTCGTCGATCGATTGACACTCGATCCAAGGATCGCAGCCGACATCTGGCGCGCAGGCCTCGTGGAGCGCTTCGCCCAAGCGGGCCTCCAGCTGACACCCGAGGCGCTCGAGAAGCTGATCGCCTTCGGGGAGGGACGCCCGTACCCCACCATGACCGCGGCCCGATACGCAGCGCTGGGCGCCCGCAAGCTCGCGAGCAACGCGGTGGAGACATTCGATGTCCAGATGGCGATCGACGAGGCGCGACGGCATCTCGCGGAGGACGACCATGCCTGAGATCGCACAGCAGGCCGGGAACGCCGAAGCGCTGACCGGCCGCATCGCCGAGTACCAAGAGCTGCTCGACGTGCTCGACCAGAGGCCCGGTCTCACTGTCATTGCCGGCGATCCCTGGAGCGGGACGAGCGCACTCTTGGCCGCCACGATCGACGAGCTCCACGGCACGCGCATACTGGTGGACGCCCGCAGTTGCTCCGACAGCCGAGACCTGGCAATGGCGGTCGCCGACACAGCCATCGCCGCGCTCGCCCCCGAGGCGGCCGCGTGGTGGACACAGGCCGGGCCACCCGCGAGCGCAGCCGGCCTGCGACTCGCACGCACCCTGCAACGGATCGGCATCGACCCCGAGGACTTCCGCTCCAAAGCCGGCACAGAGACGGGCGAACACGAGCTTTCTCATGCCATTGAGCTGCTGCTCGCGCTCACGGACGACGACGCGCTCCTAATCATCGACCATTTCGGCCTGATGCTCTCCTCCCTCTCCGGCCGGGAGACCCGCAAGCTTCTAGGAGACCTTCGCGCCGTCCGCCAACAACACCCACAGCTGGATCTTGTTCTGGTCGAACATCCAGACGGCCCCGCCGGCAAGGCCCTGGAGGACCGGGGCCATCCCCTCTACCACGCTGGACAGCTCTTGCGCATCCGCCGTCCAAAGTCCTCGCGCTTCGTCGATGACCTCGTAATCACGCGCCCCTGGACCGGAGCGCGCGTCGAGCTGATCGGCGCCGCGGCCGAGCTCGCGTCCGGTGTGCCGGCTCTCACATGGCGCATCCTCGACCTGGCGCCCCCGCGTGGGCAGGACGAGCAGACCCGCGCGCTTGCCGGCTGGCGGCGTCTACGAGAGATCACCGCAAGCCTGACGGCTCGCGAGTGGGATCTACTCAGGCGTGCCCATTCCAGTGCGCAGCCGGTCGTAGCCGCGATCAGCGTCGGACTCAGGCCACACGCCGTCGCCGCTAACCCGAAGAGCGTCAACGACGCCCTCGCGCGCCTGCGCGAGCTCGGCTTGGCCTGGCAGCCACAACCACGCACATGGGCGCTGGCGGACCCGCTGCTTGCTGCGTGGGTACGCGATCACGCGCCCCCCTGGGCGCAGCGCCGGGGAGAGTAAGGCAGATGGAACAATGTCAATTGCTCGACTGGGCGAGCACGGTGACTCCCGGGCAAAACGAGCACCTGTCGGCCGTGATCGATACGCCCGGTGTTCGTCCGGAGCAGGCACCTCGGGGCCATCGATTAGACAACCGCACCCGCACAAGCAGGAGCCGGACTCCGGCGCATACACTCTTCGGGCTCCTGGATTGCGTCGCGGCAGAGAGCTTGTGACGCAGGTAGCCCAATCGCGCGGGCGTGCCCCAGGATAACTGAGGTAAAGCGATGACGAACGGCAACGATCGACCTATAAAGCGACGCTTTGAGATTCTCATCGGGCGCTACTCAGCCAATCCGATGATGCGCGGCCTGTTTAGGGTTGGGATCACTCCACCAGGCATGGCGCTGGTGGAGACGAAGGGCAGGCGAACGGGCGCTTTGCGGCACACGCCGATCTTCTGTAGGGCTGACGGCGACACACTCTGGCTGATAGCTCAGCACGGCCGTCACGCCGGCTGGGTGCTCAACTTCGAGTCCAGCCCACAAGTTCGCGTCCGGCGCGGCCGCCACTGGCGAGCGGGCACGGCAGAACTGTTGCCCGACGACAACGTCAAGGCTCGAATCGCGACCTTCTCGAGTAACCAGGTCGGACGCCTGACGACTGGCGCGATGTTCCGCGCTCTCGAGAGTCAACCGGTCACGGTGCGCATCCAACTCAGGCCTTCATAGCTCGAGTGAACTGCCCCGGAAAGTTTGGAGGCCTCCAACTTTCCCGGAAGGCGATTCACCATTACCATCTACTGCCAGATAAGGACCTCGAAGCCCAGTGTCGCCGGACACCGCGACCTACGTGATCTCGCTCCCGATGCAGACCGAGTTGGGCACCGTCCTCGACACGGTGACGTTCCTCCCGTTGCCCTGGGGCGGCACGGCGGCCCAGGCTTGGCTGGGGACGAACCCGGCGGGCGCGCCCCTGCTATCGATCGCCACTGAGTGGCCGCAGATCTGGCTGCGCACTAAGGAGCAGCTGACCAAGTTCGAGCGCGAGTACGTGTATGTGCGCCGGTTCAGCGCCGACTGTGCGCTCGCGACCGGCACGCACGCGTTCGGCGACGTCCAGCCCGGCCCGGACCCCCCCGACGCGACCGTGATGACGGACGCTGGTCGCGTGGGCGTGGAGTCGACCGCGTTGGCGATCCAGAGTCGCAGGATGATCCATGGCCTGTTTACGGATCTGCGCCGCCGACTCCAGGCGGCGGAGTCAACGGCGTTCGCCAAGCTCGCTGGCCACGTCGTCTACGTCTGGTTCCAGAACCCCGATGCACCAGGGCCACCGATGTTGCCCCACAAGCGGTCCGACGTGTCAGCGCTCGACGAACTGGTTTCGGCTCTCGCCGCATACAAGCCGAACCCCGACGCGCTGCGGACCTCCTCCGCCGCCGCCGAGCGGATGCCGGAGCTTCCCTTGGCAGACACGACGGCCGGTGCGAAGTTCTACGCGGCGCCGCTGCTCGGCGGCGCGCCGGGCTCGATGCTCTACACCCTCGCCGGGTTTGACATCGCCCTGGCGTATACGACGCTCATCACAGCCGATGAGGCGTGGCGTGAGATCCAGCGACTCGTTGACGAACACGACAAGCAGGGGGTCGACGTACTGCTCGTGACCGCTGGTGGCCCGGACTCCCACGGCAACGTCTTCCCAGCGGAGGAGCTCCTCGTCAACTTCGTCCTCGCGCACCCGATCGGGCTGGCGCACGCGCCCCAGCACATCAAGTCGATCGTCCTCCACTCATGGGGCACAGGCCAGGCCACGAGCCTCCACCCGAGCGTGGAGCACGCGTTTGGTCCCCTGTACGGGTCGATGATGCCTATGCACCATCCGTTCGCGGGTCAGGCAACTGCCGAGGACACAGACTCGGGTCCAGGACCAACAGACAGCACGCGGTAATGAACACCTCGTTCACGACCGCGCGGCGGTCTAGATCGCCCGCGGCGGATCATCAGCGGAACGATACAATTACTGGCACTGGGCCACTTCTCGGCGGGCCGGCAGGCGAGTGATCAGCGCGGCATCATTGAAACTATGGACCAGCCTGATTCGGACGGCCGGATTCGCGTTCGGCGTCGATCAGTCCCCGAGACTGTGCTCAGCGCGTGGGCGGAGCAGAGACGCGCGGATGAGAGGAACGCGGCAGCCCTGCGGCCTCGCATTGAGGCACACATCCGCGTTGCAGAGTCAGTTCTGGCAACGTTGGGTCAGGAGCACGCTCGCTGGGTTGATGAGACAGACTTCGACCCGCTCCAAAACATCAAGCAGAGTGCAGCGTGGCTTCTCGCTGGACGCTGTCTGTCTCTGGGTTACGCGGTCATCTCGGGTCTGAGGACGGGTCTGACCGTCGAGGTTGCGCCGCTCGCACGAACGATGCACGAGGCGAGTGCTGGCGCTCGGATCATGCTCGACCGTGAGGAGACGCTGCTGCACGCGAAGTGGCTCCGAGGCTCTTACTTCAAGCCAAAGGATCTTGAGCTGGCTCAAAAGCGCATGGAGCGGCGCCAAGCTGAAAGCATGATTAGGCAGGGCTTCGCGCCGGTCGGACGAACCGACGAGCTTGATCGGAGGATCTATCACGAGTGGTCACGTATCGCTCATAACGTCCGATCGGGGATCCTCGAGAACTACAGAGAGGATCTTCGTCAGCTTGCCATCGGACCGCACCCAGACCCGCGGCGTCGAGGGGTCTGGGTCGGATACGGAACCCAGCTGATGGTCGAGGTCACGGTGACCGTCGGCGGCACCCTGGCGAAGCTGGGCGGCTCCGATCTATGGAACGCGCGCGTCGAGCCTGCTCTCGACGTGTTTAGTCTCTTGCAGCGAGATCATCCTCTCAGCGAGATCATCCTCTCGATCCCTTGGCGCTTGGCTTTGACTCGGACGAATCGTCTACTGTCGTCTTATAGGACTGCCAAGCCAAGAGCGCCCCCGGGTGGCTGTTCAGACCAGTACGCTCCGCCGGGAATGGAGGCGTTCGAGTCTGTAGTCGCATTGACCCTGGAGGCGGAGGAGTTCGTCGTCTCAGGTGCAGTGAAGTTCCCTGTCATGCGCAGACCGCCGGCGAAGAGAAGCGCTCGCCCCGCCGTGCCTCTGACCTGGTCTTCGTCCTGGACAGGAGTGAGCTGGGCGGTCCTTGAGACGCGCGGATCACACGCAAAGCGAGAGGGCGCGCTCCGCCTGAGTGGTACCGCGCCGTAGTTCAACGGCGGGTCGATGCAGCCGCTATCGCCCGTGAGAAGTTGCGGGCCGCGGGACAGACCGCGCCGCTGGACGAGAGCGGCCCGGCGACTTGCGTCCGAGAGAGACCGATGGGCAAGCGGTGGCTGGCATGTGGAGGCCGGCTGAGTTGCGTGGTTGCAGCCGGCGCTAGTCGGAGTGGGGTCGGAGCATGGGGAGTAGCGTGAGGTTGACTAGGCGCCGGACGGAGTGTGGGTCCTCGAGTGTGATGGTCCCGTCGCGGGTGAGTAGTAGTGAGATCGCGAGGCGTGCCATGACTTCAGCGACGCCGTCTATGTCTGTTGTTGCGGCGCGACCGGCGTTGACTTCGGCTTGGAGTCGATTGGCGATGAGTGATCGGTAGAGCTCGAGCACGGGTCCGCCGTCGAGGGTGAGCGGTGGTAGAAGGACCTCGGGTTCGCTGCGTAGGAGCCGGTCGAATAGTGGGTGGCCGCGTACGTAGCGCCCGGCGAACTCGAACCCGGCGACGAGTCGGTCCTCCAGCGTTTCCGCGCCTTCCCATAGGAGGTCGAGCTCTTGCATTCCTCGGTGGACCTCGCGTGCGATGACGACCTCGACGAGACGCTGCTTGCTCGCGAACCGGCGAAAGACGGTCATCCGTGAGACGCCAGCACGGCGGGCGACGTCTTCCATTGAGGTGCGGCGGATGCCGTGCTCGGCGAACTCGTCGAGCGCTGCCGCAGCGACGCGGTCAAAGAGCGCGTCCTCGCCCACGACGGGAGCCATCTCGAGGAATTCGGCTATTGGCACCATTAGATACTATGTTACTCTATTTCGCACAGAGTAACTAGAAGGGATGTGGCTCATGGACCAAACGCTTACCGACGTGCCTCGACTGCGGCGCCCCGCAGTCGTCAATGCCGCCCAGTACTGGCTGGCCCCAGAGCAGTTCGCGCGCCATTGCCAGCGGCTCGGTGACCGTTTCCTCGTGCCGATGCCGGCGACGGGGCCGTGGCTGTGCCTGACCGATCCCGAGGACATCAAGCGCGTCTTCACAGCCGACACCGGCGTGCTTCGTCTCGGAGCGGCGCTAGCAAAGGCATCCGCGCATCATCTCTTCCTCGGCCCGACGGGACTCACAAACATCGACGGCGCCGAGCACATACGCAGGCGACGAACGCAGCTACCCTCGTTCCACGGCGACGCGTTGAGCGGCTACCACGAGACGATGCAGCGCAAGACCGAAGAGGTTCTCGCACGCTGGCCCTACGGGCACCCTACGCCCTCCCAGCCGCACATGGAAGCGATCAGCCTCGAGGTGATCATGGCCACCGTGTTCGGGGTCACCGACCCCGCGCGCGTTGGACGGTTGCGCTCGGCGACGCTCGCGCTGCTTGCCGAGGGCCACTCGCGGCGGTTCTTCCTGCAGACGATCATCGCGACCAGCCGCGAGAACGGGTGGGACAGACCGTTTCCACGAGTCCGCCGCGCGATCGATGCTGTTGACGCGATCGTGCTGGAAGAGATCGCCCACCGTCGCAGCACCGATCAACTCGACGGCCAGGACGTGCTCGGAATGTTCCTGCGCACACCCGATAGCCAAGACCGCCTGATGAGCGACGAGGAGATCTGCGACGCGATGCGCACACTACTGCTGGGTGGCCACGACACGACCGCTTCCACCCTGACGTGGGTGCTAGAGCGAGTCAGCCGCTACCCCGACGCGCTGGCGCGCCTGCAAACCGCCGCGCTCGACGGAGACGACGAGTACCTCGATGCCGTGATTAAGGAGGCGATGCGATTGCGCCCAGCTTTCCCGCTCACCGCACGACTCGCAACCGAGCCATTCGAGCTACCCGGGTTGACGATCCCAAGCGGCACGATGGTCGTCCCCTACATAACGCTCGTACACCGCCGCCCCGAGCTCTACCCCGACCCGCTCACCTTCCGCCCCGAGCGTTTCCTAGACACACGCGCCGGCACCTACACCTGGATCCCCTTCGGCGGCGGACCCAGACGATGCATCGGCGCCGCATTCTCCCTCACCGAGGCCCGAATCGTACTCAGGACAATCCTCCGCCACGCCCGCATCGAACCCACCCGCCAGCGCCCAGAGCGAGTCGCGCACCGCAACGTATTCATCGTACCCGCACGCGGCGGACGCATCACACTCCAACAACGCACGCCCGACACCAACCACCGCCACCACGCCACCCCGCGCGAGCACGCACAAGTCATCTAGCCACGATCGCCTCGCCCGCTTGCAGGTCGAGCGAGCGTCCGCACGAGGCCCGCACAGACGACCGGATCGGACGACTTCCAAGCGCGGCAACTGCGGAGCGGCACGCGTACGCTCGCGCCGGACGAAACTGAAGCGCTTTTGCACCGCGATACTTCCGACCCGGGTGTCGTCCTGAGCAGGTGAGTATGTTGGTGTATATCGAATGCGAGGAGGTCCTGATGTATGTGCGTGTCGTGAGATTCACCGGTGTGAATGCCGAGCGGGTGGAGGGATTGCTGGCCCGCATAAAGGAGTCTGACGGGCCACCTCCGGGCGTGCCCGCCACCAGCCTGACGATAATGTTCGACGAGGCGCAGGGCACGGCGGTGGTTCTCCAGCACTTTGCCACGGCGGAGGACATGAGCACTGGCGCCCAAGCGTTTAGCGCGATGGATGCCTCAGAGACTCCGGGCGTTCGCGCCTCTGTGGACATGTGTGAGCTGAAGCTCGAGTTCGAGGTCTGACACACTAGCCCGTACGCTGAAATGACCTATGACAACGAGCTCGCCCATCGAATTCGCGAGCAGCTCGGTGACGGGCGCGGCGTAACCGAGAAGGCGATGTTCGGCGGGCTGGCGTTCCTGCTGGACGGCAACATGGCAGTAGGGATCTCCAATAGTGGAGAGCTGATGGTCCGGGTCGGCCTGGACGCATCTGATGAGGCGCTCGCTCGACCTCACGCCCGCGTCTTCGACATGACCGGCCGGCCGATGAAGGGCTGGATCCTAGTCTCCCCGGAGGGATTCGCGACCAAGCGCCAGCTCGGCGTCTGGGTAGGACGCGGCGTGGCGTTCGCCCGGACCCTCCCGGCGAAGGGGTAGCGCTCCCCGTAGATGCAGAGAGCTTGATCGAGATCTCCCCGCCTTGCGAAGTCGGTGAGAGTCATCGTGATCCATATGCGCAGCGGCGCCGCCGACTCGTAAAGGCATATCCCGAGCCGGCGGCGAGCCGCAATCGTCAGTCGGTGACGATACCTGCCGCGAAGGCACCCACGGGCAGCGGTGTGGGTGAGCTGGACAGCTCGGTGAGGCTTCCGCCGTTCACCGCGAACGACGCGATCAACGTTGGCTTTGCTTCCGTCTACCAGCAGCGTCCTGCCGTCGGGGGACAGACGGGCGTCGACGGCGCCCGCTCCGGCTGAGCCGAACGGTGTGCTGCCGAGCAGCACCAGTGAGCCGTCGGGGTTGATCGAGTAGCTCGAGATCGTGCCTGACCCGGTGTTCACCGTGAACAGGAACTGCCCGTCGTGGCTGATCTCCACCCAGCAGGGCGCTGTCTGAAGATCGGCAAACGGGGATGCGCCGATCGGAGCCAGCTGACCGGTGCTGCCGCTCGCCAGGAAGGCCGAGATCGTTCCGTTGCCTGCGCCACCGTGGGCGTTGCTGACAAACAGCTGTGAGGGATTGCTCGGCCGGAACTCCGCGCCGAACGGTCCCGCTCCCTGCGCCGCGATGGGCGAGCCGGGAGCGGCGACGAGCAGGCCATCGTGACGGACGTGAAAGCTCGCGATCGTCGAGGTGTTGTCGAGATCGACGACGAGTCTGCGGCCCCTGGGGTCGATCAACACGTCATCCGGACCCGAGCCGGCGGGCAGCGAGACGGTCGAGCCTGGCAGCGGCTTCAGCGATCCGTTCGGGGCAAGGACGAATCCGGTGATGTTCGGCGCGCTCGGCGCCGGCGTTGGCGACGTATACGAGATTGCCGGAGACCGCGATGCTGAGCGGTTCGACGCCGCCAGAGGACACGGGAGCGCCGACCGGCTGGGGCACGCCATTGAAGCCGAGTCGCAGACACCGATATCTGGTTGCTGCCGGCATCGACCGCGAGCAGGTAGCGCCCGTCACTGGAGAGCTGGATCGCGCCCTGGGAGGGCAGGCCGGCGCCGAGCCCGGCGCCGCCGATCGGAAAGGGAGAGCCGGAGATCGGCGTGAGCGACCCGTCGGCGTGCCGGTCGAAGCCGGCCACGGTGTTCGATACCGCGGTGTTGTCGTTGACGTAGGCGTGCCCGACGACCGGGGATTCATGGTGGCCAAATTCGCGCCCCTCATGGGCACCGGCGGATGTCGCGGTCGCCCCGGCCAGAGCCAGCGCGAGCGGGATGACGAGACGAGGCAGCTTCATAGGTGAACCTCCTGGACTGGCGGGGATCATTCCCCGACCCACAGGCACGATGCCCGGGACTCCTAACGTGCCTCTTGCACGGAGATGAACATTCCGTGAATCGTCGCGCCGCGGCTGCAGCCGAATCAGGCGATCGTGGAGGGCTCGGCGATTGGGAGGGTGAACGCGAAGCGTGCGCCACCCTCGGGCCGGTTCTCCGCCCAGATGCGACCGCCCTGGGCCTCGACGAAACCTCGCGCTATCGCGAGCCCCAGCCCAGCGCCGCCGCTCGTGCGAGTACGCGAGGCATCGTCGCGCCAGAAGCGCTCGAACATGCGCTGCTGGGCTTCCTTGCTGAGCCCGACGCCCGTGTCCTCGACCGATACCTCCAGCTCGCGATTGCGCCGTCTCGCCCTGACGAGCACCGAGCCGTCCGAAGGGGTGTGCCGCAGCGCGTTGGTCACGAGATTCAGGAGCACGCGTTGCACGTGCTCCGGAGCGCAGCGAACGTCGGGCAAGGCGTCGTCGAGCTGACTCTCCAGGCGTACCTGCCGCGCCCGCGCGTCGGCCTCCAGACCGCTTCACGCAGTGAGAGACGAGCTGCGGGAGCTGGGCCTCTCGCAGCTCGAGCGTGAGCGCGCCCGCGTCGATGCGCGCGAGCTCGAACAGATCGTCGATCAGACTCGCAAGCGTACGCGTCTGCTGGCGCAAGCGCCGGCAGGTACTCGTCGATCGAAGCAAGACCATCCTCGACCGCTTCGAGCATCGCCTGAATCGAGGCTACCGGCGTGCGCAGATCGTGACTGGCCCAGGCGACGAGCTGGCGACGCGCATCGAAGAGCGCCTCGATGTTGCCCGCCATCGCGTTGAAAGCCTCGCCGACGTGCGCGAGCTCGCGCGGCGCCTCGGTCGGCGCGCGAGCCTTCAGCTCCCCACAGGAAAGCTCGTCGGCTGCCACCTCGAGCCCACGGATACGCCGCGCGATCTGCCCTCCGAGCAGCAACGCCGCGGCAAGCGCCGTCGAAGCCGAGGCTGCCGCCACGGCCAGGATCTTCACGTCGTCGTGCATGTGAAACATCACAAGACCGCCCAGGATCACCGCCGCGAGCGGCAAGCCCACCGCCAGCAGCGCGAGTCCCGCGAGCTGCATGCGCACCGTCGGCAGCAGGCGCAATGCCAGGGCCAGCGCGACACCCGCGACGAGCGTGCTCAAGGACACGATGAGCGCGAACGCGATCACGGCGTGAACCTGTAGCCGACGCCGAAAACCGTCTCGAGGTGACGCGGACGCGATGCGTCATCCTCGATCTTCTTGCGCAAGCGACGGACATGGACCGTCACCGTCCCCGTGTCGAGGGCGCTCGCATATCCCCACACACGGTCCATCAGCTGATCGCGTGAGAACACCTGCCGCGGATTCGACACAAAGAACAAGAGCAGGTCCAGCTCCTTCAACGTCAGCCTGAGCAGCTCGCCGCCCTTGTGAGCCTCACGGGCCATCGGGTCGATCACGACGTCGCCAAAAGCGATCGTCTGCGCTCTGCCGACAGTCGGCTGCGCCGTGCGACGCATCAGCTTGCGAACTCGAACCGCAAGCTCGCGCGGCGAGAACGGCTTGGTCAGGTAGTCGTCAGCCCCGAGCTCCAGGCCGACGATCCGATCGGCCTCCTCGCCGAGCGCCGTCAGCATCACGATCGGCACCTCCGAGCGCGAGCGAATCCAGCGGCACAGCTCGAGCCCGCTCACTCCCGGCAGCATCACGTCCAGAACGACCAGCGACGGCGACTCGCGCTCCAAGCAGACCCCGTGCCTCATCGCCGGTGGCGGCCTCGCAGCGTCCTGTACCCGTCACGCTCGAGGTAGCGCACGACCACGTCGCGCACGATCGGCTCATCGTCGACGACAAGGACGGTAGACACACCGAGATTGTCGGCGGCAGAGATTACGCACACCTTAAATCGAGCGCGCGACGCGCTCCTAGAGTATGCGCCCAGATCGTCTCAGTTAGAGCGGTGCGCGAAAGCGAGTGCGTCGCCGGATTTTGACCGCACCCGCCGAGGTGTGTCAGCGATAGTCGGGATTGGCAAAGTCCAGCCGAGAACCCGCGTCCCACGCTGAGCGTTGGTTTCCGTGCGCAGGGAAGCCATCCGCATCCTTGAGCATTCGCGCGAGGTGCAACAGGTTCCAAGTGAGGAATGTGGTGTTGCGGTTGGTGAAGTCGTTCTCCGGACCACCTGAGCCGGGATCGAGGTAGCTGGGGCCCGGACCAGCCTCACCGAGCCAAGCGGAGTCGGCCTGGGGCGGGATCGCGAAGCCTAGATGCTGCAAGGAATAGAGAATGTTCATCGCGCAGTGCTTGGCGCCATCCTCGTTGCCGGTGATGATCGTGCCGGCAACGCGTCCGTAGTAGGACCATTGGCCGCGCTCGTTGAGCAGGTGACTGTTGGCATACAGACGCTCAATGACCTGCGTGCAGACAGAGGACTTCGCCCCCAGCCAGATCGGCGTCAGCAGTACGAGAATGTCAGGCCAGCCATCACCTGTTCCTGAACCGCAGGCCAGTCATCGCGCTCCCAGCCATGCTCAGTCATATCGGGATACACACCGGTCGCGATCTCCAAGTCGACGGCGCGCACCGTTTGCACCTGCACGCCGAGCCGCTCCATGATCGCGATCGAACGGTCCCCGAGACCTTGAGTGTGGGAGATCTCAGGCGAGCGCTTGAGCGTGCAGTTGATAAAGAGCGCGCGTAGATCAGAGAAATCCCAGCGAGACTCCTCGCACAACTGCTCCTCATGGTCGTTCAGGCGGCTCACTGAAGCTCCTCTCTTTACGCCCCGCCGGCCTCAAGGATTGTCTTGAGCCGTGCCAGGTCGTTGCGGTTGGCGCGACGCAACGCGCCGGCCATCATCGGCGAGGCAACTTTGGAGAAGCCCTTCGGCTGCCCTCGATCGCGAAGCATCATCTTGGTAGAGCCATCAGCGGCGTCTTCCCACATGTACGTCGTCTCCATCGGGAATGGCCCCTCGGCGGTGCTCACCACGAACCGGTCGGCGGGGACCATCTCCTTGACCTCATAGGTGTACGCGAGGCGTCGTCCGAGAAACTGAGCGACGGAAGCGATCCTCGAGCCAACAGCGACCGGCCTCGGAGTCTCCCATTCAACTGCCTTGATGTTCTCGTACCAGCTCTTGGCGTTATCCGGGTTTGACGCGAACGCGAAGACCTCGTCGCGGGGACGCCCAATCTCGATCTCCGTCTGAATGTCCACCGGCATGAGCCAGAGACTAGACGCGAAAGCACACCGATGACCTTTCCCGAGGTTGTCCAGGGTTGGAAGCCTCGCCCGGCCGTGGCCGGAGTGATGGACTACGAGAGCGGTGTGAGACCGTGCGAGGTCGGCCTGTGTTCCGGGCGCTCCTTGTCTCGCGTTGTTGTCTCGCTCGGCGTTGGGAGTGATCCCCAGATCAGGACTTCCCGCCTGTCGTTCTCCACATTTTGGCCGGACAGCCGGGCTATCTTGCAGAGAGAGCCCGCAAAGAGGCTCGCCGGCACAAGCAGCGCTACATATCCGAGTCCGACCCACTCCATAGGTCCCATCCCGATTGTGATGCTAAAGGCTCTAAAGCAGCGGTTGCCTGCTCTAGAGATCGAAGGGTCTGGATTGTCAGAGCTCTGACAATCTGGCTCGTTGTTGCTGGGCTTACGGTCGAAGGAGCTTGTGTGTCTGGTTCGACGCTCTGCCCCAGCCGCGATGACGGTTTTACGCTGATCGAGATGCTCGTCGTGATCCTGATCGTCGGCATCCTCACGGCGATAGCAATCCCCGCGTTCTCAAACGCAAGGGATCAAGCGAATGACACTCCAGCCAAGGAGATGGCAAGGAACGCCCAGACGGCGGCTGAGACGCTTGCTGTCGATACCGACGGCAACTATGCAACCGTCACGAAGGCGACGCTGCATACCTATGAGCCGACGATCGCTACCACGAGCACCAATACCAACGCATATGTGAGTGCGGCCAGCGGCACGGCTGGCACGTACACGCTCACCGTCACGGCCGTGGAGACTGGCAACAAGTTCAAGGTCGAACGAAGCGCGGAAGGCGCCGTTGCGCGCACCTGTACGCTTGCCGCCAGCACCGCGCCCCATGGGGGCTGCGAGAACGTCAAAGGCACCAAAGGGACCTGGTAAAGCCCACTGTTTTCCAGCCCGGGTTTGCGCCTGCCTTTAGAGATTTGAGCGGGCAGTCGGCACGGACCCGTCAGAACTCTGACCGTATACCCAGGACCAGCGATGTTTAGGACCAGTTCGGGTGAGTTCGCTCGTCGGGGTCGCATAGGCTCGAAAGGTGATACGCCCAAGCGCTGATCTGGCCGGTGAAGCCGGCACTCTCAACGAAGGTGCCGGGAGCGGATCGCGCTCGGAGGAGCACGGGGAAGCTCAGTCCAGTCCTGTTGGGCGAAGCCCCACCGGAAAGAGCGATCCTGCACGCCCGAACGAGTCTTCGGAGGTCTGGCGGGAGCGGTTGCGCCGCTCAGTTGCGCGGGGCTCGGGCGGGCTCACTTTTCTGGCGTTGTTGACCGGTGCCGGCGCGGGGCTCGGCGCTGTCGCGTTTCGTTACATGATCCTCGGTTTCACTTACCTGTTCACCGGGCATGACGACTACAGCGCGGCCGGGCACGCGAGCAATCTGTTGCTGCCGGGCTTGGGGATCTGGTTCGTGGTGCTCGCGCCTGTAGTGGGCGGGTTGATCTATGGTCCGTTGGTGAGCCGTTTTGCGCCTGAGGCGCGCGGGCACGGTGTACCGGAGGTTATGTTCGCCGTCAACCGCCAGGGCGGGAGGATGCGTCCTCAGGTGCCTGTGGTGAAGTCGTTGGCCTCGGCGGTGTGTATCGGCTCTGGTGGCTCTGTGGGTCGGGAGGGACCGATCGTGCAGATCGGCTCGGCGCTTGGGTCGGTGACCGGACAGTTGATGCGAGTCTCGGAGTCCCAGCTTCGGTTGCTCGTGGCTTGCGGAGCAGCGGGTGGTATATCCGCGACGTTCAACGCGCCTATAGCGGGGGTGTTCTTTGCTTTGGAGTTGATCCTGCGCAACTTCGAGACGCGTTCCTTCGGGCTTGTCGTGCTCAGCTCCGTTACCGCTGATGCGATCGGCCGTGCGGTGTTTGGCAGCCACCCGTTCTTGTCGCTGCCGACGTTTACGTTCAGCTCACCTCTTGAGCTGTTGCTGTACGCCGGCCTCGGAGTGCTCGCCACAGGTGTAGGGCTCGGCTTCGTACGGGTCCTGTATTCGGGTGAGGACATCGCCGACCGGCTATGGAAAGGCCCCGAATGGCTACGACCCGCCGTCGGGGGCGTGCTACTGGGACTGTTGCTGCTCGCTGTGCCTGAGATGTACGGCGTTGGCTACCCGGTGCTTCAGAACGCGGTCTCGGGTCACTACGTGATCCTGGTGCTACTTGGATTGCTCGTTGCGAAGGTGCTCGCGACGAGCACGACGATGTGGATCGGCGGCTCGGGCGGCGTGTTCGCCCCCTCCTTGTTCATGGGCGCGATGCTAGGCAGCGCCTACGGTGCGCTCGCTCACGACCTGATGCCTCATCTCGCGGCATCGGCAGGCGCCTACGGGCTGGTCGGTATGGGCGCCGTGTTCGCTGCCTGTGCACGCGCCCCGATCACGGCTGTGCTCATCATCTTCGAGCTGACAGGCGACTACCAAATCATCCTGCCGCTGATGTTCGCGATCGTCGTCGCGACGACGCTCTCAAACGCACTGACACGCGACACGATCTACACGCTGAAGCTACGCCGCCGAGGGATCGACATCGACGCACCACAGGCGACCCTCATGGCACAGATCGCGGTCGCCGACGCTATGGGAGAACCCCCGCGAGCACTCGCGCCCGAACTACCGCTGCCCGATGTCCTCGCCCGCTTCACCGCCGAGCACGTCGATGCGTTGCCGGTGATCGATAGCACCGGCGTGCTGCTCGGCGTCGTCGCCGCCGTCGATATCGAGCAAGCACTCACACACTCCCAGAATGGCCTGGATGCTCACGCACTGCTGCACAAGACACCGGAGCTGCGAGCGAACCAAACACTCGAGGACGCTATTCGAGCGCTCGCCGCGACCGACGACGAGGGCCTACCAGTCCTCGACACGAACGGCAAGATCGTGGTCGGATGGCTCACCCACCGACAACTACTGCACGCCTACCAAGCCCGCCTGGATGAGCACCCGATCACGAACATGACTTGACGACACTCCAAGAAAATGGCGCAGATCCGACTGTGCGAGAGTACGCGCATGAGCGTCACGGCACGCAGCTCTCACGACGTTTGCCAGGTTCTGATCGAGGACCCCGATCTTGCCGAGACGATCCCACCAGCTGACAGAGGCCGTGCTATTCAAGAGTGCACCGCCCGCGCGGCCAACCTGTCCCCCGGCGACTTGAGCGGACAGTCAACCGGGGCTCTCAACAACGGGATCGGCCTGCTCGTCCTGCACGGACTACTGATCCGGCGTGTAGGCATCGACGAACGCTCGGCGCAGAGCTACTCGGCGACGGAGACCTACTGCGACCCTGGCAAGGCGAAGACGAACCGCCAGTCCTCCCACAAACAACGGGCTGGCGAGTGCTCCAACCAACAAGAGTCGCGCTACTCGACGAGCGATTCGCACGACGAATCGCTCCCTACCCACAAGTAACCGCGGGACTCGTCGGACGAGCACTGCAACGCTCACGAAACCTCGCAGTGAACATGGCTATCCACCACCACGCACGAGTAGACGTCCGCCTGCACATGCTTTTCTGGCACCTAGCCGGACGCTGGGGTCGAGTACGCAGCGACGGCATAAACGTGCCCCTGCGCCTCACCCACGCCGTACTCGCCGACCTCGTCGCCGCACGCCGCCCCACAGTCACAAGCGCACTCACTGAACTATCAAAACGCGGCGTACTAAACAGCACCCACGACGGTTGGCTGCTATCCGGAGAACCACCCGGCGAGCTCCTCGAGCTCACCCCAGTCCCCCCAAACCTCGCGGCATAAGACGCTTTGACGAGGCTCGTGGCTGGCGTAGTTTCTAGCAACGTTCGTCAGTCGTGAGCTAACCGACGGTACGGAGTCCTCTCGATCGACGACGAAGCGACAGAGTTGTGCGTCGCGGCACGTGGCTATCTTGTCGCTGCGTGGCAGCAGTTCGTGGAGCGGGGACGCGCCGCTCAAAGCGAAGGTGCTACGCCCCAATCAGCGGAACCCTTAGAGGCTGGAGCGGAGCCCGGAGCTTTCTAGGCCGCGCTTGGTGTAGTTGTCCCAGCCGGAAAGTGAAACGCTTGGGCCACTCCAACGAGCAGGGTCGTATGTCGCCTCTGCTCTCGCACGACCGAGCGAGGCCGGAAACCTGTGTCTGGGTTCAACTAGATGTCATGTGGGAAAGTGGCGTGAGCGGCAACAGCCTGGTTAGCACGCGGGCTCGCGCACTGCTGCGGCTCGCTGGTCCGCTCGAACTGCCCACGCAAACTTGAGCCTCAGACAAACCGACTCAATGCAATAAGTCATTTCAGGCAAGCAGGCCTGTCAGACCCCCGTAAGAGTCCGTTGAAGTTGCTGTACTGTTGCCGCGTGACGTTCAGAATCACCATTCATTCTGGCTTCGCAGACCCTGCCCCTGTCCCTGCTCTTGACTTACTATGGCGGCGACTGGAGGCCAACGGCGACGATGCCCGGTTTGCCAAGGTTGGCGCTGAGATCAGGGCCCAATGGGGAGATGACGCGCCGATCTCAATGGAACGCCATGTACGCGAGGAAATTGGGCGCCGCGCTGTCTTGGACATCCTGTGCGACGTCTGTGCAGGCGCACCAGAGCTCAAGTCAGATTGGTTTGCCGTAAGCCCACTGCGTTAGGCGCCTGGCTGGGACTTCTGACGAGCGCTCAGGACGATCTCCGAGCACCCCGGCTGAAGGTGACGACGGTCGTACCAAACGCGGTGTGCATCGTCCTTCAGTCTGACGCTGTGCGCCCGACGACCTCCGGTCCTTTGGCGAATGATGGGTCAGTAGGCGCTCGCGAGCAGAACACCCACGAACGCCAGGTAGACACACATGATCACGATGCCCGCACCGCGGCGCAGTCCTTCGTGGGCGTATGCGCAGCCTAGGGCGAGTACGGTCATCGCGAGGTAAGCGCACGCGACGAACGTGGTCTGCCCAGAGGTTGCTCCGAGCCCGAGGATCGTGGTGGGGATCAAGAGCCCGGCGAGGATGTTGAGCATGTTGCTGTTCAGCGCCGTACTGAGTACGGCTGCTCCTCTGCCGCGCGACGCCAGGTACACCGCCGCAACAGCGTTTGGGAGACTCGTGACGGCGGCGAGAACCAGAGCACCGATGATGATCCCGGGCACCGCGTGACGGGCCCCCAGCTCGGATGCTGTGCTCTCCATCACGACGCTGGCGCTCACGACGATCGCTACGGCACCCGCCGCGATCAGAGCGTCGCGGGCCCTTCCGCGATCGGGGTGGATGGCTACTTCGAGCTCTATCTCCTCCTCGCTGACAGCCACCACCAACCACCTCCTCCACGCGACGGGGAGTCGCAGCCTAGCCAACCGCTCGTGGCGCATTCCAAGGATCACGGCGTATGGCGCGAGGATGGCCAGTACCACGAGCAGCCCGACAGGCGGCGAGAGGACGCCCGTTACTACCGCGAGGGTCGCGGTGCAGATCCACAAGGCGACAGCGCCCGCGAGCTCGATCACGCGGCGATGCAACGCGATCTGCCCAGCGACCACACCCGCAAGGCCCAGCAGCGCCGCCAGGTTGAACACGTTGGAGCCGATCACGACCCCGGCCCCGATATGCGGGTCGTGACGAATGAGCGCCGTGACCGCAGCGGTGATCTCAGGTGCGTCGGCCGCGAGCGCGGCGAGCATACCCAGCAGCGCCTCAGACAGACCCAAGCGAGCTCCCACACGCTCCAATCTGGCCACTAGCATCCAGCTCGCACCGATACTGACCGCAGCGGCGAGGATGAACACACCGCCCAGCAGCAAGTCAGACATGACCAGCCCCCGGTGCACACGAACGAACCCTGTGTCCCAGAAAGGACATACCGGCAGGGATGTCGAGTTGGCTTGGGGTCACATGGTCTCCCTCCTTCGAGGGCACGCCGACCAGGCTTCCCGGCTCGCCAACCGGCAGCTTACCCGGGTATCGTTACCGCGTGCCGGTTGACGTGCAGTCAGAGATCGAGATCGCCCGGCCACGAGCTGAGGTCGCGGCCTACGCTTGCGATCCCGACAACGCGACCGCCTGGTATCAGAACATCAAGGCGGTCGAATGGAAGACCCCGAAGCCGCTCGCTATCGGTTCGCAGATCGCTTTCCTCGCAGAGTTCCTCGGTCGTCGCCTCACCTACACCTACGAGGTCAAGGAGTTGATTACAGGTGAGCGGTTCGTGATGAGCACCGCCGAGGGACCATTCCCGATGCAAACCACCTACACGTGGCAGGACACGGCGAGCGGCGGCACATTGATGACGCTGCAAAATCGTGGGGAGCCTGCCGGTTTCGCCAAGGTCGCCGCGCCGGTAATGGCGAGCGCGATGCGACGCGCGAACCGCAAGGACCTGCGCCAGCTCAAAGAGATCCTCGAACGCGGATAGACGCCACACTCATCCCACGGGTAAAGCGCGAGCGTGGCGTGGAGTAGTGTTCTTGTCGTGCCTGGTTGACGTCGAACTCCCGTAGCAGCCTACCCTCGGACCTCACCCTGTTGGTGCATTTACCTGACGCCTGTAACGCACAGGAACGGACTCGAACGGACGACGAACCGGGTCAGCTGGGAGGCTGCCACCGCTCTCCAAAGATCATCGGCAGTGCAAACTGCTGAAGCAGCTCGCGGACCTCGGGCGGAGCGTAGGGGCTATGCATACTCAACATCGCCGCACGCACCGCCGCGATCAGACGCCCCGTCGCTTCGTGGAACCTCGTGCTGAGTGCCGCCAGCTCGAATGTCGCTTGAGGGTTCAACCCTTGGGGAGAACCGACCTCGCTCGTGAGCTGTTCGACCAGGTAGCGGTGCGCTAGCCGGTCGCGGATGGGAATCAGCTCCTCGATTTCGGCCAAGAGCGCAGCATCGAAGTCCACCGGCAGCATTTTCCGCAGCTCGCTGGCCGACGCGCGCTGGAATACATGGATCATTCGGGGCTCGATCCGATCCAGCGCTCGCTTAAGGCCAGCCGCGTCTTTGACGGCGCGCTCCGAGCCTTTCCGATCGAGTGTCACGGCAAGCAGCGCGAGCACGCGCTCAAAGATCTGCACCTCCAACATGGTCAAGGCATAGCGTTGGAGCACGTCGGTCCCTTGCACAGGCTCCGGTGATGATGTCATCTGCCCATTCTCAACGGAGTTGCTTGGGCAGGCACATGATCTAGATGTGGGATCGTCGGGACCATTGGGTTCACGTTAGCCCGAGCGTCGCGCGCACGCCCGGATGGTGCAGCGAGACGCACCCTGTTACCGATCCTCTAAGGCACGGCCGGTGCGCGAAGGCGCGCGCTGTGTGCCAAGGCGGAGCCGCGAGTGTGCCCACTCTGCGTCGGCAGCGCAAGGCCGTACGTGCCGGCAGAGCGGCGATCCCGAATAGCGACCGAGCTACGGCGAGAAGCGGACTCGAACCGCCGACACCGCGATTTACGGTCGCTCGATACCCACAGTTGCCCGCGGTTCAGGACTGGCTGGCCCGCCCAAATCCTAAACGCCCCGTTTTCACGAAACGCCCATGCTCGGCTCCTGCTGGGCCAGAGAAGCAAGCGTTCTGACGGCACGAACCCGGACTCCTCTCTTTCGTTCCCGAGCGCAAGTGAACTGGGCGTGGACGGATACGCCTGCTTGTTCGTCCTGAGCGAGAGAAAGCTCGGCAGAAGTGGGCGCTGCTGCTAAACGGATTGCAGCACGGGCTGCGCGTTGGCTGAGCATGCTCCCCTCAGAGGGGACTGCGCTCGAGATGTACGTACGTTAGGATCCGCAGATAATGTACGCGCGCGAACACCCTCCCGCTTTTGGATCTCAGCATCCGTGGCACGATCCGTTTGCGCCGCAGGATATTTTCAATCCGCGTCCGGACCAGGAGCTCGCGATCGCAGGCTCACTAGCGCCGAGCCCCGAGAACTTCCCGTTCACAGATGACGGACGCCGAGACTACTATGAGGCGGTGAGAGCCGCCGCGCAGCAGCAGACCATGATGCAACACCAAGCAATGCACCAAATGCAAGTGGCTCAAGCCACGCATCTCCGAGAGGAGGAGGCAGCTCGCGAGGTCGCGCACATGCGGCAAGCTGGCCTCCTCCTGCTTATGCCGTGACAAGGGTGCGGTGGGAGTACGCGTCCATCCTTTGGACAAGTACGTCGCGGAAGATCACCGCAGCTGACCCCGAGTGGCAGCGCCTATCGGCAGACGTGCACCGGCAATGCGAACAAAACAATTGGCAGTACTACTGGTGGACTGAACACACCTACAAGATATGGCTTCCTGGTGCTGCCGAAGCTGATACCCGACTTTCATGGTCAACGGGCGACGCAGACCATAAGACAAGTCACCTTGACATCTTGAACGAGCTCGGCACGGAGGGCTGGGAGGTCGTGTCATACATCGTCAGATCGAGTGCGATGGGGCATAGTCTTGGCCGTGACACGACGGGGTTCCCCATCCAGACCAATACGGTGCTGAAGCGGCCAATCGTCTGAGCGACTGCCTGCGGACGCCCTCCGGTGCTTGCAGCTCATCGGTTTCGCAAGCACGTCGACACACGGAAGCGAAAGTACCCACGCGATTGCCGGTGTTCGTGCCAGCGTGGTCTTATCGTCTCTACTCGGAGGAGAGCGTAGGCTACGACGGCATGCCCGAAAGACGACCGGCCATTCCTCGCGTGCTTGAGCGGGCGCTGCTAGTCGAGGCGGGACACCGCTGTGCTGTCCCAACTTGCCGTAGCACCCCAGTGGAGATCGCGCACATCATTCCGTGGGCGAAGGCTAAAGCGCATTCTTTTGACAACATGATTGCCCTATGTCCGAACTGCCATGCGAGCCAACATCGCGGTGACATCGATCGACAGGCGTTGCGCGCTTACAAGGCTAATCTAGCCTTGTTTTTCGCCCGGTACGGCGACCTAGAGCGACGCCTCTTGTATCTCTTTTCGGAGGCGGCACATCGTAACGCTGCGGAACCCCAGCATTCCGATCTCAAGCCGCGCCACGCCTTGATCCTCGATCACTCAATGGAGTTCGAGTTCATGTACCTCATAGCGGACGGCCTGCTGGAGAGTTCAGCGGAGGTCGATGGGGTCACCGTACCGGATGGTTGCGTCGCGTACCGGCTCACTTCGTCGGGCGCACGTCTAGTGGCTCGGCTCGCTGCAGGCAAGCAGGTCGTCTAGACGTGCCAGATGCTTTCCAGATCCTTCAGTTTAGGTATTTGGCTATCGCTTCTCCTTTTTTGCACGCAAGCAGGCGTCTCTGCAAACGCAGAGCTCACTTGCGCTCGGGACGACTCTCGACAGCGCCAATCGACGATCGCCACCGTCGAACCCCGAGACGTGGTCTTCGTCCCGAGCAGAAGAAACACGGCGATTACTCAGATGCTCGTTACCCAGCCGCAAACAGTAGTGCGCGCCGGAGAGGTCCCCGCAAAGGGGGAGTCCTCGTCAAACGTTCCCTCTAACCGCTCGAACCTGCTAGTCCGCGTCCAAGCGAAAGCTCATCTTATACTGGTAGCCCAGCTTTGGCGCTTCCGCCTTCCAGACCAGCCACGCGCCGTCGTGAGTGCAATGGTCACTCTGGATCTTAGACTCCGCGGGGTCCGGCACTTCCATAAGACCCGACATCGCCTCGATCGTCGTGGTGGCGTCGTTGAGTGGGCGCCTAACCTTGCCGGCCGCAGTAACCAAGGTCACCCGCAGCTTTTCGGTGAGGTACGGGATGTCGACGTAGAACTTCTCAACCCCAGCGGGAAACACGCCGATCATCTTCAACACGATGCGAAGGTCGCATACATCTTGGCCCTCCCCGAGCTCCACCGGAACACGAAGCACGGAATATTGCATCGACGGCCGTCCGCGGATCATGGATGTTCGCAGCTCACGACGCTCGAGTTCGAAGTCATTGCCGATGTCGACGCGATTTACCTTGACCGACTGCACCTCAATACGGTTTGTATCGGGCGCGTCTGCATCGATGTCGACGTAAATCGGGAATGTCAGCGTTTGGATCGCGACATCGCGAGGTGCTGTGAGCGTGAAACGCCAATCAAGCGTCGCATCTCCGTCGCGTTCTACTATAAGGCGATCTCTACGCTCTCTGAACACGACGAAGCGCGGCACAGCGCTGTTGATGAGCTTTTCAAAATGCAATTCTCGGCGCTCCTGCCGTACTTCGTTTATATACAGGCGGGCATATACTCCAACTATCGCAAAAGCGGTGAGACCCAATATTATGTCTAGAGTGGGGAGTGCATCCGTACCTTTACTGGTTCCCGCTAGCCCGGTAGCCACTCCGACGAGCACAGTAGCGAGAACACAGAGCAGCGACACAATGGGCGTCGCCCACCCGCCCGGCGGTTTACGAGGTGCTGGCATCACTTACCCTCGCAAAGTCACTAGATAGTAGCCGCTGAATCCACGTTATTCGATGTTGCGCAATGGCGGCCGCTAGTGTGGGGTCGGCGGAATAGCCCGCTTCCCGATAGGGCGGCTGGTCGAAGTTGGCACGCCACTTCCGCTTGAACTTTAGTAGGCCCGGGGTAGCGGAATATCCGAGGTGCAGAAACTCGACGCCGTGCTCGCACACAAACCGAACGACAGCCGCATAAATTGCGTCGCTGATTCGCACGCCTGCCTGCCGCCGGTCAAAGATCTGCAAAAGGACCATGTGTTGTGGAGATGACAGCGACGTGACGGCAAAGCCCACGAGAACCCCATCGAGACGGGCCTCGATGAGATAAATTGACGAATCTGCCACATAGCTCGCGACACTGGATGCGAATGCGGCATGGAATGGCGAGACGGAGTGGTTTGTCGCCCATTCTGTCATGAGGGATAGGTGCTCGGCGCCGAGAGCGCGGCGTCGATGCGTAGCTAGTGCCAGGCCAGCTCGGACAGCCTTATCGTGCTCTACCTGCACTTGGCGCGTGAGCTGGCTACTAGAGCAGGTGAGATGGATCACGGAGTCGACAGTTGCGGCGTCATAATCGATAAACAACGCTCGTTCGAGCGGGCCGCCGTCGACCTGGTCCGGAAGGCTCAGGCGCGAGGGCGGATCAAACTGACCCCAGATCACGACAGCCCTAGCGGTCGCGAACTGTGGATGCGACACCAGTAGAGCAAATAGTTCGCGCTCTGGTAGCACTCGCGTCGTGTCTCCGACGTGGTAAGCACAAAGGTAGAGAGCGACACCGTCGAAGTAGAGCAAGTAGTCATGCACAAGATATGGCTCGCCGAGAATCGGCGCGTACGCACGCCATTCGTGGTCGTAAATACCGAAGCAATCACGCACATGGCGCATGTCATCTTGTGTGAGCACAGGCGCTTACGGATTTCAGCTGGCGACGGTTCGTGTAAATGTCGGAAAACGACTCTTGTAGGCGACTCGCGGAGTCGTATCAGGTGCCTCCACCGCCCCCGCCGAGAGTGGTGGCCGGCGAGAGCGAGAGCCAGTTGTCTACGAGGCGCGTGCGGCGCTGCAAGGCAGTTAGTAGGTTCAGGCGTAGTTCGTCCCAAAACATCGATGGTGATGCGGCGTCGTTGTAGCGAGTAGTGATATCAAGGTTGTCATTGTCTGCGAAAGCGTCAGCCTCACAAATAGTGGATGCGATGACAGTGGTGCCGGTGCGGTGAAGAGTGGTGACTGCGTCAGACTCGGCGATGTCAGCGTTGACGCGCCGCAGCCGGTAGGGTGCGAGCAAAGCAGCATGTGACATGGTGAGCCGATCGCATCTCAGGGTGCTCCCGATTGCTTCCGATGGATGGCAGAGAAGCGCGAGCAGCATACTTGGGATGTCGTTTGCGTCGGATTCGAAGAACGTTGTGCCGTCGCGTTCAAAGGTGAAACCGGTCATCGAAGTCGGGGCGGCTGTGATTGTCATGATGCGTCTCCTTGTGTGATGGATATTTGACCGAGCGGTTGATGTATTTGGGCTTATGGGAGCGTCCAGCCCCCGTCGACGATCAGAGTCTGACCCGTGATTGCAGCAGATTGAGGCCCGGCGAGGAAACTGACGGCCTGCGCGACCTCAGTCGCCTCTATCGGGCGACCCAAGGGCATGCGCGCGAGGAAGTCCAGAGCTTCTTGGGGTGTGTTAGCGACGTTGAGTGAAGGCGTGTTAGTAGGTCCGGGTGCGACGGCATTGACCCGAATTCCATAGGCAGCCCAGTCGAGAGCGAGAGCGCGAGTCAGGTGTATGACGCCGGCCTTGGTGGCGCAGTACGCGGCGCGATCCCGTGCGGCCGCCAGCCCTAGTTGGGATGAGATCGTGACGATCGAGCCACCGCGAGACTGCATGCGGCGAGCCGCCGACTGCGCGCAGAAGAACGCGCCGCGGAGGTTCACGGCGCACACCTCGTCCCAGTCAGACTCGGTAACCGTGAGAGACGACGCCAAAAGTCTGATGCCTGCGTTATTGATAAGGATATCTAGCTGCCCGAAGTCGTCGTGTAGTCGCTGCACGGTATCCTCGATGGAGGAGCATGATCGGACGTCGAGCGCGTATGCGCGGACCTTCCTCCCTGAGGAATCGAGTTCAGCGGCTGTCTGTTCCCCTTGCTCAGCGTGGTGCGGCAAGGCCGTTATTCCAACTGATGCACCTAGGGTGGTAAGACGAGCAGCCACCGCGCGACCAATGCCACCTGTACTGCCAGTAATCAGCGCGACCTTACCATCGAGGGAGGAGTCTTGGGCGGGAGTGGTTGCATCCATTGGGGTGGCGAGCGGATAGCGAAGAGTCCTCGGACGAAATCCTACTCGATGCACACGCTGACCTGTCAGCCACGCAGGCTTTTCATGCAGTACGCGCATCGGTGCGGTCTGCGGGTTTTCCCTGACGGCTAGGTGGAAGCTGCCCACACGCTCGATCGCCTGATCAAGAAGATCGGCACCAAGAGCCCGAGCACAAGGACGTGATTGATTCGATGCTTCTAGGGAATCTAGGTCGCCATCATCGGCCCCTTGTCTTGGAGCTTGTTCGTTCGAGCGCACGCACGTCGCCGGGATAGCGTGCTTGAGCGACTTGCTGAACGGCGCCAGGCGGATCGTCGAGGACCAATTCGACGGCGGCGTCGCTCCGGACGCTCGCTCGGCCACGTACGAACCTGCACGACAATGCTGGTCTCTTAAGACCTCGCAATGAGCGAGCCGGTCGTCGCATCGGCTTTCGCGTGCGCCAGGACCTGGTACCTACGCGTGGGGCCCGCTCCCTTCAGATGCGTCCGATGCCAGCAAGCCGTATAGTCCTGGTATGTCGCAGGTGGTTGTGGTGCTGGTTGCGGCCCTCGGCGGCGCACTTATCGCGCTCGCCGGCACGTCGTATGGCACGCTCCGCGCCGACTTTGCGTTCCGGGTGGGTGCACTTCAGCTCCTTCTCGCCGAACTCAAGGGCGCGAGAGAGACCATCGAAGAGACGTTGGAGTCGGGCTCTCTCTGGCCAGCTGGTGATCCGGTCGTACCCAGGGCGTGGCGCGAGAACCGAAGCCGGCTCGCATCCCACCTATCTCGCGACACGTGGAACGAGATCCAGGATCTGGCGCGGCATCTTGAGCAGGTTGACCGACGGGTTGACGACCTACGCCGGGCGGGCTCGCCGATCAATGACCCGTTCCGCGCGGAGTTCGAAGCGCTAGCAAGGGCTATTGGCAAGGTCACCGGCGATAGTGATTTGGCTGCGCCAAACCTGAATGACGCGATTCGGGGCGCTCGGGGGCTGCCGCTAGTCCTTCGCGCCGTGATAGTCGTCTTGGTAGGAGCGTGCATTCTCGGTGTGTTGTACCTGGCACTCCACAAGCCGATCTGGACGGCCGATTCCCTTTCTCGGTCGCTCCACGACCGGACGCCCAGTGCGGCGATAGTCGCTTGCAACGCAGACAGTCAGTTGGATGGCGCGTACGCGTGTGCGGTTACATTCCCGCCATGCGCACTGGGTCGAGTTTCGGCCAACCGGCGCGCAGCCTGTTCTCCACCGCTGGAGGTCACATACAGCGTTCAGACCCACGCTAGCTGCTATGCCGCGAGCCGTACCACCGAAGTTATGGGCGCCGACCCACCGGGACCGTTTTTGCAACGACTGAGGAAACTATGGGTTATCACTGGCTGCGGGAAACTGTGACGGCAACTTGAATGCAGTGAGGTTCTCCGGGCGCGGCCTTTCACGACGCTCAGCAAGTGCAACGGAAAGATTCACGGAACAAATCGGCGAACCGTTGAGCAAAAGCAACGAGGTGATCCACAACAGCGTCTGAGGTTGTGGTGTGTGCTGGACACGGGCCACCATCTGGCCGCACTTGTGCTTTGCTGGCCGAGCGGGCGTCCGAATCCGGTCACGCTTGCTAGCGCAAAGGACGAGTTGCGTAACTGCCTTGCCGAACTCGCTCGTCGCTGGAGTACCGAGATCGAGAGAGTTCTTCGCCTGGATGTACGCACGCCCGCCAAGCGAGGTCGAGGCGGAGATGTCGTCGGTTGGCTCGGAGGTCTCGACGCGCACCGACTCGATCGTTGTCTCCCGGGGCCAGCGCCACGGCGGCTCGTAATCGCGCTCGGCAAGCATGCCGACGACAAGGTCGGCGGCGACGTTGACTTGAAACTGAACGCCTGCTGCAGTGGCGTGTCCGCCTCCGCCCCCGCCGCGGCTACTCATGCTCGAACCAGTTGCCAATCAGGGAATGATCCGGCTATACGAGCAGAATGATTCACGAAGCAGAGAGTTTCGCACTAGGACCGGAATCACGCCCCATACTTCGGTTAACCTCGCGGCAGCCGTCGCGGCATGTCCGGCAGCATCGCTGCCTGAGGCTAGCGCTTTCGCGGGAGAAGCGAGCGCGTCGGCGAGCACTGCTCGCACGCATGCTCGGGACGATAAGCATGAGCGCCGTCGCGTAATCGTCGGCGCCTCGCGCTTCAAGGGGAGCACGCCCGAGGAGGCGAAGCGCACATGCTGCCGACGCCGATCGCCAGGGCGAGCAGCGCTCGACTCATGGCCATACATCTGGTTATTGGATTCAATGCCAGCGTCGGCATGGGTGTCAGCAGAAAGGGGCATCTACTTCCTTATACGTTTGTGTATGCGCGAACTGAGGGGTCAGCGTGCCCGGGATCACGTCGTAGGGTCGTCCTGCTGGTGATTGTCGGCGGCTACGGTCCGCTTGCCCTGTGGCCCAGGCTGGATGCGAGCGCCAATCTTTTCTAGATCGTCCAGCCAGCGCATTCTGTGTAGCACGCTTCCGGTTGAGCGCGATGCGACGCGACTTCGAGATATTTGCGCTGTCTGCCCGTCGGGGTCTTCGCGATCACAGCGTCGCCGACGACTGTGACTGTGAAGCCTTGGTTGCGGAGGTTATCGACTTTGAACTGGATCTCTGGAGGAATGTTCGCGTCTTCGAGTCGCGCATCATGCTGACGCAGTGCCGCGATATGGCTGGGCTCCAAACGAGTACCGATGTCTACCGCGGACTCTGGCGACAGAGGCCAAGGCCGTGCGGACGCAAATGGTTCGCCGAGGCACGCCAACCAGCCCGCGTTACGTCGCGCGAGCGCGCTGAGCGTTTCCGGAGATATCCCCTGTCGATCCGCCTGAACATACTCCGCCGTCTGCTCCGCGCGCATCATCCAGAGCTGCCTGAGCTTCCACGCCGCCACGCACCAGACCAGAGCGCATGCAGCGAGAAAGACCAGCAGGACAAACCACCAGGGATGAAGCGCCTTGACCGCGATCACCACCGCACCGATGGCCACGAAGATCAGCCCCACACTTTCGGCCGAGAAGTGCAGACGCTCGATCGGCTTGGCGAGGTTCTCCCATGCAAGCCCGAACGTCGGCCAGCCCCATATGAGCCTCGGCAGCGCCGCGAGCAACGAGCCGACGCCCACGAGCAGCAGACCAGCGCTGGTTGGTTCGACACGCACAAACGAGAGGCTGCCACAGCCACCTGACGCTTCTTGAGCCACACCCATTTCGACGGAGACCGTTTCGTGTCTCGTCAGGCTCGACAGCCAGTAGCGGTCCTCCGACTCCTGTTTCCGGACCCAGAGCGAGCGCTCCGCATATATCACTCACGCTCACGCCTCGGACGACTTGGAGGCTCTGGCGGCGAGGGCGCCATCGCCTGCTTGAAGCAGGGCCCCGATCCGGAAACGCCCTATGTGCCAGGTAATGGAGCGGGCGGTATTCAGGTCAAGCCGAAGCCCGGCTCGAACCCGGGCTTCGCTAGCCTCTCGGCAGCTAATCCGTTTCCGTGTCGAAGGTAGCCGGAAACTGCTCTACAGAGCCGAAAAGTTCAAGCCGACGAAGGGATTCGAACCCTTGACCCCCGCCTTACCATGGCGGTGCTCTACCAGCTGAGCTACGTCGGCGCGACCCCGAATCCTACCCTGATCCGCCGCCCATCGCATATCATCTAGCTTGGAATACACAGCCGATGACCCGCGTTTCCTGGGGTGCTTTTGGGGCAACTGTTTGGGACGTTTCTGGGGCAAAAGACCCCAAAAACGAGTCCTGAGCAGTCCCGTGAGGCGCGAAAAACCCAATAAACACGGGCCTTCACGAGACAGGAGACCTCCCTTGCAATCTATGGTAAGGCGGGGGTCAAGGGTTCAAATCCCTTCGTCGGCTTGGACTTTTTGGCTTCGTAGATCGGTTTCCGGCCATCTTCGACACGGAAACGGATCAGCTGCCGAGAGGCTAGCTAAGTGTTCTGCCCACGTAGGTTGTGAACGCGGGTGATGGGTGGCCGGTTGCCGATCCCGCTGTGTGGTCTGCGCGTGTTGTAGTGCTCTAGCCAGTGTGGCAGAGCCTTGTTGCGGTGGTGGTGTGAGCGGTAGGTGAGCCCGTGGGCCCATTCGCGTCCCATTGTTTGGTGGAAGCGCTCAACCTTTCCGTTTGTCTGGGGACGGTAGGGCTTGGTGCGTAGATGCTTGATCTGGCGTGCGACGAGCAGGTCTCGCAAGGATTTGTTGTGGACGTAACCCCAGGCGTTGTCTGTCATCACTCGCTTCGCGTGGATCTGGTGATCTGAGAACCAGTCCAAGGCACGGGCAACGAACGCTGTGATGGTCGGTGCCCGCTCGTCGTCGTGCAGCTCCACGTAGGCTAGGCGGGAGTGATCGTCAACGATCGCGTGCAGCAAAGTCATAGCCCACCCTTGTCTTCGCGGCCATCCAATCGCGGTCGCGCTGCGAGCGGTCACCGGTGACGCGATGCCCGGGCCGCTCAAATCTCGCGTAGCGAGCCGTGTCCATGTGCAGTAGGTCGCCGGGGCAGGGCCACTCATAGCGTTGTGCTGGTCGCGAGGCGTCTGGGCCGTCGTCGTGAGAGCCCGTGCCGATGCAGCACCTTCCAGACCGTGGAGGGTGGATGACCCGTCTGTCCCAGCGATCAGCCGTGGACCCCAGCCGGTGTGCTGACGCGCCTCACAGATCCGCTCCTGAGCGCCAGTGTCCAGCAGCCTCGGAGAGCGATGAGGACGACTGGAACGATCGGCCGCCCACAGCCAATGAGTGTCGCTCTGCTAGCGAAGCGTCGTCATATCGATGCCACCAACGGTGTGCCGTCGCCGGCGAAACGTTCAGCGATGCCGCGGCCTGCCTGAACGTCATTCCGCCCTCGATCGCCTCGCAAAGAGCCAGCCGACCAGCCGGTCCGAGCTTCGCTCTACCGTGGATCTGCATCCGGGTCCTCCTAGGTCGTGAGCTCTTCGCAGACCCACAGCCTGGGATGAGGCCGGATGCCTCCTCAACCGTTCACAACGTCTGTAGGCACGTCACGCTGGTGCGATCCACACGTCTTGAACGGCGCGCCCTGCCAGCGCCCACCCGAAGTGCACCTCGCAGGAGCTCTCGCGGTGCGGGCTCGTGGACGACGATCGTCCCGTCCCACGATCCAACGAACTGGCCGTAGAGCATCGTCGCTGCCACTCGGTCGCCGGCGGGAGCGTCCGAGTGCAGGGGCGTCGACAAGCGAGCTCACGCGATCACGACCTTGCCGATGTGTCGCTCCGCACAGTCTGGGCCTCGAGTGTCTGCTTGACGACGTCCGTCCCCTGCCCCATCGCCTCGCCGGTAGGACCGGCGAGCTCGTTCGGCAAGAGGTCGGCGGTCCAGACGAATCTGGCGCCAGCCTCACCGTCGGGAAAGACTTGAGCTGAGGCGTTGTGGTGGGTGTAGGGCCCGTCGACGATCGACCAGACGAGCCGGCGGGCCTCGTCATCGAGATCGACAAGGCACTCACGAAACACGGTGCCGTTGGCGAACGTGACGATCCTGTCCTCCCCGTCGAGGCGGGTATCGAGGACGAACCCCGGCACGAGACGCTCGTGCAGAGCCCCCCAATCGCGCACAGCCGCCCACACGTCCTCGGGGCTCGCGTCGATCAGGACTTCCTTGCGGATACAAGCCATCTATGTGTCTCCTGTCTGTTGGGTTCCCTGGTGGGCAGAACCAGTAGATGCGCATCGCAGCCAGCATCACAGCAACCGTTCGCGAAGTCTTGGACATTCGTGCGCGTTTGAGACACTCATCGTGCATGCTGAGCGCACGTACCCTCCTGCATCACGACGGTGTCGAGATCGCCGACGTCGCCTGCCGGCACACGCGCGGCCGCGGCCACACCGGTGAGCAGACCGGAGGTCATGCGGTCGTGTTCATTCGCCGCGGGTGCTTCCTGCGCAGCGCCGACGGAGTCGAGACTCTGCTCGACCCAACGATCGCCTACTGCATGAACCCGGGTGAAGAGCAGCGCTACGACCACCCGCACGACCACGGCGACGACTGCACCTCGCTGCTGCTCGCCCCCGACCTCGTCGCGTCACTATGGGGTGGCGAAGAGACGCTGCCCTCGGTGCCACTACCAACCTCGCCGGAGATCGACCTCGAGCACCGGCTGCTGCTGAGCGCAGGACATCGCGGCGGCGACCCGCACGAGATCCTGGAGCGAGCGATCCTGTTGACCGCCCAGGCGCTCGGACAGGCCGATCCTCGCCGCGTCGCCGCTGGCCGGCCCGCCGCCACCAGTGCTCGCCGCGCGGTAGCCGACGGCGCGCGTGAGATTCTGGCGGCGAACCCTGAGCGCTCTCTGCCCGACCTCGCCCGCGAGCTCGCGGTCTCCCCCCACCACCTCAGCCGCATCTTCCGCGCCGCGACCGGTCACACCATCTCCCGCCACCGCATGCGCCTACGCACGCGCAGCGCGCTGGAGCAACTCGCCGGCGGCGAGCAGGACCTCGCACGCCTGGCCGCCGACCTCGGCTTCGCCGACCAGAGCCACCTCTGCCGCGTCCTGCGCAAGGAGACCGGACATACACCTTCTGCGCTGCGCCACATCCTCGCGTAGAACACTGCACCCTGACCCCTACCAGAGCCGCCGGTCGACCCACAGCCTAAGGCGACCATTCTGGCCGTCTCTGAATCCCGCTGTCGGGAGGACCCCAAACCGCATGCTCCGGGCAGCCTTATCACTCTCACCGTGATTGCAGGAGTCTGCGCGGCCGCCAAGCTCACTATCGCCTCGGACGGTGGCTGTTGCGGTGGCCGAGTCGTCTTCTGGCCAGGCACGATCTCTCCATCGACCCACTTCTGCTCGATCAGGATCGTGCTCCCGAGCAAGTGCCGGTATTCGAGAGCAAGCGCCTCCTCTGGACGCAACCCAGCGTAGGCAAGAACACTCACGAGCGTCGCATCCCGCATCCCGTGCTTGTGGCTGGCGAGCATCTGCCGTCTCAGCGCCTCGACATCCACGGGACGCAACAGTTTGATCGCGCGTGCACGGCGTACCCGTGGCTTGGCGATCAGCTTGACGACGTTGACCCTGGTTCTGTCCCATTCCACGGCCCGCGCGAACATGCTCTGAAGCAGTCCGAGGCAACTCCGGATCGTGGGCGCTCCGACCCCGTCTTGTTGGAGCTCGAGAATGAACTCGGACAGAACCAAGGGGGTGATCTGCCGCAGCTCGATCGCGCCGAGCCGCCCGTGGATGTGCCTGCTCCACAGGCACTTGTACTTCCCAGTGCCTAGTTGCCTCTGAGTTCCATTAGATCGGATGTGGAGTCGTAGGAGTGAACCAGTCGAAGTCGATGCGACGCGGTACCCCCTCGAGAATTACTGACCTGGCGCTCGGCCTATGGGACGATGAGCGTGGTGCCGGGGATATGGGTGGCTATGCGGCGAGGGTCGCGTGTGAGTAGCGGACGTCCGGTCACGGCGGCGTGAGCGCCGATCAGGAAATCCGGTAGGACGGCCTCACGAGTTCCACCAGCGCGCCGGTAGGCCGCGTGGGCATGACCGGCGAGGAATGAGGCGGCAAGAGGGATCTCCTCGACGAGCGCCATTGATGGAAGAGAAGTATTGAGTTCCTCGAGGAGGGGGAACCGTGGAGCGATCTCGGCAAGGACGACGGCGTTGAGGACCAGCGCTCCTCGCTGGGCGGCGCTTGTGAGCTGTTCTTGCGACCAGGCAAGCCAGCGCTGGTCTTCTGTGAAGAGGTCGAGCAGGACGCTGCTGTCGACGAACGTCTCCAAGTGCGTGCCGCTCAACGGCGGGTGAGGGCGAGGATCTCCTCGGTCGTCATCTCCCCTTGACCAGCCCCACGCATCCGACTGATCTCTCCGGCTGCGTGATCACGGTCAATGAGCAGACGAGCACCGTGCTCATCCAGCTGGAAGTCCACGTTGCTGCCGGGATGAATGCCAAGTGCCCGGCGGACTTGTAGTGGAATCGTGACCTGTCCCTTCTCAGTGACCCTCATGAAAGTAATACTAGCAAGTAATACCTGGCGTCAGAACTCTCTTACAAGGAGGTGCTCTACCAGCTGAGCTACGTCGGCGCGTCTGGCGCAATGCTAGCGGGCGGGTCTCATTACTCTACGCTTCTCGTTCGCTTCACCGGCCTTCACGGGACCGTCCGGCGCAGGCAAGCACAGCGGGAGAACGACCATCCACATCGATCCGTACATCGTTTTGGGCAGCGCCATCATCGGCTTCTTGGTCGGCATGACAGGAGCCGGGGGCGGCGCCTTGATGACGCCCATGTTGATCCTCCTGTTCGGGGTCCAGCCCGCGGCCGCGATCTCCTCCGATCTGGTGGCCGCCGTGGTGATGCGCCCGATTGGCGCGGCTGTGCACCTGCGTCGCGGCACCGTCAACCTGCGTCTCGTGGGCTGGATGGTGCTCGGCTCGGCGCCCATGGCTTTCCTCGGCGCCTATCTCCTACACCTAATGGGAAACGCCAAGGCAGCCCAAAACAACATCGAGGTGGCGCTCGGGATCGCGCTCCTGGTTGGCGCCACCGCGATGGTCTTGCGCTACGTACTCGACCGGCGTGGCGGTTCGCAGCGCACCGCCACCGTCCACGAGATCATCCCTCGGCCCGTGCCCACGGTGGCGATCGGAATGGTCGGGGGAATCATCGTCGGTATGACCTCCGTCGGCTCTGGCTCTCTGATGATCATCATGCTCTTGTTTCTATATCCCTTGCTCAGTGCCGGCCAGCTGGTGGGCACCGACCTAACCCAGGCCGTGCCTCTGACCTTGGCCGCTGCCTTGGGTGCGCTTGTGTTCGGGCACGTCGTGTTCGGTGTCACCGCCTCTTTGATCTTGGGGAGTGTGCCCGCCGTGTTCGTCGGCTCGCTCGTCTCCTCCAGCGCCCCCGACCGCTATGTGAGGCCGATGATTACCTTCGTAGTTGCCGCTTCCGGACTCAAGTACGTAGGCGTCGGGACGACCGCGCTCGGGTGGATCCTGTGCGCAATGCTGCTGCTCGGCGCCTCTGCCTGGCTGCTTTACGTTCGTCCCGCCCAGCGCGCATCCGCGCTAGAGGAGCTCACAGTCGAGGACGATTTGGAGGGACCGCCGGTCGAGCCCGTTGGCGTCGATTGAGCCAGCTGCTCATAGGTCACCGCCGCGTGGTTAGAGGCTGTGCGCTTGAGCACCCACTCCAACGCGAGCATGTGTCGTGGATCGTCCAAATCGGAGGGATGCAGGTCCAGGCGAAGCGTCGAGCCCGACAGGAGCGCGCCCGCACGCAACAGTGCCGGCGACAGTGCTTTTCGCACCCTGCCTGCGCTCGACAGCGCGATCGGCGGTCCGAGCAGGTCGCGCTTGGCGTTCTCGGCTTGCCCGGTATCCGCAAGCCGCACGGCAGTCGGGTGTGCTCTGTGCAGCCCCAGTAGAGCCGTCCACCAGTCAAAGCGCTCTCTCAAAGTCTCACGCAGGGCAGGGGTGTAGGCGTAGCCCGGAGCCACGAAGCCGCGCGGCTCGAGTCCCGCCAACTTCAGCACCCGCCGTCCGGCGTCCACAGCGCGCCTCGTCTCCAAGGGATCGAGGCCCACGAACTCGGTTTCGCGGTCCGCGCCGAAAGCGCGCGCAAGGCCACCCATTCCATCGGTCCGACCCCTCCAAGCCCCGGCCTTTCGTGGGCTCAGGTGCTGGAAGCCGTGCTGGGCGATCGCGTCGCCACCACGCTCGCGCTCGATCAGCCACTGCACCATCTCCGGCGAGCGCTCCGCCAGCGGATGCAGGTCGCGCGCTGGGATCACCAGCAGCGTGACCTGGTCCACGCCATGGTCGTCGAGCCAGTCGCGGATCAGAGCGCAGCGCTCGAACGTAGCCGGCTCGATGTCATGCAGGGCCACGGCGAGCGTGCGGTGCGAGCCGGCCGTGTGACCCCTGCCTATCATGCGATCAAGCGGTCCTCGTCGAGCGAGTCTCGCGCGCCGAGGTCGAGCGCACGCCTGTAACCGCCGGCCAGACGCGCGAGCGCGCGAGCCCAGGTGCGCTCACGAGCCGCCTTCAATCCTGCTTTGGCCAAGCGCTCGCGCAGTAGAGGAGAGGCCGCCAGCTCTACCAGACCGTCGGCCAACTGGGTGGGATCGGCCTCGCGCAAGAGACCACTCACCCTGTCCTGTATCAGCGTGAGTGGTCCGCCCGCGGCTACCGCCAGCACAGGCAGCCCCGAGGCTTGTGCCTCCAGGATGACTTGCCCGAAGGTGTCGGTCGAACTGGGGAACACAAACACATCGGCTGATGCATATGCGCGAGCCAGCTCCGCGCCCTCCAGCCAGCCCAAGAAAGTGGCGTTCACGCCGACGCGTTCGCGCACCCACTCCTGCTCGGGGCCGCCCCCGGCCAGCACCAGATGCAGCCTCGGGTCTTGAGCCCTGGCCTTCAGGAAGGACTCCACCAGTAGCTCGGCACCCTTCTCATGGGTGATCCTGCCGGCATAGAGCACATCGACGCGATCGTCGTCGTTGCGTGTACGTAGCGACGGATCGAAACGCGCAGTGTCCACGCCACGGTCCCAGCGCACGATCTTCTCGGCTCTCATCCCGATCGAGGCGAGCCCCTCGTCCGAAGCTTGGCTGGGCGAGAGAACCAGGTCGCAGGCGTTATAGAAGGTTGCGACCGCCATCGCCATCGCATCGGCCAAGCCTTGGCTCTGGGAGCGCAGCTTCGCGTAGGCGGTCAACTCGGTGTGATAGCTACCGATCAAAGGCAATCCCAGCGCTCGAGCCAGCAGGGCGCCGGTCACTCCGACTGGGCCCGGAGAGCACACGTGCAGAGCGTCGAAGTCCCCTTCGGCCAGAGTCTGGGCCGCGGCGGCGAGGCTTGGTACTCCGATCGTCAAGCCCGGGTAGTGGGGCACCTCGAGCTCGAGGACCGCCGACAGGCGCCGGTCCACGTCCGGGTCGGTTGCCACCACCTCGACTTCGAAGCCAGGAACGCCGCGTCTGCGAATCTCCTCGATCGTACGGCTGACCCCATGCGTCGAGCCGATCCCGTCGGCCAGGATCGCGATGCGCGGCATTTCGTCCTCGACGCTTGCCGTATAGCGAGCGAGCTTGGCCTGCTCTTTGCCCAGGAACGCGGTTGCCGGGGCGTACGGGATCGCAGCGATACAGCTCTCGAACAGGCCTTCCGCGGCCGCTCCCAACCCACGCTCGTCTGCCCCCCCTGGCGCTCGCTCGTCCTCGGCGGGTGTCCCCGTCGCCCGCACGGCAGCTTCGACCGCCTCGCGCAGCTTGCGCTCGTGCAGCCTGCAGGCTTTGCGGTAAAGGTCCGAATGGCTGAAGTCGTCTTCCTGCATGTAGGCGATAAGGCCACGCTCGTCGAGGTGGTCCAGCTCGACGGCCGCCAGCCACGCCCTTAGCAGGCAGCGCGCGTCGGCGGGTGCCAGGTCGGCGCCGGTTGCTCCTTCGCGCGCATCGCCCTCTCGGAGCAGGCGCTGGATCATCGTCATCACGCGTCTCGGGTCCGGCTTGGAGGGATCGCCATCGTGCTCGTCGCGGCCCAGCGAGCGAGCAGCCAGGGCGATAGCGGCGTGAGCCCACTTAGCGGCGCTTCCTTGCTTGCCTTTGGCGGACACGCTCCCCGCCCGCATGTGCGCCAAGAACTCCTCGGGCGTGCTGGCCGCCGGGGCTTCGGTCCAGGTGCGCCCGATGTCAACTCCCGCGTGGTCGTCGCTGCCGCCGATGCCGGTGCCGTCGAGCGTAGCCACGTACATCGCGGCCGGTCTGTTCAGCTCCTTTGCGCGCGCTCCGTTGCGCGTCTCCCAGATCTCGAACAGCTCGGCCAGCCTGCGCCTGTGGCGGGCGGTAAGCGGGGCGCCCACCGCGTAGTAAGGGTGGGCCAGAGCGCAAGCGATCTCCCGGTCGTACATATACATCGCGCACAGCTCCACGTCGCCGCTGTTGGCCTGCAGCCATTCGTGATCCTCAGGCGTGATTCCGTAACAGAGCACGTGTACCGCCTGGGGCTCACCCCTGAAGTGGGCGGTCAGCTCCTCGGAGACGAACACGTCCGGACGGTCGGCGATCTCCATGACTCCGTCGATCGTGTCGTGATCGGTGATCGTCACGAAGTCCATTCCCCTGCGCTTGGCCAACTCGTAGACCTCCTCGGGGGGCGTAGCGCACTCTGGCAGGCCGAGTGCGCGTTGAACGCCGAGCTTTGACACCTCGGAGGCGGTTGAGTGACAGTGCATATCGACCCGTGTGGTCGAGCTTCCCATTTCGATTCCTCTCAGTCTTTTCTCGTATGACTAGAGGTTCTCCCTGCAAATGGGCAACTTTGTGACCAGTCAGGAACCATCGTGTGAAGGGATAGTGAACCCCCAGTTCGCGCAGAGCTAGGCAATCCGACCAAAGCGGGCGAGATTGGGGGTCGCTATTTGCCCGTGCGGGGGATGTCTACGCCCAAGTGAGAGTTGTCTTAGCTGACGCGCTTCGTCTTCGCTCTCCCATATGCTCCCGCCGCGATGCTTCCGTTCCTCGTGGCGCCGTTGGCCTCTGCCCTCACTTACTTCCAGGCGATCGTCCTTGGAGTGCTGCAAGGGGTGACCGAGCTGTTCCCGATCTCAAGCCTCGGTCACACTGTCCTGTTCCCGACCCTCTTTGGCTGGAACAAACTCGTCGACGCCCAGTCCGAATCGGAGTCCTTCTGGCTGGCGTTCGTGGTGATGCTGCACGTGGGCTCGGCGATCGGCCTGCTGATCTACTACTGGAGCACATGGGTTGAAATTGTCAAGGCGTTCTTCGCCAGCCTCGGCAAGCGCCGCGCGGAGACGCCGAACGAGCGCCTGGCATGGCTGATCATCGTCGCCTCGATTCCCGCCGGGATCATCGGCCTGGCGCTCGAGAAACAGCTGCGCACGCTGACCGCCAAGCCCGAAGTGGCGGCGATCTTCCTGATGGTTAACGGCTTGATCCTGTTCGCCGCCGAGCGCTATCGCCGTCGTGCGCAGGTGCGCGAACTGGCGGTACGGGAAGGCCTGAACCAGGAGGGTGGCCGCGAGCTTGTCTCGCTCGAGTACCGTGAGGCCGCCGTGGTGGGCTTGGCCCAGTCCACTGCGCTTGTCGCCGGCATCAGTCGCGACGGCGTCACGATGGGTACGGGCTTGGCGCGTGGTCTCGACCACTCTGACGCCGCCCGCTTCGCCTTCCTGCTGGCTACGCCGATTATCCTCGCCGCTGGCCTGTTCAAGCTCCCAGATCTGCTCGGCCACCTCGGCAACGGCATCCGCGGGCAGGCGCTGGTGGGCTGCATCTCGGCGGCCATCACCGCTGTCTTCACCGTCGCCTTCCTGGTGCGCTGGTTCAAGACCAGAACCCTGATCCCGTTCGCGATCTATTGCCTCGTGTTCGGTGGGTTCATGGTCATCTACACCTTGGCCTGAGCCGCGTCTCTGGCGGCCCGTCATAGCCGGCGTTTTGCGCCGGGCGCTCATGGGAAAAGGCTTGCTCTGGCGTGCCTTGGCGCCGCCGTGCACCATGATTGATCTGAGATGACCCCGCCCAAGACCCCGGCCAAGATGTTCGAGACGCGCAGCCAGGCCTGGAGCGAAGCCGGCCTGCTCAATCAGGTGAGCCCTGGCGCGGTCAGGCGCGCGCGCTGGGAGGCCTTCCTGCTCGTACCCCTGTTCGTGGGGGTGGTCGTGCTCTACGAATACCGCTACAGCCTGCTCGGTCTGGACAAGCACGGCCACGGCGATCTGGAATGGCTGAGGACGCCCGTCAACTTCGTCACGGTCGTCGTCCTCATGATCCTTGGCTGGGCGATCGCGCGCGATATCGGCCGCGCGTTCGGGCCGGCCCTGTTCCGTCGCATGGACCCGGCCGCGGCCGGAACGGTGGGCTTCGTAATCCGCCTGCTGACCGTCGCGGTGGCCTTCGTCGTCGCACTGGGGATCGCGGGCGTCAACCCGCGCACGCTCGCACTTGGTGGAGCCTTCACCGCGGTGATCCTGGGTCTCGCCGCACAACAGACCTTGGGCAACATGTTCGCCGGCACCGTCCTGCTCAGTGCGCGCCCCTTCAGAGTGGGCGACCAAGTACGTCTGCAAGGGGGACCTCTGGCCGGCCAGGTCGAAGGCACGGTCAGCTCTCTCGGCTTGCTCTACACCACTTTCGCGACCGAGGAGGGGCCGATTATGGTGCCCAACAGCCTCGTGCTCAACGTGGCCGTGCTCCCTCGCGGGCGCCGCTACGACGGGGGTAGCTGAACCTGGCGGTTGAACCTGGCGGTGCTCCTACGCAGCCGTCGCTATGACGGGCGCGGCTGAACCCGGTAGCGCAGGAACAGGTGCGAGTCGTGCTCGTAGAGGCTCACCAACTCGAGCGAGGTTGGCGGGTCGAGCTCAGGGCCGCTGAGGATCCTCAACGTCTCTCCGGTGGCGTCGCCGCCGGCGAGCAAGGGAGACAGAGACAAGAACAACTCGTCGAGGAGCCCCTCTTGTAGAAGCTGGGCGCCCAGGTGGGGGCCACCCTCGCACAGCAGGGTGCGAATGCCGTGGTCTTTGCGCAATTGGGCCATCGCACTGGACAGGTCGAGCACTCCGTCGCGCATTGCGCGGACGTACTCGATCTGGGCCTTGCACCCCTGAGGCAGGCTGGCCTGCGAAGCGGTCAAGATCGCTACGCGTGCCTGCGGGTCCGCGAGCAGGGGGATCTCCTCGCTCAAGGCCAGGCGGCCCGAGACGATGCAGGCCAGCGGTTCCTCGGCCAAGCCGCGTTCGCGGCGGGCGGCGCGACGGTTCTCGTCGCGTACGAGTCGCCGGTAGCGCTCGGCGCGCACAGTACCGGCGCCGGCCATGACCCCGTCGACGACTGTGCGCAGACTCAGAAACAGTGCTTTGTCGGCCTGTCCGCCGATCGCACCTGAGCGTCCGCCCAACGTGGCGCGGCCGTCGACCGTGCTGACCATATTGAGCAACACGTAAGGGCGCGAATTACAAGCGGTGGCGCGCTCCGTGAAGTCAAGCTTCTCGACGAGCTGTCCGACCTGGACCGGTTCGCCGGGTGGGAGCAGTCGCTGCAGTTGGTCCTGCGAGTTAGTGGGCATATACCACTTGCTAACACATACGCATATCGACCTGCTACGGTCGTGCGGTCTGGCCGGCTAAAAAACCCGGCGAAAAGTAGTGCAAGCTCTCGCAGGTCGAAGCTCTAGAAGCATCCTCCGCGTAGCAGCACGCACATATCGTGGAGGAAAATCACATGCCTACTGGCACCGTGAAGTGGTTCAGCGACGACAAGGGGTTCGGCTTCATCACCCCCGATGATGGCGACAAGGACCTGTTCGTGCACCACACAGGGATCAACGGCGAAGGCTATCGCTCGCTCCAGGAGGGCACCAAGGTGTCCTACGACGCGGAGCAGGGCGACAAGGGCCCCAAGGCCGTAAACGTAACGACCATCTGAGTCGCTGAAGTAGGAAGGTCCACCTGAGTGGGCAACCGGGCTGATCCCGTCGCGGAGGAGCGTCCATGACGGGATACGCCCATAGTGGTGAGCGCGTCATCGGAGCCCGGCGGCGCCCCGCCGACATCACAGGGCGCGAAAAGTCGCTGCCCGGATCAGACGCACGGCCAAGACGTCTCGAAGTGGCACTCGGGGTAGGCGCTCTGGCTGCGATTCTCGCCTGTGCGTTGCTTGAGGTGCTGGCCGCCGCCGACCGTCCCAGCATTCTCGCGGCAACCACCACACCGCACTTCTTCCCGCACTGGATGGCGGGTCCCTTGGGTGGTTTGTGGCCGTCGTTGACGCGCTCAACCAAGGCGCTCCGATATCTGTTCAGCGGAGCGATCGCTGTCATGTATGTGAGCTATCTGGTGGGGCTCAAGTATGTGCCGCGCCTGTCCGCGCGCTGGGCCATAGGGGCTGTGATCGGGGTGCACTTGATCATGTTCTCGGCGCCCCCACTGGCGCTCACCGACATCTTCAACTACATCAATTACGGGCGCATGGAGATCGTTCACCATCTCAACCCCTACACGACCGTACCGGTCCTTGAGCCCCACAGTGACGCGAGCTATGCGCTCAGCAACTGGCACCAGCTGCTGAGTCCCTACGGGCCGGTCTTCACTTTGATGACGTTCGCCGTCGTCCCACTCGGCGTTGCCGCCTCGTTCTGGACGCTCAAGGGCCTGTTGATGTTGACAAGCCTGGGAATCGTTTTTCTGGTGTGGCGCTCGGCGCGCTTGCTCGGTCGCGATCCGGTTGCCGCGATCGTGCTCGTCGGGCTGAACCCGATCGTCTTGATCTGGGGCCTTGGCGGCGATCACAACGACTTCCTGATGATGTTCTTCGTCGTGCTCGGCTTCTACCTACTGCTACGCGCGGGCACGATGCCGGGGGCGTCGCGGGGCGCAGTGGAGGGCGGCGGCGAGGCGGAGGGCGGCGGCGAGAGTGTCCGCGCGCAACATGCGGGAGCCAGTGAGCGGGCCGAAGCCGCTCTGTGGTCGCCCGCTCTGCTCGGCGCCGGCGCGGCGTTCGTGGTGGCGGTGGCGATCAAGGCCTCGGCCGGCATCCTCTTGCCGGTGGTCCTGGCCGCGCTGCTGTACAGGCGCCGCGATCTGATGCAGGTGCTCGTCGGGATGGCAATCAGCGCTGTGGTGCTCGGTGTGTGCAGCGTGGCGGCGTTCGGCCCCCACTTCCCCGACCTGGCTACGCAGGGCCGCCTGGTGACGATGGTGAGCATGCCCAACCTGCTCGGACTGGCGCTCGGCCTCGGCGGGGAGACCGAAGCGCTGCGTGTTGTGCTCAGCGGTGTGCTTCTGGCCTGTGTGGCTGCCTGCTCGGTACTCGCGTGGCGCCGACGCGAGTCCTTGACCTGGGCGGGTTGGGCGTCGATTGCCCTGCTCGTCACGCTCGCCTGGGTATTGCCGTGGTACGTGCTGTGGGTGTTGCCGCTCGCGGCGCTCTCGACTTCGACCCGCCTACGCACCGCGGCGCTACTGCTGGGCGTGTACTTCATCGTCGCCTGGGCGCCGGTCACCGGTTATGCCTTCAACGCGATCGGCTTCCATCCCGAAAAGACCGCGCTCGGACGTCTGCACCAGCGCTACGTCAAGGAACTTCTCTACTGATGGCGGTGCGTACTCCCAAGACCTCCGATGAGGAGCTCCTGGGAGCCGAGCATGCGGTCCTTGAAAGTGTCCACACCGACGAGCAGCGCCTGGAGCGGATGCACAAGGAGATGGGGGAGGGGTTCGCTGCTCTGGCTCACATCGGGCGCGGTGTGTCCGTGTTCGGCTCTGCGCGAACCGCGCCCGAGGACCCCGGATACGAGCAGGCGCGCGCGGTCGCGCGGATGCTCGGTCAGGCCGGCTTCGCGATCATCACCGGCGGCGGTCCAGGTGTGATGCAGGCCGCCAACCAAGGGGCCCGCGATGTGGGAGCGACGTCGGTCGGGTTGAACATCCAGCTGCCTTTCGAGCAGCGCTTTAACCCCTATGTGGACATCTCCCTGCGTTTCCATTACTTCTTTACGCGCAAGGTCATGTTCGTGCGCTACTCGTGCGCCTTCATCGTGCTGCCCGGCGGCTACGGCACGATGGACGAGCTGTTCGAGGCGCTGACGTTGATTCAGACCGGCAAGATCCTGCACTTCCCGGTCGTGCTCCTGGGCAGCCGATACTGGGATGGCCTGTTCGACTGGCTGCGCTCCACGATGCTCCCCGAGGGCAAGATCTCGCCGGGTGACATCGATCTGATCCAGATTGCTGAGAGCCCCGAGCAGGCCGTCGCGATCGTTCAGCGCGCCGCCGCGCGTCAAGGTCGGGGCTAGGCGCCCCCGGGGCCAAGCCGCCCCGGGAGGCCCGGCCAGGGTCGGAGTCAGGCCGCCCCGGAGGTCCCGCCGGGGTCGGAGTCAGGCCGCCCGGGAGGTCCCGCCGGGTCGAGTCAAGCCGCCCCGGGAGGCCCGCTGATACGGCTCTCGCCGTCGGGCATTTTGCCGTCGCGCCCGACATAACCGTCCTTGCCGCCCGCACACAGGTAGACGGCATCGCCCTCGCCCACGTTGCGTACCTTGCGCAGAGTGGCAGCGTCCACGCGCGCCGAGCCTCCCTCGGAGATGCGATGGGTGGAGCCGTCGCCGAACTCCATCTCGATCGTGCCCTCGTGCACGAAGTAGAGCTCCTCCTGCTCGTCGTGGTAGTGCGAGCCCGTTTCATAGGCGGGCGGCATCGAGATCACGTTGACGCCGAACGCGGTCACGCCCAAGCCCTTACGTAGCTTGCGAAAGCCGTAGCCTTCGCCCAGGGCGTCGAGGTCGGGCGCGACGGCATAGCCCTCGCCGGCAATCACCTTGGGGTACTCGGACGATGCCTCCATAGGGGTCTCCTTTGGTCTGGGTGAAATGGACTGGTGGAGTTGCGAGCGCCGGCCCAGCCGCTCAGTGGTTCGCCACAACTCCGCCCTCGGGCGAGAGCGGCCTATTTTCATCGGCCCAGCGAACCAGGCCGCCCCGCATCGACAGGGCCTTGTAGCCGGATGCTCTGAATGCTTGGGCGGCCATGTCCGAGCGTGAGCCCACGCGGCAGTAGAAGACGACCGGTAGCTCCCGATCGATCTCCGCCGCACGCGAAGTGAGCTCAACCATAGGTATGTGGCGCGTGTCGGCGATGTGGCCGGCTTCGCGCTCATAAGGCTCGCGCACGTCCACCACCTGCACCTGCTCGTCGCGCTCAAGCAAATCGACGAGCTGCGCCGGGTCGATGTCGGTCTGCGGGCTGCGCATCGGAGCAAGAGACTAGCGGGACGACTAGGATCAAACGATGCAAGAGATCCTTAGCGATACCTACACGATCCCCCAAGAGCACCTCGACTTCTGCGCCACGATCAAACAGATCGCCCAGGAGAAGATTGCGCCACGCTCGGCGGAGATCGACGAGCAGGCCGAGTATCCGTGGGACATCCGCAAAGTACTCGCCGAGCAGGACATCTTGGGGCTACCGTTTCCGACCGAGTACGGCGGTACCGGCACCGGCACTTTGATGCTCAACATGGGGGTCGAGGAGATCGCCAAGGTGGACGCGGCCTGCGCCCTGATCTTGATGGTGCAGGAGCTGGGGACCCTGCCGATCCAGTTGTTCGGCTCGGACGAGCTCAAGGAGCGCTTCTTGCCGAAGTGCGCCAGCGGCGAGTGGTCGCCCGCGTTTGCCTTGTCCGAGCCCGAAGCGGGCTCCGATCCGGCTGGGATGCAGACGACCGCCGTGCAGGACGGAGACGAATGGGTCGTTAACGGCACCAAGAATTGGATCTCCAATCTAGGTATCGCCGACTTCTACATCGTCTTTGCTGTCACCGACCGCGAGAGCAAAAGAATCACCGCGTTCGTGGTCGAGGCCGACCGGCCGGGCTTCAGCGTGGGCAAGCTCGAGCACAAGCTCGGCATCAGGGCCTCGCCGACCGGCCAGCCGATCTTCGAGGACGTGCGAGTGCCCGCAGCGAACGTGATCGGCGAGGTCGGACGGGGCCTGCGCGTGGCCTTGGGCACGCTGGAGCGCACACGTCTCGGCGCTGGCGCCCAAGCGGTCGGGATCGCCCAAGGAGCAACCGACTATGCGGTCGCCTACGCGCGCGAGCGCAAGCAGTTCGGCCAAGCGATCAACGAGTTCCAAGGTATCCAGTTCAAGCTCGCCGACATGGAAATCAAAACTGCGGCCGCGCGCGAGCTGCTCTACAAGGCTTGCGCGATGGCAGACCAGGGTCATCCTCAGCGCGCCAAGTACTCCTCGATGGCCAAGGTGTTCTGCTCAGACACGGCGATGTCGGTGACCGTCGAGGCCGTGCAGGTCCTGGGTGGCTACGGTTATGTCAAGGAGTACCCAGTGGAGCGCATGATGCGAGACGCGAAGATCACCCAGATCTACGAGGGCACGAACGAGATCCAGAGGCTCGTGATCGCCCGTACGTTGAAGTAGGAGTCGGGATGCGTGCGTCGAGGTCGCCAAGCGCCTTCGGCAACACTCGTCGTGTCGCGATTGCCGCCTTCCTCGCCCTGGCCCTGGGCCTCATCGTGCTGGTTGTGGGCCAGGGCTTCAGCAACATCCCCTTCGTGAGGGGGGTCGAGGAGATCGTGTTGGGTGCGCTGATGATTGGCGTGCTCACGGGCGCGGTCGCCTTCGTGGCGGTGCACCTGGCCGGCTGGCGCGACCCCGAGTCCGAGGACGAGTTTGAAGAGCTGGTGCGCCACTCCGAGGAGCTAGCCCGCGAAGGGCTCATCGTCGATCCCGACGAAGCGGAGTTCATGGCGCTCGATCCGCTCAACGACGAGGACTTCGAAGAGCTCGTGCGCGACGCCTTGGACGACTTGCCCGACCTGTTGCGTAACGCACTGGCTCATGTGGCGGTCGTGATCTCCGACGGGGGTCGCGCCCGCGGCGCTTACGGGCTCTACCAAGGCGCCACGGTGGCGCGCGACGACGTGCACGACCGCATTGTGATCTTCAGGGACACGATCCGGCGTGACTTCGGCCACGATCCCGAGCTCTTGCGTGAACAGGTCACCAAGACTGTGCGCCACGAGCTCGCCCACCACGTGGGCTTCGACGAGTTGGGCGTGAGCAGACTCGACCTATAGTCTCCCGGTTCCCTCAACCAAGGAGATTGCCCCAAATGCCTGAAGCTGTGATCGTCGACGCCATCCGCACGCCCATCGGGCGGGCCGTGAAGGGGTCGCTCAAGTCCGTACGTGCCGATGACCTCGCCTCGATCCCGCTGAAGGCGATCGTGGAGCGCAACCCGCAGGTGGAGCAGACCTCGATCGGCGACGTGATGATGGGCTGCGGCTACGGGGAGGGTGAGCAGGGCTACAACATCGGGCGCATCGCCAGCTTGATCGCCGGAATCGATTATCGCGTCCCGGGAACGACCGTTAACCGCTTCTGCGCCTCCTCGCTGCAGACGATCAGGATGGCCTTCCACGCAATCAAAGCGGGCGAGGGCGACACCTACATCTCGGCCGGCGTCGAGGCCGTCTCGCGCGCGGGACGCGGCAGCGCCCAGTTCGAGTTCCACCCCTTGGTGGACGGCTCGGAGGGCTCGCTCTACAACGTGTACATCCCGATGGGCATGACCGCCGAGAACGTGGCCGACGAACGCAAAGTCTCGCGCGAGGCCCAGGACGAGTGGGCGCTCATCTCCCAGACACGCGCGGTTGAGGCCCAGGCCAGCGGCCATTTCGATAAGGAAATCATTCCGGTCACCGTGCCTGCCCACAAAGACGTGGATAAGGAGGGCAACGAGATCGACGTGCCCGAGACGGTCCTCACCAAGGACGACGGGCCGCGACCGGGCACGACGCTTGAGAAGCTGGCGGCCTTGAAGCCTGTGTTCAAGCCGGACGGGACCGTGACAGCTGGCAACGCCTGCCCGCTCAACGATGGGGCTGCCGCTGTCCTGGTCATGTCAGAAGAGAAGGCGTCCGCGCTCGGCCTACAGCCGAAGGCTCGCATCATCGCCTCGACGGTCGCCGCTATTCGCCCGGAGGTGATGGGCCTTGGTCCGATTCCGGCGATCAAACAGCTCCTTGAGAACACGGGCAAGAAAATCGAGGACATCGATGTGGTCGAGATCAACGAGGCTTTTGCCGCCCAGATCGTGCCTTGTATGGACGAGCTGGGGATCACCGAAGAGCAGCTCAACCCGTTCGGTGGCGCGATTGCTCTTGGTCACCCGTTTGGCATGACCGGTGCCCGCATCATGACCACCCTGCTCAACAACTTGGAGACCAAGGGCGGCAAGTTCGGCATCGAGTCGATGTGTGTCGCCGGCGGCATGGGCATGGCAATGCTGGTGGAACGGCTCGCATAAACGAGAACCAAGGCCGGTGCGCAACAGCTGAGCGCGCCGGCCTGGCTCTGGGGCTAGACGGCACGAGGGGCCAACTCTGTCCCGTCTGGGCCAAGCGGTCGGATAAGAGGATGTGGAAGCATGGTCACCCGCATCTGAGAATGCAGCGTCTTGTCTTCAGCGCTATGGCGTACTAGACTCGGCATCATGCCGCTTGTCGTACTCGATCCGCTTCCTGTGGAGATCGAGTCGCTGCTGGAGCGTCGGCGCTGTCTTGGCCTGGATGGGTGCGACGAGATGTGGGATGGGGTGTTGCACATGAACCCCAGTCCGCATGGTCGCCATCACCGGATCCAGCAGCAATTGGCTGAACTGCTTGGACCTCTGGCTGTCGCGGCGGGATTGGTTCCAGCGATGGGGGACTTCAACATCGGCGACGAAGATAACTATCGGATACCCGACGGTGGTCTGCACCGGCCCGGCCCCGATGAGCTGTTTTATTCGACTGTCGCGGTAGCGGTTGAGATCGTCTCGCCCGGCGACGAGACGTGGAAGAAGCTGCCCTTTTACGCCGTCCACCAGGTTGACGAGGTGTTGATCGTCGACCCGCTTGAGCGCGTCGTCCACTGGCTTGGTTTGCGCGAAGGGGAGTATGAGCCGATCGAGCGCAGCGCTCTTATCGACTACGGCACCGCAGAGCTCGGGCGGCGGATCGACTGGCCGGAGCTTCCCAGCTGAGCAGGTTCAGCGCGGAGGCATCCGCAAGGCGCCGTCCAGGCGGATCACCTCGCCGTTGAGCATCCGATTCTCAACGATGTGACAGGCAAGCTTGGCGTACTCGGCGGGGGCACCCAGGCGCTGGGGGAAAGGCACGCCGGCGCCGAGCTTCTGGCGGGCTTCCTCGGGCAGGGCTGCAAGCAGGGGTGTGTCGAACAGGCCTGGGGCAATCGTGTTCACGCGGATGCCCTGCCCCGCTAGGTCGCGCGCGGCCGGCAGAGTCATGCCGAGGATCCCGCCCTTGGACGCCGCATAGGCGATCTGGCCGATCTGCCCGTCGTAGGCCGCGATCGAGGCCGTGTTGACGCACACTCCTCTTTCGCCATCCTCAGCGGGCTCGGCCTCGATCATCGCGGTGGCGGCGAAGCGCAGGACGTTGAAGGTGCCGATCAGGTTGATCTGGATCGTCGTCTCGAACGGCAGCAAAGGGTGTGGACCCTTGATCCGGCCAGCTTCTGGGCCCAACCGATGCCCGCACAACACACGGCGATGCGCAAGCCACCCTCGGCGGTGGCGGCGCGCTCGATCGCGGCTTGGACCTGGCTCTCCTCGCGCACATCGCACGGGGCAAACTCGATGCCCAACTCCGAAGCGAGCGCTTGGCCCTTCTCCGCGTTGACGTCGGCGACCGTGACCTTGGCGCCAAGCTCGTGCAATCGCCTGACGGTCGCCTCGCCGAGTCCCGATGCGCCGCCTACGACTAGTGCCCCGCTTCCGTCGATCTGCATAGGAGCAGACCCTACCGCCAGTCGCCCTTCCGATGCTCTTGGGCGAACAGGGAGCGGAGGTGGGGAGGAAAGGGTCGTGCCCGTCTCAGCTAGACGCCCTCGGCGCCTGGCGACGGGCGGGACAGTGTGATGGCGAACAGCTCCTGAGGGTCGGTCAGCCAATCCACGATCTCAAGGCCTGCCGCCGATAGATCGTCCTCGACTCGCTCCTGGGTGAACTTGGCGCTGATCTCGGTCCGCATCTCCTCGCCCTCCTCGAAGTGCACCGACAGGCCCAGGTCGCGCACCGTTGTGGTGTGGGCACGGCGAGCCCGCAAGCGCATCTCGATCCACTCATGCTCGCGGTCGAACAGGGCCACGTGCTCGAAATCCTCGGGATCGAAGTCGGCCTGCAGCTCGCGGTTGAGCACCCTCAGCAGGTTGCGGTTGAACTCGGCCGTGACACCTTGCGCGTCGTCGTAAGCCTGCGTCAGTATCTCCGGGTCCTTGACCAGGTCGGTGCCCATCAGCAGATGGTCTTCGGGTCCAAGCAACTTTGCGATCTCGCGCAAGAAGCGCCGGCGCGAACCGGGCGGGAAGTTGCCGATCGTGCCTCCCAAGAACACCACCACCCTTGGTCCCTCGGCCACCGGTACCCGGTCGAGATGGCGTTCGAAGTCGCCGATCACGCCGTGCACGCGCAAACCCGGGAACTCCTCGGTCAGCTCTCGCGCACAGTCGCGCACCATGCTCTCGGTCACGTCCACGGGGATGTACAGCTTCAGGGTTCCGGCCTTGTGCAGCGCGTCGATCAAGACCCTCGTCTTGGCGGCGGTCCCTGAGCCCAGCTCCACAAGCTCCTCGGCGGCGGTCGTGCGCGCGAGTCGCTCGGCCGCCTGTTGCAGGATCGAGCGCTCGGTGCGCGTCGGGTAGTACTCGGGCAGCTCGCAAATCTGGTCGAACAGCTCCGCCCCGCGGGCGTCATAGAAGTGCTTGGGCGGCAGCTCCTTGAAGGGCTTCGTCAGCCCGTCGAGCACATCGTCGGCTAGCGAGCGCTCCTGGCCCTCGTGCAGGTAGGAGTCGATTGTGATCGTGCTCTGCTCGAGTGCTTCACATGGCGGATCTGTGACGGGCTCCATCACTTTGTCCTTTCGCTATGCCGGGGCGAGCCGGCCGGGCACACCATCAAACCACGTCCTTGGCCAGGCGCAAGCCACTGAAGATCTGGCTGCGAACCGGTAGGTCCCAGTTGCGGAACGTGTTCGTCTTCACGCGTGGACTGGTCGCCCATGATCCACCCCGCAGGACACGGTAGTCCTCACCGAAGAACACCTCCGAATACTCCTTATAGGGATGAGCCACGAAGCCCTTGTACCCGTTGAAATGGCTGTTGGTCCACTCCCACACCTCGCCCACACCTGTAAGCAATCCCAGTGAGGCTGCCTTCTCCCACTCGGCCTCGCTCGGCAGTCGCGCACCCTGCGCCTCGGCGAATTCATGTGCTTCGAACCAGCTCACGTGGCAAACGGGCGCGTCGGGGTGTCCGTCCGGCGAGCCGCTCATGACGCGAGCCCAGCTTGCGTTTGTGACGGGACGGGCGGCGATTTGGAAGGCGGGCAACTCGACGGTGTGGCGAGGACGCTCGTTGTCATAGGCGAACACGTCGGTCCCAGCGCCCATCTCAAACGGGCCGGCCGGAACCGTGACCCAGGTCTCTGGCCGCCCAAGGCTCCCAGCGTGGGCTCGCCGGCGGGTAGCAGTCCTGCGAGCGCCATTGTCTGGCGCATCGTCTCGGTGTGCTGGAGCTCGTGGCGCAGCACCATCTCATACACAGTCCCGTCTCCGATTCCGACCGTTGTGATGATCTCTTCGGTTCGATCGCGTACGTCTTTCAGATAGCGGCGTGCCTCGTCGGGCACGAGCAACTTCACCTCCCCCCTCACAGACCTCGGTGTCTCAAAAGCGTCGTACAGCTCGGCCAGGTCTCCTCTCAAAAGATCCCGGCCGCCATGGCGATGGACCAGCCACAGGTCCTCGTAGGCGGCGATGTGCGCCAGGTCCCACACAAGTGGGCTCATGATCGGGGAGAGAACCCCTTCAAGCTGTGACTCGCTCAGATGGCCGACCAGCGCGAGCGTCTGCTCTCTGACGGCTTGCAGCGCCGCCAGTGCCTCCTTCGGCTCAGAGCCGATGGGGAGTGGGGGAGCGATGGGGTCGCGTTGCGCGATCGTTGCCATAGCTTCGCCTCGCCACTGTAGAAGGTTAAGGCGTCATCGCCTCGGCTGCCGCCAGTGCAGGCCCATATGTGGGGTCGCGCAACAGCGACTGCCTGATGCCCTCGCCCAAGATGCCGCTCTCTCCGCGAGAGGCTCCCAAGATCGTCCATTCCCGTTCGCGACCCTCCTCGTCGCGACTGCGAGCTCGCAACCCGCCCGTGCCCCGCTTGAGCCCCAAGCGTCGCCCGCTAGTGGTGCACACGGCCAAGCTCTCAATTCCCGGGACCGTCTGCTCGGGCGCCTGCTCCAGTTTGATCGCGATCGAGTGCGCTGCACTCGCGTGCGCTTGTGCGCTCATGCCTTCGCTTAGATCGACGTCGCCGCCTGCGTGGGCGATAGCGGCGCTACCCGTCAAGACCGCGCCTGTTGCTCTCAGCGGACTCATTTCCCATCCCAAACGCGAACCCAGCCAGCCGACCAGCATCATCGCGGCCACGGTCGAGTCGGGATGATGGCGCACCGAGACCGTCTCGATCCGGCTCAGCTCGGCTCGCATCGTGGGAGAGTCAAATGCGGCCGCTACCCGCTCGCGCCAAGGCGTGCTGCGCAGCCACGCCAAGTCCACCACGTAGGCCCGCTTGCGCAGCGCGCAGGCCCTCTCCAAAGCTGAGCGCCAAGAGGGGTCATCGAGCGAATCCAACAGGATGGCCTGGGAGAGAGCCAACAGCTCGTCCACCGCCTCCGGATGCCCGTGCGGGGACCACAGCAATGTCGCCAGATCGGTCACCACGAGTGGGTCCACGATCGTCACCAGGTCGTCCAAATGACGCTCGCCAATCTCGACGGTCACCGTCTCGCGCAGCAATCCCAGCTCGCCGTGCTGAGGTTCGGTGTCGGTTGCGACGACCGCCCGCGCGTCCAAGCGAGTGCGGCTCGCCTCATAGGAGAGCACGACCAGGCGCGAGGCGTGATAGCGCCCGACGCTTGCCAGTCGGTTGGCGATCTCCCCGCTGTACGCGCTCTCCACGAACACGATCATGTTCAAAGCGCGTGAAGGCGCAAGCCCTCCGCTTTCGCCGTGGCGCTCCTTGACCAAATTGCGCAGCGCGCTTTCGATCGCGTCGGGAGTCGTGCCTTGCGCGCTCCACACCGCATCGGGCAGGGGCCCTGATGCGACGCTCACCGCGATCCCATCAGATCGCGCGCCAAGACTGCTCGGGTCGCAGGATCTCGTCCGCCTCGGCCGGTCCCTGGGAACCTGCCTCGTATTGAGGTATCCCAGCTACGTGCGGCCCCGGTGTGTCCGGGTGGCTGGACTCCCAATATTTGAGGATCGGGTCACAGATGCGCCACTGCGCCTCGACCTCGTCGTCTCTGGTGAACAGCGTTGCGTCGCCTCTCATCGCGTCGGTGATCAAGCGCTCGTAGGCCTCCGGCGACTGCGACAGGAAAGCCGTGCCATACAAGAACTCCATGTGCACCGGTCTGATCACCATTCGCGAGCCCGGGATCTTGGCGCCCAGACGCAACGACACGCCCTCGTTGGGTTGCAGCGTGAGGATCAGCTGATTGGGGAGCACCCCCAGCGAGCCGTCTTGGCTGAAGGTCAAGTGCGGCACCGGCTTCAAGGTCACCGCGATCTCGGTCACTTTGCGAGCCAGCCGCTTGCCGGTGCGCAGATAGAACGGCACTCCCGCCCAGCGCCAGTTGTCCACTTCCAGACGAATCGCCGCGAACGTCTCCGTCGTCGAGTCGGGCGGTATACCCGGCTCTTCCAGGTAGCCCGCCACGTCCTCACCGCCCGCGTGCCCCTTGGCGTACTGTGCCCTGACCGCCATCTGGTCGATCTCAGATTCGATCGGCTCGGCAATCGACTGCAGCACCTTGACCTTCTCGTTGCGCACCTCATCGGCGGTAAAGCTGACCGGCGGCTCCATCGCCACGTGGCACAGCAGCTGCAGCATGTGATTCTGGATCAGGTCCCTCAAGGCGCCCGCATCGTCGTAGTAGCCGGCCCTCGTGCCGATGCCGATGTCCTCGGCGGCGGTGATCTGGACCTGGTCAATGTAGTTGCGGTTCCACAGTGGCTCGAACATGCCGTTGGCGAACCTGAACGCCATCATGTTCTGCACTGTCTCCTTGCCCAGGTAGTGGTCGATCCTGAACACCTGTTGCTCCTCGAACACGCTGAGCACCGTTCGGTTGAGCTCGCGCGCCTCCTCAAGCGACGTTCCAAAAGGCTTCTCGATCACCACTCTCACGTCCGCTCCCTCATGGCGGTCGAGGCCCTGCTTGCCGAGGGCCCGCACGATCACCGGGAAGAACGAAGGCGCGGTCGACAGGTAGAAGGCTCTACTCAGCGGTTCGCCCGCCTTCTCCTCGAAACGGTCGAGCGTCTTTTCGAGTTTCGCGTACACCCGCTCATCGTCGAAAGTGCCTTGCACGTACTTGGCGTGCTCCAACAAACGCTTCAGCACATCCTCGTCGGGCACTCTGCGCGAGAACTGTCTGATCGCCCGCTCGCACTCCGCGCGGTAGTCCTCGTTCTCCTTCTCCCGGCGCGCCACCCCCACCAAGTGGAAGCGCTCGGGCAGGGCTCCCTCGTGCGCCAGGTTGTACAGCGCGGGCAAAAGCTTTCTGCGAGCCAGGTCGCCCGTGGCGCCGAAGATCACGAGCGTGGTTGGCGCCACCGGCAGGCGCTCCAAACCGGCTGTCAGCGGGTTCTCCTCCGACGCGGTCGTCGCGACGGCCGCCATCTGCGCCTACCGGCGCTTCCCGCTCGGCTCCGAGCCTTTGCCAGCGCCGCGTCCCGTCTTGGCGGCGCTCGAGTTTGCGGCCGCAGGGCTCGCCTTCACGGCGTGTCCCCCGAACTGGTTGCGCAAGGCGGCCAGCACCCTGTGTGCGAACTCGCCGTTTCCTCTGGAGGACAGGCGCTCATACAGCGAAGCCGTGATCACGGGCGTAGGCACGTCGTTGGCGGTGGCGTCCTCGATCGTCCAGCGTCCCTCGCCGGAGTCCGCGGTCCAGCCCTCGATCTTCTCAAGCTCGTTGCCGTCGGCTTCGAATGCCCTGGCCGCCAGTTCGCAAAGCCAAGACCTCACGACCGAGCCTTGGTTCCAAAGGTGGGCGATCTTGGCGTTATCGAGCTCATACTCGGATGCGTCAAACACGTCGAAGCCCTCGGCGTAGGCCTGCATCAAGCCGTACTCCACACCGTTGTGCACCATCTTCACGTAGTGCCCCGCGCCCGCTCCGCCGAAGCGCAGCCAGCCCCGCTCGCCGATGGCCTGCACGCTGTCGGTGCTGGTCTCGGGCGCCAGCACGTCGAGGATCGGTGAAAGCTGCTTGACCGCGGCTGCAGGGCCGCCGACCATCATGCAGTAGCCAACCTCGATACCCCAAACGCCGCCGGATACGCCCACGTCCACGTAGCGAATGCCCTGCTTGGCTAGTTCCTTTGAGCGTCGCTTGTCATCGACCCACTTCGAGTTGCCGCCGTCGACGATCGTGTCGCCCTTCTCCAGCAGCTTGGCCAGCTTGTCCACGGTCTCCTGTGTGGGATCGCCGGCCGGCACCATGATCCACACCATGCGCGGCGCCTTCAGCTTCTTGACCATGTCGGCCAGCGAGGTAGCGCCGCGAGCTCCGTGCTTGACGGCCTGGGCGACCGCCCCCTTGTCGAAGTCGAAAGCGACTACTTCGTGCTCGGAGTCGCGTCGGATGCGGTGCACCATGTTTCCGCCCATCTTGCCCAGTCCGACGAATCCGATTTCGCTCATCGTCGGCATCCTAGCCTGCTCGTGTAGGTTTTCGTCTCGATGAACCCAGATTTGTCTCCCGCACCGTCCTCCCCGTCGACGCGCCCTGACCGCAACCTCGCGCTCGAGCTCGTCCGGGTGACCGAGTTCGCGGCTTTGGCCGCCGCGCCGCTTGTAGGTATGGGCGATAAGGAGGCGGCCGACCAAGCCGCCGTCGACGGTATGCGCTACGCCTTGCATTCCGTGGCGATGGATGGCACCGTGGTGATTGGCGAGGGAGAGAAGGACGAGGCGCCAATGCTCTACAACGGCGAGCGCATCGGCGACGGCTCCCCCCTGAGGTGGACATCGCAGTCGATCCTCTGGAGGGGACCACTTTGGCCGCCCACGGGATGCCCTCCGCTTTGGCCGTGATCGCCCTGTCGAGCAAGGGCACCATGTTCGACCCGGGCCCTTGTGTCTACATGGAAAAGATGGCCGGTCGTCCCGAGATCGCCGATCTGCTTGACCTTGACCGTCCCCTGTCTGAGACGGTCAAGCTGATCGCCGAGCGCAAGGGCCGTCCGCTCGGGGATGTGATCGTGGTCGTGCTTGACCGTCCCCGCCACGAGGAGGCGATCCGCGAGATCCGCGAGGCCGGCGCGCGTGTGCGCTTGATTCCACACGGCGACGTCTCGGCCTCTCTGCTGGCCGTCACCGAGCGCTCTCCGGTCGATCTCCTGTGGGGGATAGGAGGTACCCCCGAGGGAGTTATCTCGGCGGCCGCCATCAAGTGCTTGGGGGGTCAGCTACTGGGACGGCTGTGGCCGCGCAACGATGAGGAGCGCTCAGCCGCCTTGGACGCAGGCTATGACTTGGAGCGTGTCTTGACCCGCGACGACCTGGTCGCCGGCGACGACGTCTTCTTCTCGGCCACCGGCATCACCGACGGAGACGTCCTACAAGGTGTGCGCTATCCCAGTGCCGGCGGAGCCACCACTGAATCTTTGGTCACGCGCTCGCGCTCGGGCACCGTGCGCCGCATTCGCGCTACTCACGACCGTGCCAAGCTGCGCGCCCTCAGTGGCGACGCTCGCTTCGGGTAGGCACAAGCCGGCCCACCTGAGACTCGGCCAGATCCAAGCGCGCCAGCGAGCGCAGGAAGCCGTGGGTCACGAACACGTGGATCTTGGCCTGGGTGGCGTTGTACACGCGGCGCCCAAACCCTGAGGCGATCGCGGGGTGGAAGTTCGCCACTTCCACCTCCACCTGGAGCTTGGCCTCGCCCGGTGTCGCCTCCGCCAGTCTGCGAACGTCGATCTGCAGATGGCCGTGGCCGCCGCGCCCGCTGCGGGCGACGAGCAGGCCGCGCTTGATGCGCCAGCGCACGACTCCGCGCTCGTCGTCCAGCTCGTATTCGGGGACATCGAACGTGAGCAACTTCAAGGGGCGCGCGAGGAGCACCACCGAGTGTCCCGAGTCGTCGTAGAGCACCCGCACGAGGCCCAGCGTCGCTCGCGCGATAAAGCGCCAATAGGTGCGCGCCAGTCGCTCCAAGTGTGTGGGCGTCCACAATCCTTCGAGCTCTGCCGTCGGCATCGTCACGTCCGCCGCCTGCACCGAGCGCATCGCTCCGCTCACAGGGTCTTCGGTGGTGTGGTCCGCCAGCTCAGACACCTCCGCGATCTTCGGCTTGCGGCCCACCCTTCAAGGCTATATGCGCTCGGGCCCGGTCCGACCGCGCCTCGACTCCGAGCGTCGGCTCACGAGCACGCGTGGCGCGTATGTTGCTCCGGCGGCCTGCCGCGCACGCAGGGCCGTCTCTGGCCCGTTGATCGGATGTGCGCTGTTTGCGTAAAGAGCGCAGCCAGCCCTGTCGATGGGGCTGCGTCTTGTCCTTCGCTGCTGATATCAACGTCCTGTGAGAGACCTACCCAACTCTTCGACCGAAGCGGCCGCGCTCGAGCGGCTGAGGCGCGGCGCGCGCGCGGCTCAGCAGCTGTGCGACGTGCTCTGGGAGACCTTGCACGAGGAGCTCGTTGCTCCCGATGCCACCCGCCTGGCAGCTCTCTCCGAGCGACTGGCCGAGGTGTCCTCGACGGTGGCGATGCTCGCGCCCTCCGTGCCCGGCGGTGCGCCTTCTCCGTCCGCGCCCGGCAATCCGCCGGCCTCTGCCGCGCCCGCGCCCGGCCCCCCGGTCCACGACGTTCCTGCGCCCAGCACACCGGTCTCCGGCGCTCCCGCTTCTGGTTCGTTGGGGCGGCCCGTCGGTGAGCGGCGTACCCCGCCTGCACCCACCCGGTCCTCGCGCACAGAGTCGGCCTCCGACTCCGACCCCGCCGCTGCTTTCCAATCTGTCGTCTCGTCTGTGGGCGAGCACGTGCCTACCAAACTCGTCGACGAGCAGGCGCCGGGCGCCATGGCGGAGCCCATGGCTACCGTCCAACCGCTTCAACCGGAGATCGAGATCAGGGACGTGCGCCGCGAAGAGGGACCTTCAGCCTGGGTCTCCTCGGTGGGACGCCTGCTTGCCCGCCACGCCGAGGACGGGCTCCCGTTCGCGGTCCTGTTGGTCGAGATCGTCGACGTGGCCCAGCTCGAGCGCTCCGAGACTCCCCACGATTTGCACGGCCTGGTCGCCAAGGTCGAGGGCGCGCTCGGCCAAGGTATGCGGGCAAGCGACCACCTCTCCCGCGAGACGCTCGGTCGCTACTGGCTCGTGGCGCCTGAGACCAACGGCACTGGCGCGCGGATGCTCGCCGAGCGCTTGGCTCGGCTCGTGCGCACATCTGCCTCCCATCGCGGTGTGCCGATGGAGGTCGCGATCGGCATCGCCGTCTGCCCCGACGACGGCACCGAGGCGCCCGCTCTGGCGGCTCGTGCCGACCTGGGCGTCTATTCGGCGCGGGCCACGGGGCGTTCGATCGCCCACACCGATCCTCCGCCAGCCGGCTGATCTCCAGCCGGCTGATCTAAATCAAGCGGCGGCTGCGGTAAATCAAGCGGCTGCGGTGCCGCCGGCGGCAAGCGCTTCGGGGCTCGGCATCGCTTCGGCCGGTACTCCCAGCAAAGGGGTGTTCGGCGCTTTGCCTACGACCTTCGTCTTTACGCGCACCGTGTCCGCGATCGTGAGCGCGCTTGCCGCTCCCCAGGTCAAGTCCCAGGTGGCGCCGTTGGAGTAGGGGCCTCGATCGATCACGGGGACCGTGAGACGGTGGCCTTTGTAGTTGACCAAGACAAGCGTCCCGCATGGCAGTGTTCGCGAAGCCACGCCCACGATGACGGGGCTCATGGTCTGTCCGCAAGCCGTCTTCTGACCATAGAAGCCCGGTCCGAACCATGTCGCGATCTGTGCGCCGTGGGGAGTGGTGGGTGTACCCGTGGCGCCACTGGGCGCCGTGGCGCCTCCAGTCGCGCCGAGCGCGACGGGAACCTGTGCACCGGCGCTCAGGAGCGCAATGGCCACGGCAAGCAGCGTCTTGTTCGCAAACGTTCGGTTCATATGAAGCGTCGCCTACGGGGTGAGCTGACGGGCTCGCGCTATTGCCGCGCTACGGTCTGAAAACAGACCGATTCGCCCCCGCACACCGCCGGCTCCACATCGAAGCTGCCGGTGTGCATTGGGTCCCCCGTTCCTTGCGACCTGGGCCGCAAGAACTCGGCGTCGGCGCAGTATACAGGCTCGGCCGACGCCTTCTAGGGACGTCGCAGCAGCGAGAAGGCGTCCTTGAGGATGCGTCCGCCCGCGGCCAGGCTCGAGTTGGCGAGCTCGCCAAAGATGTCCGCTACCGACTCCACCAACTCAACGCCGCTGGGTGGATTTACGGTCTTGCCCAGCTCGACCTCCTCCTCGGGCTCGTAGCCCTGCTTCGGGGCCAGCGGTTCGGCGGGCTTCTTCGCGGAGGTGGCCTTCTTGGCTCTGGGGGCGGCCTTTGCGGGTGCGGGCTTGGGCGTGGCCGTCTTGGGCTTCGCCTTGGCCGAAGGGGTCTTCTCTGCTGCCGGTGCGGCCGGGGTTGCCTTCCGAGCGATCTTCGGCGACGCGGCGGTCTTGGGAGCCTTCCGTGCGGGCGCCGAGTCGGTCGTCTCGGAGTCCGCCTTGCTCGTTCGCTGCCGCGCCGCGGCCCGGCGAGCACTGACCCTTTGCGGCCTGGTGCGCGGTAGCGCCGCCAGGACACCGCCCTCCACGGGGTTCTCTGGACGGCTCTCGGAGTTGTCGGTCTCGCGTGTGCTCAAGGTCTTGCAATCATCGCGCACCTGCATCGATCGTGCACGGTGCGTGCTTTTTCGCCTCGCCGTGGGTCAGGAAGCGTTAGGATGGACAGGTACATCTGAGCTGTACTGTCGGGAGGGTTTCGGCCACATCCCCGGCTAAGGTAGTCCTCGAACAGCACCCCGAGGCGACCCGTGTGGCGGGTTATGCGCTCTCGGGGAGCCTCCCGACGGAAACGGAAAAACGCATGTCAGTGGTGGAACTGCAAGAGCTGGAAGAGGTCAAGAACCTGCTCACCAAGGGTCAGCAGGTTGGAGTACTCACGTTCGCCGAGATCTCCACGGCGACCTCGGACCTCGACTTGGACGAGTCCGATGTGGAGGAGCTGCACGGCTACCTCGAGAAATCGGAGATCGAGCTTGTCGAGGACATCGATCCGGCCACCGCCGCCGGCTCGCAAGTGGAACGCGCTCCCGACAAGCGCGGCCGGCGCAAGGCCAAGACCGCCTTGGATCTCAAGCCGGACATGACCACCGACTCCTTGCAGTTGTTCCTCAAGGACATCGGCAAGGTGCGTCTACTCACCGCCCAAGAGGAGGTGGACTTGGCTAAGCGCATCGAGCGCGGCGACCTCGACGCCAAGCAGAAGATGGTCGAGTCGAACCTGCGCCTGGTCGTCTCGATCGCCAAGAACTATCGCAACCAAGGCCTGCCCTTCCTCGACTTGATCCAAGAGGGCACGCTCGGCTTGGTGCGCGCCGCGGAGAAGTTCGACTACCGCAAGGGCTTCAAGTTCTCCACCTACGCCACCTGGTGGATCCGCCAGGCCATCGCCCGAGCTTTGGCCGACAAGGCGCGCACGATCCGCATCCCGGTGCACGTCGTAGAGAAGCTCAACAAGATCGGTCGCGCCGAGCGCAAGCTCGTGACCGAGTTGGGTCGTGAGCCCACCGCCGATGAGATCGCCGAGGTCACCGGGATCGACCCCGAAGAGGTCGACTCGATCAAGCGCTCCGCCCAGGCGCCGGTCTCCCTGGAGAAGCCGGTCGGCGACGAGGAGGAGTCCGAGTTCGGCCAGTTCATCGCCGACGAGCGCGCCGAGTCCCCGTATGAGCGTGCCGCGGAGATCCTTACCAAGGAGGCTTTGCGCGAGGCGCTGGAGAACCTCTCCTATCGCGAGCGCCGCGTCTTGGAGCTGCGCTACGGCTTGGGCGGAGAGCATCCCCGCACGCTCGACGAGGTGGGGCGCACGTTCAATGTCACGCGCGAGCGCATTCGTCAGATCGAGAACCAGTCGCTCAAGAAGCTGCAAAGTCTTGCTGAGGCCCAAAAGCTGAGGGATGTCGCTTAGCGCGCAGTCCTCCTCGCGCCGCTGTCCAAGCGGGCATTCGCGATTCAAGTAGGCCGGACAGGGAGCCGATGCAACGTGCATGTTTGACGTGCACGCAGCGCTGCGCAAGCTTGTGGGCGAGAAAGGCTCGGACCTGCATCTGAAGGTTGGATCGCCGCCCCTGTATCGCATCCAAGGCTCGCTCGGGCCGGATTCGGCGGCGGCCCCTCTCAGCGCCGATGACACCGAACACGCTCTGCACGAGCTACTCCACGACCAGGTCAAGCTAAAGGAGTTCACCGACGACCACGAGGTCGACTTCTCTTTCGAAATTGAGGGCCTTGCGCGCTTTCGTGTCAATGCCTTCCGCCAGCGGGGGCTCACTTCGCTGGCCTGTAGAGCGATCCCCGCCAAGATCTCGACGATCGACGAGCTGGCGCTGCCCTCCGTAGTGCGTGACCTGGCCGAGGAAGAGCGCGGCATCGTCCTGCTCACTGGCACCACCGGTTCGGGCAAGTCGACGACCCTGGCCGCCATGATCGACCACATGAACGTGACGATGAACAAGCACATCGTCACGATCGAGGACCCGATCGAGTTCGTCCACGAAGATAAGCGCTCGGTCATCAACCAGCGCGAGGTCGGCATGGATACCAAGTCCTTCGAGCGCGCCCTCCGTCGCGTGTTGCGCCAGGACCCAGACGTGATCTTGGTAGGAGAGATGCGCGACGAGGAGACGGTGCGCACCGCCCTCTCGGCGGCCGAGACCGGTCACCTCGTGTTGTCCACCGTCCACACGGTCGACGCCGCCGAGTCGATCAACCGACTGCTCGACTTCTTCCCGCCCCATCAGCACAACCAGGCGCGCTCGATGATCGCGGGCACGATTAGGGGAGTTATCTCTCAGCGCCTTGTCCCCGGCGCCCAAGGCGGACGCGTGGCGGTCTGCGAGATCTTGCGCATGACAGGCCGTGTGCGCGACATGATCGTCGACCCCGACCAGACCGGCCAGCTCGGCGAGGCGATCTCCTCTGGTGCCTACTACGGCATGCAGACTTTCGACCAGGCGCTCTTTCACCACGTCAAGGCCGGTCGCGTAACGACCGAGGAAGCGCTCAAGGTGGCGAGCAGTCCCCACGACTTCAAGCTGTTGTTGCAGGCAGACGGACGCCAGAGCACCACGATGGCGGACGTCGCTCAGGCTCAGGCGCGTCGCGACGGCGCCGACGCGCCGGGACCGCACATCCCGTCCCAGCCGCCCGCGCCTCGACAGCCCGCGATGCCGTCGGGAACTCCGGCGACCGTTAGCTAAGGTGCCGGAGCCAAACTCAGATTAGCGCTCGCGCTTGATGCCCTTGAAGGTTCCGCCGCTCTTCTTGACGTTCATGAAACGTCCGGTGGCTGTGTCCCGCTTGGTCCAGAGGCCGGTTTTGGCGTTCTTGGTTTGACTTCGACCTCTTACCGCTCCGGTGCGTCCGTCGCCTTTTGGTCCGTTTGTTGCCATATCAATGACCTCCTTTTAAGACGATAGCGCGATGAGTTTGACGGATCGCCCGGTTGGATGCTAAGTCGGATGGTGCCAAGGTGGAAGTGTGGCGCCCATCCACAAGAGGCGAACTAGAACGGCGACCCAAAGCAGCGTCGTAGTTGCGACCACGACAGAACGCGGCCATGCTTGGAGTCGCGAAGCAAGTGCCGTCTGCTCCCGTACGGCCAGCAGGGCCGCGGCCACGGTTATCGGCACCGCTATAACAGTCAGAGCTGGTATGAGATCGGGGCCTGTGGGCAAGAGCAGGGTAACGATTGTGGCGACTGCTCCTAGCGCTGCGACAAACAGTGGAATTGCTCGCAGGTCACGCGTCAAACGCAACTGGATTTCGACTTCGGCAAAGCGAGGGCGTTCACGCACCGAGCTGTAGAGCGAGGTTGCCTCATTGGTAGATCGAATGGCCTCAAGATGACCGGGACCCACTGGGTCGCCAGTGGGATCTCTACAGATGGGCTTGCCACCGAGATGAACGTTTGCGTCGGAAACACGTACCTCCAAATGAGCCCTGTCTGCATCTCCCAGCGCAAAGCGTTGCCTTGAGCGTCCGTTGCGTTGGAGCTCGAGCGGCCTATCTTCTGACAGTGCCACGGCAAATCGTCTGCCGATCGGCACGTCAAGTTCCGCGATGATTATCCATCGGCGTCCGCTATCGGCCAACGCCCTTAGCGCGTCGGCCGCTTCCATGGCATGTAGCCGCCGGACCATGCAGCTATACCTGTGCAGCAACGTGGCAATCTCCTCGGTGTTGCACGGTGGGTCATCCATATCGGGCAATGCGAGTAGGACGTTCTCTGAGGAACTAACGTCGCTTGGCGGCTCTTGAAGGGAATCTATGAGTGGTCCGCGTACTCCGTCGGTCATCGCATCCCACTCTGCGACCTGCTTCTCCCCAACGGTAAGGGCAAGGTCCACGGAGGAGAGACCATCAGAGAGGTACGCGGCGATAGCACGATCGCGATCGCCGCCCGCCGCCGCCAGGAAATGGAAGAACAAGGTTGGCGAGAACGTGCAGACCGCTTTGAGCAGGTCGCGCATGGAGGCGGCCTGGGTACGATTCAGTCCGGCTCGGCAGAAGGTGTCGATCAGATAGTTGGCGCGTAGGACTCCGATCTGGTCTCGAGGCAGCAAGAAGCCATCCTCTCCCGACGGGCCTCGGAGGTTGAAGTTCAACAATAGACTCTTCTCGCGAGCTGTTATTGGAAGGAATAGTCGAACTTGATCTTCGACACCCTTGCCCAGATATAAGCGCAAGAGTTCCTCTGAGAGTCCGAACTGGAACGTTGACGAAACGCGGACGTGTTCCCCCGCCCCAAAGACGAACTCCTCCACAACGCGCTCACGCCAGCCATTCTCACTCAGGAGAGCCGATAGGATGGCTTGGCGATTGTCTGTCTGGTCCATGCGACCCAGTTTCGTGCGGGATGCGGACGGAACGCCACATGGATCGTGTGGGATGATCGTGTGGGATCTCTCTTGCGGTTCGTGCCGATTTATCGGATGGCGAGTGCGGCTCGGCTTACTTCCACTACTTCACTTGGTAAAGTAAAGCTTGAAATGGCCGTTGATGAGACCTGTCCCGTTTGTCGCACCGCGGAAGTGGTGTGCGGCAAGTGGACGCTCCTACTTGTACGCGACCTCGCTGAGGGACGCTCACGCTTCTGCGAGCTGGAGCGCTCCCTGTCGGGGATCAGTCCTCGCACGCTGTCCTTGAGATTGCGAGCGCTGGAGGACGAGGGCATCGTCGAGCGCCACACCTTTCCTGAAGTGCCTCCGCGCGTGGAGTACGCGCTCACCGAAAAGGGTTTGGCTCTGCTGCCGATCATCGAGGACATGCGCTCTTACGGAGAGCGCTGGCTTGGCGCGGACTGCGAAGGCGCGGTCGCCAACGCGCTCGCAGTGGCCGCGGCTTAGCCCCATCGGCGTTTCGGCCGGCCTGCGCGCGCTGTCGACACAAGTCGCTCGTTTTACGCGCGTCGTAGCCGCAAGAGTCGCTGCGCCTAGCAGGAGCGATTGCGCTTGCGGCGAAAAGCCAATCGTGCGATCCCTCCAACTGCAAGCCGCGCTCACGGAGTTCGTCGCCCAGGCGACCGCCCGCCTACACGCGGACGTGCTCGCCGGCCAGGAGGTTCCGTTCGAGCTGGCCACCCAGTCCGGGCGCGGGCGCGGAGCCTCGCCGCTGTACTGCTACCAGCCGCTCACCGACGCCTACATCGCCGAGCGCTTTCCATCGCTGCGCAGCCTCGAGGCCTACCCTTCGGCGGCGGCCATGCTGCACTCGTTCGATGGGCTCGATCGCTACCTGCTCTCGCGCGGCTTGCTCGACGCGCGCGATCGCAGGTGTGGCCTCGGCGCGGGCATGGGGCGCTCCGACGCGGCGCTACTGGCCTTGTTGCAGGAGATATGTGCCGAGCAGACTGACTTCGATGGCCTGCTCGACCGCGATCCCGAGCGCCTCGAGCGAGCCTTGGAGCGCCTGGAGGACTCGACCTTCGCCGCCGCATCCGCCGAGCTCACGCTCGTGGCCACGCTCCACGGCCTGACGATCTCCTCGCCCGAGATTCCGCTCACGCGAGGTCTCCTGCTCGCTCATCCCGACGCTCTGAATGGGGCGCCCGAGCAAGCCCTCGGCGACTTCGCCGCCGGCCATTCGGATCACGGCAACCCGGATCGTCTAATAGTTGTCTTTACAGCCGAGGACCCCGATCCGCGCACCGGCCTCATCCACGGCATTGAGGTTGTGCGCGAGCTGCTGCGCGCTTTGCGCCTGTTCGGCGACGGACGCATAGCTCTCGGCTCGCTCGCCTGGACACGGGTCGGCTCCGCTCCCTGGAAGCCGATCGCGCTCGGAACAGGCGGGCGTCCTCACGGGATGCTCCTTGTAAGCGCAGAGCAAGAGGACGAGTTGCGAGCCTTCTGCAATCTCGTCTCGCGCCGCGCGCCCCACGAAAACGAGATCGCGTGGGCATTGCGGCGGTTTGAGCTCGGCTGCGAGCGAGCTTCGGAGTACGAGGGCATCAGCGACCACCTGCTCGCTTTGCGGGCGCTCCTGGGGGGACCCTCAGAGCTTGAGCCCCATGGCTCGCCCGACGGTCTGTTGGCGGGACGCCTGGCGGCTTTGTGCGCCACGCCTGACACGCGTGCCGCGCTGACCGAGAGGACTTTGCGCGCGATCGCCCTCGAGCGCGAGGCGATCGCCGGAACTGCCGTCGAACGCACGAGCGGTTTGGCCTTGGCGCGCGATCTCTCCGATCACCTGCGCGCGCTCCTGCGCGACGTGGTCTGCGGGCATCTCCCTTCCGACCTTGTCTCCCTAGCGGACGAGCTTCTGCTCTCGGGAGAGGAGCTCCAAGAGGAGCCCGAGCCGGTCCAACAGCAAGCTTTGGCTGCCGCGTCCTGACCGCGGCTCGGGCGCGCTCACCCAAAGAGCTGCTCGGCGATCGCCGAGAGGCCTCCCAGATCGTGTACGTCGCCGGTCAGCTGAGCCACCAGCAGCGGCTGTGCTTCGTCGAGATCGCGTGACAACTCCGCCACGCTCTCACGGTCGCGTCGCGCCAATACGTCGAGGTCGGCCAGGTTGGCCGCCAATCGAGTCGCCAGGCCAGAGCCGAGCGGGGCTGCGAGCAGATCCGCCACCTGCTCCGGCGTGTGCCCATCGAGTCCTTGGTCCTGGAAGCGATTGACGATCAACCCCGCGAAGCTCATACCTTGGCGTGCCAGTTGAGCGTGCAGGAAACCAGCCTCGCGCGAAGGCTCGTGCTCGGGCGAAGTCACGATCAAAAAGCCGGTCTGCGGGTCGCGTAGCAGCTGCTCTACGCCGCGCGCGCGCTCCCTAAAGCCGTCGGTAAGTCCTGCGAGGGCGCCAAAGAAGGAGGAAAGCTCCTCGATCATGTTGACGCCCGTGACCTTCGCGAACATCGCCAACATCAGGCCGGCGCCGCGTCCCAGCAGTCCGCGCGTCACACTCGTTGGCGCCATCAGGACCTTCAAGGCTCGGCCCTCCAAAAATCTCGTGAGCCGATCTGGCGCGTCGAGGAAGTCCAAGGCGTCGCGCGAAGGAGGCGTGTCGAGCACGATCGCGTCCCACTCGCCGCTCTTGTGCAGCTCATACAGCTTTGCCACGGCCGTAAACTCCTGCGAGCCCGCCATGGCGGAGGACAGCTCGCGATAGATGCGATTTGAAAGGACTTCCTCGCGCGTGCGCTCGTCGGGAGACAGGCGCGAGATCAAGTCGTCGAAGGTTCCCTTCGAGTCGAGCACCATCGCCCACAGCTCGCCCCGAAGCGAGATACCGTGCTCGGCCAGCGTGTCCTCGTCCAGCCTGTGGGGCTCTCCAGTGAGCTCCTTCAACCCAAGTGCGCCCGCCAAGCGCTTGGCGGGATCGATGCTCACGACAGCCACCTTGTGCCCCCTCGCGGCGAGCCCCAGGCCAAGCGCTGCCGAGATCGTGGTCTTGCCCACGCCGCCCGCGCCCACACACACGCACACCCGCTTGTCCTGAAGGCGCTGCTCCAGTGGAATGTGACTTGACGGCACCGGTGGATCCTAGGGGGGCACGCACCCTGGGGTCTGGTGGCCAACGGACCATGCGCGATGGCCCTGGAGTAACCGGTACGCACGCCCAATCCCCACCCCAACCCGAGCAGGAATCGGGCAGCGCTGTGCGAATAGTGAAGCTCGACGGCTTTCCAAAATTCGACCATCGGAGCCTGCCGTGACTGCACGGGCCAAGGTCATCGCTTTCGCCAATCAGAAGGGCGGCGTGGCCAAGACAACGACGACACTCAACCTTGCCGCCGCATTTGCGGAGGAGGGACATCGCGTGCTGTGCGTCGACATGGACCCTCAAGGCAACCTCACGATGTCCCAAGGCATCGACCCCGACACGCTCGAGCTGTCGATGTATGACGTGCTCACCCAGCGCGCCACGATCAGAGAGGTGATCCGCAAACGCGAGATCGACGTAGCCTGCGCCTCGATCGACCTGGCCGGGGCTGAGATCGCGATGTCCACGATGATCGGACGCGAGCGCTCCCTGCAAAAGGCGTTCGAGCCGATCAAGGAGGACTACGACTTCATCTGCATCGACACGCCACCCAGCTTGGGCCTGTTGACGATCAACGCGCTTACCGCCGCCGACAAGGTTATTGTGCCCGTGCAGTGTGAGTACTTGTCTATGCGTGGGCTCATCCAGCTGCAAAACACCTTGGCGATGATTCGCGAGAACCTCAACCCGGACGTCGATATCGAGGGTATCCTCCCGACTCTGGTCGATTCGCGCACGATTCACGCCAAGGAGGCGATCGAGATCCTCGAGGAGAACTTCGGCGACCGCGTTTTCGCGTCGCGCATCCGTAAGACGGTGCGCTTTGCCGAGGCTCCCGTAAAGGGAATGTCGGTGCTCAAGTACGAGCCGGATGGTGTCGCTGCGCAGTCCTATCGGCAGCTGGCACAGGAGGTCCTGGCTCATGGCAAACCCTAAGCGGGCATCTATGCGAGAAGGTCCTTTGGCGGCCCTCTTTCGCAAGACCGAGGATCTCGAGAAGGACGCCGCCGAGCAGCCCCCCGCACCCGACGCGGCTACGCCCGCCGGAGCCGGCGAACCCGCTGCCCAGGCAAGCGCCTCCGAGGCGGTGCCGCCGAGCGCTGTCGCGGAGCCAGCCGCCGCTTCCCCGACTCCCGCCGAGACCGCGCCGTCGGTGCCCCACCCTTCGCTCGACCCGAGCCTCGACGCGCGTGAGCCGCGCATCCCCAGTCCCCAAGAGCGCCTGCGCCACGCCTTCTCTTCGGAGATTCCCGACAACCTGATGGACGCTCCCGGCGCCCCCGCCGGCACAAGGGAGCCAATCGCGCACGCCCCAGTCCCGCCCCAAGCGCCCTCGCGAGAAAGCTCCTACCGCGAAGAGTCACGTCCCTTCGGCGAAGCGATGCCAGTCACCCAACCCGTGATCCGCGTGGTAGGCGTCGGCGGAGCCGGCACCAACGCGGTCAACCGAATGGTCGAGGCCGAAGTCGAGGGCGTCGAGTTCCTCGCGATCAACACGGACCTCCAGTCTTTGCAACAGTCCACAGCCGACATTACTCTGCACATTGGCGCTGAGCTCACACGCGGCCTCGGCTCAGGCTCTGACGCCGAAGTCGGTCGTCAAGCGGCGATGGACGACTACGACCGCGTCAAGGCCCTCCTGAAGGGCTCCGACATGATCTTCATCACGGCAGGAGCCGGCGGCGGCACCGGGACGGGCGCAGCCCCGATCGTGGCGCGCATCGCACGTGAGGTGGGGGCTTTGACCGTCGCGATCGTGACCAAGCCTTTCGGCTTCGAGGGCTCAAGGCGAGCAGCCCAGGCCGAGCGTGGCGTGGAGACCCTGGCTGAGGAGGTGGACACCCTGATCGTGGTGCCCAACAACCGCTTGCTCAGCGTCCTCGACAAGGCCACCGCCATGGTCGAGGCTTTCAGGGTCGCCGACGATGTCTTGCGCCAAGGTGTGCAGGGAATCTCCGACCTGGTCACCCTGCCCGGCCTGATCAACCTGGACTTCGCCGACGTGCGCACGATCATGTCCGACGCCGGCAATGCCTTGCTCGGGATCGGCATGGGAGTGGGCGAGAACAGGGCACCTGAGGCTGCCGCCCAGGCGGTCGCCTCGCCTCTGCTCGAAACCTCGATGGAGGGTGCCCGCTCGATCCTGTTGTCGATCACCGGCGGACGGGACCTCTCTCTGTGGGAGGTCAACGAGGCAGCCAAGGCCGTCTCCGAGGCGGCCCATCCCGACGCCAACATCATCTTCGGAGCGATGGTTGACGAGAAGCTCGACGACCAAGTCTGGGTGACCGTTGTGGCCACCGGCTACGGCGTCAAGAACTCACGTCCCCAGATGCGCGAGCCCGACGGGGAGCCGCGCGTCAAGCGCACCGGTCCCTCAGCGCGCGATGCAAGGCCTGCGCGCGGTGAACGTCAGGCGCGTCGCGGCAGCCTGGCGGTCTCCGACATGGACGTGCCCGAGTTCATTCCCAACTTTTGACATCTGAGCGTCGTCGACGCTCAGAAGAGGCTCATGTCAATCTGGTTGCATGAAAGTTGAGAAGGGGGTCGTGGCGGCTGGGCATCCGCTCACCGCCGAGGCTGGAGCCCGAGTGCTGCGCGAAGGCGGCAACGCTGTCGATGCGGCTGTCGGGGCGATGCTCACCTCGTTTGCGGCCGAGCCCCTGCTGACCGGTCTTGGGGCGGGCGGCTACATGATGGTGGCGGGCGGGGGAGAGACACCGACCTTGCTCGACTTCTTCGTGCAAGCCCCTACCCGCGCCACCGACGGAAGTGCGGCCGAGCTCGAAGCTGTGGACGTATCCTTCGGAGACGCCGTCCAAGTGTTCTATATAGGCCCCGCCTCCTGTGGTGTGTATGGCGCGCCGGCCGGAGTTTGCGAGGCGGCCAAGCGCTGGGGGACGATGGGCCTCGCCGAGCTGGCCGCGCCGGCCGCGAAGCTGGCCAGGGAAGGGGTCAGGATCAACGCGGGACAGGCCTACATCGTGGAGATCCTCACCGACCTGTTGCGCTCCACGCCCGAGTGCGCCGCTCTGTGGGCACCCGAAGGGAGGGTCCTGCGCGAGGGCGAGCTGTTGCTCAACCCCGACCTCGGCGACGCCTTGGCCAGGCTCGGCGAGGAGGGCGCGCGTCCCTTCTACAGCGGAGACATAGCCGACACGGTGTGCGCTTGGCTTGGAGAGCGGGGGGGATCGCTCGACAAGCGGGAGCTTTCCGCCTATGAGGCGATCGAGCGCGAGCCTCTGCGGGTGAGCTATCGCGACCGCGAGGTCCTCACCAACCCACCACCCTCGGCCGGGGGTACTCTGCTCGCTTATTCGCTTGGCTTGCTCGACAGGCAACCTTCGCCCCCGACGCTGCAGGCCGTAATCGGCGCGATGGAAGCAGCCCAAGCGGAGCGTACCTCCGAGTTTGTCCAAGGGCTGGGTGAGGAGGGGTTTGGGTCGTGCTTTCTCTCCTCACGACTCGGTTCGACGACCCATATCTCTGTGTTGGACGCGCGTGGGCGTGCGTGTTCTGTGACGTGCACTAACGGCGAGGGTTCCGGGGTGGTGGTGCCCGGTACCGGAATCCACCTAAACAACGTGATGGGTGAGGAGGACCTCAGCCCGCTCGGCTTTCACAGTCATCCGCCAGGACGACGGATGCCGAGCATGATGGCTCCTTCTGTGGTCATGCGCGAGGGGGAGGTCGAGCTGGTGCTGGGCAGCGCCGGCTCCAACAGAATCCGCTCGGCTCTGTTGCAGACGATCGTAGGCGTGGTCGACCGCGGCTTGAGCGCTCCCGAGGCAGTCCAGGCTCCGCGTGCGCACTTCGAGAACGGGATCGTCTACCACGAGCCCGGTCTCGAGCCGGCAAGCTCGCCGGGCAGCGAGCGCGAGGTGGTGCGCTTTCACGACCTCAACCTGTTCTTCGGAGGAGTCCAAGCTGTCGAGCGGCGCAAAGGCGAGCTGAGCGGGGCCGGCGATCCGCGCCGGGGCGGCGTGGCGGTGGTGGCGTGATCGCGCAAAGGGGCGCCCCCCGCGCGCGGGGGGGCCTTCTGAGCGTGTGCTCGGTGGCGGTGTTCTGCGTGTCCGCGGCGTTGCTCGCCACCGGCTGTAGCGGTGTCGTCTCACCCGACCTGTTCATCGTCTACCGCAGCGGCAGCGCGCCGGGCGCGAAGCTGACGATGCTGGTCAACGAAGAAGGGGTCGTCCACTGCAATGGCGGCCCCGCGCGGCATCTGAGCGACCCCCAGATCATCGAAGCGCGCACAATCCAAGAAAGCCTCGAAGGCCCCGCTTCCGAACACGAGTCGTTGCCCGCCAAGCCTGGTTCGGTACTCAGCTATTACGTGCGCGACGCCAACGGCAGCGTGCGCTTCAGCGATAACTCGGCCCATCAGCCATCGGCGACCCGCAAGCTGGCCGGGTTCGTGCTGAGCGTGGCCCAGAGCGTGTGCGGCCTCTCCCAGCAGGGGGCTTGAGCAGCACTCAGGTGAAGTGGACCTTGCCGTTGGAGTGAGCTCTGGTCTGGGCGCGCTCGCTCAACTCCAGCTGCTTGATCGCTGCTCTGAACAGGAGCGTAAGCAAGCGCAGGCGAGCGTTCTCTGAGCGCAGCTCCAACAGCTCCTGCTTAGCCTCGACGCCGAAGTCCACCGTGGCGGCCATGCTGTAGGCCCCCAGCGCCCCCAGTTCTTGGTCTGAGAGGGCGCGGTCGGTGGCGGCCTCCACCAGCTCGCCATACAGCTCTTTGGCCTCGCTCGCGGCCTCCTCGTCGAACGGCTCCTCCTGCTCCTCCAAAAACTCGACGATCCCGGCCGGATAGGGAAGATCGTCCTGGCGCTCGAGCAAGCGGAAGACGCGCGTTCCCCGCACCAAAATCGTGAAGCGGCCGTCGTCCTCTCGATCCAACACACGCTCGATCTCACAAGCGCAGCCAACTGGCTTGAGCTCCTCCTCCGACAGCCACACGATTCCGAACTCGCTCTCGCCTTCCAAGCACTCCTCGATCATCGTGCGGAAGCGGTGCTCGAACACGTGCAGAGGAACACTCTCGGTTGGGAGCGCCACGATTCCCAACGGAAACAGGGGGAAGTCCTGGACGGGCACTTCGGCCATGCATCCAGTCTAGGAGGAGGCGTCGCCGAGTCCGGCGCACGCGACTGGAGCACTCGACGCTGCGCAAAGCTCCAGTTGAAGGGTCGTCCGGCGGGGGACTACACTTCCGCGGATGGAGAACGAGCTTATGAAGAAGATGATGTGGTCTGGCCTGCTGACGGCCATAGGCGCTCTGGCGAGCATCCTCACGCAGCGCACCGCGAGCGCCGTGTGGAGGAGACTGTTCGACGAGGAGCCTCCGGAGTGAGTAGCGGCGCGGGCCCCAGCGGGGACCGCCAACCTGGCATCGCCGCAACGATCACGGAAGTGAGCGAGCGCGCGAGCGTTCTGGTCCGCGAGGAGATAGAGCTAGCCAAGACGGAGATCACCGAGAAGGCGACCCGCCTGGCCCGAGGCGCGATCGTGGCGATCGTGGCCGGCGTGTTCTTCTTCACGGCCCTCTTCTTCATCCTGATCGGCTGTGCTTGGCTGCTCTACTACGAGCTGCCGATCGGCAACGAATTCACCTACTTCTGGGGATTCTTCGCGATGGCTTTGATCCTCGTCGTGCTCGGCGTGATTGCCGGCCTGCTCGCCTACAGGGCCGTCAAGGCCGGCTCACCTCCAACGCCGAACATGGCGATCGAAGAGGCACGCAAGATCCGCGAGACGGTCAGCTCCTCCTCCGAGACGCCAACCCCACCGCCGGTTCCGCCAGCCGTACCGGTGCCGCCGGCCGTGCCCGTGTCAAACGGATCAGATCTTGGAAGGGGGACCGTCGATGGCACAACGCACGGCAGCTGAGATCCGCGACTCGATCGAGTCTAACCGCGCCGAGCTGGCGCTCTCGCTGGGCAACCTGCACACCGAAGTGGCGCGCATCACTGACTGGCGCGCCCACGTAGAGCGCCACCAGCGCGAGATCGCGATCGGGGTAGGTGTCGTCGGTGTGTTGCTCTTGGGGCGCCGACGCCGACGCAAACGCCGTCGGGGCTAGTTCTCCTCCGGTCGGTCCGTTCCCGTGAGCCAGGCAGCGAAGCCGGGCTAGGAAACCAAGGCGTTTGGCAAGGCTCCGACGCCGAGCAGGCCCGGCCCCGTGTAGGTGCCGATCACGGGTCCCACCTCGGAGGTGAAGATCGGCTCTGAGCCGAATATCTCTCGACAGCGCTCGATCAGGCGCTCGGCCTGCTCGTGGGCTTGGATGTGCTGCACCACCCAGCGGTCGGCGCCGCTGTCTTGCAGCTCGTGGGCGTATTGGACCATACGCTCGAAAGCTCGCTTGGCGGTGCGGACCCGCTCCACCGGTGTGATCTCGTACTCCAGGGAGAGGATCGGCTTGATCTTCAACGTGCCGCCGATCCAAGCTTGGGCCTTGCCGACGCGCCCGCCACGCTTCAAGTACTCGAGCGTGTCCACACAAAACCAGATTTTCAAAGCCTTGCGCGCCTCGTGTACGCGGGCCGTCACCGCTTGCTTATCCGCGCCGTCGCGCGCGGCGGAGGCGGCGGCAAGCAGCAATAGGCCAAGCCCGCCACACGCCGTTTCCCCGTCGAGCACTTCCACACGCTCGCCCAGGCCACGCTCGACCAATAGGCCATGGGCTTGGCGCGCGGCTTCGCAAGTGCCCGATATTCCTCCCGCCAAGTGCACCGAGACGATGTCCTTGCCTTCGTCGAGCAAAGGCTCCCACACAGCCAGGAAATCGCCGATCGAAGGCTGGGACGTCGTGGGCAGGTCTGGGTCGGTGCGCAGGCGCTCGTAGAACGCGTCAAAGGAGTCCAAGTCAATCTCGCGCTTGGAGTCGCCCTGCCAGCCGACATACAGGCTGACCTGGTGGATGCCTTCTTTGTCGGCTAGCTCGCGCGGCAGGTAGTTGGTCGTGTCTGCGACGACCGCTACCTGCTCATCCAAGGCGATTCTCGATCGGAGTGAAGCCGGCCGGTTGGGGCTCACTCGCGACAGGCTGTGCAGAGGCGGGCGTGTTCTCCTCGACCTCCAGCCCAAGCGCCTCGGCTAGCTCGCCCGACTCATACATCTCGGTCACGATGTCGCAACCGCCGATCAGCTCGCCCTTATAGAACAGTTGGGGGATCGTGGGCCAACCTGAGATCGTCGAGAGCTCTTGGCGGATGCGCGGGTCAGGCAGGATGTCGACCGCCGCAAACGGTGCTTGCAAGGACTGGAGCATCGCGACCGTGCGCGCCGAGAAGCCACAAGCGGGCGCCTCAGGGGTGCCCTTCATGAAGAGGATCGTGTCGTGCTCTGAAATCGCCTCGGCGATCGCGTCGTGGATGGGGTTTGACTCATCGGACATCGGCTACTCCTGACTGGAGGTTTTCAGCGAGAGCGCATGGATCGGCCCGCCGATCTCATCGCCGAACACGCCATACACAAGCTTGTGTTGCTCGATGCGGCTACGCCCGGCAAAAGCCGGGGACACGACGGTAGCGCGGAAGTGGTCGCCGCCTCCGGTGTAGTCCTCGACGTCAGCCTTGGCCTCCGGGATGGAGGCCTCGATCCGCTGCTTGATCTCTTCGGCTGTGGGCATCGGTTCCCAGCTTAGCCAAGAAACGAGGTCGCTATACTTTGGAAAGCGATGATCTCGATCACGGACAAGGGTGCAGAGAAGGTGCGCGAGTTCCTGGAGGCCCAGCAGGCCGACGTGGCGCTCGCGGGGTTGCGTGTGGGCGTGCGCGGCGGTGGCTGCTCAGGCTTCCAGTACCAGCTGGCCTTCGACGAGCAGCGCGACAGCGATCTCGTCTTCGAAGACCGCGGGTTGAAGCTGCTTGTCGACAAAGAGAGCCTCCAGTTCGTGAGCGGCTCGATCATCGACTACCAAGAAAGCCTGCAAGGCGCCGGCTTCAAGGTCGAGAACCCCAACGTGGTTGCCGCTTGCGGCTGCGGCTCGTCATTTAGAGTCGCCGAGGAAGAGCAGGTCTCGGCAGTCTGACGTTCTAGGTGGGTTCGTTATTGAGCGAACGCCACAGGTATCGACAGGCGAGCGTGCGGTGCGGGCGCCAGCGCTCAGCCAAGCGTTCCATCGTCTCGCGATCTGGGTCTTCTAGGCCATAAGCCTTTTCGATCGCCCGCTTGATCCCGAGGTCACCCGGCGCCATCACGTCGGGCCGGTGCAGGTGGCTCATCAGGAACATGTGGGCCGTCCACTCGCCGATGCCCTTGACCGCCACAAGCTCGACCATCACTTCCTCATCTGAGAGCGAGTCCAGGCGGTCCAGCTCTAGTTCGCCGGAGAGGATGTGTTCGGCCAAGGAGCGCATGAAGCCGACCTTCGAGCGCGACAGGCCGACCGCGGCGCGCAGCTCTTCGGGGTCGTCGGCCAACAGCTCCTCAGGCTTGGGGGTGTGACCGAAGCGGTCCGTCAGCCGGCCGTAGATCGCGGCACCAGCCTTGACCGAGAGCTGCTGATTGACAACCGCGTGCAGCAGAGCGCCATAGTGCTCCTCGGGCGCCGCTTTCTTGCGGGGAGGACTCGAGATGACACCGCACATGTCGATCAGGCCGGCCATCGTCGGGTCGGCGGCGCGCAGCTCCTCGACCGCCGCCTTCTGGGAGGTTGCTTTGCGCTTGGGCGAGGCTTGGCGCGCAGTCGAGCTCGCGCTTTTGGCTACGGGACTCACCCGCTCAGCTGCTCAGGGCCTGCGTGGCAAGGGCCACCGGCTCGCCGTCCAGCGCGTTCAGGGCACGCTCCAGCGAGCAGGCGATACAGGTGAAGCTCGGGGTGTCCCTGACCGTGAAGCGCGAGGCCTCGGTCGTGCGCAAGCGCTGGACCAGGTCCAAGAACGTTCCCACGTCGTCGGTGTCGAAGGCGACCACGAACTCCTGGTCGTCGAGCCCGAAGGAGTAGGTGGTGTGGTTATCCACGCCCGGGTATTCGCGCCCTACGGTGATGTGGCCCTGCATGATGCGCCAGCGCTCATCGGCGGGCAGGGCGTACCACTCGCGCGACTTGACGAAGGGGTAGACGAACACGTACTTGCCTTTGAAGCCGCGTGGGTTGACGCGCTCGTCTTCTGAGTATTCCGAGCTCTTGCGCATGCCCAGGAAGGAATAAGGCTGCTCGGCCCACTTCATCAGGCCACTCTGGGCAAGGATCACGTGGAACTCGTGGATGCGGTCGAGGTTCTCGGCCTCGGAGATCAGCAGCAGGTCGGCGTCGCCGCGCGTGCCGACCAGCGAGAAGGACTGCAGCAGGTGGCCGTCGGCGAAGTCCTCGCATGCGGCCGCGAACTCATGCTTGCCCTCGGCACGAGTGTCATGGTCCAGGCGGCGCCACGCCGGGTCCAGCTTGAGGAAAGTGTACTTGACGAAGTGGCGGTCGGTCATGGAAGCACAACTGCTCGGGCAACCAGAGTATATGTCCACCCAGTTGAGGCACCAATACACACCAAGTGGTGTATGATGGTGGATATGGCGAGGACGAATCTCGATATCGATGACGAGTTGGTCGGCCGTGCGATGCGGCTCTACAGGCTTCGCAGTAAGCGCGAGGCCGTGGACTTCGCGTTGCGCAGGCTCGTGGGCGAGCCGATGGATCGCAAGGAAGCGCTTGCAATGGAGGGGGCCGGTTGGGCCGGCGACCTCGCCGAGGTTCGCTCTGCGGATGAGATTCCGCTGCTGTGATCCTGGTTGACAGCTCTGCTTGGGTGGAGTTCCTGCGCGCGACGGGCAGTCCGGCGCATCTGCGGCTGAGGACAGCCCTCGAGGCCAACGAGGATCTTGGAAGCACCGACGCGGTCGTGATGGAGATACTCGCCGGCGCACGCGACGACGGCGATCGAGATCGATTGCGACGTCTGCTCTATGGACGCTCTTTCCTCTCGGTCAACGGACCCGCTGACTACGAATATGCGGCTGAGCTTTACCGCCTCTGCCGTCGTAACGGCGAGACCCCGCGCAAGCTCACCGACTGTTTGATTGCGGCGGTGGCTATCCGCAACGATGCTGAGGTGCTCTGCGAAGACAGCGACTTTCACGCGCTGGCTCGCCACACGCCGCTGCGACTCGTCGTTGAGTAGGGCACTCGCCCAGGTCTGGTCCGCGCTTGCAAGCGATAGGGCCCCATCCCCGCGGCCCGTCTGCTCGGCAGAGAATCCTTCGGCGTCCGGGTTCGGCGCGCGTTAGAGTTCACCCGTGCGGATTGCCCTTGTTTCGCCGTACTCGTGGACCTACCCCGGCGGTGTCACGCGTCACATCGAGGCGTTGTCGGCCGAGCTGGTCGCACAGGGTCACGAAACCAACATCCTCGCGCCGTACGACCCTGACGACGCGCTGTCTCGGCACGTCCACCGGGGAGCCCGGCCGCAGCCGCTGGATCCGCCCGAGAACTTTGTCTCGCTCGGACGTACGTTCGGGGTGCCCGCCAACGGCGCGGTGTCCAACCTCACCGGCCTGCCCACCGCGATCCTCGCGCTGCGCCGCGAGCTGCGCCACGGCAGTTACGACGTAGCCCACATCCACGAGCCGGTCGTCCCGATGATCGGCTGGGACGCGCTCATGTCCAGCGGCGAGCTGCCCTTGGTGGGGACGTTCCACACCTACTCCACTAACCAGATCTCCAACGGCCTCGGTGCGCTCGTGTTCGACGGACGGCGGCGCATGAACCGCCTGCACGCGCGCATCGCCGTTTCCGAGGCCGCCGCCTGGACCGCCAAGCGCTTCTACGGCGGCCGCTACCGCGTCGTGCCGAACGGGGTCTTGCTCGACTCCGGGGCCGATGAGGAGCACACGAATCGATTGGCGGCGGGATCGAGCCCCGTCGGGCTTGGCGACACACCCGCCTTCGCCGACCCGCACGAACACGGATCCTCTCTCCAAATCCTGTTCATCGGCCAAGCCGTCGAGCGCAAGGGCCTGCCGGTGCTGCTGCGCGCGTTCGAGGCCCTTCGCGAGCAGGTGCCCGCCACCCTCACGCTCGTCGGCGCCTCCACCGCGGAGATCGCGCCGATGCTGCTCGACGACCGCGGCGTGCGCGCGCTCGGCAAGGTCTCGGAGGAGCGCAAGCAGAGCGAGTTGCGCCACGCCGAGGTACTGTGTGCGCCGTCGCTCTCCGGCGAGAGCTTCGGGATGGTGCTTACCGAGGCGTTTGCCGCCTCTACGCCCGTCGTCGCGTCCGACATCCCCGGCTATCGCGATGTCGCGCGTGAGGGGATCGACAGCTTGCTCGTGCCGCCCGGCGACGCGCTTGCCTTGGCCGAGGCCCTGCGTGCGCTCGCGCTCGACCCATCTCGGCGCGCGGCGATGGCCATCTCGGCGCGCGAGCGTGCCGAGCGCTTCTCTTGGACCCACGTCGCCGAGGAGGTCCACGAGGTCTACGAGCAGGCGATCGCGGTGGGCCGCCCCGCCACGCGCACGGCCCGCTTCGCCGTGCGCCACGGCCTCGCGCCGGCCGACCTGCTCCCGCGCGAGCCCGCGCGGCGCCTGCCCAGCCTGGAGCCCGACCTGCCAGGCGAGCGGCATGCGCTACGCGCTCTCTCTCGTCTGGCTTTGCTTGCCAGTTCGCTCGTCGGGATCGCGCTTGCCTACCTGGCCCTGCAAAAGATCGGCCTCACCAATGTGGCCGCCAGCCTTGTCGCCTCGAGCCCCGGCTTGGTGGCCGCCGGAGTGGGGGTGATGTGCGCCTCGATGTTCGTGCGCGGCATTGCCTGGCACGCCATCCTCAAGGCCGCGCCGACCTGGCGGGTGGCACGCCGCCGCGATGCACTCCAAGGCACATTTATCGGCGTGCTCATGTCCGCCACCCTGCCGGCGCGCCTGGGGGAGCCTTCGCGTGCCCTGATCGTGGCGCGTCGTGTCGGCCGTGCGCGCGAAACCCTCCCAGTGGTGCTCGGCACGATGGTCTCCCAGACCCTGCTCAACCTGCTCGCCCTGGCGATCCTCGGCGGCGTGACCCTGTCGAGCGTGAGCTTCGCCGGGAACCACACTAACGCGCTCTTGGCCGTCGCCTTGGCGCCCTTGGGTGTGCTCCTGGCTCTGCTGGTCGCGCCCGTGCTGGTGCCGGCCGCCGCCGTCTCGCGCTCGCGCCGCCTCGCGCGTCTGCTCGCCAATGTGCGCGCCGCGCTGGTGCGGGTGCGGGCCGGGTTGCGCGTCTTTCGCAATCCGCGCCAAGCCGCCGTCGCGACCTTCTTGCAGTTGTCGGCCTGGGGCCTTCAGTGGATGTCCTGTTGGCTCCTGTTGATGGCCTTGGGGCTCGACAACAAGGTCGGCGTCGGCGCCGCCGCGGCGGTCCTATTCGCCGTCAACGTCACCGCAGTCATCCCCGCCACGCCCGCCAACGTCGGCGTCTTCCAAGCGGCCTGCGTCGCGGTCCTGGCCGGCGCCTACCACGTGCCCACGGCCGACGCTCTCGCCTACGGGATTGTGCTGCAGGCGGTCGAGGTCGCTACCGCGGTCATCATGGGCATGCCCGCCCTTGTCGGAGAGGGCCTGTCCTGGAAAGACGTGCGCCTGCGCACGATGCACGCCTCTCCGGTCAAGCTTCCGCCGCTGCCGGGGGCCGCGCGCCGAGCGCCCTCGCGCGTGCAGTCCTGATCACGCAGGACCCTCGCTCCTCGCGCAGAATCGAAAGCGATGGATGCCTGGGTCTATGTGTTGCGTTGTCGCGATGGGTCGCTCTACACCGGCTGGACCAACGACCTCGAGCGGCGTATCGCGAAGCATTCGGCCGGTAAGGCGAGTCGCTACACGGCCAGCAGGTTGCCGATCGAACTCGTTGCCGCTTGGGAGATGGCGGATCGCGGCTCGGCCATGCGCGAGGAGATCCGCATCAAGCGCCTTCCGCGGGCGCAGAAGTTGGCGTTGGTTGCTCAGGCGCCGGTGTCGGCCGTCGCCGGCTGATCCTCGGCCTCGACCGCGCCGTCCGGCGGATCGACGTCGTCGAGCTCGCCGAACAGCGACGGGTCACGATAAGAGCCCTTGATCACGTCGTCGGGCGAGCCGTCCGGCAGCAGCCGTCCTTGGCGCGTGCCGAAGTAGATCGCCTGCGGATGATGCGCGACGAGTGCAAGTGTGGACTGCTCGGGGATCGGAGCGTAGCCGTCTGAGATCTCCATGCCGATCTGCTCCAGGCCGAGCAACTTCTCCACCTTCAGATGCTCAGACTGCTCGGGCACGGCTGGGTAGCCCCACGAGTAGCGCCGGCCTTGCGTCGAGGGGATCGAGAGCATCTCGCGTGCCTTGTAGTGCAGCCACTCGGCCAAACCCTCGGCGGTCTGTACGCCGAGGCCGTGCACGAACAGCTGCTCGGCGAACTCTCCGTCGGTCTCCAGCTTGGCCATCAGCTCGGTGACCTCAGAGCCGACCGTCACAGCCTGCACTGCGATCACATCGAGCTCGGCCGGTGGCCTGCCCTCGCGCGAGGGCTCACCGTCCGGGCCAACTGCGGGCCTGAAGAAGTCGGCGAGGCAAATGCGGTCGCCCTTCGGCTGGCGTGGGCACACGAAGCGTGTCAGTTCGCTCGCGGGATCGGCTGCGTCAAGCTCGCCGTTGACCACGCGGGGGTCGAGCACGACGATGTCGTTGCCTTGCGCGTAGCACGGGAAGAAACCGAGCAGCGCGCGCGGATGCAGGTAGTCCTGCTCAGCCCACATCCTCTCCAGGCGCGGTCTGAAGTTCTCATCGACGAGCTCGCGCCACGCCTCGCCCTTGACGCCCTTGCCGCCCCAGTGCAGCTTGAACAAGACATGGGTGTCCAGGTGGGAGTAGACCTCCTCCATGTCCACCGGCACCTCTTGCACACCCCACCATGGAGGGGCTGGAATCGGCTGGTCGGTGCTCACGCCGGATCGCACGGAGTCATCGGCGAAGTTGAGTACCTCCTCGGGCGCCTCTCCCTTGGCGCGGAACTCGGTGGCGCCGGATCGCAGCTTCTCCAAAAGCGCCTCGTGGGCTTCGGAGTCGATCAGCTGATCCATCACCGACAGGCCCTCGAAGGCGTCCTTGCAGTAGAACACGCCCGGCCCGTACTGCTCGTCGGATTCCTTGCCGCCGGGATACAGGGCGCGGTAGGAGAAGGCCCTGTTGATCGCAGCCCCGCCGATCAAGACCGGGTATTGCATTCCCTTGGAGTGAAGCTCCTGGATGCAGGCAGGCATCTGCTTGGAGGTGGACACGAGCAGAGCACTCAAGCCGATCGCGGTCGCCTCGTGCTCCTCGGCCGCGTCCAGGATCGTCTGGATCGGCACCTGCTTGCCGAGGTCGACGACGGTGTAGCCGTTGTTGGTGAGGATCGTGTTGACCAAAGACTTGCCGATGTCGTGCACGTCGCCGAACACGGTCGCGAGCACGACGGTGCCCTTGGTGTAGCCCTCGATCTTGTCCAAGTAGTTCTCAAGGCGCGCCACCGCCTTCTTCATCACCTCGGCCGACTGCAGCACGAACGGCAAGATCAGTTCACCGGCGCCAAACTTGTCGCCGACCTCCTTCATCGCTGGCAAGAGCACCTTGTTGAGTGTCGGCACCGCGCCGATCTTCTCGACCGAGGCGTCGATCCAATCCTCCACGCCCTCCTTGCGGCGGCGCAGAATATGGAAGTGCAAGGCCTCCTCGGGCTCCATCCCTTCGGTGGGATTGGCGCTCGTCTGCGCCTCCTGCTCGCCCTTGGACTCGAAGTGGGCGATGAACTGCTCCAAAGCGTCCTCGCGGCGGTTGAATACGAGGTCGTCGGCCAGCCCGCGCTCTTCGTCGGAGGTCTCCGAATAGGGCGTGATGTGGTTGGGGTTGACCATCGCCAGATCTAGCCCCGCCTCGACGCAGTGGTGCAGGAAGACCGAGTTGAGCACCGCTCGCGCGCCCGGTGACACGCCAAAGGACACGTTGGAGACGCCAAGCGAAGTCTTCACGCCAGGGATCTCGGCCTTGATCCGCCTGATGCCCTCGATCGTCTCTACCGCCGAGGGACGCCACTCCTCGTCGCCGGTCGTGAGCGTGAAGGTGAGGCAGTCGAAGATCAACACCTCCGGGTCAAGCCCGTGCTCGTCGCAGCACAGCTCCTTGATGCGCTGGGCGATCTCGACCTTGCGCTGAGCGGTCTTGGCCATGCCGACCTCGTCGATCGTGAGCGCGATCAACGCGGCCCCATGTGCGAGTGCGGTTGGCACCACGCGGTCGAGCTTGTCCCGGCCGGCCTCCAGGTTGACCGAGTTGACGATTGCCCTGCCCGGAATCTGCTCCAAGGCCCGTTCGATCACCTCGGGCTCGGTCGAATCGATTTGGATCGGGGGCTCCTGGGTGAGGGAGATGCGCTTGGCTAGTTGGCGCATTTGCTCGTCCTCGTCGGAACGCTCGGTCAGGGCCACGCACAGGTCGAGCACGTGCGCGCCGCCGGCCACCTGGTCCTCGGCGATCTGCACGAGGCCGTCGTAGTCGTCGGCCAGGAGCAGCTCCTTGGCCTTGCGCGAGCCTTGACTGTTCACGCGCTCGCCGACCATTGTTGGGCGCGGCTCCTGCACGAGCGTGGTGGCGGCGATCATCGAGGACAAGTGGGGTGCGCGTGGCGCGGGACGGGGCGCCACAGACTTGCCGGCCACGCGCTCGGCGATCGCTTTGATGTGGTCCGGGGTGGTGCCGCGGCAGCCACCAACCACGCCTACGCCATATCGCTCGACGAATTCGCCGAGCGCCTCCGCGAGCGGCGCGGGCTTCTCCGGGAAGATCGTCTCGCCGTCGGGGCCTTGCAAAGGTAGGCCCGCATTGGGGATGCATGCCACCGGGACAGGGCAGAACTCGCCTAGGAAGCGGATGGCGTCCCTCATGTCCTGTGGGCCGGTCGAGCAGTTGAGGCCGATCACGTCCACCTTCAGCGCCTCCAAGGTGCACAAGACGGCGGAGATGTCGGTACCGAGCAGCATCTTGCCGCCGTTGGGCAGCAGCGAAACCGAGGTATGGATCGGCAAGGTCTTGCCGATGCTCTTGAATGCGGCGCGCGCGCCGAAGATGGCGGCCTTGACCTCGAGGATGTCTTGGGCGGTCTCGATGATGATCAGGTCGGCGCCACCGTCGATGAGGCCCGCGGCCTGCTCGGCGAAGACCTCGACCAGCTCTCTGAAAGAGATCTGCCCGAGCGTAGGATCTTCAGAGGCGGGCAGGAAGCCGGTCGGACCGATCGAGCCAGCCACGAAGCGGTGCTCGCCGGCGGCTTTGCGCGCGATTTCGGCGGCCTTGGTGTTGACCTCGACGGTGTAGTCGGCCAAGCCCCACTCGTCGAGCTTCAGACGCGAGGCCTGGAAGGTGTCGGTCTCGAGGACCTCCGCGCCTGCCTCCAGCATCGAGGCGTGCACCCCTTCGATCACGTCCGGGCGGTTGAGCACGAGCGCCTCGTGGCACTTTCCCTGCAGGCCGCCATAGTCCTCGGCGGTCAGATCGAACTGCTCCAACGTCGCGCCCATCCCGCCGTCGTAGACGACAACATGCTCGCGCAAGGTCTGGAGGTAGTCGCGGGGGGGAGCCATCGCTCGCTCGGATGCTAGCAGCGCAGTCCCGAACCTTGACATGACTGTGTCAGGGCACCCTGGGTCTCGCGCGGCAAGGTCTGGCGGGCCTGCCGCCCGTAAAGTCCAAAATAATCCAAAATGAGCCAAGTTCTTGGAAATGGTCTTGCTAAACTCCAAGGATCTGGATAGATTTGGAGTAATTTGGATTGTACGTAGCCCCACCCCCAGACATAGGCGAAATCATCCATCGGCTCGCGCCACTCAGAGTTGGCGAGCTGATGCAGGCTCGAGGGTCAGCCGCCAGGCCGGACTACGTACATTGGGACAAGCTTCGCCAGCTCACTCCGCCTGACGGTATGACACACGAGGAGTGGTGGCTGCTAATCAAACTGACGCGCGACTCACTGCGACGGACGATCCCCTTGACCGATCCGCAGGACAGGGCATTCCTCTACGGCGTCCCGGATATCGTCGCGCGGCAGCTCCACTATGTGGATCAGCGTTGCAGCGGTGAGGTTGCGATGCCCGAGGTCGTGACCGCCGACGACCACGCTCGTCGCCACTACTTGGTCAACTCTCTGATGGAGGAGGCCATCCGCTCCAGCCAGCTGGAGGGCGCCACCACTACTCGCAAGGTCGCCAAGGAGATGCTCAGCTCGGGGCGCGAGCCGAAGGATCGCAGCGAGCGCATGATCTTGAACAACTACCTGGCGTTGCAGTACATGCGCGATCAGATGGACGACCGCCTCACGCCGGGTGCCGTGATGGAGCTGCAGCGCATTCTCACGGATGGCACGCTCGAGGATCCGAGCGCAGCCGGCAGGCTACAGCGACCGGGCGAGGTGCGGGTGTCTGTCGTCGACAGCCTCGACGGGACGGTGATGCACGATCCGCCGCCCGCCGATCAGCTGCCGGAGAGACTGGAGCGGATGTGCGAGTTCGCGAATGAGCCCGACACCCCGGATCGCTTCATCCACCCAGTGGTTCGCGCAATCTTGCTGCACTTTTGGCTCGCCTACGACCATCCGTTCGAGGACGGCAACGGCAGAACTGCGCGCGCCCTGTTCTATTGGTACCTGCGCACTCGAAAATACTGGCTCATCGAGTATCTCTCGATCTCACGAATCATCCGAAGCTCTGCGGCGAAGTACTCGCGCGCGTTCTTGTACACGGAGACCGACGAACGGGACGCCACCTATTTCATAGTGCATCAGCTCGAAGTGATAGGGCAGGCCGTCGACCAGCTACACGTCTACCTGCGCAAGCAGATGGACGACGTGCGCGAGGTCGAAAGGCTCCTCAGGGGATCGGACCACTTCAACCACCGTCAGCTGGCCCTGCTAGGCAACGCGCTCAGGGCGCCGGATGCCAGCTACTCGTTCCAATCGCACGCGACGAGCCATGGTGTGACGCACGAGACCGCAAGAAACGATCTGATCCCACTTGCGAGGATGGGTATCCTCGAGCAGCGCCGCCAGGGTCGGCGCTACTCGTTCATCCCCGGGCAGACCTTCCAAAGCTCTTGAAGGCATTGCCCTGAGACTGCTGCCGGCGAGCGACGTTGCGCTCGCCGGCTCGCGCAGCTACTTGATGAACAGCATCTCCGAGTACTTCGGCAAGGGCCACAGGTCATCGGCCACCAGCTTCTCCAAGCGGTCGGCCACATCGCGTACGTCGTCCATCGCGGGGATCGTCGTGTCGCGCATGTAGGTGGCCCACTTCATCGCCGAGGCGTCCGGCTGGTTGTCGCTCAGGTTGGCGTCCTCGAGCTTGACGATCGCGAACTGGAGCTCCTTCACGAGTGGCTCGACCTCCTCGACCAGCTCCTCGAGGCCTGTGGTTTTGAGCTCGTTGAGGTGCCTCACCGCCGCCGGCAGGAGCATCGTGCGTGCGATCTGCGCAGCCGTCTCGGCCTCGATGTTGATCTTGACGGCGTACTGCTCGGTGAACACCTCCAGACGTGACTCGAGCTCGCGCTTGGACAGGACCTTGTACTTCTTGAAGGCCGCCACCGTCTGCTTGTCGACCAACCAAGGCAGTGCGTCGGGTGTGGTGGGCAGGTTGGCCAGGCCCCGCTTCTTGGCCTCGGCGTGCCACTCCTCGGAGTAGCCGTCGCCGTCGAACACGACCTGCTTGTTCGCGCTCCACACGTCCTTGACGACCTTGGCCACGGCCTTCTCGAGCGTGGCGCCCGAGGCTTTCAGGGCCGTCCCCAGCTTGCCGGCGAGCTCGTCGATCGACTCCGCCACGATCGTGTTCAAGACCGTGTTGGGTAGGGCCGGTGACTGGCTGGAGCCGAGCGCCCTGAACTCGAACTTGTTGCCGGTGAAAGCAAACGGGCTGGTCCGGTTGCGGTCGCCGCCATGCAACGGCAGCGGCGGCAGCACAGGCGTCCCAAGGCCCAGGAACGAGCCTGGCTTGGACGCCTGAGTCTTGCCCGCCTCGATCGCGGCGAACACCTTCTCGAGGTCCGCGCCGAGGAAGATCGAGATGATCGCGGGCGGCGCCTCGTTGGCTCCGAGCCTGTGATCTTGCCCGGCGTTGGCGATCGACGCGCGCAACAGCGCCTGGTGCTTGTTCACCGCTTGGATCACCGCCGCGCAGAAGAACAGGAACTTGAGGTTCGCCTCGGGTGTGTCGCCTGGGTCGAGCAGATTCAGGCCGGTGTCGGTGCCCATCGACCAGTTGTTGTGCTTCCCCGACCCGTTCACACCTGCGAACGGCTTCTCGTGCAGCAGGCACACCAGCCCGTAGCGGCGCGCGGTGTTCTGCAGGATCTGCATCGTGATCATCTGATGGTCCGCGCCGACATTCGAGTTCTCAAAGATCGGCGCCACCTCGTACTGATTCGGCGCGACCTCGTTGTGGCGCGTCTTGATCGGCACGCCCAGCTTGGCTAGCTCCACCTCGCACTCGAGCATGTACGCGAGGATGCGCTCGGGGATCGAGCCGAAGTAGTGATCGTCGAGCTCATGTCCCTTCGGCGGCTTCGCGCCGAACAGCGTGCGCCCGGTGGTGAGCAGGTCGGGACGCTCAAAGTAGTACTGCTCGTCGATCAGGAAGTACTCCTGCTCGCAGCCGATGGTGGTGAACACGCGCCCCGCGTCCTCGATCCCGAGTAGCTCGAGCGCGCCGACGGCTGCGCCTGAGAGCGCGTCCATCGAGCGCAGCAGCGGGATCTTGTTGTCGAGCGCCTCGCCTGTCCAGGAGGTAAACGCCGTCGGGATGCACAGCAGCGCCCCATTGGGGTTCTCAAGGATGAACGCGGGGGAGGTGGGATCCCATGCGGTGTACCCGCGCGCCTCGAAAGTCGCGCGGATGCCGCCCGTGGGGAAGCTCGACGCGTCGGGCTCACCCTGGATCAGCTCCTTGCCGGAGAAGTCCGCGATCGCAGTGCCGTCGCCGGCGGGCCCATAGAAGGAGTCATGCTTCTCCGCGGTCGAGCCGGTGAGCGGCTGGAACCAGTGGGTGTAGTGGGTGGCGCCCTTCTCCATCGCCCATTCCTTCATCGCCTGGGCGACCGCGTCGGCGAGCGTGGTGTCCAGCGCCTCGCCGCGCTCGAGCGTGCGCTGCAGTGCCTTGAACACGTGCTTGGGCAGACGGCGGCGCTGCACCGCCACGCTGAATACGTTCGAGGCGAAGATCTGGTTGCCGGGAAGGGTGAGGTCCATCGAGCCGAGCGCGCTCCCGTTGGCGCTCCACTGCGCGGCTGTCACATTCTGCTGGCGACTCTTTGGCATGGGTAGGCTCGACTCCTCCTGTTGTGTCCTGAGCATTGGCGCGGCCACGCATCGTAGCCCTCCGAGTGTGCCCCAGTGTCGCTCAGCTGGCGAAAGCTAGCCGCCGATCTTTCGACAAGCGGCCAAACGCTACGGAGACGCTGGCTGTGCCGCGGCAGGCGTCGGGGTAGGGCCGCGCACGACTTCGCCCGTTTCCGGGTTCACATGGGTCAGTGGGGGAGCGGGAGCGATGTGCGCAACCAGCGCTCCCGTGGGCCTGTGGCCACCGGGCAGGCGCGCTATCGACTTGCCGTCCAAGCCCGCCGAGATTGTGTAGTGCACGACGTGTAGGCCCGCCTTGACCGGCGTCACGTGCCACAAAAACAGACGGTGCTGGCCGGGCCCCAAAGCACCCAAGGCCCACGTGTTCACGAACGCTGTTTCCCCGCCCCCCGGGGGATTGACTGCCTCGGTCTGGATCGGCGGGTCTGTGGCCGTCGCGCCCGGACCCGTGTTGACGATCCACACCGGGCGCTTCCTGGAGGACAGTTTGGGGTAGTCGCTCGTGTAGTAGAAGGAGTCGAGCGTGACCGCCACGTTGGGGATCGTCTTGATGCCAGCGTTGCGCACGATCATCCCGAGATAGGTGTTGTGCGCGATCGCCTGCTTGACCGGGAAGTGGACGCGGACCACTTCGACCGTGTAGATGCCCTTGCGTTCGTGCACATTGCGTTCAGAGCCGCCGCACCCGCTCAAGAGCGCACCCATCAGCACGCCGCACACAGCGAGCGCCCAGATCGCATGCAACTTTCTCCTCCCCACAGCGAGCGCCACGATACCAGTGCCGGTGGCGTTCTGGGCACTGGGCCGGTGGAGCCCCTTTCGCCGACGGGTCCTCCCGGCACGCTCCAGCGGTGGCGTTTCGGTCGGGTATCCGTGGCGTTCGGGCTCCAGATGGCATAGAGTGGGAAACGCCCCAGAGGAGGTTGGGTCGAAGTTGCAGGTGGGGTCAGTACAGTTTGGAGGCGCGGTTATGATCGGTCCCTAAGCTTTGGGGCCGTTCCCCGAGGAGGGGTTGAGATGGTGCGCAGTGCAGCCGAGCGGGCTTTCCTACCGACAAGGAACCTGCTTGAGGAAATAGGGGACATGATGATCCTGACCGGCAGGACCATCGTCTCTGCCCTGCGCCCGCCCTACCCGTACGGCGGGGAGTTCGTCTCACAGTTCCTGTTCGCCCTGCGCCTGTGCTGGTTCCCGCTGCTGATCTCCACGGTAGCCATCTGCTACGCCGCACCGGGCTTGCAGGCGGCCAACTTCTTGACCTTGTTTGGCGCCTTGGATCGCCTCGGCGGCATCTTCGTGCTCGCCGCGATCCGCGAGATCGGACCTAACGTGACGGCGATCGTCCTGGCCGGTGTGGCCGGTACCGCGATCACCGCCGACTTGGGCGCGCGCAAGATCCGTGAGGAGCTCGACGCCCTGCAGGTCCTGGGTGTCGATCCCGTCAAGAACCTTGTCGTCCCGCGCTTTCTCGCACTCATGCTCGTGACCGGCCTGTTCAACGTCTACGCGATCCTGTTCGGCCTGTTCGGCGGCGTACTCGCCGAGCTCGTCAACGGCCAGCCGCTCGGCCCCTTCTGGGACACCTTGTTCGCCAACGCCTCCACCACCGATCTATGGGGCTCAGCCCTGAAGACCACCATCTTCGGCGCCATCATCGCGATCGTCTGCTGCTACAAGGGCATGACCGCCTCCGGCGGCGCCGAGGGCGTCGGACGTGCGGTCAACCAGGCGGTTGTCGTCACGTTCCTTGCGATCTTCGCGTTCGACTACGCCTACACGCAGCTCTTGCTCGCGACGCACCCGAACATCTTGGTGATCAAGTGAGCCAGCGTGGGCGCTTCGCGGTCACCGGGCGGGAGGCCAGGTCGTGAACGAACTGCTCGTCACGCCGCGCGAACTACTGGCTTCGACCGGCGAGTTCGGTCGCTTTGCCGGCAACATGATCCGCGACGTCTGGGGTCTGCGCGTCTTCCGCTTCTTCGGCGAGTCCTTGCGCCAGGCGGGCATCCTGATCGTTTCCTCGACCTTGATCATCTGGGCGCTCATGTTCGTGCTCGGTCTCGAGTGTGGCATCGAGGGCGCCTACTTCCTCGAGGCCCAGGGCGCACCCGCCTATGCCGGCGTGTTCACGGCGTGGTGCGACCTGCGCGAGATCATTCCTTACGCCTTCGGTTACATGATGGCCGCCAAGGTGGGCACCGGGATCGTTGCCGAGCTAGGCGCGATGCGCATCTCCGACGAGATCGACGCCTTGGAGGTCATGGGCATCAACTCGATGACCTTCCTGTGCGCCACACGCCTGCTCGCCGCTTGGGTTGTGCTCCCATTCATGTACCTAGCGGGCGTCGGCGCGGCCTTCCTGGCCTCCTACATCGCCGTTGTCCAACAAGTGGCCACGGTCTCCGCCGGTGGATACCTCTTGATCTTCTGGCAGTTCCAGAACCCACCCGACTTTCTCTACAGCCTGATCAAGGCCATGTTCATGGCTACCGCGATCGTGTTGGTGGGCTGTTACTACGGCTACAACGCCAGTGGTGGACCTGTAGGCGTGGGCACAGCTACAGCCAAGTCCATGGTGTTGAACATAATCTTGGTCCACTTGATCGGGATGCTCGGCACCCAGGTCTTCTGGGGCGCCAATCCGAAAGCCCCGATCGGAGGCTGAGGTGTCTACCCCCGACGTCTCGAAAGACCGCCCCGAGGGGAAGGACTCCGAGTTCGAGTTTCATACCGGGGCAGATCGCCCCACGGGCAAGCCCGACGCGATCGAGTTCGTTGGCGTCCACAAGTCCTTCGGCTCCAACCACGTATTGCAGGGTCTCAACATGGGCCTGCCCGAGGGCCAGATCTCGATGATCCTCGGGCCGTCCGGCACCGGCAAGTCGGTCTGCATCAAGCACATTGTCGGTCTGCTCTACCCCGACGAGGGTGACGTGATCGTGCAAGGCCGCTCGATCCCCAGCCTGCCCGACGCTGAGCTGTTCGAGATCCGCAAGAAGTTCGGCGTTCTCTTCCAAGATGGAGCCCTCTTCGGTTCGATGAATCTGTACGACAACATCGCCTTTCCCCTGCGTCAGCACACCGAGAAGGGCGATGAGGAGATCGCTGAGATCGTCAACTCGCGCATGCGCGAGGTCGGCCTCGGAAACGCCGGCGAGAAGATGCCCAACGAGCTCTCCGGTGGCATGCGCAAGCGCGCCGGCTTCGCCCGCTCGCTGGTGCTCGATCCAGAGATCGTGCTGTTCGACGAGCCCGACTCAGGCCTTGATCCCGTGCGTACCGCCTTGCTGTGCGAACTCATCAAAGAGGTCCACGAAGAGAACGGCGGCACCTACGTCGTCATCACCCACGACATCATGTCGGCCCGCCGTGTCGCCGAGCACATCTCGGTCTTGTGGCGTGGGCGCATCGTCGAGTCCGGGCCGGCCGCCGAGCTGTTCGACTCTGAGAACCCGTTTGTCCGCCAGTTCCTATCCGGCGAGTCCCAAGGCCCTCTTGGGATGGAGTAACCCAGGCGATTGCCTCGTCGCCCCTGGCTGCGTCCTCCCTCCCTCATGTGCCGAGCACACTACGGTCGGTGCGTCCTTGCCAGGAACGACGATGCAGCCGCCTGGCGCGGCTCAGAGATTGACTAGCCTCTTGATGTGACTGTGGGGAGGGTTTTCTCGGGTTTGGCTGTGCGCGCGGGACGTCGACCGCTGCTCACGATCGCCCTGCTTGGTGTGCTCGGGGTGGGGTGTGCGATCGCGGCCTTGGGGCTGCGGCCGACTGCGGCCACCGACACGCTGGTGGGGCGCTCCAGCTCCACCTATAAGGAAACTCAGCGCTTCTACGCCCGCTTCGGCGAAGAGCCTGTCGAGGTTTTGGTCGCCGGGGATCTACGCAAGCTCGTGCTTAGTCCCGACATCGATCGCCTGGTCGGCTTGGAGGGTTGCCTGTCAGGCAACCTGCCCAAAGCGGCGCTTGCCGAGGAGGGAGGAACCAGCGGTCCGTGTGGTCAGCTCACGCGGGACAAACAGGTCAAGGTCGTGTTCGGGCCAGGTACGTTCCTCAACGAGGCGGCACTCCAAGCAGTCAGTTTGCTCGGAGTGCGCGGCAAACAGGCTGAAGCCGAGGCCAAGCAGGCCCAGAGCACTGTCCATAGCAAAGCGCTCGCACGCGGACTAAGCGCCCAAGAAGCCAAGTCGCTGGGAGAACAGGCGCGTAAGGCCACGATGACTGGCTTCGCGGCAGAAATAAGCGCCTTGGCGATCCGCTACGGCCTGAAAAGCGCCCCCAGCCTGGACGACCACGAATTCGTCTCGAAAGTCGTATTCGATCCGAGTAAGCCATCGGGCACACCCAAGCAGCGTTTCGCCTACCTCTTTCCGAGTCGTGACGCCGCATTGGTCACGGTGCGTTTGAAGGCCGGACTCTCAGAAGCGCAGCGTTCGCACACGATCGCCTTGATTCGCCAGGCCACCGCGATGAGTCAGTGGCACCTCGCCAACGGTGAGTCCTATCTGGTCACCGGCGAGCCGGTCATCGTGAGCGACCTCACGCACTCGATCACAAGCTCCATCGAGTTGTTGCTCCTCGCGGTGCTGTTGGTCATGGGTTTTGTGTTGAGCTTGATTTTCAAGGGGCGCCCGCGCCTTCTGCCGCTGGGGATCGCTCTGCTAGCGGCGGCGCTCACGTTCGGTGCCCTAGCGCTCTCGGGAGCTTCGCTCACGATGGCCTCAGTTGCTGTCCTACCGGTGCTTGTCGGCCTGTCGGTCGATTACGCGATTCAGTTCCAGTCGCGCGTTGAGGAGGCCCGCGAGGCGGGTGCTCTCAGCGTGCTCGATGCGGTGCGCGAGGCCGCCTCCCGGGGCGCGCCCACGATCGCCACGGCGGCTCTTGCCAGCATAGGTGGCCTGCTCGTGCTGATGCTCTCGCCGGTGCCGATGGTGCGCGGTTTCGGGTTGCTGCTCGTCTTGGGGGTCGCGCTCGCCTTCCTGTGCGCGCTCACGGCCGGCTCGGCGGTCCTAGTGCTTGCAGGGAGGAGAGGGGAAGGTGCTGTAGCTGAACGTAGGCGTGCTCTACGCGCGCGCGGGGAGGGTGTCTCACAACAGGTCTCCTCCGCCTGGCAGGGCGCGCGGGAGCTGCTCACCGACAATCCGGCGACCCGCTTCGTGACGCATTCGGCGCTCGTCTACGCGGTTCGGCGTCCCGGCCGCGTGCTTGGCGTCGGGCTGATCCTTGCTGTGCTCGGTTGGGGCTTGGACACTCAAACGCAGGTCCAAACCAACATTGCCAAGCTGGCTCCCCAGAGTCTTGCCTCGCTACACAACCTGAGTGCGCTCGAACGAGCGACCGGAGTAGGGGGTGAGATCGATCTGATGGTTGACTCCAGCGCACTGACTAAGGCCGCCACTGTCGAATGGATGAGCAAGTACGAGAGCGCCATCCTCAAGCGCTTCGGCTACAGCCAGGACAAAGGCTGTGGACACGCGCAGCTGTGCCCCGCCTTCTCGTTGCCCGACCTGTTCCCGGCCGAAGAAGGCGCCTCCTCCAAGCTGAGCGAAAAGCGGGTTCACGGCGTGCTAGCGGCGATTCCCACGTACTTCTCACAAGACGTGATCAGCTCCGATCGCCGGTCGGCCACGCTCGCCTTTGGTATCCGCTCGATGCCCCTGCAGCAGCAACAACAGGTGATCGAAGGAATGCGCTCCGATTTGCACCCGCCGGCAGGTGTAAGCGCTCATCTCGTCGGTCTGTCGGTCCTAGCGGCCCAAGCCGGTGCCCAAATAGCGTCTCCTTGGCGGCGGGTGCTTACCCTACTCGTGGCTTTGGCGGTCGTGGCGATCATTCTCTTGATCGCTTTCAGAGGCAACCGTCGCCGGGCCTTGGTGCCTTTCACTCCGATCGTGCTGGCCACCGGTTGGTCGGCCTTGGTTTTGTTCGCGTTGCGTATCCCGCTCAACCCGATGTCGGTCACGCTGGGCGCCTTGGTGATCGCCATCTCCACCGAGTTCAGCGTGCTGCTCTCCGAGCGCCAGCTCCAAGAGCGGGCCTCGGGTCACAGCACGGTGCAAGCTTTGCGACGCGCCTACAGTCACACGGGCGCCGCGATCGCCGCTTCGGGGGTGACCGCGATCGCCGGCTTCGGGGTCCTCACCCTGTCGGACATCGCGATGCTGCGCAACTTTGGCTTCGTCACGCTCGTGGACCTATCCGTGTCCTTGATCGGGGTGCTCGTCGCCTTGCCCGCGGCGGTGGTGATCGCAGAGGGCCAACAATCTGTCGGTGAGCACATTCGAGGCGGCGTTCGCTCGCTCACGCAGATTGTGCCCGCCTGGCGCGCCAGGCGGCGAGGGCTCACCGCGCCATGACCCGCTCCGGCTCGCCGGAACCCCCGACCGATGACGGCTCCTCAGGGCCTGGCGAGCCCGACCATCCCCGGCGCGAGAGTGAAGCGCGCCGCCCAAAGGGAGGCGTGGGCGGTCGAGGGGGAGGCGTGGTTGCTGGAATGGGAGGCACGTCTTACCGTGGAGTCGCCGGTACGCGCTACGGCGTTTACGTGGTGATCCTCGCGGCAATCCTTTTGATCGCGTTCACCGTGCATGTGGCGTTGAGTTCGCACAAAGGCAGCACCGCCATTCGGCCCGGCATTCGTGTCCCCCCGTTCGCCGCTCCATATGCGATAGGAGGGCCGGCGGGCGAAGTAGACATTGCGACGCACGCCAACGATGGCTTGGCGGGGAGGGTGGCGGCCTGTCAGGAGCGCGGTCCGAGAATCCTCAACATCTGTCAGCTCTACGAACGTGGGCCTGTGGTGCTCGCGCTGTTCTTCCAAGCCGGCTCGTGTGCCGCAGTCCTCACCGAGATGCAGCAGCTGGCTTCCGAGTTTCCCCAGGTCGGCTTCGCTGCGGTAGGCGTCAAAGACAGTGTCTCCTCCACAGCAAGCCTGGTGCGTGCCAAGCGCTTGACCTTTCCGGTCGGCGTCGACGCCGAAGGCCGTTTGGGCCAGCTCTATGCGATGGTGAGCTGTCCCCAGGTCACGTTTGTATATCCAGGTGGCATCGTGCAGAGTCCCTCGCTTGTGGACACCCCTTCGCTTGCCACTTTGCGCGCACGTGTGCAGGAGCTTGTGGGCGCCTCGCGTGCCCGCGGTTGGAGGCCAAGTCGCACATGAGTGGCAAGGCCCTGCTCCACCGAGGCGAGACCCTGCGTCGGCTGGGAGTCCCGCTGTGAGCGTGTCCGTATGAGCGAGGAGCCTGTACGCGGCTGGTGCGACCGCGAGGTCCAGCAGGAGCTGCCCGGTCTCGGTTTGATGTCGGTCACGGTCGAGCTCCCTGATGGGGGCGCCTTGACGCGTGGCTCCTCGCCGGCTGTGCGGGCACGTCTGCGCGAACTTTCCAATCGCTGGCGCGGAGCCAGGGCCGTGAACGTTCGCCAAGAGCTTATCCCCGCCGCTTATCGGGTCTTCTTCCGTCAGATAGGCCTCGACCCGGACATCGCCAGAACACCGATCGAGGCGGCCGTATTGGAACGGATGCTCGATGGGGGGTTCCTTTCGGAAGGATTACTCGCGGACGTCCTCACGATCGCGCTGATCGATACCGCGGTCCCGGTGTGGGCGCTTGACGCAAACCATGTCAACGGTCCGCTGGGGATCCGGGTGAGCCGATCCAAGGAGAGACTCGGCCGAAGCTCGGAAGGCCCAAGTCTCGGCGCCGGCCGGCTAGTGGTCGCCGACGCCGACTGTCCCCTTGCCATCCTCTTCGGCCAGTTGGGTCCCGGTCACGAGCCGTCGGCGAGCACGCAGCGCTTGATCTTGTTCGCGGTGCAGGTCGCCGGCGTGCCCGCCCTACACGCCGAAGAGACTCTGTGGGCGTGCCATATGGCGCTGACCGAGGCCAACGCCTGAGAAGCCGCGGGAGCTTCGCCGGGGATCCAACCACGCTAAGCGCAGAGATGGCCTTTACCGCGGCCGCTCGGCCAGCTAAGATCGGGTGGTCAAGCGGGAGGAGCAGAGGGATGGTCCAAACCGAGCAGCTCGCCGTCGATCGCTACAGCCAGGATCGCCGGCCGGATACTCGCTTCGGCGAGGAGCGCGCCGCGCGCGAGGCGCTCAAGGGCCAGATCGCCAAGCTCGACGCGAGCTCTCAGGGTTCGTGGCTCACACCTTTCCGCACATCTCGCCCAGTGACCACGAAGCCGAGCTTTTCAGCGGTCCGCGCCTGCTCTCCTTGGGTGAGCTGGAGCGGGTGCGCGACCGGCTCGCATTGCGCGTGGGCGAAGTCCAGCTCGAAGTTCAGGAGCGGACTGCCTTGGAGCGTCGCTCTCGCGAGCTGTTGCGACGGATGAAGCTCGAACCAGGCCGCTACAAGTTCGTGCGCCTTCCCGTCGCTGACTTGGGCGACGGGCACTGTGGTGTGTGGGAGGTGCGACCGCGCCTCGGCTTGATTGGGATGCTCGCCGGTTGGTGGCAGGTCAAGCTGTCATCCGGCTGCCCGTAGCTGCGCCAGGGCGCATACGGCGTGCCGTGACCCACGGGCTTGGCATCGTCTCGGGACCTGTAGCGCTCAGCATTGCGGCGAGGGTGCGTCGCTGACGCTCGGTCATCGAGCCAACCGTCTTCTGCTCGGACATGGGGATCTGGGCAAGGAACTTGCGGCAGCGCGTCTGGCCCCAGCGGCGCTGGCTCATCAAGAGGTCTGCGACGGCCATGCTGTCGGCCTCCCAAGGGCAGTCGAGGATCACCTCGGCGACGCCTATCTCGCCGCCGGCGATCCGTCGCTTCAGTTCGGCGCGGGCAAGGCGCACTTGATTGGCGCGTTCCAGGGCGCGCATGTGCTGAGGGCCGGCAGGGGCAATAGTCGCTGTCGCGTTCATGTGTGCTCACTCCCCGTCGCCGCCGCCGGTCTCCCGGGGCGTGCAACAAGCTTGGCTGGTTGATGAGTAGCGCGCCGCTCGACCGTCTTTGGCTTCCCTCGCGAGCTGTCGCGAAAGCCTTCGGCACCCCTCTACCGGCGGCCTGTGGGTGAGCTTCAGACGGTCATGCTTTACGTCCTGAGAAGCTAGCCAGCCAAGTCCATCCGGTCAACAGTGTTCTGCTCAAACGTTCGCTAGAAGCGGGCTTTTTTGTGACCGTTTTGACTTGTGAAGATGTGTACAAGCGGTTAAGCGTCTTTACACCGTTCCGTCTAGTCGAAGTACTCGTTCGAGCGACGCTGCCGGGTGGTGGTTGCGCGGTTGGCCACTCGCATCTGCCCGGGCGACTCCCCCGGGCCCTCAGTCGTCGTCGGGGCCGGGCAGTGGGCCGTGCTCAGCCTCGAACTCACGCTTGACCAGCTCGAACACCGCCAAGGCACGGTCGAGTGTGGGACGGTCGTGGGTGGCCATCACGCTGGTACGCAACAGGGCCCCGCCCGGCGGCACCGCAGGATGCAGCGCGCAGTTAGTGAACACGCCCGCGTCATAGAGAGCACGCCAGAGCAAGGCCGCCTTCCAATCGTCGCCCACGAGCACCGGCACGATCGGCGTTGCCACCGTGGCCATCTCGCTGTCCGGCGCTGCTCCGAGGCGCACCGGCTCGCCCTTGAGGGTCTTATAGCCCAACGAGCGCAGGCCATCGCCCAAGTAACGCGCGTTCTCGAGTACCTGCTCAAGTAGGCCTGGACCCTCGGGCGAGCGCACGATGCGCAGCGCCGCCAGCGCCGCCCCCAAAGCGGCAGGCACCGCTGAGGCCGTGAACAGGAAGGCGCGGCTGGAGATACGTAGGTAGTCGATCACCTCTGCCGGGCCGGCCACGAAGCCTCCACACGCGGCAAGCGACTTGGAGAAGGTGCCCATCCTTAGGTCGACCCGATCCTCTACCCCGAGCAGCTCCGCCGCGCCCGCTCCGCGCGCGCCGAGTACGCCGGCCCCGTGCGCCTCATCGACCATCAGACGCGCTCCGTAGCGCTGGCACAGCTCAACGATGTCCACGAGCGGCGCTACGTCGCCCTCCATCGAGAAAACCCCGTCGACGACCACGAGCACGCCGCCTCCGTCGCTCTCCGCCCGCTGCAAGGCACGCTCGAGCTTGTCCATACGGTTGTGTCTAAAGGGCCTCATCTTGGCCTTGGAGAGCAGGACCCCATCGAGGATTGAAGCGTGATCGGCTGAGTCCACCACCACCGTGTCCTTGGCCTCCAGGAGAGTGCCAAGCGTGCCCACATTGGCCTGATGGCCGGTCGTGAACACCAGCGCGTCCTCAGTGCCCATCCACTCGGCCAGCTCATGCTCCAGCTCAAGGTGCAACGGAGTTGTGCCGTTGAGCAGCCTGGACCCGGTGAGGCCGGTCCCATAGCGAGTGAGCGCGTCGCGTGCGCCCTGCATGACCCGCTCGTCGCCGGTTAGGCCGAGGTAGTTGTTGGAGGCAAGCATGATTCTCGGTGCGCCCTCCATCTCTACGACCGGCATGGCGGGCGACTCGACCGTGCGGAAGTAGGGCATCAGGTCGGCTTCGCGCGCCTCACGCAGGAGCTGCTCGCGCTCGTGACCGCGAACCTTGGCAAAGACATCTGTTGAGGTTGGCATCGGCTCTCTTCCTATAGGGTGCGCGGCGATGGCTGTCGGGACTTCGGGGAAGACGATGAAGGTCGAGGTTCGTCCGGTCAGGAGCCGGAGCGACTTGAACACGTTCATCAAGCTGCCGTGGCGGCTCTATCGTAACGAGCCGCAACTGGGTTTCGCCGCTTGCTGATGGATGTCAAGAAGCGGCTCGACCAGAAGAAGAACCCGTTCTTCAAGCACGCCGAGGCGCAGTACTTCCTGGCCTACGCGAGGGTCGAGCCGGTGGGGCGCATCAGCGCCCACATCGACCGCAACTTCAACGAGTTTCAGGACAACGAGTGGGGTCTGTTCGGCTGGTTCGAGTGCGAGGACGACCCCGAGGCGGCGCGCGCGCTGCTTGCCGCCGCAGAGCTTTGGCTGCGCGAGCGCGGACGCGACCGTATGGTCGGCCCGATGGACTTCACGACCAACGACGAGTGCGGCCTGCTCATTGAGGGGCACGAGCGTCCACCGATCATCCTCTGCCCGTGGCATCACCCCTACTACCAGCGCCTGTTCGAGCAGGACATCGGCATGGCGAAGGCGATGGACCTGTACATGTGGAGCCTGCACGTCACCGGTCGCGAGAAGGTCCACCCGGCGATCTGGGAGATGGCCGACAAGCTCGAGTCCGAGCACGGGATCGTGTGTCGCAACTTCCGCAAGAAGGACTTGCAGGAGGAGGTCAGTCGCTTCCTGGAGGTCTACAACGCCGCCTGGGAGCGCAACTGGGGCTTCGTGCCGTTGACCGAGGAGGAGGTGCGCCACTACGCCAAGGACCTCAAGCCGGTCTTGGATGAGAACTGGGCGATGGTCGCCGAAAAGAAGGACACCGGCGAGGTCGTCGGCGCGGCCCTGACGCTGCCCGACTTCAACCAGGTGCTCGCCAAGCTGAACGGTCGCCTGCTGCCCTTCGGCTGGATTACGGCGCTGCGCGAGCGCAAGAAGATCGACTCGGTGCGCGTGTTCGCCCTCGGCGTGAAGCCCGAGTACCAGCACACGGGGGTCGCGGCGCGCTTTTATCAGATGCACTTCGACGCGGCCGAAAGCACGCCCCAGAAGGGCGGGGAGATGGGCTGGATCCTGGAGACCAACAAGCCCATGAACCGCGCGATGGAAGGTATGGGCGGCGAGATCATGCGCCGCTACCGCGTCTACGAGCGCGAGCTTTAGCGCAACCTCGGGCCTGCCCAGCATGCAGCGCGACGCCTCATCGCTCGGCCATGTGCGACGAGCAGTCCGCCCCCGGGATTACACTGCTTGGCGTGAGCGAGCCGCTTGACGAGGAGGTTCTCGACGGGGTGCCTGTGCTTGCGCAGGAGTTGCCCTCCAAAGGTATGTTCGGCGCCTCGGAGTCTCGCTCCTTGGCCGTCGCGCAAAACACTCCCGTGCAGACCGCCGCGGTGGCCGCCGGCAGCTTTCTGGCCGGCGCAGCCTTTCTCGGCCTGGTGCGCCGTCGTCACAGCCGCCAGGCGGCCATTGGGCGCGCTCGCGCACCTAGACGGCTCGGACGTGCCCGCAAGCGCTCCAAGCAATCAGGGGAAATCGCGATCGTCGGATCGCGCTCCTTGCTAGTGGACGTGCACTTGCTCGGGGCTCCGCTCAGGGGCCGTTGAGCGAACCCATCGAGCTGCGAGTCGAGGTCAAGCCGGCCGGGCCGTTTCGCCTGCCGCGCGCCGGTGGCATGGACGGTGTGCTGCGCAGTCGCGGCGGTGTGCTCGAACGATTGCTCCATCGCGATGGGACGCCGGTGCACGTGCGAGTGGCCCAGACCGCGCCCGACGCGGTTCTGTTCGGCGCGCGCCCAGAGCGCCGAGGCGGCCCGCCACGGGATCGAGCGGATGCGCTTTGCGCTCGGTGTCGATGAGGACCTGAGCGCCTTCGAGCGCGAGTTTGCCCGCGATCCTTTGATCGGGCCGTCGATTCGTCGTCGTCCATGGCTACGCCCGAGAAGGCGCCCCGAACCGTTCGAGGCACTCGCCTGGGCGATCTGCGAGCAGTTGATCGAGTACGAGCGCGCTGCCGCGATCCAGCGACGTATCGTCGCCTCGATGGGGCCGCGCTGGAGCGCCTGGGAGAGCGGTGAGCGTCCGCTTTGCGACGTGCCCTCGCCGGACACGCTCGCGGGGGCAGCCCCGGCTCGCCTGGAGTCCTTCGACATGGCTGGATCGAGGGCGCGCCTGCTGGTAAAGGTTGCGCGTGAGGTGGCAACCGGCCGGCTCGATTTGCGTGGCGCCGATCACCCGCGTGCGTGGCGTCGGCTGCGAGCGATTTCCGGCATCGGGCCTTGGACGGTAGAGATGCTCGCCCTGCACGGACAAGGGCGCTTCGACCAGCTGCCGGCCGGAGACTTGGGTCTGATCAAGTTCGTTGGACGGCATCTCAGCGATGGCGATCCTCACGCGTACGCCTCCGAAGAGGACGTGCGCTCGTTCTTCGCGCGCTACGGGCCTTGGCAGGGGTTGGCGGCCGTGCACATCGGCGCGATCTGAGCTGCCGAGTCACGGAGTGGACGGGGTCTCGGAAGCGTGCGTAGAAAGACGCTCGCCGAGCGAGGTCCGCGGAGCTTCTAGCGTCTAGGTGAGCGGTCGCGTTCGACCAGTAGCGCGAATGTCGGACAAGCCTGGGCTGCGCGCTGGGCGTGGGAGACCAGGTCCGGGGAGAGTGGTCGCTCGTCGACGATCGGGTATCCCCACTCGTCCAAAGCAATGCGCTCGGGCAACAACTCGGCGCACATGCCGTGGGCCTCGCAAGTGATCGGGTTGACGCGCACGCGCTCGGCCATCCCTCAGGCAACCGTCGCGAGGCGGGGATGATTTGGCAGAGGCATCTGGGACGGTTGCGCGCAGGCCGCACAGACACCGTGGCGGACGTGATCGGCGAACTCCTCCGCGAACACGTTCAAGGCGCTCATCGCAAAGCGAGCCGTGCCGTCGGGATGAGCACAGGCGCCGCGTCTTCTGAGAAGGCCGGCGAGCTGTTCCAGGCGTGCGCCCACGTGCTTGGACGCAGCGCCGGTGCACACTCGCTCGAAGGTCTCGGCGAGGGCGTCCAAGCCGTGCACGCAAGGTCCACACTGTCCGGCGCTCTGCCGCGCGAGCCAGCGCGTCACGCGGGCGGTCTCAGCGACTGGGCAAGCGTCCTCGGAGAGCAACAGCACCACGCCTGCGCCTAGCGTGGCGCCGTAGGGGCCCAGGTGTACGTCCGACAAGGCCAAGTCCGAAAGTGCTGCACCTCCGACCCATGTGCCCGCGTAGCCACCGAACAGCGCGGCGCGTACACGGCTGGTGGTTCCCCCAGCGGCGTCCAGCAAGGAGGAGAGCGAGGCGCCGTACTCGACCTCGTAGACCCCCGGATAGACGACTGGTCCGGTCAGGCTCAGCAGTGTGGAGCCGGGTTGATCGGTGAGCCCGAGCTCGCGAAACCAGTGTGGGCCGTGGCGCGCGATCAGGGCCACGTGGGCCACTGTCTCGGCGTTGTTGACGAGTGTAGGTCGCCGTCGCACACCACGCTCGAAAGGCATCGGCGGCGAGAAAGTCGGCTTGGGTGGCCCTCCGTTGAGGTAGTTGACGAGCGCCGACTCCTGCCCGGTCACATAGCCAGCGGGTGCCACGCTCAGCGTGATGCGGGGCCAGTAGCCCGGCAGCTCGCGACGTTCGGCGATCCCTCGTTCGGCCTGCTCGATCGCCACGCCGGCGGCTTCGCATATGCACAGGATCGCTTCGTCCGCGCCGACCGCACGGGCGGCGAAGGACGCCCCATCAAGCACCAGATGGGGCAAGATCTCAAGCAAGGTGCGATCCTTGAGGCTCGCGGGCTCGCCCTCGGTCGCGTTCACCACCACGATCGGCTTGCCTTTGCCTGCCGCCACTGTGCGCATCTTCTTGGCCATCGGGAAGGCGGCGCCTCCGCGGCCGCCCAAGCCTGCCTGTTCGACCCGGTCGATCAAGCCGTCAGTTCCTCGGCGTTCACGTCGCCGAGGCGTGGGAGCGGGACCGTGAGTGTCGATATGGGTTTGTAGGTCCATCGCGCCCTGTGGGGGCACGCCCTCCAATAGGCGTGGTAGCCCCGAGCTGGGGGTGTGCTCGCTCGGCATGGATTCACCTACTTGCTGTTCAAGGCGTCGTCCGTCAGGAGCAGGTCCCGTATCGGGGAATTCGGCGGTGTGGGCGCCGGGGCTCATCATCGACTTTCCTCTGAGCCCGAACCGGCACCTGATGATTGCTTAGAGGAGGGGCCGAGTAGTGAGGATGGGGTGCCGGAGCGGCGCGCCCATTCTTTGCCCAAGGGCCCGCTCGGCAGCCACAGGATCAAGCCGAGCGTGAAGATCGCGGCACCGCCTAGGGCGGCGCCGCGGCGAGCAAGCCGGTCGGGCCAGTCCGCCGCAATGCGCGCCGAGACGGCCGCTAGGACGACGAGCAGACACCCCAGACTGAGCGCCAGCATCCAGCTGTTTTTCACGTCAGAGCCAGTGCCCAAGCCGTGCAACAGGGCAATCGGCCAGCTGGCATAGGAGAGCCAGTGCACCGCGCGCCAGGTCGAGTGGCCGATCCGGCGGCGCACCAGACTCGTCACGATCACGGCCAGCATCAAGTCGAAGGAGAGTGCGCCCAAACCCAGCCAAAACGGTCGGTAGGAGCCGGTGAAGGGGACTACAGCGTCGACCAAGGAGATCGATGCGTAGCTGTCGAGCACGGCCGTCAGGATGTGCAGGCCCAGGAACGTCAAGGCAAGCAGAGACACGTTGCGATGCAGGGAGTCCACCACGAAGCGTGGCCATCTCTCAGTACTCCAACGCCGCACGTCCACAACGCCGAGCACAAGAGCGAGCGTAAGCAGGATCAAGGCCACGGCGCCGCTGGAGCGCGTCAAATACCAGTAGGTGCTTGGCCCTGTACTGGCGAGCGCGGCGTTCACCAGAGAGCCTCCCGTGGCCAATCTCCAACCGTGTGGACCTTGCCGTGGCAGTCCACCAGTCGGGCGGGGAGGCCCATCCCCTCAAGCCAAGTCGGGGCGTCTAGGCCACGTACGATCGCGGCCGTAGCCGCGATGTTGGCATCGGCGCAGTCGAGTGCCGCGACGCTCACCGTACGCCACACGCTGTGGGCAGGAACGCCCGTGGAAGGGTCGATGATGTGGTGCATCGCTTGACCTTGATGGCTCCAGCGACGGACGGTAGTGCTCGACGTGGCCAGTCCTCCGCCTTCGATCGAGATCGTCTGTCCGGGCGCTCGCGGTCCGGCGCGATGATCGTCGGTCACGTGGATGGTCCAGCCTCGGGCGGGCGCCGGCCCAGCTGTCGCTATGTCCCCGCCGAGTCCCACCAATACGCCGCAACCGATCGCGTCGTAGACGGCCTGACTGGCTCGGTCGGCGGCCCAAGCCTTGGCGGTCGCCCCAAGGTCGAGCTTGACCCCCGCGGGGATTCTCAAGGTTGTGCGCCCGCGGTCGACTTCGACCGTTCGCCAGCCCGAGCGAAAGCTTGCCCGCACCATTCTCGGGGGGCCCGCCATTGTGGAGGAGGTATGGTCGAGCAGACGCCAATCGCGCACGTACCCGGCCAGCTCGAGGGCTCTGCCGACGGTCGGATCGACGTCCCCTTCGGTGAGCTCGGCGGCGCGAAGGGCGACTTCGGTTGCTTGCACCAACAGCGGCGCCACACGAACGGCACGCCCGGCATGCGCGTTCAGGCGAGTCAACTCGGAATCCTCGCGAAAGCGACTGCATGCTCGGTCGATCCGATCCAGCTCGTGTTCCACGATCGACTGCGCCTGGGTGAGCGCATCGGGCTCGCCCACGACCAACACAGCGCTTGTGCCGAGGGACTGCCAGCTTGTCTTTGCGATGGCTGGAGCAGGTCTCTTACGATCCACCGGACACCACCGGAGACGAGGATTCCTGTGCCGGCGCGGATTCTTTGGTGGGCGTGGTTTCCTGAGCGGGCGCCGATTGTTCGACGGGCGCCGATTCCTGCGCTGGAGCCGATTCTTGGGCGGGTGTCGATTCTCGTGAAGGGGTGGATTCCTGCGATGGAGCCGATTCTTGTGATGGTGATTCGGGCGTTGTTGTGGGTTCGGGTGTGGTGCTCGCTTTAGGCGCCTGTGCGGGCGGCTGAATCGGTTCCGCCGAGGCTTTGGAGGTGTGACTCGTGCTGGTTTTCTTCGATCCGCTTGTGCCTGGCGCCTTGACCGTTTTGCCGGGAAAGGCGCTCGCGGCTACCTCGGCGAATACGCCGGTCAGCGCCACCGAGCCGGCGACCAGCCAGCGGTTTGCCCGGCTGAGCCTGTGCAGCGCCGCGTCTCTGGCGTTTATCGGTTTAGGAGACATGCTCAGTGGTGATGGTGGAAAACCTCGAAGTGGGACCAAGCCTCGTAGTGAGGGATGAGCAGGATCGCGAGCACTACTCCGGCCACCAGCGCGGCCGCGATCGATATGACCCGCCCCGCTCTTCCGGCGGCAAGTTGGTTGTACTCGAAGTGCCCTCCGCGTTTGATGAGAAAGGTCTTTTGCAAGTCGGGCAGGTGCGCAAGCACGTGAAGCGCAGTAAAGGCGACCCACACGATGAAGCTCAACTTGTGCAGCTCGCGCAGAGCCCCCGCGGATTCCGGACCGACAAACAGCAGCGCGACACCGGTCGCGAGCACCCCGAGGGTGGAGGCCACCACAACAGGAGCGCTCACGCGCAGCAGGATGGGGGGCGCTCCCCGCTTGCGATAGGAAGGGTTGGAGGTGTAGTAGCGCATGAACCGATAACCGGTGCTGGCCAGCTTCAATGCGATGGGCGGAATCAGCAACAGCCCGACAAACAAGTGCACGGAGATCAGTGAGCGCATGCGCAACAGGGTCACGCCGATCACGGCTAGCAGCAGGATCAACAAGATGCCCATGGCCGCGGTGAGGCGCTTGTTGCCGGCCGTGCCCCCGCCGGTCAGGCGTCTATCGATAGTTTGCAGCAACGTTCGGTGTTCGGCCGCGGCACCATGCGGGGACTCGTGCCTTGAAAGTGGCGAGTGGTTGCGCGCCGGATTTCTCTGGGACGCGTGCTGCTCTGCGGACATGCAGCCAGTCTGTGCCGGGTTGCTAAGGGTTCGCTAACAGCAACATGAGAAAAGTCATCGAATCCAGGGGCGAGGTCAAGCGTTTCCTGGGTCTCCGCCTGTAGCGTCGTAGGACGAGTCTCAAGTGAGGAAGTTCGCTTCAATCGGAACTATCCTCACTGGATGCCAGACATGGCCGAGCAGGTGGTGGACCCGTCTTTGACGCCGTCGATTCTGCTGGTGGAGGACGAGCCTGGGATCGTCGACTTTCTCACGAGGGGGCTCCGAGCTGAAGGATTCACTGTGCGGTCGGCACTCGACGGACGCGAAGGTGAGCAGATCGCTTTGCGCGAGAGCTTCGACATGGTGGTGCTCGATCTGATGCTGCCGGGACTTGGCGGGTCTCGATGTACTTGCAAGACTCCGCGAGCTAAAGCCGGACCTACCGGTGATCGTGCTCACAGCGCGCGGAGAGATCGAGGACCGGGTGACAGGCTTGGATGCCGGTGCGGTCGACTATCTGGTGAAGCCTTTCTCCTTGGCCGAGTTGTTGGCGCGCGTACGGGCGCAATTGCGGGTGGCGGCGCAGACCTCGACCACTACGCTCGAAAGCGGTGACATCGAAGTGAATCTGCTCACGCGCAAGGTACGTCGCGCGGGGATCCAGGTGGTGCTTTCGACCACCGAGTTCGAGTTGCTCGTGTATCTGATGCGTCACCGTGGTCAGGTGCTCGCGCGCGAGCAGATACTCAGCTCCGTGTGGGGCTACCAGCACGATCCGGCCACGAACGTGGTGGATGTATATGTCGGCTATCTGCGTCGCAAGCTCGCTCGACCCGACAGTCCGGCTCCGATCTTCACGGTGCGCAGGGTCGGCTACCGACTCGGCGACGGAAGCTGAGGGCCCTCCTTCCAGGTGCTTGGCACGGCTATGGCGGCTAGACGGATCGCACTCGGTGGCTTGCGCTGGCGCCTCGGCGCTTGGGTGGCGCTTGTCGTGCTCGTCTCCTCGGCGGTGACTTTCGTCGTGGTCTATCGGCGCACTGGCAGTGAGCTGCGACATCAGATCGACCAAGAGATTCACGGCGACGCGAGTGATCTCTCCCACGCGTTGATCGCCTCCGACGACATCCAGCCGACGACAGGTAGCCCAGAGGGCAACGCGCTATATACGCGCTCAACCTTTCAGCGCAAGCTCGACGCTGCTGTTCGCGATTGTGCCAGGCGCACGTACGAGCTCCAACCGGCCTGAGCTGTTTACCCACGCAAAGGCCGATAACGGCGAGACGTTGGCCGAGCAAGCCGCCGAGAACAAGCTGGCGGCCAAGTTGCGGACCATCCACGACGGTTACTCAACGCTGACCTTGCCCGATGTCGGCAATCTGCGTTTGCTTGAGCGCACCGCCGTCTTGCCCAGTGGCCTGCGCATCACGGTCGGCGCCGGCGAGCCCTTGGCCGCCGTTGCTCACGCGCAGGGGAGTGTCGCCCGCGCGTTCGTCTTGGCCGGCATGCTCGCTTTGCTCGGCGCGCTCGTGGCGGCCTACTTGGTCGGTGCACGCGTGTCGCGGCCCTTGAGGCGGATGGCGGCGGTCGCCGCGAAGGTCGACGCGGGCGATCTTCATCCGCGCATCCACGATCTCTCGCGCGAGGCCAGCGAGCTAAAGGTGCTGGCGGACGCCTTCAACCATATGCTCGATCGCCTGACCGACGCCTTTGCCGGTCAGCGTGCCTTCGTGGCCGACGCCTCGCATGAGCTGCGCACGCCTTTGACGGTGATCCGCGGACAGATGGAGGTTCTTGCCGCGCAGCCCCAACCTTCAGAGGGAGAGGTCAGGCGGGTGGAGCGGCTCGTGCAGGCCGAGATCGCTCGCATCACTCGCCTGGTGGAGGACTTGCTGTTGCTGGCCAAGGCCGAGCAGACGGAGTTCCTGCGCATACAGTCGATCGACCTGCCCGACTATGTGCGCGGGCTGTGGGACGGCACGAACCTGCTCGCCAAACGCCGTTTTGAGCTCGCGAGCGTGCCCGTCGGGAGCCTACGAGCCGATCCTGACCGACTCGCCCAGGCGTTGCGCAACCTGATCGGCAATGCCGTCGAGCACACCGCCGAGGCAGACGGGCTGGTCCGCTTGCGGATCGAGACGGGCGCCGGCGATCGCGTCCGCTTTCTCCTAGAAGACGACGGGCCCGGTATCGACCCAGATCAGCGCGAGCACGTCTTCGATCGTTTCCATCGCACCGATACGGCGCGCGACAGGGCTTCCGGCGGGACCGGCCTTGGTCTGGCGATTGTCAGGGCGATAGCCGAGGCGCACGGGGGTTCGGTCACTGCCGGAACGTCTGTAGGGGGCGGCGCAAGCGTGGTGCTCGAGCTTCCAGGCTTCGTCCCCGAAAGCAGTCCAAGCGAGCCTGGCGCTGTCTCTGCCGTCCATGGTCCAGTAGCTGCTCATTGAAATTGTTCGGCACAAGGACACATTTGTGCTGGATCTTGCATACTGTGTCGGTGATGTCAGCGGACGTTTTGAGCTAGGGGCCGATTCGGCGATGTCGGCCAAGAATGCGGTCTTGGGACTGGTGATAGAGCGACCGGGCTACGGCTATGACCTCGCGCGACGTCTCCAGTCTAGATTTGGCTCTTCGGGCTTTGCCCCGACCGGTGTCTATTCGGCGCTTGATCAGCTCAGTGCGGACGAAATGGTGCGCAGCGCCGGCCAGCGCAGAAATGCAGCCAACGAGCGCGCTGCGACACGTACCATCTACGAAGCGACGCCCAAGGGCGTCGACCACTTTGAAGCGTGGATGCTCGGGGGCTCCTCTTTGGCACCTGTACGCGACGAGCTGTACATGAAGATCGCGCTCTCCAAACCCCACAACCTGTCTCGCCTGATCGAGCTGGCACGGTCCCAAGAGGAGGACTGCTTGGTCCGCATGCACAGCCTCAAGCAGCCGCTTGGCGGACAGGGTGGTGCCTTGAAGGCTTGGTCTGAAGTGGCGGTCCTGCTGGTGCGCGACGCCGAGATCAAGCAGCTCCAAGCGCGCGTCGAATGGCTGCAGAAAGCACGTGCGATCATGCAAAGACTCCACGACACACAGGCGCGTTGCCACGCACGGGGAGACAGGGTCGCTTGAGCTCGCAAGCGCGGCTCCTGCTGGACAGAGTCAGCAAGAGCTACTGGCGGGGACCGCACGAGACTGCGGTGCTCAGGGAGATCTCGCTGTCGGTGTATGCCGGCGAGTGTGTCGCCGTCTGGGGGCAGCGTGGCTCCGGTAAGACGACACTGTTGAAGGTGGCGGCCGGCCTTGAGGCGCCCGAAAGCGGCGTCGTCAGGTTCAAGGACCAGAACCTTGTGGGTATGTCCAGATCCGGGCTTGTGCGTCTATTGCGCGAGGAGATCGGCTGGGCCAGACGCTCGGGACCGGAGAGCGACGAGTTGGAGATGCTCGACTATGTCGCTCTGCCCCTGCTCAAACGGCAGAACATGCGCCGGGCGCGGCGTCGCTCGGCGGCCGCTCTGGCCCGTGTGGGGGTGGCCGAATGCTCGAAAGGGCGCTGGGAAGACCTGACCGATGGCGAGCGCACTTTGGTTTCGATCGCTCACGCGATGGTGCGTCAACCGAGCTTGCTCGTGGTGGACGATCCCACCGCCAACCTCGACGTGCTTCAACGTGAGCAGGTGATGGGGTTGCTGCGTTCGACCGCCGAGCAGGATTGGCTGGCGGTGCTGATCACGGTGCCGGACATGCCCTCGATGGTCCATGCCCACCGAATCGGATCGCTCAGCGATGGCCGTCTATTGGTGCCCTCTGGTGCGTCTCCGGAGCGTGACAACGTCGTCGATTTCCCGGTCCGTGACCGGGCTGCGCCCGGGGGGTGATGGCATGAATAGCGAATCCTCGATCGACTCAGACCCGCAGCCAGAGAATCGCGAGTCCGGCGGTGTCGACTCTGGTCCGGCGTCTCAGGTCGGGGGAGGGTCCCCTGATGCTCAGTCGGGACGCGAATCTGCGCCTGAGCCGCTCGTCGCGATAACTCTTTCGCGCAACCAGGTCGACCACGTGATGAGAGCGGCGCTTGGAGACGACGCTGCGCCGAACCTCTCTGGGCTCGTCGCGGGAACCGGCTTTCATGGCTCTCACGCACGCGACATGCTCGGTCTCAGATACCGCGATCTGCAGACAAATCGTCGCTTGTCGCGCTCCCTGCTTGCAGGTCTACTCGTGCTCTCGTGTTTTCCTCCGGAAGGAATGGACATAGGGATAAAGGACATATCCGAGCAGCTCGAACTGAACACGAGCACGGTTCATCGCTATGTCTTGACGCTGGTTGCCGCCGGCCTGCTCGAGCGCGACCCCGATACGCGTCGCTACAGATTGCTGCCCGAGTAGCGCAGCGTCAAAGACTCGCTTTGGGTCACGAGGGTGGCTTTTGCGATCTCGCCGGGTAACCCAACTGGAACTCACATTTGCACTTCGTGATCCAAGGAGGATTTGATATGGCCGGCGATGCATTGTTCCTCGGTTGGGGCCCCGTAGTTCGGGGTCGAGAGTTGAAGGCGCTCGAGGTCTTCCAAGAGACCCTTGCTTACTACACAAGCTTGCAGCAGGATGGCCGTATCGACGGCTTTGAGCCTGTGCTGCTCGCGCTCCACGGCGGAGATCTGGCGGGCTTCATCATGCTACGCGGGTCTCGCGCCTCGTTGGATGAGGTTCGCTCCAGCGAGGAGTTCCGTCGATTGGTTGCCCGGGCGGGCTCGATCGTCGACGATGTTGGGGTTATCGATGCCTACACAGGCGACGCCCTAGCCCAACAGATGTCGATCTTCCGAGATGTCTCCGAGGAGCTGGGAGGTTGATCTGAGCCGGCCTCGATCGCCTATACACTTGCTCGGTGAAGACTCGAGTAGTCGCATTGGGAGCCGGGTTCGGGGGCCTTGAGCTGGTGACGATCCTCTCGCAGACGTTTGGCGAGGAGATCGAAGTGACCTTGATCGACAAGAGCGATTCGTTCGTCTTTGGCTACTCCAAGCTCGACGTGTTGTTCGGTCGAACCACGCTCGACTCTGTCCGGCTTCCCTATAGCGACATCGTCAAGCCAGGGGTGCGCTTCGTGCAGGAGACGATCACCGCGATCGATCCTGAGACTCGTCGTGTAAGCACCGACGGCGGGATCTACGAGGCCGACCACCTGGTGGTGGCGCTTGGCGCCGACTACGACATGCAGGCCACACCTGGACTCGCCGACGGGGACAACGAGTTTTACTCGGTCTCAGGCGCGGCCCAACTGGCCAAGGCGCTTCCCGACTTCTCGCGAGGTCGAGCGATCGTCGGCGTGTGTGGGGCACCTTTCAAGTGTCCTCCCGCCCCGAGCGAGGCCGCTTTGCTGTTGCACGACTATTTGACGGCTCGTGGCGTGCGCGGGGACTGCGAGATCTCGTTCGTAATCCCCCTCCCAAGTCCAGTGCCACCTTCACCGGAGACTTCGCGTGCGTTGGTCGCCGCATTTGCCGAGCGGGACATTACGTTCGTGCCGGGTCGCCGTGTTAGTTCGCTGGATTGCGAGCGGCGTGTCGCCGTGCTCGACGACGGCAGCGAGATGCCCTACGACCTTTTCCTGGGGGTGCCCAAGCACCGTGCCCCCGACGTTGTCTTGGCGAGTGGGATGGCGCAGGACGGCTACATCCCCGTCGATTCGCGGACTCTACGGACGCGCTTTCCCGACGTTTATGCGGTAGGCGATGTGGCGACGGTTGGAGTGCCGAAGGCCGGTGTGTTCTCCGAGGGCGCGGCTCGAGTCGTTGCCGGTGAGCTGATCGCAAAGCTACGGGGCGAGCCCCAACCCGACGGCTACGGTGGACAGGGCTCCTGCTACATCGAGTTCGGGACCGGTCGTGTGGGCCGCGTCGATGTCGATTTTCTCTCGGGCCCCAAACCGACCGGCACCTATCACGAACCTTCGCAAGCGCTTGTGGTCGAGAAGAAGCATTTCGGGGAGAGTCGCCGCGCCGCCTGGTTCGGGACACGTCCTTAGCATCAGGTCGCCGCCGATCTATGGGGCGGTCTTAGAACCGCAGCTCGCCCCACACAACCTTGCCCTCAGCAAGGGTGTCGGTTCCCCAGCGCGCGCAGATCGCGTCGATCAAGCCCAAGCCGTGTCCTTGGCGGGGGACCCACTCTCGGCTGGCTTGGCCGGCGGCAATGGGCCCGCTGTCCGCTACATCGATCCGCAGCGTCGAGCCGCGCAAACGGACGGAGACCGAGAACGAAGACCTTGCGTGAACGACCGCATTGGCGGCCATCTCTGTCACGACCACGGCGGCGTCTTGGATCAGAGCCTCGTCGCATTCTCGTCCTCGCAACGCCATGATCACCCGCCGGCGCGCTTGTCCCGGTGAGTCGCGCGTCGCGTCGAATTCTGCCTCCTGGCAGATAGGGCCCGCTTGGGCGACCGACCCTTCGCAGCGCAAATCGTCCTTGTGCAGGTCGTCTTCAAGCCCGCTCCAAAGCATCTCCGTCTCGACCATGCGCGCGAGCGGCGCAATGTCGCTTTGGGTCCTCGTTGGCATCCGATACCTCTGCGCGAGCTTCTACTCGTTCCTATGGACTGGCACGAGGTTCTCACTACCCCTTTGCCCGCGCTCCAAACGGCCCCAGCACAGGATGCATCTTTTGCGCTGGGCGGCGGCGGCTCGCGAGCCACTTCCTGGAGTCCGCCGGTCCACCTGCTTGCCGTCTCTGGCAACTGTTCCACTGATTCGTCCGATCCCTTGCATACGGTTCATTAGAATGAGCTGACCAGTGAGAAACAGCCCTATGCGATTGTGTGGAGATCTCTTAGGGTGATGTGGATTTTTGTCCGAGGAGCGGAGTTGGGGGTATGATGGCGTTTCTGCGGCACGCTGCGGCGTGCGTGGCTGTTGGTGTGGCGACCTCGATGGCGTTTGCCGTTGGGGTCTCGGCGGCGGACTCCTCTTCGAGAGGGTCTGCAAAGCGTTCTGGGTCGCGGGCGCACCATCACGTGTCGCGTCATCGCTCCCACATCAAGGTGCGCCGCCGTGCCCTGCCCGTGAAGCATCGTCCGCGTCGGCATAGCGCGAAAGCCCATGCGCGCGCCTCGGCGGCGGGCTCGGTCCTGTTGAGCGGTCCTCTGGTTGTGAGCGGCTCGCCGACCGAAAGCGAACAGCTCCAGAACCAGGCCACCTCGATCTCGAGCAACCCGGAAACGGTGAACGCCCGCGAAGGATCGCAGACGAGGTATGAGGGCTTGAGCGGCGCGCAGGCGGGGAATGTCCTTGCCGAAGTCTTCCCCGAAGTGCTCGACAATCCAGACGGCGGCCCGCCACAGCTGGCTGCAGGGGAACGGATCACCTCCTATCTGAGCGACAACGCGGCGCAGTTGGTTGGCGCCGACGGCGAGCATGCCTTGGTCGAGTCGCTGGGTCCGATGGCGATGGAAGTGTCCGGAGGTGGTCACGTGCCGATCGACCTTGGGTTGAGCGAAAGCGCCGGGGCGTTCGTGCCGAGGGCCGATCCCACTCCGCTGCACGTAGGGCTGCGCGCGAGCGAAGGTGTGACGTTGTCAGACAGTGGCGTGTCGCTGACGCCCGTCGACGAACACGGCGTCGCCTTGGAAGGCGCACAGGGCTCGATCAGGGGAGCAAGCGTGTTCTACGGCGACACCGAAGACCCGCAGGCAGGCGTGCAGGACATGAGTACGCTCGTGAAGCCGACCACGGGTGGGTTTGAGCTGTATTCCAGCCTGCTCTCGCAGCGCTCGCCCGAACACCTGTTCTTCAAGGTGGGGTTGCCCGACGGAGCGAGCCTGGTTCAGGCGCAGGACGGGTCAAGGCGCGTGGAGGTGCTCAGAGAAGGCCAGGCGCTCGCAGTGATCCCACGCCCGTTCGCCGTGGATGCCGAAGGGACGCCGATCGGAGTATCGATGAGCGTGTCGGGCGATACGGTCGAGTTGACGGTCGCGCGTAACCCTGGAGAGTATCGATACCCACTGATGGTGGATCCGGAAGCACAAGATGAATACCTGGGTCCAGACCAGTCGTATGAACACGCGTCGAACTGGTTGTTGAATCCTTCCGAAGAGTCCAAGAAATGTCCTGAAGCAAGGATCTGCGTCGAATATTCCAAAAGGGCCATCCTGGACTGGACGAGCGGCAGCCTCGCGCAGGGGGAAAACATGGACCTCCAGTACGAAACCCAGGGCGTTTCCAAAATATATGGGTTCAAGACGAACACCTTCAGCGAAGTTCCGGCTGCGCGCAGCATGCTCGAATTCGCGGGTGAATCGGGCGTGGAAAATACTCTTCTGCTTGCCCAGGGAGAAGCATTTTTACAGTTAGCAGCCGAAATGTGTGCCAAAAAAGAAGGAGAAGAAGGGAAAGAATTAAAATGTTCGCTGTCTTCCGGCACTAATCATAATCTGGTTCGCTTCGATCAGACTGGGACGTCGGCTATCCCCGATCCCGTTGAGGGACAAATACGGGAAACCGACGTGTTCATCTCTCAGGAACAGCCCCCGACCGCCTCGTTCAATACCACCGATCCAAAGATCAAGATCAAAGAACCGAACGGCACGGTGGTGGAACGCGAAAACGTGCTGTATCCCGGTAGCACCGGGTGGATCGGCCCGTACTCCAGCACTGCTTTCGAAGTGGTCGACGAAGACCTTGGGACCGGTGTGAGCTTCGTCTTCCTGGGCGACGAAAGCTGGGGCGGGCAGATCAAAATCTTCGAAGAAAACGAGTGTGCCGGCGACCAGTGCAGCAAGCAATACAAAGGTCAGATCACCTACAACACGGTCCTGCACGGATTTGGGGAACGCTACCGGCTGCCTGACGGAGAAACCCCGGTGCGCAACTACGTCGAAGACCCCGTGAAACTCAATGGCGAATTGAGCCACATGGTGCGGGTCGACGGGACGCCTCCGCACGGGTTCAAACTGACCGGTCTCCCTGAAGACGGGCAGCTCGGCGAAGGCGTGTACAAAATCAAGGTGCAAGCAACCGATGGGGAAGGCACTACTCCAAGCTCGGGCGTCGCGTCATTGAAGCTGGGGATCGACGGCGCCGAAGCCGGGGAACCGAAAGGCTACTGTCCGTTGGGGCCATGTACCACTAGCGGCGAATGGACGATCAACGCTGGGCAGTTGGGAGCGGGGGCACACACGCTGACCGTCCTGGCAACCGACAACGCCGGGAACATGTCCGACGAAAGCTTTCCGATCTTCGTGCACAGCGCGACGCCGACCTCGCTCGGACCGGGCTCGCTTGCTCCGGAGTCGGGCAACTTCAGCCTGAGCGCCAGCGACGTATCGATGGGTCCCGGGCTGTCGGTATCGCGCAGCTATAGCTCGCGTAACCTGACGGCCGGGCTGGAAGGGCCGCTGGGCCCGCAGTGGTCGATTGGCCTCGCCGGCAGCGAAAGCCTTGAAGAAAAGGCGGACGGGAGCATGGTGCTGACCAGCTCAAGCGGCGCGCGAACGGCATTCAAGCAGAGCTCGGCAGGCGTTTTCGAATCGCCAAAGGGCGACGCCAACCTCACCCTGACCACCGAAGAAGGCGCTCAGAAACTACCGGTTGCCTACTATTTGAACGACCTCAAGGCGGGGACCTCGACGAAGTTCGCGCGTCCGGAAAACTATCTGCAGGCCACCCCGGACTATTACGGACAGGTGGACTGGGAAGGCGTCGAAGACGGTCAGTTCAAGACACCGGCCGGTGTGGCCCTGGACGCGAAGGGCAACGTCTGGGTCACCGATGCGAAGAACAACAGGGTTGAGGAGTTCAACCAACGAGGCGAATATGTACGCCGCTTTGGCTGGGAAGGAACGGGTGTCGGTGATGTGCAAGAACCCTATGGTGTCGCCGTGGACGCGAAAGGCAACGTCTGGGTTGCAGATACGGGCAACAACAGGGTAGAGGAGTTCAGCGAAATCGGTGAATACATACGCGCGGCCACGGTAGGCTCGGGTGGCGTGGCGCTGAAGTCGCCGCACGGGATCGCTGTGGATAGCAAAGGCAATGTGTGGGTGGCCGATACGGGCAACAACCGCATCCAGGAGTTCAATGAAAAAGCAGAACCTGTGCGCCAGGCCGGTCCTGGTGCCGGCGCCAAAGAACTCTCCGAACCGCTGGGCGTGGCTACGGACGCGAGCAACAACGTCTGGGTGACGGACTCGAAAAACCACAGGTTCGTGAAGTTCGGCGAAACAGGTGGGTATCTGAACGCGTTCGGCTCTCAGGGTAGCGGCAACGGGCAATTTGAAACGCCGGTGGGAATCGCGGTAGACGCGGCCGGGGACGTGTGGGTCGGCGACTACGCGCAGAACCGCGTGCAAGAGTTCAAGGGCAGCGGCGAATATCTCACGCAGTTCGGGACGACCGGCTCTAACGGCGGCCAGTTCAAGAAACCGTATATGTTGGCGGTGGATCAGCGGGGCATACTCATGGTCGCCGACAGCGAAAACGATCGTGTCGAGCGCTGGGGTCATACATCGTGGTTGCCGACCGTCTCACAAGGCCCTGTCGCGACGGGGAAAGTCACGTTCACTTATCAAACCGTATTCGTGAACGGCAAGACGATCGTCGAGCCGCGCGAAGCGCTGGCGCCGCATCGGGCGGAACTATCGTGCGCGCCGACTTTGAACAAGGGCTGTAGGGCGTTGAGCTTCAGCTACGCCACCGCCACGACCGCGACCGGCGAAGGAGCGAGTGGATGGGGTGAATACAAGGGCGACCTGGCTTATGTCGACTTCCACGGTTGGGATCCAGTGAGCAAAGAAATGAAGACCGTTGAAATCGCTCACTACGCCTACGACACGCAGGGGAGGTTGCGCGCTGAGTGGGATCCGCGGATCACCCCGACACAGAAGACAACCTACGGCTACGACGCCGAAGGCCATCTCACGGCGCTCACCCCGTCGGAGCAGCAGCCGTGGTTGTTGACATACGGCACGATTAGGGCCGACGGTAGTCCGGGTCGCCTGATCTCCGCCACACGCCCGACGGCCTCGACACCGCTTGGCGCCGGACTCGTGGCGCAGAACACGATTCTGCCGACGCTGTCCAGCAGCACGCCCCTGGTCGAAACCCAAATCAGCGTCTCGAGCAACGGCACGTGGAGCAACAACCCGCTGGCATACGGCTACCAGTGGGAGGACTGCAACGCCTCCGGAGCCGAATGCACGTTCATTCAGGGGGCCACCAACTTCAACTACGCGCCGACAAGCACCGATGTCGGGCACACACTGAGAGTGGTGGTCACAGCGACCAACGGCGGCGGATCGCTGAGCGCCATTACCGCCGCGACCGGCACGGTCAAGGGGAACACGCCGCCGTCGTTCTCCAGCTCGTTTGGCTCGTTTGGCTCCGGTAACGGTCAGTTGCTTGAACCGGAGGGTGGATTGGCCGTCGATGTCTCTGGGGATGTGTGGGTGTCAGACACGTATAACAAGCGCTTGGAGGAGTTCGGCAGCAAAGGCGAATTCATTCGTGCGGTTGGATCTTATGGCAGTGGCTCCGGTCAGTTCGGGTGGACGTTCGGGGTGACCGTAGATAGCAAAGGCTATGTGTGGGCGACGGATGCTGGGAACAATCGCGTTGAGGAGTTCAGTAGCGAAGGCGTGTTCGTTAGGACGTTTGGATGGGGCGTCTCGAACGGCGAAAACAAACTCCAGGTTTGTGTGAGTTCGTGTCGGACGGGCATTCAGGGTTCGGGTAACGGCGAGTTCTATATTCCGGAAGGTATAGCCGTCGATTCGAAAGGGAATGTGTTTGTCGCGGATCGTGGTAATAAGCGAGTGCAGGAGTTCAATTCAGAACTTGGGTGGGTGCGCAATATCAAACAGTCGGAAGAACACGAAGGCCCGTTTTACCTGTCGGTCGATGGGAGCGGTAATTTGTGGGTCGCCTACTCGTGGGATAATAAGATCGGGGAGTTCAACAGCGAAGGTAAACTAGTGCGCACATGGGGCACTTCCGGATCGGAACCGGGCAAGCTGTCGATACCCTACGGCGTTGAGGCCGGTCCTGAAGGCAATGTCTGGGTTCCGGAATACGGCAACAGTCGTGTGCAAGTGTTTACTCCTACGGGCGAATATTTGTATGGGTTCGGCAGCAAAGGAAATGGTGCCGGCCAGTTCAACTACGCTCCGCACGGAATCGCGCTCTATGGCTCAAACGTCTATGTGCTCGACAGCGGCGATTTCTGGCAGAACACGGGCAACAGTCGCGTCGAGAAGTGGATCATGCCGACCGGTGAAACAACGATCCCGACACCACCGAACCCGGGCACGAGCGCCGTGACGACGATCGACTATAAAGCGCCGCTGTCCGGGTCGGGTGTGCAGAACCTGACGTCGGGCGAAGTGGCGAAATGGGGTCAAAAAGACGATCCCGTGGAAGCGACAGCTATCTTCCCGCCTGACGAACCCCAAGGCTGGCCGGCGTCGAGCTACACACGCGCGAGCATCTCCTACTTCGACGGCGAAGGACGGCTCGTAAACGTTGCAGGCCCAACCGGCGGGGTCGCGACGACCGAATACAACGAAGCAAACCAGGTGACTCGTACACTGAGCGCCGACAACCGAGCTGCCGCGCTGAAAGAAGGGGCAAAATCGGCGGAAGTCGCCAAAAAGCTCGACAGCGAGAACGTCTATGACGAAGAAACCGGCGAGCTGCTCGAAGGGCTTGGGCCAGAACACAAAGTCAAGCTGGCAAGCGGCAGCGAAGTGCAGGCACGTCATCGCGTCAAGTACGTCTACGATCAAGGCTCGCCCGCAGAAGAAGAATACGGCCTTGTGACAGAAACGATCGACTCGGCGTTGGTGGCCGGTAAAGAAGAAGACAAGCGTACGACCGTAACCAGCTATTCAGCTCAGAACAGTCTTGGATGGAAACTGCGCAAGCCGACGTCGGTCACGGTCGATCCGACGGGGCTGAAATTGACGAGCACGACTGTCTATGACAGGTATACCGGGGATGTTGTCGAAACGACGGCGCCCGCCAGCAAACATGAATTGAGAGAAACGACCCCGCCGTCGTACTCCAGCTCGTTTGGCTCGTTTGGTTCCGGTAGCGGCCAGTTGCTTGAACCGGAGGGTGGGTTGGCTACCGATGGCTCCGGGAATGTGTGGGTGTCCGATACCGATAACGAGCGTTTGGAGGAGTTCAATAATAAAGGCGAATTCATTCGCGCGGTTGGGTCTAACGGCAGTGGCGTAGGTCAGTTTGGGTGGACGCTCGGTGTGACTGTCGATAGCAAAGGTTACGTGTGGGCGACGGATCAGGGAAATAATCGTGTCGAGGAGTTCAATAGCGAAGGCGTGTTCGTGAGGATGTTTGGGTGGGGTGTTTCCAATGGGGAAAACAAACTTCAGGTTTGTGTGAGTTCGTGTCGGGCGGGCATTCAGGGTTCGGGCAATGGCGAGTTCTACCTTCCGGAAGGTATAGCCGTCGATTCGAAAGGGAATGTGTTTGTCGCGGATCGTGGTAATAAGCGGGTGCAGGAGTTCAACTCGGAACTTGGATGGGTGCGTAACATTAAACAGTCCGAAGAACACGAAGGCCCGTTTTACCTGTCGATCGATGGGAACGGTAATTTGTGGGTCGTCTACTCGTGGGATAACAAGATCGGGGAGTTCAACGGCGAAGGCAAATTGATTCGTGCGTGGGGCACGTCGGGGTCCGAACCGGGCCAGTTGTCCATACCCTACGGCGTTGAGGTCGGTCCTGAAGGCAATGTTTGGGTCCCGGAATACGGCAACGGTCGTGTGCAGGTGTTCACGCCCACGGGCGAATACCTATATGGGTTCGGCAGCAAAGGCAATGGTGCGGGCCAGTTCGAAGAGGCGCCGCACGGCATCGCGATTTATGGCTCAAACGTCTATGTACTGGACAGCGGCGTGTTCTGGCAGAACACTGGCAACAGCCGCATACAGAAGTGGATCATGCCGAGCCCCGGCAACAACGATGCGCACAACAAGCAGACGATCTACTACACGGCAGAAGCGAACACAAGCTACCCAGAATGCGGAGGCCACGCCGAATGGGAAGGTCTGCCCTGTCGAGCGCAGGCCGCCGGTCAGCCTGGGACGGCAGGACTACCGTCCTTGCCGATCACGACCGCGACGTACAATATGTGGGGCGAGCCCGTGACGGCGACGGAAACGTTCCCCGCCGCAGGGACGTTTGAAAAGACCGAACGGACGAAGAAACTGTCCTACGACGAAGCGGGTCGTCTGACCGAAAGCGAAGAGACCTCCACCTCGGCGGTAGACAAAGCAATGCCAAAGGCCACCCACGCGGAATCCTTCGGCGAAGTCTGCGGACAGACGAAAACGGTGCGTTGCGTGACGCAGAGCACCAAAGAAGGCGAAACGACTGAGACGGTCACGAGCATCTACGACACGCTTGGACGGCCGATCAAGTACACCGACGCGGACAGCAACACGACCACCTACGAATACGAAGAAAGCGGCGACGGACGCCTCACCGGCGTCAGCGACCCGAAGGGCAGTCAAACCTACGCGTACGATCCGACTACTGGATTGTTGAGTAAACTCGTCGACTCGGCCGCCGGGACGTTCACGGCAAGCTACGATGTCGAAGGCAACCTGGAAAGCGAGACGTTCCCGTACGGCATGACGGCTACCTATACCCGAGATTCGGCTGGCGAGACGACTGGGATCGGCTACGTCAAGACCAGCCATTGTGCTGGTACGTGTCCTGAAGTGTGGTTCAGCGAAACGGCTGCCCCGTCGATCCATGGCGAAACGCTTTCGCGCGTGAATACGCTTACGGGGGATAGTTATGCGTACGATGCTGCGGGTCGGTTGACTGAGACTGGGGAAGAACCGGCGGGTAAAGGCTGCACGCTGCGGATCTATGCGTATGACGAAGACTCCAACCGCACGAGTCTCACTACGCGCGAACCGGGCAGTGGCGGGAAATGCGCGACCGAAGGCGGCACGAGCGAAACTCATTCATACGATGCCGCGGACCGGCTCGATGATGCCGGTCTTGGCTATGATCCGTTGGGCGATACGACTAAACTGCCTGCCGCGGACGCCGGCGGTCACGAATTGACGAGCAGCTACTACGTTGATGGTCAGGTCGAAAAGCAGAGTCAGAACGGTCAGGAAAACGTTTATTCCCTTGATCCGATGGGGCGGGTCCGTAAGACTGTCTCTAAAGGCTCTGTGAACGTAACGGCCGTTAGCCACTATGCTGGCCCTGGGGAATCGTTGTCCTGGAAGGACGAAGGTGTGGGTACGTACACGCGCTTGATCCCGGGGATCGATGGGAGCTTGTGCGCGATTCAGGCCAACGGCGGCACGCCCGTTTTGCAGCTTCATGACTTGCAGGGCGACATCGTGGGCACGGTCGCGCTGTCTGAAACCGAAACGAAACTCGCCTCGACGTATAACAGCACCGAGTTCGGTGTCCCACAACCCGGCACGAGCCCGCCAAAGTATTCCTGGCTAGGAGCGGCGGGGGCCTCGGCTGAATTGTCTTCGGGAACGCTCATCACGGGCACCGTCGCCTATCAGCCACAACTCGGGCGAGCGCTACAGACGCAGCCCGTCACACCTCCAGGAGCCGCGATCGACGGTGCGCAAGGTGAGAACTACACCGCCCAGCTGTCCGCATGGTCTATAGCCTCCGCAGGCGCAGCCGCGGCCAGGCACGTCGAAGAAGGTTCGGCTGAAGAATTACGAAAGGAAGAAGAAGCGAAGGAAGCAGAGCTACGAGCCTGCCAAGCAGAGGGAGGGTGCGGCGCAGAAGAAGGGAGCACAGAAGGCCCGGTAGACCCAGTCGAAGAAAATATCTATACGTGGCAAGAAACTAAGAAATTTGCCAAATATTTGCGTGAAGAAGCTGACGAACTGGATTTCGACTCTGCAGCTGGTGTGATTGTGCCATATTTGGGCGATCTCATTAGCGGCGGTCTAGGATACCTTGCAAATCAGTATAGGGTATGGGCCAAAAATCTCGAAAACTGTGCGTTGACGGTGGAGTATTTCTCTCCAGAGGGTATGTGTTGGATAAGGTCCCACTCAGTCGGATTCCGACACTTTGGTGAACTATATGTAAATATTAGTGAGCGACCTTGTAAATGGGTTTCGGGACACAAAGCAAATAAAGAGTGGTTCGAATGCAAGCGTGACGAACTCTGGGAGGGATAAGTGTCTAAGGGCCTTAGCCGCAAAACATTCCGAAAAACAGCCCTGGCGCTTACTTCCGTGATGATGCATCATCCGGGCGCTGGCGAGGCCCTAACTAACTCGCTGGCTGAGCGTATTAGAGAGATCTTGCCTGTGGAAAAGTTCGAGGTCGAGGCTTGCAGTGGGATTATAAATATCCAGGGTATAGGGCAATACCGTGGTTGGAGTGTGTCGTCTATGTCATTGCTGTTGCTGGCGATGCCCGGTGAAATTACAGAGAAATTGGAAATGATCTTTATGCGTGAGGGTGAAGACGTGCAGGAGCTTCTTACTGACGTAGACGGTCGGCCGTGGCCGGCGCCGGACGCAAAGCCCCACGTACTTGTAACACAAGACGCGGTCCAATTGTGGTGGGGTGGCCCGACCGAGGACGAGGCCCTGGTCAAGCTACGACCAATATTGCGCAAGGATATAGGACTGTAATGAAACAACGCAAGGCAGGCTAGAGATGAGGTGGCAGGCTGGCGTGGCGATCATTCTAATGGTGGCTGTGGTATTGGGCCTTGCATTTCGTGTCGATGGATCTGGGTCAACTAACCGCACTGATACTGAAGTGTACCTTCGTGGTCGTTATTCGTTGGAACAGAAGCGCTCTGCGAGGCTGATTGCTGGCCAGATGGTCCTAAGGAGGTTTGTCACTAGTCTGTCGAGGAAGTGTCCTGGCGTTATGGTAGGCGCTCCGCATGATGAACAGTTCGAAACACTTGCGCTCGAGCGTTTGACTGTTCTGGAGTCCGTACTGGTGGACGCTCAAAGCAGTGCAAGTATGGCGTACACAAAAGCTGTCGTCGGGATCCAGTGGAGTAACAGGCAGCTTACACAACTGGTCCGTACATGGTTGAGGGAAGAAACTACAGAGAGCAGTCTGGTGTTGCCGAACCTCTGCGCTGATACGAGGTCGTGGATAAAGAGTGGCTATCGCAGACTTTCTGTCCCTACCACTGGATTCTTGGAGCGCTCCGAAGCTATTGGCAGCAGAATGCGGGCTGAGAAGCGCGAATTGCGTGAGCCTTCGGCCAGGAAAACGGGCAAACTCGTTCTGGAAATATTGGAGCCATACGAGTCTTCGAGTAGTAGGACGATTGCGTTGCGACTAGAGCATCTAGAAGCTGTGCTGTTTGGTTCTGACGTGGCAATTGTGGGGAGCGAATCGTTAAGACTTTCGCATGCGCTGGGCGCAGGCTAATAAGGCTGCTAGCTTCCTCTACACTATCCGACTGGATTTCCGGTCGGCGCATGCGCCGACCGGCGTGGGCCGCGCATGCGCGGCCCCGGATAGCGCCGCATGCGGCGCTATCGTCCTCTCAAAATGTGTTGTTGATGGTCGGCGAGACCTTCCCGTACGGCATGACGGCTACCTATACCCGAGATTCGGCTGGCGAGACGACTGGGATCGGCTATGTCAAGACGAGCCGTTGTGCTGGTGCGTGTCCTGAAGTGTGGTTCAGCGAAACGGCCGCTCCGTCGATCCATGGCGAAACGCTTTCGCGTGTCAACACGCTTACGGGAGACAGTTATGCGTACGATGCCGCGGGTCGATTGACTGAGACTGGGGAAGAACCGGCGGGTAAAGGCTGCACGCTGCGGATCTATGCGTATGACGAAGACTCCAACCGCACGAGTCTCACTACGCGCGAACCGGGTGGCGGTGGGAAATGCGCGACCGAAGGCGGCACCAGCGAAACCCACTCGTACGATGCGGCGGATCGGTTGGATGACGCCGGTCTCGGCTACGACCCTCTTGGCGACACGACCAAACTACCTGCGGCGGACGCCGGCGGTCATGAACTGACGAGCAGCTATTACGTTGATGGTCAGGTCGAAAAGCAGAGTCAGAACGGTCAGGAAAACGTCTATTCCCTTGATCCGATGGGGCGAGTCCGTAAGACTGTCTCTAAAGGCTCTACGAACGTAACGGCGATTAGCCACTATGCTGGTCCTGGGGAATCGTTGTCCTGGAAGGACGAAGGCGTGGGGGCGTACACGCGTTTGATCCCAGGGATCGATGGGAGTTTGTGCGCTATTCAGGCCAACGGCGGCACGCCCGTTTTGCAGCTTCATGACTTGCAGGGGGACATTGTAGGCACGGTCGTCTTGTCTGAAACCGAAACGAAACTCGCCTCGACGTATAACAGCACCGAGTTCGGTGTCCCACAGCCCGGCACGAGTCCACCCAAGTATTCTTGGTTGGGAGCCGCGGGTGCCTCGGCCGAACTGTCTTCGGGGGCGCTCGTCACGGGCACCGTCGCCTACCAACCACAACTCGGGCGAGCGCTACAAACCCAACCGATCGCACCACCGGGTGCCGCGATCGACGGAGCGCAAGGCGAAAACTACACCGCCCAACTATCCGCATGGTCTATAGCCTCCGCAGGCGCAGCCGCAACTAGGCACGTCGAAGAAGGCACGGCTGAAGAATTACGGAAGGAAGAAGAAACGCGTGAAGCAGAGCTACGAGCCTGCCAAGCAGAGGGAGGATGTGGAGCAGAACCGCCAGAAGCTGTGTTCGAAGAAGAAAAAGAAGTTATCGAAGGAACCTTTGCTGAAGATGGTTCAGCGCATGCTGCGGTAGCCGGAAGATACTGTGGAAGCTTTGTTTATAGTGTGTCTAAAACGAGATACATAAAAAGATCCAAATACAGGACCACAATCAATCTCGCCTTTAACTTTTATCCAGGGATAGTGCCAGCATATTGGCAATTGACCCTCTTTGCCAATGGCAAATCTTATTATCGACAAGGAGGGGGCGGTACAGTAGATATAGAATCGTTTGCTGTGACGATTAATCAAGCCTTCACCGTAGACGTACCAAAGGTATTCTCTGTGTCCTTCATATTCTATGCGGAGACTGTAGAAGGAGGAGTGTGTCAAGTAGCACGAGAGCATCCCAAAGTGGAAGTCTAGAGGCATCTTATGATTTGGCATAGGCATCGTTATAGGAATATTGAGCTAGGCTCAGGCAAGATAAGCGCGAGTAGCGCAACTCGGCTCTCCGAGATCGGGATTGATGCACTTACTGTCTTTGCTCGATCGCGGGAACTTTCTGACGAACTGCCAACCGATGTTGATGAATGCCTGATGAATGCCTGCCCAGATTCCGGGGGTCTACGACTTGAATCCAGCCGTAGACTGCTGACGGTCGGTGGGGACAAAGATGAGTTGTCACTGTATGCAGTTCAGATGTGTCAGGTGGGTCTGGGATACGTATTGAATATTCCAAACATGGAACCACAGTTTGTAACACAACTGAGAAATGGATGCTATTCAGTGACACAGCAGTACAGGGTGCAACCAGGAGGGCGATTCGACGTCTATGTGTACGGGATTACAGCAAACGGTGTTGTCGGAATGTCAGTCACGTTGGAGCGCGAGGAGCACGTCGCAGTCATTGGCGAAAATGGCTATTACGTATGTTGTCGATCCCTAAGAGGGCTTCCACAGGTGGAATCCATGCGCTGCAGACTCATCTGATGGAACGATGATCTCGGAGGAGTTCGACAAATGATCCAAACGGGCCGATCGCATGAAAGCTAGCCAGGCTAGATCTTGGCAGGGGCCTCATCCGCTCTGCTTCATATCGTTATTCTTGAGCTGGCAGGTCAAGGAGGTGCCCGCGGGCTGTATTGAGTGCTGTGTGTGAGCAAATCAAGGCGTCCGAGCTACGAGACTGTGGTCCTATAAGTGGGGCGAGACGATCTTCGAGGCGTTTGCGTCCGAGCAGCCGGCTAGCGGCTGTCTCTTGTCGTTGCTTAATCGGCAGGTCCGCGAGTTCTCCAGGTCTAGTGCGGCCTCCAAATTTGCCAGCGCGCGCGTCAGCTTCGAGCTCACTCAGTCGAGGCTCGCGTTCGACGAGAAGATGCCACTTATACTTTGGAGAGAGGTCAGCAAAATCATCAAGAAATTTGAGTCGTTTGCGTTCTGTGTCAGGCACAGGAGTAACAGGTGCACCGGCAATTGCAGCCTGAAGCAAGCGGTGGGTGCGATTGGCCCAGCTTGACTCCAAATGTTCACCGCCTTGTCGTGCTCCAAGCGCCGCTTCGCGTAGCGTTCGCTGGTTCTTGTTTGCGAGTGCAATCAACTCGGACGCTGAATCGGGATCTTCACGACCATCATCGGCCAGCATGCGTGCTCGTTCTAGAACAGCGCTTGAGGATGGGTTCAGTGCGACGATGCGTGGTGTTTGCTCGTCGAGATCACGTGTCCGGTGGGCGCGCCGAAGAGCGACGCCGAGCCGGATCAAGTTGGGAAGTTGCGACGGCTTCATGATACTTGATTTTATCAGGTTAGGTGCGTATCGCTGGGCTGGATTCAAGGTGGCTGCGAGTAGTTGTAGAGCTGAGTTTCGTGCGCCTCGAGTAAATAGCTAACGCTTTCTCCTTTTGTTGTTCTTACACTATTTAACGGGTCTTTCCGGTCGGCGCATGCGCCGACCGGCGTGGGCCGCGCATGCGCGGCCCCGGATAGCGCCGCATGCGGCGCTATCGTCCTCTCAAAATGTGTTGTTGATGGTCGGCGAGACCTTCCCGTACGGCATGACGGCTACCTATACCGGAGATTCGGCTGGCGAGACGACTGGGATCGGCTATGTCAAGACGAGCCGTTGTGCTGGTGCGTGTCCTGAAGTGTGGTTCAGCGAAACGGCCGCTCCGTCGATCCATGGCGAAACGCTTTCGCGCGTGAACACGCTTACGGGAGACAGTTATGCGTACGATGCCGCGGGTCGATTGACTGAGACTGGGGAAGAACCGGCGGGTAAAGGCTGCACGCTGCGGATCTATGCGTATGACGAAGACTCCAACCGCACGAGTCTCACTACGCGCGAACCGGGTGGCGGTGGGAAATGCGCGACCGAAGGCGGCACCAGCGAAACCCACTCGTACGATGCGGCGGATCGGTTGGATGACGCCGGTCTCGGCTATGACCAGTTGGGCGATACGACCAAACTGCCGGCGGCGGACGCTGCTCTATGAGTCTTCCAGAGGTGATCGAGTTAAGAAGGGAAGAGGCGGTGCTGCTAGGGACCGTCCTTGCCGACGTATTACCGTGAGATACTCCCGAATCACGAGTTTGAGGTTGAGGTCAATGGTAGCAACATAGGTGTGCGTGGTATTGGTAGGATGGTTGGCAATAGCTATCGAACTCAACCAGCCGTAGTTTGGTTGCTTCCACTTTCAACTAGTCGTCGATTGAAAATCCTATTCGAATCTCAAGGGCGCGACCTGCAGGACTTTCTTACTCGCGTGCGGAACACGCCTTGGCCGACAGTTGGCGCTCAACCTAATGCGCGCGTTACCGATCAAACAATTCATGTATGGTGGGGCGGGCCGAATGAGGACGAAGCGATTGTAAAGTTGCGTACAATTTTTCGCCGTGAACTGGGTGTTTAGATATAAATGGTATGCGACTGTTAAGGCTGGGATGACGCTCTATGATCGTCAGCCTAACGTTTGGGGTTAGCATACTAGCTATTTGGGGATCTCATGCATCCATCATCTCATAAGTTGGTATGGTTAGAAGTTCTATGTAGTGTAAGCTCCATCTGCTTGTCAATAACACGATTAATTCGCATGGAGAGTACACCCAACCTTTCAAGGTGTACTACTATATAGGTGGACAGATCGGGCATGGATAGAATTCGCGGTAGAACACGCCTCGGGCCTCGGGGGCGACGGTTCCTAGATCAAAGGTGGGGACTGTTGGGAGTCGCGGCGGGCTTGCTTATAGCTATCGTCTACGCGGGGTGTTCGTCGCAGAACCCGGCTACGGGTGCCCAGTCTGCCGACTACGCTGCTACCAGCGCATACCTCCATGCGCGTGAACAACTCATACGGTCGTCGGTCGCCAGCCTGCCTGCAGGACGTGCATCGATGGCAGCGTTTGTGGCGCACGTAAAAGCCGACTGTGGCGGAATATTGAGCGGCGTGCCGGTGTACCTAGGATCGCTATTGATGCGAAATATGTCGGTCACGGAACAGCAGGCGGCACTCGAAAAGGCCAGGTTCATACTTGAATTGGAAGGGAGCGTTGAAACGGCTCAGCGAGAGGCACAAGTGTCTGCGGTGGAGCGGTTTGCCACATTGGTTACATCGCTTCACTGGAGTGATCCAAGAATAGCTACCCTAGTGCATCCTTTTATCGAAATAGAAATGCAACGCCGTCATATATTTCCGCTTGATGTATGTAAGAAGCTTAGGGAATGGGCAAGCACTGGCTATAGAAAGGTGCCGGCGCTAGCGCCGATAGACCCACGCGGAGCTCTAGGACGTAAGTGGGCACACGCTGTTGCTGCGTTGGGCTGCGTCAAGTCACCAACCGCCACACTGGACGTGTCAGCGGCACTGAGACCTTATCAGCGCGCCGGTGCTCGGCCCAGTACACGGAGCATAGAACTACTAGAAGCACGCCTCACGCTGGAAGAACTACGGTCCAGTCTGGGAGCCAAGCGGTCATTGTTCCATGCGGTCGGACTGTCACCCTCTTGGGCTTGGAGTTCCGTACATCGAGGTCTCCAGGGGCGTCCCGAAATCGCTTCTGCCCGACTGCCGAGTTGTGACGGGGCCTCCTTAGAGTGAGCCAGGTTGATTTATTGAACTCCCTTACTATGCAACAACGATGTGCTGAGGTTGGAATGCTAGGGGTTTATTTATGTGGAGGAATTAGCCATGCCACGTGTTGGGATTAGAGGGACGACGTTGGCTCTCTGTTACGTAATGCTGCGTCACAGACGGGAGGCGATGGCACTGACCCATCACGAGTCTTCAAAGGAGCTTGTGGCCGAGAAGAAGCATTTCGGCGAGAGCCGCCTGGTTCGGGACACGTCCCTAGTCGGGGCGCCCGCTGATCAATAGGTGCAAACTGCTTGCACTCTGTGGGTGCCGGGGCTATGATGAGCCCACGATGCGTCCGCCTGTCAAACGAGTCCTGACGGGTGCAGTCCTTGTGGTTGCTCTGATTGTCGCGACCGCGAGCGCCACCTTGGGAGCCTCAAACGTGAGGATCACCAACTGCGTCAAGGCCAGTGTTCGGCCCAGGGCTCTTACGCTCACCTGTGGCGACGGTAATACCGTCCTGACCGGCTTGCACTGGTCGAGCTTCGGTGGTTCGGTCGCTCACGCCAGCGGTACGTTCGAGACGAACACGTGCAACCCTAACTGTGCTCAGGGCAAAGTTATCCGCTACTCGGTGACCGCTAAGGCCAGCGAGCCACGCACCTGTAAGAAAGGTCTGCATGTCTACAACAAGCTTGCCCTGGTGTTCACCGGACGCGCCCCGTCATCGGCCACCAGTCTGAAGCGCTGGACGTTGGGCTGCCCCACGTGATGATCCGCTTTTAGATTGTCTCTGAGTTTCGACCGGGTGCCCTCGGTCTCACAACTGCAACTCGTCCCACACGACCTTGCCGTCAGTCACGGTATCGTTGATCCCTCGGCGAAGCGATCCAATGGGTGCCACGTGGGTCTCGCTACGCCTTTGCTAAGGCTCTAAACGAAGCGGCCTCTACCTCAGGCGCTGCTCTTGCCGTAGGCGATGGCGGCCGCGGAGCCGAGGAGCCCCGCACCGAGTTGCGCCAGGGCCCACCGCGTACCCCACCGTTCGCGGCCGCGTGCGGCGTCGAAGGACCACTGTCCAGGGCCAACGTCGGTGAGCGCGAACACGATCGCCATCAGCACCAGGTTGTACTCGTAGCCCCCATTGCTGGCCCAAGGACCCTTCGGGCCATGAACTGTTCGGATGGCAGTGGCCATCGTGCCGCTCAGCAAGGTTGCGCTCAGCGGAGTGGCGGCCCCGGCGGCGAGCAGCGCACCGCCACCAGCCTCGGCCAAGCCGGCGGCGAGAGCGTGTGTCCGGCCGGGGCGCAGGCCCAGGCCCTCGAAGGCCTCGGCCGTCGCCTCTAGACCGCCACCGCCGAACTTGCCGGCAAGCTTCTGCATGCCGTGGCCGATGAACAGGCCACCGACGACGAGCCGCAACGATGCGAGGCCAAGTCTCATGGAGTCTCCTTCGATAGTTGTGTACACAACCTTATCGCACGGACGGTATCCGGAGTGGGGCTTGGCGCGTGATTCAGCGAGAAGGTCTTCGGCGCTTGCGTGCGCCAAGGTGAAACTACGCCGCGATGCCCTCCACGATCATGTGCAGTCCAGCATGTCGCACGCGCCCGGGCGCCAGACCGGCCTCTTCCATCAGCCTGTGAACCTGCTCGGGTGAGCGCTCGCGGCCTCCCTCGCACTCCACCAGCATCAACAGATCCACCATCGACGTTACGGGGCTTGGACGCCCGGGTTCGAGGTGCTGGTCGATTGTCACAACCTTCGATCCGGTGGGCATCGTGGCGTGCAATCTCGCCAAGATGTCGGTACAGGCCGCGTCACTCCAATCGTGGAGGATCCACTTGAGCACGTATACGTCTGCCTGCGCATCAATCTCTCCGAAGAGATCTCCGGTTTGGGACTGCACCCGGTCGGCCACGCCGCGAGATCGCAGGAAGTCCTCGGCCTCCACGAGCACCTCGGGCGCGTCCAGAAGGATTCCCCGCGCGCTTGTTCGGCGCTCGAGGATGGCCGCCAAGAGCGTTCCGATACCGCCGGCCACGTCGCAGATCGTGCCTTCGCGAGGCCACGGGTAGGCGCGCACGAGGCTCCCCAGATCGATTGCTGTCAACTCCCTCATCGCAGTCGCAAAGCGGGTCCCCTCCTCGGGATGCTCGCCGAAGTACTCCCACACCGAGTTGCCGAACGCGCGCCTATGGCCCGAGGGCTCGGCGCCCTCGCGCAGCTGGCCCTCCAGCTCTGCATGTGCGTTGGCGTTGGCGGGAGCAGCTTGGTAGGCGACCCACGCCGCGAGCGAGTACGGATGATCCTTGCGCAGGGGGCCACCGAGGCGTGTCAGGCGCGCCCGGCCGCTTCGGTCCAAGCGAACAAGGCGCGAGGCGGCAGCGGCGCCGAGCAAGCGCAGGGTCACCTCCTCGGAGAGGGCGAGCTCGCGAGCGAGCTCGCGCGAGTCGCGTGTCTGTACTCCAAGAGCGTCGGCCAGTCCTGAGGTAACGAGCACGCCGGCGAGCTTGGTTCGCTGCATTCCGGCTGTGAAGTCCCAGAGCGCAGCCTCGGCGGGCAGCATGCGGTCTGCCAAGCCCAGTACGCCGCTACGCAGGGCCAGGCCGGCGCGCATGGCGGTGCGTGGGATGGGCAGCGCAGGCAGCGGCACGGTCGCCACAGCCTAAGTGCTCGCCCTCACCAAAGGACTCCTCACGGTGGTGCACGGTTGACGCTCGCAAAGAGTCAGTGTGGGGAAGGGTCCCCGATAAATCTCATAAAGATGATCAACAATATGCTATTTATGCGGAGACGAGGTTCGCGACGCACGAAAGCGACTCTCGAGATCAACTCAAATCACTCGAAAGGACAGCCATGACCCGCTCCCCATCCTCAAGTGGACCCCGCAGTTGGATGCAGCGATGGCGCCAAATGCTCGTTGGTTCCGTCGTCGTCGCGTTCGGTGCGATTCCAGTCGCGCTGAGCTCAGCAAGCGTTGCCGATGCCGCGCCGACGGCTCCACCGCCAGTCACGATCCTCACCGCAGCCTCCGACGTTAGTCGAGGCGACCTCTTCGTGACTCCCACCGGTGATACGACCACATACGCCAACGGTCCCGAGATCCTCGACAGCCACGGCAACGTAGTTTGGTTCCAGGCGGTCCCTCAAGGCCAGACGGCCGCGGACTTTCGCGTCCAAACCTATCGAGGCCAACCTGTGCTCACATGGTGGCAAGGGACAGGTCTGGGTGGCATCTCGAGTGGCACCGATTACATCTACAACGACCATTTCCAGCAGATCGCCGCGGTAAACGCAGGAAACGGTCTCAGCGCGGATGGCCATGAGTTCTTGATCACTCCTCAGAACACCGCCTTGATCCTGTCCTACACGACAGCGACGGCCGACCTGACATCGATCGGTGGTCCTGCCAATCAAACCGTGATCAACGGTGTGGTTCAGGAGATCGACATCCCAACGGGCAAAGTGCTGTTTCAGTGGAACAGCGAGGACCACGTGCCCTTTAGCCAAAGCGAGCAGCCCTTGCCTGCGTCTTCGAGCGAGCCATGGGATTGGTTCCACATCAACGCGGTGCATCTAGACACAGACGGCAACCTGCTGATCGACGCTCGCGACACGTGGACCACTTACAAGGTGGATCGCTCCAGTGGCAACATCATCTGGCAGCTTGGCGGCAAGGCTAGTAGCTTCAGCCTGCAAGCAGGGCCCGGACAAGTGCTTGATAGCGCGAGCGAGATATTTGCTTGGCAGCACGATCCGGAGGCATTGGGTAACGGCCTGTACACGTTCTTCGACAACGAGTCAGCCGGCACCCCGCTGCTTTCTTACAGCCGGGCGATCACGGTCAAGTTGAATCAGTGGACCCACGTGGCCACGCTCGTGGCCTCGGACAATCAGCCAGAGGGCCTCTCGGCAGCGTCGCAAGGCAACGCTCAAAGCACCCCCGACGGTGGTCTGGTCGTGGGCTGGGGCGCTCTGCCCTACTTCTCTGAGTTCAATCGTTTCGGGGACTTGGTCTTCAACGCTGAGTTCCCAAGCGGGGTGAATACCTACCGCGCTTACCTGCTGCCCTGGAACCAGGGTGGCTCCGGAAGCTCGGGATCGTTGAGCGGCAAGGTCCCAGGAGCTTGGTCTCGGGCACGGCGCAGGCATCGTCGCTGACACCGAGAAGGGCTGGACGCATTAGCGCCCAAATGTTGTGGCACGGTCCGCAAGCGCCTCAGGCACGACCGGACCGTGCCATTCCGCTGGCGAAAAGGTTTCCTGGCATAGTGCAGCAAGCAGCAATGTCCAGCATGATCGTCTCCTCGAGCGCGGGGTCCTCGCAGTCGCGCAACCTGATTCTTGCGGCGATGATCTTCGCTGTCGCGATGACCTTCATCGATCAGACGATCGTCTCGATCGCGGCGCCCGAAATCCAGAAAGAGCTCGGTCTCACCAATACGGGTGTGCAGTGGGCGATCAACGCCTACCTGCTCTCCCTTGCCGCCCTGTTCGCCTTCGGCGGTCGCTTGGCCGACACGGTCGGCCACCGCAAGATGGTGACCCTCGGCGTGGTCGTGTTCGCGGGGGCCTCGGCGATGTGCGGGCTGACCCCGAAGGGGAGTGTGGCCGAGGCTTGGATCGTCACGTTCCGAGTCATTCAAGGAGCGGGCGGAGCGATCATGTTCCCGGCGGCGCTTGCGATCGTTGTGCAGACGTTCGCTTTGCGCGAACGAGGCAGGGCTTTGGCGATCTTCTTCGGTATCGCGGGCGGGCTCACCGCGGTGGGTCCGATTCTGGGCGGCTACCTCACGCAGTGGACTTGGCGTGCGATCTTCTGGGTGAACATCCCGGTCGCGATCATCGCTCTGATCCTGATCGTCCTCTCCAAACCGGTCACCGAGCACCGCCCGGCACGCATGGACTATCGCGGTCTGTTGCTGATCGTCTCGGGCGTGGCCCTAAGCGTATTCGGCTTTCAGCAGTCCTCTACCTGGGGCTGGAGTAATCCGGCTACGGGCGCCTGTATCGCTGTAGGAGCGGCGCTCCTGGTCGTGTTCTACTTCGTGGAGATGCGCACCGATTCGCCCTTGATCGAGGTGAGCATATTTCGCATTAGGGCCTTCTTCGTGGAGAATCTGGTGCTCGCCATCACGATGCTGGTTTTCGTCCCGGTCTTCTTCTTCGCTAGCGAGTACGCCCAAGTTGCGCTCGACAAGTCGCCTTCGGAGGCAGGCTTGTACATCCTGTATTTCTTCATCGGCTTCGTGATCGCGGCTCAGATCGGCGGACGCATGCTCGACCGAGTCGGCGGCAAGCGCCCGGTCGTCTTGGGCTGTGCGCTGGGTGCAGTCGGATTCTGGCTTTGGGCCGGCAAGGTCACAGGCTTGAGCTTCGGCGCGCAGGAGTGGTACATCATCCTCGCTGGAGCGGGCATGGGGTTGATGCTCGGTCCGGCCAGCACCGACGCCGTCAACCGTGCTTCGCGTCTGTCCTATGGAGAGGCGACCGGCATAACGCAAACGGTTCGCAACTACGCCGCCAGTCTGGGGCTGGCGATCCTTGGCACGATCCTTGTCTCACAGCTACGCTCGCGCTTGACTACGTCTTTGATCGCGCAAGGGATGCCATCTGCGAGGGCGCACACGGAGGCGGCCTCGCTCTCGCAGGCCAAAGGCGGCAGCGGCGGTGTCGGTGCGATCCCTCACTTCGTGCGACTCGACTTCGCCTATGCCACGCGCTCGGTGCTCTATGTCATGGCGGCGATTATGGCCGCCGCCGCGATCGTCGCTTTCGTGGGGCTGCGTGCAGGCCTGCAAGAGGAGGCCAGGCAAAGCGAGCCGGACGGGTTGGAGGGGGCGGATGATGGCGGTCAGCGAGCGCCGCTAGAGTCCCCTTCATGACGCTCGTACTGCTCACCGGCGCCACTCGTGGCATAGGACGCGCCGCCGCCGTCGAGCTGGCGCGCCAAGGCGCCGAGGTTGCGCTGGTGGGGCGCGATCCCGAGCGCGTTCGAGAAGTCGCCGGTGAAGCCAAGGCTGCCGGGGGAGGGGCACCGGTGCACGAGCACGTCGCCGACCTCACTTTGATGGCCGAGGTTAGGGCCCTGGCCGAAGACGTGAGCGCGAGCTATGAGCACATCGACGTCTTGGCAAACAACGCGGGTGCGCTGTTTGCCTCGCGCAAGCAGACATCCGAGGGCTTTGAGCGGACCTTCGCCTTGAACCATCTAGCGCCGTTTCTGCTGACAAACCTGCTGCGCGAGCGTCTGCTCGGAGGACGTGTGGTCACAACGGCATCCGATGCTCATGAGCAAGGGCAGCTGGACCTCACGGATCTGCAGTCGGAGAAGTCCTACAGGGCCATGCGTGTGTATGGAACCAGCAAGCTGTGCAACATCCTCTTCACCCGCGAGCTTGCCAAGCGCGCCACCGAGCTGCACGCAAACTGCTTTCACCCGGGTGTCGTACGCACGGGCTTCGGCAAGAACGAGAACGGGATTTGGAAGGTCCTCACGACACTGGCCGGGCCTTTCTTCCGCTCGCCCGAGCGAGGCGCTCGCTCGCTTGTATGGCTTTCGCTCTCCGAGCAGGCTGCTGGGCTCACCGGCGAGTACGTACAGGACGAGAAGGTCTTGGCGCCCTCGGCCCAAGCTCAGGACGACATGCTTGCCAAGCAGTTGTGGGAGCAGAGTGCAGAGCTCGTGGGCTTGCCTGCCGACACACCGGCCGGTGAGGCTCGAAGCTAAGGACCTATCCTGCGGGGGCGTGTCGAGCGGGCCCTCTCGACACGCTCGGGCAAGGCACTCTCGTTTGGGCCGTGGCGTGGCTCCCGTCTTCGAACCCGAAGGTGGCGGCGAAGGGGAAGCCTCCACGTGGACAGGAGTCGGGTAGCAGCACGCCCCGAGGGTGGTAGCGCAACGTTTTGCCGTGGACGCGTTCGTAGTAGAAGATCTTGCTCGTAGGCCCCACGCTCCCGGCGAGCTTCACGACCGCGACATTGGGCCCATCTGGCAGGCCCGGCACGAGCGGGACTTTGATGTCGATGCTGCCAGCGAACGGTGGCGCGGCGGACAGCATCAAGCCCGGGAAGACGAGTTCGGCGCTGACGGGGCTTGAGGCTTCCACGTGGAAGAGCAGGCCCACCTGTCCCGGTTCCGCGGGTGCACGGAAGATCGTGACGTGCGCCGTCTCGTAAAGGCCGTCGGGACCGATGGGGATCTCTGCGGTGGCTGTGCCATAGCCCATCAGCGAGTTTGCGGGACAGGCCGCGCCCCCATCCGCTTCGAGGCGTGGCGGCGAGCAACTGGCGAAGCCGAGGCCGCTCAGGGCCAGCCCAAGGTGGTCTGGATAGCGCAGTTCTACGTTGGTAAGGGGAGATGGTGCTCGGCTGCCGCGACCACCGATCTGAAAGTCGAAACCGACCGTCGTTTCCTGCCCGAGGTGCTCAGGGCTCAGGGTGGCATTGAGCCTGACCGACTGCCCAGCCTGGGCGCCGGAGCAGAGGCAGCCGCAGAGGACGATTGTGGCAAACAGGCTACGGAGTCGGTGCACAGGCTGACCGTCGCTCAGCGGCGGTCAGTAGAGAAGTCGGCCGGTTGTCTGCACCGTCAAGGCGTAGGTCCGACGGTCGAAAACGCCATATAGACCCGCGTGTCCATGGGCATGCGTGTAGCGTCCAGTGCCGCCCGTAACCGTCAGCGAGCCGGCAAAGCTTTCGTATCTGCCGGCCCCATGAGCCTTGGCGGTGCCCCGCCCGCTGATCGTGCCGCCATGGAGAAACACCGTGAATCTGGCGCTTAGGGTCGGGCCGACTTCGCCGTGGAGTTGCATCTTGCCGGGAAGACTGCCCGAGGCCGAGCCTTCCTCGAACAACTCCGATCCCGAGCCACTGACATAGCGCAGGTGGGCAGTATCGGTCGCGTTCAACGTATGTGAGGCGATCATGGCCGTGCGATGGCTCGGCCCATGTGCGCCGGCCGGTTGTGTCGCGGGACCAAGCATCCCGGCAAGGAGGGTTGCGAGACCCAAGCCGGCGCTGTTCAGACGTCCCCTTGCCAGGATTCTCCGCTTGTTTGAGGCGGTTTGCTTGGCCATCTAGCTTCTACCTCCACATCCCCACGTGCAATAGAACCGTTCTACAAGACAGTATAAGCCGATCTGCTTGCTGTGATTTCACTCTTCGGGTCATGCTCGTCCAGCTCGCTTTCGGCCCTCTGCAGGCGACGTGAGCTATGCCCTTCAAGGGCCTGTGCAAACGCCGAACGCGTGAAATCCGGCCACATCTCGTCGCGGAAGACGAGCTCTGCGTCGGCTCCCTGCCACGGCAGGAAGTTGGACAAGCGTTGCTCTCCGCCTGTGCGGATGATCAAGTCGGGATCATCCATGTCCGGCGTGTAGAGACAGCCCCGGAACTCCTCTTCGCCGCCACCATGGAAGCGACTGGCGGCATCCAGGATCTCCGCTCGTCCCCCGTAGTTGAGCGCGATGAACAGCACCAGGCGACCGTTACGTGCGGTCACGGCTTCTGACCACTGCATCTGCTCGACGAGCGCGCGCGGAGCGCCCTGGCGACGGCCAACAAAGCGCATTCTGATCCCAGCACGACTCAGATGTGGGGTCTCGGTGGCGATTCGGCGTCCGAGCATCGCGATCAGGCCCCGCACCTCCTCCGCGGGTCGCGACCAGTTCTCGGTCGAGAAGGAATACACAGTCAACTGACGCACCCCGAGCGCGATGGCGTCGCGGAGGCGCGCTTTGAGCGTGTCTGCACCTGCCTCATGGCCATCATTGACCGGTAATCCACGAGTTTGCGCCCATCGTCCGTTGCCGTCGGTGATGATCGCCACGTTGCGTGTCTTTGGAACCTCCCGCTCCCCCGATGAGAGGATTTTGCTCATCGGTGACCTGTCGTGCTCGCGATCGCGCAAAGCAGACGTTTGGCGGCGCGCCACGTCCGCATGAGCGCCAAGATCGGACCAATCGCCGGAGCGAGGTCGCGAGTCACTCGTTGCATCACGGGCCAAGCGAACTCGCTGTCGGCGGTGGGCGCCGAGGCGTAGTAGGCGACGATACCCACCAGCGTCATGAGATGGTGCGGTGCATCGGGCAGCTCCTGTGTCTGGCCGATCGCGCGATCGATCACGCCCATAAGGCCCTGAGTGAGCGTGTCTCGATCCCGGTAGTAGCGGAGGTATCCAGGCCGGCCGCTGCTGCAGAAGGTCCTGTTCGTGGTCCACGAGTCCGTCCAGCAAAGTGGTCAGAGCGCACAGAGACAGGTACAGCGCATCGACGGCCAGTGCCTGCTCGCGTAAGACACGGGGGTCTGCGGCGAGGGCGATCAGGGCGTGAAGGGCCAGTCCCGAGGACACCGCGCCGGCCAGAAACTCGCGCCACTCAAGTCGGGTGTCGGCGCGCGCTTTCGCGTCGCCCATTGCTCGAGCTGCGTGTCGTCTCGGGACGCAGTGGCGTGCGCACGGGTCTGCGCTTCGGCGCAACGTTCGGCGGCGCGAACGGAGACCTCAGCGATCGCGGCTTGGGAAGGTAGTCGCGCCAGTGCTCTCCGCACGACGCGGACCAGCTCTTGCAGGTACCCACCGTCGAGCGACTCGTGCGTCGGTGGGTAGTAGTCACCTTGAGGTGCCCAATGCGGGGCGATCGCGTCCAGAAACGCTTGGTATAGATGGCGCCCGTCGCTCCACCGGATTGGCTAGTGGACGCTCTACGAGACTGTCGAGGTAGTCGTAGATGATTTGAAGGCCGACGATCGCATCGACGACGGGCTTGCGGTAGTCGCGTGGCGCAAGCGTCGCCAGCGTGGCTGTCGCTTGTGCGTTGAATCCCTCCTCGCGGAGGTTGACGAGCGCCACCTGCCTTAGGGCCGGATCCGGGATCGCGTCGGCGCGAGCGTCTCCAGTAGTCGAGTCGAGCGCGAACGAGCGGCGCGACGGTGCTCCAATAGCGAGGTTGGCGAGCACGAGCGCCATGCTCATCCGCGCCGTGAGCGGATGATCGCCAAATGCGGGCATCGCCACCGAGCCTATGCCGTTTCAAGTGCGCTGGTGTCGCCGGCCGGCCATCATTTCTCTAGGACTCGCTCAGTCCGAGGGCGGGGCGAACACGCGAGGCACGCCAGCCGGGGATGCGACACGAGCAGGAGAACGGCTGCGATGACAAGCGCGAACAGCTCGACCGGGCGCGCCACGGTGGCAATGCTCGCTACCGGGAAGCCGGTTATGTGCTTCAGATAGCTGTCGATCACGAACTGGCCGTAGACGCCTACGACCGCGCCGGCCAGACAGCCCGCGCTGAGCATGAGTAGCGATTCGGTGAAGAGGATGCGACGGAGTCGACGCCGCGATGCGCCGTCCAGGAGAAGCTCCGCAAGCGATACGCGACGTTGCCAGATGTTTGAGCCGAGGGCCGCGGTCATCGCCATGATCGCCGCCAGGATCAGCAGAGTCGATATGTCGCCAAGCTGAGCCAAGCCCTCACCGGCAAGCGTGTCGAAGCGATTGCTCCAGGTGGCCGCTGTGATCGCTTCCAAGCCGCTGTGCGCGCCCAAGGACATAGCGATCGCACGTCGTGCACTTGCTATGTCGGTGCCTGGAGCGAGCTCGACCGCCAGGGCGCTTGGGGCCTGGGTCGCCCAAAGGCGACTGTAGTCGGCGGAGTTCATGAGGACAGCGCCACCGGGCCAGCCAAAGTTGGTGGTCAACGCCGCGAGGCGGAAGTGAGCGGTGCCGGTTGGCGTCGGCAGCGTGAGAACTCCCCCGACGGACACGTGTTGTTCTTCTGCGAGTTGCTTGGAAGCAGCCACCCAACCTACTTCGCGCAATCGCCTGCGAGCCTGCGCAAAGTCTCCGGCCAGGATCTGGGTACGTAACACTTCTCGACCGCCGCCTGGAGGGCGCGCCACGATCACGATCCGTCGGTTCGCCATATTCATGAACTCGCTTTGGAGCACGTGGACCCCGGTGACTCCCGGAAGGTGAGAGATTCGCGACGCGTATCCGTCGGCAACGAAGCTGGTGGTCTCTGGGATGTATCCAGGATTGACGACCCAGATCTCTCCGTCGGTGGCGTAGGCTTGGGCGAAGTTGTGAAGTCCCCGCAGTAGGTCGTGCTGGGCACCACTGAGCGCGACGCTTCCGAACAAGGCGACCGCGCCAGTCGCGGCGAGCGCCAGCGAGCGCATGGTTCGTGCGCGAAGTGAGTCGATGGCAAGCGGGAGCGTGGTGAGTTTGTGGTTGCTCATCGCCACCATCTCGGCGGCGCGCAGCACACCTGAGAGGATCAGGGGCACCGCGAGGATCGTCGCGAGCGCGAGCAAGACGCACGCCGCGATCGCAGTCGACGGAGCCAGTGCGAATAGCACCGTCGCCAGCACGAGCAGACAGGCGGCCATCGCCAGCAGCTTTTGCTGGGTGCCGCGACGCGGCGCTTGGTCTCGCTCGCCGGCTTCGACGAGGACGGAGTCCAGGCGTCGTCCCCGACGCAGGTCTCCCAGGGGCACGGACGACGCCAGGCATGTCGCGAGGATCCCACCGGCGAGCGACAGTACGACCGGCTTGGCTCCAATCACTGTGTTGCCGCCTAGCGTGAACGCTTGAGCGAGATAGCCCGGGCTGGTCTGAAAGATCCCGAGCACTAGGACATAACCCGCAAGGAGCCCGATCGCCGAGGAGACGACTCCAAGGCAGAAAGCCTGAAAAAGGACCATCTGAACGATCGCTCCGCGTTTGGTGCCGTCTAGGCGTAGATCGGCGATCGCGGCGCGTCGCTCGGGGGCCGTCAGCAAGATCGCGTTGAACGCAAATAGGAACCCGAGCAGAGCCGCCAGCCCGGCAAACAGGGCGCTCGCCTGGTTGCTGGGACGCAAGGCTTGGCGCAACAATTCGACTTCCTGGTCGGCTGCGGCCACCGCGAGACCGCTGCCCGCGAGAGTCTGCAGCTCCGAGCGCACCGCCGCTTTGCGCCCGGGATCGCTCTGGATAAGGATGCGACTCACTTTGTGGGGCAGCGCCGCGAAGGCTTGCAGGCGGGCGAGCGGCATGACGGCGACCTGAGCAAGCGACAGTGCTCCGGCCGCTTCGTGACCCAAGATCGCCGACACTTGCAGTCTCTGCGCGCCTCCGCGAAGATCCACCGTCACTTCGGTAGGGGCGCCTAAGTTGAGGCTTGCGATGCCTAGATCGTTGGCGCTGGCGGTGCTGAGGCCGATGCCTCCAGCTGAGAGTACGCCGCCTGGAAGAGTATGGGCGAGACCGTCCATGAAGGCGAGGCCACTGGTGGCGCCCGCGATCGTGACCGTTACCCGGCGACCGTCAGGGCCGACGATCGTGGCGGTCTCTTCGAAAAGTTGTGCTGCCTGCTTGACGCCCGGGAGGTGTTCGACTCGCGGGAGCAGGTGTTCGCTGAATCCTTCTGGACCGCGCGCATGGATCTGCAGGTCTGCCGGGCCGGCGACCGTGCGAACTACGTTGGCGGCCGAGTTGGTGAGGCTGCTCGCGGCGACGGTGACGGCGAACACGAGCGCCACGGCCACCGCGACGCCCTACTCCCGCGAGCAGCTCCTGCACGCCGTGGACTCGCAACCGCGACCGTAGAAGTAGACCAGGGCATAGGGCCGCATCAGTCCGACCCGCTCGGGAGCGGAGCGGTCTGCGGGACTCGGCGCCTGTGCCGGGGCGGCTGTCGGCACAGGTCGATGGATGAATCGTCGACACCTCGCTGAGATCCTCCTCGGTGAGCTGGCCGTCGCGCAGCGTGTAGCAGCTGTCCGCGAGCGCCGCCGCCTCCTGATCGTGGGTGACAAGCAGTACTATCGCTTTGCGCTCGCGCGCGATCGATCCAAGCAGTTGCACGATCTCGTGGCTGCGAGCGCTGTCGAGGTTCCCGGTGGGCTCGTCGGCCAGGATCAGGCGAGGTTCGCCCGCGAGTGCACGAGCGATCGCGACACGCTGACGCTCGCCTCCGGAGAGCGTCTCAGGAGTGTGGTCCAGGCGGTCCGCCAAGCCGACGCGCTCAAGCCACGGTATCGCACGGGCGTGGGCTTCGCGTATCCCGAGGCCGCCGATGATCAGCTTGCGAGCCGCGTTCTCGACCGCCGACACACGGGGCATCAGGTGGAAGCCCTGGAAGACGAAGCCGACATCACGCAGGAGGTACTCGCTTGCCTGATCGTCGGAGAATGAGGACAGGTCGCGGTCCCGCATAGCGGATAACGCCTTCGTCGGGCTTCAGTAGCGCAGCGATCAGCAGCAGAAGGGTCGTCTTGCCAGAACCGCTCGGGCCATACAAAGCGCCCATTTCGCCCGCGGCGACCGTCAGGCTGACACCGTCGACCGCCCGTACCTCCTCCGCCGCTCCGTGATAGTGCTTGACGACGCCTTCGAGTTCGAGCACCCGCGCTGGTCTCCGCCTACCCTCGCGCCTGCCGATGATGCTCGAGCTCGGTGACCGGCGCCAGGTCGGGTCTGATCTCGCCGCGCAGTGTGCCTTTGTCGAGCGAGAGCACACGGTCAGCGCCGAGACATCGCGGTGCCCTCTCCGGCGCTTGTGAGGATCGCGACTCCCTCGTCGGCAATCGAGCGGAGCAGCTTGAGAATGTCGTCGCGCTTGAGTGGGTCGACGCCGATGGTCGGCTCGTCGACGATCAACAAGCGAGGTTCGGCGGTGAGAGCACGAGCAATCGCCACAACCACGATTTCCTCTGTCTTGAGTTCTCCAGCGGGAAGTTGCGCACACCAGCCGGCTCCCACTCGCTCCAGAGCCCTGGATGCGCGGGTCAGTGCGGTTGCCTGGGGAACCTTGCGGGCAAACTGGCTTGAGATCAGCTGGTCGAGGACGGTCAGACCTCTCTCTGGGCGAAAGCCACGGCGGCAGTACCCGATCTGATCGCCGAGCATCTCCGACCCGCGGTCGGTGAGATCGTGGCTTCCGAAGCGCACCGTCCCGTGGTCCGGCGGTTCGATGCCGGCAGCGATACGTAGCAAGGTGGAGCGCCCTGACCGACGTTCTCCCCAGACGACAACCATTTCGCCCGGGTCGATCGTGAGCGACACGCCCTCCAATGCAACCCCCGGCCCGCGACAGCTGGCTACACGGTCAAGTTCGAGCAGGCTCATCGCCGTCGCCGCTCCCAGCCAGTGCTTCGAATCTGGCGCGCGCGTAGCGCAACCAGGAAAGCATCCCGCCTACGGCCACTCGTCTTTGCTCGGCAACCAGGCCGTCGATCAATTCTTCGCGAGAGTCGAGACCTGAGCCGGTAGGCAGGTATCCCACCGTGCCGACGTCCTTAAGGAATCCGCGTTCGTAGCGGTCGAGCATCTGCAGAGCCAGCTGTGGGTCGTGGGCGAAGATGGCGAGTTGGCGCACCCACAGCTCTTGTGTTCGAGTCTGGGCGTCGATCTGCTCGACGAGCCAGTCTTCATAGCTGCTGATTCCCAGCGGAGTCGCCCGGTAGTGAGGCTTGGGTTGGCGATCGACTTTGATGCGCGAGAAGATCTCGATCATCTCGCGGGCCTCGAGCATGTTGAGAGCCGAATACACGTGCGAGTCCCCGCTCAATGGCAGCACGTCGGCGTACACGCGCTGGAAGCGATTTGCCAACTCCAAGCCGTAGCTTGGACGCTCTATGACCAGGCCGAGAATCGTCCAATTCACGGGCGAGGTCATCGCCCGACTGGTCCTCTTGCTTGCCGATCTAGCAGACACTCCAGGACGGATCATAGTGGAAGTTCGCGTCAATGGAAAAAGACCACTGTGGTTCCGAGATGTCATCCAAAGCCTTGAACCCTCAAAGCATGCCTACCCAAGGAGGCTCCAAACACCCATCATCCTGTGGGTGGAATACGGGGAGGCAGGGCACGCGGGGGGGATCGACGCCGGGGGGATCGATCAGGGGGACGCGTGTCAGGCCTCCCCGCGCTTATGGGCCGGGGGTAGCGATCAGGGCAAACAGGAACAGAAACGCAAACCGGACCAGAAGCGCAAACAGGACCAGAAGGGCAGACGCGAGCGCGAGGCGCAAGCGCCCGAGGTCGTCTCCAGCCGCGCTCCACGGATCAAGGCGGCGCCCGATCCGCGCATGTCGCGCTCATTCGAATACAGCGTCGCGGTCCTCGAGTCGTTTTCGCGAGAGCGCCGGCCACTCGGCATTTCCGAGCTTGCAAACATCATGGGGCTCAGCCGCCCTACGACACATCGCTATGCGGTCACCTTGGTAGCGCTCGGCTACCTGGAGCAGGACGACAAACGCAGATATCGCCTGTCAACGCGGGCGGCGGGCCCCGGGCGCTCGGCGATCGGTGCCGTGCGCCGTCAGGTCTCGGCGCGAATCGCGCTTGAAGATCTGCGCGAGAAGGTTGGCTACACCGTCAGCATGGGTGTACTCGACCGTAATCGCGTCGTTTATATACACCGCCTCTTCGGTCACCGCAGAGGCCAATACGCGATCGACATGGACTTGGGTGTGGGAGCCAGCGTTCCGGTCTACTGCACGGCGCTCGGCAAGGTCTTGCTCGCGAGCGTCTCCGATGCGGAACGCCGAGAAGCTGCTGGAGAAGCTGCAGCTGGTCCCACACGGGCCTAACTCTGTCGTCGCAAAGAGCGAACTGGCCGATGAGCTTGGTCGCATGAATGTACGCGAGCCGGCCCTAAGCGACGAAGAGTTGATCGCGGGATCGCGCTCGGTCGCAGTGCTGGTGCCGCGCCCCGCCGGCGAGTATCCGCTCGCGATCGAGGTCACCGTGCCCTCCAGCGACTACACCGCGAAGCAACTGCTCGACGAGGTGGGTCCTTTGGTCAAGCGCACAGCGTCGCTCATCTCCGACGGTTGAAGGCCGGCTCAGGTTTCAGCGGCTGCGTCTGAGTCTGGCGCGCGCACGTGATTCGGATACTGCCGCTGTGAGACTCGCGACGTCGTAGGCCCCGTGGTGGCGGCGACCGTTGATGAAGAACGTCGGTGTCCCCGCCACGCCGCTCGCATCCGCCGTGGCTACGTCCTCGTCCACCCTTGGCGCATACTCGCGACGGCGCAGCTCCTCCCAGAAACGCTCCACGTCAAGTCCGATTTGCTCGGCGTCGGTGCGTAGAGCGCCGAGCATTAGCTCGTCCTGATGTGTCAGCAAGGTGTCGTGCAATGCCCAGAATTGTCCTTGTGCGGCCGCCGCCTCGGCTGCCTCCGAGGCCATTTGGGCATGGGGGTGGACATCGTTCAAGGGAAGGTGGCGCCACACGTAGCGCAGCTCGTCGCCGAAGGAGTCGAGCAGCTCGCGGATGACTACCTCTGCTCGGCCACAGTAGGGACACTCGTAATCGCCGTACTCCAGTAGCGTCACGAGCGCCTGCGAAGATCCCCGGACGTGATCGCGCTCGGGATCGACCTCGTCGGCCAGGTCGAGGATCTCGTCCTCGGTGTGGATCAGTTGACGCGCTCGCACCGAGGTGGGCAGTCGCGCGATTGCGCGGAAAACGGTCCACCCGGCAAGCGAGGCGAGCGCGCCGGCGGCCAGCACGCCCAGTGTGGCCTCCTGCAGCTCGCGTCCTTTGAAGGCAAGGCTCGCGATCAACAACGCCACTGTGAAGCCCACGCCGGCGACCGCCCCATCGCCAGCGATCCCGGGCCAGCTAAGCACGCGCGGCAGACCGCCCAGCCGGGGCCGTGTGGCAAGCCACGAAGCGCCCAAGATGCCCAAGGGCTTGCCCAGGACGTAGCCAAACACGATTCCCAGCACGATCGGTGAGGAGATCGCCTGTGAGAGCAGCGTGCTGTTCACGTGCACGCCCGCATTCGCAAGCGCGAACAGCGGCACGATCAGGTAACTGGTCCACGGGTGAAACAGGTGCTGTAGGCGCTCGTTAGGCGAAATCGCCGAGGCCAGGCCCAGTTGGGCTGTGCGGGCGAGCTCGGGTGTCGGCTGCTCGCGAAAGGAACGCGTCAGCTCGCTCACCTGCTCCAACTCGTCTCGCACAGGTGGGTAGGCGCTAGTGGCAAGGCCCAAGGCCAGGCCAGATATGACCGGGTCTATGCCCGACTCATACAGCGCCACCCAGATCGCCAAACCGAGCGCTGGGCGCAAGCGTCGGCGCCAGATGCGCGGCAGGTATCGCAGCGCCAGGAGCACCGCGAAGAAGAAGATCGCAAGGGCCAGAGCGAGTACCGACACGTGTGCGGTGTAGGCGGTTGCGATCACCACGAGCGCGAGGAGATCGTCGGCGATCGCAAGTGTGAGCAGGTAGACACGCAGCCGTGTGCCCCCCGGGGCCACCAACGCAAGCACCCCGAGCGCGAAGGCCGTGTCAGTTGACATCACCGCCCCCCATCCGTGTGCTCCAGGGCCGCCTGCGTTGAGAGCCAAATAGACGAGCACGGCCGCCGCTGCGCCGCCCAGCGCCGAGATTGCCGGCAGGGCGATTCGACGACGCTCGCGCAACTGCCCCATGTCGATCTCGCGGCGAGCCTCCAGGCCCGTGACCAAAAAGAAAAAGGTCATCAGACCGTCGTTGATCCAGTGGCGCAGGTCTTGGGATATCCCGCCGCTGCCAATTTGGATGGACAGCTTGGTGGTCCACAAAGACTCGTACGAGCTCGACCAAGGCGAGTTGGCCCATATCAAAGCCACGAACACGGCCCCCAAGAGCACCGCGGCCCCGCCGGTCTCGGTGGTGAGGAAGTCGCGAACCGGAGTCGCAAGGTTCCGTGCCCAAGCCGTACGGTCGGTAAAAGTTGAGGACCGTGGAGTAAGCGAACCCAAGGCTCGAGATTCACCTTCCGTCTGCATGAGCGCGAGCCTAGTGGACCGAGGCGCTCGCACTCGTCCAGGCGTGGGCTCGGCGTCTTCTCTGCGTGCGGTGGGCGCCCACCGTTTCGGACCGGCGGACCGTTCAGAAGAGGCTTTGTTGGGGCGCGGAAGGTCCGTTCTGAGTTTTCGTGTCTCGCTCTCGAGAGCGAGACCATCTCCTGAATCCGCTCCCCGGCGCACGTCCCTGCACCAGTGCTGCAAGCCGCTTGCGCTCATCGGCGGGGGCGTAGGCGCCTTTGCGGTAGAGCTGCGCATAAGGCTCCACCAGCTCGGGGCGCTGTACGCCCAGCCAGTCCATGAAGATGTCCTTGACCTCACCGCGTAGATGCAGCGCGACTCCACCGATGTGAGTCGCGCCGGCCTCCACCGCTCCCTGGAGCAACGGCTCGAGCTGATGAGGAGCGTCGTTGATGCCTGGCATCAGGGGAGCAATCAAGACGCCGGTTGGGATACCCGCACGATTGAGCTCCGCGACCGCCTCCAGACGGGCGCGAGGGTTCGGGGTGTGCGGCTCGGTGGCGCGCCAAGCGCGCTCATCGAGTGTGGGGATCGACAGGCTTGCCCCGATCGTGGTCTTCTTCGCGATCTGCAGCATTAGGGGCAGGTCGCGCAGCAGAAGCGGCGACTTGGTGAGTACAGAACAAGGGTTGGCGGCATCGCGTAGAGCTTCCCAAATGCCCACCATCAAGCGATAGCGACCCTCCACCCACTGGTAAGGGTCGGTATTGGTGCCGAGCGCCACATGCTCGTGCTTCCACGAGCGACGCCCCAGCTCGGCCCGCAATACCTCCGGCGCGTTGACCTTGACCACGATCTCGCGCTCGAAATCGCGCCCCGCGTCGAAGCCCAGATAGCGGTGAGTCGGCCGAGCAAAGCAAAAAACGCACGCATGGCTGCATCCCCGGTAGGGGTTGATCGTCCAGCTGAACGGCATCTGCGAGCGGGCCGGTACGCGGTTGAGGACTGAGCGGGCGCGGACCTCGTAGAAGCGTGTCGAAAGCGCCTCGGGGGCATCGAAATGGCGTACTACCGCTTCGTCGCCGTAGCCCGGCAGACGACGCTGCTCGTCCGCTTGCTCGCTGAGGTTGCTCCATCGCACGAACATATGTTCGCATATGTCGAGGACGGTTCGTTTTAGGGTTGAAGCCCCCTGGTTGGGGGCATACAGCCCGCGATGACCTTTGGTAGCTCACTCCTCTTGATCGCGGCGGGCGCGATCTTGCGCTACGCGGTCACGGCGACGGTCAGCGGCATCGACCTGCAAGTCGTCGGACTCGTGCTCATGATCGTCGGCGTGGTGGGTCTTCTGCTTTCGTTGCTGTGGTTCGGCGCATGGGCCGGGCGCAGACGAGAAGCGCCACCCATCGAACGCGAAGTCCGCGACCGAAACATCTACTAGAGAGCGCCTCCTCTAGTAGACGCCTCCCGGGCAGCCCGTGCCCGGGAGGCTCCTACGCGCTCGTCCTCGTTTGCTTGTCTGGCACACCACTCGGCTTGCTTCTTGCATACCGCGCAGCTGGCCTGGCACGCCGGCTCGACCTGCCGTGACCCCACGGTCTCACGGCATCCAGGCAAGCGATCCCAGGTGACTCCCCGTCCCCCAACGGGAAGTCCCCCTTTCACCTGAGATATGACCCGCCTTGTCCAGGTGGCTCCCTGTCCCCCAACAGGGAGCCCCTTCCACCTGGGTTACCCCGCCCAAGTTTGTTGCTCGGCTATTTCTTCGGGCACGGCACCTTGATGCTCGCGACTGAGGTTTCTCCGCTCAGGAATTTCAATTCGGTCTTCGCGGGGAAGCCGCCCTTTGGGCACTTGCTCGGCACGGTCCCATAGGAGACCAGCTTTTTGCCCTTCATATAGGCGGCGCCTACCTTGATCTTGATCGACTCGACCGATGCAAACGGCGCGCCCGGGACCGTTTCCACAAGTGGCACTACCGCCGTCAGCTTCTGCGAGAAGGCGCCCGAGGCGCTCGAGAAGCGTCCTGTGGAGAGAATTTCAATCAGGGTCGGTGACGGTTCCTTCGGTGAAGAACGCCAAGCCCCCGCCCGATGTGAAGAAGGCTTGCACGCTTGCTTTCTCCTGAACGCGCGTGCTGCCAAAGCTGACCACGCCAAGGACTTCGCCCTTGGGGCTGGCAACAGACTTCTTGGGACACTTCTGCACTTCGTGGGTTTCCAAGATCCCGTTCGAGCAGGTCGCAAAACCCTGTGGGTGCAACTTTGTTCCTTTCGGCAGATAGACGACCACGCCCGTGAGCGGCGAGGGAAACCCGCCGTATTCGGTGCCGCTGATCGTGAATCGCGTTTCAACCGACGCACCCGCACCGAGGATGTTGCCGGTTTTCGGGTAGCTCTTGCTTTTCGCCGATGCAGGGTTGATCGGCACAGGCAGGATCTTTGCTTTCACCGTTACCACCGGTGCTGCGCCGGCCATCGAAGGCAGGACGACGCCCGCCAGGGCCAAGCAGGCAAGCAAGTAGCCTGAGAGCAGCGCACGCCTACGAACTCGCGTCTGTGCTTTCACGATTCCCGCTGGTGTATCGCCATATCTCGATCTACTCATGTTGTCTCCTTGCTCGCTTATCTCTAGTAACAGTTGTCACGTCAACAAGTAGCGGTGCAGCGCTGCTGGCGACATCTTGCTCCAGACCGAGTCGCCAAGCAGCGCCGCGAGCGGCTAACGTCGCCCGCGTGAGCCCTACCCCATCTGAGGCCGAGCGACTACAGAGTCTGGGCGTGCTGCGCTTGCGCGCCGAGAATCCAAGTCTGCTCACCATGTCAGGCACCAACACCTGGGTGGTCGGTCGCGACCCGGCCTGGGTGGTGGATCCCGGGCCTGCGCTGCGCTCTCATCAGCAAGCGCTCGACGTGGCGATCTCCGAGCGCGGCGGTCTCGGAGGCATCGTGCTGACCCACGATCACATCGATCACTCCGAGGGCGTCCAATCCCTGCGCGAGCGCTTTCCAGCCCCGCTCGCCGCCGCACGCGGCCCCGCCGAGATCGAGCTGACCGATGGCGCCCGCGTTGGCCCCTTCGAAGCGATCTACGCCCCTGGCCACGCTCCCGACCATTTTGCCTTCCTCGCCGGACCGGTCTGCTTCGCCGGCGACGCCGTACTCGGTGAGGGCAGCGTCTTCATCGCCCCCGATCCTGGCGCCTTGACCGGCTATCTCCAAGCGCTAGGGCGATTGCGCGAGCTTGAGCTGCAGCTGCTCTGCCCCGGTCACGGTCCCCCGATCTGGACTCCGCGGGAACGCCTCGACGAATACATCGAGCACCGACTCGACCGCGAGCGCCGCTTGGTTCAGGCGCTCGCCGAAGGACGCCGCTCGACCGAGGAGTTGCTTGACGCCGCCTGGTCGGATGTGCCGAGCGCGCTGCGTCCTTTGGCGGCCGTCAGCTTGGCCGCGCATCTAGACAAGCTGGGCGAAGAGGGACGCCTGCCGCTACCGTTTGCGCGATGAGCGCTCCCCCGTCGAAGCCTGCGCAAGCGGGGACCAAGGCGCCAGGGGTGGAGCCCGGGGGGATGAGAACGGCCTTGCCCGCACAAGACTCGCCCTTCCCTCCGATCGCCGATTACGGTTTTCTGTCGGACTGTCACACCGGTGCTCTGGTCGCTTCCGACGGCTCGATCGAGTGGATGTGCATGCCTCATTTCGATTCGCCTTCGGTGTTCGCCGCGATGCTTGACCGCGGTGCCGGCAGCTTCAGGGTGGGGCCCTACGGGACCTACGTGCCGGTCGGCCGGCGCTACCTCCCGGGCACGAACGTGATCGAGACGACCTGGATGACACCCCAAGGATGGCTGCGGGTCGTGGATGCCCTCACGATCAGCGATTGGCACGACGAGGATCGCGACACCAGCCACACACGCCCACCCACCGACTTCGACGCCGACCATCTGCTTGTGCGTGTGGTCGAGTGCATCCAGGGTCAGGTCCAGGTCGAGATGGTGTGCGAGCCGATGCTCGACTACGGTGCGACACCCGCCCAGTGGAGTCAGGTAGAAGACGACCAGGGCCACGGCCTCGACGCGACCGATGGCGTCACCGCCTTTCGTCTGTTCAGCGACACGCACATGGGCATCGAGGGAAACCGCGCCCATTCGCGCCACACGATGACCGAGGGGGAGACACGTTTCTGCGCGATCTCCTGGACACGAGAGTTGCGCGGGCCGCGCACCTCCGAGCAGGCCCAGGCACGGATCGAGCGCACCAGCCACTTCTGGCGCACCTGGCTGGCCGAAGGCAATTATGCCGACCATCCCTGGCGCGCCCACTTGCAACGCTCGGCGCTCACCTTGAAGGGTCTCACCTTCATGCCCACCGGCGCGCTTGTCGCGGCCCCCACGACATCCTTGCCGGAGACGCCCAGAGGCTCGCGCAACTGGGACTACCGCTACTGCTGGATGCGCGACGCCTCCTTCACTCTGTGGGCCCTGCATGCGCTTGGGCTCGACTGGGAGGCCGACGACTTCATCCAGTACGTAGCCGATATGGAGCGCAACGAGGACGGGTCCTTGCAGATCATGTACGGGATCAAGGGCCAAAAGGACCTGAGCGAGTCCACCCTCGATCACCTCAAGGGCTACGAGGGCGCGCGCCCGGTGCGGATCGGCAACGGCGCCTACAACCAGCGCCAGAACGACGTGTACGGCGCGGTGCTGGACTCGGTCTATGTGCACTCAAAGCAGCGCGATCACATCCCCGAGCGGCTGTGGCCGGTGCTGGTCGACCAGGCCGAATGCGCGGCGCGCGTGTGGAAGGAACCCGACCAAGGAATCTGGGAGGCGCGCGGCGAGCCGCGCCACTACGTGTCCTCGAAGCTGATGTGCTGGGTTGCATGCGACCGCGCTGCGCGGCTCGCCGAACGGCGCGGCGAGGAGGAGCACGCCGAGCGCATGCAGGGGATCGCCGAGGAAATCAAGGCCGACATCCTCGAGAAGGGCGTCGATGAGCGGGGCGTGTTCCGCCAGCATTACGACACCGACGCGCTCGACGCCTCCAACCTGTTGATCGTGTTGATGCGCTTCCTGCCGCCCGACGACGAGCGCGTGCGAGCCACCGTGATGGCGATCCGTGACGAGCTGACCGAGAACGGCCTGGTTCTGCGCTACCGGACCGATGAGACCGACGACGGTCAGAGTGGGGAGGAGGGCACCTTCCTGATCTGCTCCTTCTGGCTGGTCTCAACGCTGTGTGAGATTGGCGAACACGTCCAGGCGCGACGCCTGTGCGAGCGCCTGCTCGGCTATTCCTCGGAGATGGGGCTCTACGCCGAGGAGCTGGAGGCCTCCAGCGGTCGGCATCTGGGCAACTACCCACAGGCGTTCACCCACCTGGCTCTGATCAACGCCGTAACGCATGTGATGGACGCGATTAAGCGCCCCTGACGGACGGCCCTTCGCGGCTAGGAATAGCCCGGCTCGCCCGGCAGTGCCACGCGCGCGACCTCGCCGTCGAACCAGACCTTTGGCTGCACCGGCAAGACCTCGCGGCCGCTCGCGTAGCCGAGCAACTCCTCCACGCTGCCAAAGGTCTCGAGCTGCTCCAGGTGCTTGATCGTGGGGAACACCAGCACGATCTCCTCCCGTGCGAACGCGTCCAAGGCACCTCGCGGCGTGAACCAGCCCTGATCCACGCACTCCTGGCCGTCCACTTTGGGCTCCTGTCCGGCCGGAAGCTCGGCCAAGAAGAAACGCGTGTCAAAGCGGATGGTCACCTCTTCCGGGGTGATCCAACGCGAGAACTCCACGATCCTCTCTGGATCTTCGAGCGACACCCCGGCCTCCTCGGAGAGCTCTCTGGCCGCAGCTGCACGGTGCGCCTCCCCACCGGACCCGGGATCGGCCTCGTCCACCGCGCCGCCCGGGAAGACCCACACGCCGCCCATGAATTTGGCCTTTTCGGTGCGCTTCACAAGCAGCACTTCGAGCGTTTGCGCTCCGCCGCGCAACAGAATCACGGTGGCGGCCTGTCGCGGCGGCGTAGCCGCTCCCAGGTTCAGTCCCTGTCCGGGCTCCTGTGCCTCGCCAAGGTTCAGCGCTTGACCGGGCCCGCTTTGGCGATCGAGGTCGAGCTCCTGCCCGGACGCTTCGTTATCGCTGGAGGCCGAGGCATTCATCCAAAGGACCCTAGCGCCAGGTAATCTTTGCTGCATGAGCACCACCCAAACCCTGCAACGCTGGATCTGCGAGTCCTGCGGCTACATCTACGATCCCGACGACGGCGATCCCGACGGGGGCATCCCGGCCGGCACTGCCTTCGAGGACATCCCAGACACTTGGTTCTGCCCGGTGTGCGGCGCCCGCAAGCGCGACTTCACCCTGTACGAGGATTGAGTCGCTGAGCGACTGGGCCGAGCTTTCCGAGCTCGACAGACGCCACGTCTGGCATCCCTATCGGCCTCGCCCGGATCGCCTGCGCCCCTGCCGGTCGTCTCCGCCGAAGGCGTCCGCTTGCGCTTGGCCGACGGGCGCGAATTGATCGACGGGATGTCCTCTTGGTGGTGTGCGATCCACGGCTATCGCCATCCCGCGCTGGATCAGGCGGTGCGCGATCAGTTGGGGAGGATGGCTCATGTGATGTTCGGTGGTTTGACGCATGAACCCGCGATACTGCTCGCCGAGCGCCTCCTGGCAATCGCCCCAGCGGGCCTCGATCGTGTGTTCTTTGCGGACTCTGGCTCGGTCTCGGTCGAGGTCGCGATCAAGATGGCTTTGCAGTATCAGCGAGCGCTGGGCCATCCCGAGCGCACTCGGCTACTCACGATCCGGGGCGGCTACCACGGCGACACCTTCGGCGCGATGGCGGTATGCGATCCGATAGGCGGCATGCACTCCTTGTTCACAGGCGTGCTCACCGACCACGTCTTCGCCGAGCGACCTCCCCCCGGTTTCCACGCGCCACTGGAGGAGACTTGGGCCGAGCATCTCGGCAAGCTGTTCGACCGCCATGCCCGCGAGCTGGCCGGCGTCATCCTCGAGCCGATCGTTCAAGGAGCCGGTGGAATGCGCTTCTACTCACCGGCTTGTCTCTCCGTGCTGCGCGGGTTCTGCGACCAGTACGAACTTCCTCTCCTCCTGGACGAGATCGCGACCGGCTTCGGACGCACCGGTGCCATGTTCGCAAGCGAGCACGCGGACATCGCGCCGGACATCATGTGCGTCGGTAAGGCGCTCACCGGCGGATACCTCACCTTGGCGGCCACCCTCTGCACGAGCAAGATCGCCGACGCTGTCTCCCAGGGCGAGGGTGAAGCCCTCATGCACGGCCCCACCTTCATGGCCAACCCGCTTGCCTGCTCTGTCGCCCTGGCTTCGCTGGACTTGCTCGCCGACGGTGCTTGGCGTGAGGACGTGACTCGGATCGAAGCCGGCTTGCGTGAGGGGCTTGCTCCAGCGCGCGAGCTGGCCGGGGTCCTCGACGTGCGCGTGCTCGGGGCCATCGGCGTCATTCAGCTGGACCACGAGGTCGATCTCGCCACCGCGACGGCCATTGCCGTAGAGCATGGGGTGTGGCTGCGTCCGTTTCGGGATCTGGTCTACTCGATGCCACCGTACGTGATTGGAGACGACGATCTTGTCCGGGCGACCGACGCGATGGTGGCTGTCACGGTTGGCTGAATATCTCGGTTGAGTTACGTCGGATGGCGTATTACACTAGGCGACGGCTAGTGCGCTTGTTGCTTAGGGCAGCAGCGTTCTCCTGAGGGGTCCGGGCAACCGGGCCCCTCCGGGTTAAATGCCTGGCAGCCGCCGGGGCCGTCTTGGCTGCGGCCGCCAGGTGCTCTGCTATCGCGTAAGCCGGTCGATGACCAGCAACGCGACGAGCAGGGCGATGGCTAGTACGGATATTGCTTCTGGCATTGCAACTCCTTTCTCCGGGGGTACGACCCCGGAACCGCCCGAAGAGGAGCTACATCCGCAACATCCAACCTGCCACGCGCTGAATCTACGGGTCGCTTGGGACGAAATTCGGACGTGACAACCAGTTGCGCCATGGCAAGCGGTCTCCCGCGAACGCCAATTCGGCGGTATCGGCGCTTGCGATCCCTTCGAGCGTCGCGACCTCGACCGCTCCCAGGCGGGCGATCGTCTCGCTATTGGAGAGCTCCATCCCCGACGGAGCGTCCGGCCACGGGGTGAGCACGACTGCCGCCACTTTCAGCCCGACCGCCCTTGCCGCCTCGATCGTCAGCAGCGTGTGGTTGATCGTGCCCAGCTCTGGTGAGGAGGCGATCACCAACGATAGCCCGAGCTCGACCGCTAGATCGCGCACGCTGAAATCGTCGGTAAGCGGCACAAGCAAACCGCCCACACCCTCGACCACGAGAATCTCATCACAAGCAGCGCGTGCGCTCGCGACCAACTCGGCCTGCTCGATGCGGCGCCCTGCCACCGACGCCGCCAGATGCGGCGAGACGGGCGGGTCGAAGCGCACCGGAGCCACCTCCTCCGCCTCCATCCCTGCAGCGAGCGCCAGCAGCTCGTGATCGTGCGGCCACTTTCCGGGCGCCTCTGCCACGCCCGTGACGACCGGCTTGTAGGCGCGCACCGGCTCGCCGGCTGCCTTCATTGCCGCAAGCAGGGCCGAGCTGACGATCGTCTTGCCGACGCCCGTCCCTGTGCCGGTGACGAATAGGCCCCTCACGTGCGTTTGCTAGGCGATGCGGGCGAGCCGTCGTCTGGCGATCGAGGCGAGCTCGCCGAGCTGGGCCGGGTCAAGTCCCACTTCGCGTGCCGAGTCGCCCAAGACTTTGGCGGCTTTTTGCAGTTCCTCTGTTGAGTGAGAAGCCATCACGGCAAGGCGCAGCCTCGAAGTGCCCTGCGCCACGGTGGGCGGGCGAATCGCCTGAGCGAACACGCCTCGCTCCAGGGCCGCCCCGCAGAGGCGTACGGCTGCGTGGCTGTCCCCGACCACAAGCGGCACGATGTGCATGTCGCCAGGCTCGATGGCAAAGCCCTCCTCGGCAAGAGCCTTTCGTAGATAGCGAGCCGCATCGTGCAGGCGCTCCACTCGTCTTGGCTCTGCTTCGAGCAACTCCAGCGCCGCCAAGGCCCCGGCCACCGACGGTGGCGAGGGAGCGGTCGAGAAAATCAGCGGACGAGCCGTATTGATCAGATAGCGCACCATCTCCCGCCGCGCACACACATATGCGCCATAGGAGCCGAGCGCCTTGCCCAAGGTTCCGATCGACACGTCCACCTTGCCCTGCAGGCCGGCGAGGGCAAGGGCGCCGCGCCCACCCTCTCCAAGTGCACCGGTGGCATGCGCCTCGTCGACCACCACACGTGCGCCGTAGGAGTCCGCGAGCTCTGCGATCTCACGCAACGGCGCCACATCGCCGTCCATCGAGAACACCGAATCGGTCACGATCAGTCGCCGTCCGGAGTCGCCCTCCTCACGCAGACAGCGCCCCAAGTGGTCGGCGTCGAGATGGCGATATACGACCACCCGCGCGCGCGAAGCCTTGCACCCGTCGATGATCGAGGCGTGGTTGAGCTCATCGGAGAAGATCGTGTCGCCCGGTCCCGCAAGCGCCCCGATCACGCCCAGGTTGGCGAGATAGCCAGAGCCGAACAGGACGCACTCCTCGCTGCCCTCGAAGGCCGCCAGGCGCCGCTCCAGCTCGAGGTGGACTGTCATCGTGCCCGACACCAGCCTCGACGCGCCCGCGCCCGCGCCCCAGCGCATAGCCGCCTGCGCCGCCCTTTCGCGAACCTGCGGATGGTCGGCCAGGCCCAGATAATTGTTCGAGCACAGCAGCGTTACAGGCTCGCCGTCGAGCACCACCTTCGGACCTTGGGTCCCGGAGACGATCCGCAGCCGCCGCTCCAGACCAAGCTCCTCGATATCGGCCAAGCGCTGACCGATCTCGCTGACGATCCCCCTTGGGGATCCTCGATCGACTCATCCACGCTCATGACCGTGCTCCATCCTTGCACGGCTCGGCTGGATCAATCGCCCCAGCCGGCCGGCACCGCGTTGCGTGCTCCGTCTGGACGAGGGGGCACTACGCCCTTGGCCTTGAAGCGCAGCTGACTGGAGGGATCCCACAGCCGAATTTCGATGCCCTTCTGTCCATTTGCCCACCCGTCTGTCTGTTCCTCGGCGCCTCCAAGATGATCCTCCACCAAGTCCGGCGTCTCTCCGTCAAGCCAGCCCGTCCGGTTGTCGGGCCTCGGGTTGGCCCCATTGTCGGCCTGGCGCGCCACATTCAAACCGAGCCCCTCGAACATCGCCCTATCTTCCTCGGGGCTCGAGCCAAGCGTGGTCAAGAAGTTGCCCATCATCACCCCGTTGAGCCCCGCCTTGACCGCCAGCGGCTGCAGCTCGCCCAAGTTCTCCACGCGTCCCCCGCACAGCCTGAACAAAGCCTCGGGCAGGATCAAGCGGAAAATCGCCACCCACTTGACTGCCTCCCATGGATCTATGTATTCGCGATCTCCAAACTTGGTGCCCGGACGCGGGTTGAGCAAGTTGATCGGCACGCTGGTCGGGTCGATCGCGGCCAGCTCGAAGGCCATCTCCACGCGCTGCTCGCGCGTCTCTCCCAGATTGAGGATGCCGCCCACACAAGTCTCCAAGCCCGCCTCGCGCACGGCCTGGATTGTGCGCAGGCGCCCCTCATAGCGCACGGTGGTTGAGACCTCGTCGTAATAGCTCTCGGCCGTCTCCACGTTGTGGTGGACGCGCTGGATGCCCGCATCCTTGAGCGCCTTGGCGCGCGCCGAGGACATATGTCCGATCGAAGCGCACCGCTTCAGGTTGGTCTTCTCGGCGACCAGCTTCGCGCCCTCCAAGATCTTCTCGAAGTCGCGTTTGGATAGGCCTTGGCCTTGGGTGACCATGCAGAAGCGGTGGGCTCCAGCGGCCTCCGCGGCCTTGGCGTGTTCAAGGATCTGCTCGGGGTCCATCATCGCGTGCATCGGCGTCTCGGCCTCGGCAAAGCGCGACTGTGCACAAAAGCCGCAGTCCTCGGCGCAGCCTCCTGACTTGGCGTTGACCAGGGAGCACATGTCCGTCGAGTCCGAGAAACGCTCCTTGCGTGCCTCCCAAGCGCGCTCGACCAGCGCTTCGATCGCGGCGTGGTCCTCGACTTCGCCGAGCTTTAGGGCTTCCTCGCGAGTTATCAAGGGCGGCATTTGGCGGCAACCTCCGGTTGTGCTCGGACGGTGAACGTAATGGAGCGATGCTGACAGTACCGCAAGAATCGCGGGCGGGCAGGCGCGCCGCTCAAGGCTAAGATCGCGCCGATGACCCCGCCACAAGGTAGATCCGGACGCCTGTTGGCGGTGAGTGACCTGCACGTCACTCACCCCGAGAACCGGACCATCGTCGAGCGCCTGCGAGCCGAGCGCGACGAGGACTGGCTGATCGTGTGCGGCGACGTGAGCGACAATCTGGCCGACGTCGAATGGGCCCTGAGCCTGTTGGCCAGTCGCTTCGCCAGAGTGATCTGGACGCCCGGCAATCACGAGCTTTGGAGCACCCCCGACGAGGAGTCCCAGCTACGCGGCGAGCGCCGCTACCAGCGGCTCGTGGAGATATGCCGGCGCGAGGGCGTCCTCACACCCGAGGACCCCTACCCGGTGTGGCTCGGCCCCGAGGGCCCGCTCACGATTGCTCCTCTGTTCCTGCTCTACGACTATTCCTTCTCACGCAACATCGCCTCTACGCCCGCCCAAGCGCTCGCGCTCGCCCATCGAGCCGGGGTGGTTTGTAGCGACGAGTTTCTCCTGCACCCCGACCCCTACGCGAGTCGTGCCCAGTGGTGCCACGCCCGCGTGCGCGGCACCGAAGCCAGGCTCCTAGCGTGCGACGAGACGCCGCTCGTGCTCGTCAACCACTTCCCCCTGACTGAGGCTCCGACCACAGTTCTCCTGCATCCAGAGTTCGCGCAGTGGTGTGGGACCACCTTGACCCTCGATTGGCATGTCCGCTTCAAAGCCGAGGTGGTGGTCTACGGCCATCTGCACATCCCCCGCACCACCTTCCAGGACGGAGTCCGCTTCGAGGAGGTCTCCCTCGGCTATCCCCGCGAGTGGCAGCGCCGACGCGTTGACAAACCAACCCTCCGCACGATTGCGCCCCTGGAGCAGGCCGTATGATCGAGGAGTTGCTGCCCGCCTGCGTGGCCTGCGCGGAGCGGCGGGAGGATCCGGTCGGCGCCGTCCTCTTCGCCGAGGAGCAGGCCCTCCTGGGCAATGCCGTGGAGAAGCGCCGCAACGAGTTCACGACCGCCCGGCTGTGCGCACGCGAGGCCCTTCAAACGCTCGGTTTCCCTGCGGTCGCGATTCTTACGGGCGACCGCGGCGAGCCTTTGTGGCCGCCGCAAGCGCTCGGCAGCATCACCCATTGTCAGGCCTACCGCGCGGCGGCGGTCGCGCGATCCAGCGAAGTGCTCACCCTAGGGATCGATGCCGAGCCCCACGACCCCTTGCCCGACGGTCTGATCGGCGACATTGCCCGACCCGAGGAGCTTCCTACGCTGCGACGATTGCGAGCAGATGCGCCTGAAGTCCACTGGGATCGCCTGTTGTTCAGTGCCAAGGAGGCTGTCTACAAGGCCTGGTTTCCACTCGCCCGGCGCTGGCTCGGTTTCGAGGACGCCGTCGTGGACTTCGACCCGGTCGCCGGCACGTTTCAGGCGAATCTGCTCGTGCAAGCTCCCCCTGTGCAGGGTGCGCCGTTGACCGGGTTCTCGGGCAAGTGGATGGTGCGCGAAGGGCTCATCCTCACCGCCATAGCCCTGACCAAAGCCTGAGCATCTCCGCGGCCATACGGGTCCTCAGCGTCCGCGCCGATGCCGGCGTTCTCGACCAATCGCTATCGACGCGGACACGTCTGACATGCTTTGCGCCTGCATGACACCGCAGCTTGACCCCGACGCCCAAGCCCTGCTCGAAGTGATGAGCGCCGTTGGCGCTCCCCAGGTCTACGAGGTGCCAGTCGAGCAGGCGCGCCAACAGATGCGAGCGGCGTTGATCGACCGGGCCGCTCCGATCCCGTTGCACGACGTTCGTCAGGTTTCGCTGCCTACCCCTCACGGTCCGCTCGCCATGCGTCTGTTCCGTCCAGCCACCGGAGTTCTGCCGGTCGCTCTGTTCCTGCACGGAGGCGGCTGGAGCGTGAACGACCTCGACACCCACGACCGCCTGTGTCGTCTCATTGCCCGCCGCTCCGGTTATCTAGTGGCCGCACTCGACTACCGCCTGGCTCCCGAGCACCGCCACCCGGCGGCGCTCGAGGACGCTCACCTCGCCTACCGCTGGCTGCTCGACAACGCCGAGCAACTCCAGGCGGACTCCTCGGCCGTCGCGCTCGTGGGAGAAAGCTCGGGCGCGACCACCTTGGCCTGCCTCGGCCTGCTGTTGCGCGACCTCGGCGCTCCCATGCCCGTCTACCAGGTCCTCGCCTACCCGATCGCCGGCAGCTTCCAAGACTGGCCCTCATACGGCGAGCGAGGGACCGGCTACACGCTCGACATCGAGTTCGCCAAATGGGCGCTCGCGAACTATCTTCCGCCCGGCTACAACCCGCGCGATCCCTATCTACAGCCGCTCGCGTGCGACGATCTCAGCGGCCTACCGCCGACGCTTGTCATGACCGCCGAGTTCGACCCTCTGCGAGACGAGGGTATTGCGCTCGCTGAGCGCCTTGCGGGCGCCGGCGTGAGTCTCGAGCACGTCCATGCCGAGGACCAGATGCACGGCTTTCTCTTGTTGGATCGCGTGATCGCAAAGGCCGGCGCGCTGATTGATCGCCTCGCCGACGCTCTCGCGGCCCACTCCCGCCGTCCAAGCGTCGACGGCGCTTCGCTTCAGGCGTCGACGGCGAGCGCCGAGGAGGCTTCGCGCGTCGCGCGATGAGGGATTCGTCTGCGCTCCGCACGCTTGGCATGGCGTGACTGCTCAGCTTCACCTGGTAGCGCAGCGTGCGCCTCGACCAGCTTGGCGTCAACGAACTCGTTCGCCTGCTCGGCGCCCAAGAAAGGCGCCAGGACCAGGTAGGCGGCATGGCCGGTTAGGCGCGGAAGCAGATGGACGCGGCGGCTGCGGGCGTGGCGATAGCCGATCTCGAAGATCGTCGCCGACAAGGCATCAAGCGTTGCCGCTGGGGGTGGGCTTGAGGCATAGCGGAAGCCTTCCTGGGCAAAGATGTTGAAGGCTGCTCGGCTGTCATCGACGCGTTGGATCGCCGGACTGCCCACCGCGTGCGCTTCGACGTAGCCGATATGAGCCACGACCGGGTGGGTCGCGTTGAAATGCGATCCGGCGTGCAGTCCTTCCCAGATGCGCTCGGGCCAATCCTCGCAGCTGAAGAATGCCTTAGCGGAGACAGTCATCATCTGTTGGTAGCCGAGCTCGTGCGTGGCCAGGAATGCCTCCTGCTTGTCGCGGAAGTGGGCATAAAAGACACGACGATCCACCCCGGCGGCAGCTGTGATGTCCGAGATCGTCACGTCGGCATAACCCTTCTCGGCGGCCATTTCGCCCGTGGCGTACACGATCCGTTCGCGTTGATGGGCAGCTATCTCGGCCGAAGACAGATTGGGGCGCCCGCGCGGCAGGGCAGCCGGTGGGCGAGGCGCAAGCTCAGATACGTAGCGAGCCGCGGGCATCGTGGGGCCAGGTTGGAGTGTGCGCCAGCGGTGTTCGCTCGAAGGTCGGTTGTAGCTGTCGATCCAGACGCATATTTCATCGGCCAGCTGGCACAGGTCGTATTCGTTGCGACGCAGACGCGGCGCCAGTAGCCCACATATTCCTCCCAGCACCGCCTGTGTTGGAAGATCGGGAGTGGGCGTCCCCGGCGAGGTGTGTGCGCGAGATTGTTCGATGATCCGCTCGATCTGGTCGATCAGCAGATCGCGTTGGTCGAGTGCCCGATGCCCCCCTGCCAAGGTCTCGTTCACAAGGAACCTGGCGCGATCGGGTTTTGCCTGGGCGCGCATGAGGAGCGTCCTCACCCCTGCTTGCAGTGCGCGCTCGGGCGGCGCTGAGCTCACCGCCTCGCTGACATGACCGAGCAATTGCTCGGATATGTCGCGGTGAACCGCCAAGAAGCAATCGTCCCGGTCGGCAAAGTACTCGTAGAACGTAGGCCGCGAAACACCCGCGTGGGCTATCACCTGAGCAACGTTTGCGCCCGCATAGCCGCGGCGCACAGCGGCTAAGAGCATCCCGTCAAGCAGGCGTTCGCGCTGGGTCCCCTTACGAGCCTTTCGAGAGATAGACATTGTGTTTATCGTGTTCTGAGCCATAGGTGTCGCCGCTCTGCACGACTCCCCCTCTTCGCCCGTAAGGCCCCAGCCTAATCGCCGCGGCGGCGGCGTGCCTCCAGGGGTCACCATATTGACACTGTCGGCCATGCGAGATAAGCCGCCTCACTAATCAACCGCGGACGTTTATTGACGGCCTCTGGTTTTCCCCGCATTCCGTGGTTTGCCGCAGACCAGACTCGCCCGCATGCCGGGAACTCGCGCGCAGGAACCCACTTCTGGACAGATGTTCGATGCGCTTCGGTCCGAGGTGAAGCGTTGGTTGACAACAGTGCCCGCCTCGTCGTAGTATCACTATCGGTGTTTCTGATTCGTCGGACAAGAGGTACGCCGCGACGAATCAGTTGAGCGGTATAGGGGGATGGGGAGAGGATGGAGCGACCGCTTGCGGCGGATCGGAGATGTAGCGTCGCGCGTGTTTATGGCGCGATCCGCGGCTTGAGGGTCGGGGCCGATGGCTGACGGTACGGCGATTGCGCTCGTCGGGATCTCCTGTCGCGTACCGCGCGCATCCGATCCCGCGGCTTTTTGGGATCTCCTACGGAGAGGCTCGAGCGCGATCGGTGAGGTACCCGCCGATCGGTGGCCCGCCGACTGGGTGGGCGAGTCTCCGTCCGCGACCGCACGCCGAGGCGCGTTTCTGGATCGGATAGATGGTTTCGATGCCGATTTCTTCGGTATATCTCCGCGCGAGGCAGCTGCAATGGATCCTCAACAACGACTGATTCTCGAACTTTGTTGGGAGGGCCTTGAGGATTCCGGCGTCGCCGCCGACCGGCTGGGAGGGAGTCATACCGGCGTATTTGTCGGTGCGATCGCCGGCGACTATGCCGATCTGGCGCGCGTGCAAATGCGCGCGCCGACACGTCACGCGCTGACCGGCCTGAACCGCGGCTTGATCGCCAACCGGGTCTCCTACGCGCTTGGTCTGCGCGGCCCCAGCATGACGCTCGATACCGGCCAGTCCTCCTCGCTAGTGGCCGTGCACCTCGCGTGTGAGAGCCTGCGCAGAGGCGAGTCAAGCCTGGCACTCGCGTGTGGAGTGCACCTGAACATCTCTCCGCTTAGCGCGCTCCTCGCCGACAGCTTCGGAGCACTCTCGCCGGACGGGCTCTGCTTCACTTTCGACGAGCGCGCCAACGGCTACGTACGTGGTGAGGGCGGCGGTGTGGTCGTCTTGCGACGGCTCGCCGACGCTGTTGCCGCAGGGGACCACGTGTACTGCGTGATCCGCGGCAGCGCGGTCAACAACGATGGCGGCGGCGATGGCCTGACAGCGCCCAACCAGCCGGCCCAGGAAGAAGTCCTACGCACCGCCTATCGCCGCGCGGCAGTCAAGCGTCGGGAGGTGCAGTACGTGGAGCTGCACGGCAGCGCTACCACTCTCGGCGACCGTATCGAGGGTGCGGCGCTCGGCGCCGTGTTGGGCAGTGGAAGGCCCGTTGGAGCGCCGCTACGGGTGGGTTCGGTAAAGACCAACATCGGGCACCTCGAGGGCGCGGCCGGAATCGTGGGCCTGATCAAGACGGCTCTTGCGATCGAGCGCCGCGAGATCCCGCCAAGTCTCAATTTTCGTAGGCCCCCGAAAGATCTGCCGCTGGAGGATCTCGGTCTGGGTGTGCAAGTCGAGCATGACGACTGGCCGATCTCCGATCGCCCGCTACTGGCCGGAGTCAGCTCGTTCGGCGTGGGTGGGACCAATTGTCACGTTGTACTCGGGGAGCTCTCGGCGGCCAGCGCGCAGATCGCCAGGGCCGGAGGCGAGGACCCGGCGGGAGCGGCTATCCCGTCCCCGCTTGGCGAGGACGGGGCGCTTGCCTGGGTTCTCTCCACTCGTGGCGAGCAGGCCCTTCGCGCACAGGCGCGCCGACTCCGAGATCACGTCGATCGCGCCGGCGAGCTCGATGCGCCCGACATCGGGTACTCGCTAGCCGTTAGTCGTGTGGCTTTGGATCGTCGCGCGGTTGTACTTGGAGCCGACCGTGCGGAGCTGCTCGGCAGCTTGGCGATGCTCGCCGAAGACGAGCCCGCGGGCCAGGTGGTCGAAGGCGCCGCGAGGCGGGGAGCCGACGAGGTCGCCTTTGTGTTCCCTGGACAGGGCTCCCAATGGGAGGGCATGGCCTTGGGATTGCTCGATCGATCGCCAGCCTTCGCGGAGTCGATGCGGGCCTGCGCCGAGGCAATCGCGGAGTACGTCGACTGGTCGTTGCTGGGAGTCCTCCGCTGCGAAGCGGACGCGCCCGGGCTCGATCGGATCGACGTGGTCCAGCCGGTGTTGTTCGCGGTGATGGTGTCGCTCGCCGAGTTGTGGCGGGCGTGTGGTGTGCAACCTGCCGCCGTGGTGGGCCACTCTCAGGGAGAGATCGCCGCGGTTTGCGTAGCCGGCGGCCTGTCGCTTCATGACGCGGCGCGTGTGGTGGCGCTGCGCAGCCGGGCGCTTGCGTCCTTGGCGGGTCTCGGCGGGATGCTGGCCGTTGCCGTCGACGTATCTAGCGCGGAAGCAATGATCGAGCCATTTGGCGATCGCGTCTCGATCGCCGCCGTAAATAGTCCCTCCTCGGTGGTTGCCTCCGGCGAGCCCGATGCTTTGGAAGAGCTGCAAACGTCCTGCAAGCGGGCCGGCTTGAGGACGCGCTCCATAGCGGTCGACTACGCCGCTCACTCCGCCCAGGTCGAGCAAACCCGGGAGATCCTGCTCGAAGGCTGCGCGACGATCGAACCGAAGCGCAGCCATGTTCCGTTCTACTCGGCAGTGACCGGAGGTCCGCTGGACACCGGTTCACTTCGAGCCGACTACTGGTATCGCAATCTGCGTGAGCCGGTTCGGTTCGATCGAGCGACCCAGGCGCTGCTGGATGCTGGGACGCGCACGTTCATCGAGGCCAGCCCCCATCCGGTGCTCACAGGCAGTGTGCAAGAAGTCATTGAGGCCAACTTCGGAGGCAGACAAGACAGCGCTGAGCCGGAGGCGGTCGCGATCGGAACCCTGCGTCGCGACCTCGGCGACGATGGGCGCTTCTTGCACGCTCTTGCCGAGGCTTGGGTGGTCGGAGTCCCGGTTGACTGGGGCGTGGTAACTGGGAGTGAGGGGGTTCGGCGCGTGAGCCTGCCCACCTACCCCTTCCAGCGCGAGCGCTACTGGCTCGACGCTGCCGCGCCTACGCCTGTGCACAAGCGTCCCTCGCCCGCGCTCACTGACGAGCTTCCAACCCCGTCGGTGCTCATCGACGAGCTTCCAAGCAAGCCCGTCTCCTCGCGACTGAGTAGGCGCCTGGCGGACGCTCGCCCCGACGAGCACAAGCGGATCGTCCTCGAGCTCGTGTACGCGCAGAGCGCCCTCGTGCTCGGACACGAGTCGCCGAGCGCGATAGAGACCGGACGAGCCTTTAAGGAGCTGGGGTTTGACTCGCGCGCAGCCTTGGAGTTGCGCGATCGGCTGCGAGCGAACAGCGGTCTGCGGCTGCCGGTGACGCTGCTCTATGACTACCCCTCGCCCGAGGACCTCGCCACATATCTACTGAAGGCGCTCTCCCGCGAGCAGACGCAAGCACTCGCCACCACGCCGAGCAGACGCGGTGAGGAGCCACTTGCGATCGTCGGCATGGCCTGTCGCTATCCAGGTGGGGCGTGCTCACCCGAGGCGCTGTGGGAGCTGGTACTCGCTGGTGGCGACGCGATTTCCGGATTCCCGTCCGACCGCGGATGGGATCTCGAGGCACTTTACGACCCCGACCCCGACAGCGTCGGCACAACCTATACGCGCGAGGGTGGCTTTCTCGAGGACGCCGCTCGATTCGACGCCGACTTCTTCGGAATATCACCGCGCGAGGCGTCCTCGATGGACCCGCGGCAGCGGCTACTGCTCGAGACCTGTTGGGAGGCGATCGAGCAGGCAGGCATCGATCCGCGCTCCTTGAAGGGAAGTCAGACCGGGGTTTTCGCGGGGGCCGGAGCATTCGACTACGGCTCCGCGGTGGGCCCCGATCCGGCCGAGCCCGGGGACGCGGAGGGCTACAGGTTGACGGGCGGGGCGGCGAGCGTGATCTCCGGTCGCGTGGCCTACGCGCTGGGTCTGCAAGGGCCCGCGATCACGGTAGACACGGCGTGCTCCTCCTCACTTGTGGCGCTGCATCTCGCCTCTCAAGCTCTGCGCGACGGCGACTGCTCTCTGGCGCTCGCGGGAGGCGTGACGGTGATGAGTACGCCGGAGATCTTCGTAGAGTTCGCGCGTCAGCGCGGGTTGGCCCCCGATGGGAGGTGCAAGTCCTTCGCCGACGCGGCCGACGGCACTGCCTGGGCGGAGGGCGTGGGGGTGCTGCTCTTGGAGCGCCTCTCAGAGGCACAGCGCAACGGCCACCGCGTTCTGGGGGTGGTGCGCGGAAGCGCCGTCAACCAGGACGGGGCGAGCAACGGACTGACCGCGCCGAACGGGCCATCCCAACAGCGAGTGATCTTGGGCGCCCTGGCCAACGCGGGAGTCTCGGCCGAGGAAGTCGACGCGGTCGAGGCGCACGGCACGGGAACACGGCTGGGCGATCCGATCGAGGCGCACGCCCTGCTTGCGACATATGGCGCTGGCCGATCGCCTGAGCAACCGCTGTGGTTGGGCTCGGTTAAGTCCAACATCGGCCACACCCAAGCCGCGGCGGGGGTGGCCGGGGTGATCAAGATGGTGATGGCGATGCGCCACGGCGTCTTGCCCGGCACGCTGCACGTGGACGAGCCTTCGCGAGAGGTCGACTGGAAGGGTGGCGTCTCACTGCTGAGCGAGCAACAAGCGTGGGAGCCTGGCCCGGAGCCCAGACGCGTGGGTGTCTCCTCCTTTGGTATCAGCGGCACCAACGCGCATGTGATCCTCGAGGAGGCTCCTCTCGCCGCAGCTGCGCCCGCGCGCACAGCGGATGAGGCAGTGGGCGATCTTCGAACGATCCCGTGGCTCGTCTCGGCGCGTAGCCCCGAGGCGCTGTATGCCCAGGCGGAGCGGGTGCGTGTGTCCGTCGAGGCTGAATCTGGATTTGGGGCCGCCGAGGTGGGTCTCTCGCTCGCCGGGCGCACGGTCTTCGAGCAGCGCGCGGTCGTACTGGGCGAGGGTCGCGAGGAGCTGATCGGCGGGTTGACCGCACTGGCGTCGGGGGGCACAACAAGCGGCGTGATCGAGGGGGCGGTGGGGAAGGCTGGCGACGGTCTCGCCTTCCTGTTCACCGGTCAAGGTGCCCAGCGAGTGGGGATGGGTCGCCAGCTGTATGCCGATTTTCCCGTTTTCAAAAGAGCGTTCGACGAGGTGTGCGAGCGATTGGATGTGCTCTTGGGTCGCTCGTTGCGCGAGATCGTCTTTGGCGATGAGGAGGCTGCCGGTCATGAAGTAGATGACCCCAAGTCGGCGGAGGGGTCAAGCGAGGCGGCGGCGTCTGGTTTGCTCGACCAGACGCTGTTCACCCAAACTGGGCTGTTCGCGGTTGAGGTCGCTTTGCTCAGGCTCGTCGAAAGCCTCGGTGTGAAGCCCGACTACTTGATCGGGCATTCGATCGGCGAGTTGACCGCCGCGTATGCGGCGGGCGTGTTCTCACTCGATGACGCCTGCAAGCTTGTCGCGGCTCGGGGTCGCTTGATGGGCGAGTTGCCGGCGGGGGGTGCGATGGTCGCGGTCCAAATCGCTGAGGCGCAGGCACTCGATGCGCTTCGGAGCTACGAGGGCAAGGTCTCGTTGGCCGCCGTCAATGGTCCTGATTCGATAGTCCTCTCCGGCGAGGAGGACGCGGTTCTCGAGTTGGCCGCGGCTTGGGAAGGTCAAGGCTGCAAGGTCAAGCGCCTACAGGTCTCCCACGCATTTCACTCGCCGCGCATGGACGCCATGCTCGACGAGTTCGCCAACATTGCTGCCGGCTTGTCGTTTTCCGAGCCGGCTGTCCCACTCGTCTCCAATCTCACGGGCAGCCCGATCTCCGCACCGGAGATCTGCTCGCCCGACTACTGGGTCCGTCACGTTAGGGAGACAGTGCGGTTCGCCGACGGGGTGCGCTGGCTGCGCTCTCAAGGGGTCAGGAGCTTCTTGGAGTTGGGGCCTGACGGTGTGCTCAGCGGCATGACCTCCGAAACCTCGGAAGTTTGGACTCCCGAAGAAGGGGACGATCCTGGATCGGTTGGCGGCCCAGTTGATGAGGCGCCCAGTCCCGTCACCGCGGTCCCGCTGTTGCGTTCCGGTCGAGAGGAGTCTTCCTCGCTGCTCAATGCTCTGGCGCTCATCTGGGTTCGAGGCAACGACGTCGATTGGCGTTCGCTGTTTGCGGGAGTGGATGCCTCCGCCGTATCGCTGCCCACCTACGCCTTTCAGGGGCGCCGGTATTGGTCGGTGCCTACATCGGGGACGGTGGGCCTCTCAGCTGCCGGGCAGTCCGCCGGCGGGCATCCGCTGCTGCCTGCCGCGGTGGCCATGGCCGACGGCGAGGACTGTCTGTTCACCGGCCGGTGGTCCGCGCAAGCACCGGCCTGGATTGCCGACCACGTGGTGATGGGCGCGGTGGTAGTTCCCGGTACCGCCTTCGTGGAGCTGGCCCTGCATGTGGCTGAGCGGTTTGGGTGCGATTCGGTCGAGGAGTTGGTGATGGAGGCGCCACTCGTCTTCTCCGCCGAGGAGGCCGTGCAGGTACAGGTGTCTGTCGGGACGCCCGACGAGGAGGGCCGACGCGCCGTAAAGATCTTTTCCCGAGCAGAGGACGGAGCGGGTCTCACAGGGGAGTGGACCCGCCATGCCAGCTGCGTGCTCGCCGCGGCCGAAGCTGCCCCGGCGGAGAGTGGGGCTTTGCGCGAGCGGGCAAGCTCACTGGCCGCCGAAGCTTGGCCGCCGCAGGGCGCAGTGGTGGTGGACGTGGAGGACTTCTATGCCCAGATGGGCGTGATCGGCTTTGACTACGGTCCCGCGTTCTTCGGGGTAGGGGCGGTGTGGAGGCGCGAACACGAGGTGTTCGTCGAAGCATCGTTGCCGGACAGTGAGCGGCTGAGTGCGCGCGGCTACGGCATCCATCCGGCCCTATTTGACGCCGCGATCCAAGCGATGATGCCCAGCCTCAACGCCGACCTTGTGAGCATCGGCGGTCAGGAGTTGCGGCTCCCGTTTGCGTTCAACGATGTGCGGCTTGGAGCGCGGGGCGCCTCCGCCGTACGTGTGTGTCTGTCGCTCGAGGGTGCCGATTCGGCCTCGATGGTCGCGGTCGGCGAGGACGGCGAGTTGGTTCTTTCGATGCGCTCGTTGAGCTTGAGGACCGTCGCTCGTGAGCGACTCCGCAGTGCCCGCAAGGGAGTCGGAGAGTCGCTGTATGGCCTGGAGTGGGCCCCTGTAGCCGCGTCTCCCGCAGCGGTCGCGCCTGGCGAGGAGGAGTGGGTCGTGTTGGGGGCTCACGACGGTCGCCTCGCAGAACGCTTCGCAACGCACGGTGCCGACGCATATCCGGATCTCGATGCCCTGACCGAGGCTATTGATGCAGGCCGTCCGACGCCGAGCGCGGTATTCGCGGACTGTGTGCCCCCAGGCAGTGAGCGAGCGCCCGTGGTGAAGGCTCACGAGCTCGCGCGCGATGTTCTGGCGTTGGCACAGAGCTGGCTGGCCGACGAGCGTTTCGAGCAGTCGAGACTGGTGTTGGTCACGGAGGGCGCGGTCGCGTCGCCGTCGGGCGAAGACTTGTCGGGTCTGCTCCAGGCGCCTATATGGGGCCTGGTCCGCTCCGCCCAGGCAGAGCATCCGGAGCGGTTCGTGCTGGTGGATCTGGATGGCGAGGATGTCTCCATCGAGGCACTGTGGGCCGGGCTGGCGAGCGACGAGCCTCAGCTTGCGCTCAGATCGGGTGAGACGCTCGCCGCACGCGTCCTGTCGTTGCCCTCCACCACAGATCCAGTAGGCGGTCTGGGCGCGATGGATCCCGAGGGTACGGTCCTGATCGTCGGCGGTACGGGCGAGTTGGGCGCCCTGGTGGCGAGGCATCTTGTACAAGTCCACGGCGCTGGCCACCTACTGTTGGCCAGCAGGCAAGGCGAGGACTCCGAGGGTGCGGCCGAGCTGGTGGCAGACCTTGCGGGCCTTGGTGCTGAGGCGCGGATCGCCCGGTGCGACATAACCGACCGAGCGGAGCTCGAAGCTCTACTGGACTCGGTAATCCCGGAGCGCCCGCTCACCGCGGTCGTGCACCTGGCGGGAGTCCTCGACGATGGGGTGTTCGAAGCGCTCGACGCGGAGGCGCTCGAGCGGGTGTTGAAGCCCAAGCTGGACGGCGCTCTGTATTTGCACGAATTGACCGCGCATCTGGAGCTGTCCGCGTTTGTGTTGTTCTCCTCGGCGGTGGCGACGCTCGGCTCGCCCGGGCAGGCCAACTATGCCGCGGCGAACGCTTTCCTGGATGCGCTCGTCGAGCATCGTCGTGCTCGTGGCCTGGTGGGTAGCTCATTGGGGTGGGGCGCTTGGGCAGTGGGGATGGCCGGCCGCCTCGGCGAGGCCGACCGCAAGCGAATGGGTCGGTCAGGCCTGATCGCTCTTTCCTCCGAAGAAGGATTGCGGTTACTCGATGCTGCTGTTGGCACGGACAAAGCCTTGGTTCTCCCTATGGCGCTCGACACCGCCGCGTTGCAAAACCAGGTCGTGGACGGGTCGTTGCCGGCGGTGTTGCGCGGGGTGGTTGGCGCGCCGGCGCGCCGGCGCGGCAGCGGGCGGGGTTTGCTTGCGCGGCGTTTGGTGGGTTTGTCTGAGGGCGAGCGCGAAGTGGTTGTGCTGGATGTGGTGCGTAGTGAGGTTGCTGTTGTGTTGGGGCACGATTCGCCGGGGAGTGTGAATGCTGAGCGTGCGTTGAATGAGTTGGGGTTCGATTCGTTGATGGCGGTGGAGTTGCGTAATCGTTTGAATGCTGTGTCTGGTTTGCGGTTGCCGACGACATTGGTGTTCGATTATCCCTCGCCGGCTGCGCTTGCTGGGTTTTTGGTGGGCGAGCTCTCGGGTGTGGATTTGGGTGTTGTGGATAGTGGGGTGCCTTCGGTTGGAATTGTCTCTGATGGCGATCCAATTGTGATTGTGGGTATGAGTTGTCGTTATCCAGGTGGTGTGTCTTCGCCTCAGGATTTGTGGGAGTTGGTGTTGGAGGGGTCGGATGCGATTTGTCCGTTCCCGGAGGATCGTGGTTGGGATTTGGAGAAACTGTTTGATCCTGATCCGGATGTGCCTGGTAAGTGCTATGCGTCTGAGGGCGGGTTTTTGGATGATGCGGCTGATTTCGACGCGGAGTTCTTTGGAATCAGTCCGCGTGAGGCGTTGGCGATGGATCCTCAGCAGCGTTTGTTGTTGGAAGCTTCGTGGGAGGCTTTGGAAGACGCCGGTATCGATCCTGTTTCCTTGCGGGGCAGCCAGACAGGCGTATTCGCAGGCGTCGCAGCCTTGGACTTCGGTGCAGGGTTGTGGTCGGCGCCGCGCGGTTTGGAGAATCTCGCCGGTTACTGGTTGACGGGTAGCACAGGAAGCGTCACCTCCGGTCGCGTCTCCTATGCACTTGGACTGGAGGGTCCCGCCGTGTCGATCGACACCGCCTGCTCTTCATCGTTGGTCGCGATCCACCTCGCTTGTCAGGCTTTGCGGGGCGGTGAGTGCTCGATGGCGCTCACGGGCGGTGTAACTGTGATGGATACCCCGGGTTTGTTCGTGCAGTTCAGTGGGCAGCGTGGTTTGGCGCGTGACGGTCGCTGCAAGTCGTTCTCTGAGGATGCCGACGGTGTTGGTTGGGGTGAGGGTGTCGGCGTGCTCGTGTTGGAGCGCCTCTCGGACGCGCAACGCAACGGTCACGAGCTGCTCGCGGTCCTGAGCGCAAGCGCGGTTAATCAGGACGGCGCAAGCAATGGGTTGACTGCTCCCAACGGTCCTTCCCAGCAGCGCGTGATCCGCCAAGCACTGGGCAGAGCAGGCCTCTCGCCTCGGCAGGTCGACGCCGTCGAGGCTCACGGTACCGGCACTACGCTCGGCGATCCGATCGAGGCCCAGGCATTGCTTGCCACTTACGGGCGTCAACGTCCCGAGGACAAACCGTTGTGGTTGGGGTCGATCAAGTCGAATATCGGACACACCGTCGCTGCCGCCGGGGTGGCGGGTGTGATCAAGATGGTGATGGCGATGCGCCACGGTGTGCTGCCGCCTACCCTGCACTCCGAGGAGCCATCCACCAAGATCGACTGGTCAAGTGGTGCTGTATCCCTACTGACGGAGTCCCGGTCGTGGTCGCGCAATGGTGAACCTCGCCGCGCGGGCGTCTCCTCTTTCGGGATCAGCGGCACCAACGCCCACACGATTGTCGAGGAAGCGCCTGCTCCAGAAGGTGAATCGCTTGAGCTGGCTGTTGAGCCCGCGTCTGGCGATTGTGTTCCGTGGGTGCTCTCTGGTCGTGGTTTGGGTGGTTTGCGGGGTCAGGCTGGGCGTTTGCGCGAGTTTTTGGTTGACGGTGGTGTTGGTGTTGAGGGTGTTGGTGTGGGTGATGTTGGCCTTTCGTTGGCTGGGCGTGGTGTGTTTGGGGATCGCGCAGTTGTTTTGGGTGGCGACGCGGAGTGTTTGTTGGGTGGGTTGGCCGCGCTGCAGGCCGGTGAGGGCTCGCCCGACGTGGTCCAGGGCGTCCCACGCGACGGCGAGACTGGTGGTGTCGCGTTTCTGTTTACCGGTCAGGGCGCTCAAAGGGTTGGGATGGGTTATGGGCTCTACCACCGGTTCGGTGTGTTCAGGGATGCGTTCGACGAGGTTTGCGGATTGTTGGATGAGTATTTGGGGTGTTCGCTACGGGATGTCGTGTTCGGTGCAGAGGATGTCGAGCTTGGCTTGTTGGATGAGACGTTGTTCACCCAGACCGGACTATTCGCGCTTGAGATCGGCTTGTTCCGGCTGCTCGAGAGTTTTGGTGTCAAACCTGACTATCTGATTGGTCATTCGGTTGGGGAGCTCGCTGCCGCGCATGTTGGTGGTGTGCTCTCGTTGAAGGACGCGTGCGTGCTAGTAGCCGCGCGGGGTCGCCTAATGGGGGCCCTGCCCGCAGGCGGAGCGATGCTCGCTGTTCAGGCCTCCGAGGAGGAGGCAATTGAGTCGCTCGCCGGTCAGGAGCGGGTCGTGTTGGCGGCCGTGAACACGCCTGGATCTGTCGTGCTATCCGGTGATGAGGAGCCCGTGGGAGAGCTAGAGGAGTACTGGCGCGGGCGGGGTCGCATGGTCAAGCGACTAATCGTCTCCCACGCGTTTCACTCACCACGCATGGACGGAATGCTCGCCGAGTTCGCGAGCATCGCCGAGGGCCTGTCTTTCACCGAGCCAACGATTCCACTCGTCTCAAACCTCACGGGCGAGCTCGCCACCACAGAGCTCTGCACACCCGACTACTGGACACGCCACGCCAGAGAAACAGTGCGATTTGCCGACGGTGTGCGTTGGTTGGCGGATCACGGTGTTAGGGGTTTCCTCGAGCTTGGTCCCGAAGGCGTACTCAGCGCGATGGTCGGAGACTGTTTGGAGAGCGAGGACGCTACAGCCGACAGGGCGGGCCCGCAGAGTGAGGGGCCGCCGGCCGGTGTAAGTCCCGGAGTGGGTTTGGGCGCCTTCGCCGTCCCCGCCTTGCGCGCAGGCCAGGATGAGGAGCGGGCGTTTTTCGGTGGGTTGGCGCGATTGTGGGTGGAAGGGACCAACGTCGGCTGGGAGAGCCTGTTCGCGGGGACCGGCGCAAAACGGATTAGTCTGCCTCCCTACTCCTTCCAGCGCCGACGGTACTCGCTGCAAACGCCGACAACCATCAGTAGCCCAAGCGCAATCGGCCGAACGCCGACACAACACCCGATGCTGCTGGCCGCGGTCGGGGTGGCCGATGACTGAGTGTCTGTTCACGGGCCGATGGTCGGCACGGTCTCCCGCTTGGGTCGCCGATCACGTGGTGATCGGCACTGTCGTGGTTCCCGGCACCGCTTTGGTGGAGTTGGGTTTGCACGTGGCCGACCAGCTCCAATGCGATGTGGTCGAGGAGCTGGTGATGGAGTCGCCACTGGCGTTCTCCGAGGAGGATGTCGTACAGGTGCAGGTCACTGTGGAGGCGCCTGAGGACGAAGAGGGTCGGCGGACGGTGAAGGTCTTCTCTCGCGCGGAGCACGATGCGAGTGATGGCGTGGGCGTAAAGGGCACTTGGACGCGCCATGCCAGCTGTGTCCTGGCTCGATCGGAGATGTCCCCGGTTGAACGGGACTCCCTGCACGCACGCGCAGCGACGCTTGCCGACCGGGTGTGGCCGCCGCCGGGCGCCATCGCGCTCGATGTCGACGACTTTTACGCGCGGATGAGCGCAATCGGCTTCGACTACGGATCCGCCTTCTCGGGTGTACAAGCACTATGGCGTCGGGGTGAGGAGATGTTCGTGGAGGTGACGCTCCCCGAGTCCGAGCGCCGTGAGGCCGCGAGCTACGGCATTCATCCCGCGCTGTTCGATGCGGCGATCCAGCCCATGGCGCCGAGATTGAACGGGCACGAGGATGGGTTCGCCGGCGATGTGGAGAGCGTCCGTCTGCCGTTTGCCTTCGAGGGCGTGCGCTTGCACGCGCCGGGTACCGCGGCCTTGCGGGTGCACCTCTCGCTGGCGGGGGAAGAAGCGATGTCGATGGTGGCGGCCGACGCGGGCGGAGAGCTGGTCGCCTCGATCGGCTCCCTAA
>CAWBID010000004.1:0-13701 GCA_963788715.1 uncultured Solirubrobacterales bacterium
GGATCGCGTATGGCCTCCGCCATCGCCTTGCGCGGTAGAGGATCACCCGGAACCACGGCGTATCGCTGACCGCCAACGCCACCCGGTCCGGGCGTAGAGGCGCCGAACAGCTCAGACGTCGAAGAAGACAGTCTCGCCTTCGCATTGGATGCGGATGTCGAATCGATATCCGTCATCGGTGTGGTGCGCCACCAGCGTCTCACGTCGGTCGGCGGGGACGTTCGCCAGAACCGGATCATCCCTTGAGGGATCGAGGTAGATTCGCGTACGCCTGATCTTGTTGCGTGAAGGGCTATTTCCATGGAGCAGAACCCTCCAGAGCTGCTCGTAACCGAAAGGCGGCGGGTTCGAATCCCGCCCCGCTCTCCTTGAATGACGCTGGCGAATCCTCCGAGAGGACCGCGGGGGGGCGCGGCCGGCCTGATGCGGTACCGTCCGGCTTCAGGCGCAGCACTGGGGTTGGGCCGGGAAAGGGGCTCGAAAGCATGGAAGCCAGCGTGAACCGATGGTGTCGTACGGGCGCCTGCTCGGCGTTCTCGTCGTGCTGCTGCTCACCGGAGTGTTCGCGTCGAGCGCGGCGGCGGACACGGTCACGATCCAGCAGAGCCAGCCCTACCCGGTCGTCGGCGAGTCGGTGACCTTCACCGCGCCGGCGAGCAGCGACTGTCCGAAGACATACACGTTCACTGTCGACGGAACGCCGCTGCCGTCCCAGACGACGAACAGCATCACCCGCTGCTTCTCCGCGCGGGATCGCACAACGTCTCGGTTGACATCCCGGCCATCGAGGGTTGCAACGAGATCACCGGGTCGGACACGTTCACAGTCTACGCCGACGATCAGCGGTCGATCGCGGTCTCGCCGGACCCGCCGGTGGTCAACCAGTCGGCGACGCTGACGGCGACGCAGTCCGGCGGCTCGGGAAACTACACCTACGCCTGGGACCTCAACGACGACGGCACCTTCTGGCAGCGGATCCACGACCGGCAGCCGACCATCACGTTCACGACGACCGGCCCGCACGTCGTCAAGGTGAAGATCGACGACGACTCCGGCCACGAGGTGATCGTCCAGCGCACGCTGAACGTCCAGCCCGCGACAACGAGCACGCCGCCGCCTCCTCCTCCGTGCGTCAGCAAGCTCGATTTCCAGCTCTCGGAGTTCGAGACCTCCGGCTGCTTCACGCAGGTCGGCAGCTCGCCGCGCCCGTCTGGACGACCACTTCGGCGGTCACGCTGAACGGCATCACGTTCCCCGACTTCGGCCAGACCTTCACGGTCACCTTCCGACGCGCAAGACCCCGGCGGTCACTTCGCCGCACCCGACTCGGTCATCCGGATCGACAGCTTCAAGGTGTTCTCCGGGAACATCGACTGGTCGCTCCCGGCCGGGCAGCAGGGCGACGAGCAGGCGCTGACGACGTTCACCGTCGCCTCCGGCGCAGCTGTTCGGTCTGAGCCTCGCCGGGTCGGTCGCGCTGCGACTCGGCGTGGACTCGGACGAACGGCCAGCACTACGCGATCGTTCCCTTGAACATCCAGCTACCAGCCGGGTTCACCGCCGGACCGGACCCGAGTTTCGGCAGCGTCACCGGGGCGGCGTCGCTGCGGGTCGACGACGCCGGCGTCCACTACGACGGCCTGAAGGTCGAGGCCGACAACGTGTGGATCGGCAAGCTGAAGGTCGACCAGGTCTGCTTCTCCTACATCCCCGCCGGTGGACAGTCGATCGCCCCGTGCGCCGCGCCGTCGCTCGACGGCAGCCCGTTCATCACCTGCGCCACCGACGTCACCACCGACCGCTGGAACGGCAACGCGGTCGATCGAGCTGCCCGGCAGCGGAGTCCGCTGGCGGCGTTCGGCGGGCTGGCGGACGGCCAGGTCTCCGGAGCTTCGGCGGGTTCGTCGACAACCTCGGCCGCAGGGCGCCGCTCGCGCCGAACGTCTACCTGAACCGCGTCGGGGTCGGCCTCTGCCTGAAGCCGCCGCCGTTCACGCTGCGCGGCGACGTCGGCATCGCGATCTTCCCGACGACGGGCGACGAGTCGCTGGCCACGATCAACGGCCACATCGTCTACACGAACTCGTATCCATGGACGCTCGGAGATCGGCGGCTCGGTGTACGTGCTCGACAATCAGGTCGGGACCGGATCGGTGCTGATCAACGGGTGGGGCGACTTCGCCTTCGACCTGGCGGCGAGCGTCGACCTAGCACGGCGCGGCGAGCATCGACGGTGACATCAACGGCTGGGTCGATCCGCCGAGCAAGCAGTACGCCGTGTCCGGCAGCGTGAACGCCTGCATCAACGGTCTCGGCTGCGCGATGGGCTCCGGCGTCGTGTCGAGCACTGGGGTCGCGGGCTGCATCACGATCACCTCGAGCCTACCAGTCGCCGGACCTCGTCATCACGCTCGGTAGCCCGCCGACAATCGGCTTCGCGCACGGACACGATCAACATCAGCGCCGGCGTCGGATACCGCTGGGGCGCGTCGTGGCCCGACATCTGCGGCCAACTCGTGCGACCTGAGCAGCTACCAACCCACGCGTGCCATTCGCGGGTGGCGCCGCGCGCGCCGGCGTGCTCACGAGCGGATCGCCGCCGGCACGACCGCGCTCGCCTGGCGGATCCACGGCAGCCATGGCATGCCGAAGGTCGATCATCCACGGGCCGCGCGGGACGACCATCACCTCCTCCACCCATGGACGCGGCGCGCAGCGCAAGGGCCACTGGATGCTGGCGGAGAACGCGGCCGAACGGCACGACGAACGTGCTGCTCATACATCCGGCGGCCGGGACCTGGACGGTCCGGGCGCGTCCGCGGCACGGCGTCGATCCCGACGAAGATCGACCAGGCGAAGTTCGAGGCCCCGCCGACCCTGGCGGCCGGAGTGCGCGCGCAGGGCGCGAAGCGCACGGTCGAGATGGCCTACGCCGTTCCGCCCGGCGCGTCGGTGCGCCTGATCGAGCACGGCAAGGGCGTCGACCGCACGCTCGTCCGGTCGGTCCACGGAAAGCGCCGGCGCACGGGCGCACCGGCTAACCGGCCCGGCAGCGATGAGAAGGTGCTCGTGCTTCACCCTCCGGTTCCGGCCGGCCGCCGGGCCTGCCGGGCTCCGGAAGATCCAGGCGCTCGTCTCCAAGGACGGAGTGCCGATCGCTGCAGAAGGACATCGCCTCCTTCCACGCCGCGGCGCTGACGCTGCCGACACGGCCCCGGTACCTGCTGGCCCGCCGCGTCGCCCGGAACCTCCAGGTGGCGTTCACGCCCTCGCGCGGCGCGTCGCGCTACCTCGTCTCGGCGACGCTGTCGGACGGGCGCAAGCTCGCCTACGACCTGAAGGCCGAGCTGCCAGGCGGTGCGGATCAAGGGCGTCTCGGCCTTCGTCAGCGCGAAGGTGAAGATCGCCGGGATGCGCTTCGACGAGGTGCTGGGCATCCTCACGTCGGTGTCGATCAAGGCCGGTGCCAACTCGGTCGTGCCGAAGGGCAAGCTGCCCCGGACGCTGAAGTCGCCGCGCAAGATCTGTAGCTGAGGGCGACCGCGGCCAACGACCAATAGACCCACGGGCGCTGTCGACGGTGTGGATTCGGGTGTCGAGATCCGGACGGCGAGGCACCGCGTCGCCGAGCCAGCGTTCGTTCGCTAGGCGCGCTGGCAATGAGGACGGCCGAGAGCAGGAGTCGGTGCAGTTCCGGGCGCGGCTGCTGCGAGCCACGGACGCATCCGAATTCCGCCACAGTCCGAAAGACGGAGGTGTGATCGGAGGATTGGGGAGCACAGCAGCATCATCGTCGTCGCTGCCAGCAGTGACGGGTTGAGGGTCGCCAACACAGCGGAGAACAGGACCACGGCGAGGTCTCTGCTCATGCCGCGACACCGGTGCCGTTGGGACTGGCTGCCGTGTGCGAGTCAACCAGCTTGCCCGCCAGAAGACGAATCACGGAGATACCCGAACAGCCGCCGCCCGCCTCATCGATCGCTCGCCATCGCGTCACCACGAGGTCGTCCTCGGCAATCTGATCCTCGATCTTGACGTACAACCCCGGATGAGCCTGGCGCCGGGCAGCCACCAACTGGTGAAGGCCATCGGGCCCGAGCACCCCATCCGGCAACCACGAGAAGTGCCCCAGGTAGTCGGCGGCCACGAGCTCGTGGATCAGGTCCAGCCGGCCCTCGTTCCAGACGTCTTCGACGAAGAGCCTGATCTTGCGCTTGTTCAGCTCGCTCACGCTCCGCACGAGCGTGATGATCGAGCGGCGCCCGCGGTGCTCACAAGGGAGGATCCCCGAGGGTTTCCCCGTAGGTTTTTGTCGGCCGACGCCCCGGCTCGGGTGTATCGTCGGCGGTGATGTCGTCCGCAACAGGGGGTGTCCTGCTCGAGCGAGAGCGCGAGCTTGAGACGGTGCAGGACAGCCTGAATCGCGCCCGCGCGGGCGATGGAACATTGCTGTTGATCGAGGGCCCGGCCGGGGTGGGCAAGACCGAACTTGAGCGGGAAGCGCGCGTGGCGGCCGAGCGAGCGGGCGTGATGCCACTCGAAGCGAGGGGCTCAGCGCTCGAGCAGCCGTTCGCGTTCGGCGTTGTGCGTCAACTACTTGAGCCGGTGATCAGCGCGTCGCTCAGCGGCAGCGGGCTGTTCGCCGGCGCGGCTGAGCCTGCAGCGCGGCTGTTTGAGCCGGATGAACGCCACTCCGCCGGCGACGACGCCGCCTTCGCCGCGCTTCACAGCCTCTACTGGCTGGTCGTGAACCTCGCCGATCGCTCTCCGTTGCTGGTTCTGGTCGACGATTGCCAGTGGGCCGACCCGGAGTCGTTGCGCTTCCTGGCCTACCTGGCGCAGCGGGTCGAGGGGCTTCCAATCGCGATGATCCTGGCGGGACGTCCGCCGGATTCCGGTGATGGCGAGGGAGCCTCGCTGTGGTCGGAGATGGCGTCTCGCCCATTCGCCATCGCCCTCTACCCCCGGCCCCTGAGCGCTTCGGCGGCGGTCGAGCTGGTGCGCGAGCGACTCGGGGCCGAGGCAGACGAGGAGTTCTGCCGTGGCTGTCATACGGCTACCGGTGGCAACCCGTTGTTCCTCGGAGAGCTCCTGCGCGGCCTTGAGGCCGCCGGCATCGCTCCCGTCGGCGGCTGCGGCGAGTGAGGTCCAGTCGGTCGGCCCCGCGGCGATCAGCCGGTTTGTCCTGCATCGGCTCGCGGCGCTTGGGCCCGCCGCCACCGCGCTCGCTCGCACCGTGGCAGTGCTCGGGGATGACAGCGAGCTACCGCTCGCCGCTCAGGTCTCGAAGCTGAGCGAGGATGCCGCGCGCGACGTCGCCGATGAGCTCGTGCGGGCTGACATCTTCGCTCGCGGCGAGCGCCTCGGCTTCGTTCATCCGATCGTGCGGGCCGCGTTGTACGACGATCTTGCGCCCGGCGAGCGCCACACGCGACACGCCGCGGCGGCTGAAGCCCTCGCCGCGGCTGGCGCCCCGCCTGAGCACGTCACCGCTCACCTGCTGCTGACGACGCCCAGCGGAGACGCTCGCCGGGTGCGGACACTCAGGACGGCGGCAACGGGCGCCGCACGCCGCGGCGCCCCGCGTGCGGCCGTCACGCGGCTGCGCCGGGCGCTGGAGGAGTCGCCCGCCGAGCAGGAGCGCGTCGAGATCCTGACCGAGCTGGGTCGCTACGAGTTGGCGGAGATGGAGTTCGAAGCCGCGGAGGAGCACCTCCGGGCATCCCTCGGTTCGGCCGCCGACCTGGCGACACGAGCCGGCGCGGCATCAACTCTGGCCCGGTGCGCGATCGTCTCGGGGGGCCGGTCGGCCGAGGCCGCGGCTGATGCCTTGGCGTCTTTGGCTGAGGAGATCTGGCCGCTCGACGCCGAGCGCTCGCTCGAGCTCTGCTCAGAGCTGTTGATGCTGGTCTCGATCGTGCCTCGCTTGCGCGGCGGCCTCACGGCTCAGCTCGAGCGCTTCCAGGAGCGGGCGCGTGGCCACGCGCGCTTTGAGGCCGTGGCGAGGATCCACGTCGCGTATGAGCAACTCGTGCGCGGCGTCAGCTCGGCGTCGGTCGCGGTCGAAGAGATCCAGGAGGCGCTCACGATCGGGCTGCCGCCGGGCGCCGAGATGACAGCCGGATTTCTCGCCGTTAGCACTTTGTGGCTGGGCGAGCACTACGAAGCGGCGCTGCAGTTGCTTGATTTCGCCTTGGAGCGGGCTCGCGGGGAAGGCCACGCGGCCAGGCAGGGAATCATTCATGGCCAGCGGGCCCTGATTGCTATCGACCAGGGCTCGCTCCGGGACGCACAGGTCGAGGCCGAGACCGGGCTTCTGTTGGTCGACGAACGTCACTTCGTCGTGTTGCGGCTTCTCGCCGTGGCGATCACCGTGCATCTCGAGCGGGGAGAACTCGCGGAAGCTTCGGAACTTGTGCAGAGGGGAGAGACGCTTGGCGTCGCCGAGCCCCGCACGCACCTCGACGAGTACCTCGTTGCCCGCAGCCGGCTGCGCTTGGCGCAGGGCCAGGTGCGCGCTGGCGCCGCCGATCTGCTCTGGCTAGGCCAACAGCTCGAGGCTCTCGGCCTGCGTTGGTACGGCGACTGGAGGCTGGTCGCCGCTCCGGCGCTCGCCTCCCTCGGCGACCGTGAGACCGCCGCCCGCCTCGCACGCGAGCAGCTTGAGGTCGCGCGACGGGTCGCCGTGCCGGGGGTACTCGGCAGGTCACTGCGGGCGGCCGCGCTCGCGAGCAGCGACGATGAGCGCCTCGGCCTGCTCGAGGAGGCGGTGACAGTGCTCGAATCCAGCCAGTCGCGGCTGGAACTCGCCTACGCGCTGGCTGATCTGGGCAGCGAGCTGAGCAGGCTCGGCCGCCGGCGCGAGGGCCGGGAGGCACAGCGGCGCGCCATCAAGCTCGCCGATGAGTGTGGCGCCGTGGCCCTGGCCGAGCGAGCCCGGGCCGAGCTTCAGGCCGGGCCGGGACGCCCGGCGCGCAGGGAGCTGACGGGGCGAAACGCGCTGACCGCAGCGGAGTGGAGAGTGTGCCGTCAGGCTGCCGACGGTCGCACCAACCGTGAGATCGCGCAGGCGCTGTTCGTGACCGAAAAAACGGTGGAGCGGCACCTCTCGAGCGCCTACCAGAAGCTCGAGATCCGCTCGCGCTTCCAATTGGCCTCGGCGATCACCGACTAGGCCCCTCCAAAAGCGTAGGGATAACACGCGGGGTTCCCCGCTTGTGCCGGGGGTCTGGCCGCGTCCAGGATGTGGCGCAAGCCAACGCGACCGGCGGGTGAACCGCCAACCGAGAGGAAGGGGCTAGTCATGACGGGTGTGCTTTATGCGGTAGCGCGATTCTGTACGCGGCAGCGGTATTTGGTGCTCGCGGTGTGGTTGATCGCGACAATCGGGCTGGTCGCGGTGTCGCAGCGGCTCGGCGATAGCACCAACGACAACCTCAGCCTCCCGGGCACGAACAGCCAGCACGCCACCGACGCGCTGAGCAGGTCGTTCCCGAACCAGGCGAACGGCTCGAGCCCTATCGTTCTGCACGTCTCGAGTGGAAAGCTGACCGACTCGAAGTACGCGGGTGCGGTCAACCAGGCCGCGGCAGACGTGGCCAAGGCGCCGTATGTGGCCTCGGTGGTCAACCCGCTCAGCTCGCAGGGCGCCTCGGCGCTCAGCAAGGATCAAGCCACGGGCTACCTGTCGGTGACGTTGTCGGTCAGTCCGGGAACGCTGTCGGTCGACGACGCGCAGACGATCATCAACGCCGCCGAGAAACCGGCTCAGGAGGCCGGGATCCAGGTGGAGACCGGCGGGCAGCTCGGTCAGAAGGTGTCCAAGCCGTCCACCGAGTCCAGCGAGCTGATCGGAATCATCGCGGCGATGGTGATCCTCACGTTCACTTTCGGCACGATGGTCGCGATGTTGCTCCCGATCCTGGGGGCGATCATCGGATTGGCGTGCACGCTTTCGATCGTCCGGATCCTCAGTCATGCGATGACGGTGTCGACCGTGGCGCCGACGCTGGCGACGATGATCGGTCTGGGGGTGGGGATCGACTACGCGCTGTTCATCGTGACCCGCCACTTCCGCGGCCTGGACGATGGCCTTGAGATTCGAGAGTCGATCGCTCGCGCCGCCGCGACCTCTGGTGGCGCGGTCGTGTTCGCCGGAAGCACGGTGACGATCGCCCTGGTGTCGCTGGCTGTCGCGAACATCCCGCTGGTGACCACGATGGGATTTATGGCGGCGATCGCCGTGGTGGTTGCCGTGCTCGCGGCGGTGACGTTGTTGCCGGCGATGCTGGCCATCGTCGGTCCCCACATCAACTCACTGCGGGTCCGCGGCCGCCACCATGAGGCGCAACCGAAGCCGGGCCTGTGGGCGAGGTGGGCGAACGGCGTCGCCCGCCATCCCGCAGTTGCCGGGATAGCTGCCCTGGCGATCCTCATTCCGCTCGCGATCCCGCTGCTGTCGCTGAACCTCGGCCAGAAGGACGTCGCGGCGCTGTCGTCCTCGACCACGGCTCGCCGTGCCTACGACCTGATCGCGCAGAACTTCGGTCCCGGCGTGAACGGGCCGTTGATCGTGGCGGTGTCGCTCGGGTCGCCGGCGAATGGCACGAGCGACTCGCGTCTGACCACGCTCGAGCAGGACGTCTCGCGTGCCTCGGGCGTGGTGGCGATCACCCCGATCCAGATCGACAAGTCCGGTACCACCGCCTACTTCAACGCGATCGCCAAGTACGGCCCGGCTGACACGAAGACGGCTGATCTGGTGGGCACGCTCCGCTCGAGCGTCATCCCGAACGCGGAGAAGGGGACGCAACATGAAGGCCTACGTGGGCGGCACCACGGCCGGCTACGTCGACCTGGCCTCGAACATCTCGAGCAAGCTCCCGCTCCAGATCCTGGTCGTGATCGCGCTCAGCTTCCTGCTGCTGGTCCTCGCGTTCCGCACACTCGTTGTCCCGGTTCAGGCTGCGCTCATGAACGTGCTCTCGATCGGAGCCGCCTATGGTGTGCTCACCGCGCTCTTCCAGTTCGGATGGCTCCACAGCCTGATCGGTCTTGAGGGCTCGGTGCCGATCGTCTCCTACGTCCCGCTGTTCATGTTCGCGATCCTGTTCGGACTCTCGATGGACTACGAGGTGTTCTTGGTCAGCCAGATCGAGGAACACGTCCATGCCGGCGAGGACAACAAGAACAGTGTCGTGAAGGGGCTTGTCACCAGCGGCAGGGTGATCACCGCCGCGGCCACCATCATGGTGTTCGTGTTCGGCGGCTTCGTGCTCAACGGTGATCCGACCGTGAAGCAATTCGGCGTCGGTCTCGCGGTGGCCGTGATCCTGGACGCCACGATTGTGCGGTGCCTGCTTGTGCCGGCGTTGATGATCATGATGGGCCAGGTCAACTGGTACATGCCCGCATGGCTCGACCGACTCGTCCCTCACATCAGCATCGAGGGCGCGGAGTTCTTCGAGAAGCGTGAGGCACGCACTCCGAGCAAGCTCGAGCCGGATCTTCAACCTGCTCTACGGTCGTAGCGGCGCCGTCACATGGCTTCATCCGGGCCTCCTCTGAGGAGCGAGAGCCGCGCAGGAGGACCCGGGTGACGTCATCACCGAGGAGACAGACGAATGGCAGGACTGACTTCGCGTACCGCCGCCTGGCAGAGCGAGGGCACGCTGGAGACGATCGCCGGCCATCAGATCTTTGTCCGCACTCGCGCGGGCGCGTCGGATCTCCCGCCAGTGGTCTTCCTGCACGGCTACCCCACGTGCTCATATGACTGGCGCCACGTCCTGGACCGACTCGGCGACCGTCGGCTGGTCATGTTCGACTTCCTCGGCTTCGGCCTGTCTGAGAAGCCGCGGGACCAGGTGTACTCGCTGCTGATGCAGGCCGATATCGTCGAGGCGGTCGTGGCGCGGTACGCCCGCGAACCGGTGATCCTCGTCGCCCACGATATGGGCAGTTCGGTGGCGACGGAACTGCTCGCCCGGGATCTCGACCAGCGGCTGACGTTCGAGCTCTCCTCGGTGCTGCTATTCAACGCGAGTCTGGTACTCGAGCGCGCGAATCTAGTGATCGGTCAGAAAGTATTACGCGGTCGTCTGGGACCGCTGGCGGTGCGGATGACGACGGAGATCGTGTTTCGGCTGCAGTTCGCGCGGGTCTTCTCCAAGGCGCATCCGCTGGGTGACGAGGAAGCGGCGGATCAGTGGTCGCTGCTCGCGTACAACCGGGGCCACCGGCTGCTCGACCGTCTGATCTTCTACTTGCACGAACGGGTCACTTACGCGTCGCGGTGGAAGGGTGCGCTGGGTAGCTGGCCGGGACACCTGGAGCTCGCCTGGGCCGATCTCGACCCGATCTGCACCGAGGCCGTGCTACAGGCCGTCCTGGATCTCAGACCGGGTGTCCCGGTGGCGCGGCTGCGCGGGCTCGGCCATTACCCCCAACTCGAGAGCCCTGAGGCGTCCATCCAGGTCATCGAGCGGCTCCTCTCCATCTAGCCGCCCACTCGACCCTCCACGGATGCACTCAGTCAAGTCACAGCTGAGTCGCGCCGAGCCGACGCTCGGTATCCCTTCCTAAATAGGTTTGGTTTGCGAGGCTCACAATGCGTCTCCGTGCACCACCACCGAGTATGGGTAGGGTAAACATGGGGGGTTCCCCTCTTGTCGGGAGGCGGACAGACACCGAATATCTCCGCTGACCACGAGCGTCAGCGACAGCCTTGACTGACGGCCCGCCGGTCCGACTATTGCGCCGCGCGTGGCCCACGGCGCGTCAACGAAGGAGAACTAACGTGAGACTCTCATATTCACGCCACCGTCACCGTGCGATGACCGCGCTAGCGCTGGTGGTCGGTGCTATCTCCGCCGCTGTACTGGCTCCCTCATCAGCCGTCGGCTCGGTGTCGCCGCTCACGGATCCGCACAAGATCGAGCAGCTGGCCGCGCACGCATACGTGTGGGGCCTTCCGGCTGAATTCGTCTACCGCTTCGGGAATTACAGCGCTCTGGTGACCGCACCCCGCAACACGCTAGGTGGTGGAAAGGCAGCTGCGGCTTGGAACAACAACGGCACCAACGCCGGCGACGCCTCGGTCCTTTACCTCAATGCGATGATCGATCTCAGCGGCGCGAAGGGGCGCAGCGGAACCAAGGAGCTCGTGCTCACCGTGCCGCCATCGAGGCGCAACTACTACGTGGCCAACCTGCTCGATGACTTCATCAACACGGTGGCAAGTATCGGCACGCGGACGACCCCCTCCACGCACGCGCAGACCTACCTGCTCGCAGGCCCGACCTCGCGCTACGCCCATAAGCGCATCGCGCGGATCCACGGATTCACCTACCGGGTGGTGCCCTATGACACCAATCTCGGGTGGATCCTCATTCGAATCCGCGCCGACACGCTCGTGCCGGCGACTGATCGTGCCTCCGCCGCCTCAATCCAGAAGAACGTCGTGGAGCGCTTCGCCATGAGCACACTCGCCCAATTCGAGGCTCGACGGACATCAGCCCAATTACTTCGAGCCAAACCAGTACACACCAACGCGGCCGCAGCAAAAGCGGGCAAAGAAGTGGCAGAACGCCCCGACGCAACGCGGTCGCATTCTTCAAGCAGATGGGCGAATCGCTGAGACGCAACCCGCTCCCCGACGCGACGACCGGGCTCAACGGCATCCCGCTGCGCGTCGCTGCCGACCTGGATCGCCCCCCAGTACCATGCCACCCGGCGCTACCGCAACCCATCCTACCCCCAACGGCAAACGCTGGCCCAGTTCAAGCCGCTAGGACTCACCGCGAGCGGCTTCAGGATACCGAGCAACTGGGGCCCCCGCCAGGAAATGGCCCTCCAGACCGGATACGAAGACGGGCAGGCGAGAGTCAACCGCGTCACGTCAACGGTCGGGGCCAGCCCGGCCACGAATTTCTGGAGCTACCTGAACACGATCATCGGGACGTACCCGAACACACTGTTGGGGTACCTGTATCGAGCGGCAATCGTGCTCGAAGGAGGCTCGGCCAACGTGCCCCTGGACGGAGTCTATGCCCAGATCAACAACCTCGACGGTACGCCGGCCACGCAGATCGACGGCAACAACACCTACAAGCTGACATTCACGCCACCCGTCACCAACCCGACGACCCTCCCGGTCATCGGTTCCCTGCCGCCGACGGTGAACGACAGCCAGGGCAATCCTCGCGGATTCTGGTCGATTCACGTCTACCAGACCGACACGACGCAGTCAGCCGCCCCGTTCATCACCCAGGCAAGCGTCCTGAACACCGCGTACTCGACCGCGAACATTCCCGTGACCGCCGTCGACCCGTCGACCGACACGATCACCGTTCAGGGCTCCGACTGGGGCCCGCTGATCGCGAGTACCCCGATCCTGTTCGGCTCGACCGCGAGCACAGTACGGTCTCACACCCGGCGTTCCGTACTACGTCGCGACGACGCCGACACAGCAGACCGACCCGAGCGACCAATGCCACGACATACGCCTTCAAGGTGTCGACCATCTGGAAGCAGCAACTGTCCCCAGCCAACGTCCCGATCCAAGGCGACCAGGCGATACGGGCACCCCAGGGCCCGATCGTCCAGCTGACAAACCCGGGCGGGCCGATCAACCTACAGTGGGGACCGATCCAGCCGGTCTCACAGCTGGGATCGCAGCAGTTGACCTCAGGCAAGCTCGTAAAGAACGCCGACGGGTCGGTAACGATCTGGATCGCCCCGACGCTCCCGCCAGGGGCACCGGCGACCAACTGGCTCCCGACACCATCGAGCAAGTACTACGCCAGCATCTATCCGGGAGTCGCCGTACCGACGCAGATCCGGCCGCTGCTCCGCATCTACTACCCAACGCCCGGAAGCAGTACGCAGGCGTCAATCCTGCCGCCGCCGGATCAACCGAGCGGAGCCACCTACGTATTCCCGGTCCTCCAGAAGGTGAATTGACCGACCAAATCGCAGGGATCCGTCAACGGACGGCGGCGTGCGCCAATGTCTCGATCCACGCTCGCCGTGGAGCGCGATCAAGCTGATAGCCGCCCTCCGCTTCCTCGCCACGTCGAGTGTCAAGACGCGGCCGACGCCACCTTTGATCGCGTGAACTCGGCAATCCGTGACGCCGTAGTGACAGCTCGCGAACGTCGGGGTGCGCAAGGCTGTGGGCCAAGGGTGAGCATGTCGGCGATCTGAGTGCAGCGTGCCTGGCCGATTGCGCTCGGAACCGCCGAGAACCGAGCGCCTGCCGAGTAGCGGATCGTGTCCCGGGGAAGCCAGCCCAGCCAGCCGCTTTCGGTGCCCTCGATCGATCCGTACGTTGTCCTTCGGCGAGCAGCATTAGTTGCGGGATTTTCTTGGGGACCTCCCTCTTGGCGCCACACCGGTGGAATGACATCGTTGGTGGAACGACCGCGACAGGTTCGTTGTGTGTGCGCCGCCCAGGAGCGCCACTCCGCCGGCGCATGCGCGACACGTCTGGACGACGGGTCGAAACGTTAGCTATACGACGAGGAGGATCACATGGCTCGACTCGAGCTCCCAGAACGAAGCGGCTCGATAGGGGACGCTTCAAAGCGGCAGTTGTCGGCTTTGGTCATTGTTGCGGGGCTGCTGGTGGTGTGCCTCGGCCTCGGCGCTCGGGCCAAAGCTGCCCCGCAATCGATTGCTGGCGCGGCCGGCGCGGAACCA